>NZ_JSYP01000013.1 GCF_000813005.1 Flavobacterium sp. KMS | reverse complement strand
AAATCCGTTTTGATCCGCGTCTTTACTTTTGTAAATCCGTATCATCTGTGTCCCATTATAGACAATATTTGCTATAAACATTCCACTCCGATACAGTTGAAAAACATTTTAATACTTTAGATCTTTCTGTTTAAATTTGCTGTTCAACTACAACTCATGGATTCTTTTACTCAAATTGTGTTAGGAATTGCAACTGCCGAATTATGTGCAGGTGAAAAATTGCAACGCAAAACGATTTTATATGGTGCAATTCTAGGAACTATACCTGACTTAGATGTTTTGTTTGGGCAGTTTTTAAACCCAGTAGATGGTGTAGCAATTCATCGGGGATTAAGTCATTCCTTATTATTTTTTGGTTTACTATCGCCCATTTTAGGTTGGCTTATTTCTAAGATCGAACAAGAGAAAATTAATTTTCGTAGTGCTACTATTTTAGTATTTTGGTGTTTATTTACCCATGTATTACTGGATATGTTTACATCTTGGGGAACACAAATTTTCTGGCCTCTACCCGACCGAATTGCCTTAAAAACTATATTTGTAATTGATCCTTTATATACGCTTCCGTTGCTTATTTGTTTAATTATAGGATTGCGCAAACCTACTTTCGCTTTGCGAAAAAAATATGTTTTACGCGGAATATATATTAGTTCGTTTTATCTCTTGGTAACTTGTAGTTTAAAATTATATGCTTTACAACAATTTAAAAATGCATTGCAAGAACAACATATATCTTATAGTGATCTTATTGTAAAACCTACTGCCTTTAATTGCATTTTATGGAATGCTAATGTGGCTACAAAAGAAGCGTATCTATTAGGTGATTATTCCTTATTTGATAGCCAGCCGATAACTTTTGAACGTTATGAAAAAAACAATGCCTTATCGCAGCAGCTTACTGGCAATCCCGATTTTGAAACCTTAAAAAAAGTGAGCGAAGGATGGTTTATTGTAACCAAAAAAGATAACGAGTATTACTTTAATGATTTGCGCTTTGGCTTGCTTACTAAAGATCCCAAACAGCCTCAATTTGCCTTTAGCTATATTTTTAAGGATGAAAACGGAAAACTAAAGGCTCAAGAAGTTCCTAAGCAAAAACGTGATGGAAAAGCCTTAATGCAAGGAATCTTAAATCGGATAAAAGGAAATTAAAAAAGGAACTATTCCATTTTGAGAAATATAATATCATTTTGATAGTATTCATTTTATAAAAAAAACATTAAAAAAAACCATAAAACACTAACAAACAATCGTTTAATTCATTACAAAATTTACAGGTATTATGTTTGCTTCAATAATGAAAATCTAAATCATTATGAACAACTATCCTGAACAAAAAAGACTACTGCATCGTAATAAATTAAAGAGACTGGCTCGAATAAGAATGAAAATGACCACAACCCATTTGCTATTCATCACTTATGCTGTTGTGTTAGTTTTTATTGCAATTTTCAAGTTAACAGGTCAATAGCATAAATAATTATTAAAGTACAAAAGGTATTGCATTACATCATATAATTATTATTTGTATTTTAGTAATCAAAAACTACTATATGACCAAAAACTTCCTTTACTCCGTTTTGTTCAGTTGCTTTTTTTCTGTTTGTACTTTTGCTCAAGGACAATCCCTAAGCTGGATAAATTCTCATGCATTACCCATTACCGACAATGAGAATGACAATAAGGCTTATTACTCGCAGTTAACCAATCTGCTCAAGGATAACAAAATTTGTGGCCTGGGAGAAGCTTCTCACGGAACTCATGAATTTTATACCGAGAAGAATCGCATTATCAAATATCTAATCACAAATGCCCAATATAAATCGATTGGTTTTGAGTTTGGATATTCGGCGATAGAACCAATTAATGTTTATTTATTAACTGGAAAAGGAGATTTAAAACAACTCATGAAACCATTACGATTGTTTAATACAAAAGAAATATATGATTTATTTGAATGGGTAAAGACATATAATACCTCCAAAACTCCTAAGGATAAAGTTAATCTTTTTGGTTTTGACACTAATTATATCAAATCTGATATTGATGCGTCTGCCAACTTTTGTTCTGCTTATTTAACAAAAAATGCGTCTCTTTATACTAATGGATCAGCTGCAATACCAGTTTTAAAAAAGATAACAACTCCAGATTTTCCTCTATATGAATTATCTGATGATGAAACGGGAATTATTTCTCGCTTAAATACCGAAGTAAAACTTAAAGGCACATCGACAATTAAAGGTTTTAATGAATTTAAAAAATACATATCCCTTTTATACCAAGGCACATTATTATCTAATCCTTTGGCCAGAGATCAATTTATGGCCGAAAATCTTATCGATTTCCAACAAGAAACTAAAACCAAAACCATTATTTGGGGACACAATATCCATTTTGCAAAAGATACCAATATGCCTAAAGCAAAAGGAATGGGATATCATGTAAAAGAGAAATACGGCAATGAATATTACGCAATAGGTTTTGATACTTTTAAAGGAAAAGTGACTGTATTAGACGGCAATGATTATGTAGAACACAGTTTTGAAGCGCAACCAAAATCTTATTCGGCATTGTTTGCAGAAGCTAAGTTCCCTACTTTCTTTGTAGCCTTTGATACTGCCGAAGAAAGTCCTTTTTATAATGCAAATGGCAACATAACCAATATATACTCTAACTGGACTAATGTAATAGCATTACCTATGAAGCCCGGTATCGATTTTGATGCGTTGATTTTTATACGAGAAACTACTCCATCGATTATATTAAAGTAATTAATTTAACCATATAAGTGATGTAAGTAAATATAAGCTGGTCTTTTCTGCAAAACTTAAATGAACTTACATCACTTATATGGTTCGAGAAATAGTTATTTTCTTTTTATAAAATATTACTTTAAATCATCAAATTCCAGATACAATTGTTTTAAAAGAGTAATAGAATAATTCGTTCCATTTGCATCAACCTGAATATCATTTCCAGCTACTCCAATTGGACTATTTCCAGATTTATTCACATTGATTAAACTATATTTTTCATTTTTTATAAGTGTAGTCAAATCTATTTTTACTTCTAAAATCTGCTCGAAATCGGGTTTATTTATAAGCTCATGAACCATAAATTGTTCTTTTGCATTACCAAAAATTATAAAATTAGTTGCACTTGACTTTACTTCATCCGGATTAAACTTTTTATAAAAAATCACTTGTTTGATAGATACCACAACATCCGAAGCTATTTTCTTCCCTCCTCTTTCAAAATGACCTCTGTAAAGATTTGCTTTAAATGATTTAGGATTGTTAATCATATCTGGCAAAACAAACTTTTCGGGCTCAATCATATAAGTGTTATAATCCGGGTTCTTTTCCTGATCCTCTACAAATAGTTTCTTTGTTTTACTATCCAATTCTAGTTCCAAAATAATTTGATAATTATGTGGAGAATGAAACATTGGTAAGTGCGAAGCATAAATTTTTTCTTTCCCAAAAATCAACATTCCATGTGTCGACGGTTTATCTGTACTACTATTATGATGTTGCGCATTTGACAATGTAATGAAAAAGAAAAAAAGCAATGAAATTGAATAATATCTCATAATCTAAATTTAAAATATTTTTTGGCGAAGATAAAAAACACTCTAAAAAGTAATTGTTAACTAGTTGGTAAAAGATGAAATTAACTCTTTCGGATGCAATTACTGTTAAAAAATAGAGCGCAAGGTTTTATGCAAGGTGCACAAAGTTCTTCCTCAATATTGTCACCCTGAGGTACGAAGGGTCTTCGCAAGAAACTAACACAAACTTGTCTTACATTATCGAGCTACTAGTGGTGACCCTTCGTGCCTCAGGGTGACAAGTTTGAGAGTATATTGAGTATATGTTCTACAAAGCTGTTATCAGTTTTGTAGAATCGTTTTTACCCCAACGACACATCATAAAAAAAACGAGTTAAAATATTTTTATAAATATTTTAACTCGTTTGAGTTTATAAAATCACAATCGTTTTATCTATTTAACTTCAGATAAACCACGTGTTAACCAACCTCTTTTATTTGCTGTAATAATTGCATAAGGGGTAATCCAGAATAAACCAAAGGTGTAAAACACGCTATAAGAATATGCCCAGAATGACTCTGATACATTATGTCTTTTGGCATAAAATAAAGCCGAGAAACTAGATACAATCAATATACTTAAAAGCGTAGATCCTAAAAACAATAATGGATGTACTACTATAAAAAACAGCATAAATAACATGAATGGATATGCCATAACAATTTTAAGCGATTGATCTATAAATAATAATCTTGTACCAAATTTAGATCCTTTTCTAAAATCTTTAAAAACATATTGTGCCATCATTAAGTTCTCACGCACATTACTTCTTCCCCATCTGATGAACATTTTATATAAACCAGTATAATTTTCGGGTACGTTTGTTAATACGTATGAATTTCTTTGAAACAATACTTCATGTCCTTGTTTTAAGATCATGTTTGTCATTGCACGGTCTTCGCCAATGTCTGATGGTTGTCCCATAAAAGTTTGATCAATCCATTCCGGAAGGCATGCAAATACGGCATCACTACGATAAGCTGCTAAAGCTCCAGGAGTACAAAGTACAGATCCTAATACACTTTCGGCAGAACGCATGAATTCAAAACTCATTACGAAACTTACATTTAACATTTTAGGAAGTATTGCTTTTTTATTATTTAAAACAAGTACATTTCCTGCAACGGCTCCACAATTTTTATTTGTAATAAACGGACTTACTAAGTTTCTTACTGTATCTTTTTTTACTACTGAATCACTATCTACAGTCACAAAAATTTCTCCGTTACCAAGATTAAATCCACGGTGTAATGCATGACGTTTTCCTTGGTTTTTAGGCTGCTGATAGATAGATAAACGATCTCCTAATTTTACTTTTGCTTGTTGCATCCAGTACCAAGTATCATCTTTACTACCATCATCAATAGCAAGTATTTGCATTTTTTGCTCTGGATAATCGCTATCTGCTAAACTTACTAAAGTATCCCAAACCAGTTTACCTTCGTTGTAAGCAGGAACAATTATGGTACAAGTTGGCAATAACTCATCTGTAACAGATTCTATTGGTTTATATTTAAAATAAAGAAATAAATTAAATAAAAAAACACCCGTTTTAAAAAGAAAAAAGACTGTTGTTATAACCAAAAATGGATATCCCCACGTAGAATTTATTCTGTCTATATGAAATTGGTCAAAGTCTGATTGAAATTTATATACTAAGAAAGCTCCAGCAATCATTAATAAAAAAGTACTGATAAGTACCATAATCCCTAACGGACTTGATGTTTCTTTTATCGCTTTTGCGAATGATTTATCGTTAATACGAAAAAAAGAACCTGTTAATGAATCTCCGCTATTACCTGTATTGCTGCTTGTAGAGAATAATTGTTTTGAAATTGTTTCAGTTTTCATGCTTGTATTACTATCGTTTTCTATATTAAGGCTTTTATCTAAATGCCATCCTTTTTCGTTTCTTGTTCTCGTTTGTAAAGAATGGACAAATCCCAATTTAGCAAGCCCCGTGCCATTGTCCTTTTAAATAGAAATTGAGACGATTACGATAGTTTTTGTATATTAACTGTGTATAATTAGTATACAACTTGTGTAAAAATTATACACATTGTATCCATTTTTATAAAAATAGAAGTCCCTTTTTACGAAAGAATCAGGAATAAACCCTCTTGTATTTTGCAAAGATGATTATACGATTTTCATCTCATAATTGCTTGATAAAAGTACTGGGAGATATCCCAAAAAACTTTTTAAATTTTGCCCCAAAATAGGACGTATTTCCAAAATGCAATCTATCCGAAATTTGTAATATCGTTAGTTGTCTACCTTCAAGGAGTTCTTTTGCTCTATGCAATTTATTATTCATAAAGAACAAATTTGGCGTAGTTCCTGTTATTTCTTTAAAAAGAACTTTAAATTTTGATAGAGACATATTTGCATTAAAAGCCAGTTTTTTAATCGTGGGAAAATTACTTTCTACGTTATCCATTAAATACATTTGGCTAGAAATGATAGCATTAAAATCATTTCTATTAACTTCTTCGAGGATGATTCTTTTTTTTGATAATTTATTTAAATAGTTTGAAAGTAATAACTGAACACTTCCTTTTAGATTTAAATCAAATATTGCTCCTCCAACTTTTAGTTTGCGTAAATCGTTCAGAATATGATAACTCTCGTTGCTCATTCGGTCAAATTTTACAATCTCCCTATCTTCGTGATTCCTCTTTTTTTTAATACTATCAAAAGGAATATTATTCTTTTGAGCAAAAAATTGTAAGATATTTTTTTTTATAAAAACACAAAGCATATAAATTTTACTTCCTGCCTTAGCGTAAAAATCTGACTGTAAGGCACCATCCATAATTAGTAAATTATATTTCCAAAGCCCTAAGTCGTATACAATATCATCTTTTAAAATAGAAACTTCTCCTTCTGTCAGATTATAATACATCGCAACGAAATCATCTTTTACATTTTTCTGCGTTACCTGAAAATCAATATTATGAACCACATCTACATAAAACGCAACAATACCTTCATTACATTCTAGAAAATAACATGTTCCGGAATAATGACACTTCTTAGGAATAACTATAAAATTCCCTTCTATTTTAGCTCCAAGTTGCGCTGCAAAATGAGCAACCCAATCTAGATCTGCGCTACAAAAATGTTCAAATGTTTTCATAAAAACACCCGTTTTATAATTTAATTCATCTGAACAATTTAACCTCAACTATTTAATTTAAATAACAAATCAAAAAGAAACAATCGTACCAAAAGTGAATACTTAACTAAAACATCTAATATAAGCAATTGATTTTTCTTACATAATTTTCTAATGAAGAATACTCTGAATATTTATAATACAGAAATAAAATCTTCTTAACAACAACTCTTTTTTATAAATTTAATGTAGTCTGAAGGAGATTTTCCTGTATGTTTTATAAATGCCCTAAAACAAGTTGTTCTGGATTTAAATCCCGAATTCCAAGCCATTCCTTCAATAGTCAAATTATGATCAAAGTTGTCTATAAAATAACTTACTCTTTTTCTATTAATATAATCCTGAAAACGAAGGTTATATTGTGTATTAATCAAAATAGAAAGTTGATGTACAGGAATACTCGTTTTTTTAGATAAATCGCGAATAACAAGATTTCTATTCAAAAAAATCTTTTCTTTTATTACAACTTCGTTCAAAGCCAAAAGATATTCTTGCCTTTTCTGCTCATCAAATAAACTTAATGTTTGCAAAGTATTTTTTATAGATGTTTTTATAATCTTATTTTTATACTTCGCAAAAAGGAATAATCTATCAATAACTTTAGCACTATAAATCTGGAGTTTACGCATTTTTTTTAATCAACATTAAGAACTTTCTATTATTTATAACACGGCATATATAATAACAAACCTTAAATAAATAACCATACACAACTGTATCACAAACAAATACAGTTGCGTTTTTAGGCTTAGAAAATAAAATTATATTAGGAAGTAAAGGTCTAGAGTATTCTTTTATACATTGTTCACTAAAAAGCAATAATGTCTTGCGTTAAGCCATTTTTGATTTAAAACATAGGCAAAACTCAAAAAAATAAAGGCATAAAGGAGCTGTAATATTGCTTTACATTAGGAACTAGAAATACTAATCCTGAGCAATATAATGGAAAGGGAATTTGATAAAGAAGAAAATAAAAAGAAAACTAGTTAGCAGTTGTTAACGTTTTAATAAGCTCATCTAATTTACTACCATGAATATTTTTGGCAAGAATGATTCCGTTTTTATCAATTAAAAAATTAAGCGGAATTGCTTGAATTTTATAGTTTAATACAACAGGAGAATCCCAAAGTTTTAAATCACTTACTTGTATCCATGGTTGTTTTATTTTTGCCATTGCGCCTAACCAAGCCTGTTTTTTAGAGTCTAAAGAAACACCATAAATCAAAAACTTATTAGGATATTTTTGGTACAATTTTATTAATTCAGGTTGTTCCTTAACACAAGGTCCACACCATGATGCCCAAAAATCAACAAATACCAAAGATCCTCTTAAAGAGGAAAGAGTTACTACATTGCCTTTTGTATCCGGAAGATCTATATCTGGAATTATGTCTCCTACATCAAGACCTTCGGTTTGTGCATTGATACTCGTAAATGAGCAAATTAAAAATGTAAGCGTAAAAAATAAATTCTTCATAGGTTATAATATTTTCAGGGCATTGAAACAAAACAGTCTATCTAAAAAGAAATAGCACGATTAATAATAGTAGAATCGTTTTTATTTCTTGTGGCGAATTTATAAATATTTTTTTCCTTAACCTACATTAAAAAGTTCCTTCAATTATTAATTACTATGATTAATAATCGAAGGAACTCAATACTTTTTAAAACTAAATTCATGGCCACATTATAAAACAAAATAAGCATCTCAAATCTTAAAACAGCTTTTTTTGTTATTATAAAACTGACGTATTTAACATATAATTACGAACCAAAACCTTCTAATTTATTTTAGAAACACATTTTACCTACATTTTGTAATCTATTATTTCACTAAATAATAACGTAATACATTCTTTTTACGGCTATTTAAATTGCAAAAAAAATCCATACATCTTTTATAACGTATGGATAGATTCTTTAAAAATCAGAAATCAATTAAGGAGTCTCCGTTTTTGGAGCAACTGTATGGATTTCTTTCCAAACAATTCCGAGTTTCTCACTATTGTTTTTCCTTATTTTATTAGCGAGAGGAATATTATCTGATAATTTTAGTCCGTATGACGGAATCATCTCTTTTATTTTCTCTTGCCATTTTGGTGTCTTAAGTTCATTTTTAAAACATTTTTCTATTACCTTGAGCATAATCGAAACCGAGGTTGATGCTCCTGGCGATGCACCGAGTAAAGCAGCAACACTTCCGTCTGACGCTGTTACGACTTCGGTACCAAATTGTAAAATCCCCCTTTGTGTTGTATTGTCAATTTTTATAACCTGAACCCTTTGCCCTGCAATTTTTAAATCCCAATCTTCCATCTTGGCTTTAGGAAAATATTCCTGCAATGCCGCCAATCTTTGTTCGGGTGTAAGTACAACTTGTTCTACCAAATACTTTGTAAGCGGAACATTGTCAAGACCAGCTTCTAGCATAGGCCTTATATTATAGAAATTAAATGATGCAGGCAAATCTGCCCAAGTTCCGTTTTTAAGAAATTTGGATGAAAATCCTGCAAAAGGTCCAAATAAAAGTTCTTTTTTACCATCGATAACTCGCGTATCAAGATGCGGAACCGACATTGGTGGTGAACCTACCGAAGCTTTTCCATATACTTTGGCTTGATGCTGCGCTATTATTTTAGGATTATTACACACCAACCACTCCCCGCTTACAGGAAAACCTCCATAACCTTTTGCTTCAGGAATATGTGTTTTTTCTAGTAATGGGAGCGTTGCTCCTCCTGCTCCTATAAAAACAAACTTCGCATTAATGGTTTTGGTTATATTATTTTTTAAGTCTTTAATATACACTTTCCAAGTACCATCTTCATTCCTTTTAAAATTGGTTACTTCATGATTTACTTCCAACTTCATTTTTCCAGATTTTACAAGATTAGAAGTCAACTCATTAGTAAGTGCTCCATAATTAACATCGGTTCCAATATCAATTTTTGTAGCAGCAACTTTTTGCGAAGGATCTCTTCCGTTCATTACAAGCGGAATCCAATTATTGATTTGTTTTTGATCATCAGAAAATTCCATACCAGTAAAAAGGGGTTCTTTCTGCAATGCCAGGAATCTTTTCTTAAGGTATTTTACATTGTCTTCTCCTATCACAAAACTCATATGTGGCGTTGGATTAATGAAGGTTTTTGGTGGACCAATTTTATTATTTCCTACCAAATACGACCAAAACTCTTTTGAGATTTCAAAGGATTCATTTATCTCAACCGCTTTATGAGTATCAATACTACCATCTTTTAGTTCGGGTGTATAGTTGAGTTCGCATAGTGCAGAATGTCCTGTTCCGGCATTATTCCATGCCGATGAACTTTCCAGACCTACAGCATCAAGCCTTTCGTAGGCAACCATGGTCATGTCTGGATCAAGCTCATTTAGCATATTTGCCAAAGTCACACTCATGATTCCACCACCAACCAAAACTACATCTACTGTTTCGCCTTCGCTACTTTTCTTATCAGCGCATGATCCTAATATTAGAATGCATAACAAACAGATGAAATTCTTTTTCATTTGCTACTGATTTCAATTAGAATATTTATAATTTTTGAAAAAGAGAATAAAAATAAAAACAGAATAAATCCTGAAAAAAAAGTAGATGCTGGCAAAATCCATCCCCCAATTCCTCTTGGAGTCGCAATAAGATACACTGTCCCTATTAGTGTTACTAAACCAACAACATAAGCCAAAAACTGGAATATAGATGCTAGCGTTTTAAGTGTTTTTTGCTGTTTTAAAATGGTAATAGAAGTAGCTGTAGTCATAATTATTACATTTATAAGTTATTAATAATAAGATACTTAATTCCTATTAAAGATAAAAAAAATATCATTACCTCTAAAAATTAATAATGCTAATCGCCTAATTACTAACTATTAGCCAAACCCTAATGTGCATATTCGACTTTTATAAAATTGAAGTTTCCCATTTTGTATTCACAAATTATCTGTGAAATTTTGCTACTCTGGTGCCTTACGAAAATATATTTTTGATAAAAAAAACAATCTAATATTGAAAATCAAATCCTTATCATTGTTTAAGAAATATGCTAAGTTTGTATTACAAGATTAAATATAAAAAGTAGTGCAATTAATGTAAAATACTTAATTAAACATTAGCAATAAAATTATAAAAATGAAACAAGCCATTATCAATACAACTATACATACTGGTGACGAAATAATTAATAACGGTGTCATTATTATCGAAAACGGAACGATTCTTTCTGTTCAAAATGATATTCCAAATGATATTGAAACGATTGATTTACAAGGAAACCATATTGCGGCAGGATTTATCGATATTCAGATAAACGGTGGCGAAAAGCATTATTTTAGTCAGACACCAACCGAAGAAACAATTCAGGATATATATGATTCAAGTCTTAAATACGGAACAACTCATGTGCTTCCGTGTTTAATATCATCATCTAACGAAACGATTCTTAAAGGAATTGAAGCTGTGCGTAGTTACAGAAAAAAGCATAACAATGGCGTAATTGGAATGCATCTGGAAGGTTCTTTTTTAAATCCTTTAAAGCGTGGAGCACATAGTATTGACCAAGTGCGTAAACCAACTAATTCTGAGCTTGAAGAAATTATACGACATGGAAAAGATGTTATAAAAGTAATCACGATTGCCCCAGAATGTTTTACCGATGAACAACTGAATATGTTATTAGAAAGCGGAATTACAATTTCGATAGGACATTCGACCATTACCCACAAAGAAGCACAGGTTTACTTTTCGAAAGGGATAAAACTCGTTACCCATTTATTTAATGCCATGACACAATTTGGTCATCGCGAACCTGGTTTAGTTGGAGCAACTCTCGAAAATGAAAATGTTTATGCACCCGTGATTCTGGATGGCGCACATTGTGATTATGCTGCAGCAAAATTGGCTTATAAACTAAAACAAGATAAATTCTTCTTAATTAGTGATGCTACATTTCTTGGGCGTAAAGTTTCCTCTTTTGTATGGGATAATTTTAATGCTCATCTTGAAGATGGTTTTTATAGAAACGAAGAAGGGAGTCTTGCCGGAGCAAGTATATCGATGCTAGATGCAGTACAGAATGCTTATAATCATTTAGATGTTTCTGCAGATGAAGCGATAAAAATGGCAACTTCACACGTGGCAAATGCCATTGGCATGGGAGATAAACTTGGTAAAATAAAAACTGGATTCCCTGCAAGCTTTGTACAATTTAATACTGATTTATCGGTAATAGAAACATTGAATTTTGATACTGTTACGGTTATTTAACCGCAAAGGTCGCAAGGATTTACGCAAAGAACGCAAAGCTTTAAAATCTGTGGCAAAAAATTAAACGCAAAGGGCGCAAAGCTTTACCTCAATATTGTCACCCTGAGGAACGAAGGGTCTCCACGAGAAACTCCATAATCTTTGTCGAGTCACTAACAGAGACCCTTCCTGCGTCAGGGTGACAAGTTTGGGGTTACGTTGTGTGTTGAGTTTAAATACTACGTATATAGTTTTTATACTCAATAAAAATTCGTGGCAATTTGTGTAAAAAAAAATTAACCGCAAAGAACGCAATCCCGCCCCTTCGGGATACGCAAAGTTCGCTAAGCTTTATGTTGAAAAAAATTCGTGCCATTAATGCAACTCAAGGCTAACTTCTTTTTCTAATATTGTTTGTAACTGAGGTGCAAAACCTAGTCCCCACTTATCGAGTGCTACAATTAATGGCAAAAGAGATTCTCCTGTTTCGGTAAGATAATATTCTACTCGTAGCGGAACTTCTGTGTAAACTGTTTTACTTAAAAGTCCATGAAATTCCAGTTCTTTTAATTGGTTTTGTAATACGCGCTTGCTAATACCACTGATTTCTTTTACTAAATCTTTAGGGCGCTTTATCCCTTTAGAAATTTCATCTAGTAAACAAAACTTCCACTTAGAACCTACCACTTCCATTGCAACAGTAAGACCACAATTATAATCTATTGGAATTTTTCGTTGATACATATCTTTAGTTTCATTTGTTAATTTACAAAAGTAAAGATAAAATAGAGTTCTTACTTCAGTTTTCAATGGTGATTAATTTATCACTACATGATTAATTCGCCCCTTATTGATTAATCCCTCTATGTATTTGACCTTTGCAGTAGCAAATTTTAAAATTCATAACATGAAAACTTTAGTAATTATTATACATCCCGATTTAAAGAATTCGATTATAAACAAACGATGGATTGAGGAACTAAAAAAACATCCCGAAAAGTATCTCTTGCATGATTTACATAGTGAGTATCCAGATGAGAAAATTGATATTGAAAGAGAAAAACAGCTCTTAGAAACCCATGATTCAATTATATTTCAATTCCCTTTTTACTGGTTTAATTCACCGCCTTTATTCAAGAAATGGCTGGATGAAGTATTAACACACGGATGGGCATATGGCTCCAAAAGTGGATATAAACTAAGCAATAAAAAAATTGCTTTAAGCATCGCCGCAGGAATTAATGAAGAAGACTACAGTATAACAGGTAGATACAAATACACATTAGAGCAACTAACTGCTCCGTTTGAAGTTACTTTTAATTATATAAAAGCCGATTATAAACCGCTATTCGCTTTTTATGGTGCAGAAAATAATGCTACTCCAGAAAGGATAGAAAAAAGCGCACATGATTATATTTCATTTATAGAGCAATTATAAAATGATGATTTAACCTCTTGTTAGACGCACTGCGGTGCGTCTCTACGTTATATTGTAATCACACAAAGGTACATGCGTAAACAAAAATAAAATAACCTGTTGTTAGACGCACTACGGTGCGTCTCTACTTTATATTGTAATCGCACAAAAATATATGTGTAAAAACAATCATAAAACAGATTACAATTTACTTTCCTTTAATTGTAATGCTCTTTGTAAAAAACTCTGATTGGCAATTTTACTTTCAGCTTCATTAATAGCCTTCAATAAATTATTCTCATTATCGGTAATTTCATTGAGAACTTCTGAGATAATATCCCAAACAGGTTTCATTTTTAAAATAAGATCTTGTCCTTTTGGCGTAAGCACAATTAAACGTTTACGCTCATCTTCTTTATCTTTTTTGGAACGAATAAGTTTCTGTTTTTCTAATTCTTTTAGTAAACTAATTGTAGATGGATGCGTGTAACCAATCTCATTGGCAATTTCTACAATACTCAATACGCCTTTATTGTAAAGCGTGTAAATTACTGGAAACCATTTAGGTTCAAACTCAATATCAAATGATTTGTAGAGCAAAGCGCCGTCTTTACGCAATTGTTCGCTAAGGCGTTGTAGCCTTGTAGATAGTGCTAAAATCCCCGATTCGTCTATAATATTCATCATATCTAGTTTAATTTTAAATGACAAAACACATTATCGGCTCCCATTACAGGAAATGCCTCTGGAAGTGTTTTTTTCTCAATTCTTATAAAATTATTTCTCTCATAAAAACGTAAAGCTGCTTCTAATATCGAAACTGTTCCCAAATATAAATCAAGTATGTCATTTTCTTTGCTAAAAGCAATTAAAGTATCCAATAGCTGTTGGGCAATGAATAACTCTTTGCCTCTGAACTCTTTTTTTACAAACATCTTTCTTATTGCGCCTTCCCTATCATCATATCTTACCAAGGCTATAGTACCAACCAATTCTCCATCTACAAATGCTCCCCAAAAACAACCTCCTTTTTCATGATAAAAACTATTTATTTCAAGAAGATCAGGCTGATCTTGTAAAGTTATAGGAACATTAAATTCTTTTTGCTGAATGCTTAATATTAAATCAACTACTGCTTCTGAATAGTCATTATTGATAGGAACAATTATTGTTTTCATAGCCAAAATATTTTACAATTCAAAACTACGTAGTTAAATACATAAAACAAAATTATTCTAAAAAAAATATACTATTTGTAAAAATATAAACAATGATTTATCATCATAAAAAAAGAAACAACCAGAAATCATAATACCAATTATAAACGTCAATCAATATCAGTCATCTTTTATAGAAAATAGTTTACTCAAGTTTTTTTCAATCAAAACGGATAATCTAAACCCTATTTAAAAATCACATAAAACACTACAAATAAGATACTTACAGCGAAAATAAATCCTTTAAACAAAGACAATTTATTTTTTTAGTATTATATTTAACAAATCTTTAGCAGGTAGAGCAGCCTACAAATTACTAAAAACAGTAATTTTGTAAAGCAATTTCTACAAAAAAATAAATGCATAATCTAAAAAGCGAGATTTTAAAAATTAAGAATAAGACAAGATTTGTCCTATTCTTCTATTTTATATTTTTCCTGTTTTTTGGACAAAATTTGTTAGCAGATAATAACAAAGCAATACCATTATTTAAGAGTAGTCACAAAAAAGAAGTGTCTATTCAAAAAACCTTATCAGGAATAAATAATGATATTGATTCAATAATTTCAAATGAAGATTTAGATATAGAAAACCCATATTTCATTCCTTATGAAATTCTGGTTTACTTACAAACTAACTCATTTGATAATAGATTCTCACTTCTAAAAGAGAGTCCAAATAGTACGCAGTATAATTTACCGTTATTCTTACAATACCACGCAATAAAAATACCATAAACCTTCGGGTTAACTATTTTTAATACACAGAAACATAACTTCCAAAAGTGTAGAAAAGGTATTCTTATCAAAAAAACGCATAACTCTATGTGCTAACTTTTTGATGTTTTAAAATTGCCTGAAACTTAATTTCGGAATCTATCTCCCTGTGTATCAAGTGCCATTTTTACGAATTACACACAACAAATTACTTTACTGTTTTCCCCACTTTCGATGTACTCAAATTCGAAAGTAATTCACCGTATTCTTTAAACAATTTAAAAACAAAAAATATGCACTTAACTCCAAGAGAGACCGAGAAATTATTGGTCTTTTTAGCGTCCGAGGTCGCTTTAAAAAGAAAAGCTAGAGGATTAAAACTTAATTATCCCGAAACTATTGCAATCATAACAGCTTTTGTTATGGAAGGTGCCAGAGATGGCAATACTGTTGCCGAACTTATGCAAAGTGGTGCCAAAGTACTAACACGAGACGATGTAATGCCGGGTGTCCCAGAAATGATTCATGACATACAAGTAGAAGCAACTTTCCCAGACGGAACTAAACTGGTAACTGTTCACAACCCAATTCGTTAATCTAAAAAAAACAAAAAATGATACCAGGAGAAATATTTATAAAAGAAGGCGATATCATCTTAAATGAAGGTCGTGAAACAACTAGTATAAAAGTAATTAATACAGGAGACAGACCAATACAAATAGGTTCGCATTTTCACTTTTTTGAAGTAAACAGAGCCATGGAATTTGATAGAGAAAAAGCATTTTGTATGCGTTTAAACATTCCATCTGGCACTGCGGTTCGTTTTGAACCAGGCGAAGAAAAAGAAGTTAGCCTTGTAAAAATAGGTGGAAATCGCAGAATTATGGGACTAAATAATCTTGTAAACGGTGATGCCAATTCATCTCATAATAAAGACATGGCATTAAAATTAGCTGAGCAATTAAATTTTAAAAATACATCAAATGAGTCTTAAAATAAGTAGAGATAAATATGCTAATCTAGCAGGACCAACAACTGGAGACAAAATTAGATTAGGAGATACCGATTTAATAATAGAAATCGAAAAAGATTATGCGGTATATGGTGACGAAGTAATTTTTGGTGGAGGAAAAACAGTACGTGATGGTATGGGACAATCCACAACTTCTATCCGTGAGCAAGGTTCGTTAGACCTTTGTATTACAGGAGTTATTATTATTGATCACTGGGGAATTGTAAAAGCCGATGTAGGTGTTCGCGATGGTAAAATCGTAGGTATTGGTAAAGCTGGAAATCCAGATATTATGGATGGTGTAGATTCTAATCTTATCATTAGTGCCTCTACCGAAGTTCATGGTGGTAGCGGTTATATCCTTACTGCTGGCGGAATCGATACACACATTCATTTTATTTGTCCGCAACAAATAGAAACTGCTTTGTATAGTGGTATTACAACAATGATTGGTGGTGGAACCGGACCAAATGACGGAACTAATGCTACAACAATTACTCCTGGAAAATGGAATCTTGAAAAAATGCTTCAGGCTGCAGAAGAATATCCTATGAATTTAGGTTTCTTCGGAAAAGGAAACTGTTCTACATCTAAACCGTTAGTAGAACAAATTGAAGCTGGTGCATTAGGATTAAAAATTCATGAAGACTGGGGAGCAACTCCTGCAGTTATTGATGCATCTCTTACTGTAGCTGATGAATATGATGTGCAAGTTGCAATACATACAGATACCTTAAACGAAGCTGGTTTTCTAGAAGATACTATGACTGCGATTAATGGTCGTGTTATACATACTTTTCATACTGAAGGTGCTGGAGGCGGACACGCACCAGATATTATTAAAGCTGCAATGTATAAAAATGTTTTGCCAGCATCAACAAATCCTACAAGACCATTTACAGTAAATACTATAGATGAGCACATGGATATGTTAATGGTTTGTCATCACCTAAGTAAAAACATTCCTGAAGATGTTGCTTTTGCAGATTCTAGAATTCGTCCAGAAACTATTGCTGCCGAAGATATTCTACAAGATATGGGAGTATTTAGTATCATGAGTTCTGACTCGCAAGCTATGGGGCGTGTAGGTGAAGTCGTTACCAGAACTTGGCAAACGGCTAGCAAAATGCGTTCTCAAAGAGGATATTTAGAGCCAGATACTGAAAATGATAATTTCCGTGTAAAAAGATACATCTCTAAATACACTATTAACCCAGCAATTGCTCACGGTATTTCTGATTATGTAGGATCTATAGAAATAGGTAAAATAGCCGATTTTGTACTTTGGAAACCAGCATTATTTGGTGTAAAACCAGAAATAATTTATAAAGGAGGATTTATCGCTGCTGCAAAAATGGGAGATCCAAATGCTTCTATCCCTACTCCACAGCCTATTGTTTACAGAACAATGTTTGGTGCTCACGGAAAAGCTAAATACGGTACTTGTGCCACTTTTGTATCTCAAATTTCTATCGAAAAAGGAATTGTTGAAGAATATGGTTTACAAAAAATGGTTTTACCAGTAAGAAACTGCCGTAACATCTCTAAAGCAAATATGATTCATAATGATGGAACTCCTGATATTGAAGTAAATCCTGAGAATTACAAAGTATTGGTAGATGGTGTACATATTACGTGTGAACCTGCTACTAAATTGCCTTTGGCTCAATTGTATTTTATGTTTTAAGAGCTTAGCTAAAACTAAATTAAAAAAGTTATCACATGCTTATTAAAGAAATATTAGGTAATACTGCCCAGCAACCTTTAGGTAAACTAAAGGTTGACTTACTGGAAATAGAATGGTATGAATCTACCAAGCGCATCCAGCGAAAAACTAGCAATGGCGGTACCGAATTGTCTATAAAGTTCTTAAAAGAAGGACAACGATTACGTGATGGCGATATCCTTTATCAAGATAATGATACAGCTATTGTTGTGTACATAAAACCTTGCGAAGCTCTTGTAATAAAGCCTACTACGATGTTGCAAATGGGAACTGTTTGTTATGAAATTGGCAATAAACATATGCCACTTTTTATACAAGACGATAAAGTATTAATGCCTTTTGAAATGCCCATGTTTAGATGGTTAGAAGCCGCAGGTTACCAACCTACAAAGGAAGAACATCAATTACTGAATTTATTAAAATCAAACGTAGAACCTCACGGTCATGCGGGAAGTACCTCTTTATTCAGCAAAATTATTAATATCGCCTCAAAAAATGACCAGTAAATTTTTAGGCAGTTTACTGCATATAGCCGATCCCACATTGCCCATAGGAGGATTTTCACATTCTAATGGATTGGAAACTTATGTGCAAAACAATATCGTAAAAGATACCCCATCGGCAGAAATTTTCATTGAAAATATGCTTAAATACAACATCAAATTCAATGATGCTTCTTTTATGCGAATGGCTTATGAAAAAACGCTAAACAATGATTTGCAAGCCCTGATTCTTCTGGATCAGGAATGTACTGCATTAAAATCTTCCAGAGAAATGCGAGACGCCAGCCAAAAATTAGGGCTGCGATTCATTAAAATTTTCAGGCGACATAAAGAATTTGATCTGGCTTTGCAATACGAGCAAAGCATTTATAAAGGTGATACAACGGGACATTATGCTATTGCTTTTGGGATGTATGCCTGCTTAATGGAAATCCCTCTGGAAGAATCTTTGTTTGCCTTTTTTTACAACAGTTGCATCGGAATGATTACCAATAGTGTAAAATTAGTACCTCTGAGTCAGCTAGACGGACAAGATATGATGTTTCGCTTTCAGCCCAAAATAGCGCAATTGGTAGCAGAAACCCTTTGTTTAGATAAAAACTTAATCGGAATGTGCAGCATTGCTTTTGATATAAGAGCCATGCAACATGAGAGATTATATTCAAGACTATATATGTCTTAAAACAATAATATTTAGAATAAAAATGGAAGATAGAAAATATGTAAAAATAGGTGTCGCTGGTCCTGTAGGATCTGGAAAGACAGCACTTTTGGAAAGACTTTCCAGAAAAATAATGGACGATTATAATATCGGGGTAATTACCAATGATATCTATACTAAAGAAGATGCCGAATTTATGGCTAAAAACAGTCTTTTGCCAAAAGAAAAAATCATCGGAGTAGAAACTGGTGGATGCCCACACACGGCCATTCGCGAAGACGCAAGTATGAATTTAGAGGCTGTAGATGAACTGGCAAAACGCTTTCCTAATATCGAAATTATTTTAATCGAAAGTGGTGGTGATAACCTTTCGGCAACCTTTAGTCCAGATTTAGCCGATGTAACCATTTTTGTTATTGATGTATCTGGAGGTGAAAAAATTCCAAGAAAAGGTGGTCCTGGAATTACACGTTCTGATCTATTACTGATTAATAAAATTGACCTTGCTCCTATGGTTGGTGCAAGCTTAGAAGTAATGGAAAATGATGCTCGCAGAATGCGTCAGGGAAAACCATTTGTTTTTAGTAATCTTAAAACGGATGAAGGTCTTGACAGTATTATAGGATGGATTAAAAAATATGCCCTTTTAGAAGATGTCGAAGAACCAAAGTTATACCGCTAATGGATTCTAAATTAAGCATCGTAACAGGCTGTAGAGATGGAAACTCTTACATGAAAGATGTATATGTAACACCTCCTTTTCGCGTTGTTCCTGTGGGACAATTAAAAAAGGATGGTGGCGCATACTTAATGATAACCAGTTCGTCACCAGGAATTTTAAATGGTGATAATTATTATATTGATGTTCTGGTAGAAGAAAATGCCCGTTTGCAGCTATTATCACAATCCTACCAGCGTTTATTTAATATGGATGGTCATGCAACGCAAAATCTTGTTGCAAAAATGGAAGCAAACACTTCTTTCTTTTATGTACCACATCCGATTGTACCACATGAAAATTCAACATTTATAAGTACAAATACAATTTACATCGAAGATGATTGTGATCTTATGATGGGTGAAATAATTACTTGTGGAAGAAAACACCATGGAGAAGTTTTTAAATATTCTCATTTTCAGAATAAAACTGAAGTCTTCCATAAACAAAAATTAATTTTTAAAGACAATATTTTATTACGCCCCCAAATAATCCCATTAGATTCTATAGGCTGCTTAGAAACATTTACTCATCAAGGCACTTTAGTTTATCTGAATACTAAAAACATTAAAACTGATGATTTTATAGAAGAGATTTACGAAATGATGTCAACTGAAAAGGAGTTGGAATTCGGAATTTCATCTTTACAAAATGATGGTTTTGTTCTAAGATTATTAGGCCACGGAGGAGAACAAATGTTTAATTGCTTCCAGAAAATACAGAAAAAAGTATGGGCTTTTAAAACCGAAAATATTTTATCATGACAGAGACATTATGGGCATTATCGCTCACCGCCATATCCATTAGTTCCATACATACCATGTCGGGACCAGATCATTATTTACCTTTTATTGTATTATCACGTTCAAGAAAATGGTCTGCTTTTAAAACCTATATGCTCACAATAGTTTGTGGTTTTGGTCATGTTTTAAGTTCTGTAGTTCTTGGTCTGATTGCTGTGTTTTTAGGCTGGCAAATGAATAAAATAAGCTGGTTTCAGGATATACGCGGAAACATTTCTGGCTGGGCTTTATTGATTTTTGGACTCATTTATTTAATCTATGGAGTTTGGCAAGCTTATAAAAACAAACCTCATAAACATTTTGATGTTCTAGGTGAAGATGTTTATGTTTTTGAACACAAACATGGCGAAATTGTAATGCCTGATAAAAGAGTAAAAGTAACACCTTTGGTTCTATTTGCAATTTTTGTTATGGGTCCAAGCGAACCGTTGATTCCTCTACTCTTTTTCTCAGGAACACAGCGTTCTGTAACCGAAATCGTGGTACTTATTAGTGTCTTTACAATTTCTACCGTTCTAACCATGTTACTTATGGTAATCTTAGGTCGTTATGGATACAGCCTTATCAAGACTGAAAAACTAGAGCGCTACTCTAACGCAATAGGTGGTTTTGTAATTACAACTTGCGCATTCGGGATGGTATTCTTAGGATGGTAAACTGTTATAATTTCTTTATAAATAATTACAATTATAGCAAACAAAAAATCTACAAATTAGATAAAAAAAGAAAAAGATGAACAAAATAATAGAACAAAAATTTCCCCTTGCAAGTGAAGTTTTAAAAGGTGTTGGACAAATAATGCTGCAAGAAAACATCTATACTGGATTGCTTTTTACCATTGGACTTTTTGCAGGATCTGCATCAATGGGTATTGCAGTACTTCTTGCATCTTTAACAGGTACACTTACCGCTAAGGTTTTAAAATATGACAAAGAAGAAATTAAAATGGGATTATACGGATTCAGTCCGTCATTAGTAGGTGTTGCATTGGTTTTTTTATTCAAAAATGAAGTCATTATTTGGCTACTCGTTATTCTGGGATCTATTGCTGCTGCAATGCTTCAGCATTTCTTTATCAAAAGAAAAATTCCTGTTTTTACTTTCCCATTTATTTTTGTTACCTGGATTATAGTATCATTACTTCATCACTTTTCGAATATTCCTCCATCACCAGAATACCTAACCGTTCCTGATTTAACAGATATTGACGCTTTTTCTTCTGAGGTAAATGGTTTTGGAGAAGTAATTTTTCAGGCAAGTATTTGGGCAGGGCTTCTTTTCTTTATTGGAGTTTATATAAATTCGCCTATTGCTGCTTTATATGGTTTAATGGCTTCTGCAATAAGTTCGGCGCTTTCTTTTCATGGACACGAGCCTATTAATGAAATTCATATGGGATTATTTAGTTTTAATGCAGTACTGTGTGCCATTGTTTTTGCTGGAAATAAAAAAATAGATGGTGCTCTGGTTTTAATTTCAGTAGTAATCTGTGTCATAATCAATATCGGATTAGTAAATGCTAAAATTGAAATTCTTCAAAATGCTGGTGGTGCATTTACGCTACCATTTGTTTTGGCAACTTGCTTGGTTTTACCTCTTAAAAATTATATTTCAAGGAATGATTTTTTCGCCAAACTAGAGGATTAATTCTTGAGTTATATCATTAAACTAAAAAGTTAACCATATAAGAATATAACTTTCATGTAAACGAAACTTAAGTTTTCTTAAATGACTTATATGGTTAAAAAATCACCGAAAAACGCTTAAAAATATTGTAGTGTTTTTCCTGTAAAATATTCAAGAAAAGATTACAAATCATTTAACTTTTATTACAAAATTTTAAGTTAGTTTTTTTGTAATTTCGCGCCCTCATATTTTGAATCTTTCCATGAAAAACAAACTAATAAATATCCCTCCATTACCAGCAATTATCTTAGCAATTTTAAGTGTACAATGTGGAGCGGCCATTGCAAAAAGTCTATTCCCTGTTCTTGGTGCAGCTGGAACTGCATCGTTACGTATAGGAATTTCTGCAATAATATTATTATTAGTTTATAGACCAAACTTACGTATGATTACTCCTCCTCAATGGAAACTTGTAATTCCTTATGGTTTGTCTTTGGGAGCAATGAACTTAATTTTCTATCTAGCTATAGAACGAATTCCGGTAGGTCTTGGTGTTACATTAGAGTTTGTAGGACCTTTATTAGTAGCCGTTTTTGGTTCTAAGCGTTTAGTCGATTACTTATGGGTATTACTTGCTGCAATAGGAATTGCTCTTATTGCGCCGTGGTCTAGCAATGGTATCGATCTTGTTGGTGTTTTATTTGCATTATTAGCAGGTGTTTTCTGGGCAACATATATCATATTAGGAGGAAAAGTTTCCAGAGTTATGAAAGATGGTGATGCAGTATCAACAGGAATGTTATTTGCCTCTATACTTATCGTCCCTTTTGGAATCATGGAAAACGGATTAAGTAATCTTACACCTGGTTTATTAGGAATGGGTATTGCACTTGCACTTTTATCTAGCGCAATTCCGTTTACATTAGAAATGAAAGCACTAGGACAACTACCTCCGCGTACCTTTAGTATTTTAATGAGTTTAGAACCAGCTGCAGCCTCGATTTGTGCCTTTTTCTTTTTGCAAGAACACCTTACTATTAGCCAAATACTAGCTGTTGCCTTGGTAGTTATAGCTTCTGCTGGCGCAACAATGACTGCAAAAAAATAGAAATTTTAGTCCCGAGGCTCAAGGTAGATTTTAGATTACTTTGTGCCCTCTGTCCCTTTGCCTCTTAGAACCTCTGAACCTTTGCATCTTAGTGCCTTAGTGCCTTTTCAAAAAAAACCTTAGCACCTTACAAATAAACAAAGGTTCAAAAGTTACTCAGTTTATACATAAACCAAACAACCTTTGAACCTTTGCTTCTTAGTTCCTCTGTACCTTTCTTAAAATCTCAGAACCTTAAAAAATTCCAATATAATATTGATCTGCACCTGCTGTTATTCTTGCACCCAAAGTACCATTAGCATCTGTAGAATTTACATCAAACATATATATGTTACCCGGAGTTCCTACTGGAGTTAATGCAATATAAAATTTACCATTTTTAACAACTGAAAATTGGTATTGAGTTAACCATAATCCAGCAGGTACATTTAAGTCTACAATCCTATTGTTTTTAAGGTCGATTCTAGCCAATCCCCAAGGAGCAGAATAGCTTGGATCACCATTTTTATCAACACCAATCTGAATTTTTGTGTCACCTTTCTTTTCGTAAGGCATATATCCAATTCCGTTACCAGCATAGAACCAACCATTACTAGAAGCATCTCTACCTAACAATCCGCTTACGCTATATTTATAGGTTTCATCATATTTACCATTTATAATTTTCACGATATTTAAATCCTTACCGTTACTTACCATTTGCATGATTTCACCAGCTTCATTAAAGTGTTGTGTTGGTGTACGGTAACCATTTGTAGCTCCTTTAACTTGCGAAGTACTAATTACAGTAGCATTAGCTAAACTTGGATAGTCTAATACAAGAGTAAATGTTTTATCAGTTGCATCATTAGCACCAGTTGATGCATTAAATTTACTTACAGATGTACCGTAATACAATTTATTACCAGAAATAACCGGGCAATCAATACGATCAATATAATACCCCTCACTTGCCAAAGTTCCAGGAAGAACTACATCAATATCTTTCTTAAAGTTACTACCAAAATTCATGGCTTCTAAATCAAGAAGACCGATACTTGCAGTTATCTTATGTTTTAAAAACTCTGTATTATTAGCTCCTCCAAATACTTTAACAGAAGCAATACTATGAACAGATCCAACTTTATCAGTCATTTTTGTAAAACGTACTGCCTTAACCCCTAATGGAATAGAAGCATCAAAAGTTACTATTTTATTATAATTATCTCCACCATGGTACGTTAACTTATCAATAGTACCAATTGTATAATTAAGACTGTAAACAAGCGAACCATCTGTAGATGTAAATACTCTTGCTGTACGAGATGAAGTCATTGAATATCCTTTTTTAGAATATGAAATTTCACCTTGAGAAAGATCTGTAACCCCCTGAAGATAAGTACCAGAAATACTACCAGAACCACTAGCAAAAGCCAATTGAAAATCAGTTTTTACCTCTGGCGATGTAGGAGTGTCTCCATTATTATCATTACTACTACATGAGCCTAGTAGTGCTATTGCACAAGCACCTGATAGTAATGTACTTTTTAAATTTCTAAATTTAATTTTCATTGCGATTATTTATTTTGAAGTTAATGAATACGTTAATTTGGCAAAAAATGCCCTGCCTGGTTTTTGCAAACCAAAATTGTCAAATATCTGTTGATCAAATATGTTTTTCGCATCTACACTAATCGTAAATCTATTAGAAGGAAAAGTATAAGCGATTCCTAAACTATTAGAAAATTGTGTTGGAATATAGTCTAAGTTCTTACCTCCAACATTTGCCCAATTCCTAAGAAATTCATCTACATAACTGATGTTATAATAAATAGAAGCCTTAGCGTTTTTTGCAAATAAATCATCCTGATAATAAACTGCATTAATATTAAATTTAAACGAAGGCTCGTTTCTTATTTGCATACGATAAAATAAATATGGAGCACCATTGGCATCAAATTGAGTATTAAATAAAGACTCAAACTTGGACACATTAAATGAGAGATTAAACTTCTTGGCATAATCATAAATAATCTCAGCATCTATACCACGAGACATAACATTCTCAAGGTTTTCAAATTGCGAGTAAGTAAAACTTCCTGCCCTTATAGATTCCCTAATCATTCCTTTAGTGTCTCTATAAAAAAGAGAGGTATTTAGTCTAATAGAATGATCGCCAAATTTTAATCCAGACCAATTTACTCCAATGTTTACATTGTAACTCGTTTCAGGCTTAAGCTCTCCTGCCGGAGCAAGTAAATTATCATTAACATTACCAAACAATTCGTTAGGACTAGGTAATCGCATCGCTTTCTCTGCAGATCCTAACAAATACAAATTAGGATTTAATTCATAAGATAAAGTAATACCATATCCGCTAAAATCAGATTTTTTGGTAAATACTCTCATTTCGTAATTAGGCACTCCTGTAACAATATCTTTCCTATAAGGTTCATTTGAAGTTGCCTTTTGAAAATAATGCTTGTAAAAAATATTAGTTCTCAATTTCTGCGAAAAGGCCAAATTCTCATACGTAAACGAAACGATATTTTTTTCTAAATCCCTGGTATTCTCTAGTAATTGCAGACCCAAAGGTTGTAATTCATCCGATATACCACGTATAAAATTATTATACATATAATTGGCATATATCGTATTATTGCTATTTATTGTATATCCTAAGTTCGTACGAACAAACAAAGTCTTATCAGTATTAATACCTAGAGTTTTAGCACTTGCTACCTCTGCCCCACTACTATATTTTACATAAGTTCCGTCAGGATACATTATTGGTTTTCCTGTCCAATCATACATAACACCTACAGTATCTATAGCCTGCCTTTTTAAATAAGAATAACTTGCATCAACTTTTAGCGAAAATCCTTTTGTAAATAAATCACTCTTACTATAAGTTAATGTTGCAATGCTAGAATTACGTCTGGTATGGCGGTCACCATATACATTATCCATTGTAATACCATGCTGAACCTCTTTATAATCCTTAGATAAAATACCACCAATCATAAACCTATCTGCCCATTTAACATCTGTAAAACCAGCTTCAAACTTTACTCCAGATGATTTATAAGCATCATGAAAACGTTTTGCACGTTGATCAGTCTTCGTTTGTCCTGTGTAATCCTTAAAAGCGATACTTTTTCCCCAAACTTCATAATTATTATCGCTATAATTGTAAAATGCAGAAGCATCAACTGTTAACCCATTTTCTTTTCGGTAATTACCCGCTATATTCCATTGATGAGTATTAAAAGAACCCAATGAATAAGATGTAACAAGCGTGTTTCTAGTTTTCTTTTTAAGAATAATATTAATCGCTCCACCCAATGCATCTTCAGAAAGATTGGCAGGAACAACTCCTTTATAAACCTCGATACGGTCAATTAATGCTGGAGGAATGCTATTTAATGAATATGAAGAACCAAAGTTAGAAGCAGGAACACCATCAATAAAAACCTTTACAGCATTACCCGATAAACCATTAATATTATAATCAATCTTAGAACCCAATCCACCATCTTGCCTAATACGAACCCCTGCCGAACGATCCAGCAACTCATTAGTTTGTATAGACTGCAAAGCCATCTTTTGAGTATCAATAACATTTACAGCAAAACCCTTAGTTTCAACCTCTTTTTTCTCAGTCTTTACATTAATAACAACCTCTTTTAAGCCTAAACTTTCTGAAGGTTCAACAACCAGAATAATCCTTTCGTTGCTGCCTTTAAATTCTACATTAATGCTTTTTCTGGTAATCTCGATAGAACTTACCTCAATCTCATACTGCCCAAAAGCAAGACCTCTAAATTCAAACTTACCTTCATCATCTGTAATTACCTGATTCTTTGTGTTTTTAACAGCAACAGCTGCATAACTAATTGGTGTACCATTTTCTAGTTTTAAAACTCCCGAAAGAGTTCCGTTTTGAGCAAATGCCCCTGAAGGCAGAAAAAACATACCAACAAATAACAAACTATATTTTAGAGATTGTAATAAAGAGTTTTTCTCTTTTAAAGGCTGAATATTTGTATTGGTTACAAAAAAAAGTTTTTCTTTTAACCCAAATACATCATCGCATCCATTTGTAATACAATCAGTTATTATATTCTTGATTGCTATAAAACAATCGATGTAGTTTTTGAAACGCATTAAAAAGTAAAATTGGCATTGTTAATTTGCCTGCAAAATTACCTCTAGTCTCTCGGGTCAAGGGTGTCAATAAGGGATTATAACATACACAAAAAGGATTGTTTTTATTTAGACTCAATACAGATATTAAATATAAACGTATCTTTGTAACCAACATAGTAAGAATTAGAATGCAACTTAAAACCACGATAAAAGACATAGATTACAAGCTCTGTGACCAGACTTTTTTTGAAGAAAAAGATCACGCTTACGAAATTATTGAAGATATTATTACATTCAGTGATTCCAAATATGGCAGCATAAAAGATAGCCAAACTTTAGCAGGATCGTTTTTTATAAACTTTATCGAGGTGGATTTATTACAACCTATAAAAATTGAATATTTTACAGACGAACCAGTCATGCAGATGTTCTTTTTTATGAAAGGATGTACCAACATGATGCATCACCAAATACATTACTTACCCGCAGGTACAAAACTGGCTAAACTTCCCGCTACACCTACAGCAATAGAATACCTCTCGATATTAATCCCGCAAGATACCTACAACACACTAGTAGATTCTTTAGATCTGGATTTTGAATTCATCTCAACATATTCTAATGAAAATCCAGTAAAACAAGTAAAATATAGCGAGATTATGACGCCAGAGATTTTGGCTGTAGTAAGAGACATAAGCTCTTGCGAAAGAACTGGTCATTTTCGTAGAATGTACATGGAAACAAAAGTTTCTGAATTATTATTATTACAAGTAGAGCAATTAACTCAAGCACAAAAGATTTTACATTCAATTCCGAAAATTGATGTCGAAAGAATGCACCATGCCAGAGAAATAGTTACTCAAAACATTATGGCACCCTGCTCATTAATAGATCTTGCCCGAAAAGTAGGAACTAATGAATTTAAGCTAAAAAAATACTTTAAAGAAATATTTGGCACAACCGTTTTTGGTTATCTAAACGAACTAAAAATGACTGAAGCCAAACAAAAATTACTAAAAAGTGAACTAAATATATATCAAATAGCAGAATCGTTAGGTTATAAATCTCCTAATCATTTTAGTACAGCATTCCGTAAATATTTTGGGTATCCACCTAGTCAAATCAAGAATCAAAATAATTGCATAGGTTCAGGACTTATGAAAATAAAAGAAGTGGTAATAAGTATGTTCTGCCCTTTTGTAACAGAATTATCGGCACTAGACCTATTAATTATCTAGGTTTATTATTACCCTGAATATTTTTATAAGGAGCTAATTCCAGCTATCCACTCTATCTTTTCTTTGTTAAAGAAACAAAGAAAAGGATGCCGTTACTATCTGGGCTAAAAAACAATAAACTCAAAAAATATTCAAAAAAAGCGCAAAGTCATAGACAATGCGCTTTTTTAAAACCTTTTGTTTAGTAAAATTAATTAGTTTTTATTTAATAATCTTTTTAACTACTACTCCATTATCCGTGTAAATACGCAACAAGTAAACACCTTTACTTAAAAAAGAAACATCAAGAGGCATTTCCTCTGGTACAACTCTCTTTACTAAAGAACCATTTATAGCGTAAAATTCGACTGCTAATATCGTATTTCCATCAGCAGTAATCGTAAGGATATCTTCCGTAATTGGCACAGGATATATTCTAACATCGCTTGCTACCAACTGTTTATTTAATTCCTCGATAACAACTTTGTTCTCAGATAAATTCACATCCGAGGATTTCATTACATTCTCATCTGCATCTGCAGTACTATCTTCATCATTCTTTTTAGTTTCAGAACTTACAGTATCATTATCATAAACAGCAGTAATAACAACATTTGTTGCTTTAGCAGGAATTACTCCAGAATAAGTAACACCAAATTCTTGACTACTTACATTATCTATTTTAATATCCCAATATCTAAAAGTATGACCTGCTTTAGGTTTAACCTCCAAAGAATAAGAAAGACTTTGCAAATATTTTCCTTTAAAATTATTCAACAATTTAATAGTATTTAACAATACATCCCCTTTAGAAAAATCATTATTTACATTCAATGCCATCTCATTACCACTCAAACCAAAAGAAGATTTTACGTGTTTAGTAGCATAGGGTTGTCTTTTAATCCAATAATCTTTCATCGTTTGGATATTTTTTTTCCAAGTTGCTAAAGTCGGAACCGAAGAATGAACATCATGTGTATAACCTATTTCATTTTCAATCTTTTTTGCAAGACTATCAGTAATAGGTGTTGTTCTGGTAGGATCAAATGTTTGATATGCATGAACAATATACTGACCTGCAAATTTTTGCTTAAACGTTGCATTTTTGCACAGACTATAAAAAACATAACCCATTGAGCTTGTAGAACTCTTTTGTGTACGATTTATGTTATTATCCGCAGATGAATAAACTATTAAAGCCAAATCGGCATCATGCAATATATAACGCCATTTTGTTTTATTAGCATAAGGTCTCCATGCTTTAATGTTATTATCAGGCTGATCCCTATTATTAATATAAGTTTGTACTAAAAAATAATTTAGTACTTCTGGCTCATCAATATACTTCTCTACATATTTAAGATAATTTGCTTCAGTTTTAAGATCATTTGCTTTAAGATAACTTACCATTTCATTCCACTGATTCATGTTTCCCTGAGAAGCACGAATAGTAGAATAATCGTTATGTTTACCTAACAAATCGTATTCGTTAGTCTCCAAACCATAATTAGATTCCAGATAATCCTTTTGAGTTCTTTCTCTAATATTCATCAAGCCATTATAATTACCATTAATATACACAACAGCAGGCTCATAAGCTCTACGGTCTATATCCATTTGATCTTTTATCAAAACATGAACTAATGCATCCTGCAGCATCGTTTTTTTTCCATCCTGTCCCGAAGTTCTTAATGTAACCGACTTTCTTTTTTGACCTTTCTTTTCATTAAAAAAGTCATATTTCATTCGATTATTTCCCTGAAATCTTTTGTCTGCTATAATATTAAATTGTTTGTGCTCTTTTGCACGCTGACTAGCTGCAAATATCTCAACATTCATTTGATAGTTAAAATTAGACGCTCCATTTTGAGTTGGAAAAAACTCAACATTAGAAGGTCTTTTCATAACCTTATTATTATAATTTCTCCATATTCCCAACGTTCCATCATTTCGATATTTTTCATTCAAAGAAACCGAAAAAACAGGCAAATCAATATTTCGTTTATTTTGCAAATAAGATTGAGTAACAACAGTACTTGGTAAATAACCAGGTGCATAAACTTTTGCTCTAATAACAGCATTAGTAACAGAGATTGCGCCATTATAAAGCAACGCTTTTCCAGTAAGCATTTTAGATGCATCAGTTACCTGAGTTGTTGCATCAAAAGGTTCGTCACCATTTAATGTATAATAAATTAAAGCTCCAGGAGTTTTACTCGTTAATGTAATTTGTTTCGTCCCACTAATAAATCCTCCCGCTTCACTAAACAAAGGTTGTTCAGCCTGTTTACTTGCAGGAAAACCTTTAGCATTAGTTGTTTTAGGGGTAGGATAACTCATAAGACTCCATTCACTACCACCATCAGTAGTTCTGCCATACGATATATTACCGTTATTTAAAGGAGGATAAGTTATTTTATCTACAAGATTTTTACTGGCATCAAACATATAGATAGTTCCACCTTTAGGCTCCAACCTAAAACTTGCATTTGTGCTTGTATTAGTTTCATCAAAATAAACTAGCAAATATCCTACTTTAGAAATACTAGCCTTAGAGCTTGTAATTTGCCATTTAGTAGGCAAATTGATATCATCAGAAAAATAATAATTTCGAAAGCTAACTGTAGTATTCGCTGGATTATATAATTCTATCCAATCCGAAAAGTTGTATTGTGTAGGATCATAACTCATGGTATTACTCGCCATGACCTCATTTATTTTAATCTGTGCAGTTGTAGAAATTGATACTAAAACTATCAATAAAAAAAAACGCTTAAAAATTTGGTGTAAAGTTCTATTCATAAAGGTTTATTTAAGTTAAAAAATTTAACTCCAAAAATGCCTTTATTTTTTTTCCTCTTTAACTATAAAAAGTTTTATAATTAATAAATTAGGACAATTATTTAATCATTAAAATATAGATTCTTTAAACTTTTTCTTCATTTACTCTCAATATTATTTAAATACTACATTATGAGCTATTTCTTTAAAACCAATTAGCTCATTATCAAAATCAGAATAAGCAACTCCTTCTAAAGCCAAAGCCTTATTTTCATTTCTTAATACAAGTAGATAAACTAAAACTTTTTTCCCCTTTAGAAAACCATAAACTTCAATTTCATATGCGTCATACCCATTCACGCGTTCCGTTTTAATATTCTTTTCTTCAAGAACTATAAAGCTATTTTGTATCAAACCATTAAATATACTTTCCGACAATTCTTTTTTAGTCAAACCCGAATCACCAGGGAGAGGTGTAATTAAGAACATAGGCTCATTTTCATAAGACTTCTTAACTACTCCACCAGTAGAATAGGTAAACATATTCCCTGATGCTTGCGCAAATTTAAATTTTGATTTATTATTATTTACTTTAAAAAAAGCTAAATTCAAGTAATCTACCTTAAGCTCTTTGTTATATTTTATAGAAAAAATAGCTTTTTTTATTTGATCAGCTGTTGTTTTATCATTTGCAGGAAATATTGCCATAACCATATCACAAAATGTAGAATCTCCAAAAACTACATTCATAGCTTCCTGATTATCCTGACCTTGCATATGAATATATTTAGCCTGATAGCCATCGAGTTTAAATTCTTTATACTCAAAAACTTTAACTCCTCTATCTTCAAATCCTTTTTTAGAAAAATCTCTTGAATTACTATCGAAGTTCCCTCCTACCAAATCTGATATCTGAATCATCGCATTAGTACCTTTTTCAAGTCCGATGATACTTTTGGATAGTTTAAAATCTTGAGGTGCTTCAATAGAAACTTTTGTTGAAGGAATACTTATCCTTTTTTTCTCTTCTTCCTTACAGCTAATCAAGGTAAGAGTAAAAAGGAATAATACGTAAATTTTGTTCATGGAGTATTTATAAAATTCAAATAATTTTGTTCATAAACTAAGTAGCCTTTGCCTCTCTGTACCTTTGAACCTCAGCACCTTTTTTAAACCCTTTTCTTCGAGAATAAATTCTCAACCACCCAAGCTGGACCAATCATTAAAAACTGAAGATCTTTTAAGAAAGAAGGCTTTTTACCCTCTATATTGTGTCCATAAAACTGCCCAATCCACGCAATAACGAAAACACCAATAGAAAATATCCATAACGGAAAAACTTGTCCTATATAATAATTTACAACCAGACAAATAGCCGAGAAAATTGCAATCTTAAAAGCCATTGCAACCGACAATCGAATATAGAAAACGAGTACAAAAAGTAACACAACCACAGCCCAATTTTCGATTATTGGAGCATTCAATTTTAGAGTATTTGCAATTAAACCACTCGGAATACTCATTAATAAACCTACAATCGAAAAGAAAATTGCAGGAACACATACATAATGTATCGCTTTATTCTTTGGGTTTTGGTGACTTACTGCATATTCATCAAACCATTGTTCTAACGTTCTCATATTTCAGGATTTAGGTATACGTAAATCTAATAAAATTTATGAAAGATACAAAAAAGGTTTTTTAAAGAAGGTACTAAGGTTCTAAGAGGCAAAGGTACAAAGGTTTTTTTGAGAAAGGTTCTGAGGTACTAAGGTTTTGAGGTGCTAAGGCTTTTAGTTTGCGGATAAAATGATTATGATACTATCACCCTATAAAAGTTCTTAAACTTATACAAGATAACTACCGCATTTCTTTATTCTTTAAAAAAGTGTTTATACCTTAAACAATCCTTTTTTAAATAAATATTTTTATCAGAAAGAAAACTTGTAAAACAATACTTGTTGCATAAAAAGTCAAATTTAGCAACACCTATTAACTCTTTCTTGTTGTAAAAAATCAAAATATCTTGATAACAGTTTAAACATCTATAGTCAGGGAAATATTTTCCAGGATTTTTATCTGTCAGAAAATCTTTTATATTGGCCTCAAAATCGTTACTTATTTCTCTTTTTAAAAATCCATACTGAGCTAATTTTGTATAATTGAATTTATTTTTTTCCTGCACAAAATCAGAATAATAAATATCAAACCTATCTGTATTATCTGGTGGACCAGCCAATTTATAAAAGCTACTGTGATAATACTCTACCTCATCAAATATTAATACATTATTTTTATCTTTTTGACAACTCAAAAAAAGTACACCTGCTAACATTAATAGAATCTTTTTTGTCATGATTGATTTCATATTTATCATTCCTTTTTTTTCACAATTATTTACTCATTCTTAAATATTAGTACCAAATTGAATATAAACAAATACCCAAAATAAAAGCGGAATTAAGCTAAAAATAATCCAGATGAATTTATATTTCGTTTTCAAATTAATATCTCTTTTTAAAAATAAAATCAAAACAATAAAGGATAAAACTAAAGAAAGCAACTCAAAGGAAAAACATAAAATCCCTCCCGTTTGATAAATCCATCTGAACTCATCAATAAACCTAAATTGCTGTGTGAATTTGAGAATAGCAAATCCCGATAAAAACAATGTTATTATAAAAACAGAAATAGGTTTGAGATTATTCATCAGATATATTACTAATCTTTTTAAATTTAATACTTAAACGAAATATACATAAAAGTTAGAACCAATAAATTAAGAATAAATCTATTCGATATTATAAAGGCATCCCCTTAATTTTAAATCAATGCTGAAAAATACAATTATACCTAAAGTTGTTTGAATGAGACAAAAAAGTTTCTGAAGCTCTAAGTTTCAAAAATTAATTTGTTTGCGGATAAAATAAACGATAGCAAACTAGTAAAATAATATTCACGAGTAGATTGACAAACAAATTCTCCAATCTTGTCTTTCTGAACGGAGTGAAGAATCTCCATAAGCAGTTCCTCAAACTATGTCGAGTTACTTATGTATCACAATCCTTTTACTCGCAAACTAAGCAACCTTTGTACCTCAGTACCTTAGTACCTTTTCTAAAAAACCTCTGTACCTTTCCTAAAAACACTATTCCACAATTCATCAATCTTAATGAGCGCTTTGTCAAGCGAGATAACTTCCCATTTTCCATTTGCTTCTATACCAAGACCAATATTTTTTAATTTCAACAAAGCATCATTTACATCAAAATCTAAATCAGTATTTAGCTTTGTCATAAACCAAGATTCAATTTGATAATCGAGTTCATCTGCAGTTAAAGGATTCTTATTTCTTTCTAAAAATGCATAAGCCAAGATAGTTTCCTTAAGTACTTCCTCCTCTGATGAGTTTAATAAAGAGTAAAAAGCACCGCTATTATTTCCTAGATTCTTAAAGTAAAGACTATCAGAAAGCATCTTAGAATATTTTATCTTCTTATTCACAAAATTGCTATACTGTCTAAATAAATATGCAGATAAAATCCCTAATGCAATTAAACCCTGATTTAGCGAAGCTTTACTATTTAGCAAGTCGAGAGTTTCTCCCGATTTGTATGCAGCATACATACGAATCAATGCCGGAATTACGGTAGTACTTAATAACGAAACTCCACCAAAAATACCAGGAACCCACAACAATAGTTTGTCTGTAGTAGACATCTTGGGGATTGCATTTGGAAATATCGTTTCGAGGTCATTTTTAGGAACGCGCTTAAAGATTTTTAAAACCACAGAACCAGGCTCAATAGACATTTTTCCTAATTTTACTTTTTTCTCTCTAAGATAATCGGCATCATTATAATTAAGATAAATCATGACACGATCATAATATTCTATCTCAATTTCTTTCTTCCAGAAGATAAATCTAGTTACCTTTTCTTTTGCCTTATGATTGCCTCTAACATATAATTCGTAATCTTTAAAAGCATTAAAATCTATTGCTAAATTTAGACCTATTAAATCTGAATCTTTAAAAGCCTTATCTAATGTTTCCTTATCAATGCGACTATAATTACCATGTTCCAAAACTGTAACAAGGGTTTCTTTAAAAACAGAAAAATCACTCTTGCCTATAAAACTTTCACGTTCTTTCGGGCTTAAATCAGGATCGAATAGAGCATAATTTTGTTTTAAATTTCGGTTAAGATTAAAAGCTTCATAATGATAATAGTGCTCTATAATATCGAATAATTTTATAAAATCATCGACCTTTTTTTGGTCTTCACTAAAAGTTGCAATTTGTTGTTCGAGTAAGAACTCCTTGTTAAAGGGAATATAATGTTCTCGGTTCATATAAAATTTGGGGGCTTATTTTAAAGGTTCAAAGGTACAAAGGATTTTAGTTTCTGAGGTACAAAGGTTCTAAGAAACAGAGGAACAAAGACTATTTAGTTTGCGGATAAAGTATAATGCTAAAGAGCTTTCTCTACACAAACTAAATAGTCTTTGTTCCTCAGAACCTTTGACCCTTTCTAAATTAAAAAAAACCTCTGAGAGTAACTTGAGAAGCTACTTATACAGATTCTAAGACTATTTCTTTTAGAAACAAATATAATAACTAAAAAAAAACTATTTTATTCATAAACGAAGCTGCCTTTGTTCCTCTGTTTCTTAGTACCTTAGTACCTTTCCTAAAAAACCTTTGTTCCTTTGCTTCTCTGCTCCTTTGAACCTTTCTAAATTAAAAAAAACACCTAATGTAGCATGAGCCATTTCTATTAGCCTACCTTACACAAAAAAATGGCAATAGAACATAAAGTTCGGCTCGTAGAAGCATTGTTTGACCGCCTTGAAATTGAAATTACAGCTTTTCAATCTGAAACACATATATTTTGTAACGCTGGTTGTGGAAAATGTTGTTCTAAACCTAATATAGAAGCTTCACCCCTAGAATTTTTGCCCTGGGCATTTCATTTGTTTTTAAATGGTTTGGCTGAAGAAACTTTAGCAGAATTAAACAATACATCCAACAAAAATTGCCACTTATACCGCCCACTTTCTGTTTTGGAACATCATAAAGGAAAATGTAGCAATTATCGTTATCGCGGCTTAATATGTCGCCTTTTTGGTTATGCCGCAAATACCGATAAATACGGAAAACTGCGATTGGCAACCTGCAAAATCATAAAAGAAGAACAACAAGATAACTTTAATACAGCCGAAGAATTGATTAATAAAGGACAGTACGTGCCTATTTTTACTGATTATTATATGCAATTAGCACAAATAGACCTCAAAATGGGAATTACATTGCTCCCTATAAATGAGGCTTTAAAAATGGCCATCGAAGAAGTCTTACATTATTATGCCTACAGACCATTTCCTGGTGGATTAGAGAATATTGCTTAGTTTTTTTTAGGTACAGAGGTTCTGAGGGACTAAGGTTCAAAGATTCAGAGATACAAATCTTCTTTTAAAAGATTAAACCTTAGTTTTTATCTCTTACTAACATATTATGGTCTTGCTTTTTGAAAAATTCTATATACTTCTAACCAATAGAAAATAATCAATGAAAAGACCATCAAGCCTATATTTAACTGAATTGATAAAATACGATCTAAAAAAATCCAGTTATCTTTAATTGATTTTTCATTCGGATTAGCAATAAAACCTTTCTTCTTCTCTTTATTAACCCAAGCGTAATAATAAACATTTGATCCATTAAGAGAATCCCTAACAAATTCAACAGGAATATCATTCTCAAAAAGAGCGCTTCCGTCAGGATTGTTTAAATCAAAAGTAGTTTTATAATTATCAAATTTCTTAGAAAAACCATAAGTAAGATATGTCCGTGTTTTACGTCTTAGCTTTTTGGAATAAATAGAGTCTATCAAAACATATTCTTTAGTATATTTTTTAGAATCAGAATACATTTCTTTATTCTTAAAATAAAATGACAAATTCTTTCCTGTTAATGCTATTGCTATTATAAATGTAAAAGTCGAAAAAAGTAATAAAATAAGTTTGATTCTGTCCATAAATAAGCAATCTAGAAGATGAATTTTTGAGGTTTATTAATTTCAAACTGCAAGGTAAAATTTTATCTTTCGCTTTAACTTTTTTAAAATCCTTTTTCGGAAACAGATGAAAAGAATTCTATTTTCTACAACAGCATTGACCCTCTAAACCATTCCTTTTGTAAACCAAACACTTACCCTAATTTTATTTATTATTTTTTCGTAAATTTGGAATAATCCCTTTATCAGAAGTTTATACTTCCTAAGATTCCTAGATTTTTAAAGTTGATTTGTTCCAAAATAAATAGCGTTCCTATTTTATTCTAATTAAAACATAAAACTATGCGAGTACCTGTCATCCGAAAAAATATACGATTTATCCCAGATTCCAAAAGAGTTGTTGCCCGATATTTTATGAATGGTGATGAACGGACAATCCAAATGGTTGCGCGCATAATGACACTCGATGAAAAACAAGTTGTAGAAACCTTAGAACATACACTTCGTGAATTTGCAAGACGTCACCGAAATATTTCAAGCATCTTTCTTAAACATTCCGGAAAAATAAGAGGTATAATCGAAGGCATGAAAATAGACTATGAAACCATGTCTCTCGACCGAAAAATGCTTATAGGTTCTTACTGCACGATGGAATATGCTATTGAATCGGCTGCTATTTTCAACCCATCTATTGTCGAAGATTTAGATCAATCGGATCTTCAAATAGGCGAAAAACGAGTTATTATTTCATTCCGTGCCACAGGCGAAGGACATATTTCGTCAATTGTTTTTAGGAGAGGAATTCTCGATAAAGATAACAACCTCCAAGTAATGAAAATTGGGCATAATATCGATAAAGCCGAGATTGAGCACAAAAGCCTATACAACAAAGAACGATTCCTCTTAAAATTGTCCGAAATGCATACGCATGACAAATACATAGCGCAAATTATGCAGGATTTGCCTAATGAATTTGAATATGCTGTATTAAAAAGTATGGTAAATATCGCATTAAGCGATCCATCAATTCGTCAGGAAAGGAGAACAGCGCTCGAAGAAATAATTTGGTTAGCCGATTCTTTTTATGATTTACAATTCAAACACGACTCCGATATTACCGAACGCGTTATATTCCCAATATCTGACTCTGAAAGCAAAGGAATCGAAGATGCTCGTTTTGTACGTTTTGTAGATGATGATGGCTCCAATCGGGTTATGGCAACTTATACAGCTTATAATGGGCATACCATACTCCCAAAACTTATTTCTACCGAAGACTTTTATACCTTCAGGGTAATGCCACTGCATGGCGCAGGTGCGCAAAATAAAAACCTGGCGTTATTTCCCCGAAAAATAAAAGGCAAATATGCCATGCTTTCCCGTATCGATGGCGTAAACAATTACATCATGTATTCCGACAGAGCCACACAATGGGACAATCCTATCCTACTCCAAGAACCACGTTATACTTGGGAATTTACACAAATAGGAAACTGCGGATCTCCACTCTGGACTCAAGAAGGCTGGCTCGTAATAACCCACGGCGTAGGTGCTATGCGACGCTATTGCATAGGCGCATCACTATTTGACCTTGATGACCCTTCCAAAGAAATCGGAAGACTTAAAGAACCACTACTTTCGCCACTCGAAGATGAGCGAGAAGGTTATGTACCAAATGTGGTGTATTCCTGTGGCGCAATTATCCACAACAACAGCCTAATATTACCCTACGCCGTATCCGATTATTCATCGACCTACGCCATCGTCGATATGGTAGAATTAATAACTGCTTTAAAAGACAGTAAATAATAATCTGAATTTGGAACAGCACGATTGTTCTCAGTCTTGTCTCCCTGAGGTACGAAGGGTCTCCATTAGTGACTCGACAAACATTATGGAGTTTCTTGTGGAGATTGCTTCGCCAGTTCGCTATCGCTCGTGTCTTCCTGCGTCAAAAAGACAAGATTGAGGGAATAAAAAAATAAGTTTTAACTTACTTAAACTTAAAAACATTAATTTCGTTTAATGCAACCAAATGAAGGATACCACACTTATTATATCTACATAATTACAAACAAAGCAAAAACTGTTTTGTATACTGGAGTCACAAATAATTTAAAAATTAGATTAGGACAACATAAAGAAAATATTTTAGTGGGTAATAAAACTTTTGCGTCTAAATATGATGTCCATTTTTTACTTTATTTTGAGAAATTTACTTGGATTCAGGAAGCAATTGCAAGAGAAAAAGAAATAAAAGGATGGAAAAGAGATAAAAAAATACAACTTATAAAATCAATAAATCCTGATTTGAATTTCTTAGATTACTTATTTGAATAGTTTTAAATCTACAAGATTGTCAATTATACAATTACGCAAAACAACCACAATCTTGTCTCCCTGACGAAGGGTCTCCGCTAGTAGTTCGACAAAGATTATGGAATTTCTTGTGGAGATTCTTCGTTCCTCAGAAAGACAAGATTGAGCGTAAAACAAAGGGTCTCCACTAGTGACTCGACAAACATTATGGAGATTCTTGTGGAGATTGCTTCGCCAGTTCGCTATCGCTCGTGTCTTCCTTCGTCAGAAAGACAAGATTGGGGGCAAAACAATATTATTAACATCACAATTACACAAAATAACCACAAACTTGTCACCCTGAGGTACGAAGGGGCTCCGTGAGTAACTCGCCAAAGATTGGGGTAAAATAAGTTCGTAAATTCTACTTCAAAAAATAATCGGCATCGATTAATCGGTTGCCAGTATCGTCATAAACAGCATAATTAAAACCGCCCTGAATACAATACGAGCCGTACTCTCCTGCTTTATTCAAAGCGATAAAACCTACTTGAATATCTTTTAAATCTTTGTTTCTATTCTTCGTTAGTTTTACGATTCTGGCTACGGCTTCTTCGCAGGCTTTTTGAGGTGATTTTCCTTGACGCATTAATTCAACAACAAGGTGACAACCCGAAATCCTTATTACTTCTTCGCCGTGTCCTGTGGCAGTTGCAGCGCCAATTTCGTTATCAACATATAAACCCGCTCCTATAATTGGCGAATCTCCTAAGCGTCCATGCATTTTAAAAGCCATTCCGCTTGTAGTACACGCACCCGAAAGATTTCCATTGGCATCCAGAGCAATCATCCCGATTGTATCGTGATTTTCGATATTGGCAATTGGTTTGTATTTACTGTCTTTCAGCCACTCTTTCCATTCTTTTTCGGACTCTTCTGTTAGCAGATTTTCTTTTTTGAAACCTTGTGCTAATGCAAATTGCAAAGCTCCATCCCCAACCAACATTACGTGTGGTGTTTTTTCCATTACAGCTCTTGCAACAGATATAGGATGTTTTATAAACTCTAAACAACCAACTGAACCTATGTTGGCATTTTCATCCATAATACAAGCATCTAGTGTTACACGACCATCTCTATCAGGGCGTCCACCATAACCTACGCTTCGCTCTTTTGGATCGCCTTCGGGAATTTTAACTCCGGCTTCTACAGCATCCAGAGCAGTTCCTTTATTTTTTAGAACTTCCCAAGCAGCTTCGTTTGCAGGAATTCCAAACTTCCAAGTAGAAAGTACAATTGGTTTCTTTACTTTTTTAGATACCAATATCTTTTCTTCTTCTTGGTCTGTATTAAAAGATTGCAATGCTACAGCAACTGAAGCTATTGCTGCTGTTTTTATAAAATTTCTGCGGTTTGAGTTTGTCATATTAAATATTTTTAAACTATATAAGTTATATAAGATCATTTAAGTGGGCTGTTTATAGCAACTCAAAATTAAATCATATAAGTAATATTTAGAACATTTACAGTTATTTATAGCTACTAAAAAATTTAAACCAAGTTATCAAAAATTCTTTTACATGAACTTATATAACTTATATGGTTTAACTTATTAAGCTTTATAAAGCAAACTTGTCGCTCCTAATAAAGCTGCAATTTCATTATCTGTAGAAATAGAAACATCGACTTTACTTCCTGCTTCTTTTATTTTTTTAATGAAAGTAGGCAAGAAAAACTCACTTGCATTTGCAATTTTCCCTCCAATAATAAAACTATCAGCAGAGAATTTTTCTAACCACGGAATAACAATCGCAGCTAAATCTTCTCCCATTTCTTCGAATACTTTTATTGCCATTTCATCTTCGGCTTTAGCCAAATTAAAAAGCTCTAATCCGTTGTTGAGTTTTTTTCCGCTTAAAGCGAAATAACCAACTATAAGTCCTCGTGCCGAAACATAATCTTCTGCTATTCCATCTTTATATGGTTGGTCATATATTTCGCCATCTTTAGGAACTAAATCCCCTGTACAAATCGATTCTCCTTTATCTATAAAACAAGCTCCAAGTCCTGTACCAAGTGTGATTGCCATTACTTTTTTAGAAAGATTATCTGAATCTTTAAAGACTTCGCCTTTACCAAAACATACCGCATCATTTTCAAAAAGAATTGGAAAATCTGTCGAAAGATTTAATTTATCCTGAAATAAATTACGAACGTTTAATCCGTAAAAATGCTCGTATTTAGATTGTCCTTTTATCCAACAAACTCCATTAATATAATCAAACGGACCTGGCATACAAACTGCTAATCCTGTCGGTTTTTCTACTTTAGAATTTTCTATAGAAGTTCTAATTGCTTTTTCCCAAATAGTCATCACTTCTTCTACCGGCAAATTAGAGTCAAATGATTCTTTATGCAGCGAAAAATCAATCACTTTCATGCTTACTATATCTATAATTGCTGCGGTAATATGTGTGCCCCCAATGTCTAATCCAACGGCATATTCTTTATTCATTCTTGTTTTTTTTTGGAATTGAACCATTAAGAGATTAAGATTTTTTTACCATTAAGGGATTAAGTTTATTAAGTATTGTTGCTTAATTTTTCTTAATTTCTTAATGGTAAATATTCTCTCGATTTAAAAAAATAAGTTTTTTTTAAATCTCTTAATGGTAAATATATTTTTAGTTTTTTAAATGTTTTTGTCTTTTAAAATTTGTGGATAATGGATGCTTGTATGTACTATCATTTCTCCAAATAATGTATTCGCCCATGCAAACCATTTTCGAGTAAACTTAGTAACATCGTCTTTATGAAATGACTCGTGCATAAATCCTGTATCGGCATTTGTTTTTATCAAATTACTAATACACGCTTTTATCTCTTTTTCGTCGACACTAGTAATGGCTCTCAAAACAATACTCATAGGCCAGATGGTATCTGTTCCTGTATGTGGTCCTCCTACTCCTTCGCCTGCTTTTCCTTTATAGAAAAACGGATTGTTTTCTGAAAGTACCACTTTACGCGTATTCAAATATAACGGACTATCTGGTTCTATGGCTCCTAAATATGGTAATGATAATAAGGATGGAACATTGGCATCATCCATCATGTGGAAACTTCCGTAACCATTAACTTCAAAAGCAATAATTTTTCCGAATTTTGGATGTTCGATTATTCCGTTTTCTTCTAATCCTTTCTGAACTTGTCCTTGTAATTCTTTGGCTTTAGCCACTAAATCATTGTCTTTTAATGCTGGCAAAGAGAATATTTCCTGAAGATATCCAAGTACTTCAATCGCAAACATATTACTCGGAATTAAATATCCAAACAATGTACTGTCATCACTTGGTCTGAAAGTTGAAACGATTAATCCGCATGGTTTTACAGGATACCCGTAACCGCTTAATGGTACACCATCGGTAGCCCAAGCTGTTACTCTCTGAAAATTGTATGGTCCTTTATCTGTCCAACGTTGTTGCTCTTTAAAAGTTTGTAATACCAAAAGCATGGCTTCTTTCCACTTACTGTCAAATAAACTAATATCTCCAGTTTCTTTCCAATATCCGTGCGCCAATCGTATTGGGTAACATAAACTGTCAATCTCCCATTTGCGCTCATGGATTCCAGGTTGCATTTTGGTCATATCATTTTTCCACTCACTTACCTGATTAAAATCTTTGTAAAAAGCATTTGCATAAGGATCAAGCAAAATACATTTTGTCTGACGGTTGATTACTCCTTTTACTAATTCTGCCAGTTTTTTATCTTCTTTTACAAAAGGAATATACGGCCATATTTGCGCTGTACTATCACGCAACCACATAGCATCAATATCTCCTGTGATAACATACGTATCTGGTTTTCCGTCGATGATTTCAAAATCGACAGTTGTGTCTAATGTATTTGGAAAACAATTTTCAAACAACCAAGCCAATTCTGGGTTTGCAATTTGTTTTTTGATTCTTACAATTGCTGCTTCAACAGCTTTACTTGTAAATTTTCTTTCTGCTAAAGGTGGTCTTTTGGTAATAAAATCTTTTAATGCAAAATTGAAAGCATCCGACTGCATTCCGAAAACATCAGATTGAAGTGCCAATAATCCTGCTGAAAAAATCCCTGTGTTTTTTATAAATTTTCTACGTGATTGCATAGTATTATTTTGAAGTTGAATAAGAATATGGATAGGCACTTGCTGAAGTTCCTCTTTGTAAATTAGGTTTACTGGTCATGTCAAAATTTAATTCACCGCCTTTTAAAATATCAAAATGATTGATATAATTTTTGGTGTGAGTTGCATTATTCCATTTTAAATCCTGAACATATTTATTAGTTTCAGAATTATTTGGAGCATTTATAATAAGCTCCTTTCCGTTTTCTAACTGTAATGTTACTTTCTTAAATAATGGTGCTCCCAGAACATATTCGTCTGTTCCCGGGCAAACTGGATAGAATCCCATTGCTGAGAAAACATACCAAGCCGAAGTTTGTCCGTTATCCTCGTCTCCGCAATATCCATCTGGAGTTGGTTTATACAAACGGTTCATTACTTCTCTTGACCAATATTGTGTTTTCCAAGGTTCGCCAGCATAATTATACAAATAAATCATGTGCTGAATTGGTTGGTTTCCGTGTGCATATTGTCCCATATTCATAATTTGCATTTCGCGAATTTCATGAATAACTGCCCCATAATAACTATCATCAAAAACTGGTGGAGTGGTGAAAACTGCGTCTAATTTGGCTGTAAATTTTTTCTCGCCTCCAATTAAATCAATTAAACCATTTATGTCGTGAAATACACTCCAGCTGTAATGCCACGCATTTCCTTCGGTAAAAGCATCTCCCCATTTAAACGGATTGAAATTTTTAGGGAAACTTCCGTCTTTATTTCTACCGCTCATTAATCCGATTTCTGGATTATAAAGTTTTTTATAATTCATCATTCGTTTTTCGAATAAACTAATTTCTTTTTTCGGGCGGTTTAGGGCTTTCGCCAATTTCCAAATCGTGAAATCATCATAAGCATATTCTAGTGTTCTGGCTGCATTTTCGTTGATTTTTACATCATAAGGAACATACCCTAAAGTGTTGTAATACTCCACTCCTTTTCTTCCCACAGCTTCTAACGGACCTTCGTTATTGGCTCCATGCAACAAGGCTTCGTATAATTTATTGATGTCATATCCTCGTAATCCTTTTATATAAGCATCAGAAACTACAGAAGCCGAATTGTTTCCTACCATTACGTTTCTAAACCCTGGACTTGACCATTCTGGCAAGAATCCGCCTTCTTTATAATCGTTGATTAATCCTTCTTGCATTTCTTTGTTTATAGAAGGATAAACTAAATTAAGCAAAGGATATAAAGCACGGAATGTATCCCAAAACCCTGTTCCTGCGTACATATAACCCGGCAATACTTTGCCATTATAAGGACTATAGTGTACAATTTCTCCCTTAGCGTCTATTTCGTATTGTTTTTGAGGAAAACAAACAGTACGGTATAAACAAGAGTAGAATGTTTTTAATTGTTCATCACTTCCGCCTTCAGCAGTTAATTTTCCCAGAACTTTATTCCATTCTTGCTTAGATTCGGCTACTGTTTCATCAAAAGATGCTTTTCCTAACTCGCTATTCAAATTTAATTCGGCTTGCTCTATACTGATAAAAGATGATGATACTTTTACATTTACTTTCTCGCCTTTTTTGGTTTTAAATCCAACTATTGCGCCTACATGATTATCTTTTAATTCTAGTTTGTCTTTTTCCAGAACTTTATCATGCCATGTATAATTTGTTGCAAATGGTTTATCGAATTGTAATACAAAATAATTTTTGAAATTCTCAGGAACTCCTCCACTATTACGAGTTGTATATCCTATGATTTTATTTTCTGACGGAATTATTTTGATATAAGAACCTTTGTCAAATGCATCGATTACAATAGAAGATTGCTCGTTTTCTGGGAATGTAATCTGAAAATGTGCTGCTCTTTCGGTTGCTGTAATTTCGGTTGTAACATCATAATCGGCTAGATATACGCTGTAATAATAGGGCTTTGAAACCTCGGCTTTGTGGCTAAACCAACTTCCTCTTTCGTCTTCTGTAAAAGCTAATTTTCCTGTTACTGGCATGATCGAAAACTGCCCGTAATCATTCATCCAAGGCGAAGGCTGATGTGTTTGTTTGAATCCTCTAATCTTTTCGGCGGTGTAAACATACGCCCATCCGTCACCCATTTTTCCTGTTTGTGGTGTCCAGAAATTCATTCCCCAAGGTCGGCAAATTGCAGGATAGGTATTTCCGTTAGAAAGACTGTGTAAAGATTGTGTTCCCATTAAAGGATTAACATATTCTACCGGATCTAACGTTTTAACTTGGGCATTTACGAAAACGCAACATTGCATTATCCCTAAAAAAATTAAACTCTTTATTTTCATATTTTATTTTTTTTGCTTTAGGCTTTAAGCTATAGGCTTTAGGCTAAAAACTGTGACTATAAACTGCAACTGAACTCTTCTTATTCCTTTAGTCTAAATCTCGATTTGCTAAGCTTTGTCAAAGTTTAAAACTTTGACAAAGCTATCGTAAGTCTGAAAACTGCGACTAAAAACTGAAAACTCCTAAAGTGGTCTATCTTCTTTCTTTACTCCAAAAGTCGTTGAAGGTTTACTTCCCATATACAATTTTAATTCTCCTCCTTTTACAATCATATCGTGTGTGATGTATGATTTTGTGTATGGTTTTCCGTTGTACTCGGCTTTTTTGATATAGATATTGGTTTTACTATTATCTATTGCTTTTAATGTAAATGAAATTCCTTCTTTGTGATGGATTGTCGCTGTGTTTACTAATGGACTTCCTAAAACGTAAATTCCATTTGCTGGATTAACGGAATAGAATCCCATTGATGAGAATACATACCAAGCCGACATTTGTCCTAAATCCTCATTCCCGCATAATCCATCTGGTTTTGTCGAGTAGAATTTATCATCGATTTCACGGATTAATTTGGCTGTTTTCCAAGGTTGTCCTGCGTATGCATACAAATACGGAATATGGTGATTTGGCTCGTTTCCTTGCGCATATTGACCAATTAATCCGCTGATATCTGGTGAAATTTCTTCGCCTTCTACTTTATCTGTTATCAGGAAAAGTGAATCTAATTTGGCTAAAAATTTATCTTCGCTTCCAAATAATTCGATTAAACCGTAAGGGTCTTGTGGAACTAACCATGTGTATTGCCAAGCATTTCCCTCTACATAATCGTCTTTACGATGTGCTGATGAAAGTGGGTTGAATGGCGTTCTCCAATTTCCATCGGTTAATTTTCCTCTCATAAATGTAGTTTCTTTATCGAAATACAATTTGTACAAATTGGCTCTTTTTGAGAAATAATTATAGTCATCGGTTTTGCCTAATGATTTTGCCATTAATGCTACACAATAATCATCAATAGCATATTCTAGAGCATTACCAACTGATTCTAATATTTTATCGGCTGGAATATATTCTAGTTTTTGAACATAATCCATTCCGTCACGAGTTTGCATCGCAGTTTTTTTGATGGCTTCATACGCTAATGTGGTATCGTAATCTCTATACCCTTTCATGTAAGCATCTACAATAACTGCAATCGAATGATTCCCATTCATTGTATTGGTTTCATTCCCCATTAAATGCCAAACTGGTAATCGCCCTTGTTGCTCGTAGATTGCTAAAAATGATTTAACAATATCATTGATTTTATCTGGCTGCGTAATGGTATATAATGGATGTAAACCACGGTAGGTATCCCAAAGTGAAAAAGTCGTATAATTGGTAAAACCTGCTTTTTCGTATACTTTTTTATCTGTTCCTCTGTAATCTCCGTTTACATCATTAAAAATTGATGGTGCAAACATAGTATGATATAAAGCTGTGTAAAAAACTTTTGTTGTTTTATCGTCTGCTTTTATCTGAATTTTATTTAGCTCTTTATTCCATTTTGAAGTCGCTTCTTTTGCTACAGCATTAAAATCCCAACCCGGAATCTCCGCTTTGATATTCGCGGAAGCGTTCTCATAACTTACCGGAGAAATCCCAACTTTTACTAAAACTTGTTTGTTTTTTAAAGCTTTAAAATCCAAAACTGCTTTCATACGTACTGCTTCGCCTTCGCTTCCTGCAACAGCGGTAGTATTATCATACAATGCCATACTTGTAATTGGCTCAGAGAATTCCATCGTAAAGAAAATGCGCTGATCTGCAGCCCAACCCGCAGAATATCTATATCCTACAAGTGTTGTTTCGTTTATTTTTTTGATGAACGTTTTTACTGGTTTGTCCCAACCCACACCATCGGCTAGATCTAATAAAACGTGATTATCTGTAGCAGTATTAAATGTGTATTTATGAAATCCTACTCTTTCACTTGCTGTTAGCTCTGCTTTAATTTTGTATTTATCAAGAATAACGCTGTAATACCCTGCTTTGGTTACTTCGTTTTTATGAGAGAAATATGAGCCATAACCTGTTGCCATATCTTCTTTTGTTCCTTTGGTAAGTGGAACTTTTCCTGATACTGGCAACAACAGAATATCGTTTAAATCTCCAATTCCTGTTCCGCTTAAATGTGTGTGCGTGAATCCTAATATGGTATTACTTGCGTAGTTGTATCCGCTACACCAATCCCAACCCTCAAAAACATTTACGGGTCCTAATTGCACTGCTCCAAAAGGAACATTGGCACCAACAAATACGTGTCCGTGCCCCGCTGATCCTATCAATGGATTTACATATTGGGTGTAATCTATACTAGTTTGTTTTGCTTTCTTTTCCTGTGAAATTACAGGATTAGCAAAAAATAGATTTAAAGCGATAATACCACTAAAAGCTATTTTGTTATATATTTTAAACATATTTTATTTTTTTATTTGACTTGTGTAATGGCACGCGGATGACACGGATTAAACAGATTTACGCGGATATTTTTTTAATCTTTGAACATAAAAATTTAACCGCAAAGTTCGCAATCCCGAAGCGTCGGGATACGCAAAGCTCGCAAAGTTTCCCCTTTGAACCTTTAGACGCACTGCGGTGCGTCTCTACAGAAAACCTATGAACCTCTTTTTATTCACAATAAAAGAAACCTTTGCACCTCAGAACCTCAGAACCTTAGTACCTTTTAAGAACATCATAAAGAGAATAAACCTTAACCTCTGGCTTAGCTATTTTCCCTTCGAACGTAATTGTTCTTTCTTCTCCTGCTTTTAAGTCGATGTAGTTATCGCTCCATTTGCCTGTGTATCCTTTTATGGAAACATTTACATATTTAGCAAATTTTGATGCTTTTAGAGTCAGTTTGTTTCCTTGTACTTTCCAAGTGATTTTTGGGTCTTCGAGTTTTAAATCTATCGGACGTGTCAAATCAATTGTCGCAGTTATATCATCTCTGTAAGCTTCTTTCATGGCGTACCAAGCAGCTTTGGGTTGTCGATCATAATAATCGGTTACACTCCAACTTGCTACTGGCCAACAATCGTTAAGTTGCCAAACCAATGTTCCCATATTGTAAGGGGCTTTAGAACGGTGAATTCCGATAATGTTTTTAAGCGAATAATATTGTAAACACTGTGTGAGGTACGTATAATCCTCGACATTCATTTTCTTTATTTTGGTCGAATCAATAAAATATCTATTCAAATAAGAATCTAATTTCATAAATCCTTTTCCTGCCTTTTGGTGTGCTTGCAGAATATCTGAATATAAATATCGGTCTTCTGGTTTTGTAAATCTTTCAATAGAAGAATAATTTGGCATCGCCTGCATTCCGTATTCACTCACAAAACGACCAGTTTTTTTCTGTACTGCTTCTATATCTTCTAATCCCCACCAAGTTCCCCAATAATGGCTATCTCCTTCAGTAATACTTTTTTCTTTAGACCAATGAAATAATGGTGATGAACTAATGTATGGTCTTTTATTATCGACTTCTTTTACCCATTTTGGGATGCTATCCTGAAACAAACGAACATAATCTTTCCATAAACGTGTCGAATCTTGTTTGGACATATTCATGCTTTTTTGCCAACCCCAGTTTTTAAATGCTTCGTCGGCTTCGTTATTTCCGCACCACAATACAATACTCGGATGATGACGCAAACGCTTTACTTGATATTGCACTTCTTTTTTTACATTGTCAAAGAAAGCATCATCTCCTGGTACCATCGTTCCTGCAAACATAAAGTCTTGCCAAACATTAATTCCGTATTTATCGCATAAGTCATAAAAATAATCATCTTCATAAACTCCTCCTCCCCAAATACGTAACATATTCATATTGGCATCTTTTGCCATACCAACTACTTTTTCATATTCTTTTTTGGTCACTCTGGAAAGAAATGCATCCGAAGGAATATAGTTTGCTCCTTTCATATACACTGGCTTTCCGTCGATTTTAAAGTAAAATGATTTACCTAAACTATCCGGTTGTTGCACCAACTCTATCTTACGATTAAGCACATATGGTTTCTCTGGAGTTTTTTCGTCATAAGCTTCCAATCGTGGTGTTTTCCATATTCCGCAAGTAGTGAATTTTGGTCCCCAATCCCATCCAAAATGGTATTGCGCTTTACGCACATAAGCACGAGGATTGTCTGGAATTACAAATGGTAAATCTTTCTTTGCAAGTGAATCGACTACATTTTGCGCCGATTTAAATACGATTACCAAATCATTATTCCCTGATTTGATTATTTTCTTTACATCAACTCTCCATTGGCGGAACATATTATCGGCTTTTAAAACCAATTGATTGTTCAGGTAAACAGTTGCATAAGTATCTAGTCCATCAAAAACTAGTTCTGCATATTTTTTCTTAAACGTTGCTGGTGTAACCTGAAAAGTTGTTTTATACTCCCAATCTTTCTTTTCTATCCATTCTAGTTTTTTCTCATTGTCCCGATAAAATGGATCTGGGATTAATTTGTTGTTTAACAAATCGGTATGAATCTCTCCAGGAACTGTTGCCGGATTCCACTTTTCAGTTTTTACTTCCCGATATTGCCAATCTTTTTTTATATCTATATTTTGTGCATTTAATGCAAATGAAAAATTTGCAAGACATATGCCGACAAACCAATAAAAGCTTTTTTTACATTCCATTTTTACTGAGTAATAAAATTATTATTTATGTCTAATTTTTAAGTGTGTGTTTGCAAATAGCAAAAGGTAATTTAACCGTTGGCAGTGGGAGAAGGGTAATTGTTTACACAATTAACTCCTTCTCTTTTTAGGTTTTATATCCTAGAATAAGAGTAACTAACAAAAATATCTAGACATTATTTCCTTTTTTACGGCTGCCAAACTTATATTAATTTTGGTCTCGATAGCTATTTTACTGTCTGAGCATAATTTTAAAAAGCAAACACGAATTTCACAAATTGACACGAATTAGTTTGTGAAATAAATTTCACAAACTAAGTTAACTCTTAAAATCTGTGGAAATTCGTGAAATTCGTGTTCAAAATTTATTTATAATATTTGTGCCCATATAGTAAGCTAACTATCAGTATTAGATTTTAGATTGCTCAAAAAACCATTTAATTATTTTAAGATCTTTGGAAAGTAATTCCATCTTTTTCAGCAAAAAGCAGTTGTACTGATTGCGAAAAAAAAGGTACTAAAAAACAATATATTAACCTCTTTATAACAAATGTTTTTTTTTATAAAAATCAAAATAGAAACTTAAAAATAAGCCGGGAGGGTATATCCTACCCGACTTATTCTAACTAATCAACCAAATTAATTATTTATTTATCCCACCAAATTCTAGTTGTCATTAAATCTAACCCTTGACGTTGTATTGCTTCTTTGTAGTTTGCTCCGTTTGTAATTAACTCCGATTGATCGTATATTAATCTTCTTGGGATTGTACCGTCTGTTTCTCCTAAAGGATCATTTACTGGTACTAAAACTGGATATCCTGTTCTTCTCCATTCTGAGAATGCTTCGAAACCATTAAATAGTAAAACAATCCATTTTTGAGTAATAATTTGCTCTATTTTCTCTGCTTCTGTTCCAGTAGCTTTAAATGGATTTGCTGTAATATAATCGTTATACTCTGCAATGGTAACTGCTGGTACTTTGTCTCCAAAAATTGATAGGATTTGCATCGCTCCTTTTACTCCATCTTCGTAATGTTGCTGAGCTGTTCCTGATACATTCCAACCTTTTGCTGCTGCTTCTGCCAATAAAAATTCTACTTCGGCATAAGACATGATTAAAGTTGGTGCATCTAAACGCAATACGGTAGAAGTATTAGGATCTGAGAAAAGTTTTTTGTCTCCACCCGGAAACTCTTTTGCATCATTTGCAAGTCCTTGCTGATCTGCAGGATTATTATTTCCTGAAGCTTCTAATTTTGCATAAACTCTTAAACGTGGATCGTTTGTATTCTTTAATAAATCTATAAAAGTTTTACTGTATTTTATATTTGATTCTCCTCCGTTTAAGTCATTTATAACCCAAGATGATGTTATTGGGTTTGTTCTAACTCCTTGTGGTCCTGCATCATGTTTTAACACTGCACTATCAATATTAGAATTAAAAACTCCTTTTGCAAAAGCTTTTTCTACATATTGTTTTGATTTTGCAGGATCTACTTTAGACAAACGCATTGCAACTCTTAACATTAATGAGTTTGCAAACTTTTTCCATTTTGCTACATCACTTTGGTAAAATAAATCGGCATTACCTACAAAAGGTTTATTAGCATCTAATGCGTCTCCTGCTTCATCCAACTCTTTTAATAAATCATTGTAAATGACTTGTTGTGTGTCGTATTTAGGAGCAAAAATATTTCCGTTAAATCCTTGTCCTGCTTCAAAATATGGAACCTCTCCATACGTATCTGTCAGTTTCTGGAACATGAATACTTTCATGATTCTACATGCCTGAATCATATTTGAATTTTCTGCAGTTTCTGGTAAAACAGACATCAACTGAAGAATTTGATTTAATCCTTTACCGTATGATTCTCCAAACAATGAACCTGAATATTCTGATGAATACGAATATTTTGAACCTGGCCCTCCTAATGAAGAAAAGTGTTGTACTATTTGTGCAGCATATCCATTATTTCCTCTTGTGTTAGAATAATCTTGTCCGTCGATATATATTTCAGCAAGTGTGAACATCGATTTTGGTGCTGGATCTATTAATGCATTTGGATTCTTGTTTAAATCCTCGAATCCTTCATCGCATGCTGTGAATGTCATTGCACTAACAATAGCGATACAGAATATTTTTATATATTTATTTTTCATCTTTCTATTTTTATTATTAGAATTTGACATTAAGTGTTACACCATAATTTCTAGTTAAAGGCATAGAAGCTCTTTCAAGTCCTTGCGCATTGCTATTAGAATAATTTGACTCTGGGTCAATGTTTGGTGTTGCGCTATAAATTGTCCATAAATTATGAGCAGAAAATGCTAAACTAATAGATTGAAATGGTGAATGCGCTAGATATGCTTTTGGGAAATTGTAGCTAAAAGAAACTGCTCTTAGCTTAACAAAATCAGCATCATAAACAAAATTAGATGTTATATCGCTATAACTTCTCCAATAATCGTATGCCGAAACGTGTGCGCTTACGCTATTTCCAATAGGTCCAACTCCCTCTACGTCAAATCCAGTTTCACGTCCTTCAACAGTCTTATCCGTCAATCCATAACGTGTTCCTAACTGGTTTGTGGCCGAATAGATTTCTCCTCCAAATTTAGCGTCTACAAAAACCGAAAGTGTTAAGTTTTTATAAGTAAAATCATTAGATAATCCCATAGACGTTGGAGCTACTCCTTGTCCTGCAATGATTAAATCTCCTCTCATGAATTTACCATTAGAATCTAATGCAATGTTTCCTTTTTCGGTTCTTAAATAATCATATGCTTTAATTACTCCAAAAGGCTGTCCTTTTTCTAAAACTACCGAAGCTCTGGAATCTCTATTTCCTTCTAATGTTTTGGTATTAATTTTGTCTGATAAACTCAATACTTCACTATTATTGTAAGCAAAATTATAACCTACATTCCAACTAAAATTTTCTGTTTTTATCGCTTTTAGATTTACTGCAAACTCAACCCCTTTATTTAAAATCTCTCCCACATTAATCTTGGTTGTTCTGTAACCCGAACTTTGAGAAATGTCTGCATCAGTAATATCATTCGTTGTTTTCTTGTAGTAGAAAGTTAAATCTGTACTAAGTCTATTATTGAAGAATGTGTTTTCGAAACCAAACTCAATTGTACTTACATTATAAGGTTTTAGGAATTTATTAGGAACTGTTTCTCCTTTAATACCCAAAATTGGCTGTCCTAATGCATCTGTTTGTCCGTCTGGTGCAGTATAATTCAATGATAAAGCATACGCTTCTTGCAATCCACCTCCTACGTTACCCCAACCTGCTCTAAATTTACCGTATGACATCCACTCTGGAAAATCGATAACTTCTGAGTAAACAAAACTTGTACTTACAGATGGGTAAAATGTACTGTTATTAGCAGGGTCTAAAGTAGAGAACCAATCTTCACGTCCTGTAACATTTAGATATAAGAAATTTTTATATCCTATATCGGCAGAATAAAAAAGAGAGTTTACTTCGGTTTCACCATATAATTTCTCCGTTTTGTCTGGCATCGTATTTCCATAAAAGTATTTAAACGGAACGATAAAGTTGTTCCCTTTCATTTTAATACCACTAAATCTGTTATGCTGACGGTTTGCTCCAATAAAAGCATCTAATGAAAAGTCTTTACCGATATCGCCTTTATATCCTAAATAACCCGATGCGTTAACTTCTGAACGGTTTTCAATCCTGTTTTCATAAGATCCTCCTGGGTTATAATTAATTCCTGTAGGTTCTATTTCAGTATATTCGTAATTAATATCATCAATTCCAATTACTGCTTTAGCGTAAATTTTGTTTGTGATGTTATAGTTTACTTTCGCAGAACCAATAAAACGTTTTCTAAGGTCATCGTTTAATGTTTCTTGTGTTGCAAAATATGGGTTAGTTTGGTACGTATTTGCTCCAAAATAGTCAGCTTCTCCTCCGTTTTCATCATATCCGTTACTTAACCATCTAATATCTGATCCTGGAGTTAAAAATGTAGTAGGAAAAGATGCATTTCTTGGTGAATCATTCAAATAAGGTCTGTTATGACTTTTCTCAGAAATATATTGTGCATTAGTTTCAATACTTACTTTTTCATTTACTGTAGAGTTTAAACTCAAAGCAACGTTGCTTCTTCCAAAATCTGTTCCTGGTAAGATTGACTCATCTTTTGTATTTCCAAATGACAATCTAAAATTTGTATTCTCGTTACCTCCAGATACTGCTAAAGTATTACTGAAAGAAAATCCTGTTCTGTAAAAGTTTTTCACATTATCTTTTCCGTAGGCTTGGTATGGTCTAGTTTGCCCATCAAGAGAAAGTGAAGGTGTTCCGTCATATTTATCTCCCCAAGCAAAATAGTAAGAATCTCTAAGTTCTTGCAAGTTATTAAATCTTGTAGCAACTCCATTTACTGGTGCCCCCGCTCCGTATTGGTCTTGCCATTTTAATAAACTTACTGGTGTATTAAATGTAGCGTTTGTGCTAAAATCTACTCCAATTCCTTTTCCTGCTTTTCCTTTTTTAGTTGTAATTAAGATTACTCCATTTGAACCTCTATATCCATAAAGTGCAGATGCCGCACTACCTTTTAATACTGACATAGATGCAATATCATCTGGGTTAAATGATGACATACCATCACCTTTGTCTGCTCCACCCCACATATTTGCATTTCCTTGCTGGCTATTATCAATAGGAATACCATCTACTACATACAAAGGTTGGTTAAGTCCTGAAGCCGAAGTTGCTCCACGAATTACTACACGACTTGAACCTGATGGTCCAGAAGCTGGTGCAGAAACATTCACCCCTGCTATTTTACCCTGAAGTGCATTTCCTAAGTTGATTTCTTTGGTTTTTGTCAAATCATCTCCTTTGAGTTCTCCAACTGCATATCCTAAACTTTTCTTTTGTTTTTTTACTCCAAATGAAGTAATCACAACATCTTTTAATTCTTCTACGCTAGATAGTAATAATATATTAATAGTATTTTCTTTTTCTCCTACTTCTATATATCGTGTAACATAACCAATAGATGATACTGTTATACTAATTCTTCCTTCCGGAACTGTCATTGAAAAACGTCCATCGGTATCCGTTATAGCACTAATGGATTTTCCTTTTACCTTTATTGTTGCAGAAACAATTCCCTTGTTATCTGCATCTGCTACTATGCCTGTTATTGATCGATTTTGTGCCACAGCCCCTAAGCTTGTCAACAATACCATTCCTAACACTGCTAAAATTTGTTTCATACGCATTCGTTTTGGTTTATTTGTTTTGATTTGTTTTTGTGTTTGACTTGTTTGTTTTTAAAATATTAATAAAAAATATGAACTCAATTTTAATATGCCATTCGTAATCTCTAAACTATGAATGTCATTGATTAGCATCAACTTGATACTTCTGCCATTTTGCTAAATCGATATAGTAAACTGATCAAAAAATTTTAATAATTCTTCTTTTTTGATAAATTAAAACTTACTAAAACGATTTAGTAAAAAGAATAAAAAAAAACCAAAGTTCCCTTCATTCTTTTTTTTAGAAAATGGCATTTTATTATATTATACCGATTCTCTTATTATTAAATTTCCTTTTTTACGTATTCCTTCAATAACAAAAGGTTTAATCCCTGTCATTTGATCCATCAATAATTTTATTGCATTTTCGGCGATTTCTTTAATCGGTTGTGCAATAACGGATATCGTTGGTGTATGTAATCGAAAACTATCGTGATCATCAAAACTTATAACCGAAACATCTTCTGGAATCCTAAACTTCATTCCTCTAAAAGCCTGAAGTCCTGCTAATCCCATATAATTCGCCAAAAACAATACGGCATCGATCTTTGGGTTCTTTGTGAAAAAACTGAATATATCGGCAATTTTACTTTCCTCACTACTATTGTAATCCATGTGGAGAACAAGGGAATCATTATAAATACCTTCTTCTTTTAAAGCATCTCTATATCCCTCTTCTCTAAGCTTCATCTGGATCATTCCAGAATTAGTATTAACAACAGCAATATTTTTTCTTCCTTTATTTAATAGAAATTTAGTTGCAGAATGTGAACCTTCGTAATTATCCATAACTACATGACTTACTTTCTGGTTAGGAAAATATCTATCTATTAATACAACTGGTTTTTGCAATTTTAAAAGTAGGTCTATGCTTTTTTCCAACTTTTCTGTTGGTGTAATTATAAAACCATCCACATTAGCTTGCAAAAGACTATGTATCAATTCTTCAGAACGTTCATCATCACCACCTGTACTACAATAAAAAACTCTATAATCAATACTCTTAGCTTCATCCTCTATAACTCTGGCAAGATCTGCAAAGAACTGATTCGAAATATCTTCAACAATAAGTCCGATAGATCTAGTTTTTCCTGTTCTAAGACTTGTCGCAATCATGCTAGGTCGATAATTAAGCTTTTCGGCAACTTCTTGCACTTTTTTAATTACCGCAGGACTAATGCCCATTTTTTCGCCTTTATCATTAATGACAAAAGATACAGTAGATATAGACACTTGCGCCTCAGTGGCAATATCCTTAATAGTAATCTTTTTCATCTAGCGAGTTAATTTTTATTAAGCTGTTATTAATTATATCACAAATATATATAAAAATAGTTACTAAAACGATTTTGTAATTATTTTTTTGAATAAAACATTATTTTATAGACACTTCTAAGAATTATCATCAGTAATCATAAGTGTTTACCGATTAATTAGCATATTTACTTAGTGATCAGTATTTAGTAGCAGTATTCAGTTTACAGTCTCAGTAACAGTATTCAGTAGCAGTGTTCAGTCTCAAAACCTTTGCCTCTTTGTGCCTTAGAATCTCAGTACCTTTGCCACTCAGTACCTTTGCCACTCAGTACCTTTGTCTCTTTGAACTTTTGAACCTTTGAACCTCTAAATAAAAACTTCCAAAATTGATGCTTCTCCATTTAGCACATAAGCATCCATAGCTGCAGGAATTAAAACTGTATCTCCTTTTTTATATTGATACGTTACATTTTCATATCTAATTTCAAAAGTACCTTCAATACACATATAGACTGTAAAAGTATCTCCTTTTTTATTTACTTTCACTACTCCGTTTAGCGGAATATAATTTGTTGTAAAATAAGGACAATCTACAACTACATTAGATTTATTTACAGTCTTTTCATACTTCTTGTACGTATCAACTTTATTATAATTAATGGCGTCTAAAGCTAAATCAACATGTAATTCTCTTTTATTTCCCTGTGCATCTACTCTATCAAAATCATATAAACGATACGTAATGTCTGATGTTTGCTGAATCTCCGCAACAACCAATCCTGCTCCAATAGCGTGAACAGTTCCTGTTTCCAGAAAAAACACATCACCCGCTTTGGCTTTTACATCATCAAGAATAGAAACCAACGTTTTATTGTTTAGATTCTCTAGATATTCTTCTTTACTTGAATCTTCTTTAAAACCAACAATAATCCTTGCATCGGTATCAGCTTGCATAACATACCACATTTCGGTTTTACCAAATGAATTATGGCGTTCTTTTGCCAACTGATCATTAGGATGTACTTGTATCGATAAATCTTCGCGAGCATCTAGGTATTTAAACAATAATGGAAATTGATTCCCGAATCGACTATAAACAGCTGTTCCCAGAATTTCGTTAGGCAATGCATCAATTAAATCTGTTAATGATTTTCCTTTTAATTCGCCATTGGCAACAACACTTATATCTCCTTCTACTGTAGATAATTCCCAACTCTCTCCCGTAATTTTAGAAATGATAGGTTTGTTAAGGACTGTTTTTAATTTTTCGCCACCCCAAATTCTCTCTTTTAAGATTGGTTCAAATTGTAAAGGGTAAATTTTTATGCTCATTTTTTGTGTCATTGCGAGGAACGAAGCAATCTCATCCTCAGGTTAATATTTATTATTTTGTTATTAATTCCATGGATTGTCTAAAAGGGAACGCGGATGACGCGGATTCGCTATCGCGAAAACACAGATAAAAACGGATTTTTAAAACAATATCTGTTTTGTCTTTTTACCACAAATTGCACAAATTTTCTCAAATTATTTTTCATCTAACTTAAATCTGCCAAATCTGCGTGAAACAAAAATCTTTTTAATCCTTTTAATCTGTGGCTAAACTTTTTCTCTCGCAGATTAAGCAGATTTTTTAATCAATGCTTAAAATAAAAAATCCGTTTTTATCAGCGTCTTTCCTTTAGGAAATCCGCGTCATCCGCGTACCATTCTCAAACAAAATCTATTTTATGGAAATTGCCACACCACCACTTGCTGCTAATTTTTGTTTTAGTTTAGTTTTACTGTTTACAGTTATTTTTCGGATGTTGTACGATTGCGGATTGGTTTTATAATCAGTCGTTTTTCCGTCTTCATAAATCGTTGCAGTAAATGATTTTCCTTTTGGTAAAAAGCTAAAATCAATTATAGCCGTACGTGAGTTTTCATCGGTGATTCCGCCTACAAACCATTCTTGTTTCCCTTTGGTTTTTCGGGCAATCGTGATATAATCTCCAGGTTCAGCTTCGAGGATGTATGTTTCGTCCCAATCTAGGGCAACATCTTTTATAAACTGAAATGCATCTGGAAAACGCATATAATTTTCGGGTAAATCGGCAGCCATTTGCAACGGACTGTACATGGTAACATACAATGCCAATTGTTTTACTAATGTTGTGCTTAACTTATTCTTTTTGGATCCATAAACCGATAAATCTCCCTGAAAAATTCCTGGTGTATAATCCATTGGACCTCCCATTAATCGGGTAAAAGGTAAGATTGTAGTATGATCTGGATGAATTCCTTCCATAGCTTCAAACTCTGTTCCTCGTGCCGATTCCTGAGCAAACCAGTTAGGATAAGTTCGGTGCAAACCTGTAGGTCGAACTGCTTCATGAGAATCTACCATAATCTTATGCTTCGCAGCTTCTTTGGCAACATATGTATAATGATTCACCATTTGCTGTCCGTCGTGATGCTCTCCTCTTGGAATAATTGGTCCAACATATCCTGTTTTAACCGCATTATAATTATTATCGACCATAAAATTTAATGCGTCATTTAATTGTCGCTCATATTCCCCAGTCGAAGATGTAGTTTCATGATGCATAACAATCTTCACGTTTTTTTTACTTGCATAATCGCTTAAATCTTTTACATCAAAATCAGGATATGCTTTGGTAAAACTATAAATACGTTCTTTCTTAAAAGCCGTATTATCTTCCCATCCTTCATTCCAACCTTCAACCAAAACAGCATCAAAACCGTTTGCAGCAGCAAAATCTATATATTCTTTTACATGTTTCGTATTTGCACCATGGGTTTTATTGGGTTTTAATTTAGAGAAATCGGTAGAACCAATAACAACATCTTGATTATCTGAGTACGCCCAAGTAGATCCTCCACCTGTAAAATATTCCCACCAAACACCAATATATTTCACTGGTTTAATCCAAGAAGTATCTCCAAAATTACATGGTTCGTTAAGGTTCAATATCATCTTTGAAGCCAAAATATTTCTAGCATCATCACTTACAACAATTGTTCGCCAAGGCGTAAAGCTTCCTGTTTGTATATATCCTTTGTTACCTAAAGCGTCAGGAACAAGATGTGAACTCAGTGAATAGGTTTTATCATCGACATTAAGACACATTGCAGGATAATTTTTTAAAGCTGCTTCGTGGATATTGATATAAAGTCCTGCATCGGTCTTTATCATTAAAGGTGTTTGTGTAGCCAGATTTTTAATAGTCGTTTGTGCAGCCAAAGAAACATGAGTTGCATTATATACCAAAGATTGCATCTCGGATATTTTAGAAGTTGTATAACTATATTCATTGGTATCATAATCTCCCGGAATCCAAAAAAGTTTATGATCTCCTGTCAAGTTAAACTCGGTTGTTTCTTCCTGAATAATAAAGTGGCGCAAATTATCTTGTACAGGAAATTCGTATCTAAACCCTAAACCATCATTAAACAAACGGAAATAAATTGATATTTTTCGTTTGCTTTTCTCTTGAACAAGCTCGGCTTTTAATTCATTATAGTGATTTTGTATTTCTTTTTGCTCCCCTAAAACAGGTTTCCAAGTACTATTTTCTGACTGAAATTTGGTGTCTGAAATCTTGAAATCTTTATTAAGCATAATATCAGATTTTATGATAAAGCCTAATTTACTTTCCTTAATCACTTCTTTTTTCTTATAACTCAAAGAGTAAATTGGCGTTCCTTCAGGATTTAAATGAAACTCTAAAATCAAATTTCCATCGGGCGATTTAAGTTCCTGAGCATTCACAAATGCAGTTGAAACAAAAGTAAAAAAGCAGATAAAAAGTATATTTTTCATAATTTTAAGAAAGTTATATGAATTGCTAAATCGATTTAGCAAACATAATAAAAAATGTCATACTTGCATACTTAATACAAAAATTATGATTATAAAATAATTAATCTCGCATGAATATGAGAATATATCTAGTTAGTATTCAAAAAATTATAAATAATTACAAACCTAAAACCAAGCATTAAAAAGTACTAAAAATCAATCAACCCAAAAGGTTTATAAAAAAATTAACAACTACGACAGCCAAGAAAAAGTATCTTTGCCCTCAACTATGACAAAAAAGTTCTACATATTGCTACTCGTTACGCTTGGTTTCCTTATGGGACCAACGCTTACTTATGCGCATGGAACAAAAAATGAAATGTCATGTTGCAAAAAAGAATCTACAACAAAAGACTGTTGCAAGAAAAAGCATTCTAATAAAAAAGAGCATAATTGCGATAACAGTTGTTCAGGGAATTCTTGTGGTTCTACAACTGCAAACTGTGGCTTTTCGCCAATGGCACTTTTTCAAACAGAAAACAATTCACTTTTTAGTTTTTCTGAAAGAAAGCAAAATTACTATTATTCTGAAATCTTTATTTCTTCAGATTTCCGTTCTATCTGGCTTCCACCTAAAATAAGCTAGATTTAATTTCCCGACAGCCATAAGTCTGTCTCATTCAAAGTCATTTTAAGGCTTTAAATCAAAAAAAACATTTTTTAATCCCAATTCTATTCGCAGAAATAGCTGTATTTGCTATAGTTTCTGTTATGTTTTAGGATTAATCCATCCAAAAAAAAATACATACAATGAACTCAATAAAAAAATTATTGATGGTAATGACTCTATTACTATCAGTTACTTACGCCAGCGCGCAAATAAAAAACAAATCTACCGAAACTGTAAAAATCAATGGTAACTGCAGTATGTGCAAGAAAACCATCGAAACTGCAGCAAACTTAAATAAAGAAGCCAAAGTAAACTGGAATGAAAATACTAAAACGGCAACTATTACTTACGATAACAAGAAAACTAATCTTGATGCTATACTAAAACGTGTTGCTGATGCAGGATATGATAATGAAAAATTTACTGCACCAAATACAGTTTATGATGAACTACACGGATGTTGTCAATATGATAGAGACGCAAGCCCAAAAAAGGTGCAATAATCTTAATCATTTAAATAACCATGTTTGCCTGTAATGCTAAATGGAGCACAGATTGAACCATATAAGTCATTTAAGAAAATATAAGTTTTAGATGCTTCTCTTAAATGAACTTACATTACTTACATGGTTAGCCTACACACAAACATTAAAAAAAATATCATGTTCAAAATAAAAAATATAATCACATTATTCGTCCTTGTAGCGACTGTTTCTATAGCAAGTGCACAAATAAAAATAGGAGATTCTTTTCCAGACGTTCAGCTTCAAAACAATAAAAATGCTACCGTTAAACTAAATTCTTTTAAAGGAAAAACAGTTTTAGTAGACTTTTGGGCTTCTTGGTGTGCTCCTTGCCGAATGGCTAATAAAAAATTGGTAAAACTATATGACCAATACAAAGGTCAGAACTTTGAGATTGTTGGAATATCAATTGACATCGACAAAACAAAATGGTTAAAAGCGATTGAAAAAGATAAAATGAAACACCAGCAATTAATCGACCCTAAAGGTTTTGATGCTAAAACGGCTGTAACTTTTGGAGTTGATGCTTTGCCATCGACCTATCTTTTTGATGCATCAGGAAAACTGATTGCTATAAACCCAACTGAAGCGCAAATAATTGCTCAAATCAAAAAAAACAAAAAATAAAATGAAAGCCTTACATATAAAATTCATAGCCGCGGCACTTTTAACAGTAATAACAAGTGTAAATTCTTATTCTCAAATCACTAAAGCCGAAATAATGGCAACAGGATTAACTTGTTCTATGTGTTCTAATGCCATAAACAAACAATTAAAATCTTTTACAGAAGTAGATAGTATCGCTACAGACTTAAACACAAATACGTTTACAGTTTACTTTAAAAAAGATAATTCATTACAACCTAAAGTATTAAAAAAAGCAGTTGAAAAAGCTGGTTTCTTCGTAGGTTCATTGGTGTTAACAGCTAAATTTCATACTGATAAAATCGAAGATAATACAACCTTAAAAGTTGATGATGCTACTTATACTTTCATCGATATTAAAAACCCAGTAGCTCATGCTGAAGCAAAATACAGAGTTCTGGATAAAGGTTTTGTAACCCAAAAAGAGTACAAAAAACTAGTTAAATCATATTCTAAGTATCCTGGTTATGCTACAGAAAATGAGGATGAATATTACTTAAAAGCATTATAAAAATGAAATATCTATCATTAATCTTCATCTTCTTTATTTCTTATAATATAGATGCTCAAGAATTATTTGTAGTAACCGAACCCGCTAGTAACGCTCCGGCGGGTTCTATCGGGGTTCGTGTTGGGCAATCACTTATGGATAACAAACATGAAAGTGGTTCTATGTACAATTTAACGCCTGAAGTTACTTGGGGAATTAATAAAAATCTGATGGTTCGTACCTCAGCGTTTTTAAGCAACCAAGAAAACGGATTGGGTCTTAAAGGTGGTGGTTTTTATGCCAAATACAGATTCTTTTCTGTAGATGATTTACAGAGTCATTTCAGGATGGCTGCCTTTGGACGATACAGCTATAATAACTCATTTTTTAATCAGGAAGCTATAGACCTGGCCAACGGAAATTCTGGTTACGAAGCTGGTTTAGTAGCAACTCAATTAATTCATAAAGTTGCCTTGAGTTCATCTGTAAGTTATGTGCGTGCGCTTAACAACCCAGATTATAGCTTTCCAGATGCTTTGGGTAAAAATGCTGTAAACTATACGTTTTCGGTTGGTAAATTAATGTATCCAAAAAAATATACAAGTTATAAGCAAACCAATATTAATGCAATGTTGGAATTTACGGGACAAACGATTACTGAAAACGGAAAATCATATATGGATGTAGTTCCTTCTATTCAGTTTATCATCAACAGTCAGGCGAGAATTGACCTTGCTTACAAAAAAGAATTGTATAGCTCTATGCAACGTGCCGCATCTGATGGTGTTTTCTTAAAATTGGAATATACTTTTTTTAACGTGACTAAATAATTTTAATCTATGGTGAATTTTATTTCACGCAGATTTAAAAAGATCTAAGCTGATACAGGCAGATTCATTTATAACCTAGACTTAATCTGCTTTAATCTGTAAGATCTGCGTGAAACAATAAAAATTGGTTAGAAAAACTTTATATAGAGATCTCTTTTTAGCTGTGTAAAAGGTCGTTTTACTCAAAAAATAAGGTCTCATTCCAAGCCTAACAGGTTTCTAAAACTTGTTAGGTTTATTTCTATAAAAGTCTAATTACCATCAGAACAAAACCTTCTGATTAAACGCATAACTTTTACATCAATATTAACACCCATCTGATAATTAAATTTTATTTTCGTGTTTCTTATGGCAAAAAAATTCTACATACTATTAATTATAACGTTAGGTTTCTTTATGGGACCTACGCTTAATTTTGCACGTGGAATTAAAACAGAAAAGATATGTTTTAAAAACAAAACATTCTTAAAAGCCGCTTGTAAAGAAACAGACTTTAAAACAAAAGAACACAGATGTGCTAATGGTTGCATAGAAAGTGCCGCAGATTGTCCTGTAGTTTACTGTAGTTATTTTTCACCAATGATTTCTTTTCAAATAGACAATCATTCATTTTTTAATTTTTCTGAAAGAAAGCAAAACTATTATTATTCAGAAATCTTTATTTCTTCAGATTTCCGTTCTATCTGGCTTCCGCCAAAAATAAGCTAGATTCCTTTTGCGACAGCCATAAATGCGTTTTATCCAAAACCATATTAAAGCTGTAAATCATTAAAAAAAATCCAATCCTATTCAGGGAATATAGCAGTATTTGTTATGTTTTCTGCTGTGCTTTGGAATTAACTCTTTCAAAATTACAAAAAACAATGAATTCAATAAAAAATATATTGATAGCAATAACCTTATTATTAGCTATCACTTCCGTTAATGCGCAAATCAAGAAAGGTGATGCATATCCAAATATCCAATTACTGAATAATAAGAATAAAGTAATCAAACTAAATTCTTATACAGGAAAAACAGTTTTAGTAGAATTTTGGGCATCTTGGTGTCCGTATTGCCGAATAGCCAACAAAGATTTGGTGAAGCTATATGACAAATACAAAGGGCAAAATTTTGAAATTGTTGGAATATCAGTAGATATTGAGAAAGCAAAATGGTTACAAGCCATTGAGAAAGACAAACTGAAACACCCCCAATTAATAGATCCAAAAGGATTTGATGCAAAATCGGTAGCAATATTTGGAGTAAAAGGAATACCAAGTACCTATCTTTTTAGTACTTCAGGGAAATTAATTGCCATCAATCCAACAGAAGCACAAATTATTGCTCAAATCAAAAAACAATAATTATATCAATATATAACACTATATAAAAATCAAATTATCACCAGAACAACTCGTTCTGATTAAACTTATAAAATGAAGAAAATCTTATATTTATTATTACTGGTTTTTGCTTTTGCCAAAGTCCAGGCACAGATTATAAACCCTGTAAAATGGGAAGCTTCAATGGAGAAAAAATCCACCTCAGAATTCGTTCTTTCTTTTAAAGGAGCTATCGAATCGGGTTGGCATGTATATTCTCAATTCACTCCCGAAGATGGTCCGCTACCTGCCGAATTCCTTTTTCATGATAACAAGAACAATTATGAACTTGTTGGAAAAGCAACCGAAAGCGAAACTAAACGAGCCTTTAATGAAATCTTTGGCGTAGATGAAATCTTCTTTTCAGATAAAGTAGTTTTTACTCAATTAGTCAAACAAATTAATCCTAAGAAAGAAACAATACAAGTAGAGCTAGCTTATCAGGTTTGTAAAGAAAACTGCATTAGCGAAACGAAATATTTTGAGTTTAATCTTAAAACGCTCGAGGCAAAAGAAATACAAGCTGCTGATATTACAAACGAAAAAACGACCAAAGTTGATGTAAATACTGGGGTAGAAAAGCAACCAGAATCGGATAAATCTGACTCTAGTTTATACATGATTTTCTTTATTGCTTTCTTATCTGGTTTTGCAGCATTGCTTACACCTTGTGTATTCCCAATGATCCCAATGACGGTAAGTTTCTTTACAAAACAAAGTAAAACCAAAGCCAAAGGAATCAAGAATGCAATTATATATGGCGTTTCTATCATCTTGATTTATGTATTTCTAGGAAGCGTAATTACTTTACTATTTGGTGCCGATGCTCTAAATGCTTTGTCAACCAACGTTTGGTTTAATGTTATTTTCTTTGTGTTATTGGTCGTATTTGCTTTATCTTTTTTAGGTGCCTTCGAAATCATGTTACCTAATTCCTGGGCTAATAAAGTCGATCGTCAAGCGGATAAAGGAGGAATATTAGGAATCGTGTTCATGGCATTGGCACTAGCAATCGTTTCTTTTTCTTGTACTGGACCAATTATTGGAACTTTACTTGTAGAAGCAGCATCTAAAGGCGGTATTGCTCCAATTGTAGGAATGCTAGGTTTTTCATCTGCTTTAGCATTACCATTTATGTTGTTTGCTATGTTCCCCGGTTGGTTAAATACATTACCAAAATCTGGTGGATGGTTAAATACAGTAAAAGTATTTTTAGGTTTTCTAGAACTGGCTTTAGCTTTTAAGTTTTTATCAAATGCCGATTTGGTTCTGCAATTACATTGGTTTGAAAGAGAAATTTTCTTAGCCATTTGGATAGCGATATTCGGTACATTGGCATTCTACTTATTCGGAAAAATAACCTTGCCACATGATTCTCCTACAACTTCTATTTCGGTAGGAAGATTGTCTATAGGATTAGTTGTATTGGTATTTACCATTTATATGATTCCGGGATTATGGGGCGCACCTTTAAAACTAATAAGTGGCTTCCCTCCTCCTATGACGTATAGCGAATCTCCTTATGGTGTAGGTGGCTCAAACAAGCAAACGGCTTCGACAATAGCATTACCAGACGGAGCACATAAAGGTCCGCATGATATCATGGCATTTACCGATTATGAAAAAGGATTGGCCTACGCCAAAAGTGTAAACAAACCAATTCTCTTAGATTTTACAGGATTTGCTTGTGTAAATTGCCGAAAAATGGAAGATTACGTTTGGTCTGATCCACGTATTTTATCAATCTTAAATAATGAAGTTGTACTGATTTCATTATATGTTGATGATAAAAGAGAATTACCTATCGAGGAACAATATGTATCGAAAGAAACAGGCAAAAAGATAAAATCAATAGGTAATAAATGGAGTGATTTTCAGATTACCCGTTATAAAGCAAATGCTCAGCCGTATTACATTATATTAGATACTAATGAACAAAGCTTAAATAAACCTACTGGATATACGCCAGACATTACTGAATATGAACAATGGTTGAAATCTGGAATTCAAGGATTTAAAAAATAGGTTTAAAGAATTAACCGCTGAGTTTGCAAAGGGTTACGCAAAGTACACGAAGTTTTAAAATCTGTGGCTAAAGATGGAACGCGGATGACGCGGATTCGCTATCGCGAAAACACGGATTAAAACGGATTTTTAAAAAATTAAAATCTTTTAATCTGTGGCTAAAGAAGTTTCAGTACAAGTATACAGTCTCAGGATCTTTGCTCCTCTGTACCTTTGAACCTTTGCATCTCTGAACCTTTGCCTCTCTGAACCTCAGAACCTTTGCAACTTAATAAAAAAGGCTATCCGAAAATAATTTGGATAGCCTTTTTTGTAATAATTTCATTACTAGAATCATCATAGACAAAAAATATCTTATTTTTTATATTTGAAGGCTAATCTAAAAAAGGAAATAGTAACTTTATAACGATGAATATTTTAGTAATAGAAGACAACCAAAGAGTAGCAGAACTAATCCTAAGAGGACTTGAAGAACATGGATTTATACCTACAATCGCTTATGATGGTCGCTCAGGGAAAAAGTTAGCCCTTAGTAATCAGTATGATTTGATTATAACAGATATTATTTTGCCAAAACTCGACGGACTTGATTTATGTAAAGAAATACGATTAGTAAAACCCGATTTACCTATAATAATGCTGACAGCTTTGGGCACAACCGACGATAAAGTAGAAGGTTTTGATGCCGGAGCAGATGATTATCTGACTAAGCCTTTTGAAATGAGAGAGCTTTTAGTACGAATAAGAGCTTTATTAAAACGTAGTAATAACAACATAAATAATACTGGATTTATCTTAAAATATGCCGATCTTGAAATGAATCTGCAAACTAAAAGCATAATAAGAAATGAGACTGCAATAAACCTTACTCCAAAAGAATTTAAACTCTTGGAATATATGCTGCAAAATTCTGAGCGTGTTTTATCCCGAACAGAAATTGCTGAAAAAGTATGGGATACCCATTTTGATACAGGCACCAATTTTATTGATGTATATATAAACTATCTGAGAAAAAAAATTGATAAAGATTTTGATAAAAAACTCATTCATACCCGATCTGGCATGGGATTTATTTTAAAAGCAGAATGAAAATCAGAACTCGATTAACCATATTATTTACATTCATAACAGCCACTATCTTATTAGTGTTTGCTTCTATTATACTTATTTCTGCTAGAGAAAATAGAGAGAAAGAATTTTATGCATTATTAAAAAAAGAAGCAATTACAAAAGCCAATTTATTCTTTAATGCCAAAGTAAATAGTAAAACATTACAAAACATTTACAGAAACAATAGAGAAACATTAAACGAAGTAGAAGTTGCCATTTACACAACTTCATTTCATTTATTGTATCATGATGCTGTAGACATTGATGTTGTAAAAGAAACAAGACCAATGATAGATGAAATCGCTAAAAAAAGCGAAATACAATTTTATCTAAATGATTGGCAAGTAATTGGAATTAAATATAAATTTCAGGAAAAAGAATATATTGTTACTGCTGCGGCTTACGATGGTTTTGGGTATATCAAGCTAAATAATTTGCTTAAAACCTGTATTATTGTTTTCATAATATCCATTTTACTGCTTTATATGATTGGTCGTTTTTTTTCAAAAAAAGCGTTCGAACCTATTGTTAAAATGACCGATAAAGCCAAAACAATTTCAGCCACAAATCTGGATTTACGATTATACACAAACGAAAGTAAAGACGAAATTTCTGAACTAGCAACGACCTTTAACAAAATGCTGAATCGTTTAGAAAACTCATTTGATTCTCAAAAACAGTTTGTTTCTAATATTTCTCACGAACTCCGAACACCACTTTCGGCTATTATTGCAGAACTAGAACTATCAACTCATAAGGAACGTAATAATGACGAATATAAAGTTGTTATCCTTAACACCCTACAAGATGCCAAAAAGCTAGCTAAACTATCTAATAGTTTGCTAGATTTTGCCAAAGCAAATTATGATCCTTCAGAAATTGCATTCAAACAAGTTCGCATCGATGAGATTTTACTTGATGCCAGACAACAAGTCCAAAAATCAAATCCTTCTTATAATATTGCAATTCATTTTGAAAGTGATTTTGAAGATGACTATCAAATTTCGATAAATGGAAACGAATACTTACTAAATGTAGCATTTATAAACCTTTTTGAAAATGGTTGTAAATTCTCTGAAACCAAACAAAGCAAAGTTATTGTATCACTCGAAAAAGAGAAGATTATTTTGCAGTTTATCGACAATGGTATTGGTATTCTGGAAGAGGATTTAAAACATATTTTTAAGCCATTCTACCGAGGATTAAATAAAATCTATGCAGATGGTAATGGTATTGGATTGTCTTTAACCCAAAAAATTATCTTACTTCATAAAGGAACTATCTCCGTTACTTCCGATAAAAAATCAGGTACTATATTTACTGTTGAGCTTTATCATGGCATAAAAAACGCTATAGATTAAAATACTTCTAGTAAGAATTCTAGTCCTGCAAGTTTTTTTTCAATCTTGTAGGTTTAATTTTAAAGCATAAGGAAAATAGGTGTCACTGAAGCTTATATAGCAAATTCACTCCATCTATTACTTTTTTTCTCACGCAGATTTCAAAGGATTTAAGCCGATGAGCGCAGATTTATTTAGAACTAATTTTAAATCAAATCTGCCATAATCTGCCTAATCTGCGTGAAAAAATATTTTAACTTTTCAAATCTGTAATAAAAATAATTATACCTACAAGGTTGAAAAAAAACCTTGCAGGATAACTGAAATCTCGTTTCTAATAAAATTCTAATTTTTTTCTAAAACATCTCTAACGGCCCCTCTTCAGGGGTTGTTCTATTTTTGCACCATTATAAACGGAAAATAATTTATTCAATAATATCAAAATGGATATCCCTCCTCCTCCCAGTAAACAAAAATTATAAATTTCGCTTCTGCAGATATGTCATTGACTTTTTCGCAGCAGCGAATTAAAATCAAAAAATCATGTCAAAAAACTTCTTTAAAACTCCACTTAAAAAATTTAATGCTGATTAAAAATTAGTATTAAAAACACCTAACTCAATCTTTAATATTACTTGTGTCTCAACTTTATTAGAGATACAGACTTGTTATTGCTTGTTAATACAATTCGTAAAATATATTAATAAAAACTACTATGATTCCTAAAAGAAACCAGAACTGCAGAATCCAGAAAATTAAAGCTTTAAACAGAAAATTAGAATATCCGAATATTATAATTTATTTCATGATAATCACATTTTTCACTGCTTGCAATGATAAAAAAGCTGTAACCGAAAATGAGAATTATTCTTTAAAAAGTGATACAATTATTGTTCCTGCAACATCGACAATTACTCCCAAATTAAAACTTGAAACGGTCAAGAATGAGCCTTATCAATTAGAACTAATAACGGCAGGAACTGTAAAAGCTATTCCTAATTTTTATGCCGAAATTGCTCCTCCGTTTTCTGGCAGAGTTACTAAAGTATATTTAAAACTAGGAATGAAAACTCAGGCAGGAACGCCCCTTTTTGAAATGGTTTCACCAGATTTTATCGATGCTCAAAAGAACTTCTTTCAGGCAAAATCAGCTTATCAGGTTGCTAAACTTTCATTAAAACGTCAGCAAGATTTAAAAAGTAATGGAGTTGGTTCACAAAAGGATTTAGAAGAAGCCGAAACCAACTTTGAAGTCAACGAAAAAGAATATCAAAATGCAATTGCAAGCCTAAAAATATTTGGAGTAAATGTGAATAAACTAGTCTTTGGTCAGCCACTTGTAATCACCTCTCCTATTGCTGGAGAAATTATTACAAACGAAGTCGTAATGGGACAATATATAAAAGCTGATGATACGCCCAAAGCTAAAGTAGCCGATTTAAAAAAGGTATGGGTTGCAGGACAGGTTAAAGAAAAAGACATTCGTTTTATACATGAATTAGATGGTGCCGAAATTCAGGTTGCTTCCTATCCCGATAAAAAAATTACAGGAAAAATATATCATGTCGATGAAATGGTTGACGAAGCTACCCGAAGCGTACAAGTATTAATAGAATGTGCCAATAATGACCATGCCCTAAAACCGGGTATGTATGTAACTGTAAAATTTATTGATACTCCCGAAAATACTTTGTTTGTACCTGCTAAAGCTGTCTTACAATTTAATGACAAAAGTTTTGTCCTTGTACAGATTACCAAAGGAAAATACGCCAGACGCTATGTAGAAACTGGAATTTCCAACAAAGGAAAAATAGCAATCCTATCCGGATTAAATCCTAATGAAACAATTATAAGCGAAGGTGCTTTTTATCTGCTTGAAGCGAAATAAAGTCAAGAGGTTCTGAGTTGCAAAGGGACAAAGGGACAAAGGTTTTCTGTAGATAGCGTTAAAAATCTTTTGAATTTTTCTGTCTAGTCTGTGCAAAAAAAATTAACCGCAAAGCACGCAAAAATTTACTCCAATCTTGTCATTTCGACGAAGGAGAAATCTTCGTGAGAAACTCCATAATCTTTGTCGAGCTACTGGTGGAGGTTCTTCCTACGTCAGAAAGACAAGTTTGTGGTAAAAAAACTAACCATTAAGATATTAAGAAAAATTAAGCTTTGCTCTTAATAGAACTTAATTCCTTAATGGTAAAAAAATCTTTTAATCCTTTTAATCTGTGGCGAAAAATTAACTACAAAAGACACCTTAGAACCTTAGTTCCTCAGCGTCTTTAAACCTTATAATAAAAAAAATGAAAAAAAATATATTTGAAACAACAATAGCAAAACGCTGGCTAATTCTAGCGTTATTTTTACTCCTATCCTTATTTGGGTATTATTCATGGACACAACTTTCGGTAGAAGCTTACCCAGACATTGGCGATGTAACCTCGCAAGTGGTAACGCAAGTTCCGGGATTGGCTGCAGAAGAAATAGAACAGCAAATTACAATTCCGATAGAACGTGCCATAAATGGTTTACCTGGCATGCATGTTATGCGAAGCAAAAGCACTTTTGGTTTATCTATGGTAACCATTGTTTTTGATGATGGTGTCGAAGATTACTTTGCCCGAACAAGAATTCAGGAACGCTTAAACGACGTCGAATTACCTTATGGAGCAACACCCGGTTTAGACCCGCTTACATCTCCTACTGGCGAGATTTACCGCTATATCATCGAAAGCAAAAGTCATGATTTACGAGAATTAAGTGAATTACAAGAATACACTATTATCCCTCGTATCAAACAAGTTTCGGGTGTTGCCGATGTTACCAATTTTGGAGGAATCACAACTCAATATCAAGTTGAACTTGATCCTCGCAAAATAGAGCAATATGGTTTATCTCTAAGTGAAGTAACCGAAACTATCGAAAAGAATAATGCCAATGTTGGCGGAAGCGTCATTAATCGCGGAGATCAATCGTATGTGGTACGCGGAATAGGTTTGGTGAAAAATTTGGAAGATATTGGGCGCATAGTCGTGAAATCGGTAAATGGTGTTCCTATCTATTTAAATGATATTGGTACATTAAAATACGGAAATCTTGAGCGTAAAGGTGCTCTAGGATATTCAGACAAACGTGGTGCCGATTATTCGGATAATATTGAAGGGATTGTGCTTTTGCTAAAAAACCAAAACCCATCGGTAGTTTTAAAAGGTGTAAACGAAGCAGTTGATGATTTAAACAAAAATTACCTTCCTGAAGGTGTTCAGATTCATGCTTTTTTGGACAGAACCGATTTGGTTGATACAACACTTACAACCGTTTCTCATACTTTACTGGAAGGGATGTTACTGGTAATTATTGTATTAATCGTTTTTCTGGGTAGTTGGAGAGGCGCATTATTAGTCGCGATTACAATTCCTATTTCGCTTTTGATTGCATTTATCTTAATGAAATTAACCAACATTCCTGCCAATTTACTTTCATTGGGAGCAATAGATTTTGGAATTATTGTAGATGGCGCAATTGTAATGATGGAAACTATTCTGAAAAAACGAGAAGATAATGAAGCCGAAGAACTCACAGAAAAAAGCATTGCCGAGAGAGTAAAAAGTGTCGCTCGTCCTATCTTTTTTGCCTCCTTAATTATCATTACTGCTTATTTGCCATTATTTGCTTTTGAGCGTGTCGAGAAGAAACTATTCACACCAATGGCATTTACTGTTGGGTATGCTCTTTTTGGAGCGTTATTGGTAGCATTATTACTTATTCCGGGACTGGCTTATTTTATTTATCGCAAACCACAAAAAATGTATCATAATAAGTGGCTGGATAAACTGACTAATTCCTATCATAACAGAATTCTAAAAATAATGAAGACTCCAAAAAAGGTATTTGCTCCTTTAATTGGTGTATTGTCCCTTGCTTTTATTCTTACTGTAATGGTCGGAAAAGATTTTTTACCACCACTGGATGAAGGTTCAATTTGGCTACAGGTTTCGTTACCACCAGGTATTACTTTAGAGAAATCAAAAGAAATGAGTGATACGCTTCGTCATCGGACTTTAAAACATGATGAAGTAACTTATATGATGGTTCAGGCAGGACGCAATGATGATGGAACAGATGCTTGGACACCTTCACATTACGAATGCAGTATTGGCTTAAAGCCTTATAGTCAGTGGAAATCGGGTAAAACCAAAGCCGATTTAATCAAAGAACTTGCTGCTGAATATGCTACAATGCCTGGATATAATGTTGGTTTTTCGCAACCTATGATTGATGGCGTAATGGATAAAATCTCTGGAGCGCATAGCGAATTGGTCGTAAAAATATATGGGGAAAATTATAAAGAAACCCGCAGAATTGCCGAGGATATTATTAAAACCCTAAAAAATGTAAAAGGCGCTGTAGATCTTGCTATAGATCAAGAACCACCATTACCACAAATACAAGTTATTGCCGACCGCCAGAAAATCGCTCAATACGGATTGAACGTAGATGATGTATCAGAATTGATAGAAGTTGCAATGGGAGGAAAAGCTGTTTCGCAAATTTTTGTAGGTAATAAAGTTTATGATATTATAACGAGATACAATGAAGAAAGTCGCAATAATCCTGAAAAAATAGGAAACCTAATGTTGACGAATTCCGAAGGCATAAAAATTCCATTATCTCAAGTATGCGATATCAAACTCAATACTGGAGAAAGTACTATTGCCAGAGAAATGAACAAACGCCATCTTACGGTTCGGTTAAACTTAAGAGGAGCCGATTTAAGTTCTTTTCTTAAAGAAGCACAAGCTAAAATTGAACAAAATGTAAAATACGACCATGAGCAATTTAAAATAAAATGGGGCGGGCAATTTGAAAATCAAGAACGCGCCTATAGCCATTTGGCAATAATAGTTCCACTGGCTTTGGCATTAATGTTTGTATTATTATATGGTGCATTTGGGAAATTCCGTCAGGCAGGATTACTAATGAGTATCGTTCCGCTGGCATTATTTGGAGGAATGCTGGCCCTTAATGTTCGTGACATGACGCTCAATGTATCATCTGCCGTAGGTTTTATAGCCTTATTTGGAGTTGCAATACAAAACGGAGTCATCATGATTTCGCATATTAATCAACTTCGTAAAAACGGAATGGATTTACTCAGCGCAGTAACAAATGGTGCTAAACAACGCTTCCGCCCTGTATTAATGACTGCAACTGTTGCCGTATTAGGATTATTACCTGCTTCATTAGCAACTGGTATAGGCAGCGATGTACAGCGACCTCTTGCAACGGTAATTGTTTACGGACTGATGTTCTCTACAATACTAACACTATTCGTTTTACCATCTCTTTATTATCTCATCGAGAAAAAATTTGATACAGAAAACAGAATACTACAACATTAAATCGATAATCTATAAAACGATACATTATGATTAAAAATATAAAATATAAATGGGTATTTCTTTTGTTAATGCTGAATATTTCGGCAGTAATAAATGCTCAAATTGATACCACATTTACACAAGTAAAAATGAATTATCCTGATTTCTTATCCTTAGTAAATAAGAACAATTTAGGATATGCAGCCGAAAAATTTAATATGAATATAGCTGAAGCTAATGTAGAAGCTTCAAAAGTATTTCCTGATCCTGAACTCGCTATTGGAGCTAGTGATAATGGACAACGCAGAATGCAAATGGGCTATGGTTTTTCGACTGAATTAAGTTGGACATTGGAACTTGGCGGAAAACGAAAAGCTCGAATAAATGTAGCAAAAAGTACTAGCGAACTAACAAAAGCTTTATTAGAAGATTATTTTCGTAACCTACGTGCCGATGCAACTTTAAATTATTTAACCAGCTTAAAGCAAAAGGAAATATTTAAGGTACAATTAAACTCTTATACGATTCTTAATAATATAGCTGTAGCCGATAGTATTCGGTTTAAATTGGGTAGCATAACCGAAATTGATGCACGCCAAAGTAAACTAGAAGCCAATACGATGCTAAATGAGGTGTACCAAAGCGAAGCCGATTGGAAGACTACTCTATTAGAACTGGGAACCTTGGTAGGAAATCAAAAAGCAGATACTTTGTATTCACCTATTGGGGATTTAGCAAAATTCGATCGCTTATTTGATTTGAATGAACTTATAATTTCTGCCGAAAACAATCGAGCCGATTTATTGGCTGCACTTAAAAATAAAAATGTATCACAGGATATTTTAAAATTAGCCAAGGCAAATAGAGTTCTGGATTTAGGATTAAATATAGGAGTAGAAAGTGCTTCTGTAGTAACAAATAGTGTTGCTCCTACCCCATCTTCTTCGGCTGTTTCTGGAGGTATTTCTATTCCGCTTAAGTTTTCTAATCGAAATAAAGGCGAATTAAAAGCAGCTGAATATAGTGTGCAACAAGCTGATGTATTGTACAAACAAACAGAATTACAAATCCAGATAGAAGTACGAAAAGCATGGTTTAATTATCTCACTACACAAAAACAAGTACGCCAATTTAATACTGGTTTATTGGCCGATGCGCAACGTTTGCTAGATGGAAAGGTTTATAGCTACAAACGCGGTGAAACCAGTTTACTCGAAGTATTAAACGCGCAACGAACCTATAATGAAACTCAACTTAATTATTATGAAACTCTATATAATTATGCTGCAGCACTGGTTGAACTAGAAAAAGCAGCTGGTATTTGGGATATTAATTTTTAAAATAATACTTATAACAATGAAAAATACATATACAATTTGCATCATGCTTTTTTTTATACTCAAAATTAGCGCGCAACAAGATGGTCTCACCTTTGGTATAAGTGGTGGCATAAACTGGACATCATTAACAGGTAGAGATGTTGATAGTTTATCTAATGATGGATCTCAGAAAAGTTTAATCGGACAATCAATCGGGATTACGCTCGACAATAAAACATCTAAATACTTCGGACTGAAACACGAATTATTTTACAGCCAGCGAATAATGTCTATCAAAATCGATGATGGAATAAATCCCGAATTCTCAAGTAAATTTAAACGTCAGTATATTGATATATTTCCTGTGAGTCCAACTTTATATTACAAAGGATTACAAGTTTATGCAGGACCGTATCTGGGCGTTTTATTAAATGCTTCCATACAACGTAAAGATGCCGATGGAAACCTATATACCGATAAATCGATTTATGGTTCTGGCGAAGCTTCTAGTAATTATAGTCAGAAAATGGATGCTGGGTTTGTTGCAGGTTTAAATTACGAATTCAAAAATGGAATTAATATTGGCGGAAGATTTATTCGTGGCTTTGTGCCAATAATAGAAAATGCTAACACAAAACAACAATTGAAAATTTATAATGAAAGCTTTTTTGTTATGATAGGATATAGTTTTTATTAAGTTACTAAGACTCTGAGGCACTAAGGTTCTGAGAGGCAAAGTGACAAAGGTTTCTTGTATTGCGAATAAAAAAGGCTCATAGGTTTTCTGTAGAGGCGCACTGCAGTGCATCTTCAATAGATATTAAAGCTTAAAATCTTTGCGTCCTTTGCGTATCCCGACGCTTCGGGATTGCGACCTTTGCGGTTAATTTTTTTGCCACAGATTAAAAAGTTTTTTTTTACCATTAAGGGATTAAGAAAATTTAAGCTTTGTTTTTAATGGAACTTAATGTCTTAATGGTTAGTTTTTTCACCACAAACTTGTCTTTCTGACGTAGGAAGAAACTCCACAATCTTTGTCGAGTTTCTTGCGGAGATTTCTCCTTTGTCGAAATGACAATATTGGGGATTTTCTATAAATATAACGTCCCGTTGGGACTTGTTCATAATGAAACCTAATTTTCTTAATCCCTTAATGGTAAAAAAATATTTTATCTAAAATGACATTTCTTCTTCTAGCACTTTTGGTGCTGGAACAGCTTTAGAAGCTACTTTGGGCGTTGGGGTTGCTTTTCCTTTTTTGCTGAATTTTTGTTTTCCCCACCAAATTAAAAATCCTGTAATAGGTAAACTGGCAGAAATTAAACTTGCGAAAAAAGCTAAAATTTTTCCTGTAAGTCCCAAGACTGCTCCTACGTGAATATCATAATTCATTCGGCGTATTTTATCTGGAACGCTGGCATCTTCGTACTTTCCAGAAAAAGGGGTTTTGATTGTAATGTCTTTGAGTGATTGCTGATCGAAACTATAGCGATCCATATTGTAAAAGGTATTGCTTTTTTTGTAAACAAAAGCTCCAATAGGATCTGATGGTTTTTCGGGCATTGATATTAAAATCCCAGCTGCCTGAGGACTTTCTTTTACTAATTTAAGCATCACTTTATCTACTGTAGAAACATGAAATGCTTTAACGGTTGTTGTATCTGATTTAGGTGATTCTCTATTTTCTACTAATGGTTTTCCTCCAGAAGTTACCCAATATAATGATTTGCTAAACCAGCCAAAACTCCAAACTAAACCTGTTAATGAAATAAATAATAAAAAAAACATACTGTAAAAACCAAGTACATTATGCATATCATAATTTACACGTTTAAAACTAGCCGACCATTTAATTTTGAAACTCTTATCACGGATCGATTTAATCCATTTTGTTGGCCACCATAAAATTATTCCTGTAATTAATATTACTACAAAAATTAAAATAGCAACTCCTACAATAGGACGACCAATATCATAAGGCAACCATAAAGCACGGTGTCCATTAAGCATAAATCTAAAAAAATCGGGGTCTTCTCTAGAAAATGCTTTAACATTAAGAACTTGTCCTGTATAAGGATTCATATACACATTAAAAGTAGTACCGCTTCGTCTTTTTTTACGTTTTGGTTCTTTATCTTTAGGCTTGTCATTTGAAGCCAGATTACCAGCTTTTACTTGTTTTTTCTCTTTTTGTGCTTCTTCTTCCTTACCTTTATTATCTTCTTTCTTTTCTTTTTTAGCAACAAAATATCCCACAATTGCTGCTTCGTCTTTTTCTCCAAAAGTAACACTGGTGGCTTTTTTGCCTTTCATTTCCTTATCGGCAATACTTATAAGTTGCGATGGCAACAAATAGGCTTTTTCCTGTGGAGTTACAAAACGCCAATCTTCTATAAAATCTTTTATTTCATGCTCAAAAACGTACATGCAGCCAGTAAGACTGACAATCACCACAATGATACCAGATCCTAATCCTAACCACAAATGCAGCCAGGCTGCAGTGCGTTTGAAAAGTGACTTTTTACTTTTTTTCTTTTTTTGAGTAGAAGTAGACATGTTTTTGAAATCTATAAAAATTATGTAATAAGAACCATAAGCTCTAAAGGCAAAAGGTTAGCAAAAAATAACATCTGAAAACGCAAATTTATAAATTTACTTTTATTTAATAAGACTAATTATAAATAATTTTCATATCAGAATAACAATAATTTATCACTTAAATTATCTTTATACACCTATGCTTACAGGGCTTACTAAGGATTAGTAAACAAGTTTTATGTTGTTTACTAAATTTATAAAATGCCGTTTCAAAATTGAAACGGCATTTTTAATCACATTAATATTTTAATTTAGCAATAGCTGTAATTTCTCCACCTTCTACTTTCATACCTTTAGTAGCAACTCCTGTTGAACCATTAATTGTATAAATCCAGTTACCATCTGGTGTATTAATACCTAATATAAGTGAGTTATTATCTTCTGTAGTAATATTATAATTTGTAGTAGTTGATTTAATTACCTCAGGTCCATTAGTAACCCACTTAAAAGTTTGAGCGTACACATCGGCTACAGCCAATTTAGCCACTCCGTTATTTTTACCAGCATTACCATACATTTGTAATAACACTTTTCCTTTACCAATATAACTGCTTGAAGAAATTTTATGTCCGCCAGATTTTTCTTCTACATTAAAGAAATAAGACTGATCAAATTCTGTAGTTCCTTTTTTAATTTTCACTACCGCAGATGGTTTAGTCGAAGTTATAACACTATTACTTGTTGCAACTGCACTAGAAAAACCGTATGCGTCTCCATTTTCATCTTGGATTAATCCATTTGAAAAGTAATCTCCTAAATAACTTGTACGGTTATCTTTAATTACTTTTTCTAATTTTAATTCTGGGTAGTTATATACTGCAACCCACGTACTATCTGGATATTTAGTTCCGAAGGTATCAACCTCGTCTCCTTTAATACTCATGTATGGCATATATACCTTATCTCCTACCTGTGTTGCCCATGTATAATGTGCTCTTTCTCCGTTTTTAGCCAGTTTTATGATATCTTGTTGTGCTCCACCCACGATAAGTGATGATGTTGCATCAATTCTATACATAGATGCTATAGATGACGCACCTCTTCTTGGTATTTTTATTGTTAAAATTTCTTTGTTTACTGCTGCAAAAACCTGTACTGTTTCAGCTTGAAAGTTAGATGTTTTAGTCAATTTACCCTCAGCTGTCAATGCATAAGTAGTAACTGCTCCCGGATTTCCTTGTCCGTAAAGTAAACTAAAAAATTTATTCTGGTTTGTAATATAAAAACGGTACGAACCATCTTGCTCTAATCCGTTACCAGTTGTTGTAATAGATCCTTTAGTAATATCATCTGTAGTTAATAAATAATCAGCAATTCCTTCTGCCCCTGTAGTTGCTGTAATAATATATTTTGTTTTTTCTGTTCCTGTGCTTGGTGTTCCTCCATCTGGAGAGCTAGAGTCACTGCTACAAGAAAATGACGTAAAGGCTATTAAAGCAGCGAATATCGCTAATGTGCTAGTTTTTTTCATAATGATTATTGTTTGATTTATTTGAATTATTTATTTGATTTGGTAAAGAAATACCTGAATTTTATATTGAATGAACGACTTGGTTTTTGCAACGAAAAGTTGTCGTAAAGCTTATTATCTAATACATTTTTACATTCTAAAGCAATATTATATTTACCATCTGCAAAAGTGTATACTGCATTTAAATCATGATTAAATTGTTGCGGTATATCTAGTTTACCATCCTTAATACCTTGGCTTGGCCATGACAAATAATAAGTGTGTACGTATAAAAAATTATAACCAATAGATAAATTATTTCCCTTTTTTATGAAGTCATAAAAGAAAACGGAGGCATCGGCATTACCAAAAAGATAAGGGATATTAGGAACTCTGTCTTTATAATATGCTGATTCAACATTTTTGCCTGGCTCATATTGTGTCATATTACGAATATTTTGATACGTCATGTTCACACCAGCAGTAAATCTATTTTTATAAGAATATCTCACTTCACCATCTATACCAAAATTTGTAACCCCTTTTTGGTTAACGTTAGTGATCATCGTTTGATTTAAATTCATTTCTGAACGAATAAAATCGGTTGCATCACGATATAAAAAATTAACATCAAATGTCATTGCATTGACTTTCTTGAAGCTAGTTTGATAACTTAATCCTACATTAAAATTATTACTCGTTTCTGGCTTAAGGCTACTATTCCCTGCCACATTATCATTAACATTTCCGAATAATTCATCAGGAGTTGGCAATCTGTAACTTTTTTCGAAAGATCCTTTTATCTGTAAATTATGCTTTAAGTAATAACTGCTTGCAGCACCATATCCAAACAAGTTTTTATTATCTGCATGCTCTATATAGGCAATATCTCCCCAATTCCCCGAAGGGTTATAACTCTCGGAATAGGTATTTCTCAAAGAATAATTTTTAACAAATACTGAAGTACTCCATTTTGCGTTATAATCAAATTTATAACCTGCACCTATAATATTTTTTTGAGATTTCTTCGGTTGCTGATATAGTAGTGATTCAGGAACCAACTCATCACTTTCTTTACGATTAAAGGTGTTAAAAGTGTTGTTCAGCATAAACGAATGTCTATCGTTTAAACGGTAAGTAAAATTTGCTGTAGCGATTCCATTATTGTTTTTGAACTTACGTAACGTACGACTACGCTCTCCTCCTAAACCAGGTATTACTATATAATCTCCAAACCAATTATATCTTCGAAAAACCGTATCAACATTTTGCTCTTCACCAAAATTAAAATTACCAGTAACGCTAACATCTAAACCTTTTGTAAAGAAATCTTTTACCTGATATTTTACAGTTGGCATCAAGATATTTCCTTTACCATACACTTGGCCAAATACGCTAGTCATACGTGCTCCTGTTTGTATATCTGCTCTATTCTCACCAGCTGTAAAACCAAACAATAATTTATCGGCATATTTTTTTCCAGTTATACCTACATTCAGTATTACGGTTTCATTACGATATTTATCATGAAATCTTCTTACACGAGCATTTGGAAAATAAGCACCCGTATTTAAATCTGCGGCTTCTACATTTACCCAATAATTATTGTCTGAGTAATTCTGAAATGCATTTATCTCGGTAGTAAAACCACTCTTGGCAGTATATCCTGCATTTATTGTTGTTCGATGCGTGTTAAATGATCCAAAAGAATATGAAGCATCAAGATAAGTACGAGGTTTAGAATTGGTAACAATATTAATGGCTCCACCAAGTGCATCTCCACCTAACCAAATAGGCACAACCCCTTTATAAACTTCGATTCTATCGGCAAGATTAACAGGAATATTATTCAGTTGGAACGATGATCCAAAATTATCCATCGGTACTCCGTCAATAAAAACTTTTATCTGATTCCCTGAAAACCCATTAATAGAAAGCTGCGATTTAGAACCTACTCCTCCTGATTCACGAACACGAACACCCGAAACTCTATCTAAAGCATGTGATAAGTCTAGTGTCGAATTGTGTAGTTTTTTTGCATCGATTGCTGTTACGCTATATGATTGTTTATTTATTTTCTCCGTTTGGGTGCGTCCCATTACTGTTATATTTTCTAATTCGTTTAATTCACTTTCTAAACGAACGGAGAAAATTATTTCGCTTGTCCCCTTAACTTCGATGTGTTTTTTTGAAGTTGAAAACCCTATTGCGGAAACTTTTAAAACATAATTTCCTGCTGCAACATTTTTAAAATTATATTTTCCGTTTTCATCGGACATAATGATAAAATCTGTTTTTTCTAAACTTACTGTTGCAAATGGAATACTCTGTCCTGAACTCTCCGAAATCTGTCCTGAGACTGCTATCCCCTTATTTTGTTGGGCAAATGAAAAGAAGGATACTAAAAAAAATATACTTAAAATTGAAAATTTATGAGTTGACATATGTTTACTTAGACTAATTATAAATAACTTTGCAGCAAAAGTACCACGAACGTCTCCTTTTTATATAGGGAAAAACGGATTATTATTTTGTAAAAACGGATTATTATTTTGAAAATTAAATCGAAACTTCTCAGTCACGAACACCCAATAATTTCTATTGCGGTTTATGATGGCTATGACCCAAAAAGTCACTTGGCAGACGAAAATGTATTTATAAAAAATGAAACTTTAGAAGAAATAAAAAGTCATCATTTAATAACTGATGGTCTTGTGATTCTTGATACTCAAATGTATTTTTCTGAACCACAAACGGCATTATTTGAGATTACTTGTGAATCGATTGTGATGAATTTTATATGCTGTAATAATGTCGAAACCTACATTGATCAACTAGAAACTGAAAAATATTCAAGAGAAAACACTCATAATATTTTCTATACTTCAAATTATAAAGCCACATTTAAAATTCCGCCATTTGAGCAAATAAATTACTTTTCAATAATCTTATCAAAAGATTTTTATTACAATATTATCAATGAAGATTGGGAACTTCATCAAAAATTCTCAAAGAATATTCTCTTAAAAAAATCCAGTTATTTAACTTCTAGATATATTCCTTTTACATCATCGATACAATGGGTTATTCATGAAATTAAAAATTGTAATCGACAAGGCGCTTTAAAAAGAATGTATATCGAAACTAAAATTAAAGAACTATTAATTTTACAATTGGAAGCCCTTATTGAGAAGGCAATTCCAAAGGATTTAATAGACGAAGAGGATTATACTAAACTACTAGAAGCCAAGTTAATCCTGGATAAAGATTACGTACATGCCCCTACTCTTCCTGAACTCTCGAGAATGATTTCTCTTAATGAATTCAAGCTAAAAAAAGGATTTAAAGCGTGTTTTGGAACTACTGTAAAAAGTTATATTATCGAGCTTAGGATGAAACATGCCAAAGAATTATTTAAATCTAAAACAATAAGTGTTAGCGAAGTAGCTTACAAATGTGGCTATAAAGATGTGTCGCATTTCTCTGCTGCTTTTAAATCTTTCTATGGTTTTTCTCCGCAAAAATTTAAACTTAATTGGAATAAAATTACTTCTTGGTTATCTGGTTTTTTATTACTTGGTTAACATCGTAAAACGTTTATCGTTTGAGTCAATGTCATTAGGCAAAGCTTTATAACAAATTATGACTAAATTTTCGCGCAAAGCCGCAAAGCCGCAGAGAAAATCTATGCTAACTTGGCGGCTTTGCGACTTTGCAAGAGATCTATTCCGTACTGTATTAATTATGTTTTTCTTGACTTTAATGACGATGAACTAAAACAATAGTTATTCATTTTTATTTACTGAACAACATAATTAATAGAACATACCTAACAGATTTTAAAAACCTTTTGAGATAATCAAATTGCAAAAAAAACTGAAAATTAATTTCTTTGGGTAATTATTCTTTTGGCACAATCGGACGCACATAATAATCCACCGGCCATCATAATAACATCTTTAATTACCAATCGTCCTGCTCCTGATAAATAGGGAAACCCATGTGTAGAACTACCCAAATCAGGAACCCAAGTTTCGGGTGTTGTAATTAAAAAAGTTAGCGTAACCAATGCCATACCAGCAGTTAGAATTCCTCCTACAAGTCCTAAACGAACATTAAAAATTCCAAATAAGGTTAGCAATCCTATAATTATAATTACTGTACCCAATATGTACGAAAAAATATAAGTACCGTTATCGTTATGCCATTTGATATTTTCCTCGACTACTTCGCCTTCTTTATTTTTGTGATCTTTATACTCGCTCGGATTGTTATAAAAGAAACTCATTAATGGGCTATTTGCAACAAAAGGTACAATTCCATCTGCTTCATATTGAAAAACTTTAAGTCCGCCAATCCACACCATTACAATAAAAATGGCTATTCGCATTAAATTAAAAAACTGATTTTGTAGATTTGATAAGGTCGATAATATGTTCATACTTTTATTTGTTAATGATATTTACATTTAAATGCCAAAATTAACTACTCTATGATCTGCTCACAATGGACAAATATGGCTATTACCTAGACGAATCTGCAACGATAGATATACCAACATTTTCTCGAAATGCAGTTGGTGTAATTCCTGTATGCTTTTTAAAATAGCGACTGAAATAATTTTCGTCATCGAAATTTAGCTCAGCTGCAATTTGTTTCATGCTTTTATAACTAAGATGAATTAACTTTTTTGCCTCAAGTATAACTCTTTCCTGAATTAATATAGATGGTGTTTTTAGAAAATAATGCTTACTTAATTTCGAAAAATTATTAGGCGAAATCCCCATTTGCATAGCATAAAAAGAGGGCTGTCTTTCTTTACGAAAGTTATTTTCTAATAAATCTTTAAACTGAATTAATGGGTGATGTATGTTCTTTTCTTCATGAACAAGATTATCTTCTGATTTTATTTTGCTACATAATGCTAATATTAATTGCAAATAAGAACGTACAACTGCCATAGCATAACTACTAGTATTTTCAAGTTCTATAATTAGTTTTCCTAAAATATAATCTAATTCAATATAATCTTCAGTCGCAAGATTTACATAAGGTTTCTGATAAATATTATTGAATAAAAGTCCGTTACAGGCAACCTCTTTTTTATGATATTCTATACAATAAAAATCACCGTGAAATTGTAATCTTCTGGTTTTAATGGGCTTTTTTATGTCAAAATGAATAATTTGGTATGGTGTTGTAAACAGTATAATTTTACCTTCAAAAGTGTATTCTACCAAATCTACGCTAACTTTTCCATTGCCTTCCAATAGAAAAATACTGTACATTGGTGAATTACCATTCAGGTTAATATAGTCTGTATCGCATTCCTGAACGGTACAATTTTCATGGTCAAATTCGTTATCTTTCATTAATTTTCTATTTATTCTTGCTGTACCATTTTATCTTAAAATAGTTTTCATTTCTAGTTTTATCTACTGAATCATTTTTACGAAGCTTGGCACCAATTGCAACTAATTCCCAAAAAGAAGTTGAATCTTCGGGATATGGAATCTTATAAAAATTAGTTTTATCTCCATATTTACAAATCACGGCATTGATATAATCCAGCACATGAAATGTATTAAAACTTTCTCTAAATTCAGGTCGAACTTCATCATTATTTGCAAAACATACTGCTCCTATAGCATAAGAATCTGATATAAAAGGGATACCAATTATCTTTTCTATCTTATCTAAAACGTCTTTATCAAAGTTAGGAATCATATGTATTGTGTAAATATTTTTTTAATTTATGATGAGAAATGGCATTAAAACTAAAAAACCGTTTCAAATTACGAAACGGCTTTTTTATCTTTTTTCAATATTTATTAGCATCCAGTTACACTTCCATCCTCTAAAAGTGTTGGTAGGCAAGGTCTTTCTTGAGGACCAATACATGGATAATTAGGATAGTCATAAGGATTAACACCTGGACCTGAAGGCGCCCAGTCACCATCAGAACATCTAGGTACAGATATCGGGCCATTATAACCTTTACCAATTGTGTTTTTTTGTTGATCTTTACTTAGTAATTCTACTCCATTTAAATTCAAAATTGTTTTTAACATAGCAACTTAAATTATAAAATTTTTAGATTTATCAATCATTTTGAGTCCATTGATTTTTAGACTTTTTAATATAGAGAATCCTATTTATTTAGCATTCAGTTACGGTACCGTCTGCATGAAATGTAGGAAAACAAGGTTCTGTTACTGGTTCAGCAATATCTGCACATGGATAATTAGGGTAATATGCAGGATTAGCTCCTGGAGGTGCCCAATTACCATCTGAACATCTAGGAGTATTTCCCGACCCTCTTTGTCCTTTGCCGACAATGTTTTTTTGTTGATTTTTACTTAGTAATTCTACTCCATTTAAATTCAAAATTGTTTTTAACATAGTAACTTAAATTATAAAATTTTTTAGATTCATCAATCATTTTAAGTCCATTGATTTTTAGACTTTTAAGTAATTAAATATAAGAAATTACTTTTAAACAGAAACACTTTTTTTATGTAAATTATCTAATAAAACAATTAAAAAAAACTAACTTTTTTTGCGACAAGAAATACCTATAAACAAAAAAAGCAGCAAACTTACGCTTGCTGCTTTTTTGGAAAATTAACTTATATTATATTAGTTGGGTATTTTCTTTTAGGAACTAAACTTAGAGATTCTATACTAGTACGTATATTCATAAGTTTCTCCATTACTAACTTTTTTCGTCAAGAAGTTGTTTGTATCATAAGTATTCTCGTAAGTATGAGTTCCTACAATTACGTCTCCTTCTTTTTCTATTAGTTTAGTAAAATTATTTACTGTATTAGCTTCCTGATCAAAAGCTTCAGAATCTAATAACTGTGCATATCCTAAAATATTTTTAAACGGACTATTTTTAGTATCATACTCAAATAAATTGATACTATCATTAAATTCTACCTTAACTATATTACCACTAGCATCTAAAGTAAATATGCTCGAAGAATCTAATGTTTCTACTTGATCAGTCGAAATTAAAAAAGTAGCAGTCGAAATTGTTCCATTTGCATTATAAGTATAATCTTTTCTTCTCTTAGAAGAATTACCAGATGGAGTTTCCAGATACGATTTTAATTTATTGTTTTCATAAGTAAAAACCGTAGTTGTAAGCAATACATTTTGTTCATAATATTCGGTTTTGGTAATTAAATTCCCTGTGTAGGTAAATAAAGTTTTATGACCTCCATCAGCTACAAGACTCACAATTTTATTTTCATTATAAGTATAGGTAGTCGTCGAATTTTCTTCTGGATGAGATGCATATGTATACTTCTCTGTTTTAGGTAAAATAACTGTTTCAACGGTAGGAAGGATAGGAATGACAGGAACGTCAGAAATGATAGAAGCAGCATTGTCATCAGTATCACTAGAGCAAGAAGTAAATACTAAACTTGCAGCACAAAATAAAAGTAAAAGTTTTTTCATTGGTTTTGGGGTTTTAAATTTTGCACAAAAATATAATAATATCTATAATAATAAACTTGTTTTTATGCTGTTTTAAACTGTACCACTTTTAATTCTTTTTGTTCTTGAACCGATATCCTAATGCTATTAACACAACCAAAATCGATAAAATAAATATTGAATTATTCATAAAATTTCACTTTCTATTTTAATTATTATTTAATGATATTTTGATAAAATATAAATCACTACAAGTAAGATTAACAAAAAGAAAACTGAATTTGGATTTGCAAAATTTATTGTCCAGCCTAATTGTTTTATTCTCTTTGGAGGAAGTATTCTTTTGTCTTCTTTATTAAAATAAAAAATTCCCCAAATCCAATTTGATGGATCTTGATGCCACTTATCTTTGGTTTCTTTACTTGGTTCCATAAATTTTACTTTTTGTTATACATTAAAAAAAACAAAAGGACTATCTTTTTATGACAGCCCTTTTGTAAAATTATTTTTTGCATTTAACTATTGAAAAGCATATGTTGCTAATCTGAAATTACTAGCAGCTGAAGTAAAAGTATAAACTGTATTAGGTACTCCTCCTAGTTTATAAGTTTCTTTTTTAAAGTATAAACCTTTTGGATTTGTTAGTTCCTGATCAAATTTCTTTAATAATACTGGCTCAGCAATAAGTGCAGTTGCAGTTTGCCAAGAAATATGTTTAAGGACAATTGTTTTATTTACGGCATCCTCAACAACTTCTACATTATGATATAGTGTCGCTTTTCCTCCTGTGAATGTATATACTATATACGTACTTCCTGCATCATTAAATTGAAATTGAACTCTGTTAACCTTTTGTGCTGCAGGTAAACTAGCATTAATTTCATTCAATAATGTTTTACATAAAAGAGAATTTCCAGCCGTATTACTCAAATACTGTGCAATGTATCCAAATGCTGTTGCTGGTTGTCCATCTAAAATGATTTTATAATCATCTGTTAAAACTAACGGTTTTGTAGTGTACTTAATAGTAGCAGATACCCCATTTGTTCCAGTTGCTGTGAAGCTACCATCCGCATCGTTATAAACAAATTCAGACAAAGCTTGATCTTTAACTACAATAGCAGGGCTTACTATCATTCCTGTTGCAGAATAACCAACACCTACATTATAACTTTCAGAAAAACCAGCTGTAATAGGATCAGCAGTGGCAAAACGAGTCGCATCATCAAAATTAAAATCAAACTGACGTACAGTTGTTCCATCATTTGTTTCTAATAATCTAAAAAGTGGTCGTGTATTTGCTCCAATTACATTCTGCTCCATTATTGTATTTTGTGGTAAGTTATCCCAATCGGCAGCAGTAGCTTTTACAAAACGTAATTCTATAGACTTTCTGTTGGTTCTAAAGATAATATCTCCTTTATCTTCTCCATAAAATAAAAACTGAAAATCACCCAGATATCCTTGACCTTTCAAATCTTCCGTTGGGTATGATCTTGAGTCAGATAAAAGGTGTATTCTGTTAGCAGTAGTAAAAACTACACTTACAGTACTCCCTAATTGAATCTCGTATTGACTATCATACTTTTTTGTATCACTGTCAAAATCTGATGCCATTGTTACTTTCCCTCCAGGAGAGAATTTAAATAAATGTGTATATCCTCCTAATTGTGTATTATCAGTAAAATAAACGGCTTTCCATCCATACTCTGATGCCAGCAATAACTCATCTAATTTTTTAGACTGAGCATTTGTTCTTGCAGTAGGTGTTTGATCAAACTTTTCCTCAGTATCACCGTTACTGCAAGCAACTAATTGAATTGCTACAAAAGCAACAATTAGCAACTTATATAAATATTTTATTTTCATAATGTTATTTTAAGTTAATGTTTTAGAACTTAATAGTATAATTACTAATTGCCATTAATTACAATTGTAGTATTTTTTTCAGCCTCGTCTCTTAATGCATAGAAATCCATATCAAAGGCATCTTTAAAATACTTCACTACAATAGCTTCTTTCTTTTTAATATCTTCTCTTCCTTTCGGACTTGTTATACTTGCTAAAATAGCTGCATATTCTGCCTTAGAGCTAATTAAGATTATAGAAGCCGTTTCAGCAAAATCTTCAACAATATTGTTTCTTGCATAATTCGTTATAAATCCTAATTCTCTCGATGCCGAATTAGTTTCTAAATGCCAGGTTGCTGTATATCCTGAAGGAGTTAATTTACCCCAAGCTTGCTCATCAAAAGGTTTGTTCTGATTTAAAATATGAACATACTCATGCTGAATAGTATGAATAAACTCCGAAACTATTGCACGATTTTGTCTGTTGATATAATCTACTTCAAAAAGTGTAATTCTCTGTCCTCCTTCTGCAATTCCTAATGTTCTGGTACCATTGTCATTCATATTTACTCCACCAACTAAAACAACTTCTCTTGGTGCAATTTTCTTAACAAAATCAGCTCCACCGATGGTTGCGTAACTAGACAACCATATTTTTTGAACAATTTCTAAGGCTGGCTGCACTTTATCGATCGTTGGAGGAAATAAAAACCTACTATTATCAACCGTGTTCTGATTCCATTTGTATCGTGCATTAATATTGTACGGAATAAGGTAATTTGTAGTAATCCATTTATCTAAATCTGTTTGAACTGGCTGAGTAAAATCTAACTGGCTTTCACCCGGTTGATCCTCATGAGCACAACCAGAAAAAATCATAACTACTCCAGCAATTAATGCTAATTTTTTATATTGGTTTAATATTTTCATAATACTTTATATTAAATTTTTATCTAGGATTTATTTCAACTCCGTTGCTTGATGCACTTAGCGGTATTTGTAACGCTCTGCGTTTATCATCTTTAACTAATGTGTTTGACGGACTATTGAAAATATCATGCTTCACTACAAGATTAAAACGCTTCACATCCAACCATCTCATACCTTCATGAATAAATTCTCTTCTTTTAGCCTCAGCAATAGCTTTTACATACGATGTCTGCACTGGAGTCATAGTATAAAATGGTGTATACTCATCTGTAATAACTGGATATTTAGCAACAATTTTTGCCTCTGTTAACTTATCAGTTGCTGCATTATAAGCCTTTGTTCTCATTCCTAAAAAGAACTCTAACTCTGTATTTGCTTCAGCAATTCTGTTAGACATAACAAGTGCTTCAATTCTGTTTAAATAAAATTCATCGTTTGTAAAAAGCACTGTCCCTAAATAAGGTTCTCCAATTGCAGCTGTTAGGTTAGTATACTTGAAATATTCTTTGTACTTAGGACGGAAATCTGTCTTACTGTTATAAGAGTATGTAGTATAGTACCAAGCTTTGTTATATATATTTGTTGCGTTCCCAAAAATTTCAATCGCTTGATTTGAACCTAAATAAAATCTATTTTGTTGAGTCGCTCTAGAATAAATAGAATAAGATGAAATTACTAATAAGTTTGTAGGATGTTCAGCTTTTGCATAATCGATAAACTGTACGTTTGGATCTAAACTTGTATATGCTAAATAATCTCTGATTTTTCCAGCAGGTTTTGATCCTAATCCTTCTGTAACCTCTAGTACTTTAGCCCAGTCCCCTTTTATAAGATAAAAACGGCTTGCAAATGCTTTTCCTGCTTCTCTATTAAAATGAAATTTTGGTTCTTTATACTCGTTTGTTACATATTTCAAACCTTCTTCTATATCTTGTTGAATGAAATCATAAACTTCTGCAACAGTATTTCTTGTATATTTTTTAATTAATACTTCTTCTGGTTCGTTTACGTACGGAATACCTAAATCAGTCGCAGCAGTAGCTGGATTGTATCGATTAGACCAGAATGTCACTAACATAAAATGAGAATAGGCTCTTGCCAATAATGCTTCTCCTCTTTGTGAATTTAAATTAGAAGGATACCCTAACTGTTTAATAGCCTGCAATGCCTTGTTAGCATGCGCAATAGCTCTATAACATGCATCCCAATAGTTTGCCTGAGTGTCTATATTAGTTTCATCCTGCATTTCCCAATTATAATTCTGCAGGTTTTTAGGTAATGTCTCTGTTAATCTTCCATCAGTAACGTTATCAGACATTGTTTCGGCAAAATCCATATAAGTTCCACCTACTGGATAGGCATTTACCAATAATTCTGATATTTTTTCCGGAGTATCTATTTGTGTTCTGTTATCTGGTGTTTCCGAAAGAAACTCATCGCAACTACTAATACCTAGAAGTAATAATAATGCTAGCGCTATTTTTATATTTTTCATAATTTAATACTATTATAATGAAATATTTAAAGTAAATGTGTACTGAGAAGTTATAGGAAATGCTACTCCTCCTGTATTACGGAATTCAGGATCCTGACCGTTTAATCTTTTATCAGAATAAATTAACCAAGGGTTAACTGCAGATCCTTTAAGAGTAAAAGTATTTACACCAATTTTTCTCTTAAAATCTTTAGGAAATTCCCAGCTTAATGAAATGTTTTTCAATCGTACAAAATCACCATCAGCTATTCTAACATCTGAATAATTGTAAGTGTTATATGCTCTTGCAAGCGTACGTGCACCATCATAATTAGCATTTAATCTCTTATCTGCAATAACTGGAACATTAGTAATGTTTTCGTCACCTGGATTGATCCATCTGTTAGTAAAGTCTTTTGTAAATACTGTTAAATCATCATATTCACTATCATAAATAGGGTTTAAACGAACTTTATTTCCTGCAGATCCTACGAAGAAAACATATAATGACCAGTTTTTATAAGTAAAAGTATTAGCAAGTCCAAATGATTTATTTGGCTCTATTGATCCTTCGTATTTTAAATAATCTGTTACGTTATTATTATCCTGAAAATTAGCTCCAGTAATGTTATTTGCCGCTCCATCCTGCATTTTAAATGTTGGAAGACCTTGATTATTTAAACCTGTAAATTGGTAAGAATAAATAGAGTTTCTAGGACGTCCTATAGCGTTTCCTCCGTTTCCATCAATTAAATCAAAAGCAGTTGGTTGGTTTTCTAACTTCGTTATTTCCTGATTAAATACTGAAAAATTGAATGTTGTAGACCATTTAAAATCTTTACTTACGATATTTTGCGTTGTTAAACCAATCTCTAAACCTTTGGTTTCCATGTTTGCATTATTACCTTGTTTAATTTTTTGTCCACCAATACCTGATGTTACAACATAATCAACTAAGTCAAAAGCTTTACGTCTGTAAACATCAGTTACTAATTGTACTCTGTTATTAAACAATCCTAAATCTAAACCAATGTTAGTTTCAAATTGTTTCTCCCAAGTTAAATCACCATTTTGTAGTTGATCGATTTCAATACCTGTTTCTCTATCATTTAAGTTTAAACGATTAGCTATCATACTCTTATATATAGCCAAAGAGTTTGTTGCTGGTCCAGCAGTTGCTGTTAAACCATACGAACCTCTTAGTGCTAAATTGTTTATAGCTTTTAAGTTTTGCATGAATTTTTCTTCAGTAACATTCCATTTACCACTAAAAGTATATGTTGGTAACCATCTAGAAGAACCACTATTTCCTTGTCTGTTAGAACCATCATAACGTCCTGTAACAGAAGCAGTATAACGACGATCAAAAGTATAACCTACTTTCCCGAAGAAACCTACAGTTCTTTCTTTTTCTGCATTAAATGCAAAATAAGAGTTCCCTTCATTAATTACTTTTTCGATCATTCTAGGATCTGTAAAAGCGGTAAGACCTCTGTCATACTGAATACCTGCAGCTGTAAAATTATCGCTGTTTCTATCTAATGATCTTAACTCAGTACCAAAAAATCCTTCTACTTCATGTTTGTCATTAAATGTATTTCTATAATTCACACTATTTCTAATGTTATAAGAAGTCATATCATTTGTAAACTTTCTCAAGAATCCTCCATTAGGTAAAACTGATACTGGTGGTATAGATATATCATTTGGATTCTTGTATAAGAAGATATTTGCATCTCTTACAATTGTAGTTTCCATTGCGTTATAAGCTCCAACAACATTTGAATCTTCTAAAATTTTATGCTCTCTAGTTGTATTTGCATAACGAGCAGATCCAGTAAGGTTATAAGTTAAATGTTTGTTTATTTTATAATCTAAATCCACCTGAAAACGGATATCTTTTACATTAATATCCAAATAGTTATTTTCTAACTCATTAATAATGTTCATAGGAGCCCAGTTATTACGATAGTATTCCAGGTTTCCTTTTTCATCATAAGGTCTTAACGTTCTGCTTGTATTTAAAACATAGCTAAATGGGTTAATATCAAAATCTCTGGTAACTTTTCCAAAAACCTCATCCTTTTGGCTTTCGTATGTACCCGGAGCTTGTTGATCTCTAACAGATGCCATTGTAGATAAAGTAATATTTAAGTTGTCATTTATATAAAATGTTCCTTTAATATTTGTAGATAATTGTTTCACTTGATCAGCAATAGTCCATCCCGGATCTGTATAATATCCTAAAGACGCATAAAATGTATTGTTTTTTCCTCCTCCAGAAAAACTCAAAGAGTGGCTTTGTGTAATAGATGGTCTAAATAAAACTTTAAACCAATCTGTATTAGCTGATTCATATTTTTTCAAAAAGTTATTACGACTTACAGGATCATTGTTTACTAAATAACCACCAGTTTCTGGTACGTAAGTATTAATAGCTTTTCCTAGAATATTATATACTCCACCGTATCTTCCTTGTACAGTTGATGGCAAATCTAAATACCCTTTAGATTCCATTTCTTTAAAAATACTCATAGATTCTTGTGAGTTCAAGATATCATATTGAGTATAATTTGGTACTGATCTAACAGTTTGCTCTAAAGAGTAGCTTACTTTTAAAGGAGAATCTCTACGTCCTTGTTTAGTTGTTACAACTACAACTCCATTTAAAGATCTTGATCCGTAAATAGATGTAGCCGAAGCATCTTTAAGAATTTCAATACTCTGAATATCGTTAGAGTTTAATCCTGCAACAGATGAACTTAATAATGTTTCTGAGTTTCCAGAAGCTAAATCTGCAAATGAAATATTGATAATATCTTCTTGTACAACACCATCAATAACCCATAAAGGTTTTGTATCTCCAAAAATTGAAGATGATCCACGCACAGTAATTTTAGGAGCAGTACCAAATGTTCCAGTAACGTTTTGTACTGTAACACCCGCAGCTTTTCCTTCAATCATTCTACTGATATCTACAACTCCATCAACTTTTAATTCAGTTCCCGAAATTTTACTAATCGCTCCTGTAAAAGTTCTTTTAGATGTTTTTTCGTAACCTGTAGTAACCACAACCTCTTTTAAGTTTTGTCCTTGTTCACTTAAAGTAATTGTAAGTGGTGAGTTTGTTATATTTACTTCTTTTGTTTCCATACCTACGTAAGAAACAACCAATTTTGTAGTGTTAGCTGGCATATCGATAGTAAAATTACCATCGAAATCTGTAAGTACTGCAACCTTGCTTCCTTTTGCAAGTACAGTCGCTCCTGGTAACGGATCACCACTTTGGTCTACAACTTTTCCTTTTACAACTGGAATAAATAAACTCTCAAACAATGAGCTTGGGAGGTCTATATCTTCAAAGTTAGCTGCTTGTGAGCTATCTTTTTGCAAGATAATTTGATTACTTACCTCAGAGTAAGTAATATTAAATGGTTTTAGTACTCTATTAAGAATACTAGATAAAGTTTCATCATTGGCTTCGATACTCACTTTCTGATTCAATTGAGTCATTCTTGAGTTGTACGAAAACTTAACTTTAGCTGATTTTTCAAGCTTAGATAACGCGTTATCCAAACTCAAATTAACAACGTCAATAGTCACCTTCGTATCCAATTTCCTTTGTCCTTTCACACTATTTGCCATAGTGACAGTTGAAAAGACAAATGCCAAGACAAACTGAAATAATGTTATTTTCATGATTCGAAAGAGTAATCGTTGTTTAACAACATGTTTTTTCATAATTTTGGTTTGTTTAATTAATACTATTTACTGGGTATTGAGGAACATTACAAATTGCCCTTTACAGAGAGCAACTTGATATTATCTAAGCGTCGAAAATGTTACAGCATCTTCGGCGCTTTTCTTTATATATTTATTACATAAGCACTAGGGTTTATTCACATCCATTAGATGTAATAATGATCTGATTTCCATTCATTTCATAACTTGTATTATTACCGAGGCTTTTACAAATAATTTTTAGTTTCTCTGGTAATGGTTGATCACTCAACGAAGTAGTAAGATGGCAATCTTTTAATTTCGAATAAGGAAAATCAATTTTCACCAAATACGCTTGTTCTATTGTCCTAAATATTTGGGTAACAGGAATATCATTAAACTCAAAACTTAATTGTTCGATATTACCTACCGAGTGCGCCAAAGATTCATCTAGTGTGATATCGGTGATTTTATTAAAAGTAAATTCCTCACGTACAAAACGCAGCGCTTGGTTAGGTAACAAAATAACTTCTTCTCCTTTAGAGCTTGATTTTGAATTTGTAATTAATTCGTTAGACTTTACCGTTACTTTTCCTGTACGTACAAGTACCTCAACATTAGGCTGATCAGAATATGCTTTAATCCTGAAACTTGTTCCTACAACTCGGGTAACTATCTCATTGGCGAAGACGAAAAATGGTTTTTTGGGATTCTTACTAATTTCAAAAAAGCCTTCGCCAGATAGATAAACTTTTCTTTCGTTTCCTATAAATATTTTAGGATAACTAAGCTTACTGTTTGGTTTTAACAAAACAGAACTGCCATCAGATAAAGTTATAATTTGTGATTTGTTTGTATTATTTGTTTGTTCTACTAATCCTTCATTATTCTCACTTACCAATTCTTTATAAGTAACAACTTCAGTATTAATAGTACTATTTGTGTTGCTGGTATAAAACCAACTAGCAACTAATCCAAAAAACAAAACTGCTGCAGCTCCACTAAACCAATAATTCTTCCAAAGTTTAAGTACTGGAGAATTTGTAGCTTTTTCAGCAATTTCTTTTCTTTCGATTTTATTCCAAGTAGATTCTAATGCAGATTGAATATCTGCCGGAGATAAAGTAGTTTCTGGAACATTCATGGCTAGCAACCATAATCGTGCTTCTTCTACCAATTTGGCACGTTTAGGATTTTCTAGAGTCCATTCTTCCCAGCGATCAGAATCATCTTCAGATTGTACCCACAATCGAAATGATTCGTCAGCCAAAAAATCTTCTACTTCTGTATAATTGTTACGTTCTTGCATCTAAAAATAAGGTTACAAAAACATAGAGGACACTTTTTTATTTATATACTCACCAAATTATGATTTTTTTTACATTTAATTAAAAAAAACTAAAAAAGGCTTGATGATAACAGCAATAAAAGGGAAAGATTGCCTTTCCATTCTTTGCGAAGATTTAATAAAGCGCGATGCAACAAGTTATTTGCCGATTGGTAATTAACATCCAGCATGTCGGCAATTTGCTCCACACTAAGTCCCTCATTATATCTTAAATACAAAGCTTCTTTTTGCCTTCCTGGTAAAGCATTTAATAATTTATTAAGATGTGATACTTTGCCCAACGTTTCTTCATCGGCAATAAGTTGATGCTCTACCGAAAAATCAAATAAAAATTCAATGGAGTCTGTAGATGTTGTTTTACGAAAAATATGATCACGTTCATGAAGTCTGGCAATTCGCTTACGTACGCTTGATAGCAAATATGCTTTTACAACAACCGAGTCATTTAGTGATTCTCTGTAAACCCAAACATCCGTAAATACATCCTGCACGCAGTCTTGTACTTTTTCGGCAAAGGGAGACAGTGAATTCCCGTAACGAACTAAATGAGCATAATGCTTTTCAAAAAGTAATGAAAAAGCCTTTTCATCTCCCGCTTTCAGATTATTCCATAGTATGGAATCATCAAGAACATCTACTTGTGTTATTGTTTGGCTTTTCATAATTTGGTTTTGGTTAATTGGTAATTTTCAATGCGAATATGCTGACGTACAAGCCGGTCGAAATTCTCATTAAAGTTTTTTGGTTTAAGAATTTTAATGCTAACAAATAAAAACCTACAATTTATTTTTTTGATGAATTGATGTTCTACTGTATTTTTTAATTTATAAGTAGAAGTCAATTTAACAAATGATTTTATTTTTATTAACATTTCAATGAATTTCAATCTTAATAGCATTGCGTTAAATCAAGCAAATACTCTTATTTACAACACTTTACAACCTTTACTATCAGAGGACATTTTAGTAATAGGCTCTTTTTTATTAAACAAAACATCCTAAAACATAAAAGTTAATTTTAACCTTATATTTAATGTTTTATTAACAAACATAAACAATTATGAATAGAAAAATAATTTATAATCACAAATTTTTAAAGAAATGTAACAATCAAAATGAAATTGCATTTTTTTATAGAAATTTACTTTTTTTGAGCATGTAAATTAAAAATTCAATAACTTTAGGTTAACAAATAATCCACCGAAAAACTAAAAAACCTTAAGGAATATGCCTTGTTAGTAGATAACCAAATTCTATAATAATATAATTTCATCTCTCTAAACACATTAAATACTATAATCTTCTTACAGTTTATACGTTTATCTTGTTGTAAATAATACCGAATATCTCTAACTTATATAATAAAAACCAAGAATATGTGACTTTATAATTTTCGAACAATTTTAAAATTTTAATTATGGCATTTGAATATATAGAAATTGAAAGAGTAGAAAAACTTACAAAAAAAGAATTTATCGAAAACTATTATAAGCCTCAAAAGCCAGTAGTTATAACCAATCAAATAGAAGATTGGCCTGCATTTACAAAATGGAATTTTGATTTTTTAAGAGAAGTTGCAGGCGATAAGACTGTTCCTTTATACGACAATCGTAAAACCGACCATACTAAGAAAGTCAATGAACCAGATTTTACAATGACTATGTCCGAGTATATTGATATACTCGAAAAAGGACCTACACATTTACGCATATTTTTATATAATTTAATGAAAGATGTGCCTTCTATGAAAACCGATATACGATGGCCTAAATTAGGTCTTCGGTTGATAAAGAGTTTACCGCTAGTTTTTTTTGGTGGTCAGAATGCTAAAGTTTTTATGCATTATGATATTGATTTCCCTAATATATTTCATATTCATTTCCAAGGAAAAAAACAATGTGTTTTAGTAGATCCTAAAGAAACAAAATACATGTATCGTCTTCCCTATTCCTGGATTTGTAATGAAGATATCGATTTTGATAATCCTGATTATGAAAAATTTCCAGCTCTTAAATTAGTAAAACCATATATTACTAATTTGCAACATGGCGAAATGCTGTATATGCCCGAAGGTTGGTGGCATTACATGAAATATATCACTCCGGGATTCTCCTTAAGTCTGCGTTCTTTATCCGGAAGACCTACCAATGTACTAAAGGCATTGACAAATGTAGCCATTATTCGTTATTATGATAACTGGATGCGAAAACGCAAAGGACAAGCCTGGCTGGATTATAAAGACGAAGAATCTATTCGCAGAACAAATGCTTTGCTACAGGAACAATGATTTTACCATTAAGAGATTAAGAAAAATTAAGCTTTGTTCTATTACCACAAAATTGTCACCCTGACAATTTTGTGAGTTTCTTGTGGAGATTCTTCGACTCCGTCTCAGAATGACAATATTGAGGAAAAACTTTGTGATCTTTGCGTAAACCTTTGCGAACTTTGCGGTTAATTTTTGCCACGAATTTTTTACAATTAATAGATTAAGAAAAATTAAGTTTTGTTATTAATGTAACTTTATTTCTTAATGGTTCAATTTTTATTTTAAAACAGTTTTAAAACTTTGCGCTCTTTACGGTTAACTTTTTTCTTCACAGACTAAAAAATCATAACTTCCTGTCTACAATCCTAAAAGTAAGATTAATTCTTGGCAGAATATCTTTTGTAGTTTTAGGAACCTGATGTTGCCAAAAACTTTGTGTTGTTCCGCCCATCAATAAATATGAACCATGATGTAACGGAATTTCTAATTGTGGAATTTCTTTTTTAAATTTATGTCGCAACTTAAAAATTCTTGTTTCACCAAAACTTACTGAGGCAATAATAGCATCTTTTCCAAAATTTTGCTCCCTGTCGCTATGCCAACTTACTCCATCTTTTCCGTTTCGATATAAATTGAGCAGAACACTATTAAATTTAACTCCTGTCTCTGCTTCTACTCGTTCCTTAATCAACAATAATTCGGGTGTCCAATCTGGGCGATCCTGTTCTGCACCAATATTATTTTTATCCTCATACCAAGAAATCATTCTAGGCACTTTAAGCGTTTTATCATAAATCTCCATTTCATATTCACGCCATGCTGTTGTGTTGAGCAAAACATTATAATATAAATCAGCCTCTTCTTTTGTAAAAAGAGTATCACACAATATCAATTCTGTATCTGGAAGATCAAAAACCTTTTTCTCCCTATTACCACTTGTAAATATCTCGGTATCATTAAAAAGTAACATGCTTCTTGAATTAAGTGAAATGAACTAATAATTAGTCTCTTTGTTTTTATATAAAACAAAATTAGTATATATCGTCACAAATTTCATATATTTACTGTGACGAATTATCCCATTAACATATGTCTTTATTTTCTGATAATATTAAATACCTTAGAGCCCGAAAAGAAATTTCACAACGTGAAGTTGCCGAAGGCTTGCTCATATCCCGTGATCGTTATGCCAAATATGAAGATGGAAAAAACTCTCCTCCTCCAGAAATATTAGTAGCCATATCGCGCTTTTTTCATATTAGTATCGATATTTTACTTTCGGTAGAAATGAAAAAGATTCCTATGGGAGAATTGCTAAAACTGGGAGATAATCGGATACTATTACCTATTACGGTAGACCGAAATGGCGATAATTTAATAGAAATTATTCCGCATAAAGCAAAAGCTGGGTATCTTACTGGTTATGCCGACCCTGAGTTTATAGAAAATCTACAACATATATCGCTTCCGTTTTTAGGACACGGAAAACACAGGGCTTTTCCTGTAGAGGGCGATTCTATGCCGCCTCACGAAAATGGTTCTTTTATAGTTGGACGTTATATAGAAAATTTAGGCGAAGTCCTGGATGGCAGAACCTATATACTTATTACAAAAACTGATGGTATTGTTTACAAACGTCTTAACAAAAATGGAAAGAATGATTTAATGGCACATTCTGATAATACTTTTTATCCTCCATATTTAGTAAAGGCATCAAATATTCTAGAAATTTGGGAATATGTATGCAACATTGGTCGAAATGATAAAGAGCAAAAATCTTCAGAAATCGACGATGTCAAAACAATGTTTTTGGAATTAAAAAACGAAATTCAAGCATTAAAGAATAGATGATTTTATGCTATCCCATTTTTCTTTTTAAAGTTGGATATAATATATCTCCAAACTCTTTTATCGCGATTGGCTTGCTTAAAAATTCAGTTACATACTGATTGCTTTTAATACGTTTTATCTCTTCTCTTACTAACGAAGATGAAAGTACGAAGATTTGGGTTTCATATTTTAGATCATCCGAAAGCTTATCGTAAGCCAGCAAAAATTCAAAGCCGTTCATGATTGGCATCTGTATGTCTAAAAGAATAACTAGAGATTGGTTAAAATTCTTCCTATGATTTATAATCCATTCTATTCCCTCTTTACCATTATTAACAGTATTTACATTTGTTACGTCAAGCACTTTTTTTAGTAATTGTTTTATAACAAGTTTATCGATATCACTATCTTCTATTAGCAAAAAAACATATTTAAATTCCATATATAGATCCTATTTTTTTTTAGAAATATGTTATCAAGTTTATAATTTTAAATCATACGCAGCTCCTACAATTTAGGAATCGTTACAGTAAATTTACTTCCAATTGTAAATTCAGACTCTAACTCAATTGTTCCATTAAGGCTTTTTATAGCTTCTTGTGCTATATAAAGACCTAACCCAGACCCTTTATTACTATCTACAACATAAAACATTTCGAATATATGCCCCTTTGATTCTGGTTTAATCCCAATTCCGTTATCAGTTACTTCAATTTTATAAAAATTCCCTTCAAGATAAGTCTTAATCGAGATACGCATTACATCTTTACTTTCATCAGCATACTTTATGGCATTCGACAGCAAATTATTTACAATGATTTTTAGCCTAAGACTATCACTCTGAACTTTGTCTGCCATAATATCTATATCAAGCATAATACGATCTGCATTTTTTATATGCGTATGCTGTATTATTGCTCCTTCAAATAAACTTACCAGACTTACGGTTTCTAAAACAACATCTTTTCTTTTATTTTTAGAGTAATCAATAATATCATTTATAAACTGATCTTGCTTAATTAAGCTTTGACTCATCAGGTTCAGATATTCTCTTATCTGCTCTAAGTCGTCTTCCATTTGTGTAATCTCGATTAATCCTTTAAGCGAAGTAATCGGAGATCTTAAATCATGTGAAGCACTATAAACAAATCTATCTAGTTCTTTATTTGCAAGCGTTAAATTTTCATTCTTAACTTCAATTTCTCTTTTTGATGCTATTATCCTTTTTACCATTATCGAATAGTAAATGCAAACACTACTTATAATGATTAGAATAAAAAATATATTCGTAAAAATTAATCGATCCTTAATTGTTCGTGTTCCCTCACCTAAGGTATTCGAAAAATTACGCTCATTTATGGTTAACCTATCACTTATTATACTAATTAAGCTTAGAAAAGCTTTTTGATCCTCAGGCTTTAAACTAGAACTCTTTATTTTTTTATCAATCTCTTTACCTATCTCAGCTATCTGATTAATTAATTGATCGGCTTGCTCCCATTCTTTGATTGCTTTGGCTAAAAAAGAAACTGATCTAAAGTTTCTAAACAGCCATATCATATCATCTAAATCCTTTTCGTGATTGCGTCCGTCTCTTAATCCTTTTTTAATGATTTTAATATCTCCATTAACTAAAAGTAAGATTCTGGCAATCCCATCACCTTGCGGAACCTTTAATTCTTCTTCGTAAAGCTTCCATTGCTCTTTATCTCCTGTGTACAAATACGTAATAAGGTGTCTTACTGCGTCTTTCTGTCCTTTTGAATAATGTGATTCCCCATTAACATAAGCTCTGTTAGCAGATAAAATCTTGATGGTGAAAAAGTTAATAAAAATTAATAATGTACATGATAAAAATACTATAAGTAAAAGAATGTAGACATTAGGAAGTTTTAGGTTTTCTATAATTTTGTTATTCGGCATATTTTAAATAAATCATTTAGAGGCGACATTTAATACCAAGCAATTTTAAATCAATCTAAAATTAAGCATTTATTATACAATTCTAACAAAAATAAAAATCTTAAATAACATATTTAACAAGTCTTATTTTATGTATAATACTAATTTAACTATTATAGTGAAAAAAATGCATGCTGTAAATCAAGCTATAAAGTGCAATTAGCCCTAAAAATTAACATTTTATTGTTATTCTACTTAACCCATAGATTTTAATATAAACTAAATCTGACTTACATTTGCACCATAATTTAAAGGTCACAAATAAATAAGAAGAGCTAAATCATTTTTAATTCTCTAATAATTAAGTGCTTCCTTTACATTATTTAATGATTACAAATAGCTAGAATATGATAGAATTAAAAAATATAACCAAGAAATTTTACAAAACCGGGAGGGAGATTACTGCACTAAAAGGTGTATCTCTGCATGTACCCGAAGGTAAAATTTTTGGTGTAATTGGTACTTCGGGAGCGGGAAAAAGTACACTTATACGTTGTATTAACTTATTAGAAAAACCAACTTCAGGAGATGTAATCGTTGGAGGGAAATCGTTATTACAACTATCTAATGCCGAATTGGCTCAGGAAAGAAGACAAATCGGAATGATTTTTCAGCATTTTAATTTACTATCATCCAGAACTGTTTTTGATAATGTTGCTTTTCCACTGGAATTAGCCGGGGTTTCTAAAAATCAAATTAAAGACAGAGTAAAAGAATTATTAGAGCTTGTAGGTCTTGAAGAAAAAATAAATGATTATCCAGCAAGTCTTTCTGGTGGTCAAAAACAACGTGTTGCCATTGCAAGAACTTTAGCAAACAATCCTAAAGTATTACTATGTGATGAAGCTACAAGTGCACTGGATCCTGGAACTACAAGATCTATTTTAAACTTATTAAAAGACATTAACAAACGCTTAAATATTACCATATTACTTATTACACACCAAATGGAAGTTGTAAAAGCAATTTGCGATGAAGTTGCTGTAATTAGTAATGGTGAATTAATTGAGCAAGGAACAATTGGCGAAATATTTGCAAATCCTAAGCATGCTCTAACAAGCGAATTTATTGCCTCTTCGTTACATATTGATATTCCAGATTTATATCAGGAACGTCTTTCGGCAGTGTATAAAAAAGGACTGAATCCTTTATTGCGTTTGGAGTTAAACGGTAAATCGGTAAATGAACCTATTCTTACTCAAGCAGCAAGAAAGTTTAATGTTAATGCTAATATTATAACGGCTCAAACTGCATTTGCTGGCGATGTAAATTTTGGAATTCTTATCGTAGAACTTTCAGGTGATGAAAGTGAGCAAAACCAAGCAATTAATTTTTTTAAAGAGAAACATATTAAAACTGAAATATTAGGCTATGTCTGAATCTATTATAACATTATTATTAAAAGGCACATTAGAAACCATTACCATGACTTTGCTTTCTGGTTTCTTCGGTTTTCTTTTAGGTCTTCCGGCAGGTATATTTTTATTCCTAACACGCAAAGGGCAAATTATGGAGCATGTTTTATTTAACCGAATTTTATCGGTTGTTGTAAACATATTCAGATCAATTCCTTTCATTATTTTAATCGTTTGGATGATTCCTTTTACCAGAGCATTGGTAGGAACTTCTATCGGAGTAAGTGCTGCATTGGTACCGCTTAGTATTGGAGCTGCACCTTTTATTGCAAGATTAGTCGAAAACAGTCTTTTAGGCTTACCTTCGGGATTAATAGAAGCTGCGAGAGCATTAGGCGCAACTCCTTTTCAGATTGTTTATAAAGTATTATTGCCAGAAGCGCTTCCGTCGATTATCAATGCTGCTTCGATTACCTTAATTACACTTGTAGGTTATTCTGCAATGGGCGGTGCTGTAGGTGCTGGTGGTTTAGGACAAATTGGGTATCAATATGGTTATATCGGTTATGATGCTACAATCATGAATACTGTATTAGTTCTTCTTGTTGCGCTTGTATTTATCATACAATTTGCAGGAGATGCACTTTCTAAACGCTTTGATCACAGATAAAAAAATAATTTTAATATTAAAATAAGAACATGAATACAAGAAATAAATTTTCAATACTAGCCGGAATAGCATTACTTACATTAGTATTTGCAAACTGTGGAAAAGAGAAAAAAAACGATCCTAATCATATCATAGTTGGAGTTGCTGCAGGACCAGAATTTGCAGTTGCTCAAGCTGCTCAAAAAGTGGCAAAAGAAAAATACGGACTGGATGTAGAGCTTATTACATTTAACGATTATGTGGTTCCGAACGAAGCATTAAATCAAGGTGATATTGATGTAAACGCTTTTCAGCACAAGCCTTATCTTGACGAACAATCTAAACAAAGAGGTTATAAACTAGCTATTATCGGGAAGACCTTTGTTTATCCTATTGCTGGATATTCTAAAAAAATAAAAACTCTAGCCGAATTACAGCCAGAAAGCACTATTATAATTCCTAATGATCCAACTAATGGTGGTCGTTCGTTATTATTATTGCAAAAAAATGGTCTTATAAAACTTAAAGATGGTGTTGGGCTTTTGCCAAAGGTGACTGATATTGCAGAAAACCCTAAGAACCTAAAAATAATGGAACTAGAAGCACCACAAATAGCCAGAGCGCTAGATGATGCTAATGTAACTATTGCGATTATCAACAATACATTCTCTTCTCAAGCTGGCCTTGTACCATCAAAAGATGCTTTATTTGTAGAAGATAAAGATTCTCCTTACGTAAACTTAATCGTTTCCAGAGAGGATAATAAAAACGAAGAAAAAGTTAAAAAATTTCTTAAAGCATTCCAATCTGAAGAAGTTGAAAAAGCTGCTGAAAAAGAATTTAAAGGTGGCGCTGTTAAGGGCTGGTAGGTTTTAGTATTAAGTCGCAGTATTAAGTACCAGTACTCAGTTACAGTTACAGTTACAGTTACAGTTACAGTTACAGTTACAGTTACAGTTACAGTTACAGTTACAGTTACAGTTACAGTTACAGTTACAGTTACAGTTACAGTTACAGCAAAAGGCAGATATTTAAAAATATCTGCCTTTTGCTTTTTTTTAATACTCCTAAAAACTGCCACTAAAAACTGCCACTAAAAACTGGTACTAAATACTGCCACTGGTACTAAAAACTGGTTACTAAAAACTGAAAACTAGTACTAAATACTGCGACTGAAAACTGGTACTAAATACTCACTTGCATGATTAATTTCTTGCCTTTTGTTTTATTCAAGCGAAGAATTTCGTGTGCTTTGGTTACAGTTTCAATATTTAACTCACCGATAATTTCAATATTTGGCGGGGTTACCGATTTCTCTTTTATTAATCGAACTAGCTCTGACAATCCGTTTTTATAATACCCATACTCTTTTTCTACAGAATAGGTGTAATTAGAAATATTCATGATTATAGCTCCTTTATTAAATAGCGTTTCTCTGGATTCTTCGGTAGAAAGTGCAGTGACATCCAGAAACGTTCCATTTGATTTTAAAAGCTTGGCTGCAATTTCTCCTATTTTATTTCCGACTAAATCCACTACAAAATCAAACTTTTGCTGGTTATTTTTTGCTAAAGAAAAAGTTGCTACATCATCTGTTTTATAATTAATAATTTGACTCTCCTTTACTCCTATTTCTTTTAATGATTGAATGCTTTCTTCATTTCCGGCTGTAACAATAAAGTTTGTGAATTTATTTGCTAAGAGAATTTTCACCAGCATTGCACCAACTCCTCCTGCTGCACCAGTTATTAAAACCGAATCGGAATTTTGTAATTTCATTCGGTTAAAAGATTGCAAGGCTGTTAATCCTGCCGAAGGAATTCCTGCTGCTTGCGCAAAAGATAAAAAGTTAGGTTTATGTACCACAACAGATTCTCTAATAGCGATATATTCAGCATAAGTTCCATTTGACCCCATACTTCCTGAACCTGAAAATACAGCATCGCCGACTTTAAAATCTTTGACATTTTCTCCAACCTCAACTACAATACCCGAAAGTTCTCGTCCTAAAATTGGAGAATGCATTAGTTTTCTTTCCAGTTCATTTTCTAACATCTGATAATCGATTGGATTAAATCCCGAAGCGATAATCTTTATCAATACTTCGCCTTCTTTTATTGTTGGCGTATTGACATTTTCTAAATGTAATTTGCCTTCTTTATCTGCTATAATTGCTTTCATATTTATAGATTTAAAACACAAAAATATTCTGAATATCATTTATATTTACTATCCGTTAACTAATGGTTACTAGTTACCTTAAAGAAACTATTATGGCAAAAATTAAAAGAGATGGTGTTTTGCGTGAAGCAAATTGTACAGAGGAACTACTTGCAATGCGAGATAGTCTGGACGTTTTGGGTGGAAAATGGAAACTGATGATTTTAAGATTCTTAACGAACAGAACGCATCAAGTTATTCATTTTAAAAAAATGCAACGCGAAATCGAAGGAATCTCTGCTAAAATGTTGAGTAAAGAACTCAAAGACTTAGAGGTTAATTTGCTTATTACAAGAGTGGTTCAGAATACTAGACCAATTACTGTTGCTTACTCAGTTACTGAATACGGAAAATCAGTTTTGCCCGTTACCGAAACCTTGGTACAATGGGGATTAAACCATCGCGAAAAAATTATTGAATCGATTTAATTAGTTAAGTCCAACGTTTTAATAACTACAATAATCAGAATTCCCATTAATGCCATTCCGAATAAATAATCGGCTATTGTTTCTAATTTTCTCTCTAATTTTTCTTTTAATGTCTTAATGGATAAAAAGGAAAAGAAGCAGGAAAAAATAAGAAATATAGCTATGATCGATGTGAATTCGTCTATATAAGTCGTTTCTGATTTATTTGTGATATGCAAAGACGTTATAACAATAAGACAAAAACCCAAAAGATTTGCCGATGTGTTTAATATGTGTTGTGAGGTTTTATTAGCCATATCGTAATCATTTTAATTACAAAATTATAAAGCTACATTTTTATTATGAAGAAGGAGTAATTGTTAATTGATAATTATTCGTTGTTGGTTGATAGTTGTTGGTTGTTGGTTGATAGTTGATAATTGTTATCAATCTTTGTCAGGCTGAGCGGAGTCGAAGCCTTATGCGCCCTTCGACTTCGCTCAGGGTGACATGCGGTTAGTTTATGGTGTAACATCTTTACTTCTTAACTCACAAGAAACTCAACAAAGATTGTCGAGCTACTCGTGAAGATTGCTTCGCCAGTTCGCTATCGCTCGTGTCTTCCTTCGTCAGGAAGACAAGTTTGGGGGTTAGTTTATGTGTAAACCTATATTGCGTAGACGCACTGCGGTGCTTCTCTACAGAAAAGCCTTTGAACCTCTGAACCTCAGAACCTTTGAACCTCCTCTAACCCATCTCCCCCGCTATCATTTTTCCATTAAAAAACACGCCTTCTCTTTTTGGCAAACGGGCAACTGCTTCGGCTGAACAACTTGCTTTTACCAGAATAAAATTAGCATCATTTCCTACTGCTGGCCATACTCTGGTTCCTGCGTCGTTAAGAGGTAATATCTCGTTTGTAGTGGCAATATGTAAGGCCCGACTTAAGCTATATTCATCTGTCCAACCATATAGTTGTGCACATAATTTTGCTTTTTCGAGCATATCACAAGTCCCAAAAGGCATCCAGTGATCTACGATACTATCAGTTCCTGTCATTAATTTTACACCGTATTTTTTTAAAGTCGGAATTGGCATAATTGTTCTTCCAATAGGAATTGTCGAAACTACTCCTATACCAAGTGCTCCCATTTGTTCAGCTACTTTTTCCAGATCTTTGGGTTCCATTTTTGCAAGAGCAAAACCATGGCTTATATATGTTTTTCCTTGTAGTTGTTTATTTTCTTCGGTTCTTTTAATAATATACTCTATAGCGGCTTGCCCTGACGGAAGTCCTTCGTGCAAATGGATATCTATGCCTTTATTGGTATCTATTGCAATTTGAAACATGGTATCCAGCGATTTTTCCATATTACCATCTACACTTGTTGGATCTAATCCACCGATGAAGTCTACTCCCATTGCAGCAGCTTCTCGCAATAATGGTTCTGATTGTGAGTATAAAATTCCGTGTTGCGGAAAAGCAACAATTTCCCACCCAAAACTGTCTTTGTTATTATCTAATGCTGCAAGCAAATGTTCTAAACTTTTAAGTCCGCTAACAGGATCAATATTGCATTGACAACGGGCAAAATAACTCCCTTGGCTTTGCATTAGCTTTATTGCTTCTTCTGCTTTATGCTGAGAATCTGTAAGCAATTGCGGTATTATCTTTTGCTCCAGCGTTATCATATCTTTTACGGTATATCCTTTTCTTGGCGCAGCATTCCAGTTTCCTCCGTAATAGGTTTTATCAATATGAATGTGCATATCACGTAATCCCGGAAGCATCAGAAGTCCTTTGGCATCGACCGTTTTTAATTTTGTAACTGGTTTGCCTGTAGTAATATTTTTTATTTTACCATCGCCAATATGCAAATTATATAAACCCGTTTTGGTGGCTACTACTTCGTTTTTATCATTATATTCAAAGCCTTCTTCTAGTCTTACATTAACTAAAATATATTCTTTTAAATCCTTATTTTTTTTATCCTCAGCTTCTGTTTGTGTCATTGCTGTAGCACCAATTCCAGAAAACAATGCAGCTCCTGTTGCAGCGGCTCCAAGTCCTAAGAATTTTTTTCGGCTTATTATATTCTCTTCCATAAATTATATTTTATTTTGCTCCGGCTTGTTGTAGTATTTTAATCATTTCTGTATAGCCTAATTTCTTAGCATGTCCTAATGGTGTTACGCCGTACTTATCGCCAATATTTACATTACAGCCACCATCTATTAAAGCTTTTACGATACTTACATGCACTGCCCCGCCATCGCTAAGCAAAACTGCTTCTAACAATGCTGTCCATTTTAAATTATTAATATGGTCTATAGGAAAGTTTGGTGTATTTACTAAAAGTTTTACCACCTCCAGATGTCCTTTTTCTGCTGCTGGAATAAGTGCTGAACCTCCATAACGGTTATATACTCTGAAATTTACGCCGTGTTGTAAAGCTAGTTTTACTACTTCAAGATTTCCTTCTGCACCAGCGTATAAAAACGGACTATTTAGCATATCATCTTGTGCATTTACATCGGCACCTGCTTCAATTAATAATCTTGCTATTTCGTTATTATTGTCATAAACAGCTCTCATTAAAGGGGTTTCTCCGTCTTTGTTTTTTATTTCTAATGAGAGTTTCTCTTTTAAAAGTGTAGTTACACTAACAACATCTCTGGTTTCGACTGCTTCAAAAAGTGTTTTACTATTCATTTTTTCTGTTTTTATATCTGCTTGTTTAGAAGAACATCCGGCTAATAGCAGGATATTCAAAACCAAACAGTATAGCAAATTGCGTCTGTTTTGTATTTTTTCCATGTTTTTTTAAATCATAATTGCTTCTGCAAACAATAATTATTTATCATTTACAAAAATCGTTTAGAATTTTAAACAGCAATGGTATTTTTAATGAGAAGGATGGTAAAGATTATAACTTTCTTTAAAATCGCCTGGTGTTTTCCCAGCATATTTCTTAAATACTTTACTAAAATAGCCATTATCATTAAAGCCTAATTGATACGCTATTTCTTTTATAGATAAGTCGGTACTTGTAAGCAATCGTTTGGCTTCGAGAATTGTTCGCTCTTTTATTACATCACTAGCCGACGTTTTTAAAAACTTTTGAGAAAGTATATTAAGATAGTTTGGTGTAATGTTGAGTTTATTGGCATAAAAATTTACTGAGGTTTCTGTTTGGAAATTTTTATCTATTAGTGTGTTGAAGTTTTTTATTACTTTTTCTGGTCTTGCCGAAAAACTATATTCTGGAAATTGTTTGAGATAGTCTTTTTGCAATAGCTTAAATAATAAATGCAATCGAAGTAAAACTGTTTCTTTTGTAAGCAAATCATTTTGAGGTAATGCAATTTCTATTTCATGCAAATGCTTTTTAAATTCTTGAAATTCTTCTTGAGTTAAAGAAAGGCAAGATGGAACGCTTTGCTCAAAAAATGGAAGTTGTGATAAATTTGAAAAAATAGTTATTATCTCTGATGATACCATAAGTTGGAATCCTGTTGTATTTACATTAAGCGACCAATTATGTACTTGCCCTGGTCGTATAAAATATACCTGATTATCGGCTACTGTATGTTGTGTAAAATCTATGCTATGAAATCCTGAACCTTTCTCTACAAAGAACACCATATAAAAATCATGTTTATGTGGTTGCTCAAATGCATTACGCCCTTTTACACTATGCTGAAATAGTGTAATACCCAAAGTTTCTTCGCCAAGTATATTGCCTACTGATAAAGTGGGAATAGGAAATTTGTTCAAGTGTATGGTATATTAGTTATGTATTTTCAAAAATATATAAATAAAGTTATAAAGCCCCACTATCAGTGCTCTTTTCTGAGATTAGCTATTTTGCCGTTATTAATTATGAGTACTTACTACTTTTAATCTATTATCCAAAAACTTGAGCAAATAATTATATATACATCAAAGAACTCTATTTTTTTTTATCTAATTCGTATAAATATCTATGAATCAACAAACTACATGTAAATATCACAAGAAACATGTCAAAATAAATAAAAAAAACAACTACATTTGATTCACTACCACACTGATACTTAACTATTTAAAATAGTATCATCCTCTAAAAACATTTTCTTCAAAATTTCCCCCATCTATTTTAGGAATAAAATCTAACCATTTAATAACTACTACAATGAAAGAAACATTATTAAAAAATTTAGAAAAAACAAGAGGTAATGATATTTTCCCCTCCTTAGAATTAAAAGAAGAAATTGTCAATGCTTTTTTTCCAGAAAGCACTTCTTCTCTTACCCAAAATTTATCTAATGTAACTGGTGCTTTTTATGGCTTGTTATTAAAAGATATTGGAGAAACTTATGGTTATGATAAAATGGACAACCATTCGAAAAGATTATTCTATGAATTAGGAAAATTAAAAACAATACAGACATTTGGTGTACATCCCAAATTAGAGAAAGATACGAGAGCATTTGCTGCTGTAGTAATTTATGCGCTATACAACTCTAGTCCTGAGTATAACTTTAAAATAATAAAATACACTCCTAATAACACTATTATTGAACTAACGGGAGTTGATCGGTATTTAAGAATATTGACTGAATTAGGTATAGAAAAACATATAACTATTCCAACTCTTTTACCATTTGTAGAAGGGATTAAAGAGATTGTAAATATCAATTGTGAAATAGAATATACTTTTGAAATAACCGATCAAAATTTCAACATTAAATCTGTGTATAACATCAAACAATTGTAATATCATGATACTTAAGCCCCAAAAAAACATAGCTGAATTAATAGGCGAAACGCCTCCTTATTTGTTTGAAAATGCAGATAAAATTATATTCAACCAAAGTGATACTGAAATTCCACTTTACAAATCATTTCAATCTTTTGACAAGGAAAATTTCACCGATCTTCTTAAAATCCTCTCCACATTGGGAAGTCTAAATTTAGCCAATAAATTGAATTCAAATGAGAAGAATTATTTTCTTGGTGAAAAAGTAAGGATAAGAAAAATTTCCTATAACCAGCCATCGGGATCATTAAGTGCCAAAATAACATCTCAATTAGAAAACATTCAAAAAGGAAGGGCTTTAATAGAAGTTGTAGATGAAAAGACTAAAATATTTCAAATGGAAATTGATTATTTCATCATAGATGAACCATCATTTAAGAAAATATTTGATTCTCATTATTCTGCAGGAGAGAACAATCCTCTTACGACCGTATTACCTAATTCTTCTTTTGAATATGTGAGTGATGATGAGTTTAATATAAATATTGACGTTTTTACCCGAAATCACTGTTCTGGACATTTTAATAATTATGAAATTGTTCCTGCTGTATTTATGGGTAAATGTATCCTGAAAAACATTTTTAAAACACATCCCGATAGTAATACGGAAATAGATAATATGGAAATATTTTTAAACAAAGCGATGCCTGTAAACACAGCATTTAAAGTGAATATAAAAACGCAAAATTTGTCAAAGAGTTTAAAAAAATATAAATGTACTGTAAGTGATTCCAATAACGAATATGGGCATTATTTTATTACATTAAAAAATTTATTTTTAAACTAAAATAAAGAAAAGAGGTTTAGCTTTAATCAAAGCTAAACCTCTTTATGGCTAAATAAATTCATTTTTTGACAATCTTTTATTCAACATCAATATTACTTATTATTAAAATTTATTATAAACTCGGAGCGTCTGTTTAGTTGATGCTCTTTGTCTGTGCATTTTACTCCATCGCTACATTTATTAATTAATTGACTTTCTCCATATCCTTTACCAGTTACTCTACTTGGTCTGGCTCCTTTGTTTAGGAGATAATCTACTGTTGCTTTGGCTCTTCTTTCGGATAATTTAAGGTTATACTCATTATCTCCTCGACTATCCGTATGCGATCTAATATCAACTGTTATTGTTGGATAATCTTTTAGAACTTGTACAATCTTATTCAACTCTTTTTCGGAAACAGGTTTGATTCTTGTATCATCAAAATCAAAATAAATTGGTTTTAATCCTAGCTTTTTTGTTAGATCTGATCCGTCTGTAATCGATTTGTTATCTTCGGTTGTAAGCTCACTCGCATTAGGATCTGTATCAAGATATTTATTGATTTCAATCATTTGATTTTCATTCTTTTGAACAATCTTCAAATCTTCTTTTCCTTGCAGATATCCTACCTTATCATACGTTAGGTGATAATCTCCCGGAGGAACTTTTATAAGATATTCTCCTGCATTATCGGTATAATAATCATCTATCTTTTTTTGATTGGAATCAAACAATGAGATTTTAGTTTTTGGTAATAATTCGCTATATTTTTTATCATATACTTTTCCAAAAACAAGAACATCATACTTTATTTTTAAAGGTTCTAGCTCTACAAAACTATAAATTTGGTCATCGCCTGTTCTATTAGAAGCAAAATATCCTTTGCGTGTTTGCGGATTAATTATAAGTCCAAAATCATCTCCGGG
>NZ_JSYP01000012.1 GCF_000813005.1 Flavobacterium sp. KMS | reverse complement strand
ACAAAAAAAGCCTTGAATTTCTTCAAGGCTTTAAATTTCTGGGTGGATGACCGGGTTCGAACCGGCGACCCTCGGTACCACAAACCGATGCTCTAACCAGCTGAGCTACAACCACCATTTCTGCTTAGCGAGTGCAAATATAGAGCAAAACTTTACTTCTACAAAGAAAAAAATGAAAAATTTTCATCTTTTTTACATCAAATTCCCTAAACTATTGACGGCCAAACACCTTTCAACAGTAAAACCTTCGGCAAAATCTACACCAACTAATCTTCCTAAGTCTTGTGCACGATAATTTAAACTTTCAAGAAAATTTTTACTCGTTATCGGGGTAGCAGGTTCTTTAGAATTCGCATCATAAAACTGCGATCCATATGCTAGAATCGATTCTATTTTCTTTTCAGTAAATCCTGTGATGTCCACAACAAAGTCTGGCACTATATTTTTCCACTGAATATAATGATACACAACTTTAGGACGCCATGCTGTTTGTTGTTCTCCATTAAGAGTTGTTTCTATCTTCATCAAACCAGATAAGAAACAAGCATCAGAAACTAATTTGCTACCTTTTCCGTGATCAATATGGCGATCATCGATTGCATTACACAAAACAATCTCAGGTTTGTACTTACGGATCATTTTTATGACCTCTAATTGATGCGCTTCGTCATTTACAAAAAAACCATCACGCATCGCTAAATTTTCACGTACAGAAACTCCTAATATGTTTGCCGCAGCAGCAGCTTCCTGATCTCTTAATTCAGCAGAACCACGTGTTCCTAATTCTCCTCGGGTCAAATCGACAATGCCAACTTTCTTCCCTAAAGAAACTTCTTTTAAAATTGTTCCTGCACAACCTAATTCTACATCATCTGGATGTGCTCCAAAAGCTAATATATCTAATTTCATGTTTTATATTTTAGTACCAGTTTCAGTTTACAGTCGCAGTTTACAGTTTTCACTGATTACTGCTACTACTTACGGATTACTGTTACTGATTACTGTTACTGATTACTGCGACTGAAAACTATTCAACAGTTACACGTTTAAAACCCTTTTCATCGTCATTGACTTATTCACACTTTCCTCCCACTCGTTTTCAGGAATACTTTCTTTCGTGATTCCGCATCCCATATACAAAACGGCTTCAGAATTACGTATTTGCATACTTCGTAAATTTACAAATAAATCAGAGCTTATCGAGTCAGAAGCGAAACTGCTATTTAATTCGCCTAAAAAACCAGTATAAAAAGTTCTATCGTAATTTTCATTTTCCAGAATAAATGCTCTGGATTTCTTTTTAGGATAACCACAAACTGCAGGTGTTGGATGCAATAAATCTATCACTTCATCTAAACTAGAATCAGTATTTAAAGCCCCCGAAATATCGGTTTTTATATGCCAGATACTTCCAGCATTAGCGCTATAAGGTTCCGTAACCGCAACAGAAGAAGCTACGTCCTGCAATCTTTTTACAATAAAGTCGGTAACATATTGTTGCTCATCTTTCTCTTTCTGATGCCAGATAACCTCAGATGCTAAAGCAGCCTTTTGAGTTCCCGCCAAAGCAGTGGTTTCAAAAATATTCCCATTTGCTTTAAGCAATTGCTCAGGCGTTGCTCCCATCCAGAAACCAACTTCGGGATGATAAAAACAATACGCTAATGTTGTTGGATATAAATTTGCTAAATTTTGAAAAGTCTCAATAAAATCAAAATCATTCAAAGGAACAATTTCACTACGAGATAAAACTACTTTTTTAAACTCATCATTCACAATAGCCTGAACACCATTAACAACTAATGTTTCAAATTGTTTTTTAGCTTCAGCATCAAAACCAGAATCAGCAACATCAACTAAATTTATCGGTTTTCGCTCCAACAGAGTCGTACAAATTTCAGATTCCTTTTCGGGAATAAGAACAATTTGTTTTTTATCAAAAGAAGCAAATACAAAACCTTTTTCCTTATAATCAACAACCTTATGCAACGTATTATTTTGTTGTAGTAAAGCTATGATTGTATCCGATTTTGGTTTCTTATAAAGTACAAAGGGCAAAAGCTGTTCTTTGTGTTTTTTAATTTTAGAAAAAAATTCATTCATGATTTCCAGATTACTTTTTTTGCCTGTCCAAAACCATGTTCGTCAATTTGCATAAAGAAACCAGATTCCCTTCTTCATCGGTAATTTTGATTTCCCAAAGATGCAAACTTCTTCCTTTATGAATAATTCGTGCTGTTCCGTAAACATAACCTTCACGAATACTTTTTAAATGATTTGCCGAAATTTCTATTCCGCGTACTTCTTGTAATTCAGGATTTATAAAAAAAAATGATGCTGCACTACCCACACTTTCTGCAAGTGCTACCGATGCACCTCCGTGTAATAATCCCATTGGTTGGTGAACTGCTGGATTTACAGGCATTCTGGCTACTAAAAAATCTGCTCCAGCATCAATATATTCAATTTGTAGAGTTTGCATTAAGGTGTTTTGAGAAAACTGATTGCAACGCTCCAATATTTGTTCTTTACTAAAATTCATTTGTTTGGCTTTAAAATGTAAAATTAAATAAAAGATGAGTCACAAAACAGAAAATGCAATTCTAAATTGAAAATCATATGTTAATCGAATTAGTTTTTTGCTATTTTTACATAAATTCTATTCAAATGCGTACTTTTTTTTTACTATTTACTATCGGAATACTTTTAGCAACAAGTTCATGTCGAAGTGATTTTGAAACCGTTGCCAGTACTGGAGATTTAGTTTTCTCAAAAGACACCGTTTATCTAGATACTGTTTTTACGAATATTGGCTCGAGTACATACCAACTCAAAGTATTTAATCAAGGTAAAAAAGACATTACAATCCCGTCTATCAAACTAGGAAAAGGCTTAAGCTCTAAATACAGAATGACTGTTGATGGAATGCATGGAACAGAGGGTAAAATCTTTAGCGATGTAACGCTTTTGGCCAAAGACAGTATGTATATTTTTATAGAAACAACTGCTGCAATTACCGATGCAAACCCAACCGATTTTTTATACACCGACCAAATCCAGTTTGATAGTGGTGTAAATCTTCAAAACGTAGAATTGGTAACACTTATTCAGGATGCTACTTTTTTATATCCAAAAAAACTCTCTGACGGAACTATCGAAACATTACCAATTGATGGCAAGGAAGTAGAAGGTTTTTATCTGGAAGAAAACGAATTACAATTTACAAACCAAAAACCGTATGTAATATATGGCTACGCAGCCGTTCCCGAAGGAAAAACCGCTACGTTTGATGCTGGATCAAGAGTTTATTTTCATTCAAATTCAGGGCTTTTGGTTAGCAAAAAAGCAAGTATTAATGTAAATGGAGCTCTTTCATCAACAGAAAAATTAGAAAAAGAAGTAATTTTTGAAGGAGATCGTTTAGAACCATTATACTCCGATGTTCCAGGACAATGGGGAACAATCTGGCTTGCTGACGGAAGTACAAATAATATCATCAATCATCTTACGATTAAAAATGCAACCACTGGTTTACTAATAGAAAATAGCGACCAAACAACTGTTAGCATTAAAAACACACAAATTTACAACTCTGTAAATCATGGTATTCTGGCACAAAACGCAAAAATAAAAGGCGAAAACATTGTAATAAACCGTGCAGGATTATCGAGTTTAGCTTGTTTATATGGCGGAAATTATGAATTTACACATTGCACATTCAATAACAATTGGCAAAGTTCTCAACAAGCTGCGGTTTCTCTTAGTAATACTCTTGCAGGCGCAACTCCCGAAACCAAAGATTTAACACAGGCAACTTTCAATAATTGTATTGTTTACGGATCAAATACAAACGAATTATCTTTAAACAAAAAAGCAAATTCAGCTTTTGTATATCAATTTAATAATTGCCTAATCAAATTTAGCAGCACAAGTACTAATCCCGATTTTCAGTTTAACACCGATACCCAACATTATAATGCAATTATATTAAATCAGGATCCTAAGTTTTATAATGCTTCAGAAAACAAATTTAATATCGACACCAATTCTGGCGCTTTCGCAAAAGGAAATCAGGCGTATAACATTCCGATTGATATTATAGGAAACACAAGAACTTCACCTCCCGATTTAGGCGCTTATCAAAGCATGCCATTTCCGAAATAGATTTAATTTACTATAAAAAACCACAAACTTGTCTTTCTGACGAAGGAAGAATCTCCGCGAGAAACTAACACAAACTATTTCTATATTGTCGAGCCACTAGTGGAGACTCTTCCTTCATCAGAGAGACAATATTGAGAAAAAAAACAGACCTATTTAGAAATTTAAAGGAATGCAAGATCTTTTAACCTTACATTCTCTTAAATCCCTTCCAATCAATTATAATAGTCACGAGTAAGAAAAATGCTGCATAAATTAAACATCTCTTAACACAAGATATCGTCAAAAGATGTAGATTTGTTTCATTGTAAAACTAACCAACTCAAAATCAATTTTTTGAAAGTTTCACAAGCCCTATTTTTTTTAACTTTAAACTATTAAATTAATTATGAAGAAAATCTACTCTTCCATTTTATTACTGCTTTTTAGTTTTGTGACTTTTGCTCAAATTCCTTCGGGATATTACAACACTGCAACAGGTACAGGTTACGCCCTTAAAACACAATTGTACAATATCATAAAAGATCATACAGACAATGGTTATGCCGGTTTGTACGTCACTTATCAAGCATCTGACATTGATAATTTTTATGAAAACGATGGAACAGTTCTAGACATGTATTCTGAAAATCCGTCAGGAACAGATCCTTATAATTATAGCATAGGAACTACACAACGATGTGGTAGTTATGTCGTAGAAGGAGATTGTTATAACCGCGAACATATAATCCCACAATCAGTATTTAGTGAAAAATCACCTATGGTTTCTGATGCTCATTTCATCACTCCAACGGATGGAAAAGTAAATGGTATAAGATCAAATTATCCGCATGGAGTTGTAAACACACCAACTTACATTTCTAAAAACGGAGGGAAACTTGGAGCAAATTCAACTTCTGGATATTCGGGAACTGTTTTTGAGCCAATCAACGAATTTAAAGGAGATATTGCCCGAATGTATTTTTATTTTGCAACGCGTTATGAAAATACCGTTGCAGGCTACAACTACCCTATGTTTGAGGGAACAAGTAATAAAGTATTTACAGCTGCATTCTTAAATATTCTTTTGGCATGGAATGCGCAAGATCCAGTAAGCGCAAGAGAAATTGCAAGAAATAATGCTATTTACGCACGTCAAAACAACCGAAACCCTTACATCGATCATCCCGAATATGTAAATCAGGTTTGGAGCCCATCTAGCGATACGCAAGCACCAACTGCACCAACAAGCTTAGCAAGCACCGCAAAAACGTCCAGCACTATTTCTGTAAGTTGGACAGCATCTACAGATAACGTAGGAGTTACAGGATATAATGTATATGCTAATGGAGTTTTAAAAACTACAGTTACAACATTAACCGCTACTATAACTGGCTTAACAGCTTCAACAAGCTATAATCTTACTGTAAAAGCAAATGACGCAGCAGGAAATATTTCGGCTACAAGCAATACAATTACCGAAACAACAGATGCCGGTACTGGAACTGGCGGCGGAACAACAACCGATTTATTATTCTCAGAATATATAGAAGGTTCTGGAAATAACAAAGCTTTAGAAATTCTGAATGCAACAGGTAGCCCAATTAACTTATCTGGATACACTATAAAAAGACAAACAAACGGAGGCGGAACATGGAGTTCTGGTCTAGCCTTAAGCGGAACTTTAAATAGCGGAACCAAATTTACTATTGTAAATAGTTCTATTGCTTCTACATGTTATCCTAAAGCTTCAGCCAATATTTCGACAACAGCTTCAGAGATTACTTTTAATGGAAATGACCCTATGGGTTTATTTAAAAATGGAGTACTTATCGACATCATCGGAACTTTTAATGGTGGAGCAGCTGACTTTGCAGCTAATGTAACTTTAAGAAGAAAATCAACTGTAACTTCTCCAAGCACAACATTTAATTTAAGTTCACAATGGGATTCATTTGCTGTAGATTCTTGTGAAAATTTAGGAAATCGTACACTGAAAGTAACAAACCCTGAATTAATGTCAGATTCAGATGAGATTCACTTATATCCAAACCCTTCAGACGGTAACTTTTTTATTGATTTCGATAATTCAAACACTCCTTATACAATAGAAATAATTTCGGTATCTGGACAAAAAGTATTCGAAAAAGTAAACACAACTCAGCAATCTATAGCTGTAAGTAATCTACCTAAAGGATTGTATATAGTTAAAGCTACAAAAGAGGAAAAAACTTTCATTAAAAAGATAATAATCAATTAATTACAAATTAGATATTCAATAATTAAAAAGCGGCAAATTGTCGCTTTTTTTTGGTTTTAATACTAAATTAAATAGCATTTTTTTCACGCAGATTTTGCAGATAAAGCTGATACAAAACCTCTAAAGATTTTATGCAGATTTAATAATTCTCAATCAATTAAATATCCTCAATTAGCCAAATCCGTGTGAAACAAAAATCTTTGCATACAAGAAATATCTTTCCCGCAAATTTTGCAGATAAAGCAGATACAAGACCTCTAAAGAATTTATGCAGATTTAATAATTCTCAAATCAATTAAATCTGCTCAATTAGCCAAATCCGTGTGAAACAAAAAACTTTACATACAAGGAATATCTTTCCCTCAAATTTTGCAGATAAAGCAGATACAAGACCTCTAAAGAATTTATGCAGATTTAATAATTCTCAATCAATTAAATCTGCTCAATCAGCCAAATCTGCGTGAAACAAAAAACTTTGCGTCATTGCAAAATTTTAAAAAAACGTACTGCTCTGCGCCTCTACACATTACCATTGAACCTCCCGACATTATCATGAAAAAAAATCACTGCATTTTTTTTTAAAAGAGTTCGTTTTCAAATTTGCGCTTACTATTTATTTACACTAAATTTGCAGCTAAATACAACAAACTACACAACACAATGATTCATTTCTTTGAAAACCAAAGCAAAACTGTTTTTGCAGTACAAACGCAAAACGAAATTTCGGCTCAAGACATTTCAAAATTAAACTGGCTTTTTGCCAACTCCAATAAAATAGAAAAATCCGTACTGACGGATTTTTTTGTTGGTCCTCGTGCCACTATGATTACCCCTTGGAGTACAAATGCTGTAGAGATTACTCAGAATATGGGTATTCCTGGCATCATCAGAATTGAAGAATTTTATCCGGCAACAGCTGATTTTTCAGATTTTGACCCGATGCTTTCGCAAAAATATACTGAACTGAATCAAGAAATCTTTACTATCAACGTGCAACCAGAAGCAATTTTGGACATTGATGATATTGCTGCTTACAACAAAACCGAAGGGTTGGCTTTGAGCCAGGAAGAAGTAGATTATCTAGACAATCTAGCTGTAAAACTAGGACGTAAATTAACCGACTCTGAGATTTTTGCTTTCTCACAAGCAAATTCAGAACACTGTCGTCACAAAATTTTCAACGGAACTTTTGTAATTGACGGAGAAGAAAAAGAAACGTCTTTATTTAAATTAATCAAGAAAACATCTCAGGAAAACCCTAACGATATCGTTTCGGCTTACAAAGATAATGTGGCTTTTGTAAAAGGACCACGCGTACAACAGTTTGCTCCAAAAACAGCAGACAAACCAGACTTTTACGAAATAAAAGAATTTGATTCGGTTATTTCATTAAAAGCCGAAACACACAATTTCCCAACAACTGTAGAGCCTTTTAACGGTGCTGCAACAGGATCAGGAGGAGAAATTCGTGACCGTCTTGCAGGAGGACAAGGTTCTTTACCACTTGCAGGAACAGCCGTTTACATGACTTCATATTCTCGTTTAAAATCTGAATCTGCACAGGATGACAGAACATGGGAAAACGCAATGGACGAAAGAAAATGGTTATACCAAACTCCAATGGATATCTTGATCAAAGCTTCTAACGGAGCATCAGATTTCGGAAATAAATTTGGTCAGCCACTTATTACAGGTTCAGTTTTAACTTTTGAACATTCAGAAAACGACCGCAAAATTGGTTACGATAAAGTAATCATGCAAGCGGGTGGAATCGGTTACGGAAAATTAGATCAAGCCATTAAAAAGAAACCACAAGAAGGAGATAAAATCGTTATTCTTGGTGGAGAAAATTATAGAATCGGAATGGGTGGAGCTGCGGTTTCATCTGCAGATACAGGAGCTTTTGGTTCAGGAATTGAATTAAATGCTATCCAACGTTCTAATCCAGAAATGCAAAAACGTGCTGCCAATGCCATTCGTGGTTTGGTAGAAAGCGATAACAACCCAATTGTATCTATCCATGATCACGGAGCTGGAGGACACTTAAACTGTCTTTCTGAACTAGTAGAAGAAACTGGAGGTTTAATAGATTTAGATAAATTACCTGTTGGTGATCCAACCCTTTCTGCTAAAGAAATTATCGGAAACGAATCTCAGGAAAGAATGGGATTAGTAATTGGTCAAAAAGATATTGATATCTTACAAAGAATCGCCGACAGAGAGCGTTCGCCAATGTACCAAGTTGGAGATGTAACGGGAGATCACCGTTTTACCTTTGAATCTAAATCGACTGGAGCTAAACCTATGGATTATGCACTAGAAGATTTCTTTGGAAGTTCTCCAAAAACGATTATGAATGACAAAACTATCGATAGAAAATATGCTGATGTTTCTTATACAGCAAATGACTTCGAAAGTTATTTACAAGATGTTTTACGTTTAGAAGCAGTTGCATCTAAAGACTGGCTAACAAATAAGGTTGACCGTTGTGTAGGTGGAAAAGTTGCAAAGCAACAATGTGCAGGACCATTACAATTACCATTGAATAATGTTGGTGTAATGGCTTTAGATTATTTAGGTAAAGAAGGAATTGCAACTTCTATCGGGCATGCTCCTATCGCTGCTTTAATTGATCCTGTAGCAGGAAGCAGAAATGCAATTGCCGAATCATTATCAAACATTGTTTGGGCTCCGATTAAAGATGGTTTAAAAGGAATTTCACTTTCTGCAAACTGGATGTGGGCTTGTAAAAACGAAGGTGAAGATGCTCGTTTATACGCAGCTGTAGAAGGTTGTTCTGAATTTGCAATTGAGCTAGGAATCAATATCCCAACAGGAAAAGATTCACTTTCTATGAAACAAAAATATCCTAATGATGAAGTAATCGCACCGGGAACGGTTATTATTTCGGCAGGTGGAAATTGTACAGACATTAAAAAAGTAGTAGAGCCTGTTTTACAGAAAAATGGAGATTCTATTTATTATATCAATTTATCTCAGGATGCGTACAAATTAGGAGGTTCTTCTTTTGCACAAATCAGAAATACTATCGGAAACGAAACTTCTACTATTAAAGACGCTTCTTTCTTTAAAAATGCATTTAATACCATTCAGGAATTAATTGGCGAAGACCAAATTCTTGCTGGACATGATATCGGAAGTGGTGGTTTAATCACAACTTTATTAGAATTATGTTTTGCTGATGTAAACCTTGGAGCTAAAATTGATTTTAGTGCTTTCGCAGAAAAAGATTTGTTGAAAATTCTTTTCGCTGAAAACATCGGAATCGTTTTCCAGGCAAAATCTGATGCTGCTGTTGAAGCTAAACTAAGCGCCAACAATATCGAATTCTTCAAAATTGGTTCAGTTCAAAGCAAACCAAGTTTGGAATTTGGAATTTATAATTTGGATATTGCGAAGTACAGAGATATTTGGTTTGAAACTTCTTATTTATTAGATCAAAAACAATCTAAAAACGGAACCGCTAAAGCCCGTTTTGAAAACTATAAAAATCAAGTTTTAAACTATACTTTCCCAGCACATTTTACAGGAAAAAAACCAGTAATCGACGCTTCGAAACCAAGACCAAAAGCAGCTATTATTCGTGAAAAAGGAAGTAATTCTGAGCGCGAAATGGCAAATGCAATGTACTTGGCCGGATTTGATGTAAAAGATGTTCACATGACCGATTTAATTTCTGGTCGTGAAACGCTTGAAGATATTCAGTTTATTGGTGCAGTTGGAGGATTCTCTAACTCGGATGTTTTAGGTTCTGCTAAAGGTTGGGCTGGAGCATTCTTATACAATGAAAAAGCAAAAACAGCTTTGGATAAATTCTTTAAAAGAGAAGATACATTATCTGTAGGAATCTGTAATGGTTGCCAATTGTTTATGGAACTAGAGGTAATTAATCCGGAACATGAAGTACACGGTAAATTATTGCATAACGAAAGTAACAAACACGAAAGTATCTTTACATCTGTAAAAGTACAAGAAAACAACTCAGTGATGTTATCATCTCTTGCAGGAAGTACTCTTGGAGTTTGGGTTTCTCATGGTGAAGGAAAATTTAATTTACCACTAGCAGAAGAAAATTACAATATCGTATCTAAATATGCTTACGAAGGATATCCTGCAAACCCAAATGGTTCTGATTATAACACAGCAATGATGTGTGATAAAACAGGAAGACATTTAGTTATGATGCCACACATTGAGCGTTCTACTTTCCAATGGAACTGGGCGCACTATCCAAAAGACAGAAACGATGAAGTTTCTCCTTGGCATGAAGCGTTTGTAAATGCTAGAAAATGGATTGAGAAAATCTAATTTTTATACTCATACTAAAAAAAAGGTTGTCCGAAAAGTTATTTTCAGACAACCTTTTTTTTATTGAAATAATGTCATTTTTTTTTAATTATTGATAAAGAAAGTCCCAGCGGGACGTTATATTTATAGTAATTTTAATTGTAATCAAAAGAAACCCCATCGGGGTGGTATTTCATTAATTAGATGATTTCTATGCTTGTGCCAAAACCCATTGGACGTATATAGCAATCTAAAGAAAAACCAATATATCGCTACGCTGTAGCTTTTACCCAAACCCTCTTTAATTTACTATAAATATGATGCTCCGCTGGAGCAATTACCTATCATTCTTCTAAAACTTACAAAATAAACAAAGAGGTTGTCTGAAAAATTTAGACTCTTCTTTTTATTAAGTAAGACTACTCTCATACACAAAATTGAGCACTAAAAACACAACGAGTTAATTCTCAATACATCCCATTTTTGGTATAAAAAAGATAAAATTAGTACGCTGATTTTGTCTTTTTTTTTGACCTGATTTTATTAGTTTTGCCCTCCCGCATAAAAAATAGACTTATTTATTGTGCCCCGAAAACAAATAAAATTAATCCCTAAATACCATATTAATGAAAGTTAAAAACCTACTTTTTATCACACTTTTTCTTTGTTTAACAAACGTATATTCTCAAATTAAAACTGAAAAAATTACAGCTAAAAATCAAGAACGTTTCATTACTACTACAATCTCTTATCCTGTAAACGGAATTTATTTATATGATGGAAAAACGGAACCAATTGTTCAGTTAAATGCAAATGGAACTGGAATTTATCAATATGAAGATCTTACCAAGAAAAACATTACTTGGGGATTTGAATGTTCTGAAATTGGAATCCCTATATTTAAAGAAGGATTTGATAGTGCTTCATATTCTCTTTGGTACAAAACAAATGATAAAGAAGACAGCGAATGGATTTACGCGCAATTCTCTATTCATTTTAAGAAAAAGAAAATGTATATTTCTGGAGAGAGAGTAAAAGAATATGCTGAAGAAGTAAAGAAATAAATATTTCTGAATCATTAAAAAAATTAAGAAAGATTAAGCGATTTTAGATTGTAGATTTACGATTGTAGGTTTATGATTTATGATTTGGTGTTGGTAAAAAAGATTGTCATTTTTTGGAGGCTTCATATAACCGCAATCAAAAATCGTTACCCGAACCTGATCCTGAAATTTTGGGACAAAACAGGCGAAGCAATCTAAAATCCGTAATCTTTTTTTCTTAATTTAATTGCATTATTCTAAAAACAAGAAGCAATCTGGGGAAAACTTTAATCATAACTAACACAAAGGCGGTACTTTAAATCTGATGTCTAAATTTAGTTTTTTAAACAAATAATATCATTATCCTATTGTTAATTAGCAATATAAATAAAATAAAATATATCGCATAAAGAAATCGATTTCGTAATTTATATTAATTAGAATTAAAGTTTTCATATTTAATTTATTAAAAATAAAAATTAACGATAAATTTTATTAATTTGCGGTAAAATTCAATCTAAACGCCATGGTTACAATTACGAGACTTTTTGATTTTCCTTATTATCAGAAAGAAAAATATAATAAAAAAGATGCTTTAGTAACCAAACGTAATGGTGTTTGGGAAAAAACCTCTACTGAAGAATATATTGCAAAAGCCAATGCCGTTTCTCGCGCGTTATTACGTATGGGAGTTCAAAAAAATGATAAAATTGCTTTAATCACTTCTACTAATAGAACGGAATGGCATATCATGGACATTGGAGTTTTACAAACTGGAGCGCAAACCGTTCCTATTTACCCTACTATATCTGAGGAAGATTACGAATATGTTTTAAACCATAGTGGTAGTAGTTATTGTTTTGTATCTGATAAAGAAGTATTAGACAAAGTATTAGCTATTAAACAAAATGTACCTACATTAAAAGATGTTTTTACTTTTGATGAAATCGCTGGAGCCAAAAACTGGACTATTGTATTAGGCGAAGGTGCAGATGAAAGCAATCAGAATGAAGTTGAAGCAAGAAAAGACAGTATCGATACTGAAGATCTTGCTACGATAATATATACATCTGGAACAACTGGACGTCCTAAAGGTGTTATGCTTTCGCATAAAAACATCGTTTCGAATGTTCTGGACAGTGCTCCAAGAATTCCGTTTGACCCAGGAAATAGTGTAGCATTAAGCTTCCTTCCTATTTGTCATATTTTCGAAAGAATGATATTGTACATTTATCAATATTATGGTATTTCGGTATACTTTGGAGAATCAATTGATAAATTAAGCGATAACTTAAAAGAAGTTAGACCAAATGTAATTACAGCTGTTCCTAGACTTCTTGAAAAAGTATATGATAAAATTTATGCTAAAGGAGCTGAATTAACGGGAATCAAAAAGAAATTATTTTTCTGGGCTATCGATTTAGGTTTAAGATATGAGCCTTACGGAGCAAATGGTTTTTGGTATGAATTTCAATTAAAAATAGCACGTAAATTAATTTTCAGTAAATGGAAAGAAGGTTTAGGTGGTAATATAGATTTAATGGTTTCTGGAAGTGCCGCTTTACAAACAAGATTAACTCGCGTTTTTGCAGCAGCAGGAATACCTGTTATGGAAGGTTACGGTTTATCTGAAACTTCTCCTGTAATATCTGTAAACGATACTAGAAACAGAGGTTTTAAAATTGGAACTGTTGGAAAAGTAATTCGTAATGTAGAAGTTAAAATTGCCGAAGATGGAGAAATCCTTTGTAAAGGACCTAACGTTATGATGGGATACTACAAAGATGAAGAAAAAACTGCCGAAGCATTACAAAATGGATATTTCCATACAGGAGATATTGGTGAAATCGACAGCGAAGGTTTCCTTAAAATCACTGATCGTAAAAAAGAAATGTTCAAAACTTCGGGAGGAAAATATATTGCTCCTCAAATGATTGAGAACATGATGAAACAATCTCGTTTTATCGAACAAATAATGGTTATTGGTGAAGGCGAAAAAATGCCAGCTGCTTTTATCCAACCAAACTTTGAATTTGTAAAAGAATGGGCTAAAATTCACAAAATAGTTTTAGGAGATTCTAACAACGATATCATTACAAATGTTCAGGTAATTAAGCGTATTGATGAAGAAGTTGAAGCTGTAAATGAAAAATTTGGTCATTGGGAAAAAATCAAACGTTTTGAGCTTACTCCAGATGTTTGGTCTATCGATGGCGGACAATTAACTCCAACTTTAAAACTAAAACGTAAAATAATCAAAGAAATTTACGCGCCACTTTATAAGAAAATCTACGGCGAATAAAACATATTACCTAAAGAAGTAACGCGGATAACGCTGATTTACTAAAGTAAAGACGCTGATAAATACTGATTTTTAAAACTTGTAAAAAGAAAAAATCCGTTTTTATCAGCGTTTTCGCGTTAGCGAATCCGTATCATCCGCGTTCTATTTTTTAGACAATGCTAGCAATTTCAATAAATTTATCTATTTTTAAGATTCCGAATAATCCTAAAATAAAAATCATGAAAGTAAAAATCATCATTTGTTTCTTAAGCATTATGTTATTTTCTAATTGTAAAGAAATCAAAGAGGAAAATAAAGTAGACACAGTTAAAGCAAATTATTTAGATTTTTCTAAACGTGATAACCAACTTACCGGTGGAATTAAGATGATTCCGATTACTACTCCCAAAGGAAAATTTAAAGTATGGACAAAAACTGTTGGTAACAATCCTACGATAAAAGTTTTATTATTGCATGGTGGTCCAGGACTTACACATGAATTATACGAATGTTTTGATGGTTATTTTCCTAACGAAAGTATCGAATACATATATTACGATCAATTAGGCTCTTACTATAGCGACCAGCCTACCGATAGTAGTTTATGGACAAATGAACGTTTTGTAGAAGAGGTAGAACAAGTACGCATTGCATTAGGCTTGGACAATTCTAACTTTTATATTTTGGGTCAATCTTGGGGCGGAATCCTTGCTATGGAATATGCGCTAAAGTATCAAAAAAACTTAAAAGGTCTTATTATCTCTAACATGATGGCAAGTGTTCCTGAATATAATAAATATGCCAAAGATGTTCTGGCTCCGCAAATGGATCCAAAAGTATTAAAAGAGTTACAGGATATTGAAGCAAAGAATGATTTTGAAAATCCTAAATACAGCGAACTGCTTTTTAAAAATTATTACACACAACATATTTTAAGAATGCCTCTAGAGGAATGGCCAGAATCTATAAACAGATGTTTCAAACACATTAATCCAAGCGTATATGTGTATATGCAAGGTCCGAGTGAATTTGGGATAACTGGAAATGCTACATTAAAAAACTGGGATATAAAATCAAGATTAAAAACGATTACAGTTCCTACTTTATCTATTGGTTCTAAATACGATACTATGGATCCGGAACACATGAAATGGATTGCAAACGAAGTACAAAACGGGCGCTTTTTATTCTGTCCTAACGGAAGCCATCTTTCTCAATATGATGACCCTAAACATTATTTTCCTGGTGTAATCCAGTTCCTTAAAGATGTGGATAATGGGAGTTTTAAAAAAGGATAATCTATTTTAATTTTATTAGTATTCAATTAAAAGTTTTTTAGTATGTTTGTTTTGAGTTTAAGAAATACCTTGCTTTTCTTGTATAAAGAAAATGATGATGTTTCGTCATCGATGTAAGATTATTTAACATTCAGCACTACTTCTATCTTATGGATGAGAAAGGGTACTATACGTACAGTTTCGGTTCCACCTCCTCGAGATTAACTGTACGTATAGTACCCTTTCTCGGGAGTTGATAGACATAGTCCTTAGAAAATACGAAGGTTTTAAACTTTAAGCCCTATTGCTACAATAGGGCTTTTTAATGTAAAATAGCGATTGTAATATGTCTGAACAGCTTAGTAAACAACAAATTTATGATAGAATAAAAGCTACCTCAAAGGATAGCTACATATTAGAAGAAATGCAACGTTTAGGATTTTGGCAATCAGGATCTGAACCTACTCTATCTGAAATTCTAATTAATCAGGAAGCAAAGATTGAGAAGGAATTAAATGATCTTTTAGCACAAGACAGAAAGTTTAGCAATAAAGAAGCTATGGTTCTTGAAATGCGTAAAGCACGTATGAAAATTGCTAAAGAAAAAAGAGCAGAAACCAAATTAAACCAAGAGAAGAAAAGACTGGATAAAGCTGAAAATTGGAAATTATTGCAACAGCAACAAATTTTATATTTAGGGGAATCCGTATCTAGAGGTTTAAATGCTAAAGAAACCGATTCTACACTTTTAGAAAAATATAGTCTGCCTATTTATGAAGATGCATTAGCATTGGCCAAAAGCATGCAGATAGATTTAAAAGCATTACAATATCTTGCTTATAACAGAAAAGTTTCTAAAATCAATCATTACCATACATTTGAACTTGAAAAAAAATCAGGTGGTAAGCGCAAGATATCTGCTCCAAAACCAAAGCTAAAAGAAGTTCAAACCTGGATTTTAGAAAACATACTCCACAAAATACCTTATACTATAGAGGCGCATGGTTTTATAAAAGAGCGCTCTATTGTTACCAATGCAGAACCACACATTAACAAAGACATTGTTGTTAATGTAGATTTAAAAGATTTTTTCCCTACTGTAACTTATAAACGAGTAAAAGGATTGTTCCATAAAATGGGCTACTCTGAAGAACTCGCTACAATTTTAGGTTTATTATGCACCTACTCCGAGATTAATGAAACTACACTAGACGGAGTTACTTATTATGTACAATCTGGTGAACGCAAATTACCTCAGGGTTCTCCTGCAAGTCCTGCAATAAGTAATATGATTGTTTATAAAATGGATAAAAAAATTAATGGGTTAGCCAAAAAATTAAATTTTAGCTATACCCGTTATGCAGATGATATGAGTTTTTCGACTACTGAAAAAAATAGTCAAAATGTTTCCCGATTATTATATTATACTAAAAAAATTATTGAATCAGAAGGTTTTATAATTCATCCCGACAAAGTGCACGTAATGCGAAAAGGGATGCAACAAAAAGTTACTGGAGTTGTTGTAAATAAAAAACTAAATATAGATAGAATTCAATTACGAAAATTCCGTGCCCTACTACATAATATTGAAAAAAATGGATGGAAAGACCAACAATGGGGAAAAGCTATTCATCTAATTAATGCCATAGAAGGTTATATTAATTATGTATACATGGTGAATCCTGAAAAAGGAACGGCATTTAAACAAAATTTAAAAACCATTATAAAGAAACACGGTCAACCCAATATAGCAAAAACAAGTATTCCTGAAAAAGTAACCCCAATACCTGTTCCTGTTCTTGATGAAATAGAAGAAACAGTAACGGATCAAAAGCCAGAAAACTGGTGGAATATTTTTTAATTAATACCCTTTTCAATTATGAAATTAATTAAGCAGATTAAACTTTTCTATAAAGAAGGGAATTCAGATAAAGTATACGAAATAGACTTGTGTAGTATTGATGATACTAATTATGTAGTCAATTTTAGATATGGAAGAAGAGGTAGCGTTTTAAAAGATGGGACTAAAACTCCCGAATATGTTTCGGCCGATAAAGCACAAATCATTTTTGATAAACTTGAAAATGAGAAAAAAGTTAAAGGATACGCTTCAGAAATAGAAACATTAATCGACCTTCCTTCGTTAAAAAGTGTAGAACCTGATTCTATAAACGGTGTTATTCTTCAGCGTTTAGAAGATGCTGTAATGGGAAAACAAACTTTTAGTACAACTTGGAAAACCAGTCGCGTAATTTGGAAAGCGGGTTTATTAGATACTAAAGAAGCGATTCCTTATATCATTAAATTAGCCTCAAAAGGGGATGATTTACAAACCTATTCGGCTATTTGGGCTTTAATAAAGCTTAAATCAGATACTGCAGAAGAAGTTTTTAAATCGTATGCTTTACAAAACAAACAAAAAGAATATATAAGAAATCTGGCTCATGAGGGATTACTAGGAATCTTAAAAGAGGAGGAATTACAAAAACATATCTCAACAATTCTAGAGGCAATACCTCAAGAAGCTCGATATCATATTGATAAAAAAGATTTCGATTCGTTAATAATTTTTCTAAAAGAGGAACTAGAGAATAATTCTATCAATTATCTAACAGCTTTATACTTAGTTGCAAAATTTGATAGCAAATTACATGAAATTGTTATTTTTTTACTAGAAGCAGTTCCATTTAGACCTCCTTATTTTAAGCACATTAGAGCTATTTACAAACTAGCTCATATAAGAAACGATGCAGATGCAATTGCAGTTCTTGCTTATCGTTTTGAGAATGAGAACCCTATGTTCACAAGAACCGTTTCATTAGAAAGTGAATATGACAACTCTCAATTTATTACTGCTATAAATGAAAGAGTAAACATTGGGAAAGAACTTCGAGGGAAAAACAGTAAAATTGCATTCTCTAATTTTACCAAATTCTATTTTCAGAAAAATAGTCTTCGATTTTTAAAAGAAATGGATTCTGAAATGGATTCAAAAAAATACCTCAAGTTTGCTGTATCCATTTTATTAAAATACTCAGAAGATGATTATAGCAAAGCCGAAAAATCGCCTATAAACATCTATGGACAATACAATTATAATGATCAGAAATATTATTACACAGTAGTAGATTACCCTGAGTGTTCTAACTTGGCATTGTTATCTACAATCTTATTTGGGAATGACGAAAAACGAATTTTAACTTCAAAGATGAAATTCATTTTAAATCAGGAAGTATTCTCAAGCAAAAACTATTATTACGATTCAAATCAAGTAACTAAAGTAAGTAGTAAAGTAACTACTGAAAATAAAAATACTGCTGCAGACCAAAGTTCTAGCTCAGTATTAGATGTTGCCAAAAAGGCATTTTCAACTTTTTTTGGAAAGAAAGAAACAGAGAAAAAAACTCAAAGTCTTATCGTTCCTGAAGAACAAAAAACTATTGTAGAAAGTTCTACAAGCCGTTTAGAATTATTTCCAGAACATTGGGATGCTTTTCCTGAAGCTTATATTCAGCTTATAATGGAAGGGCAAATGAATATTATTCATGAGTTTGCTTATCATAATTTAAAGGCAAGAAATGACTATAATACTTTAATCAATCGTTTTGACGAAACAAGTATTTTAAATTTATTAAATAGTGATTTTACTATACCAAACAATTTAGGATTTGAAACAATTGTCCTGAAAAATGATGTTCTTTCTACTCAGGTTAGTTTTATTGCTGATGTGCTGAACTCTAAAACCGAGTCTGCAAGAAATTGGTCTAAAAACCATATTTTATCAAACACGGCACTATTTCTTAATGATATTGAATGTGTTGTAAAACTAATTTTTAATGAAGTTTCTGATTTAAAAACATGGATAACGAGCACTTTAGAGAACTTTGCATTTACGGAAGATAAAGCCAAAGTAATTACTGGAAAAGTAATCGTTGAACTACTTACGTTTGAAGAGTCTGATGCAAACAATGCATTAGCAACTCTTGCAATCGACAGACTTAAAAAAATTGCTACACCTCAACTCGAACAATTGAGTTGGGACATTGTAGCTCGCTTAATTTCATCGGATTTAAAAACTAATAATTTACTTGCCAGCAATATTTTAATTCTAAAATCCAAAAAAGTAGATTCTAAAGAAATTCCATTTTCATTAATTACTCTCTTTTTAGAAGATGAAAGTGCTGAAATTAGAAAAAATGGTATTCAGTTATTAAACAACTATCAGGAAGATTACTTATTAGCAAATAGTGACTCTTTGTTAGATTTATTTCATAATGAATACTCAGATGTTATTGAGTCAGTTCTAGAGCGTATTACACAATTAGGCAAATCAAATTCAGGTATAATCGGGGTTGCTCTTCCTAATGCGGTTTATGCAATGATTCGAAAAGAAAAGTTTGAAGATGCTCATTTAATCTTCAAAAAATTCATTCTTGAAGAAACAACCAATCATTGGGATACAGCATTACAACCACGAGATGTTATAAAATTGATTCATGCTAATTATAGAGAAAGTCAATTAACTGGTTATGAAATTTTGAAGAAATATTCTCGTAAAGATGATTTTACAATCCGCCAGATTATCTCTTTAGGAAACCATGAAATCTTAGCTATAAGACAATGGTGTTGGAATTATTTTGTGGATAAAAAAGAACGAATTCGAGCCGAAAGAAATAATGCTTTAGTAATACTAGATACAACTCGGGATGATACCAGAGCATTTGCATTTAATTTTTTCAAAACTGAATTTGATGAAACTGATTGGGATTTAGAATGTCTGATAAGCATTGTCGATTCTGTATTGCCAGCTGTAGAACAATTTGGAAAAGAAATAATTACCCGATATTTTAATCCAGATGATGGTGTAACTTATCTAACCAAATTAAGCCAGCATCCTAGCGTAAATATTCAGTTTTTTGTAACAAATTATCTAAACACGTATGCCACAGATAATCTTCCAAAGTTAAAAGAACTCGATTTCTATTTCCGTTCCGTATTAACCCGAGTACATAAAGCCAGAATTGCTAAACAGCGTATTTTTCAGTTTTTACATCAGGAAGGAAAAAAAAGCGAAGAAGCTGCAGTTTTTGTAACCCAAATTATCGACGAAGTTTCGGCTACAGTTGCCATACAAGATAAAGCAAATTGCATCTCTATTTTGACCGATTTAAAAATGCTTTATCCGCAATTGCATACCCATTTAATCCTTAAAAACTAAGTTATGTTATTTGATTATAAATATAGCGGAAGCACCATTGTAAATAACACCTCTACTAGTACTGGCATGAGTTTTTCGCCAGATACTTTGCGAGAACCTACTTTTTTTGTTGGAAAACTAAACCAAAAAATAGCTTTTAGAGAAGCTATTTCTGCGTTGCATGACGTAGTAATTTCTGATTTACGTTTTTTTCCAAAGGATAAGGAAGAATACAAATTATGGGCAGCAGAGCAAGAAAAGATATGGCTAAGTGAATATATGGCCGATTTTCAGATTGAAAATGTCCGTGCCCGTATTCAGGAATTAAAAGAAGAATTAAGTATCGTTCAAAAAGAAAAAAGAACAGTAATGGGACCTTTTAACAAAGCCAAAACTGCCTATTTTGATTATTTATATAAAAATGATAAAGATGCCTGGTACGTATTAGATCCAGTAATCACGGTACATCCTGATGAAGTCTTTTTTGAATGTTTCAGTAAAGACGAATCGTCTTATGGAAAATTAAGCTGTAATTATAATATATTCACAGAGATTAGTGACTTTAAATGTGGTACAACAAATATTGATTATTCAGAAGGATTATATAATGAATTCCAGAAAATAAGAAATTATAAAGAAACCGAATTTAAGATTGACCCTTCTGGTTTTGAAGCTAAAACAACAAATGAACAAGTCTATAAAGAGGTAAAAATAGATTTGCCTGATTCGTGGGTTAGAGGATTTTTACAAGTAAGTTCAGCAATGACTTTACCTGCAACAGTACTCAATTTACATCCTATGGATATTTTTAGCTTGTGCCAATATTTACGACGCTTCAAAGAAAAGAAAGGACCTAGAGCTTTACGATTTGTGCTAGAACCAGACAAACCTATTAAAGCAATATTCGAACCTTTGCATGACGAAATTACATTTCATCGTTCTATTTATCAAGGAAACGAATCTAAAACAATTCGTATCTGGGGAAGACGCCGTTTACTTATTTTAGAAAGACTAATTCCTGTAGCCCGAAACTTTAAAGTAGTTTTATTAGGATCTGGTTTACCTTCTTTTTTTATCGCCGACTTAGGCGATATGTCCTATACTTTAGGCTTGTCTGGATGGACTAAAAATGATTGGAGCACCGCAGGTAATTTTGATTTAATGGCACCAAGAAGTAATGTAGATTTATTTACTCAGGAAAAAGTTTTCAATGCATTAAAAGAAAATTGGCTTGATACATCTGATAATTTAGCTAAAAAGCTAAATCTTGATCCGTCTGTAGTTTCGGCATCATTAACCGCGTATACTCAGGCTGGACGAGTAATTTATGATTTAAACTTAGGAGTATATCGCGTGAGGGAATTGACTCAAGAACCTCTAAACATGAAGTCATTACGTTTTGCAAGCCCACAAGAAGAGATTGCCAATAATTACATAACCGAAAATAGAGTAAAAATAACTTCGGCTGCAAGTGCTGATCAATTACAAATTAAAGGAAAAGTAAGCGATAAAAACTTTACTTACAGTACTCTTGCAGTATTAGACAAAGATAACCGTCTTATTGAAGGGTTTTGTGAATGTTCTTTTTACAAATCAAATCAATTACGAAAAGGACCTTGTGAACATATTCTAGCAACCCGAATGGCATTGCAAACTAAAAAAGCTATATAATATAAAAACCACGAATATTACATTCGTGGTTTTCGTTTTTTAGATAATGAAGGTTTAGAAAAACTATCTAATCTTTTTCTTTGCTCCAAGCTTATACTTCATTACATCTTTTAGCACCAATTTATTATTTTTATTAAAATGTACTAATTCTGAAGCAACATCTGGATTTTTATCAATTCTATCTGCAACAATCTCATAGGCTATGTTTTTTATCATTCCTTGATTTTCCTCGTGTTTTGTAAATTCATGTTTTAACAAATGAAGAAATACTGGCGCATTTTCTGGAATAACTGTATTTTTATAAACATCATTTATTGCAATTGATAAGTCTTCAGCCGAATCAATGTTTACAAAATAATTATTTAGACATTTTCCAGCATCTTTATTCGTCTTCCAACCCTCCAAAAGGATTTCCTGAGCTTCAGTTACATCACCAATCTTATTTTTATAAACCAGCGAAGCTTTTATATATTGAAAATTCGTTTTGTAATTTTCTATAACTCTATTAAAATATTTATCGGCTTCTTTTTTGTCTTTAAGAATCACATATAAATCCCCAACTTTCTCATTGTCGTTTAGCTCTTTATAGATTTCAATTGCTTCTTTGTACGCATGACCTTTTTCATAACATGCCGCAGCTTTTTGTTTGTTCTTGCAATACTTTAAATAGATTGCCGCTGCTTCGGAATACAATTCTCCTTTTTCAAGAACTTCGGCTGCTTTTGGATAATTCTTTAATAATTTTAAATAAATGTGAGCCGCTTTCTGATACTCTCCTTTCTCAATAAATTCCTCAGCCAGTTTTTCATATTTACTTTGCAAAGTGCTGAATCGTTGAGAATCGACCATAAAAGATCCACCTGAAGCTGAATCTGAACCGCTTCCACTGGATGTTCCTTTTGACAAAAGTGCAATAATCAAAACGATTATAATTATGACAACTACACAGACAAAAAAAGTCTGAGCACTAAAACTCGATTTTCCAGAGCTGCAACTGCGAATACTAGATAGAAAGAACAAAAGAAAAATCAATCTAAAGATCATAGTTAAACCGTGACTTTGATTTGAGCTACCACTCTTTCTATCAAAAAAATCTCCAATTTTAGCAAAACCAGTCTGAAAAACATTTCCACCGGAACCAAACGAAAACTTCCCGTAATTATCGCCTCTCGAAGTTCCTAATGTATCAAGCGGAATCGCATATTGTAAAGCTAATTTTGGGTTCTTATCCAGAAAAGCCATAAACTTATCCATTTCTTTTTGGTTTCCTTTCATTACTTTTTGCATATCAAAAGGCATTTTCCCAATTATTTCTTCTTCTGAAGGTGGATTTTCAATGGTCTCTAAAATCTTTTCCTGATCTATCTCGACACGCATCGAAGTTATGAATTGCGGAATCGAAACCGTTTTTGACGGTTCTGTTATTTCGATTTCTTTTTGAATTGGCAACCGAAGTAAATCTACCCAGTTTACTTCTTCTTTTAATTCAACTAAACCAATTTCAGGATGCAAAAAATGATATTCTTCTGAAAACAAATTAGACCATTCATCTTCTGTTAATTCAGGTGTAATTAAAGTGTTTTCTGGAATAAATAACTTGTTTGCTGCCAATTGGTAAAAGTTATTTTTTCCAATCTCTGTAATTTTTATATTACTCTGATTAAAAACTAATAAGCAACCCAGTAATTCATTTGCGCGTATACTTGGAACTGGAAAAACAGCAATAGAATCAAGCGATAATCCGATGTTTTGCATTTCATGAAGCCATACTTCCGCTGAGGCACTTTTAATAAAAATGCCTCCTTTCGGAAAGGTGTTTTTTGTATTTATTCTTAATTTAAGCTCCATGAAGTGTGATATTCAAAATAAAAGGTTGAAAATATATTTCCAAAAACTGGTCAATTGCTATATTCTTTTGTTTAAATTCATTTGAAATAAAATATGGATTTCCTGTACATTCGTCCATCGAAACAATAGCAGTCTGTGTATTTAAAATAAAAGGAATATAAAACTTCTCGAGTCGCGTATCGCTACTATCAAAAATCAAAATTCCATCTTGATTGGTAATTTTACTACCATCCTTAGACTGAAAATATTGGGTTTCTATATAACAAACTGCTCCATTCATTTCGATTTCCATTTTCAATTTCTCCGCAGTCTCTTTTGTTGCATCTTTCAAAATAACACTAAATTGTCCATCGATAATTTCTTTAGCTTCTTTTAATGTTTTATCAGTATTCGTTTTTATTATTTGTACAACAGCCAAAGGAGATGTTCCTTTGTTTTTTAAAATAAGATTAACTTTTTCTTCAAATTTTATAGATAAATTTTCTAACTCTCTATATGAAAATCTATGCTCTTTTTTGAACTGCAAATCCTCAATACTATACCCATTAATTATCAAGCAATTACCATAAACTACAACACTTTCTACTTTTTTAATTACACTATATTTAACTCTACTATTTTTATAATTATTAATGAAAGAAGAATTTTCTTCAAGATTATTCCTAAAAGCTTGTCTTAGTTTTTCATCTCTCAATGCTGCTGAACGAAAATCGTTAGCAATCTGGTAAAAAACTGGCAAAAGGTCTATAACACCTCCTGCTAAATAAAAATCCTGATTATATTCAAATACTTTGAGAGATGTATCATTAATTTTTTTATCAAAATCTTTATAACTTTTTAATTCTTTAGTATTAAGATTTATGGTGCTAGCATAATGCATTAAATCATAATAATGATACCAAAGTATTTTCTCTCCTTCACTATTTGTTTTCATCGCAAAATTGCCATTCTTAAACGGAAGGTTAGAAGCTATTTTCACAAATCCCTTATCAAATCTATCATTAGAAAACATAAATAAATTACCATTTATGTACATATAAAACTCATTGTTATGAGTAAATATATTTTGGTAAGATCGCTCAACAGGATAAAGCAACGGCATACTTTCATCTCTTATTTCTTTAACTCTTTGCTTTTTGTTTGTATTATCTTTTTGCCATAACTCCTCCAACGGCATAATAATATGCTGCAACAGTTTCTTGCCTTTATTCTGATTTTTAAAAACATTAATATCCTGCATGCCTATTGCAAAAACATATTTTATATCATCAAAATACGTACTCATAGCATTTTGCATCGGAGCAAGCTTTAAACTTTCTTCTGATGAAAAAAGAAATACTTCCTGGTTTTTACTATTAATTTTATTTTCTGCAAAAAAAGAATCTAATCCTGCTGAACAGCTTAATTTACTACTAAGTTCAGTTAGAGAATTAATGACTTCGCTAACATTTTCAACTGAAACTTCCTTGTAATCTTCTCCAACTACATAAACCTGACATTCAATATCAGTTTTAGGATGTCTGGCAATTGCGATAGCCGAAGCAAAAGCTAAAACTTTAGGATTTCCCCAGTTTTTTAAGGTATTATCTATTAATAAAATACGTCTGAATTTATCTGCTTCTGGCGGCACTTCACGTTGAATATACAAGGCTTCGTTATTGGCAATTCTGGACATAAAAACATCATCATCATACGCAAATTCAGAAATTACGAGTTTATCAAAATCTCCTTTATTCGTTAAATCCGAAATCCCTCCAAGTGGTTGCTCACTCGGATGATTATGATGAAGCGGAATATTTAATCCTGACCAAAGTCGTTTAATAAGGCTTCCTACATGAAATGTTTTGTCTTCCTCAATAAGTTGGTCTACATAATCAGTTACGTTATCAGATAGATTTTTTTCTTCTAAAATTCCCTCATTCAACGCATCATTTAAATCGTCATGAGGAATGCTTTCCATCGCATCTAATATCGATTGAAGCGTTGGAAACTTAGCTTTTAGCAAAGCCAATGCCCTGAAATCTTTTCTAAAATTAGCCTCGTTGAATGGAATCTTTTCAGCTGTTTTTAATAAATAATGTTTATGATTATTATATTCTTCTAGAAGGTTTTTTGCTTTTTCTGATGAAACTCTGTTATGGCATTCATGAAAAATAGTCTGAAATAACCTCATCCTTTTTTCGCCAACTTTATATTCATTTGGTAAACTAGACAGTATTTTTAAAAAATCTATACTGGCACCCATTCTAAAGGATTGAGACTGCGGAAAAGCAGTTACTATATTCTTACTTTTTACCAAATTATGAATCATCTCAATTGCTTGCTCATTTTCTGGATTTGTAGCTACAATGGCCAACAGTAAAGTGCCAAATGGTGGAATACTATCATCTGAAAGGTATTCTAAAATTTCAAAAACAAATTTCTCGTAACCAATAGTTTGTCCATTAGGGATTGTTATTGTTTCAAAGACACTATCTTCAGATAATATTTTATTCTCCCATTCCCAGAAATAGTCTTCGTATGATTGAAAGTAGTTTAGAAATTCCATTTTTAATTTATGAAAAAGTTAAGCGAAATGAACTTATTGAAAGTTGTTTTATATGTGTTTTTGAAATAATTGAATAGCTATTATCTGTATTCCAGAGTATTATATTTTCTTCTGATGGATTTAATTTTTCCTGAAGTATTTTGATCAAAGCAAACCATTCAAAATTATACCCAGTTGGAATTAAAAAATTATTATCAATCCAATACGTAGTGCCTTTTATAGGCAATAAAGGACTCCCTATAATTAAGGCGCTTTTATCTATAACTACCCATTGTAAAGGTTCTAATCTATATTTTGGAGCCGACTCTATATACAGCTTCAACTCCTCGTAATCTACAAGCAAAGCAATAGCTTCTTTTATATCTTCCGAATGCTTTAAAACTATTTTGAGCTTTTGGTCTACGCCAAAAAAATTATGATTGAACTTAGGCAAAGAAACTGGTAATGCACGTAAAATTGGAGTCCACAATAATCCTGAAGGCAATTTTCTTGTAGGCAAAAGCTTTCCTTTTTCAAACAACAAATTGTCCTTTAATTCATATATCGTTTTATATGGAATTTGCTGGATTTCGGTTGTATCTATTTGCTCCAAAGAAAAGTCTTTAATCCAGATAGTATCTGTTTCAAAAGCCACTTTTAGATTATCCCAATGCCTAATTGATCCAAAAAAATCTTTGTGTTCTTTTTTAATTTCTAAAAAATACATATTAGATAGTTTGAAGTATTTTTTGCCACAACGATTCTATATGATCCTGAATATATTTTTTCTTTTCTGCATCTTTAATCCAATCGCAACGCGTTTGAATATATCGTAGTTTATCTTTAATTACATTTTGCTCTTCAAAAGAAAGATTTTCATCTTGCCATTTTTCAGTTAAGTAATTAACTTCTTTCATCACACTTTCGGCATCTGGAGTTTTGTTATACAAAGCTTGGGGATGTGACGAATCTGAATTATCTTTTTCGATAATCTGATTGATTATTCCTTCCAGAATTTCAATCTGTTCTTCGTTATCCCAAATGTATTTTAAAACCCATAAATCAGACAAAACTGCCTCGCTTCTACCACACATTAAAGCACTTGCGGCTATAAGATTCTGTAGTTTTACCGCACGTCTGTCTGATACTTTTATACCTGTATTTCTAAGGCTATGAATAATATCTACGTATTCATTTCTAATTGGAGTTAAATCTACCTTGCGACAAAGTTGTTGCAGTTCTCTAATTTCGTCGGCTGAAATTGTTGGTACTTCTCTAGTAGCATCACCTTCTAATTTCCATCCTGCCAATAATACTTCGTGCAATAAGTCTGGGGCAACATAATCACATTTTATACGAATTAAAAAACGGTCTAATAACGCATTTAATGATTCGTCTTCTGGCAAAACATTACTTGCACCCACAAACATAAGTGCTGGAAGCTTCTTAGTTTCTTTACCACGACGAAATATCTTTTCATTCAACGCCATTAATAAACTATTCAGAATTGCCGAGTTTGCATTAAAAATCTCATCGAGAAATACCATCGAAGCCTCTGGCATCATACCTTCGGTATTTGTAATCAATTCTCCCTCTTTAAGTTTACGAATATCAAAAGGTCCGAAAATTTCATTCGGTTCTGTAAAACGAGTCAAAAGATATTCGAAGTTTTTCCCGCCTTCAATCCCGTTAGACAATGCCCTGATGATAGCACTTTTTGCCGTTCCCGGAGGTCCTAACAAAAAGGCATTTTCTCTTGCCAATAATCCAATTCCTAACAAATCTATAATTTCATTCTTTCCAACAAAAGTGTCTTTAATATGCTTTAAAACAATATTTAATTTATCGGTAGTTTTCATTTACTTACTTCTATTTTTATTTTATTCGTATAATTTTATAATTGTGCCCAAAAGATTTTTCTATAATCTCCAAACCCTATTTCTAATTGTTTTTTTATAAAGTCAGATTCGGTAAATTTTATTGCTTTTCGTTGTACAATTCGGTCAATATAAAGCTGATGTAAACAGTCATTAGTATCAAGAATCTCAAAATCTATTTTTTGTATATCAACTTCAAATCCTATAGCCGAATAATGAAATCGAAATAAATGTTTTTCAAGAATAGGAATAACCAAATCCTCTGGATCAATCCTTTGCATTTCCATGATAATTTGCGGCAAAAAACGCAAACAAATATCTGCTGAAAGTATTGCTGATGCATCTAGTTTCCCGTTATAATCAGGTAAAAGCACTGCCAAATCATTACTATTATGTTCTCTATATAATAATAGTTGCGCTGCTAAATATACCGTTTTGGCTGCCCATAAAGCTGCTGCAGAATTAAATCTTGGAGCAATACCCGGATAATCTAAAATTTCCCTCTCATATTCGGTTTCCAAAAATGAAATAACATCTATCTCTTCTTCTTTGGAAATGGTAATTACTTTATCATACAAAATAACCTGTTCAATTGTTCTGAGATGATAAATAGTATCTAAAAAAGGTGTTTTCGTAGTATTCATTCTATTAAGTTAGTTTCTTTCTTTTTAAACTAATTATGACGTAAAATCTTAAGTCGGTAAATATATAATTAAATCCTCTCACTTATAAAAACAAAAGTAAAAACCACGAACTTTACATTCGTGGTTTCGTTTTTTAATCTATTAATAATTGGGTAACTGCAGCCGAATTAATCGCCCAATTTGTATCGTAAACCTCATCGGCATCTCGTGTTTCTACAATTTCCAAACCTTGCGCTTCGGCTTTAAGAACTAACAAACTTCCTATGTTCAATTTACTGTTCAGCTTAGATAATAGTGCTTTCACACCTTTATAATCTAATCCTTGTACTACCTGACCTCCAAAAGTCATCTCTAACCAAATGATTTCTCTTTTGGCTACATCCAAAACTCCAAAAACTAAACCTTTCGCAACATTTTGTGTCACTCGTACCTGATGATCTACACAAGATGGATCATAAGCAACTCCGGTTCTCTCGGATATTTTCATCGGGTGTTTACTATTCATCCAACCCACAATTAAATTTGGAGTTATACTTCCGTTACTATACGCATTACAAGTAAAGGTTACATATTTAGCTTTGGCTTTAGCCAATTCATCGATATTAATGTTGATATATTCTGCTGTACCTATTTTATTCGGAATACTTCTTATATCTCCACTATGCTTACAACCTGTAGTTACTAATCGGCTAAAAGAACAAATATCGGCACTATCTGCATAAGCAATATGACAGCTTAAATCCATATCCAGATGTTGGGCAGGTAAATCTTGACCCCATTGCATAAACAATCGTACTTCGTTACCCTCAATCGGGAAACGTGTCCCCATTAAAGCTACTGGTAAATCCTGAACGTTTTCACTTCTATCCCCTATCGCAACAGGAATATTAAACAATTGTGGATCTATATACATTGTCTTATTCTCATTTGCTACAGTAGCAAATCTCTTCTTCATTGCCAAGATACAAACATCCTCTATTTGCTTTTTCATCGCATTCAATTGCTCATCGGTATACAATGACAACAAACGATTTGGTTCGATTCTTTTATTAGTTCCTCCCAATGGTTTCACACTTCTTTGGATCGTTTTATCAAAATAATTTTGAGCATACATATTTAAAGTAAAAACCAAACGTGCTGGTACTTTATCTATAATTTCATTAAAATGTGCAATCGTTTCATCGGCTCCAAACCAAAGCATATTCGAAAATAACGAACGTGCAAATAATCCTGGTCGTTGTTTTAGCAAAGCAAAAGTTTTATCTGCATCTAATTTCAATCGAAAATGATTCAGATTTCCTTGCCAAACTTCGTAAGTCTGGTTATAGAAAGTATCCAATAAAACAGTCAATTTTTCGAAACCTTTTCTTTTGCTATATTCTGGTAAACGCAATGCTCGTATAAAACGAACCCACATTCCTCTTTTTGGATGCATGATTTCGCAAGCAGCATCGGCACTCATTTCAAGATTATTCAACCAATTGGCAACCATCAAACATTCTTTTCTGGAATATTTAAGTTTTAAATTCTCTTTGGCAGTTAGCTTAGACTGGGCACTATTATCCAAAAAATGAACCAAATGTTGGTTGTTTTTCTCCACTCTTTGTACAATAGTTTTTGGATCAATAATTTGCAATAAATTAGTTTTCTTGTACCATAAATATCTCAAAATATCTGTCGGCGTTTTAAAATATTGTGTTGCTTTTTCGGCTTGGCCTTGTTCAATTAATGCGTCTATAACAAGCATCAAAGTTTCTTTCATTGCAATAGCAACTTCTGGCAATGGCAAATACGTAATCGAAGTTTTTAAGCTTTCAACCTGAGTAGCGTCCAAAGCTGTTTTTGATGTTAATAACGAAGTAAAGAAATCATTCAGTTCTTTTTCCGACCATAATTCTAAAACTTTTAGTTTACTCCCTTGTCCGTAATTTTCAATTTTTCCAAATTCAAAAGGAGTTCCACAAAATGGACAACCATTATATCTCTCTAAAGGAAAAGTACCATTAGGAATAATATGTCCGCATTGCAAAGTGATTCCGTTACTAGATTTAAAAAGATTAGCAAACAAAGTCGCAACATGATCCATAACTGATTCTCCGGTAGGAACATTCCATTCTTTAACCAAAGGAGTCCAGTTTTTATTGGTTCCTAAAACTTCTTTTAAAATATCTAAAACATCAATTTTATAATTTGGATTTACATTATTTAAAGCATGTAATAACGATTCAGAAAAAGTGAATCCGAGTTTTGAAACATTAGCTACTAAAGCCAATGTAGTTCCTGATATTTTTTTAACATCATTCGCAATTAATTCTGTTGGAATAAAAATTGCGTTTTGACGTAAACTGATTTTTAATAATTCTTGTGTTTTCATTTTTTTCATTTTTAAAAATTTAGATAATTGTGTTTCTGGTTCTACCTAAAAGATTTTTGAAGTAAGAAACACTTGACCTTAAATTCGAGGATAATGGATTAACTAGTTCAAAGTGACAGTTTGGTGGGTTTCCCCAGAAGTAAGTTAATCTTGACCCTCAGTTGCATTAATGATAATTTTAAAACTTGTTCGGATTCGAGCCGAAATTGGCTGTCTTCTGAAGTAAGTTTTTATTAACCATAATTGTGGAGCAGGTGGGATTCGAACCCACGACACGGGCGTTAAAAATGCGAGAAGTAAGTTATGATTGACCTTTTAAGGATAATTTCAAAACTACCTGCTCTACCGCTGAGCTACTGCCCCATATTTTTATAAATGTATTAATCGATAATTGCCAAAGTATATCTTAAATGGTTATTGAAGTAACTTTAGACTTGACCTGATTAATGTATTTGTTTTATTTAAAAGAACGTGTTTTTATTTCTTGAGCAAATATTCAAATTATAGTGCGCAGTTATTCTGCGTAGCTAAAATATTTTTTTTCAAATATGTATTAATTTCTTATTCCTGATAAGATATTTTATCTCATAAATCTGATTTTTATTTGCGGAAGCATCTTTTTATTTATTGAAAACTAGTAAAATTCCTCATTCAATTACTTTATTACATTTCTTATTAAAAATTTACACTTGCTTAAAAATCAAGTATTTATACCTGATTATTTTTTAATTAAATTAACTATTTTTATTCGCTTTAAAAAAAAACTTCTGTAAATAAATGGTATACTCAAAAAAACAGAAAGTTGAATTATTAAAGTAAATCTATTTAATAACCTTTTAAAACTAGAAAATTATGAAAATGAAACCAACGTTATTTTACGAGTTTACAGGAGTAATTAATGACAAAAGTCCGCCCCTATTCTGTTCATGAATACAATAGAATATAAAAAAGTGATTAACCCCCAAATCAAACTATATGAAAAATTTATACAAAATTGCTCTATTTTGTGTATGCGGAATTACCTACTCGCAAACGCAAAAAGACATAGAAGTAATTCGATCTAACTCGAATGTAACTGAATTAGAATCGTTAAGTCAAAAATTTAGATCTGAAGCTGAGCAAAAAAAACAAAGAATCTTAAGCACAGCAAGAACCAATGGTTGGAGCACCTCTTTTACCAACAAAGACGGAACAACTAGCGAATTGATGGATATTAGTCCGGATGGAAAATCTCCAATTTATTATACTCCCGACAACGTAAATGCTGCCAAATCTACCCGAGCCAACTTTTTGAACTCTGGAGGCGGTTTAGGACTTAATCTTAACGGACAAACCATGACTGCTTATGTTTGGGATGGAGGAGCTACGCTTCCTACGCACAATGAGTTTGGAGGAAGAGTTACTATTGCCGATGGAGTTACAGTTATTGGTGGAGGTAACAATAGTCAACATGCAAATCATGTTACAGGTACTATTGTCGCTGCTGGATCTGTCGCTGCTGCAAAAGGAATGGCAAATCAGGCAAATGCAAGAACCAATGAATGGAATAATGATTTACCCGAAGCAACTACAGCTTCAACAAACGGAATGTTATTATCTAATCATTCATACGGATGGGGATTAAGAGATGCTTTCGGAAATGTTGTTATGGCTGCATGGCGATTTGGTACGTATGAAACAACTGCAAGAGATTGGGATAATGTAATGTACAATGCTCCATATTACTTACAGATAAAATCTGCTGGTAATGATGGGACTGATAACACTGCAAACACAAGCCCGTTAGGAGGTCCTGGCTATGATAAACTTACAGGTTTTTCGACCGCCAAAAATAATCTGGTTATTGCCAATGCAAATGATGCCGTTATAAGTACAACAGGAGTATTAACGAGTGTAACTATTAATACCTCTAGCAGTCAAGGTCCTACAGATGATTTAAGAATAAAACCTGACTTAACAGGAAACGGAACTGCAGTATATTCCACAGCTACACTTACTGCTACACCAACACCTTTAACGAATAGTAGTTATGGTAATGCCACAGGAACTTCTATGGCAGCTCCAAACGTTACAGGAACTTTACTCTTGTTGCAGCAACATTACAAAAACATTACAAACAATTTTATGCGTGCAGCAACGTTAAAAGGTTTGGCACTACATACGGCTGATGATGCCGGAACTACAGGTCCCGATGCTATTTTTGGCTGGGGTTTACTAAACGCAAAGTTTGCTGCCGAGACAATTACCAAAAACGGAACTAACTCTATTATTCAGGAGCATACTTTACCTACAGGATCTAGTTATAGTTTTAAAGTAGTTTCTGATGGTATAAATCCTCTTGTAGCTTCTATATCATGGACAGATCCTGCGGGTATAGCCTACTCTGGTAGCACGCCAAATATTGCTACAGCAAGATTAGTTAATGACTTAGATATACGAGTTACTAATGGATCTGGTACTTTTTTTCCTTACAGACTTACGTCGGCTACAACAAATGGATTAGGTGATAATACCAAAGATCCTTTTGAGCGCATTAGTATTAATGGAGCGGCTGGTATTTATACTGTTACTATTACGCATAAAGGAACATTGGTAAACGCGCTGCAAAAATATTCGGTAATCGTAACCGGAATTGCATTGCCTACTACCGATTTATACATAAAAGACAGACCTTACGATACTGGTGTACAACCAAACCCAGATCTAGGTCCTATGTGGATAAGCGATGATATCTGGGTAAGACAAAACATCGATGCCGGACTTGTACATCAAAATCCGGAATTTAAATTATCTTCTCCAAACGGAGTTTATATAAGAGTTTATAATAGAAGTACAAATACAAGTGCATCTGCAAAAGTAAGATTGTATTTTGCCAAAGCTTCTTCAGGATTAACGTGGCCTACTAATTTTGTGAACTTTAATATTGGCCCTATTAAATATGGAGATGAAATAGGAGAAGTAAGCATTCCGTCTATTCCTGCCGGAGGTAATACTATTGTAATGATTCCTTGGTATCCGCCAAATCCAGCAATATATCCTACTGACCAACATCATTTTTGTCTGGCTGCAAGAATAGAATCTCCTAATGATCCTATGGTTGGTGAATTAACAGGTGTAGGTATTGGTGTAAATACTAAAAGTAACAATAATATTGCCTGGAAAAATTTAAGTGTTTACAACTTAAATACAACCGATATTGTTCCTCCAACAACCGTATTTGTTAGAGGTATAAGATCTAAAACTGTAAATCTTAGATTTGTAGATAAAGGTTATAATGAGCAATTAAAAAATAACTTCTTTGATTTAGGCGGAGTAATAGAAGCTACTCTAGATGATAAGTTATTTGAAAGAGCTCAGGCAAATAATTCTTTTAAAGCTGTTGAGATTATTGGTAAAAATAAAATTCTGATAAGATCCAGAGAATCAGCAATTGCAAATTTACCTATTGATTTAGAAGAAACATTTGCAATAGCATTTGATTTTAGAGTTGCAACTGTCTTGCCTGCCGATGAACAAATCACAGTAGATTTTATTCAGGAAGATGCTCTAAAAGGGGAACTTGAAGGAGGAGAACGTTTTGCACTTGTAAGAGAAGGCAAACCAAACACTAAAGCAAATACGGCTCTAGCAACTGAAACTGCCGAATCCCGAATAATTACAATTTATCCTAATCCTACTAATGGAATATTTAAAATAAGTATTAATAGTGAGGAACAAGGAACTTTAAGAATAACTAACATTCATAACGTTGCTGTTTTCCAAGAAAAAACAAGCAAGAAAAAAGAATTTAGTGTGAATATAGCCAATCAAATTCCTGGAATTTATGTTGTTCAGTTTGTATCAAACAACGGAACTGTAACGACCAAGAAAATAATTAAAAACTAATTTCATATCAATTCATAAACCTAGATTAACTCAATTAAACGGAAAAACCACGAATGTACTATTCGTGGTTTTTTTATTTAATGTATAACATTGCATCTTTTTAATTATGCAAACACCAATGCAAAATTTTAGCGATATTCTTTGCATCATCAATACCTCGGTGATGTGTTCCTTCTAACGGAATATTCAATAACTGCAAAGCACCATTCATTCCGGTTGGCTTTTGTAAACCAAATTTCTCCGCAAAATGAACTTTTACATTAATATGCTCCTCTCCCATAGGATATGAAATACCAAAGGATTTACATTGTTTCATAAGCATATTAAGATCGTACTGACCGTAACTTGCCCAAGTATATAAATCAGGTTGATATTCGTCTGCTAATTTTTCAATCGCTTCTTCAAAGCTTACTCCATTTTTATCTAGTAAATTCTGAGTAATAGTGGTTAATTCTGTACAAAACGGACTCACACTGGAGCGTTGTGGTTTTATTAAAATACCCTGATTTTTAGTAATCGTCCCTGTTTGGGAATCCAAGACTGCTAATCCAATTTCAATAATTTCATTTTGCTGTCCTTTAGGGACTTCGCCTTGCCAACACGTGGCTTCTAAATCTATGATAATAATTTTATCTGTAGTTTTCATTTTTTCTTTTTTTAAATATTGCATTTAATTTTTCTAACACATAGAAACATGACTTTGCTTTACACTGCAAAAAAGACGTTTCACTTATTTTAAATAAACATAGTTACTATGCGAAAGAAATGTATTTATCTTAGACTCTCTTCTTTAAAAATAAAATTCTATGTCTCTATGTGATAGAAAAATTATCTGCTTTTTTATATTAATTAAATTTCTCTTTCATTTAAAAGAGTCTTTATTTCACGAAGATTTCCTTCAATTGACCAATAACGTTTCCGCTACCAGAAATGGTAATTTCTCCAATCTTATCAGCGATTTTTTCAACATATTCCATTTCTTTCAATTTCCACAACATCTCGTTTTCCTCCATCAACTTTGCTGTGTTTAACAAACTTCTTGTTGCGGCAGTTTCTTCTCTTCGCATAATGCTATTAGCTTGCGCTTTTTTCTCGGCAACCAAAACCTGGTTCATGATTTCTTTCATATCTCCTGGTAAGATTACATCTCGGATTCCAGCATCAGAAATCACCAATCCCAACTCATTGATTTTAGTTGTTACTTCATCCAAAATTGCATCGGCAATCGTATCTTTTTTGGCTAACAATTCGTCTAAGGTTAAACCTCCTACGAATGCTCTCAAAGCAAGTTGCATGGCAACATACAATTGTTTTTCAAAGTCTTTGTTATCGACCAAAGCTTTCATGATATCAACAACCTGGTATCTTACAAAGAAATTAATCCTCAATCCTGCTTTGTCTCTTGTCAATAATTCCTGTCCTGAAATTTCAACATGTTGTTGTCTTGCATCAACCGTTTTTACTTCGATAGTAATTGCATTATTCCAAAAATAATGAGTTCCTGCTCTTAATTCGGTTGTAAAAGTTCCGTTTACAAACAACAATGCTTTATCATTGCTGGCAACAATAAATTTTCTTGCGTACAACCTCAATTTAGCGTTCTCCAATAAATTCATTGGAATATTTTCGGTGATATAAATTTTAGATAAATCTACTTTAGTAAATTCATTTTTTACAACACCTTTCCAGAAAGCATATCTACCTGCGGTTAAAACTTCTTTAAAGTTACCGTTTACAAATTGCAATACAATTTCGTTATCGGCAACCTCAACTATTTCTAACATAGAAGCCAATACTTCATTTTGCAACAATATATTCAACTCGTATGGCGCTTGAAATGACAAGCCCATATCATAAATCATAACATTTTTATTGCCGAAAATCCAGTGAGAACCATCTTCTAATACTGCTCTCAATTTTCTATTTTCGAATACCAAACCTACTTGGTACGCATTAATTTTAATTCTATCTATCATTTTTATTTTTGTTTAAAGTTTTTTTGGTTTCATGTTTTCCAACCAGTAAAAAACTTAGTTATATTTTCTGTTTTCTTAAATCTATTCTCTTGCTTCTATTCTTTTCAAAATAAAAAAACTTCATTGTCTCTCTCCTCCGAGAAAAACGGACGAATAGTTTGTTATTTGCTAACTCCAATTGTTTTGCGATTCTATTTTGTGAAAGCGATTCTAAATTCTAAAAAAATCACTTAAACAATCAAACCGAAAAGAAAATGAGTCTTTCAAAACACATTACTATTCGCGCTGGTTTTATCATGAGCGTGAAATTTTGGACTTTACAATCCTAGTTTCACAGACAAAGACAAATCAGTTTTCTTTGGTTATGCATCTTTTTAAGAGTGATGCCCTCTAAACACAGATTTTCAGTCTGTTGACTACCAATTGTCTATCCGAATCTGAATTCGGCGCAGGATTCGAACCTGCAACTTTCTATTGTTCTACCTAACTGAACTATCGCATTACTGCGAATGGGATTCGAACCCATGACTGATAGAGTGAGATAGTTTTTTGGAAAACCATCAAAACCTCCAAATCAAGTTGCATAGAAAAACATAATACGCTTTCGCGAAAAGTTCTCTACAATGGTGCTATACAGAAACACACAACAAGACCTGTTTGATATTTTTAAAACCATAAACAATCTAGTCTATGGTTTTCATTATTTTTATTTAAAAGAACGTGTTTTTATTTCCTGAGCAAATATTCAAATCAGACTACGCAATTATTCTGCGTAGTACAAAATCTTATTTTATCCATTCAATTATAGTCGATAAATAGACTTGTCTTACTTCCTCAAATCGTGCTATATTAGGAATATGATTTACTTCTAACAAATATTTAGAACCATCTTTTGCAACGATATAATCATTCCCAATCATATCCATTTGCAAAGTATTTTTAATATGCAAAGTATCTGCAAGCAAATCAGGATCTACAGTCATAAAACCAGCATGATCAGGATGAATAGATTTTAACCAAGTATCACCTTCTAATTTAATTTGCCAATACGTATCACCTATCATCATTATACGAACAGCTTCTCCATCATAATAAGGTTCAGTAGTTGCTGTAAACTCACTTTCCCATTCTCCAGTAAAACGATGTTTGTTTTCGCCACAATGCCAATTTCCCCATTTAGCAACAGTATCTTCTGTAACATTTATAGAAGCTCCTGCACTTATAAATCCTCGAGGTGCGCTAAATCTTGAAAGAGATAAAGCTTTAACCAAACAAGGAATTTTAAATCGACAGTCGAGCATGGCAGCAGCATTAGGATAACAAGCACCTTTCCAGATGGCTAAACCGGAAATAAAATCAAAATCATTATCATAAATACCATAATAGACTACTTTATCTACTGGCAACATTCCTATACCATTTGCCTTTTCCATATAAAGGACTTCCTCTTTTACTATAATTTTTGGTATAGACTGATGCCAGATAATATGTCCTGAGTAACTTGCTTTTATAGTATCATATTCTTCTTGTTCAATACCTACTAAAGCAATTCTATTGTAATTTTGTTTCATGATTTTAATAATTTAATGTTGTTTATATTTTATTTTTTTAATCTGCCACGAGCCCACTAAGCCACTAAGTCTATTCTATTTTCTCTTGGCGACTTCGCGTCTTTGTGTGAAAATAATTTTGCGCATTATACTTTGTCAATCTCTCGCAAAGTCGCAGAGCCGCAAAGTTTTAAACTCTTTGAACCTTTGAACCTCTGCTCCTTTGAGAACCTTTGTGCCTTCGTGACAAAACTCTTTAAACTTCTTCTAATTTTAATCGTTTAATTCCAAAATCAGATTTTCTTAATTTACACATTCTACCATCTGAAATATGGTGAAAAACAATACCTTCAATATCATTCTCTGATAAGAACTCTCTTAAATCATCAAATGCTAAACTTGAAAAGTCAATCACTTCACTACCATGTTTAATTAAAGTATGTCTCTCTAAATTTTCAGGGTTACCTTGAACTTTGGGACCACATAATTCGTAAGTACCATCAGTTTTAGTTTCCAAATTATCAAAACCTTCAAAGAAAAATTTATCTTCAGATTTTGAGCGGTTACATTTTAACCAATGCGGATGATGTCCTGAAATTAAATCTGCATCTTGACAAGGAATAGCATCTACAGGAATTGCTCTACCTTTTTTCGCATCAAATCTTTTAAACAATTCTCCATTTATAATGGCGACTGCTGTACCGTCAAATTTTCTTGTCGCAATGGCATCTCCATTTATAACCCATATATTTTCGGCGTTAATCTTATCAATTACCCGTCCTAAATCATTCGAGTCTTTAGTAAATAGTGTACTTATCTTTTTCATCTTATATTAATTTAATTTGCCCTAAAGGCATTTAGTTTAAACAGTATCAATTCTTTTATTTGTACAGGAAGAGAGATTCGAACTCTCAGAATACTGATTCTAAGTCAGCCGCGTATACCATTCCGCCATTCCTGCATAATTGTTTTTATCTTAATGTAACCAAGGTTAAAAACTTAATTTTATTCTTTTCACTTTGCGTCTCTGCGTCTTTTCGAGAAAATAATTTTATACTTTGTCAATCTCTCGCAAAGACGCCAAGTCGCTAAGTTTAAAATCTTTGTCCCTTTGTTCCTTTGCTACTCTGTCCCTTTGAACCTTAAAAAAACTGTCTGAGAAGTAGGATTCGAACCTACGACCTCCCGCGTCCAAGGCGGGTAAACAACCACCGTTATCTTCTCAGTTATTTTGGGTGTTTTCGGGAATCGAACCCTGTTCTTCGGATTCACAGTCCGATATTTTACCAAATAAACTAAAAACACCATTTTTTATATTCTGCCTCGAAGCCACTAAGCTTTGATTCATTTTCTTTGCGACTTCGCGTCTTTGCGTGAAAATAATTTTGCGCATTATACTTTGTCAATCTCTCGCAAAGTCTCAGAGCGGCAAAGTTTTAAAACCTTTATTCCTTTGTACCTTTGCAACTCTCTGTACCTTTGAACCTCTGCACCTTCGAGAACCTTTAAAAAAATAGCGGCTCATACGGGAGTCGAACCCGTTTCTCCCGAGAGACAGTCGGGAAGGTTAGCCAGTAACCCCAATGAGCCAGTTCCTTCTAGAGAACACTTGTGATTTTGGAAGGGCTCGAACCTTCATTCAAGGTTAATCAACCTCCCTTCTACCAATTGAAATACAAAATCATTTAATTTTTGGGCATAAAAAAAGCACCCGATCAAAGGTGCTTCATAAGATTCAATAAGATATACCTATCCTATTGCCAGTATCTATGCACCTGTATTGTAATAAAACCAAGATCGAAACTCGGGTTTAGCAGTTGTACGTTATATGTGTGATGTTTGAAATCCATTTTATGTATTGTATTATATATTGAAATCATTGTTCTGGTTTGAAATTCGTTTTCCAGATTTTCTTCGGCAAAGATAAAGTCTAAAAAATCAATTATCCAAATCATTTTTTAATTTATTTTACTAACAATCAAATAGTTAAACCTAAATAAAATCCATAAAAATCCCTGTCCGCATACTTAGGCAGATTCTTAATTATATCAAATGACTGTCTCTCATTAGATTACTTTTCAAGATTATATTTCGCAATTAGGTTTAATCATTAAACATTTGATCCTTTATTTTTTTAATTATTTTTATTTAAAAGTCTATTTTCAATCCAATTATTAGCAAATTGAGCTGCATTTTTATCACATTAAGCTACCCTAATTGTCACATTGAGCGAAGTCGAAATGCTTTAAAACAAAAAAAGCGTCCCGATATCAGGACGCTTTTATATTTTTATGTTGAATTTGAAACTACAATTTACACTTCAATTCTATAAAATACATACCACATCCATAGCCTTTAGTAGGGTAAAATCCCTCTAAACGGTCGCTATTTTGTCTTAAAGACAGATTAATATGTAGATTTTTTATTTTCATTTCGAGGGCAAATGTAGGTCTTTTATTAATATAATTATATTTTAACACATAGAAACATAATTTTCAAAGTGTAAAAAAGACGTTTCACTCAAAATAAAGCGCATAGAACTATGCGGAAAAACCATGATTTTCTAAAAAACATCTTAAGTTTTAAATTTAAATCTATGTTTCTATGTGTTAAATATTACGCTAGGAATTACATTAAACGAATCATATCTATATAATTAGTCCTGAAATAATTATCATTCAGCTAACAATTTTAACCAAAATTTTCATTTAAAAACACCCTTTATGCTTTATTAATTTTATATTTTTGAGAGTATACAAATACAAGAATCTATAAATACAAGTCAATAAAATAGCATGAAAAAACACCTAAAATACATAGATGGAAATTCCGATAAGTTTTGGCAAATAGAAGTTACAGGATTTGAATTTGCAGTAACTTATGGTAAAAACGGAACTTCCGGAACATCCCAAACAAAGAGCTTCGCTACAGATGAAGAATGCCTGAGAGTTGCAAAAAAATTATTGGAAGAAAAAATAAAAAAAGGATATTCAGAAAATGGTGACGTTACCGTAGCTCCAAAACCAAAAACAGCTAAAAGCTCCAATTCTGATGAAGTTTTACAGGAATACGACAATATTATAAAATCTAAAAACATTGATTTAGTATTGCCATTTTTAAAGGAAAAATCAAAAGGTTATATTGAAGCTCTAAAAAAACATATCAAGAAAAATAGAAGGTTTTGGACACAATATGTAGATTTATCTAAAGAACCTGAATATCTCAAGAAAAATAAAACCAATAACAGTTGGGGATCTTCTTGGGGAACTCGCGGAGATCAAAAACAAAAAGAAATCATTACACTAAGCGCCATCGCATTATTCGATAAAGCAGATATTAATTCCTGGGATGAGGCTTTAAATCTACTTGACGAAATAGACGAAAAAAAACAGGTTTTGGATGTTTTGTTATGGGCAAAGCCAAATTGGTTGGGAGCTTTTATTTTGGATAAAATAAAAAAACAAGACTGGGTTGGTTTTAATTATCATACGCTACGTAAACTTGAGGAACACGATTTATTATCATTTAATCCTGAATTGTACGCTTTGACTCTGGCGGCGACTAATGAATGGCGCTCAAAGATGAAGTCTCGAAAATTCATTGAAAATTCATTAAATGACAAATTAACCTATCAAAGGGATATTCCAGAGTTGTTTAATTATGAAACAACTCTTCATAATAATTTCTTTAGAGATAATGATACTCAAAAACATGATGAATTCCAGACATGGGCAGTTATTTATAAATCTTTATTAGATGATAAAAAGATGGATCGCGCGTTTTTTATCGAAAATGCTATCCTGATTCAAACCAAAGAATGGAACAATAACCTAAAATCTTTTTTCAGAAAAAGAATAGAAGAATTTAATGTAACCGCTGATGAGCTTATTATCCATCAGGAGAATATATTCTCTTATTTGCATAATGCCTATCCACCTATAACAAGTTACGGAATTGAGCTTGTTAAGAAAATATATGAGCATCCGAAATTTAAAACAAAATCTTTTTTTGAATGGTTGGAACCTTTAATGATGCGTAGTGATTGCAAAGCTGCCATAAAAAGTGTGTTGCCTATTTTGGAAAAATTAAATAAATCGAATCCTAAATTAAACAAAAACATAACTTCGATTATTGCCGATGTTTTTGTAATCTCAGATTTGGCTTTACAAGAACGAGCGAGTAAGATAATTGTAAAAATTGCAACCGAAAAAGATGCAGTTCTTAAAGAAAAATTATCTTCTTACACTACCTTGATGCAAGGTAATATTAAATCGGGATTGAGTAAATTTATTGATGATGATGCTTTAATTATTGATGATTCAGCACTTGAAGAATATACATTTAATCCTAAAAAAGAAGATGTACTTATCGACGAAGTTCAGCTTCCTAATGATTGGAATGATATCGTATTTCAGTTTGGGAACTTCATCGGATCCGAAGAAGTTCTGGACACCGAAATTCTATTGAACGTATATATCACGCAAAGGGATTTATTCCCATCTGATTATTCGGCACAATTGCAACCATACTTTAAACAACTACAAAAAAGCTATTTTGAAAGTGTAAACAAAGATTTTGTGAAAACCTTTTTGATGGAAAAAATTTTAAACATCGAAAGCAAATTCAATGGTAAGCATAAACATTATTCCAAAATAAATACGCTGTTATTAATGCAATCCTTGCTGATTAAAGTACAGCAAAAAATAAACGAGAACTCTGCTTTACCTCTAATTTCTTTTCCTAGTCATAAACCGTATTGGGTTGCACCAAAGGTTTTATTAGAAAGAGTTATTGCATACCAAAATACAAACGAAGAAATTGATTTACTGGATTTAAGTATTGCTATTTCGCGAATGCCAAGAGAAAATGTCGAAAGCGCCATTCCTTTATTAGATAAAGTAGAAGGAGAACTGAAACAGTTACTATCCTTTTGTTTGGGAGTAAACGAAAAATTAAACTTAAGTTCCGAATCTCTTTTTTCAAAGGTATTGGCAACAATGGGAAAAACGACCAAAGAAACGGGATTTTTATCTCTTTGGGCTGTAGCAGCAAGAACTTTTTATCCTAATGAATCTTTTACCGAATTTGAAAATACCTATCTAAAAGATGTTCCGTTTGTAGCTGCTCCATTTGTACCTGAAGTTAGATTTAAAGAAAAATGGAACGAATGGACTAATTATCAAACCAAAGAAAAAGAAAGAACGCCATCTTGGTACGAACTACGATTTGACTTGCCTAGTTACTTCAAAATTCCAAATTATTTACTGTACAGTCTGGATATATATCAGCGACCTAATAGTTGGGATTATTTACTCAATTCGGCTGGGAATACTTATTATTGGCATAGCCTAACGCCACAAAATGGGGATGCTCTCGCTATAACATTATTGCATAATTGTGGAACGGGAGATGGTGCAAAACCAGATTTAAAAGGTTTTCTGGATATTATAAATCGTCCTGAGTTTCAATTTTCCGATACTACATTGCTTTTATATGCTTGTAGTTTCTTTCAGGAAAAGAAAGATATCCGATTAATGGCTTCTGAAGTTTTGATTAATTTGGTCGAAAAACAAGCTATAGATATGGAATTATTTGCTCAGAAACTGGCGTTCCTGGCATCTGGAAAATATGGTGTATTCTTGCGATTAGTAGATGGATTAATTGCTATAAAAGATGTTTCGCCATTGCATAACGATGCTTTACTGAAGTTGTTTAATTCCTTTTTTGAGAATCTCGATCTAAAAGATAAGTTACCTACAAACTTCAAGAAAATAATTGAAAACTTTCTTGATGTTTTAACCAAAACAAACCAAAATCCATCGCCTAAAGCAATTGTTTTCTTTGAGCAATGGAAAGATAATGCTTCGCTTAAATCATTGATTAAGCAAATTTTAAAATAAAGAAAAATGACAGATTTAGAATATAATTATAAAGGAATTTCGACTTACAGTAAAACCAAAGGAATCAATAATTTGGTTTTGGCACATCAAACCGAAATTGAAGAAGTTAATAATATACCGTGTTTCTTTTGGGGAAGTTTGACTGATCCTTATGTTACCGCAAAATGCTGGAGCACGATTGCCAAAGTCGTTCGTTCTAGTTTTGGTCCAGTTCCGCCAAGTCTTCGGGATCCTATTGTATCGGCGGGAGCAGAAAGATTGCGTTTTGAAGGTTTCTCGTCCTGCAATGGAGTTTATGTAAGACTAGATATGAAACCCGAAGCTATAGATGGAGAGTTTATTGCCAACGGAACTACCAATGTCGACTTTAATGATCCGATGCTGAATGCGCTTAACGCCATCCAAAAAAATGAAAAAGTCACTCTTGCCGTTGGTCAGCAAGAAGTACAGGTTATTACCACCAAAGCAAAAGTTACCGAAAAGAAAGTAACCTTACCTATGCGATGGATAAAAGGCTTAACAAGTGTACAGCTTTATCTTGCCGATATGGATGTAAAATATGAATTGAATAAAATCCAGACCATTCAGTTATTCCAAAGTTTACCAAAAGGAAGTGTAAAAGGAGATTTTTTTATTACCAAAAGAGCAGGAAAATTTATGTTCTCGACTCTGGCTACAAATGATAGTGTACGAATTGGCGGAGTGCAACGACTACGATTATTAGAAGGTATTCTGGCTATTGTAGATAAAATTTATATCTATGAATCCTCAGATAAACAAACTTGTGCAATAGTTTCAGAATTTGGAAAAATGCAGTTATTAATGGCATTCTCTCCCGATTCTTACCGCGGATTTTCGGGTGAAGGAAATGTATTAGAAACCATGACCGAAAACTTACCTATAGAATGGGTTTATGGTTTAAATAGTTTGCTAAAATCGAATGAAACTTTTGACCCAACTATGCTTTCTATCGAAAATGATATCGATTTTGGTACTATGGACAATCTTACTTCAAATTTATCGTCGATGGGATTATTGGGTTATGATTTAAGCGAAAAAGCGCATTTTTACCGACGTCTTCCTTTTAAAACCGAGCGTATTTTATCTTTAAATCCAAGGCTGAAAAATGCCAAAAAATTAATTGATAATGAGGATATCGAAATCGTAGAACGCAGAGCCGATTATATCGAAGCCAAAGTAAAAGGTTCCGGCGTAATACACAAAGTAATTATCGAAGGAGCTAACCAAAGATGCACCTGCGATTGGTTTACTGCTTATCAAGGCAAAAGAGGAATTTGCAAACACATTTTGGGTGTAAAAATGACTATTTCTTAAGAAATTAGATTTTTACTCTTATAAAAAAAATCGCCCTTATAAAACTACCATTTGGATACAAATATTAGTAATCAATTTTGAACACGAATTTCACGAATTTGCACAAATCTTAATAGATTGATTTAGTTTTTGAAATTAATTTCACAAACTAATTAGTGTTAATTAGTGAAATTCGTGTTTGTTTTGTACTTGTGTCCATACGATAGCTGATTCGGGCGATTTTTTATTTTTTAGCTTCTGTCTTAGTTTGCTTTTACTACACTAATTTTTTCTAGTGTTACTTTAGCATCTCCGCCTCCACTCTTTTTTATAATAACTTCAAAATCTTTATCAGAATCTAATAAATTGTCTGAAATATAATAGGCGAAATTAAGTTTTATCCCGCTTTCTGCTGTCGCATGATTCTTATTCATTCCGTGATCATGAGCAACTCCAAAGAAAGTCATTGTCCCAACATATATATCCGGCTTTCCGGCATAACGAAGATAAACCGTGTAATAATCTTTAGGTTCTTTGTAAACTACTACATCCAGATTTAATAGTATCTTAGAATTAATACTTTTAAAAGCTTTATTTGTGTTTTTTGCTAATGTACTAGTTACTTTCTGAGTAAAACCAGTTGCTCCAAGTACCTTTCCTACTTTCTGTTCCCAAATAACTTCTTCTTTAGCATCCTGAAATGCAATTTTATTTTTTCCTTTAGCCTCATTGGCGGCTAGAACTGGAGTTTTAGATCCGTAAAGTAAATTATCATATTTATAATCCAGATTAAAAACGATATCGTAAACTTCCTTCATCGTATAGGTAATGCGATCTCCATTGGGAGCTATAAACTCATAAGGCCAAGAATTAGCTTCTAACTGTTCTAATGTCGGGCGTTGACCATATTCTGAAACATCCCAAGATTCCCAAACGCGATCAACCATACTATGATGTAGCCAAAAAACTGGATCAAACCCTGCTGATTCTACATTTGCCATTAAACCTGAAGTATTTGTCTGGAATATTTCATTATAATAGGTTTCACTATTAGGTATTGCATATACCCCTCCTATAAGATTGTGCATATAGCCATGCGGAGCACGTTCCATATTTTTACTAAATCCACCCGTTCCGCTAAAAGAAGGATTTTTTTGTAATTCCGCAAGTGCCAATTGAATATCCTTAAGCTGATTAGGAAGTATTGGTTTACCATTGTTAAGAATAGTATACCTTGCTTTTGCATACAAAGAAGTCGATGGATCTCTTACTTCTTCCGCCAGAATGTTATCTACCGTTTGTGTACTTCCGTAATTCCAATATGGGAGCGCAAAATCAGCTTTTCCGGATAATTCGCGAACAATTTTTTCTAAATACCAAATGTACATTCTATGCCATAACAGAAAATTTAAAGCAGCACTTTCAGATCCATTATGTGTGCAATCTGCCCATGCCCATAATTTATTTTCAATAGTTTGATACTCTGGGCAAAGTTTGTTTTTTCCATTAATTGTATCTGGAACATTATGTATCGCTCCCTGATAATACCAGGAAATACCTTTCTCACAACCCATTTCCCTCATTTTTTTGAAGGCTACATTCATTGCTTCAAGATTTGCTTTTCCATTGGGCGTATTAACATTCCAACGCGTATATTTCGCATTGGCCTTACTCTGACCATAGGATAAACCTGTAATCAGGATAATTAAAAATAAGTTAGTAATTTTTTTCATTTTATTAGATTTAGGGTTAATTATTCAATTGTTTATTTACATTAAAGTACTTCGACTTCAAAAGTTAAAATCTTAGAATAGGCAGGATTTGCTTTGTCATAAATTTTAAATTTTACTGTCCCATTTCCTATTTTGTTCACAGGAATTACATGAATAGCAATAAATCCTTGCTGATCTGGATTTAGCTTACTAAAAACCGATCCTTTTGGTATTCCTATCTGGCAAGCTCCATGCTGACACATCGAGCAATCCCATTCTTTAGGAAATGTATTAGAGACCGTTTCCCAAACAAGGAAAATGGGTTTATTAGAAATGTTTTCGACTTTAATTTTTGAAACATCAAGTCGTTTATTTTTCAATAAACTTTCCTTATTTATTGCATTACCAACCACAGAAAAAGTGGGTTTATTTTGCGCAAACGTGAAGGAAAAAGAAAGAAGAATAAGATAGCAGCATATTTTTTTCATAACTAACATTTTAAATTTTAATAGAAAACTGGAACAGTAGCCTTGTAATATTCCTTATTAGAAATCGGGTCTATAAAATGATACATAATAGATTCCTTCTCCCCTACGTTTTCCAATGAAATGAGTAATTCAAGACATTCACCCGGCTGAACCTGCACTTTATATCCATCAGAAAACACCTTTACATTAGTCTCATTTCCAAATACTAACTGAAGTTTTGTATTAGGTGGAAACACTATTTCATGAAGGTATAATCCAGCATTAACCAAACGAAGAAACACTGCTTCTTTTTTATGTATAACCGATTGTAATCCTTTATTTTTAAGAACTGTTTCACCATTAATAAAAAAGTAATTGGGCTTATAAATGGGAAGAATTATTGGCTTATTTGTATAATCGTATTCCGTTCCCATAATAGCATCAGTATGCCATTTTGTATCTATTTCGTAACTGCACCAGAGTACTTCGCTCGATGGTTTAACCGCTGCGACATCATTCTCATTTGGGCGTATAACTACAACTCCAAACATTCCTGCCTGAAGATTAAAAGGGTAATTCTCGGGACTATAATAAAGATAGGTTCCTGCTTTTTGGGCCTGAAAAGAATAAAAACCATGTTCCATATGATGAACCGGTTCTTTTATCTTCATTACCTCTTTTTCCTTATTCCGTTGCAAGAATTCAATTTCCTTACAATACAAAGAGACAGGATTTCCTTGAGAAATATTCCAAAAATTAATATTTACACTATTTCCTACCTTCACATCAATATAAGATCCTGGTAAAGTAACTTGTCCCGAAAGCGAGTTAACAAAGCCAAAGGTTCTTATTTGTAAATTGCTATTAATAGTCAATTTCCCTGTTGTTCTCCCAATAATTAATCTTTCATTTTGAGCAACCAAAAATGAACTAACTAATAAAAAAGAAAATACTAATATGATTTTATTGCGTCTTTCCATTTCTAAACTCAAATTAGTATCCTCACATCAATTATTTGATATCGTAATTCAAATTTAGAGCTATTTAAAAGCAGAAAATAGCGTATAAACACCTGATTTTGTAGTTAAAATCAAGTTAATTTAAAGTAGATTTAGGAAAGAAAAAGAAGGATTTAGATTCTTTATTATAAAACAAAATCGCCCTGATATTGGGCGATTTTGTTTTTATTTATACAATTGTTGTCTGATTTTGAGTAACTTTTTTCTACTGCACTATTTAGAAAATATTACCATTTAATTTTAATTTTAGGTACTGCTTTTCGTACTGCTTTGCTCACATCATCTGAAACATTATTTATTTCATTACTTAAGTTTCGAATGGCTTTAACCGCATCATGATTATATCCAGGACCATTTGTGATATCATTTACCGTAGTGTTCCATAATTTTGTAAAATCATTGTTAGGGCCAAATTTTACATTAAGAGCATCTCCTATAGCTTTTAATCCCTTAACAATATCGTTATTTTTTCCAAAGCAACCACTATCCCCACCAACACCATTTGTAAAGCATTTATCTAATTCACGGGCAAGCAGCTGCCCTCCTGCACAACCTGCAAAAGTATACGGTTCTCCTCCCGAAGTTACGGCACATTCTATAATAATTTGAGTTTCAGCATTCATCTGAAATTTATCTACTCCGTAGCATAATGCTGTTCCCATAAAACTTACCTCCCCTGACTTACTTTGTTGCTCCATACAAGCTAATATTTTAGAAATTGTTGGGTCATTTACAGAAGACGACATACATAAAGGATAACGACTCCAATCGCTGCCATAAGTTGCATAACATTCTGAAATTTTTTGAGCAATTTCCTTTTCTTTTTGTCCACCTAATTTACTAAAAAGGCAAAGAGTACGTTCTTCGGGCGTTTTAGAATTTCGGACACAATCCAAGATTTCTAGTTCTTTCTTACCCGCCATATTTTGAATCATACACATGGTAAACTTTTCTCTATTGAGACCTGTTGCTGGTGAATATGCGTTTTGATAACATTCTTGTGCTTTCATTTCATTGGTAATCATAATATCACCAAAAGGTTTGTTTTGATCAACAATTCCATCGGGAATTGGAATAAAATTACCTTGAGCAGTTTCAATTCCGTAATTATTACTATAAGTAGGCTGCTGATAAACTGTTTGATATGGATTGTTAGGTATATAGCCGTCATAAAACCCTATAACTCTTGCTCCTTGAAATCGATCAATTTCTACAAAACTTTTGTCCCATGCAATAAAATAAGCATTAACCATAGGATTAGCAGCTGGCACCATAAGATACATAAATCCCGAAGGATCTCGTTGTACATATCCTCTATTCATAGGATTTCCATCCTGTATAAGAAATCCATTATCGTAAAGTAGAAAGCTTTGTGCTCTAGATTGATCATAAATTCGTCCTACTGTTTGTTGGCTAATTCCATTATAGGAAATAGTTAACAAAAAAATAAATACAAAAATCTTATTTATCGAATAACTTTTATAATTTTTCATGACATTGTTGTTTAAAAGTTGCTTTTTCAAAACTTAAAGGTGTTAAAATAGTAGCTGTTTTTTATTAGCTATGGTGTATTTCATAAAATTGATTTTAATGATTATAATTATCCGTGTTATTTTCAAAGCTTATTTACAACGGCCTACTTAGCAGTATTTTTAAATCGTTACCGAATATTTGTAGCATCTAATTTTCTTCGATTCCTTTATCCAAACTTATTTTTTTTACTTTAGATAAATTGTATGTTATCCCGAAAAAACTACCGAATTTGAACTGGCTTTGTGTAGGTATAGTTCCAGAATCTCCCAAGTTATAGGAACTACCAACTTGATAATCATCTGCAATTCGATCTACTTTTCCCATAGAAACACCTGCTGAAAAAATAATACGTTCCTGTTTTCCTAATATAGCTCCAACACCTAAAAGCACTTGCAGCTTTTCATCTTGAGTTATTACCGCACCAAAATTAAGAGTTGGCACAATCCAGGAATTCATGCGGATATACGTATTTATAGTAGAGCCAAAAGCCATATCATAATCTCCACTATTTTTTAAAGTAATGATTTTATTACCAGCAGTAGCCGGATCGTCTCTTTTATCATACTCTTCATCATAAAGTGACGTGAAAAATATTCCAGCACTAACATCTATTTTTAAACCATTTCTAATCCATATATTGTAAGGAGTGGATGCGAAACTAAGATCTTCATCTTTTGTTTCTCTATCAAAACGGCGCAGTTTAAATTCTACTACATCAATGTTTTTACCTTGTAGATCAATTGGCAATGTGTAAATTTCTAAATCGACCGAGAAGAATTTTTCTATAATTGTTGCGATACTTTTTTCAGCTTTTATCTTAGTTACAAGTAAGCTTTCCTTAACCTGTATATATTTAGATTTTTCTTCAACATTTTCAAAACTATTTAATAATTCATAATTTTTTTTCAACTGCTCTTTTGCCCTATCGAGGAATTCTTTTCTTTCAGAATAATCAGCTTCAACAAGCGCATTTTTTTGTTTTAAAATTTCATATAAACTTTCTACTTCAATGTTTAAATTGTCAATGTTTTGAATTAATTCTTCATTTTTCTTTATAATGTCTTTTATAGGTTCTTTATGATTATCAACAGATGATTTATTATCTGCTTCTGTTCTTGCTTGTTCCTTAACTTTGTCAGCAGTTATATTTTGATCATTAAAAAAAGAAATGTTTTTAGTATCAATTTTATAGTTATACTTAAAAGGATTGCCATTTACTAATTTAACAGAAACCATTTCTCTAGATTTTACAGAAAGCCATTTGCTTTTGCATACACATTCATTTATAATTGTGCCTTTACTTTCCTCTTTGCATTTGCAACTATCTACATCGTTACATAATAATGGATCTCCACAAATTCGAATACTATTTTTATGTGGCTTACTCAAATCGACTTCTATAATTTTGGTAGTGACCTGACCATAGCCTATTATTCCGAAGAATAAAAAGCAAAGGATAAATAATGTTGTTTTCATGATTCGGAGTGTTTTTAGTTATGTTTCAAATATATTTAGATAACAGTATACCAATCAATTACCCTTTAGGGTGATATTTTATTTTATTACTTTCTTATGTTTTTTTTGTAAGTTTATTAGATATTTACATTTGTCTTTCCATGTTAATTTCAAATATCACCCGAATGGGTAATTGCGCTCAATGGGCTTATATCCCAACTTTGTAAAAGAAAATGTAACGCCATGAAAATAAGAGTAGCCATAGTAGAAGATGATAAAAATTACAATCAGGCATTGAAGAATATCATCGATTTTCAGGAAGACATGGAATGTGTCGCTCAATTTTTTAATGGTAAAAATGCTTTACAAAAATTAGAAGCTATAGAACCAGACGTGGTTTTAATGGACATACAATTGCAGGATTTATCAGGTATCGATATTGTTTTTAAACTAACGGAATTAATGCCAGGTACCACTTTCGTAATGTGTACAAGTTTTGAAAATGACGAAAAAATATTTTCAGCCTTACGTGCAGGTGCGAGTGGTTATCTTGTAAAAGGAGATCCTTTGGCTAAAATTATCCAGGCCATTCAAGAAGCACATAAAGGAGGTGCTCCAATGAGTTTTGCTATTGCTAAGCGTGTTTTACAACATTTTCAGGAAACAAAAGTACAAGTACAAAGTTTATCATTACTTACCGTAACTGAAAAAGAGGTTCTTGAATTGCTAGCACAAGGGCTTCTCTATAAAGAAATTGCTGACAGAAAAAATGTCACGATTGATACTATCAAAAAACACATTGGTAATATCTATAGAAAGTTACAAGTAAGTAATAAAATTGAAGCAATTAATAAATTTAACCACAAAAACTAAGAAATCATGGAATTAGAAAAATTACAAGAAAAAGGAATAAATCAAAAAGACTTTTTTATAAAAAAAATTGACAAAAAGATTGAGGATCTTTTTGTTGAAAGATACCGAAATCTAAGCACCAATATTAAAGAATTAACTGAAAGTTTCTTTATAGATCTAGAAATATTTAAAAAGCTACTTAAAGATAATCAAAGCAAAAAATATTGCAAATTTTATTACATTCATAAAGATACTTATTTGAATATCGGCATATGTTTCTCTGATAACGACCAATGTGTTATTATAGAAAAGGAAGATAAATTATTTGACTTATTTGGTGAAACCATAGGAGATGAAAATTTCATAAACATGAAAAATGATTTTGAGAATATCATAGGAGCTAAATTATCTCCTCACACTAACGAAATTAAAGACATTTTGACTTTTTACACTTTGGATAATATTAAAGGTTACCTAGAAAAAATGAAGGATTCACATCCTTCTATTTATGGTTTAAAATTTAATATGTGGCAGTATTGTCCGACTAATATAGATCCTGAACTTGCAGAAGAGTTTACAAAAAGAAACAATAGAATTTCTTTTTGTGTACATGCATTATTTAACAAGAAAAACAACTTATATAGTGAAGGTGATGCATATGACTTAGGTAATCTAAGACCTTAAATGAATAATATTTATGAAATAGTATTATTAATCACACTATTAAAATCAATGGTTTTGGTTCGAAAATTTAATCTTTCTAGCCAAAACTATTTATTTATTTATCTCCTTGTTACTTTTCTTGTAGAATTATTTTCAGAGGTAATTATTTTATTAGAAAAAAAATGGAGTTTTCAGTATACTTTATATTGTATATTCTGCATACTCTTTTTTTGGTTTTATTATTCCAGACAATTCAATGAAAATTTAAAAAAGAAACTCAATTTACTTTCTGTTATTCTTGTGATTTCTATTTTGATATTCCCTAACTTTTTGGGAGAAAACTTAAATTCAAAATTAATTAGTGTTTTACCCTTCTTTTATATTTTGTACAGTATGTTATGGTTTTACCAAAAAATAGCTTTTCCATCCAAAGACAAAATTACAGACGATCCTAATTTTTGGATTTCATCTGCCTTACTTTTCTGGAGTTGTTTCTTTATTTTTAGAGAAATTCCTAGAGATTTTTTTAATAAGACAGATAAAGACTTTTTAAATTTATTATGGCAATTCTTATATTTTATTAGTAGTATTATGTATATCTTATTTTTTAAGGGCTTAATGAAATATGAAACAATAAGCAAAAGATCTAAATAAATGAACGAACTGCCCCACGAAATAAAACTTACCTACATTATTGCCATTATCATAATGCTGTTATTTGTGTGCTTTATAATTATGATGGTGTTCATTTACAATAAAAAGCAATTAATTCAGCAGCAAGAAGATCAAATAAAAGAAAGTGAATTCAAAAATCAATTATTGCAGAAAGAATTAGAACGTCAAAAAGCGATTCAGTTAGAAAGAGAACGAATTTCGCAAGATATGCATGATGATTTAGGTGCCGGAATTTCGGCTATAAAACTTCAGGCTGAGTTTTTAAAATATAAAATGCCAGAGGAAAGTTATTCAGAAGATTTAGAAGCAATCATAAATACTTCTGAAGATATGAATTTAGCCATGCGAGAAATCCTTTGGAGTTTGAATTCTCAAAATGATACTATCGACAATTTTATAGAATACACCAGTATATATGTGAAACGTTTTTTGGATAAGACTACGATTGATTCACAGTTGGATTTGAATATTCTTGAAAAAGAAACTAATTTATCGGTAAAAGCAAGACGAAATCTTTTTTTAGTTATTAAAGAAGCCGTTCATAATGTATACAAACACAGTCAGGCAAAGAACATCCTTATACAATTTGAACAAACCGATACTTCCTTTAAAATTACTGTCATTGATGATGGTATCGGATTATCAGACACTATCCAAAAAGGAAATGGTTTGACCAATATGTCTTTGCGAATGGAAGCTATAAATGGAACTTTTCAGATCGTTCCTGTACAAAAAGGCTCCTATTTGTTGTTTGTATATCCATTACAAGATTCTAATTTCCCACTTTCTAGCTGAGGAAACCTTAAATACTAAAAACTCTATAGCATTTCTAGTAGTCTTTTCAACAACTTTAACTCTTGAAATTCTTTTAAATTGTGTAATAGTTACTTCTAAAAAGGTAGAGAATCTAATCCTTAAATATATTAGTTTCTTTATACCTAAAAAAAAGGTGTGCAGGGACTCGAACCCGCAACCACTTGCTTGCAGGGCAAGAGCTCTTCCAATTGAGCTAACACCTTTGTATGATTTGCCATGAAGACATTATCTCGGAGCGTCAGAAGCAAAAAATTTTAAATCTTTAAACCTTTTCTCTGTATCTCTCAACCTCTAAGTAAGCCTTTGAATCTAAAAAAAGTAAAGGTGTGCGAGGACTCGAACCTGCATCCATCTGTTTAGCAAACAGACGCTCTTCCAATTGAGCTAACACCTTTGTGGGACAGTCGGGACTCGAACCCAAAACTACTACAGTGGCAGCAATTGTTTTTCCAGTTAAACTACCATCCCATATTTTACCATTGAGAAACTTTGTAATTTTTCAATAAGACCCCAAATATACTTTTTCCTTTGATACCTTGAACCATTGGATCAAAAATTCTGCTTGCGCCATCAACAGAATCTAATGGCGGAATATACCCTTCTTCAAATTGTTTTTTTCTCAAACTTTCTTTGGCTCCAGTCGAAATCCAACCGACATCAACACTTGTCATAAAAATCGAATCGGCAGCAAATTCTTTGGCAGAAGTTAGCGTCATCATATTCAGCGCTGCCTTGGTCATATTGGTGTGTGGATGAAAAATGGTTTTGTTAGTATAGCTAAAAATTCCTTCTGATGATGTAACGTTTACAATAAAACGTTCTTTAAAATCTGAATTTAAGAACAATGGTTTTAATTCTTTTATTAAAAGGTAAGGCGCAATCTGATTAATCAAATTGACCTCAACTAATTCATACATACTAATTTCCTCCAAAGTCGAATTCCAACTTGTTTTTTCGCGATTATCAACAGGTTGTCCAAAGCGTGTGAGTGCTATTTCGGTTTTTTCTTCCAAACCGTATTCTAAAGCTTTTATCTCTTTCCCAATCGCTGTTTGATTTGAAATTAAATTTATATTTGATTTAGATACTTCTAATAATTTATCTTCTTTTTTAATTAAAGGCAAATAATATTCATCTGGATATTTTATTGTTTGTGCTGCGTTGTTAATCAAAATATCTAAACTTTTAAATTTAGATTTATAAAAAGATACAAACTCATTTATAGCATTCAGATTTCTCAAATCTAAACCATAAATAATTAGATTTTCTTTCCATTGTTCGAAATCATTTTCCTGACTAAATTGTTCTAAAGCCAAAGCTGGAAAACGTGTTGTAAGCACCACATTGGCATTGTTACGTAATAATCTTAGAGCCGTTGCAAATCCCACTTTTACCCGACCACCAGTCAAGATTACATTCCGACCTTTTAAATCTATATTCTGAAAACGTTTTTCATAATTTTCTTCTGCACATTCTGGACAAAGTCTTGTGTAAAAACTATGCGCTAATTTATAAGGCTGATTACAGCAGTAACAGTTTTTAGGCAAATTTAGTTCCGTAAACTGCTGCTCGTTTGGCTTTTCTCTTTCCGAAAATAATGTTTCTCCATTTAAAGCTTTTGATACCAATTCTGCATTTAGACTTGTTAGAAGATCTTCCTGTTTTTTAGAACTATAACTCGCACCTCGGATATTCTTTTTAGCATTTTTGTGAACCTTAGTAATCAACCCTGAAAACAAATCGTTATCTGGATTTTCAAACGGAGCATCTTTTAATGTCTGCAAAACCTTAATACAAGCTTTCCATTCTTCTTCGCTAAAATTATAATTATTATTTTCTTTCATTTTTATTCTTCTAAAAAATCTTCTAAAAACCCAATGAATTGTTTTCCATCTGCTGACCAACGCATTCCTTGTCCATTTTCTATTCTAATTTCGTATACCAAATCATGCTTGTAATGATAAAATATATTCCACCACGTTTTATGGCTCATGATATAGTTTATCAATTCTTCTACGACATGTCGTTTTTGGCTACTATTTCCTTTTATTGTTCCAAATATGCTTTCTTTTTTTCTGCCTACATGTTTTTCCCAAGCTCTTGTAGCAATAGAAATTTCGCTGTTAAAAGGTAAAAAACAACTTTCTAAAAGAATCTCTTTCGCAGGTGGAATTCCCTTTTCATCACGTCTGCTTGCCGAAGTCAACCGCTGTCCCAAAATAAGCAAAATAATTTCAAAAGGAGTATTTTCAATAGCATATATAATACTTGATTTTAAAGAATCAGAATTATTTACAAAAGCTTCAATAACAATCTTTAAATAACTTAATGAATCTTGTAATGGAATTATAATTTCATCTTTAAAATAAGGCAATCTCGAAATCTCAGTTTTTTGATGGTAAAAAGAAACAAGGTTTTCTGAAAAAAGAAGCAGATTTTCGTCTATTAAAAATAATTTGTACTTCTCTTTCCATTCTTCGTTTAAATCAGGAATTGCTCCTTTTAATTCTTTAAAAAACTCAACTATATGCATCTTTTATTGGTTGTAAATTAACCTGATAATTATTATTTTGGATTTAGAAAATATATTATTACAAATCCTAACAGTGCAATATTCCTTCTTACTATCATTCCAAAAGACTTGCAATCTTTACCACTCTGACAGAATTTTATTAACTATCGTATAATAATTCTATTCTTCACTTATTCGTTTTTTATTGCGTGTTGCAATTTCCCAATTCTCTTTTTGATAGGGGTTATCTATTTTATCAATTTGAACTAAAAACCTTAATTCTCCTTTGCGGTCCTCGTCTTTATCAATTAAAACTCTAAATCCGTATCCTTTTATTTTTTCGATATATTCGTTGTCTAAAGGATTGTTTTGATAATAGTTTATTGCAACATTAATTTCTTTTGAAAACTGCGTATTCTTAGCTAAAAATTCTAATAATTGTAAAGCAGTTTCTTTTTTAAATTCAGTATTATCTATTTTATCTGGTTCTACTTTATAAAACGTATTAAACTCTAATATTAAATTATCACAACCTCCTACACTTGCATTAATTAGAGTATCATTCTTTTTATATATTTCTTCGATAGTTTCGGTATAATTATGCATTTCGATACTTCTGGTACGTTTTTCTACTCCCGGAATATCATTAAAAATAGTTTTCGATTTTAATTTTGCCAATTTGCAACTTGACAAATACGATTCTTCATATAGATTACCATTCTTGTATATAAATGATAATGAAGCCGATTTTAAATCTTCTACCGCACTAGAATACGTTCTGAAATTTTGTGTAATCTTAATTTTAAATTTATTTCCAACAAAATTTGCTTCGTCAATTATATTGTATGAAAAAGGTGCATATCCCAGAATACTATGGGATTCTTTCTCCTTAATTTCATCTTTCATAATATAGAAAACAAAATCTTGATTTGTGTTTGCATTTCCTCCCAACATTCCTTCAGATGATCTGTTAACTACATAATCAATGATTCCATCATTATTAAAATCTCCTTTTTCGAAAATTGAAAATGAAACTGTATAAGGATCGCCATCATTTGCAAACGAAACGTAATAAGGCGATTCGGATATTTGCATCTCCTTGTATTTTTGTTCGCCAATTTCTACGTTTATAAGTCTTTTTAAAAATTTACTTTCTATTTCGGTCGGAATTACTTTTTCCTCTTCTGGTTCTACAGCAGAAACTGTGTCTTTAATACTCTTTTTATGTACTGCTTTTACCTCTTTTTTACATGAAAATGCTAAGACGATAAATACTAGAAGAATTATTTTATTACTTTGAAAGTATACTGATTTACAAGTCATTAATGAATTTGTTTTTTACCTGTTAAAATTTTTAAATTTAATTGATTTTTTGGCAATTATTATTCGCAACACAGTTTCAAATTAACAAATAAAAAACCACAAACTCACATGATAAATTTGCAAATTTGTGGTTAAAATAAATTAAATTTCAATTCTAAATTCCAAAAAAGCTTTTTGCATTCCTGGTAGTTTCTTCTGCAACTATAATCCCCGAAACTCCTTTAAACTGTGCAACTGTTGCTGCAACAAAAGGTAGAAAAGCAGGTTCGCATCGACGTTCGTGGTATTTTTTCAAAAGAGAAACAGACGTGTTTTTTGGCAACATAAATGGCGCATCGGTTTCTATCATCATTCTATCCAGCGGAACGTATTGTATCACTTCTTTTAAATGATTAAAACGTTTACTGTCTGATATTGCGCCTGTAAAGCCAAGATACAATCCGTTATCGAGATAGGTTTTGGCTTCTTGCAAACTCCCTGTAAAACAATGTACCACTACTTTTGGCAATTGTGGTAAATACTCATTTGTAATACCCATAAATCGAGTAAAAGCAGCTCTTTCATGTAAAAACAAAGGTTTCTGAACTTCGATTGCCAATTCTAATTGGGCTTTATAGCATAATTCCTGTACATTTCTTGGCGAAAAATCACGGTCAAAATCGAGTCCGCACTCGCCTACCGAAACAACATGTTTCTGCTTTAATAAATTTCTTAGCCTTGAAATGCTTTGTGCATCAAAACTCTTCGCATCATGTGGGTGAATTCCTGCTGTAGAATATAATATTCCTGGATATTCTTTTGCTATTTCAGCCGAAGCTTCACTATTTTTTACGCTTGTGCCTGTAAGTATCATTAGCGATACATCGGCATCTAATGCATTTTGTACGACATCGTCTATGTCGTTATGGAATTGTTTATTGGTTAAATTAATTCCGATATCTATATATGTATTCATTTTTATTTAAGTTGTAAAGATTCTAAGAAACTAAGGTTCTGAGTTTTTAGTTCTTTGAGTCTTTCTATTATTATTTTTGTTTTTTGTCATGTAGACACTAAGTTTTTTTCTTTAGTTTATTTTAATCTCGCAAAGCCGCGGAATCGCAGAGTTTTTATTTTTGCCACAGATTAATAAGATTAAAAGGATTTTAAAAATCCGTAGAATCTGCAAAATCTGCGTGAAATAATTCTTTGCGTACTTCGCGTAAATCTTAGCGAACTTTGTGGTTAAAAGTCTTTGAACCTTTGCCACTCAGAACCTTTGAACCTTAAAAAAACCAACTGTTTTCCCATACTAAACTACCGCGACTTATTGGTTGCGTGAGGAGGATTTGAACCTCCGTCTGTTGATTGTTTTTTTATTATTTTGTACAAAGTTTATTTGTTTCGTTTTGTATCTCATGTTGCGTTAGACGCACTGCTGTGCGTCTCTACACAGCTACACAGGAAGAACTTGAACCTTTTGGATTATCATTTATCGACAGAGCGAAACCTCTACACCTTTGCATCTTTAAACCTCTGCACCTTTAGAAATCCCCATAATATACCTGGAAGCATGGTAATTTCAGGTCGTTTCTCCAGGTATCTACTACTTGGTTTCTATCATCGAGAGCAAACTCTACAAAGTATTTATCTTTGATAAAATCATTATAGATTTCGGTTTTTATGATAGAATCTTTTCGGCTATCCTGACTTTTTCGCATGATTAAATCATCGAATTCTATTGTGTGTTTTTCAAGGAAACGCAACGTCGGTTCTTTGTATCTATCTTCTCTTCCTGAAACTAACAATATTTTATAACCCAGTTTCTTATAATTCCTTAACACGTTTGCTACTGGTTCATTTAATAAATCCTGATCACACTTACTTGCATCAAAAGGATTTCTCCCGTTCATCAATGCCAATGTTCCATCTAGATCACAGATAATTGCTTTTGGTAATTCTGGATTTTGGATTGTGTATTCGGGTGAGTCTTTAAAAAATTGTCGATGCATTTTTTTAATTACTTTTTCACCAACTGGTTTTTCTCTTAAAGCATCTCTCTCAATACAAACCGCAACATCTGTATTTACTTCGAGAACCTCAACAATTACCTTTTCGCTAAATTTTGCATTGTATTCCTGAACCAATTGTGTAACTCGTCTCAAATTGGTCTCTGATAAATTAGTATCATCTACCACAACACTTTTTCCTTCTTCCAAGCATTTTACGATTAATAAATCACGAACTTTTTTTACAAACTTTTCGTTATTTTGGCTCGTTGTTCCGTTATCGAACATTGCTCGTAAATCGTCTCTATTAATTCTTTTATATGTTTCTGGATTTTCTGAGATTATCTTTTTTGCCAAAGTCGATTTTCCACTTCCTGGCAATCCTTTCATTAAAATTACTTTTCTCATTTTATTTTTCTCCTTTATTAAATGGTTTTTCGAATGTTGGCTTAATCATTCTCCAAATTATTTCTGAATAATCTCTGTTTTTAAGCATTGCAAATAATACTCCCTGATGTTTACATGTCTGGAAATACAAGGCTGTTTCCTTTACCGTTTCGAATACTTTAAAATCTTTCTTACATTGATTTTCGATTACTGCATATTGATTCTCTAAATCGGCTTTAGTTTCTTTCACCCAATCAAAGAATTCATCAGGAACTCGTTCTAAAACTTCTTCTATAGATTGGTTAGTTTTTAAATATTCCCAAATGTTCAAATTAGAAACCTGCGTAAGGATTCGGTGCAAACGAAGGTATTCTTCAAATTTAATTTTTAATCTAAAGTTATTCGAATATTTAATAATAAAACCTTCTTTATTCACAATATCCATTTCTTTTAAAGTCTGAATATCTTTGATTCCGTTATATCTTTCAACTATAGGAAATCCAATATCTTCCAGCGGAAATTCGTCTCCCGATTGTGTATCGATAATTGCCAGTAAAACCAATTCTTCCGCAGCTCCATAATCTAAAACAATTCGGTTTTCGGGATAAATAATCTCAAATAAATAAGTTTTGCTTTTATCCAATAATGTCCACGAATCTTTATATTTCCCATGCAACATTTCGTTCGCCTTATCGGATTGATCGCTTGCAAATGAACCTCTGCTTGCTATAAACGGAATCTCATCAATCCAATATAAAATCCCCATCGAACCATCTGCTTTATCATACACTTCAAAAGTTGTACTAGGGATTTCTTGATTTTCCATTTCTCCTAAATTAAAAAACTTAGGAAATGGTCTTGCAACAACTTCAAAGTTTTCATCCAGGATCAATCCTCTACAACTTAATGTAATCTCATTCCATATTCTTTCAAATTGAGCACTTTGAGTATAATTATAAATATATAAATCATAATCAGGGTGTTTATTCACTCTGATATAATTTTTGGATATCATCTCTTTTAAAAGTACTGTATTCATTTCTTCTTTTATTTAAACAAAGATTCAAAAGTTAGTACGCAGTTATTTTGCGTGGTGAAAAAGAATACAAAAATAAATACATTTTTTTGACATAATAAGATTCATAGCGATTAGTTCTCTTTTTTATTATTTAGTTTTTTTTCTCACCCTAATAACAACAAAAGCAACCTCCAGATGGGCTGCTTTTGTTGTTTAATTATGTGTTAACTAGTTTCATCTGATGCGAAATCAGGAGACATTTGTTAGTTCATACAATAAGTTTATTCATTTAATTAGTTAGTTTTTCTACATATACTTACATCGTATTCACTAACAATTCTTCTTGCCAATATTGGGGTGCAAGGGTTACCTCCGACTGAACTTCTTTTCAATGTGATAGTTCTTATACCTCCATAACTATCAACATAAGTAACTGTACTCTCCCTAAAACTAGTTTGAAGTTGCTTTGGAGTGTACCAAAATGTATATGTTATTGCTGTACAGGTTCCATTAGAGTTTGCATATGTCTGCCCATTAATATTTACGGCAGTTTGCGCTTGCGCATCTGCATCTGCTTGTGAAAAATTAGAAGTATACGTATTAGCAGGTATGGTATAAGTTACTGCAGATCCTGTAAAATCAGCCCCACAATTGTTTCTGGTAAACGAACCGCTTTTGGCACTATTTCCGAACCAGTATGAGCAAGTTCCGTTAGCATTAGCATATGTTTGCCCATTGGCATTTACTGCATTTTGAGCCTGTGCATCGGCATCAGCTTGAGATGAAGTAGAGGAATATGTATTAGCAGGTATGGTATAAGTTACTGTAGCTCCAGTTCCGCCTGTTCCACAATTGTTTCTAACAAAAGATCCGCTTTTGGCACTATTTCCGAACCAGTATGAGCAAGTTCCGTTGGCATTAGCATATGTTTGCCCATTGGCATTTACTGCATTTTGCGCCTGTGCATCGGCATCAGCTTGAGATGAAGTAGAAGAATACGTATTAGCAGGTACGGTATAAGTTACTGTAGCTCCAGTTCCGCCTGCTCCACAATCGTTTCGAACAAAAGACCCACTTTTGGCACTATTTGCGAACCAGTATGAACAAGTTCCGTTGGTGTTAGCATATGTTTGTCCATTGGCATTTACTGCATTTTGCGCTTGAGCATCTGCATCGGCCTGTGAAGAAGTAGAAGAATACGTATTAGCAGGTATGGTATAAGTTACCGCAGATCCAGTTCCTCCTGCTCCACAATTGTTTCTGGTAAATGAACCGCTTTTAGCACTATTTCCGAACCAGTATGAGCAAGTTCCGTTAGCATCAGCATATGTTTGTCCATTGGCATTTACTGCATTTTGAGCTTGAGCATCGGCATCAGCCTGTGAAGAAGTAGAAGCATACGTATTAGCAGGCACCGTATAAGTTACTGTAGCTCCTGTCCCTCCTGCTCCACAATTGTTTCTGGTAAATGAACCGCTTTTAACACTATTTCCAAACCAGTATGAACAAGTTCCGTTAGCATCAGCATATGTTTGTCCATTGGCATTTACTGCATTTTGAGCTTGAGCATCGGCATCAGCCTGTGAAGAAGTGGAAGAATACGTATTAGCAGGTACAGTATAAGTTACTGTAGCTCCTGTTCCGCCTGCTCCACAATTATTTCTGGTAAACGAACCACTTTTAGCAACATTTTTAAATAAGTATGAACAAGTTCCGTTGGTGTTAGCATATGTTTGTCCATTAGCATTCACTACATTTTGAGCTTGTGCATCTGCATCGGCCTGTGAAGAAGTGGAAGAATACGTATTAGCAGGCACCGTATAAGTTACTGTAGCTCCTGTTCCGCCTGCTCCACAATTATTTCTGGTAAACGAACCACTTTTAGCAACATTTTTAAATAAGTATGAACAAGTTCCGTTGGTGTTAGCATATGTTTGTCCATTGGCATTTACTGCATTTTGAGCTTGGGCATCGGCATCTGCTTGAGATGTGGCAGAAGTATACGTATTGGCTGCTATAGTAAAGGTTACTACAGAACCTGTCCCTCCTGATCCACAATTGTTTCTGGTAAATGATCCGCTTTTATCACTATTTTTATAATTTTCTACATTAATCATAAGTTTAATAGGAGGCCCTAAACAAGTACCCAATTTTGGAGTTATTCTATAAATTGCATTACCGGATGTAACTCCTGTATTTGTTAATGTTTGATTTATTGTATTTCCTGTTCCTATGCTTGCACCCGTTAGGTTCGTTTGTATAACTGTCCAACTAAATGTTGTACCAACAGCTGTGCTAGTTAATATTATAGATGTCGTTTGTCCCGTAGAAATAGTTTGTGCAGCAGGTGTTGCTATAACATTAGCTTTGCATACTGGAGGTATTGTAGTCACTGGTTTTATAATACCAATAATTGGTGGGCAATCCTGAGCAAATAAAGTAATAGAGCAAACCATCATGAATACTGTAAGAATCCTAGATTGTTTTATTATAGAAGCGTTAATCATTTTTATTAATGTGTATTTTATAATTTTGATGGATTCTGTTCCAGCTGTAGAGATTAAAATAGCATAAACTATTTTTCGTTGTTTATGCTATTTAGATAGATTTTCATAGGGTTTCTCATCGTTGTGGCCCCGAAGTCAGGAGACATTCGTACAGCAATACGATAAAATTTATTTTTTGATAAGAACTCTTAGCAGAGTGATTGAGTAGTTTTGAGCAAATAAAGCAATAGAGCAAACCATCATGAATATCGTAAGAATCCAAGATTGCTTTATTGTAAAAGCGTTAATCATTTTTATTAATGTGTATTTTATAATTTTGATGGATTCTGTTCCATCTGTTGAGATTAAAATAGTATAAAGCTATTTTTCGTTGTTTATACTATTCTAGATAGATTTTCATAGGTTTTCTCATCGTTGTGGCTGCGAAGTCAGGAGACATTCGCTATCAACCATACGGCAATTTTTTTATTCATTAGAACTCTTCTAAGAGCAGAGAAAAAAAAACCTCACCATTTTACTGATGAGGTTTGATTTTCTATTCTTTATCGATTCTCTTTGCGTTCACGAGCGAGAGAAAAACCTCGTCAGTAATGACGAGGCTTAATTTTCTATTTTATATTCATTCCTTTGCGTTCACGAGCGAGACGCTCGCGCCAACAGGGGGACAAATTAGTAAATTTTATTCTAAATAATAAACTGCATCATAACTTCCATATTTTTTTTTATTTAACATATATGATTTAGTAACAAAATAAATTGTTTTGCCATTTCGAATTGAATCGTAATCAATATTCTCGAAAAAATAAGTATTTTTTTTATCTTTAATATTAATAATTAGTTTATAATCGTGTTTTTGTACAAAATTTTTTTTAAGTTGAAAATAATACTTTGCTTCCTTATATAAAGTATATGCTGTATCTACTTTATTTTTATATCGAAAACTAACCCATTTTGATGATATTTTTTTATTCTTATAAAAATCTTCCAATATAATACTGTCAGTATTAATCAAATCCAATTTAGTAATTAAATGGGGATTAAATTCTAATAATATTTTATCTTTTTTTACGTCATTATAGTTTTTTTTTTCTAAGTTTCCATCTCTTTTTCTGCAACTTATCAAAATAAAAAAAATTGCTAATAATATAACACTATGTATTTTCATATATTTCTTATTTTGTAGATTTACCTTGTACATAATTCATAATTGCACCATTTTCTATTTGACCTTCTGTTACCGTGATTGTGTATTCACTTCTTCCCCATGTTTGAACATTAAATCTATATAATTGTTGATCAAATATATTTTTTCCCGCTTGTTCTAGACCTCCTAAATAATTTACAGCATGACGGCCATCTTGAATGCCTGGGATACCAGAAGCTACTGCTGGATCGTACATAATTGCTGCTCTAACATTTAAAATTATAGAATAACCTGCACGAAATTTTGTGTCAATATTTTTCAAAGTTTGCGAACCTGAATTTTTTTCATTAGGACTAATAGCTTTTACATCCTTAAAATTTAATAATTTTTTCATTAAAAACATTTCTTCGGTTGCTGAATTTTCAGTTGGTCCAATATCCGCACCTTTGCTATTAACTTTACCTGAGTAGTCAGGTTTATTCCTTTGAGTATTCAAAGTTTGTTGAAGACTAGCTAATATAAGCCAATCAGCACTGTAATTTTTTTCGTGAGTAATTTTTGTGCTTTTAGGGTCAATGTTTTGAAGATCCTCTCCTGGATGAAAAACAAACTGATTATACCTAGCTTCACCAGTATCATTTAATTTCATTATCGTTTGACTGAAACCTTGACAATCTTCTTTAATCCACAAATAAGTAATAGCAGCTAGGACGCATGTATCAGAATCTTGTTGATTAATAGCCATTGGTTTATCCTCTAAATAGTTTAATCGGGCAGCAACTAATGACTTGTTGAGTTTTGTAAATTCAAGTCCTTCAAGTTCAACCCCATCGATGACTCTATTTTCGGAGAAAGCATATGGGCTATTCCATGAGTACTTTTGTGCCAGCGGGTCAACAGCAAAGAATCTACCAATCCTCGGATCATGCATTCTAAAAGTATAGTTAATAGAATTTCCTTCGCCTTTTAACTCATCATCCATTTCCTGCCCTTGGAAACCATAACGATACTCTCCACGATCTGCGTTAGATTTAGGCACAAGCATCCCAAATGGGTAATAATCAGAATAACTAAGAACGTCTGGACTGAATGTTCCGTTTGTGTCAAAAATAGAACGGTCGGTAATTACCGAAAGTACGTTACCTAAATGGTTGGATAACGCATATTCTTTATCTCCAACAAAGCGATATGCCATTTTGGGAGCGCCTGCAGTAACCTCTTTTCCTATTCCTTGGTCCTCACCTTCACAAACATCACCAATTCCATTTTTATTTACATCTTCTTGCAATGGGTTAGGAGTCATTCTGCAATTGTCGCAAACATCTCCAATACCATCTCCATCACTATCTATCTGGTCAAAGTTAGGTGTTTCTTGTAATTATCACAACCTAAATTTTCGAGTTTATCTCCATTGTATCTACCATCCTCGTTTTGGGTTAAAATGTATCTGATTCAAATTTTGTGACCTTGATGAGATTCGAACTCATATTCCCTCTCGGGCATTGCGGCTCTAAATACGCTTCCCTACTTTCCCTAACGATTTCGGTGCTTCTGTAAATTCTACCCATTAGTCCGCGCGGGTCTAACCGGAATATCCGCAAACTCTACAGCTAGTAATTTTTCTGTAGGCTTTTCCTTTTAAGCTACAAGGCCTTTCTTTTTTTGATGATACAAAGGTTTATAGTTGGTGCGCAATTATTTTGCGTACTAACAAAGATTTCTATTTTTATGTAAATTAGCCCTATGAATCTAAAAGAAAAATATACTGAGCTGCTTATAAATATTGGTTTTGAAGAAAAACAGATTCAGCGTAATTGGTTGGATTTAGAAAAGACATATTCCAATAAATCCAGATATTACCATAATCTTACTCATATTGCTGATATGGTTAAATGTTATGATACTTACTTGCAGAAATTAGAATTCCCTAATGAAGTTTTGTTCGCTATCTTTTATCATGATTATATCTATAAAAGCTCTAAAAAAGATAATGAACTCAAAAGTGCCGAATACGTGTTGTCTATTTTACCTGAAAATATATCATTTGATAAACAATTAGTTTTTGATGCTATTTGTGCGACTCAACAACATCAGCACAATATAATTGAGGATATTAATTGGCTAATAGATTTTGATTTAAAAATTCTAGCCCGAGATTGGGATGAATATCAAATATACTTTGAGCAAATAAGAAAGGAATATAGTATTTATCCTGATTTTCTATATAAACCCGGACGTGCAAAAGCGTTGAAACATTTTCTGGAGAATGAATTTATCTACCAGACAGAGGAATTCAGAAATTTATATGAGGAAAAAGCGAGAATTAATATTGAAAAAGAAATTGCATTATTATCGTAATGCGTGAGGGATGGGAGCGGCATCCTTTTTTGGGCTTTTCGCCCAAAAAAGATACAGCGTACAGCCCGACCCGCCTTTTTCGGCGGGACACGCCCATATTAGGCTAAAACTGTTGATTAGATAATAACTTCTGTTTATCTTCCTGTATAATTAGGACAGCCAAAGCATTTTACGCTTAAGTTAAATTGGTACGTTAATAAAACTTCGTAAACGCCTCCTGTTCTACCCATACTTGATGTATTTAAATCGTAAGAAAGCCCTAATTTTAGGTTCTGATATTGTAATCCTGTAAAAAGGTTTATTGAGGTAAGTAATTCTCTGTTTATTCCGTTTTTTGATGGATTGGTAACTGCTGTTGCTCCAAAAAATATTTTTTCGAACTGGATTGATGTTCCTAAATCAAATCGATTGTAGTGTCCTTGTTGCATATAATTTGAGGTTATAAGCAATTTGGTTTCATACGGTAAGAATAACACATCGACATAATCTGCCAGAAGGAATTCGTAACCTGAACTTAGTGAGAAAAAGGTATCCAAAGGCACATTTCCGTTTGCTGCAAAGGAAATATTAGGTCTGTTAAGGTGTTTCATCGATAAACCAATCCAAAGACTTTCGGTATTAAAAACCATTCCTGCCGAGAAATCGAAAAAACTGACTTTGTCATTTTTTAACATCGGATCTATCGAACTTGAATTTATAACTCCTGTTCGTATATTAATTTGATCCTCGAGCAATAAGTTTTGAAATGCAAATGACTTTAATCCGAAACCAGCTTCGATGGCTGGTCTAAAATACCAAGTATCATTCAGCTTTACTCTATAAGCATAATTGGCATTTATTTGCGTGTAATTATACTTGGTTAGATTCTCTCTTTGGTTTAAAACACTTATACCATAACCGCTATTAATATTTTCGTTCCAAGTATTTACAAACGCATAATCGGTATCTATTTTTAAATCCAGATCTGGCCATTGTTCGCGGTGAACGATACCTGCATATGTTGTTTCCATAAATCCAGAAAAACCTGGATTTAATGTTTCGGGAATTAAAAAGTATTGTGTAAAAATTGGGTCTTGCGCTCTTGTTTCTGAAAAAAAGCAACAGGTAATAATTATTGTAATATATAGTTTTAATCTCATTGTAATCTGTTGCTTTTATTTAAGTAATGTGAATGCTCCTTTTTCGGTTACGGTATGATTGTAAAAGGTTTTTGCCGTGATTTTAAAATAATAGTTTCCGTTTTCGGCTGGATGATTTTTAATTTGTCCGTTCCATCCACTTATATTTTTTCCTGTTTCGGAATATACAATTCCTCCCCAGGTATCATAAACATCGAGTGTGATGTTTTCAAGACCTAAAAATACGGGTGCAAACGTGTCGTTATAACCGTCATTATTTGGTGTAAAAGCATTTGGCATTACTAAACTATATCCTTTTTCGACTACTATTGTAGATGTGTAACTATATTGGCAACCAAACGGATATGTTACAGTTTGTTTTATGGTATAGGTTCCTTCTCTGGTATAGATATGTTTAGGATTTTCTTCGTTTGAAAAATTTCCATCTCCAAAATCCCAAGATATGTTTGTAAAATCGCCTGTTGCTAAGTTTGTAAATAAAATTGGATCGTAAATAGAATACAAATCATAAACATCTTTAGCATATGAACCTGTAGAATAATTGGCTATTCCTAAAACTGGTTTATTAACATTATATGGGAAATTTGCTGTACAACCAAAACTATCGGTGACACTAAATATAATTAAACCATTGTTTTCGGTATTCATAATCTCGTTATTAGGACCTGAAACAACTCCATCGGACCAGCTTAAAGTATAAGGCGGAATCCCTCCTTTTACGTGTCCTACATAAGTTTGATGTACATATTTAGTATTACAATCAAAATCTGTTAGGACTTCTATCGTTGGCGTAAGTTGGTCGAATCGGGTAATTTTCCATTCTTCTGATTTTTTACAACCATTGGCATCTGTAACAGTAACTGCATAAGTACCTGGTGGAATTTTAGTCAAATCTTCGGTTTTTGCTCCATTAGACCAAGTGTAGGTAAATGGTGGTAGTCCCCCGGTAACAACTAAGTTTATTTCTCCTGTATTTGCATCAACACAATCTAATGGATTTAAAACATCGGCTCTTATTTCTAGCAACAAAGGTTCTATTATAATAAAGGTTTCTTTTATTACACATGCTTTACCATCGGTAATTGTTACGCTATATTTTCCTGGGCCTATATTATTACGTTCAATTCCTGCTGTAGAGTTATCATCCCAAACTAAAGAAACTGGCGCTTTTCCTCCTACAAGGTTTAATCGGATATGACCATCATTTGCTCCAAAACAAGAAACGTTCTTTACATCTGGGTTTATTGTAAATACTGGTGCATTATCTATAACTATAGGAAACACTTTTGGACAACCTAATGCATCTGTAATCGTAATGATATAGGTTCCTGCTGACAAGTTATTTTGTACTAAACCTGTTCCTAAATTGCTCCATTTTATGATATATGGATCTCCTGTTGTAAAGGGAACTCCTCCTGTAATACTATTAATGGTTATAGATGCATTGGCATAATTATAACATGCTATTTCAGTTTTACTGTAATTTAAACGTATTTCGTCGTTCTGAAGTAATACAACTTGCAATTTATCGGTACAATTAGAATTATCTGTAACGGTCAAATCATAAGTACCTGCTGCAAGATTTTTTAAATTCTGAAGATTACTTCTAAATCCGTTTGGTCCTGTCCAGCTATATCGGTAATTAAAAACTCCTGGAGATGTTTCGGTAAATCGACCTCCTGTTGTACTTACATTAATTTCACCTGTATAATATCCGTAACATAAAATATCAACTTGACTCTCCAATTTTACCTTTAATAATGGCGGTTCGATGATTTCATAACTTCCTGTAAGTATATTACAATTATTAACTTCGGTTATTGTAACTCCATAAACTCCAGGTCCTAGATTATTAGGGCTTCCTGTAGTTGCTGTGTAAGGATTTCCGTCTTTTGTCCATACATATGTATATGGCTGTGTTCCTCCTGATGTTGATAGATAAATACTTCCGTTATTAGATCCGAAACAAGTTATATCGTTTTTACTTCCTGAAAATTGAAATAATCCTGGTTCACTAACATAATACGTCTTTGTAAATGGGCAATTGCCATTATCAATAACTCTTAAAGTATACCCTCCAGGTTTTAAATTAGAAATATCCTTATCAGTACTTGTAAATCCGTTAGGACCTGTCCATGAAAAAGTATAAGGGGTTGCTGTTGCAAAAGGAATTCCTCCTGTTACATTTATTGTAATAGAAGCATCGTTTGCTCCAAAACAAGTACTGTTTTTTGTTGTTTCGATTACCTTTATTAATGGATCTACTGTTACTGTAATTGTAAAATTAGGTCCGGGACACACCTTGGATATTGGCGATACAGTGTAGGTTACTGTAGCAGGATTGGCAGTATTATTTATTAAATACTGACTAATATTTGTTCTTGGAGAAAATTCTGCACTTGCTCCAGTTACTGCTCCTGCAGGAGAAATTACTGGCGTTGACCAAACATAGGTTGTTCCTGCTGGCACATTATCTATTCCGTTAGTAACTGGCGTAACCTGAAAACTATTACCGCTGCATATTTTTACTGTTTTATCCTTTATAACTGGAGATAACACTAGATCTACAGAAAAAGGGGCTGTTTTTGTTGTAGTTCCACAACTATTACTAACACTAAAGATAGCTTCATACTTACCACTAACAGTATAATTTATCGGTCCTGGATTAAGTAATGTAGATGATGAAGGTGTTCCTCCTACAAAAGTCCACAGATACGTAATTTCCGAACTTGGTGAGCAAGTTTCTTCTACTGTTCCAACAGGGTTAATTGTTGCTGAATTACAAAAATCTGAAATTGGTTTTAGGGTTGTAACTGGCGGCTTTTTTACTGGAATTGCTTTTATAATCTCTCGCACTATTCCGCATGAATTTCTGGTTGTTAACCTTACATAATAAGTTCCTGGCATTGTAAAATTAAAAACAGGATCCTTCGATGAAGAATAAGTCCCATTTGCAAAATTCCATTGTCCTCTTCCTAATCCTGGTACTGATTCTTTACCACAATATCCTTCGTAATAACTAGTAACATCCCAATAATAACTTTCGGTTCCGCAGCTAAAACTTGTGTCTGTGGTATTCGTCATCTGAATATTGGTTGAAGCACACGCATTACCAAAAGTAAAGTCTGGCTGCAATACAGGCTCAACACATATAGTTCTTGTTGTCTCAGTACCAACTCCGCAAGGCGTTGTTGCATTTAGTTTGATTGTGTAGGTTCCTGGTGCTGAATATACATGATAAGGATTAACTTCTCTAGAAGTAGTTCCGTCTCCAAAATCCCATGTGTAAACATTAACTGTACTACAATTATTGGTATATCCCGCATAAGTATAATTGCTAAAACTAACAGCTGAATTAACACATGCTATGCTTTGTACGCTAAAATTTGGTTGGGGTACGTCTAATATTTTTATTGGCCCTGCCTTAAGATCTGTGGTTCCACAAGATGTCATTATTGTTAAGCTAACTGTGCTTCCGTTAGTATCACAATTTGCTCTTGTATATTTATGTGGTATAGGAAAATTTCGAGATGCCTCTGGATTTGCTGCATTATAATATGGAGAACTTTCTAATTGTCCTTGCGAATAAGTATCGTTTGTTCCGTCGCCATAGTTAACATAATATTGAGTATCTGAAGGATTTAAGCCCCATGAACCAATAGCAAATGGCATTGGATCAACAGGAATACATAAATTGATTGTATTACCCGGAGCTATAAGTGCTCCTATTGGGTTATTGGAATTTTTAACAACATAGGTAATAGAATTGCTACAACTATTATTGCCTATAGCAGTTATTACCATATTAAAAGAACCTAATTTTTGGTACTCATGTGTTTTAGGAAAAGTAACGTTAGTTTCGGAGTTACCATCACCCCAATCTACGTTATAAGATGTAATACATCCTATAGAAGCCGAATTATTTGCAACGCTAATACTATATTTAGGATTTGAGTTATTGTCTCCACATCGCTCAAAAGGTTTTAGTGAACCTGGGGCATTTGCATTCCCAAATTTTAAATCTGGTTTTTGCTTTACCGAAATAACTTTTGTTACTGTATTAGAGTCTCCATTAGCATCTGTAACGGTTAAGCTTACGCTAAAGTTCTGAAATGCACAACCAACTGCATTAAATAAGTGACTTGGATTACTATTGGTAGAAGTGCTTCCGTCTCCAAAATCCCATTTATAGGTATAAGGAGCATTACCGCTTACAACTGGATTAAATGTTACTGGAGTTCCAGAACAAGTTCCGTCATTGGTAAAATTAAAATCGACATTGGGTGGTAAAACTAGACTTTTATAATCTTTATTGGTGGAAAAATTACTTTTATCGGTTGTGCTAAATCCATAAACTGAACTTGTAATTATAAAAAAAAAATGTAGGTGTAATAAGTAAAGTTTCCCCATATAGTGTAAATCAAATTTTTAAGGTCGCAAAAGTAGGTGCGTTTTTCTTGGAATCAAAATTAACACTAGTAATAATCTCTTCTTTTTTTAATTTTTAAAATGAAAAATATTCAAAATATTAGCATTATTTCTTATAATTCTGAACATCAATAGGATTTCTTTTTTAAAGTATAATTTCATTTTATTATAAAAACTATCTTTTTTGTGCGCAAACCACTTGCGCAGTAAAATCATTAAGCTTATTTTTATCACAAAAGTTGATTTGCGTGAGGGATAGAGGCGATATCCTTTTGTGAAGTGGAACGGAACAAAAGATAAAGCCGAAAGCCCGACCCGCTTTTTCAGCGGGACACGCCCAAATAATTATTAAACAAATTAATCACGCAATATCAGGAGCGAAGTCGCAAAGTTTTTTAAGCTACAGATTAAAGGATTAAAAGGATTCAAAAAAAATCTGCAAAATCTGCGAGAAAAAAACTTAGTGCTTTCGGGTCTTTGCAGCAAAACACATAGTATGTCACAAAACAAAAATGCATTAATTCGCTATAAAACAATCGATAAGTGTCTGCAGAATCAATACAGAACTTGGACTCTTGATGATTTAATCGAAGCATGTTCGGATGCTTTATTTGAATATGAAGGCCGCGAAAACCGTATAAGTAAGCGTACGATACAAATGGATATTCAGCTTATGCGAAGTGAGAAATTAGGATACAATGCTCCTATTGTCGTTTATGATAAGAAGTTTTATAAGTATGATGAGGAAGATTTCTCGATTACTGATATTCCGCTAACGGAAACGGATATGAATGTTTTGACTGAAACGGTATCGATGCTAAAACAGTTTAAGGATTTTTCTTTGTTTAGCGATGTCTCGGATATTTTGCAGCGTTTGGAAGATAAAATCTATTCGGAGAAATCGCATACTAATTCGGTTATTTATCTGGATAAAAACGAGAACTTGAAAGGTTTGCATTATCTGGACGAAATTTATCAGGCTATTGTAAAGAAGATCGTTCTGGTTATTACTTATAAATCTTTTAAATCGAGAGAGGAACAAAAATTCAATTTCCATCCTTTTATTTTAAAGGAGTTTAATAATCGTTGGTTTTTGATTGGGAAGAAAAAAGGTTCACAGCCTATTACCAATTTGGCTCTTGACAGAATCACCAATATCGATTTTGATTTTAACCTACCTTATATAGAGGAAAATTTTGATGCCGAAGAATTTTATAAAGATGTGGTTGGAGTTACTGTAAACCAAGGCATGAATGCAAGAAAAATAGAACTTTGGATTGATAAAGAAAATGCGCCTTATGTTTTGACAAAGCCTTTTCATGCTTCGCAAAAACTAGAAAAAGAAAATGAAGACGGAAGTATTATTATTACGCTAAAACTTAAAACTAATTATGAATTTGAGCGTTTGCTTTTGGGTTTTGGTGACGGATTGGAAGTTATTAGCCCCAATGGATTGCGATTGAGAATAAAAGATAAACTTAAGAAGGCTTTACTTAAATATGAGGATTGATTATTCTTGTTTTTAAATCGAAGAATTATCTTTCAATAACAATAATCTAAATTCCTAATTTACTGGCCTGATGTTGTTTTTAGAATATTGGAATAATAAAAATTTCAAAAAAAAACATTATATTTCATTCAAAAAAGAACTTAACAGACTCTATTTCAGAGCAAATTTTTAATTAACAAAAAAATATTTTTAGAAATACTATGCATGCATAATATTTTTTTATTATATTTGAAATCGATATAGTTGCCAACAAGACGAATTCGATTTTAATTAATGTATAAGATATTATCTAAGTATTTCACATTAAAATTAAATAATCAAATACAATCTACCAAATGAAAGAAAAAACTATAGATTATATTTTACGAGCAACATGGCAAGCTGTATCAAGGATGTACAATGAGGAGGCTGCAAAATATGATGCGACAATGGCAACTGGTTTTGCGTTATTGAGTATCGATAAAGAGGAAGGTACTCCATCGACGGCATTGGGTCCCAGAATGGGAATGGAAGCTACTAGCTTAACCAGAACGCTTAAATCTATGGAAGACAAAGGATTGATTGTTCGCAAGAAAAATCCAACCGATGGACGAGGAGTTTTGATTTATCTAACTGATTTTGGAAAAGAAAAAAGAGACTTATCTAAAAATACTGTCTTGAAGTTTAATGAAACAGTTAGAAATCACGTTTCTGAAGAAAAATTAAAACATTTTATTGAGGTGGCAGAAATCATAAATGAATTAATACAAGATAAAAATATATTTAATCAAACAGAAAAAATAGAAAATGAAACGCACAATTAAAAAAGTTGCCGTAATTGGATCCGGAATTATGGGTTCAGGAATAGCTTGTCATTTTGCTAACATTGGTGTGGAAGTTTTACTCCTAGACATCATTCCCCGTGAGTTAACAGAGGCCGAAACTAAAAAAGGCTTAACTCTGGAAAGCAAAGCAGTAAGAAACAGAGTTGTAAACGAACATCTTGCTAACTCATTAAAATCTAAACCCTCTCCTATTTACAGTCAGAAATTCGCAAACAGAATTACGACTGGAAATACGACTGATGATATGGCAAAAATTGCCAATGTTGATTGGATTATAGAAGTTGTTGTAGAACGTCTTGATATTAAAAAACTAGTTTTTGAACAAATCGAGAAATTCCGTAAACCAGGAACTTTAGTAACATCTAACACTTCTGGTATTCCGATTCATTTTATGAGCGAAGGAAGAAGCGAAGACTTCCAACAACACTTCTGCGGAACTCACTTTTTTAACCCTGCGCGTTACTTAAAATTATTTGAAATTATTCCTGGTCCAAAAACTTCTACTGAAGTATTGGATTTCTTAAACGAATATGGTTCTAAATTTTTAGGAAAAACTTCGGTTGTTGCTAAAGATACTCCGGCGTTTATAGGAAACAGAATTGGTATTTACGGTATCCAAAGTTTATTCCACTTGGTTAAAGAAATGGGATTAACTATCGAAGAAGTTGATAAATTGACTGGTCCGGTAATTGGTCGTCCAAAATCGGCTACTTTCCGTACTGTTGATGTTGTTGGTCTTGATACTTTGGTGCACGTTGCCAACGGTATTTATGAAAACTGCCCAACAGATGAGCAACACGAATTGTTTAAACTTCCTGATTTCATCACAAAAATGATGGAGAATAATTGGTTGGGAAGCAAAACAGGACAAGGTTTCTACAAAAAAGAAGGTAGAGATATCCTTACTCTTGACTTAGATACATTAGAATATCGTGCTACTAAAAAAGCAAATTTTGCTACGCTTGAGCTAACTAAAACTATCGATAAACCTATCAACCGTTTTAAAGTTCTTGTAAAAGGAAAAGACAAAGCTGGAGAATTTTACCGTAAGAGTTTCGCTGGAATGTTTGCTTATGTATCAAACAGAATTCCTGAAATCTCAGACGAATTATATAAAATTGACGATGCAATGAAAGCTGGTTTCGGATGGGAAAATGGTCCTTTCGAAATTTGGGATGCTATTGGTGTCGAAAACGGAATCGAAATCATGAAAGCTGAGGGGTTAGCTCCTGCTGCATGGGTAAACGATATGTTGGCATCTGGAAGCAAAAGCTTCTACTCTGTAAAAGAAGGTGCTACTTATTTTTACAATATTCCAACAAAATCACAAACTAAAGTTCCTGGACAAGATTCATTTATTATCCTGAACAACATTCGCGAAAGCAAAAAAGTTTGGAGCAATAGTGGAGCAATTATCCAAGACCTTGGAGATGGAATTTTAAACTTAGAATTCCAATCTAAAATGAATACTATTGGTGGCGATGTACTTCAGGCTATCAATAAAGCAATCGACTTATCTGAAAAAGAATATCAAGGTTTAGTTATTGGTAACCAAGCAGCAAATTTCTCTGTAGGTGCTAATATCGGAATGATTTTCATGATGGCTGTTGAGCAAGAATATGATGAGTTAAACATGGCTATCAAAATGTTCCAGGACACTATGATGCGCGTTCGTTACTCAGGAATTCCCGTTGTTGTAGCACCTCACGGAATGACTTTTGGTGGTGGATGCGAAATGAGCTTACATGCTGATAAAGTTGTAGCTGCTGCTGAAACGTATATGGGATTAGTTGAGTTTGGTGTTGGTGTACTTCCTGGTGGTGGTGGATCTAAAGAAATGGCTTTAAGAGCTTCTGATTTATTCCGTAAAAACGATGTGGAATTAAACGTTCTTCAAGAATATTTCTTAACTATTGCTATGGCAAAAGTATCGACTTCTGGTTACGAAGCTTTTGACACTGGTCTTTTACAACATGGTAAAGATATTATTGTAGTAAACAAAGACCGTCAGATTGCAGAAGCTAAAAAACATGCATTGTTAATGGCTGAAGCTGGTTATACACAACCTATCAGAAGAACTGATGTTAAGGTTCTTGGTAAACAAGCATTAGGAATGTTCTTAGTAGGAACAGATCAAATGGAAGCTGGAAAATACATCTCTGAGCACGATAAAAAAATCGCTAACAAACTGGCTTACGTTATGGCTGGTGGTGATTTATCTGAAGCGACTTTAGTATCTGAGCAATATTTATTGGATATCGAACGTGAAGCTTTCTTATCTCTTTGTACTGAGAGAAAAACATTAGAAAGAATTCAATATATGTTAACTAAAGGAAAACCACTTCGTAATTAGAAAATAGAATAAAGAAGCTAGAAAAAGAATAAAGAACCAAGAAGCAAGATTTCAAAATTAAAATTTTGTCTTGTTTCTTGCCTCTTGCCTCTCCTTGATCTTCTATACTCTTAAAAAAACAAAAACAAATGAAAACAGCATATATAGTAAAAGCATACCGTACTGCGGTAGGAAAAGCACCAAAAGGAGTTTTTAGATTTAAAAGACCTGATGAATTAGCAGCAGAAACCATTCAGTATATGATGGCTGAACTACCTGATTTTGACAAAAAACGTATTGATGATGTTATGGTAGGAAATGCCATGCCAGAAGCTGAACAAGGTTTGAACGTTGGTCGTTTAATCTCTCTTATGGGATTAAAAGTAGAAGATGTTCCTGGTGTAACTGTAAACCGTTACTGCGCATCTGGACTTGAAACTATCGGAATGGCAACTGCAAAAATCCAATCGGGAATGGCAGATTGTATCATCGCTGGTGGTGCCGAAAGTATGAGTTTTATTCCGATGGGAGGTTACAAACCAACTCCGGATTATAAACTTGCTGCCGAAGGTCATGAAGATTATTACTGGGGAATGGGTTTAACTGCTGAAGCGGTTGCCAACCAATACAAAATCTCTAGAGAAGATCAAGATGAGTTTGCTTATAACTCTCACATTAAAGCATTGAAAGCGCAAGCTGAAGGTAAATTCGACAAACAAATCGTTCCGATTACTGTTGAGCAAACTTTTATCAATGAAAATGGTAAAAAAGAAACTAAATCATACGTTGTAAATAAAGATGAAGGTCCACGTGCTGGAACGTCTAAAGAAGCTTTAGCTGGCATAAGACCTGTTTTTGCTGCTGACGGAAGTGTAACTGCAGGTAACTCTTCTCAAATGAGTGATGGTGCTGCTTTTGTTTTGATTATGAGCGAAGACATGGTTAAAGAATTAAACCTTGAGCCAATTGCAAGATTAGTAAACTTTGCTTCATCTGGTGTTGAACCAAGAATAATGGGTATCGGACCTGTAAAAGCAATTCCGAAAGCCTTAAAACAAGCAGGATTACAATTAAAAGATATTGATTTAGTAGAGTTAAACGAGGCTTTTGCTTCTCAATCATTAGCAGTTGTTCGCGAATTAGGTTTAAACCCTGATATCGTAAACGTAAACGGTGGTGCAATTGCTTTAGGTCACCCTCTGGGTTGTACCGGTGCAAAACTTTCTGTTCAATTATTCGACGAAATGAAACGCAGAGGTAGTAAATACGGAATCGTTTCTATGTGTGTAGGAACTGGACAAGGTAGCGCTGGGATTTACGAGGTTCTTTAAAAAAAGAGAATAGAGCAAAGAAGCAAGAGGAAAGAAGTTTTTTTGAGAAGTAAGAAGTAAGAGTGAAGATTCTTTAAAGTAATAAAAAACCTACTTTTTAAATTCATAGTTTCTTATCTTGGCTCAAAAAAACATGAGACATAATTTTAAGAATTTGAAAATTTGGATTTTAGCAATGAATATTACAAATGATATTTATAAACTAACATTAACTTTTCCAAAATTCGAGATCTATAGCTTGACAAGTCAGATGAATAGATGCTCCGTTTCAATGCCATCTAATATTGCAGAAGGCTCAAACAGAGGGAATAAACATTTTCAACATTATTTGAATATTAGTTTAGGATCTTCATTTGAATTACAAACACAATTATTGATAGCATGTCAAAACGACTATTTATCAAAAGAAAAAACTGAAGAAATAGAAAACAAAATAATTGAATTTCAAAAGATGACAACAGGTTTCATTAACAAGTTAGACAACAATCTTTCTTCTTGACTCTTGCATCTTAATTTAAAAAAATAAAAAAAACATAGCCATGTCAGACAAAACAAGAGGAGGTCAATTCCTAGTAAAAGAAACAAAGTGCGAAGACATCTTTACACCAGAAGATTTTTCGGAAGAGCAATTAATGATGCGTGACTCTGTAAAAGAGTTTGTAGACAAAGAAATTTGGCCTAACAAAAATCGTTTCGAGAAAAAAGATTACGCATTTACAGAAGAAAGTATGCGTAAAGCTGGAGAACTTGGACTTTTAGGAGTTGCAGTTCCAGAAGAATATGGTGGATTAGGAATGGGATTTGTATCGACTATGTTAGTTTGTGATTACATCTCGGGAGCTACAGGTTCGTTCTCTACTGCTTTTGGTGCTCATACAGGTATCGGAACTATGCCAATTACTTTATATGGTACTGAAGAACAAAAGAAAAAATACGTTCCTAAATTAGCGTCAGGCGAATGGTTTGGAGCTTATTGCTTAACTGAACCAGGAGCTGGATCTGATGCAAACTCAGGAAAAACTAAAGCAGTTTTATCTGAAGATGGAAAATACTACTCTATTACAGGACAAAAAATGTGGATTTCGAATGCAGGTTTCTGTAGCGTTTTCATCGTTTTTGCTCGTATTGGTGATGATAAAAATATTACAGGTTTCATCGTAGAAAACGATCCGTCTAATGGAATTTCTATGAATGAAGAAGAGCACAAATTAGGAATCCGTGCTTCTTCTACACGTCAGGTTTTCTTCAACGATACAAAAGTTCCTGTTGAAAACATGTTGTCTGAAAGAGGAAACGGTTTCAAGATTGCAATGAACGCATTAAATGTTGGTCGTATCAAATTGGCTGCTGCTTGTCTTGATGCTCAAAGAAGAGTAACTACTGGAGCTGTTAAATATGCTAACGAAAGAATCCAATTTAACACTGCGATTTCAAGTTTTGGTGCTATTCGTTATAAACTAGCTGAAATGGCAACTAGCGCTTACGCTGGTGAAAGTGCTTCTTACCGTGCAGCAAAAGACATCGAAGATAGAATTATTGCTCGTGAAGCAGAAGGTTCTACACATCAAGAAGCTGAATTAAAAGGTGTTGAAGAATACGCAATTGAGTGTTCTATCCTTAAAGTTGCAGTTTCTGAGGATGTTCAGAATTGTGCTGACGAGGGAATTCAGATTTTTGGTGGTATGGGATTCTCTGAAGATACTCCAATGGAAAGTGCTTGGAGAGATGCTCGTATTGCTCGTATTTATGAAGGTACAAACGAAATCAACAGAATGCTTTCTGTAGGTATGTTGATCAAAAAAGCGATGAAAGGTCATGTTGATTTATTAGGACCAGCAATGAAGGTATCTGAAGAATTAATGGGTATTCCATCTTTTGACACTCCTGATTTCTCTGAATTATTTGCTGAAGAAAAAGGAATCGTTGCAAACCTGAAAAAAGTTTTCTTAATGGTTGCTGGAAGTGCTGTACAAAAATATGGCCCAGACTTAGATGCTCACCAACAATTATTAATGGCTGCATCTGATATCTTAATCGAAATCTATATGGCTGAAAGTACTATTCTTAGAACTGAAAAATTAGCCAAAAAAGAAGGAGAAGCTAAAGTACAAGAGCAAATTGCTATGGCAAAATTATACTTGTATAAAGCTGTAGATATTGTAACTCAAAAAGGAAAAGAAGGAATTATTTCTTTTGCTGAAGGAGATGAACAACGTATGATGTTAATGGGATTACGTCGTTTTACAAAATACACTAATATGCCAAATGTAGTGGCACTTAGAGAAACGATTACGTCAAAATTAGTTGCAGAAAACGAATACTGCTTCTAAAATCAAAATAGTTTTTAGTCAATTTTAATTTGTTTAAACCGCACCTGTCCCGAAAACAGTGCGGTTTTTTTTATTATCACAAACAGTAGAAGCTCACAGTAGTGTCTACGCAAAAAAAAGAGACGCACTGCTGTACGTCTCTACATTATCAACTAATATCCTTAATTATTTTCTTGTCACAGATTACAGGACTAAAATGATTAAAAAAATCAAGTACAGATTTTTCACAATTTACAATCAATAATTAACTATTAGGCTTCATAATCAAATCATGATCACCTTCTGAACTTAAATTTAAAAAGCGTTCATATTCCCTCAAAACATCGGAGATGATTCCATCTTTACTCAAATATTGAATATCATATCCTTTACGATGATCTCCAAAATAAGTAATTGGCTGAAAAATGATTTCCAAATCCATATCGGGAGTATTTTTTTCTTTTAGTAATGTTTCAGAAACAGTTTGCCCCTGAGCCATAACACCATATTTAAAGTTTCGCAATTCATCATATTCTATTTCTAACTCAATAGCTTGTTGGGGCGAAGAAAAATAATTTATATGTGCTTCAATATTGTTTTTAGCCAATTCAATTACTAATTCTTCAAAAGCTTTTTTTACAGTTCCATTCAAAAATTCATGAATATCTTTCTTTTTAGAGACCGTCACAATCTTTTCTAAATGTTCCTTCCAGTTAGTGTTATTCCAATTTAAGCTTCCATGCGAATATTTCTTGGCACTGTATTCACTATCTACAACCAATGCTTTCCACAAATTATAACATAACAGCAACATAATAATTCCGAAAGGTAAAGCAGTAATTAATGTCATTGTCTGAAGAGAAGCCAATCCTCCAGAATGTAATAAACTCAAGGACAGAAGTGATAATAAAACACCCCAAAAGATACTTTGCCATTTTGGTGAACTTACAGCTCCTTTTGATGCTATACCATTCATTATAAAAATTCCCGAATCTGCAGACGTGATAAAAAACACACAAATAATCAGAATTGATAAAATATTCAAAAAGGTAGTGAACGGGAAATAAGTAAAGAAACTAAACAAAAGCGTGTCTGGATTTTTAGCAAATTCGCTTAAAGCGCCATGTGCTATATGTTCATCTATCCATACGGCACTGCTTCCGAAAACAGTCATCCACAGAAAATTAAAAAAGGCAGGAATAAATAATACTGCCAAAATAAATTCTCGTATAGTTCTTCCTTTAGAAATTTTAGCAATAAACAATCCTACATAAGGTGCCCAGGAAATCCACCATGCCCAATACAAAATTGTCCACTTTGAAAACCATTCCTGACTTCCTTTCTCGTAAGCATAAGTATTAAAAGTTAGCGATATAAAATGACTTATATAATGTCCTAAACCTTCAGTAAACGTACTTAGAATATAAATAGTTGGCCCGAAAACAAGTATAAACAACATTAATAAAACAGCCATAAGAATATTTAGCTCACTAAGTTTTTTAACGCCTTTTCCTAAACCTGAAATAGCCGAAGAAACAGCAATTATCATCACAACCAAAACAATAATGATTTGATAATTAAAACTAGATTCTGGAATTATATGAAGACTTACTAATCCAGCACTTAACTGCACTACACCGAAACCTAGAGTTGTCGCAATCCCGAAAAAAGTACTGCACAGACCAAAAACATCTACAATATTTCCAAACTTTCCGTGAATTCTACTTTTTAAAATCGGATAAAATCCACTTCGGATTGCAAGAGGTAAATTGTGTCTATAAGCAAAATACGCTAGTGAGAGTCCTACAACACCATATATAGACCATGCGTGAAAACCCCAATGGAAAAAAGTATATAATTGTGCTTCTTTCGCTCGTAAATTTTCCGCCAAATTAGCATTGGCTGGCGTTGCGTAATGTGCCATAGTTTCACCTACTCCAAAATACATTAACCCAATTCCCATTCCGGCGGCAAAAAGCATTGCTATCCAGGAAAAGAAAGAATATTCAGGTTCTGAATCATCTGCTCCTAATTTGATTTTACCAAATTTACTAATGGCTAGTGTGACTAAAAACAAAACAAAAATCGTCACCAACAATACATAAAGCCAACTTAAGTTTTTAAATATTATGTCTTTTGCAAAATTAAGTGCCTGCTCAGCATCTTTTGAAAAGAAAATGCAAAACAATGAAATTGCAATAATTATGGTTAAACTTGGTAATGCAACTGATTTTGTAAAATTGGTTTTAAAGACACTTGAGCTTGTAGATTTATTCATGGTAAATTTTTTTTTTCACTGTTATTATCTAAAGTAAATCCAAATTTTAAATTCGGATTGAGGAAGTTTTTATAAGTATAACTTTGATAATTTGTATACAGAAGAATTGTAAATTTAAGGAAAAAGAAATAATTTCTCCCTTAAAACACTATAAAACTTCCTTTGCAAAGCAAAAACTGTAACAAATAAGCCTAATACTGTGTATCTATTTGATTAATATTTTGTTTGAAATGTTCTATATTTAGCATTCAAAAACCTATTAAAAACTAAAAATTCTTAAAAAATGAAAAGATTAAAACCGATTATTTTCTTTTTCTTGTGCTGTTTTACCACAAACTCTTTTGCACAATCAGGAAAAAAAATTGACGTTATTGCTTATTATACTGGTGATGACAAACTTATTGATCAATATGATGTAAGCAAACTTACTCACATAATCTTTAGCTTCTGTCACCTAAAAGATGGAAAACTAAGCGTAGATACTCCTAAAGATTCTCTTTCAATAAAACACTTAGTTGGATTAAAAAAAACTCATCCTAAACTTAAAATCATGCTTTCATTAGGAGGTTGGGCAGGATGCGAGCCTTGTTCTGAAGTTTTCTCGACTGCACAAGGAAGAAATGTTTTTGCTAAATCGGTAAAAGAAATAAATGATTATTTTAAAACTGATGGTTTAGATTTAGATTGGGAATATCCAGCGATTGAAGGTCTTCCAGGTCATTTGTATCAAGCTGCAGACAAACCAAACTTTACTGAACTTGTAAAAGCATTACGTACAAGTTTAGGTAAAAAACATGAACTTAGTTTTGCTGCCGGAGGTTTCCAAAAATTCTTAGACGAGTCTATAGAATGGAAAATTGTTATGCCATTAGTAGATCGCGTAAACATAATGAGTTATGATTTAGTAAACGGATATGCAACTGTAACTGGTCATCATGCTCCTTTATATGGTGGAACTCCAGACGCTCAATCTACAGACAGAGCCGTGTCTTATTTATTAAAACTAGGAATTCCAGCTAATAAACTAGTAATTGGTGGTGCTTTTTATACTAGAATATGGAAAGATGTTGCTAATGTAAATAATGGTTTATACCAACCGGGAGTACATATCGAAGGCGTACCTTTTAGAAACTATGCAACTACTTTTACAGAAGCTAATGGATGGAAATATTTCTGGGACAATAAAGCAAAAGCAGGTTATTGGTATAATGAAAAAGAACAAAAATTTGCAACTGGAGATGATATTCCTTCAATAAAAGAAAAAACAGAATATGCTGTATCTAAGAAATTAGGCGGAATCATGTTTTGGGAATTACCTTTAGATACTTTTAAAGACGGAATGGTTGATGCCATTTATGAAGTAAAAACTAAAAAGTAAGAATTACAATAAAACAAAAATGCGTTAACAGTTTCTTCAATTGTTAACGCATTTTTTTTGGACTAAAATTACCCTTTTTAGTTCACTTTAGATTTTTCAATTTCTCCAATGAAAGGAATAGAATCCAAAATTTGGCTACGAATCGCAGTTTGTAAGTAAACCTCTAATTGTATAAATTTAGCTGCATTAATAGCTCCTATTGCCTTTTTGGCCTTCGTATATGTTTTATCATATAATTTTTCATACCCAAGATTACTTTTTAATGTTCCTTTTGCTAATTCATCAGCTTTTGCATCCGTAAGAGTAGCATAATTTGTAGCATAATCATCAACTACCTTAATTATATTTTGCCCCAAAACTTTACGTTCTACTTCATAATCATCATATATTTTTTGAAAAGCTGCAGTTTGTTCATCCGACAAATTCATATATTGTTTTACAAGATCTGATTTTGATTTTCCGTAAATACTCTGAATAACATCTACATCTTCTTTCGCCAAAGACTGAGCAAAAGAATTTGCTGAAACTACCAATAACAATGCGATAAGGAACTTTTTCATAATTTAAGATTTAAAATTTATAATAATTATTTGATTTATTGCGAATTAGCTTTATTACATCACAAGGTTTTAGATTCAAAAAAATATTGAATGCAAAAATAAAAGCATGATTAATTTATTTTTTCACGAAACGCATCATTGCAATATCACCTGAAATAAAATTCAACGTTTTACCATCATCGGTAACATCGTAAGAAGTTATTTTTTGCAAAGTGGTCATAAAAACCTGCTCTCCTTGATTATCCTGACACATCATTTTGGTAGTAGCTAATCCATCTCTAAAATTAATGCTATAACCATCTACATTTAATTTTCCTGTAAAAGAGTTGCAGCTATTATTTCCAGATACTCTATTTTCTTTTGTATCAAAAGTTATCGTTGGTTTTTTATTAGGATATAAACCATCAAAGGCAATTCTAGGTCCTGTTACGTAATTTAACTCCCAAGTACCATTAAGTTTTGATGTAGAATCTGTTGTTGTAGTTTTATTTTGAGCAGAATTACATGAAAATAAAACAATCCCAAATGCAGCGAACATTGCTATTTTTTTTATCATAATTTAAAGTTTTAAGTTTTATAAACAATTATCAATGAATAAGTTTAGCATTATTTACTATTAAATACACATACACGAATTTAAGCAATATTTCATCTCCTTTTGTAAATTTAAACTTATTTTTCATTTAATACAGAAACGTATTTTAACTTTCAGATCATTTTCATTCAATAATTTTAAACTAACTTTACTTTAGATTTAAACAAAAACACATAATTATGAAAAAAATAATTCTATCTCTTGTAGTAATTGCTGCAGTTATTATTGGATGTAAAACCAAAAATAATACTGATGATGCTAAGAAATTAACCATCGCACTAGAACCTAAAAGTAACAGTTCGGTATCTGGTACAGCAACTTTCGTAGAGAAAAAAGGAGAAGTAACTTTCGTAGCAAAAATCAGTGGTTTAAAACCAGGAGTTCATGCAATACACATTCATGAAAAATCAGATTGTTCGGCTGCCGATGGAACTTCTGCTGGAGGACACTGGAACCCAACATTTAAAAAACATGGAAAATGGGGTGTTGGAGAATATCATAAAGGAGATATCGGAAACTTTACTGCAGATGATAAAGGAAACGGTACAATTACACTAACAACAAACGAATGGTGTATTGGTTGTGGAGATCCAAGTAAAGATATTTTAGGAAAAGGATTAATTGTACACCAAGATCCAGACGATTTTACAACTCAACCTACAGGAAATGCAGGGGCGAGAGTAGCTTGCTCAGCAATTATAAAATAATTATATAGATTTTAAAAAACCATTTTATTCACAAAGTAAAATGGTTTTTTTATTTTAATCAATCACCAAATCATAAAAAAAAGATAGCTTTGTAGCTTCAAATTAAAGTAATGATTAACCCTTCGGCAACAGGTTGGATAGATAAATTTTTTAGTGAACAAAAGTTCCCCGAACAAGTAGTAACTGAAACTAGCAATTCCTTTTATCAAAAAGTCAGAGCGACAGGATTTATTTATGGACACATAATAACAATAGAAACTCCTGTTCCTATTAAAATAAAAGGCTGGTTTAAAACCGAAATTTCCAAAGTAGCTTTATTAAATACTTTATACGGGATTTATTCTCTTACCAAAAACGACAATAATTCGGAACGTTTTATTAAAGAAGCATTAGCTTTTTATAATCAGATGAATCCAGAAGGTTTTAACCTCTTCAAGATATTACTCCCAAAAAGTAGTGATTCTCTAACATTAGAGAATATAATCGATGAACGAGTTCAGACTAACGATAGTATTATTAGCAAAAACTTCTCTCATTTAGTTACAAATGCGCTCCTATTTATAGATGTTTTGGCATTTCGCCAATATTTAATTCATGGATCAATTCCAGAAAAATATCTCAAGAAAATAGAAGAAACTGTAATGAGTATTGTGGCATTGGCTTTAAAAACCAAAACCAATAAATCTCAATACGATGATTTATTGATTAAACTTTTTGAGGCATCAATACGCTACAGCAAATTTTCGAAGGTTACGGTTGGAACTTTAGAAACATTACAATTACATCATTTTTCCAACGAATTAGAAAGATATTATTTAATAGATATGGCCGGAATGGCTCTGTGGAGCGATGGCGTTGTAGAAAATGAAGAAGCTTATTTTTTACATACATTAGCCCATATTTTAAATGTATCTGATGATTTTGTTTCCGAAAGTATCAAAAGCACCGATGCTTTTATCAACGAACATAAAAAAGAGATTCCATATTTTAATTACTCTAATCCTGTCAAACATTTTTATGATCAAATGACTATGGGGGTTATTACACTTATAAAGCGTAATAAAAACAGATTAATTAAGGAAATTATACAAAGTAAGGAATTAATGCTTCTTCTGGCCTATTCAACCCGTAGAGATTTAGATGCTAGCGAAAAGAAGAAAGTAAAGAAACAATTATTGGATATTTGTAAAACGATTCCATCACTAACAATATTCTTACTCCCGGGCGGAAGTTTGTTATTACCAATATTAATTAAGTTCATCCCTACTCTATTGCCATCGGCATTTAATGAGAACTTAGATGAAAACGAATAAAAAAAATCGCCCTTTTGAGGCGATTTTTTTTATTTTATAGATTACTCAGTTGATAAACTTCATCAAGCTCATCATTTGAACTAATATTCACATTTAGATCTGTTACAAATCCTGAGTTTAAACCGTAAACCCAACCGTGTAACATTAAGTCTTGTCCATTTTTCCAAGCTCCTTGTACAATCGAAGTTTTTGCTAAATTATAAACTTGCTCTTTAGCATTTACCTCAACAAAAGCATTAAAACGCTCCGTTTCATTTTCAATTGAGTTTAAGTATTTGTCATGTAAACGGTACTCATCTTTAATATGACGAATCCAGTTATCAATAATCCCCACAGATTGGTTACCCATTGCAGCTTTTACACCACCACAACCATAATGTCCACAAACAATTACGTGCTTAACTTTTAAAACATTTACTGCATAATCTAAAACACTTAACATGTTCATATCTGAGTGAACAACCATGTTGGCAATGTTTCTGTGTACAAAAACTTCTCCTGGTTTTGCACCAATAATTTCGTTTGCTGGAACACGACTATCAGAACAACCTATCCACAATAATGGTGGAGTTTGCCCTTTCGCTAAATCTGCGAAAAAATTAGGATCTTTAGCTAACGAATCTTCAACCCACTTTTTATTATTATCTAATATTTGTTTATAAAACTCTTTCATTTTTTTTAATTTTTGTTGCTGAGTAATTAAGCGTTTAGAGGACTCCAAAAAGGCTCTCGTAAAGTTACTTATTTTTAATCCTCAATAAACACTTCACTACAGCTTTATTTAACCAACTTATTTAAAACTTTTCTTTTTCTGTTCTTTTAACCATAGCTCTTTTTGCAACATCATAATAATGTTCTATAGATACATGGTTCGGTAAATCTGGAGTATTTTCTAGCTCGTAAGCTTTCTTAAATCCTTTAAGTTTTACCTTAATGTTTTGATCAACTGCTCTGGTTTCTTTAAACTCTTTTATCAGATCTAGAATATCATGAGCAATATACACCGTGTCATGCGCATTGATAATTACTTTTGAATTTTCTGGAACAGAGTTTAAAGTAAGTTTGATAGCTGCTTTATTCAAGAAAGAAACTTCCTGAGCAAGATCGATATGGATTACATCTCCATCTTCATATTCTTCTTTTTTGAAACTGTAAGCTCTTTTTAAGTTTCCTCTTAAAACGAAAATTACACTAATTACAATTCCAATTGCAACACCTTTAAGTAAATCTGTCGCTACAACAAATACTAAAGTTGCAACAAATGGTACGAATTGATATTTTCCTTTTTCCCAGAAATGAATAAAAGTTGCAGGCTTAGCTAGTTTATAACCTACTAATATTAGTATCGTAGCCAAAGTAGCCAATGGAATTTTATTTAATATTACCGGAATTGCCAATACACTTATCAATAATAAAACACCATGGATAATTGCAGACATTTTTGATTTTGCTCCAGCATTATTATTTGCCGAAGATCTTACAACAACAGATGTCATTGGCAAACCTCCTAAAAGAGAACTTACAATGTTTCCAATTCCTTGTGCTTTAAGCTCAACATTCGTATTTGTATATCTTTTTTGTGCATCCATTCTGTCTGCAGCTTCGATACACAATAATGTCTCGATAGAAGCTACGATTGCAATTGTTAAACCTACAACCCAAACCTGAGGATTTGTTATTCCTGCAAAATTAGGAGTTACAATAATTGCTTTAAATTCATCAAATGAAGTTGGGATTGGCAATGACACTAAGTGTTCGCTACCAATAGCCAATGAACTTCCTGTAGAAACAAAAATTTCATTTATAATTATTCCCGAAATTACAGCTATAAGCGCACCAGGAATTAATTTAAGTTTTTTCAAGAAAGGAACTTTATCCCAAGCAATTAATATAACAAAAGAGATTAGTGTAATAATAACTGCACCCATATGAATATGGTTGAAGATTTCAAACAAAGATGAAATTGAGTTATTTCCATCACTTTGAACAAACGCCTGATCTCCTTCAAAATCAGCATCATATCCAAATGCATGCGGCAATTGTTTCAGAATAATAATAATTCCGATACCTGCTAGCATACCTTCAATAACATTGGTAGGAAAGTAATTAGATATACTTCCTGCTTTTAAGAAACCTAACCCTAACTGGATTAATCCAGCAATAAAAACGGCGGTTAAGAAGACATCAAAAGCTCCCAAATCGGTAATTGCTGTAAGGATAATTGCTGTTAAACCAGCAGCTGGTCCAGATACACTAATGTGTGACTGACTCAAATATCCTACAACTATTCCTCCAATAATTCCAGAAATAATTCCAGAAAACAATGGTGCTCCTGAAGCCATTGCAATACCTAAACACAACGGGAGAGCCACCAAAAAAACTACTAAACCTGAAGCAAAATCTGACTTAAGGTTAGCAAAAAGATTTACTTTTCTTTTCATAATACAATAGTAAAAAGTTCATAAAAGGCCTACTGCATTACTTAAAACACAGCAAACGTTTAAAAAATTAACCGGATGTACTATACGAAGTTAGGTGGAGGGGCAAAAATGCTTGCAGAAATCTTATCATGTTTAGATAATTTTTCTGACAATATAGGATTTGACTTATCAAACATTGGTAAAACAAACTCACCTTGAAATACAGGATGATATACATAAACCTTAATTTCTTTATGCGAATGCTCTTCTTCTGATAAGCTATAAAATGCAGACACATCGCTCTTTTTCTCGATCATCGTCACGATAGGTGGCGTCGATAAGAAAGCGATAAATACAATTAATAATATGTATGCAATTTTTTTCATTAGTGCAAAAATAGAGCTAAACTGATAAAATCAAAACTGTAAGTCCAAAATTTTAAACAAATTTAACATTAACCAAAAAAAAAACCAGACTAGCTATTTAATGCTACTCTGGTTTTTATAGTTATACTATTTTTCTAAATCCTCTTCTAACCACGCTTTCATCATCCAAATCGTTTTTTCTTGTTCTGAGATAAAATCACTCATCATAGAGTTTGTTCCTTCATCACTGATTTCATCCGATTGTTTTAAAATTTCTCTTTCAATCTTCAGTAAATCAGTTAATGAACTTACAATTAAATGAACCGCTTTCTCATCATTCGAGATATTTTTTCCAACTACAATTTTATTATTCTTAATATAATCTTCGAAAGTGTGTAGTGGTGTACCTCCTATTGTGAGAACTCTTTCGGCGATTAAATCTATTTTTAATTGAGCGTCTGTATATAATTCTTCAAATTTTACATGCAAATCAAAAAAACGTTTTCCACGAATGTTCCAGTGAATCCCTCGCAAGTTTTGGTAATAAACCTGAAAATTTGATAGTAAGACATTCAATTCTTTTACAATTAATTCTGACTCTTTTACTGGTAATCCTAAAATATTAGTTTTCATACTTATTAATTTTTAATTCTATTAATTGTAAATTTAAAATAAGTTTTTCGAAAAAGCCATAAAAAAAAATTATATTTTATTATTTTTGTATCAGAAAATACTATTAAAAAAATGACGATAACTCAACTCCAATATGTTCTTGCTGTAGCTGAACACAAAAACTTTACCCTTGCTGCCGAAAAATGTTTTGTAACGCAGCCTACTCTTAGTATGCAAATACAAAAGATAGAAGAAGAACTTAGCATCTTGATATTCGACAGAAGCAAGAAACCAATACAACTAACAGAAATTGGTCAGAAAATTGTAAATCAGGCAAAGAATATTGTAAACGAAGCCGATAGAATAAAAGACATTGTAGAACAACAAAAAGGTTTTATTGGTGGCGAATTCAAACTTGGAATCATCCCAACGGTTATGCCTACTCTTTTGCCTATGTTCTTAAATAACTTCATCAAAAAATACCCAAAGGTTAAACTATTAATCGAGGAGCTTAATACAGATGAAATTATTACCAAATTAAAAAACGGACATCTTGATGCTGCAATTGCCGTGACACCATTAGAAGACGAAAAAATAAAAGAAATCGTTTTATACTTTGAGCCTTTTGTAGCTTATATACCAGAACAACATTCTATTTTCCAGAAAGAAGAAATCGAAGTATCAGATTTAAACATTAATGAAATTTTGCTTTTGCAAGATGGGCATTGTTTTAGAGATGGTATTTTAAATCTTTGCAAAAATGGTAGTGATATAGAAAATAATGCTTTCCAGATACAAAGCGGAAGTTTTGAAACACTTATAAAATTAGCCGACGAAGGCTTGGGCACAACTTTGTTGCCTTATTTACATACATTAGATTTAAAAGAAACAGACAAATTAAAGCTTCGTCACTTTAAGGAACCTAAACCTGCCAGAGAGGTAAGTTTAATTTACCCAAAAAGCGAATTAAAAATTCAAATCATCGATGCCTTACGAAACACAATTGCTGGTGTTGTAAAAGGAGCTATTGTTTTTCAAAACGTTCAGATAATAAGTCCAATTCAAAAGAAATAAAAAAAGGAACCAATTGGTTCCTTTTTTGTTTATCTATACTTTAGCTATTAGTAGACATTCTTTTAATTCGGGTTTTCCGATTGTAAAATTCAATAACCACTCTTGCAATTGTTCCATTTCGTATGGTAATAGTGTTTTGATAGCTTTCTCTAATTCTTTTAAGAAAAGTACCGGGTCGAAACTTACTCTTTCAAGTATTGATTTCGTGTAATCAAACATCATTTTTGACATAATAAATTAAGATTATGGGGTTATCTCATTATTTTTTAACTCGATGTAAAAATAGGTATTTTACATACAACTACTCAGCTTTTAACTTATTTTTTTGTTTTATTTAGCACGAAAACGTTTTTTTAAATACAGATATAGCAATTTAAAATTAATCTAAATAGCGTGATTTACATCACTTTACGCGCTCTAAACATCTCTCTTTTTCCTGGAGGTCCAGCAAGTTTTTCAACAGTAAATCCTACCTCAATCATACTCCTTTTAACGACTCCTCTAGCGGCATAAGTTACAAGAACTCCATTAGGTTTTAAAGAATCATACATTCTTTTGAATATTTCGGTACTCCAAAGCTCTGGTTGCACCCGATATCCAAAAGCATCAAAATAAATCAAATCAAAAGTTTCGACATCATCAATTTCCTGAAAGAACTGTTTTCTCTTAGTTAATGTAAACGCATCACTAAGTTCGATTATTTCATCCCAATTGCTTTCATGCATTTTTTTGAACACCTCTTTATAATTATCCGCTCCCAATTCGGCAACATAATTCATCATAAGCACTTCATTTGCAGCAACAGGATAAGCTTCTACTCCAACATAATTTATACTTTGCTTTTTTTCATTGGATTCTAAAAAAGTAATAAAAGCATTCAACCCTGTTCCAAAACCAATTTCTAATATCGAAATAGGTTTATCTTCAAATAAAGAAAACCCATTTTGTATAAATACATGTTTAGCTTCCTGGATTGCTCCATGTTTAGAATGATAACACTCGTCCCATTCTTCCAAATGAATTGTAGTTGAGCCATCTAGGGTTTGAATTATTTCTCTTTTCACAATTTATAAATCAGATTAATGCTGTTTTTGTCTTATTTAGAAGTCAAATTTAATCAAAACAAATGCGTAAAGCCTTAAAAAACCATAGTTTTTTCATAAATTCTATATAAAAAGAAGCTCTTTATTTAACTTTTTTATAAAATAAATAAATCACAGCAAAACCCTATAATTAATATCTTTTTAGCATCCAAATTATATATTTTTACTTAATTTTGCAATTGTTAAAATTTATTTCACATCTATTCAGGGTTTTAGATTACAGTCTTAAAACAATGAATTTTAGTTCATAAAAACCATACTTTATCATGAGTACAACTCAAACAAACAAAATTGAAATCATCAAAGCAACTTCGTCAAAAATAAACGATGTAGACTTTGATAACTTAAGCTTTGGTGCTGTATTTACAGACCATTTATTCGAATGTGATTTTAAAAATGGAGAATGGCAAACACCGGTCATTAAGCCTTACGCTCCAATTTTAATGGATCCATCTTCAAAAGTCTTCCATTACGGACAAGCTATTTTTGAAGGAATGAAAGCTTACAAAGATGATAAAGACGCTATTTGGCTTTTTAGACCTGAAGAAAACCACAAACGTTTTAATGCTTCTGCAGTAAGAATGGCAATGCCAGAAATACCTGAAGCTATTTTTCTAGATGGATTAAATGAATTATTAAAATTAGACGCAGAATGGGTTAAAAGAGGAAACGGAAGCAGTATGTATATCCGTCCTTTTATGATTGCAACTGGCGCTGGAGTTGTTGCAAATCCTTCTGATGAATATAAATTCATGATTTTACTTTCACCTGCAAAATCATACTATGCTGGAGAAGTAAAAGTTATTATTGCTGAGCACTATAGTAGAGCTGCAAATGGTGGTATCGGAGCTGCAAAAGCTGCTGGTAACTACGGAGCACAGTTTTACCCAACAAATTTGGCAAATAAAGACGGATTCCAACAAGTAATCTGGACTGATGATGCAACACATACCAAACTTGAAGAAGCAGGTACAATGAATGTATTTTTCAGAATAAACGATACTTTACTAACTGCACCAACAAGTGAAAGAATCCTAGACGGAATTACTCGTAAAAGTTTATTAGCAATTGCAGAAAAAGAAGGCTTAAAAATTGAAGTTCGTTCTGTATTAGCTTCTGAATTAGTTGAAGCTGCTAAAGACGGATCATTAAAAGAAATTTTTGGTGCTGGTACTGCTGCAGTAATAAGCGTTATTAAAGGATTCTCATACAAAGATGAATATTTCGAATTACCTAAAGCAGATGATTCTTATGCTTCTCTTTTAAAAGAAAAATTAACTGGTATACAAAACAAACTAGCTGAAGATACTTTTGGCTGGACTGTTCAAGTAAAATAATTCCTTACATTATATAATTAAAGGCGATTTTCTTAACGAAAATCGCCTTTTTTATTAAACCAAACTAACCCAAACCAATGATAACCTATACGTTTAAAAAGAAAACAATACTTCTTTTAACTACAATTCTTGCCTGTATCAATCTGTATTCTCAAGATAATTATGCCTTCTTTGGATCGTATAATTGGGATAAAACCACCAATGGAATTTATGTATACCAACTAGACACCATAACTGGAAGATTAAAAAAAATTACTACTGTAAAAAATATTGCAAATCCTTCTTTTCTCACTGTATCTCCAAACGGGAAGTATGTATATGCTTGCACCGAAAGTAAAACGCCAAATGCCGGAAGCGTAAGTAGTTTTGAATTTAATCCTGAAAAGAAAACGCTGTCTTTTATGAATAGTCAAAAAAGCGGAGGCGAAAACCCAGTTTATGTAACCGTGCATAAAAACGGGAAATGGCTTATTAATGGTAATTATACTGAAGGAAGTGTTTCAGTTTACCCAATTGCCCAAGATGGAAAAATAGAACCATTTGTACAGAACTTTCAATATACAGAAGGAAGCGTAGATCCCAAAAGACAAGATCGCTCGCACATTCATTCTACAGTATTCTCTCCTAATTATGATTATATCTTTTTACCAGATTTAGGCGCTGATAAAATACGCTGTTATCAATTTGACTCTAGTCAAAGTCAACCTTTACAAACTGCCGAAAACCCTTTTGCGAAAGCACCTCTAGAAAGTGGCCCAAGACATTTTACTTTTCATCCCAACGGAAAATTTGGATATTGTATCGAAGAACTTTCAGGAACTATTAGCGTGTATAAATACGAAAACGGAAAATTAGATTCTATCCAAAGAATAAACACACATCCTGAAACATTAAAAACTGGATTCGAAAGTTCAGACATTCATATTTCGCCTGACGGAAAATTTCTGTATGCTTCAAACAGAGGACAAGAAAACAATATTGCCATTTTCTCTATTGCCGAAGATGGAACATTAAAAACTATTGGTTATCAATCGACTCTTGGAGAACATCCCAGGATATTTGCATTGAATCCATCAGGAAATTTTTTAATCGCAACAAATACTGGCAACGGAAATGTTATTGTATTTAAAAGAGATAAAGAAACTGGATTATTAAAAGAAACTGGCAAAAAGATTAAAATCAAAAATGTTTCCTGCGTACAAATAAAACAATACTAAAAAGCAGAATGTATTTAATATAAAACACGAATTTTACTAATTTACACCAATTAAAAGAGGTTTATTTAAACAGCTCAAGTTAGTGCTAATTCGTAAAATTCGTGTTAACCTTATTCACCACAAAGTGGTAGTTATTATTTTAAAATCTTAGAGAAATCTGGTTTAAAATAATTTGGACCTTTCATTACTTTTCCATCTTCACGATAAATCGGTTGTCCATCTTCCCCAAGTTTACTCATATTACTTTGCTGGATTTCATCAAAAACTGCTTCAATTTTATCCTGCAAACCGTGCTCGATAATTGTCCCGCATAAAATATACATCATATCTCCCAGCGCATCAGCAATCTCTACTAAATCATTATTTTTTACTGCTTCAAGATATTCTTCATTTTCTTCTTTCATCAAGTTGTAACGAAGTACATTTTTTATTTCTCCCAAATCGGCAATTGGCGATTCGCTATGTCCAATTTTAAAAGCAGTATGAAATTCTTTCACTGCATCAATTTGTTTTTGCATAATTATATTTGATTAAATGATATACCAAATTAACAACTATTCTTAAACTATTGCCTAAATTTGCCACAAAAAATTTAAACATATGTTTAGTCAGGGACAATTAATATTTGCATTGTGTTTTTTTATCGCTTTTGTTATCGCAATGATATTTGCCTACAGAAAAGATGTAGGACTTCACAAAATATTCTACAAAGGAAATTATAAGGTTTTGCTAGTTTTTATAGCTTTTATAATCATTTTATTTCTGATAAAAATATTCTTCAAACGATAATTTATTTCATAAAAAATGCCCGCTAAACTAGCGGGCATTTTCATTATTAGTATCTATTACTTATTAGTTTTCTAAAGGTAAAAAACCAAAGTTTTTAGAATAATCCAGCATTTGTTCTGCAAATGTTTTAGGTTGTTTTACTTCTATCGAAATAATTTTTCCTTTAGCATCTACTTTTGGCTCAAGAATAGGATTTACAAATCCGCTGTAAGGCGCAGATGGAAATTGCTTGTTACGCTCTAAAACCTCAGCATGTAATTTCTGATCAACTTTTACACCGTAATTTTCTACCAAAGCTTTTCCTGCGTTGTAATCTCCTTCAGATTTTATACGTTGTACTTCACGTAATAACTGTCCGAATAAATCATGTAATTTATCATAATCAGTAATATTAAAATACGTTTTACCGTTACGAGTAATTTTCTCGATTACATTATCTTTCTTTCCTTTTTCAAAAACCCAAGCACTCACCCACTGACGGTTTCTCATGTGCGCTTCTTCGATATTAGCCCCTAAGTCTAAACGAACCAATTGCGTCATTAATCCGTTACGGATATAACTATCGTATGATTCCATTCCCACTTTTTTCCAATCATCAACCAATCCAAGTTCTTGTAATTTAGGATTGTATAAATAGTATAAACCAACTAAATCAGCTCTACCTTCTTCCAGAGTCGAAGCATAACTTTTTAAAGTTTCTTTTGGAGTACCAACACCTTCATTTATTTGTCCAGAAGCATGACCTACAACTTCGTGTAAAGCAGTGTGTAATTTATCTCCTATTTCACCATATTGTTTTGCCAAAGCAATTTCTTCTTCGTCATTAGCAAATTCTTTTAATTTACCACTTCCAGACGATTTAGAATAAGCATCGATAATATTACCTAATGAAACCGATTTAGAACCGTGTTCTGCACGAATCCAGTCAGCATTAGGAAGATTCACTCCAATTGGTGTACTTGGTGAAGCATCTCCAGACTCTCCTGCTACGATAACAGTTTTGTATGAAACCCCAACAACATTTTTCTTTTTGTGTTCTGGCATTAACGGAGAATTATCTTCAAACCATTGTGCACTTTTTGATACTACTTCCATTTTGGCCGACATATCAAAATCTTTAATTTGCACAACACCTTCATAAGACCCTCTGTATCCTAATGGATCATTATATACTTCGATAAAACCACTTATGTAGTCAATATTTCCTTCGGTAGCATGCAACCAGGCAATATTATAATCATCCCAGGTTTTTAAACTTCCTGTTCTATAATACTCAATCAATAATCCTATTGCATCACCTTGTTTTTTATTTTCGGCAACTGTTTTAGCTTTTTCTAACCAAAAGATAATTTTGTCAATCGCAGCTCCATACATTCCACCGCTTTTCCAAACTTTTTCTTCTAATTGTCCTTTGGCATTTTTAACCAACTTAGAATTTAAGCCATAAGAAACAGGTTTCTTAGGATCTGGGCTTGTTTGTTTTTTATAAAAATCTTCTGCTTCTTGTAATGTAATCCCCTTGTCATAAAAATTGATTGCAGAACCTGCTAACAATCCTTTAGACTCATCAAGATTTACTTTTTTACTATCTTCATTATTAAATAAAATAGCTGTAACCTCTGGAGATAATTTAGCTTTTGTAGCTTTTAGCAAACCTGCAAAATATTCTTTTGAGAAATCAGGTTTAATTTTTTCGTTAGAATAATGATGATGAATACCATTAGAGAACCAAACACGTTTAAGGTAAATTTCGAAATTTTTCCAATCTGTACTTTTTTTATCTCCTTTATAACTTACATAAATCTGCTCAAGAGCTTTTCTGATTTTTAAATTATTCTTGTAGTTCTGGTCCCACATTATATCACGTCCAGCAGTTCCTGCCTGTGTAAGATAATATACTAATTCTTGTTCTTTGAGCGTTAAATTCTCCCAACCAGGTATTTGATAGCGCAATACTTTAATGTCGGCAAATTGCTCTACTGTAAAATCAAAAGTTTTCTCATTATTTGTTTTCGATACAGTTGTGTTAGCAACCTGAGCGTTGCAAAGAACTGAAACTCCAACAGTCATAAAAAATCCTGCAGCTTTGAGTAATTTCATTATTAATGATATTTAGTTTATAAAAAAATTATTATCTACCAAAGATACGTTTTCTTTAAAAAAAACATAAAAAACAACGTTAATATTACCTCAGGGCTATTTTTAAAAGCCAAATTTCTTTATCTTGCTCTTACCATTTTTCTTGCAAAACTTTTTTTATAAAACTACACGAAAAGTGGAAAAATTAACAAAAAAGGCCTAGTTTTGACTTTTTATTATCTCCTGTCGGATATTAATAAAATTTATAACTTTACATCAGAAAACAACCGAGATACTATGAGAATTTTAAAATATATATTCCTTTTATTACTATTAAGTTTTGTCTCATTAACTGTATTTGTTGCCACTCAAAAAGGTGATTTTACGGTAGAGAGAAGCAAGGTTATAAAGACACAACGTGTTTCTTTGTTCAACTTTGTAAACGATTATAGAAACTGGGAAGATTTTAGTTCTTGGGTTACTGAAGATCCTAGTATTCATGTTGTTTTCCCTGCAAAAACCTCTGGTGTAAACGCTTCTTTTTCCTGGACAGGAAATGATGGCAATGGAGATGTGAGAACTACTGCTGTAACTGATGCACAAAATATTACTCAGAAAATGAATTTTGACGGAACCCTGACTGATGTTTCATGGGTTTTTAAAGATACTCTTGGAGGAACAAAAGTTACCTGGAAATCTAAAGGAACAATGAGTTTTCTTTTCAAAATATATTCGGCGCTTAATGGCGGAGCCGACAAAGTTATCGGTACTATCTACGAGAAAAGTTTGGCTAACTTAGATAAGATATTAGTTTATGAAACTAACACATTTGACGTAAAAGTAGATGGTGTTGTAAAAAAATTAGAGACATTTTATATCAACCAATCGTTTACTAGCGAAATAGGGAAAATCGCCAAAAATGTTCGAGTTGTTGTCCCTCAGTTAACTTCTTTTTGTGAAGCCAACGGCATAGAGACCAACGGAAAACCTTTTGTTATATACCATACTTATGACACCACAAGCGGATTAGCAAAAATATCTATTTGTGTACCTATCAAAAAAGAAATCTTTACAAGCTCAGGAAGTGACATCTTAACTGGTAAACTAGAACCATTTGAAGCTGTAAAAACAACTTTAAAAGGGGACTACTCACATACTAAACAAGCGATAGAAAAATCGACAGCTTATATTAATAGCCAAAAAATATTCCCTGATCTTACTTGGTCACATCTTGAAATTTATACGATAAGTAAAGCTGAAATTGCAAATCCATCTAAGTGGGTAACAGAGCTTTATTATCCTATAAAACCAAAGGTAGTTCCTGTAGAGAGAACTGTCATTCGTACTCCGAAAGCAGAAGTAACTCCAACACATACTCCTGTACATACCCCTCCTCCTGCAAAAGAAGAGGAGTCAGAATTTTAAAAAATCTGAAATGCAGATTAAACCTTTTCGGATAATGCTATTCTAACTTATATAAAAAGTAAAGTTGACAGACGAAAAGGTATTTATACAAGAGTTATTAAACCCGAAGATGCAAAATATTGCGTTTCAAAAACTTGTATCTACTTACCAAAAACCGTTGTACAATCATATTCGGAACATTGTTTTGAATCATGATGATGCACACGATGTTTTGCAAAATACATTTGTGAAAGTATTTCGATATCTCAATAAATTTAAAGGAGATAGCAAACTATTTTCATGGATATATCGCATTGCAACCAATGAAGCTTTGACTTTTTTAAGTCAGAAAGCAAAACTAAGCGGAATAACCTCTGAAGCTTTACAAAATAAAACCATTGAGAATCTTGAAGCCGATGCTTTTTTTGACGGAAACGAAATTCAGTTGAAACTACAAAAAGCTATTGTTACGCTCCCAGAGAAACAACAACTGGTTTTTAAAATGAAATATTTTGAAGAATTAAAATATGAAGAAATAGCCGAGATATTAGGCACTTCTGTTGGTGCATTAAAAGCATCATATCATCATGCCGTAAAAAAAATCGAAGCTCATGTTACATCCAATTAAACCTTTTACAACTAATAAAGTCTTACATACATCATGAAAGCATTTAAATTAGATAACGAACCGAAAATTGAAACTGGATTTAAAACTCCAGAAGATTATTTTGAAAATTTCTCTGCAAGTTTACAGGAGAAGTTGCCACAAAATGAACCTAAAACAATTTCTTTATTTGCAAGAAATAGAAAAACATTCATGGCTGTAGCTGCCGTACTTGTAATTGCATTAACGGTTCCTATAGTATATAAGTACACAACAAAATCTAAGGAACTTGATGAAGCTACTCTAGAAACGTACTTATCTTATCAATCAAATTTAAATCAGTACGATTTAATTCATGAGTTAGATACAAACGACATTAACAATTTAGATAAAAATATTGCTTTAGGTGATGATGCTATAGAAGATGTTCTGGCTTCGAATCCTAATATCGAACATCTTATTTTAGAATAAAAGAACAATTACATAAAAATGATGCAGATGAAAATCAAAAACATACTTCCGATATTACTATTCCTGATTACATTTCCTTTTTACGCTCAAAGCGAGAAAATGGACGAAAAAAGGGAGAAAATAAAAGCATATAAAGTTTCTTTCCTAACAACCGAGTTAGAATTAACTTCGGCTGAATCAGAAAAATTCTGGCCTATATATAACACTTATGATGATAAGCAATATGAATTAAGACATCAGAAGATGAAATCATATACCAGAAAATTAAGCGAAGAAACCTTAAAGAATATGTCTGAAAAAGAAGCTGCAGCTCTTCTTTCTCAAATGGAAAGTACCGATGAAGAATTATACCTTTTGCGTAAAAAATATATTGCAAGTTTAAAGAAAATACTTCCTGCGAAAAAAATCATAATCCTTCGAAAATCCGAAGATGATTTTAATCGCAAACTATTACACCAATATCGAGACAAAGCAGGTAAAAACTAAATCCTGTTTAAAAATAACAACAGCCGAGAGCCCTTATAATAATTACTTTATTATCTAGGGCTCTTTTATTTTTTAAAACGAATCTGAACCATTTTATTATGACCTGCAGCAATTGCAGTTGTTGAATTCATGAAACGAATCGTAAAAAAGCTTGAATCTGTCGATAATTGTTTCCATGTAGCGCCACCATCTGCCGAATAATGTAATCCTAAAGTCCCAACTACAACTATTTCTTTCCCTCCGCTTTTAGGTACATATTGCACACAAGATGCATAACCAAAACCTGAATTCTGAGCTATTAAATTCCAGGTTTTTCCACCATCGGTAGTAATTGCTTTATTATCTGAATTTTGTTCTGGAAATTCGTAATCACCTCCAGCAATAATTCCGTTTTTAGAATCATAAAAGTCAGCCGTAAAAATTCCAGTCATTGTTTTTCCTTGTACAATAGGCGTTTCATAAACTTTCCATGTTTTCCCTTTATCAGATGAATGAAAAACCCTTGCCCTTTTCCCGCCAGAAACCAACCAGGCATCTTTACCTTTTATAACAATATTAGTATTGCTTGCTGCAAATGCTGCCTCTCCTTTGCCCATTGTAGGCAATTGATCCGAAAGTAATTTTACCCACGTATTACCTCCATCACGAGTTATTAATATCGAAAAACTATCTTCGGTAGGATCACCTACTGCAATTCCCTCGCTATCATTCCAGAATTGCATACTATCATAAAACACTTTATCATTAATTTCTTTATAAACCAATTTTGTTTTTTTGGTTGCTTTAGAAACCTGATAAAGCAAAGCTGGATTTGCTACACTTAATAAATAAATATTTTTTGAAGTTTCAGCAATACTTCTAAACTCTAACTTTAAGGTATCCTTATAAATATGCTCTACATATTTTTCTTTATCCTTTAAATCGTAATATCCAAATCGCGAATTATCAGCTCCAAACCATATCTTATTTTTATCAATTACTAGCGCTCTAATACTTATTTTATCTTTAAACAGTGTATCGATTTCAATAGACTGAAAACCTTTGCTATTTATTTTGTAATCTACTGTTTGACAATACATAGCGAAACTAAAAAAACTTAAAAAGAGTGCTAATTTTTTCATGGTATTTTAAATTATTTTATGCTAAAATACAATTATTTACATAAAATCAAAACGCAATATATTTTTTATGGCACAGTAATTGGATAATTCAAAATAACAATCTTAATACGATACGTCATGAAAACGAAAATACTTTTAATAAGCCTACTATCTTTAGGGTTTGCTACAATGCAAGCTCAAGCTGGAGCTACTGTATATGCTAAAAACTCTGATATTAGTGATAATTTAGATTTAAGAGCCGTAGCTTCTATTTTTGGGGAATCTGCAAATCTTCAGGATTTTGAAAGAAGATTAAATGAACCAAAATATCAAATATCAAATCTAGATTTAAACGATGATAATCAAGTTGATTATTTACGTGTAATCGAAAGCGTAGAAAACAGAACTCACGTAGTTATCATACAAGCTGTACTAGATCGTGATGTTTACCAAGATGTTGCAACAATTGATTTAGAGAGAGATTCTTTTAACAAAGTTCACATACAAGTTGTTGGAAACGATTTTATTTATGGTCCAAATTACATCTATGAGCCAGTTTATACTATTGCTCCTGTAATATATACATCATTTTGGGTAACTAACTATCGTCCTTATTATTCAAGCTGGACATGGAACTACTATCCAACTTATTATACTGCATGGAGACCTTACCCAGTTTATAGATATAGAAACAATGTTAATATTTGCATTAATGTAAACAATCATTACAACTATGTAAGTTCTAGAAGAAGTAATACAGCTGTTGTAATATATAACTCTAATCGTACTTACGGATACGAAAGACGTAATCCTAACAACGGGTTTGCTCAACGTAATAGTAATGTAAGCAACAGATACGAGCTAGATCAAAGACGTGTTGCTAGTAGAGAAACAAACAGAAGAGGAAACACCTATTCTAATACTAACAGAACTACTGATAGAACTGCAACACCTAATAGAGATTATTCTCAAAACAGAACAAGTACATCTAGAGATAACAGCTCTACAGCAAGACCAAGTCGTGATTATTCTCAAAACAGAACAAACTCAACAGGAACAACTGTAGATAGAACAAATACTACTAGAGATTACAATAGAGGAAATACCACTACTCCAAGAACAGAAACTACAAGAGATTATTCTCAAAACAGAACAAGTTCTACTGCAGTAACGCCAACCCCAAGAACACAAACTACTAGAGATTATACTCAAAACAGACCAAGTTCTACTACGGTAACGCCTACGCAAAGAACAGAAACTGCAAGAGATTATACTCAAAATAGAGGAAGTGCTACAAGAGATTATTCGACTCAAAGAACGGAATCATCAAGAGGGAATTCTGAAAGCAGAACTAGTTCAGCTAGGCAATCAAGTCCTCAAAGCTCTGGAAACGAAAGATCAAGTTCCGTTTCCAGAGGTGATTCAAGCCCAAGACAAAGTGGCTCTTCTGAAAGAAGTAGCAATCGAAGAGGCTAATTTTAATACACTTATCAGACGAAAATAAAAACACGATTTAACGATCGTGTTTTTTTTATCTTTATTCTTCATAATTTGATGTTAATTTGTTTTAAAACAGTAAATTTGACGCGACTTTTATAAAATTAAAAAATTAAATGAGCGCATCACACAAGAACTTACATAGTAAGTTAACGTTAGGAGGTTTGTTAATCACATTAGGTATTATTTATGGTGATATAGGAACCTCTCCTTTATATGTAATGAAAGCCATTCTTGGCAAACATATAATCGAAGCTGATATTGTTTTGGGTGGTATTTCATGTGTTTTCTGGACATTAACGCTCCAAACAACCATCAAATATGTGCTTATTACACTCAGTGCCGATAATCATGGCGAAGGAGGAATTTTTGCCTTATACGCACTGGTTAAAAAAACAAAGATTAAATGGTTGATTGTTCCCGCCATTATAGGGGGAAGTGCCTTACTCGCAGATGGTATTATTACACCACCAATATCCGTTTCATCGGCAATTGAAGGTATTAAAACCTATTATCCTAGTATCAATACTGTTCCTATTGTTATTGCAATCTTATTTGTTTTATTTGCGATTCAGCAATTCGGGACAAAATTAGTAGGTAAGTTTTTTGCTCCAATGATGCTTATCTGGTTTACCATGTTAGGTACTTTGGGTGTGATACAAATTGTACATCATCCAGAAGTTTTTAAAGCAATAAACCCTTACTACGCTTATCACTTATTATCAATCCATCCTGATGGCTTCTTCGTTTTAGGTTTTGTATTTTTATGTACAACCGGAGCCGAAGCTTTGTACTCGGACATGGGACACTGCGGAAGAAAAAACATTCGCATAAGCTGGATATTTGTTAAGTCAACATTAGTATTAAACTATTTTGGACAGGCAGCTTATCTTATTCATCATGAAGGACGTACTTTACAAGAATTAGGAGGTAACGGAAATCCTTTTTACTTAATCATGGCAAGTTGGTTCCAACCAATTGGTATTGTTATCGCAACACTTGCTGCAGTAATTGCATCTCAAGCCCTTATTAGTGGTTCATTTACATTGATAAATGAAGCCATGCGATTAAATTTTTGGCCAAAAGTAAAAATAAAATATCCTACTGAATTAAAAGGTCAACTATACATCCCATCTATAAACTGGTTATTGTTTTTTGGTTGTGTGGGTATCGTATTGCACTTTGAAGAATCAGGAAAAATGGAACATGCCTATGGTCTTGCAATTATTTTGTGTATGATTATGACCACTATTTTACTTAATTTCTACTTGATCATGAAACGAGTAAAATTATATTTCATGGTTCCATTAATCACTATATATCTAGCAATCGAGATTAGTTTTTTAATTGCCAATGTAACTAAGTTTGCCGAAGGTGGCTATGTAACATTAATTATTGCTGCAGTTCTTATCTCTATTATGACGATTTGGTTCCTGGCTAAGAAAATCAATAAAAACTACACCAAGGTTATCAAGATTGAAGATTATAAAAAGGTATTGATGGAATTGAGCGAAGATTTATCTATTCCTAAATATGCAACACATTTGGTTTATATGACCAATGCTAGCCGTGTAGATGAATTGGAGGAAAAAGTAATTTATTCCATTTTGCAAAAGCGTCCGAAAAGAGCCGATATATATTGGTTTGTACACGTAAATATTTTAACTGAGCCTTATAAAACGCAATATAAAGTAACCGAAATTGCAAAAGACGATATTTATAGAGTCGATTTTAATTTAGGATTTAGAGAACCTACCAAGATCAACTTAATGTTTAGAGAAGTTATTCGTGATATGGTAAAAAAAGGGGAAGTTGATATTACGAGCCGATACGAATCATTGAATAAAAATAATATTATTGGAGATTTCAAATTTGTGTTATCTGAGAAATTCCTTTCTAACGATAATGACTTAAGATGGCATGAAAATATTATCATGAATTCTTATTTCTTTATCAAAAAACTAAGTTTATCCGAAGAACGCGCTTTTGGTTTAGACAGCAGTTCTGTGAAAATAGAAAAATTCCCAATGGTGCTTCATGCTCCAGAAAACATAGGTTTAACAAGAGTTCATTAAGCCTTGATAAACATTTACAAAACACTCTTTTAATTCTTAAAAGAGTGTTTTTTTTGGTCGAAAAATATAAAAAGAACATTCAAAATTAAAAATTTAACTTTCAACCAATTAATAGTACCTTTGCAGCTCAATTATTTAAAATGAGATTACACAGAAATTTAGTTTATACGACCATCGATTCTTTAAACGCCATATTCAATGAAGGTGAATATGCTGATAAAGTGGTTGCAAGAGCATTAAAAAAAGACAAGCGTTGGGGAAGTTCTGACAGGAAATTTGTCGCAGAAACGATATACGAAATAGTTCGTTGGAAAAGATTATACAGTGAAATTGCTGAAGTTAAAGAACCGTTTGACAGAGATAACCTTTGGAGAATGTTCTCAGTATGGGCAGTTTTAAGAGGTTACCCAATCCCTGATTGGCGCCAGCTGGAAGGAGTTCCTGAAAGAAAAATAAAAGGTCGTTTTGACGAGCTTTCTAAAACTAGAGCTATTAAAGAATCTATTCCTGATTGGATGGATGAATTAGGAGTTAAAGAATTAGGTGAAAAACTTTGGGCTACAGAAATTGCTGCTCAAAACCAACCGGCTAAAGTTATACTTAGAGTAAATACGCTAAAAACTACCAAAGAACAGTTAAGAGCAATCTTAATGGATTTGAATATTGAAACCGAATTCTTAAAAAATCAGCCAGATGCTTTGGTCTTAAAAGAAAGAGCCAACGTATTCTTAACAGATGCTTTTAAACAAGGTTTCTTTGAGGTTCAAGATGCTAACTCGCAACTTGTAGCTGCATTTCTTGATGTAAAACCAGGAATGCGTGTAGTTGATACTTGTGCTGGTGCTGGAGGAAAAACATTGCATATTGCTTCTTTGATGGAAAACAAAGGACAATTAATTGCAATGGATTTATACGAAAGTAAATTAAAGCAATTAAAATTAAGAGCGAAACGTAATGGTGCTTTTAATATCGAATACCGCATTATCGACACTACTAAGGTAATTAAGAAATTACACGAAAAAGCCGATAGAGTTTTAATCGATGCTCCATGTAGTGGTTTAGGTGTTCTAAAAAGAAACCCTGATGCTAAATGGAAATTAAAGCCTGAGTTTATCGATAACATTCGTAAAGTTCAAGCCGAAGTTTTAGAGAACTACTCTAAGATTGTAAAACCAGGAGGAAAACTAGTTTACGCTACGTGTTCTATATTACCTTCTGAAAATCAAGAGCAAGTAGAGAAATTCTTAAAAACAGAAATCGGTAAACAGTTTACTTTTGTAAAAGACCAAAAAATATTGGCTTCTGAGTCTGGTTTTGATGGTTTTTATATGGCATTATTAGAGCGTAAAGATGCTCCAGTTGTAGCTTCGTAAAACAAATTATACTTATATATTTAAAAGGTTTAACATTGGTTTCAATGTTAAACCTTTTTTTATTCAGCCTTTATGGAGTCCAAAACGTTATTTCCTCTGATAAGCATTTTAGGTTCAGTATTCTCTTTGATTTTTGTTAGAATACTAATAATATCTAAATCTGTGCCTTTCAAATTTTCAATTGTATCAGAACTAACAACATCTGTTTTAAATATATATTTTTCGTCAATTTTATAAGTTCCTACATCTTTAAGAATAACTACCCCGTTTAATACAAACAGAAATTTTTTACTTTTACTTTTCGTGAATTTATTTTTAATATCATTCAGAGTCATCAAATTAACCTCTTTTGGATTTTTTGAAGTAATCATTATTCTCCCTATATAATTAACTGCTTCAATCGTGATTGTATCTTTTATCACATTAATATCTTTAATTTCGTTTACATCAAAATTTGCAATGGCGTTTTTGTGTACAAAATTTCCATCTAAAAAAAAGGCAGGTTCATTCGTTTGTGAATGCACTCCTATAAACATAAATAGTGAGAAAAAAACAAATAGTACTTTCATAATTATTATAGGTCGAGAATTAATTATTTAAATATACTATTATTTCTCTTACCCCAACCAACCATCACGATCTAAACTACGATACTGGATTGCTTCGGCAATATGAGAAGAAACAATATCTGGAGCTGCTTCTAAATCAGCAATAGTTCTGGCTACTTTCAAAATTCTATCGTAAGCCCTAGCTGAAAGATTAAGTCGTTCCATTGCAGTTTTTAATAATAACTTTGATTGTTCGTCAAGCGCACAAAACTCACGGATTTGTTTCGTATTCATTTGAGCATTATAATTTATATTCTCGAATGTTTCAAATCTTTTAGCTTGAATTTCGCGTCCAGCCGTAACACGTTCGCGAATATGCACACTACTTTCGGCTTTATTATCATCCGCTAATTTTTCAAAAGGAACTGGCGTAACTTCTATATGAATATCTATTCTGTCTAATAAAGGCCCTGAAATCTTGCTTAAATAACGTTGCATTTCGTGTGGAGATGATTTTTGTGGCGCATCAGGATCATTAAAAAATCCGCTTGGACTTGGGTTCATACTCGCTACAAGCATAAAAGAGGATGGGTATGTTACGGTAAACTTAGCTCGCGAAATTGTTACTTCTCTATCTTCCAGAGGTTGGCGCATCACTTCGAGAACATCTCTTTTAAACTCAGGTAATTCATCTAGAAATAAAACCCCATTATGCGCCATCGAAATTTCTCCTGGTTGTGGATAACTCCCTCCTCCTACTAATGCAACATTCGAAATAGTGTGATGCGGACTCCTAAAAGGCCTTTGATTCATTAACCCAACTTCTTTTAATTTTCCTGCAACACTATGAATTTTGGTCGTTTCTAATGCTTCTTTTAATGTCATTGGTGGCAGAATACTTGGTAATCGTTTGGCAAGCATTGTTTTTCCAGCTCCCGGAGGTCCTACCAGAATTATATTGTGTCCGCCCGCAGCAGCAATTTCCATACAACGCTTGATACTCTCCTGTCCTCTTACATCCGAGAAATCAAATTCAGGAAAATCTAACGTTTTATAAAACTCAGCCCTAGTATCTATAACAGTAGTTTCTAACGTTCCTTTGCCTTCCAGAAAATCAATTACTTCCTGTACATTCTCAACTCCATATACATCTAGACCTGCTACAATTGCAGCTTCTTTTGCATTTTGCTTTGGCAGAAAAAATCCTTTATATCCTTCTTCCTTTGCTTTTATAGCAATAGGCAGAGCGCCACGAATGGGTTGTAAGCTTCCGTCAAGCGAAAGTTCTCCCATAATAATATACTTATCTAGTTCGGGTGCTTTTATTTGATCTGAAGCCACTAAAATACCAATTGCCAAAGTTAGGTCGTATGCCGAACCTTCTTTACGCAAATCGGCTGGCGCCATATTTATAGTTATTTTTTTTCCAGGCATTTTATACCCGTTATTTTTTAATGCTGCTGCAATCCTGAAACAACTTTCTTTGATGGCGCTATCAGGCAAACCTACCAAATGATACCCAATTCCTGTATCCATATTTACCTCAACAGTAATAGTTGTAGCTTCTACACCAAAAACTGCACTTCCGTATACTTTAACTAACATATCTGCTTTTATTTATAAAAGTAAAAGTATTTAAATATAAATTGAAAAAGTGATATTTTGTAGTAAAAAAATTACTTTTTGCTTAATTACATAAATAGAATCAATTAATTCAAAATAATTTGAACTTTTTGAAAAAGCTACTTAGATTTTAATTCTATGAATTCTAATTCTACCATATCATCTCAATACAATTAATCCTATTTTCTAATGCATCATAAAGGTTTTCTTGAATTACCATTAACTCTTGGTAACCTGCATCACTATTATAATCTACCGTACGCCTACTAGCTTTAAGTAATTTCCTTAAAGCTTTTCTTTCCATCGCATTAAAATCATAAGCAGCTTTTAAATCTGCGATGCTTAAATCTTCCATTTTTACTATATTCATCTTGATTTTTTATTTATGGTTACGTAAATGTAAAATGAAATTATTCTTGTAGCATTCAACTTAATTTGTTTTAACAGTATAATTTGTTGAATAATCCGTTCATAAAAAACTTTAACTTGTAAAAATCAAACCCTACAAAAATTATAATAGTCCCTTTGTTGTAACATAAACAGCTTAAGTATGACTACTATAAAAAGACAAAAGATGAATCGGTTATATAAAATACTTTTACTACTGCTTGCTTCCATAAATATATGTTCTGCTCAAACAATTGAAAAAGCTTCTGATAATACTCCAAAAGTTATTGAATGTCCGCTTTTAAAACAAGATTTTGTGATTTTCAGGACTCAACTACAAAAATCATATCCTTCATTATATCGCTTTAACAGCAAAAAAAATATAGATCGATTATTTGATAATTATTTTTTATCTATAAATAAAAATACCACTCAAATTGATTTTTTAGCAGAGATAAAACTCGTATTGAGTTATTTACAAGACGGTCACTTTTATGCAGGAGCATCGCCAGAGTTGAAACAATATTTTGATGAAAATGCAAAAGTCTTTCCGCTACAAATCAGGTTCATAAACGATAATGCTTATGTTGTTTGTAGCAAAAAAGAAAGTCTATTACCCGAAACTGAAATTTTAAGCATAAACGGTATTCAAATAAACGAAATCAAGGAAAAACTTTTTCAATATATTGTATCTGATGGTAAAATCGAAACCAAAAAATATGTGATACTAAATAATAATTTCTGGTTTTATTATCGATTAGTTTATGGCGAACAATCTGATTTTAAAATTGAATATAAATCTAAGGATAACAAAATCAAAACGATTAATCTCAGTTCTGAACTATATAAAAATACCGAATGCAAAAATCAGAAACCTGATCCAGATAAATATTTATCGATCGATTATAAAAAAGGTGGTATTGCTTTACTCACCATCAAAACTTTTAATGGAGAAATATTCGACCAAACAAAAGAAAATTACATTCTGTTTTTAGAGCAAACATTCAAAGAAATAAAAGATAAGAAAATAGACAACCTAATAATCGATTTAAGAGGAAACGGTGGAGGAAGAGATACTTATGGTTCTTTATTATATTCTTACCTTACAAATACTCCATTTGAATATTATACTTCTCTAGAAAGCACTTCGCAAAAATTAACCAAAAATGATCTAAGTAGTTATAAACCGAAGGAAAACCCATCTGAAGATTACTTTAGAGGCCGAAATAATTTGGCTACTCAAAAACCAAGTCTGAATAATTTCGCAGGTAAAGTTTATATTTTAATTGATGGAATGAGTTTTTCGACAACAGCCGAATTTTGTGCTATAGCAAAAAGTAACAATAGAGCCTTATTTATCGGGGAAGAAACTGGCGGAGGATATTTCGGAAATACTTCTGGTAATGCTGTAGAATTGGTTTTGCCAAACACTCAAATTTATGTTTCGATACCTACAACCAAATATGTTTTATCAGTCAAAAAAGACAAATATAGTAACCGAGGTATTTTACCCGATTATAAAATAACTCCAACTATAAACGAGTACATTCAGGACAAAGATGTTCAGCTAGAATTTGCATTAAAACTTGCAGACCAAAAAACAAAAAAATAATTCAATCTAATTCCAAAACAAAAAAAGATGTCGAATAAAATCCTTGTTCTTTTACTACTTTCCATTCTTTCTATAAGTTCAACTTTTGCTCAAAAAGTCAAAAAATTAAAAAAGAATACTCCTGAATTGAAAAGTGAGTTATATTACGAAATTAAAAAAGCCGATAGTACTTTATTTGCAGCTTTTAATAGATGTGATACTGTAGCTTACAAAAAGTTTTTTGTAGATGATTTAGAATTTTACCATGATCTTGGAGGTTTAACAACTTCGTTTAAAAGCGAATTAGCCTCATTTAAGGAAATGTGTGCAAGAGGAAGTAATATTAGAAGAGAACTTGTAGAAAGTAGCTTAGAAGTTTATCCAATTAAAAATTATGGTGCTGTCGAAATAGCCGTTCATCATTTTTATCATACAAATAAAGGTGAAAAGGAAAAACCAAGCGGAACTTATAAATTTATTCATGTTTGGCAGCATAAAGATGGAGAATGGAGAATCTCGAGGATCATTAGTTACGGACATGACAGCATGAAAAATGACTAGACCTAAATAGTTAACACGGTCCTATCGCTGATTTTAATAACTTTGTTATCATTACACAACTTAAAAAACACCAAGATGCAAACTGATAGTTTATTAAAACAAATAGATTTCATTAAAGAGATTGATAAGGTAAAATACATTCAGCGCAAAACTAAATTATTCAATAGCGACAGAAATGAAAATGATGCTGAGCATAGCTGGCATTTGGCTATGATGACAATTGTATTAGCAGAACATTCGAACGTACCTATAGATGTTCTTAAAGTCCTTAAAATGGTTTTAATACACGACATTGTAGAGATTGATGCTGGTGATACTTTTATTTATGACACCACAAAAAGTCACGATAATACCGATGAAGAACGTATTGCTGCTGAACGAATTTTTGGTCTTTTGCCAAAAGAACAAGCTCAGGAGTTTATTGCAATTTGGGAAGAATTTGAGGCTGGCTTAACCAATGAAGCAAAATTTGCAAAATCTATGGACAGGCTAGAACCTCTTTTGCAAAACACATCTAATAATGGTGGAACCTGGAGAGAATTTAATGTAGATTACGAGAAAGTTCACGAAAAGAAAAAAGTGATTCAAGAAGGCTCTGATACAATCTGGAATTATGCCGAAAATTTAATTAACGAAAGTGTAGAAAAAGGAATTCTCACGAAGAAAAATAACTAAATAAACTTTATTTTATTTCTCGGATTTAAAAAAATTAAAAGGATTTCTTTACCATTAAGAGATTAAGAAAAATTAAGTATTGTTTTGATAAAGTTTAATGTTTTTTTAGCCACAGATTAAAAAGATTCAAACTTTGCGACCTTTGCGAAAATCTTTGCGAACTCTGCGGTTAATTTACTGCCACAGATTAAAAGGATTAAAAGATTTCAAAAAAAACAACCACAAATTTCACTAATTTCCACAAATTCATTTCTTACTTAAAAAGCGTTTTTACCACGAACTTAAAAATTTAAGAGGATTCTTAAACTTTGCGGTCTTTGCGTAATCCTTTGCCAACTCTACGGTTAATTTAATGCCACAGATTATATTTTTCACCCTCCAAAAACAACAAAATCGACCCGCTTACTATTTGTCCAAAACAAAATAAGCGGGTTCTTTTTGCCAATTTTCGGTTATTTTTCCTTAAATTGCAAAAATATCTATCATTTTTTAGTCAAAAAACACATTTGCACATTTTATCAAATGCGATTTTACCAATCAGGAATCTGACTAAAAAACATACCAATTTGCAATTCATATTGCATCTTTTGCCTATCGAAAAAATTTCATAATCGGGCACAATAATCTAAAAAGAATAACAAAATGGAATTCAAAATAATTACTCCTGAACAAGGAGAGGATAAAACATTTACTAATGAATTAATCGCTAAATTTCTTCATACTCATCTGGAACAATATGGCGATACAATCGAAGATATATTAAAAGCTATCGCATATGTAATGAACCCTGCAAAAGGCGGAAAAATTGTTCTTGCAATAGAAGAAGAAAATATTGTAGGTGCTTGTGTCCTAAACCATACAGGAATGAAAGATTATATTCCCGAAAATATATTGGTATATATAGCAGTCGACAAAAGCCAGAGAGGAAAAGGCTACGGAAAGAAATTAATGCAAAAAGTAATTGATACTGCCGAAGGAAATATTGCATTGCATGTTGAGCCAGACAATCCTGCTAAAATTCTATACGAGAAACTAGGCTTTACAAATAAATACCTAGAAATGCGTTTAATTAAATAAACCTCAACTAGTATTTCAATTAAAAAAAAGAAAAGAACGCAATGGCATTCATCAAATTATACCGCAAAAAACTAGAGGAGAATTATACTTTTCTGAACAACATTTTTATTTCCAAAAATATTAAGTGGGGTGTTGTATCTAAGCTTTTATGCGGTAATAAAATATATCTTAAAGAAATAATTGCTTTGGGTGTTACCGAAATTCATGATTCGAGGGTTAGTAATCTAAGAAAAATTAAATCATTAGACCCAAATATTCAAACCGTATATATTAAACCTCCTGCAAAGCGAAGTATCGCAAGCATTGTAAAATATGCCGATGTTAGTTTTAACACTGAGATTTATACGATACAAATGCTTTCTAACGAAGCGCAGAAACAAAATAAAATCCATAAAATCATTATTATGATTGAAATGGGAGATTTACGCGAGGGCGTAATGGGCGAAGATTTAGTTGAATTTTACGGACAAGTTTTTAGTCTGCCTAATATTGAAGTTCTTGGTATTGGTACAAACCTTAATTGCTTGAGTGGCGTAATGCCTACTCAGGACAAACTGATTCAGTTAAGTTTATACAAACAACTTATCGAAGCTAAATTTGATATTAGCATCCCGTGGGTTTCTGGCGGAACTTCAGTAGCATTGCCTTTAATAATAAAGAATGCAAGACCTATGGAGGTTAACCATTTCAGGATTGGTGAAGCATTATTCTTTGGGAAAGATTTGTTTACTGGAGAAACTATTGAAGGAATGCACAACGATGTATTCAAACTTTATACGGAAATTATCGAAATAACCGAAAAACCAGATATCCCAACGGGGGAATTAGGCGAAAATGTAGCAGGAAATACTTTTTCTATGAATGATACCGAAGATTTTGGCGGCACTTCTTTACGTGCAATTCTGGATATTGGTTTACTCGATATGCAACCTCAATATTTAGAATCTGATGATGCCGAAATAAGCATTGTCGATGCCAGCTCGGATATGTTGGTTATCGATATTTCTAAGTCTAAAAAGAAATATAAAGTAGGCGACTTAGTATCGTTTAACATTAAATATATGGGTGCACTGTATCTTTTAAACTCCGATTATATCGAAAAAACTATAGAGTAGATAATTCTTTGTAAAATAATTATGTATAAAATTATATAATAGTAATCGCAATTTAATAATATTATAATGCTATCTGTAAATAACTCGATTCTATCAAATGGTGCAAAATATTCGTTAGTAAATACTTTTATTTACAATCTTATATAAAATATAATTTTAGCACAACAATATGAAAAACTTTGATACTGAAACAATCGATTTTATTGAGAACAACAATCTTATTGGGATAAAAGCGGGAAATGAAAGACCAAACTTCCTTAATATTTGGATGGTTACCGTTGATAATAGAATATTTGCAAGATCATGGGGTTTTGCTGAAAGAAGTTGGTACAATACATTCCTAAAAGATGCTGATGGAGAAATAAAATGCGGAGAAAGAGTTATTAAAATATCTGCTGTTATACCAAAAGATATCGCCTTGCTCAACAAAAAAATAAACGAAGCCTACTTAAAAAAGTACGATTCAGGTGATAATTCTTTTTACGCTCACGGAATAATTAAAGAGGAACATATTGCAAAAACTATGGAATTTATAGTTTTGTAAATATCAATTATGAGTATAATAATGAATACTATCTAATTAAAATAAATAAAAAACGAGATGATAATCATCTCGTTTTTTATTTATTTCTGCCTCAGTATCTCTATTTTGCAGCCCAGATTTCGATTTCTAATTTAATCTCTGGTAATCCCAAAGCAGTAATATATCCAACAGTCATTGACGGATATACTTCTCCAAAAAATGCATTCCATACAGCATAAAAAGCATCCCAATCTATTTCTTGAGTTGCCCAGATATTTACCTTGATAACATCATCGGCTACCAATTCCTGACTTTCCAGGACAGCTTTTATATTCTGAAAAGTATTAACTACTTGTTCGTTAAAATTATCTGGCAAATCTCCTTCTTTACTTGTACCTATCTGACCAGAAAAAGTATAAATATCTGCATTACCTGATATCTTCGTAACATGAGAATAATTACCAACTGGAGCTGATAATGTACTTGGATTTGACCTTGTTACTGCTTTTATCTTATTGTTTTCACTCATTTTTGCTTCTAATAATGATTAAATTTTGACAACTTTTGTTTCTCAAATAATTTCGAGCTTAACAAATTTAAAAGATGCAATTATAAATCTACTTCCCATTTTGAAATATTTAACTTGTGACATTACCATAAAAATTAATACTTCGCATTGATTCATCACTAATAAAAAAGTCCTATTCTTTATTATAACTTCAATTATATTAAAAAAACAGAGTAACTTATTATTTATAAATGATTTACAATAAAATTATATATTAGCGGTAATATATTCTCACAGAAACTTTAACAAAAGTCTAAAATAACAATGAAAATTATAACTTGGAATTGTAATATGGCTTTTCGAAAAAAAATTGATTTTATTCTAGAATATAATCCAGATCTTTTAATCATCCCCGAATGTGAAAATCCAAAAAAAATAAATTTTACGGAGCAAATAGCTCCAACAGATATTATTTGGTATGGAAAAAATCAGCATAAAGGGCTTGGAGTCTTTTCTTATAGGGAATACAAAATTAAATTACTAAAATGTCATAATCAGGATTTCAAAAATGTTTTACCAATATCTGTTACAGGTGGAAAAACAGATTTTATTTTGTTTGCCATTTGGGCAAATAATCCAGAAGATAAAGATGGACAATATGTGACTCAGGTTTGGAAAGCAATAAATTATTATGAAGAACTTTTATTAAACCCTAAAATTATTTTAATTGGAGATTTTAATAGTAATACAATTTGGGATAAACCACGTCGGGAGGGGAATCACTCAACTGTTGTAAGTATGCTGGAATCTAAAAATATTTTTAGTACTTATCATAAATTCCACAACCAAATACAAGGAAAAGAAGATCATCCTACTTTATATTTATATCGCCATGAAAACAAACCTTATCATGTAGATTATTGCTTCGCATCATCCTATTTTATTGACACTCTAAAAAATGTTGAAATTGGAAATTACAAAGATTGGACTAAGTATAGCGATCACAAACCTTTGATAATTGAATTTTCTATTTAATTCTTATATTCGTATAACAAACTATAAATCAACAATCAAACCAACCTAATCATGAAAAACAAATTCCCCCCTTCAAAAAGCAAGATTTCTTATTTTAATCACAGACATATTTTTCTTCTAATACTGTTCTTTGTTTTCACAATAAATGCAAGCGCTCAACAAAAAACAATTACGGAGAAATTCAAGAAAGAAACTGTTTTAAAAATCGATTCTTTATTACAAGTAAATTATATATTTCCTGATAAAGCCAAATTAATTGGAAATCATTTAAAAGCCGCATATAAAGAAGGTAAATTTAAAAAGTATGATTTATTAGACTCTTTTGCAGTAGCATTAACAAAAGAAGTACGATTTATTAATAATGATAAGCATCTTGGGATTTGGCCTAAATTTATTCCTCCTGTTGAGGAGAAGAAAGACTTAAATAAAGATTCTTATGAAATTTACCTACACAATTACACCGACAATCGCAAACTAGCAAATGGCTTTAGAGAAGCCAAACTAATTGATAGCAATGTAGGATATATTAAATATAATAATTTCATACACGAAACCGATCAAACAATCGATTCTTATATGCGCTTACTAGAAAATGCCGATGCTATTATTATTGATTTAAGAAATAATGGAGGTGGTAGTCCAAAAACTGTTCAATATTTATGTAGTTATTTTTTCAAAGATCCTATATTACTAAACACCTTATATTTTAGAAAAGATAATTTTACTGAGGAATTTTGGGTAAAAGAAGTAAACGGAAAAAAATTGATTGATGTTCCATTATTCATTATTACTAGTCCAAAAACTTTTTCGGGAGCCGAAGAATTCAGCTATAATATGCAAACCCAAAAAAGAGCAACACTAGTTGGAGAAACAACTGGTGGAGGAGCTAATCCTGGCGAACCCTATGAAATTAACAGTCGATTAGAAATATTCGTTCCTACTGGAACTGGAATAAACCCAATTACAAAAACAAACTGGGAAGGTATTGGTGTAATTCCAGAATACAAAACTACTCCAGATATGGCTTATGATAAAGCTGTAGAACTGGCGCAAAAAACTGCTTTTGATTACAGAAATAAAAAGGCTGCTGAATCTAAGAATCTTTATTTGGAACTACAAAAAACTGTGGATCAACAAACGAAACCTCTTAACGAAGGTGATTATGCTAAAATGGATCAGCAAATATTTAATGCTGTAAAAAAATTAACTGAATCGAACTTATACAAAGAAGATGATATTGATGCATTAGCTTCACAATACACAAAGACAAAGCCTTTTATTACCGAATCCATCTTAAAGAGCAATACCGAGTTGTATCCAAAATCGCCTATTGCCTTTTTAAAATACGGTGATCTTCTGGAACAAAACGGAAAGAAAAGTAACGCCATAATAGCTTTAAAAAAATCTGTAGAAATTGCTACAGAAATTAAAGCTCCTTATCTGGAAGGATTAACAAAACGCTATGAAAGTGTTTTAAAAGGAAAATAATTTTTATACCGTAATACAAAGGGACTAAATGTACACTTCATTTAGTCCCTTTTTTATTTAGAATACCTTACATAAAATAATAAACTCTTAGAATCAGATAATGTTTTTTGATGTCATAAAACAAAACTGACAATTTTAATTAAATCTTAATCTTCAAACTCAGCATTCATAAATTTTGCCATTCATAAAATTCAATTTTAGCATAGTTTTTAATTACTACCATCAAAATTAAGGGGGTCAAAATGAAAATTTAACAAAAATTAAACAGTAAATACTATTTTTTAATGGGGTATTAAATCATTTTATACTTTTATCGAAATTTAAAACTAACCAACTATGCGAAAAATTATTTTAACTGTGATTCTAATCACGATTTTGGTATTAACCTTTCTCTCTAATTTTATCCTGTCCGATAGCCCTATTCCAAACGAAGCTGTAAAGTTTGATACTGGCGATACTGCCTGGATGATTGTTGCAACTGCATTTGTATTATTAATGACTCCAGGATTAGGTTTCTTTTACGGAGGTATGGTTGGCAAGAAAAACGTAATTAGTACCATGCTGCAAAGTTTTATGGCAATGGTAATTGTAACCATTTTATGGGTTGTCGTTGCCTTCGGGCTAGCCTTTGGTCCAACAATAGGAGGAGTTATAGGCGATCCAACTTCTAATTTATTTTTTCAAGGTGTAGGCACCAATACTGCATGGAGTCTTGCCCCTACTATTCCGTTTATGCTATTTGCATTATTTCAGGCAAAATTTGCCATTATAACTCCCGCTTTAATAACAGGCGCGTTTGCAGAACGTGTTCGTTTTTGGGCATATTTATTATTCATGGTTTTATTTATACTAGTTATATACTCTCCTTTGGCACATATGACATGGCATCCTGAAGGTATTTTCTTTAAGATGGGTGTGCTTGATTTTGCAGGAGGAACAGTTGTACATATGAGCGCTGGTTGGGCTGCATTGGCAGGAGCTATATTTTTAGGAAAAAGAAAAGTACAAAAAGTAAATCCTGCTCGTATTACATATGTGTTACTAGGAACAGCATTATTATGGTTTGGATGGTTTGGCTTTAATGCAGGTTCAGCCTTAGGAGCAAATGGTTTAGCTGTTCAGGCATTAGGTACAACTACAGTTGCAGCAGCAGCCGCAGCAATGGCTTGGGTATTTCTTGATAAAATTTTAGGACATAAACTATCAGCACTTGGCGCTTGTATTGGTGCAGTTGTAGGTCTTGTTGCCATTACTCCTGCAGCAGGTTTCGTAAGTATTCCTCATGCAATCTTTATTGGAGCATTTGCTGCTATTGTAAGTAACATTGTAGTAAGCAAATTCCCTAAAGGAAAAATCGATGATGCTCTGGATGTTTTTGCTTGTCACGGTGTTGGTGGTATGGTAGGAATGTTATTAACTGGTGTTTTTGCTTCTAAAGCCATAAACCCACTTGTTGGAGATAATCAAGGTCTTATTTTCGGAACCTCAACATTATTCACAAACCAATTAATAGCAATGGTAATTGTATCTGTTTTTGCTTTTGTAGGTTCTTATATCCTTTTCTTTATTGTAAATAAAATTACGCCTCTAAGAGTTACTGAAGAAAAAGAAGAACTAGGATTAGACATTTCTCAACATGGAGAATTTTTATAAAAAAATGCCTTAAAAATTATTTTAAAGCATCTTTATATACCGAGTAACATAAAAACAAAAAGACCAATCTTAGATTGGTCTTTTTTATTATTTACTTAAATTTTGAAATTCCTTCTTTTAGCCATTTCAAGTATTCATCTGCTCCAACATAACTAATTGTTGGTTTAGAAGTATTTAAATTCTTACCCTCTAAATCGGTTATGATATATAAAGGCTGTGTATTGGTTTTATATTTAGAAATCATAAAATCAGTCCATTTATCACCAACTGTAATAATCTTATCTCCTGTAGCTGTTACGTATTGTTCTTCTGCAGGCAATTCGCGTTTATCATCAACATATAAAGAAATAAGCACCACATCATTTTTTAAGATTGGTAATATTCTTTCGTCAGACCAAACATTGTTTTCCATTTTTCTACAATTCACACAAGCATAACCTGTAAAATCGAGCATAATTGGTTTATTGATTGATTTAGCAAAAGCTACTCCATCTTCATAATCATGAAAAACCATGATTCCGTGTGGGCCTAATTCTGCTCCATCAGGTAATCCTTTATCCGAACCAAGACCTGAATTACTTGACCCTCCTACTCCAAACGGACTTTCGCTATATTGTGGTGGTGGTGGGAAAGCGCTAATTAATTTTAATGGCGCTCCCCAAAGTCCAGGAATTAAATACACCGTAAATACAAGTGTAAGTAATCCTAAATATAAACGTCCAACTGATATATGTGGCAAAGGACTATCGTGTGGCAATGTAATTTTACCGAATAAGTATAATGTTAAAGCTCCAAAAATCGCAATCCATATTGCTATAAAAACTTCTCTTTCAAGAAAATGCAATTGTAAAACTAAATCGGCATTTGATAAAAATTTGAATGCCAAAGCTAATTCCAGGAATCCTAAAACAACTTTTACAGTGTTTAACCATCCACCCGATTTTGGCAATGAATTTAACCATCCCGGGAACATTGCAAATAACATAAATGGTAAGGCTAAAGCCAATGAGAAACCAAACATTCCAATAACCGGAGCAATTCCACCGTTTGAAGCAGCTTCAACTAATAAAGTTCCTACGATTGGTCCTGTACAAGAAAATGATACAATTGCCAAAGCCAAAGCCATGAATAATATTCCGATTAATCCTCCTCTATCTGCTTGTTGATCTGCTTTATTTGCCCATGAATTTGGCAACATAATTTCAAAAGCTCCCAAAAATGAAGTTGCAAAAACAACTAATATAACAAAGAAGATTAAATTAAACCAAACATCTGTAGACAAAGCATTGAGCGCATCTGCTCCAAAAATCCAAGTTACTAACCAACCTAGTGCAACATAAATTACAATAATAGAAATTCCATAAATAATAGCATTTCTAATTCCTTTGGCTCTACTCTTGCTTTGTTTTGTAAAGAAACTAACCGTCATAGGAATCATTGGGAATACACATGGTGTAAGCAATGCTGCAAAACCAGATAAAAATGCGATAAAGAATATAGACCACAAACTTCTTTGCGGAGCTGGTCCAGATGTGTCTGAAGTAGATGAATCTACATCAGCATTATCTTTTGTTGTTTCTAAAGCCTTAGTTCCTACACTATTTTTTGTAGTATCAACCGCCAAAGCATCTACAGGATCTACTACAACCTCATCTGCTTTTACAATAGCAGTTGCTGCAGCATCAGCATTCATTTTAAAATTAGCTGGAATTGCAATAGAAAACTTCTTATTTAAATTGATACAAACTTCTTTACAAACCTGAAAATCAAATTCAATATCGATTGTTTTCACACTAGCATTTGTAATTGTTATCTCTTGTTCGATATGCGCTTTTCCTTCAAAGAAAGTTTCATTAACACCAAAAACATCATTAAATGCTGTCCTAGTTTTTCCTTCTTTGGCTTTACCAACTAAGTTATAGTTTCCTTTTTGATTTTTAAATGAAATCTCTAATGGAAGCGGCCCTCCATCTGGAGTAAATTGCGAATACAAATGCCAGTCTTTTTCAATAACTCCATCAAAAATCAATACAAAATTGTTTCCAGATTTCTTTTCAATTTTAGATGTCCACTTTACTGGTTCTAAGATTTGTGCATTTCCTTTTGCAAAAGCAAAAAAGAAAAGCAACAAAAACACAATCGAATTATTCCAGATTTTTTTTGATAGTAAAGCTTGCGGGTAATAGTTTGATTTCATTATTGTAATTCTATTTTAAGTATCTTATTTGTAGTATTTTCTATTTTAAAACGCTCATCTTGCCTGATTCCTACAACCCAAACAATTTGATTATCCGAACACAAAATCCATGTGTTTTCTTTTTCAATCAAGGATAATTTCTCATCTTTAAAAAGTTTACTCACTTTTTTAGATTTTCCATTCATTCCAAATGGATGAAAAACATCACCTTCATTCCACTTTCGTAAAAGCAAAGGAAACTTTATTTTATCGGCGTCCACAAATATAGCTTTATTTGAATCTATAGTTATGTGACCTACGTTACAAAGCCTCAATTTTAAGGGAAAATTAACTTCTTTATCGTTGATTTCTATGTAAAATTCCTCTTGTTGAATTTCAGGAATTGGGCTTAAAATTAATGTTGTTCTATCTTTCAGTAATCGATATTCTGAAGAAAAAATTTGCTTTCCCGACTGGCTTTCAACTAATTCATAAATATCTTCCCAAGCCGAAAATTCATATTCTTTAAGCCATTGGTATAAATACGATTTATAATTTGCTAATCGCTTTAACTGTTCTAAATCAAAATGAATTTCATCATCAATTTCTTTTGCAACTTGCTGATAAATCATAATCGAAGCATCTTCGACCATAATTTGTGCTTCTTGCAAGAACTCTTGTGTTTTCTGGAAAGCAGCTAAGAAATTAGGATTTATTTCTTTTAAAACTGGAACTAAATCGTGACGGATTTTATTTCGTAAATATTTATTAGATGCATTGCTACTATCCTCTCGCCATTTGATAGCATTATCCTCGGCATATTGTTTTATTTCTTCTCTCGAAAATGGCAATAGCGGACGAATAAGGGATTCATTTTGCTCTGGAATTCCAATTAATCCATCTAATCCTGTTCCTCTACTTAAATTAATTATAAAGGTTTCCAGATTATCATCAGCATGATGTGCCGTTAAAATATAATCATAACCTTCGGTATCTAAAAGTTCATAAAACCAATTATACCGTAGTTCACGAGCTGCAACCTGAGTCGAAAGTTTGTAATCTTTAGCAAAAGCTTCGGTATCAAACTGCGTGATAAAAAATTGGCATTTTAAATTATCAGCAGCATTACTCACAAATTCCTGATCGCCAAAACTTTCTAATCCTCGTAACTGAAAATTACAATGCGCAATTGCAAAATCATAATCTAACTGAGCAAATAAATGTGCCATAACCATACTATCCAAACCTCCGCTTGTAGCTAGTAGTAATTTCTTTTTCTCCAGAAAAGGAAATGTTTGTGTAATATGATTTTTAAATTTTTGAAGCATATTTTAATTTACGTCTTTTATTATGATTTGGTTTTGCAAATCAACTGGTTAAAAATACAAAAAATAGATTTGTTTATTATTGTAATACTTGCTGCATGGCTTTTGCCTTGAGCAAACATTCTTCGTATTCTTTTTCGGGAACTGATTGTGATGTAATTGCACTACCTACTGAAAAGGAAACATATTCTTTTTCCTGATTGTATAAAATGCTTCGGATAACGACATTAAAATCAAAATCTCCCTCTGGCGTAAAATAACCTACTGCCCCACTATACAATCCTCGTTTGGTTTCTTCTAGTTTATCGATGATATTCATTACCGAAATCTTTGGTGCTCCAGTCATACTTCCCATCGGAAAAGTTGTTTTTAAAACATCAATTGGTGAATATTGAGAATCTAGTTTTGAAGTAATCGTCGAAATCATTTGATGTACTTGCAAAAAAGAATAAATCTTGCACAACTCTACCACTTCTACCGAGCCTTTTTGAGCGGTATGCGATAAATCATTTCGAACTAAATCGGTAATCATGATATTTTCGGCACGTTCTTTTGGATCTGCTTCTAACTGCTTTTTAGAATTTTCGTCTTCTATCTTATCTTCAAAACGTTTTGAAGTTCCTTTTATAGGTTGCGAAATTATCGTATCTCCTATTTTACGAATATATCTTTCTGGCGAAGCCGATAGTAAAAACTGTTTATTATTTTTAAAAAAAACAGTTAATGGTGCTTGTGATATTTCATTAAGTTTTTCGAACTTTTCTAATGGATTTATCGTTGCATTTTCTGCGTAAAACTCCATGCAAAAATTAGCTTCATAAATATCTCCACGATGAATATGCTCTAGAACCGAATTGACTTTGGCAATATAATCCTGTTTAGAAATTCGTTGATTGATCAGAAGATTCGTTTGGCTTTTTATATCCAACCTTTCACTTTTTACAATTTCATCATAATCTTCTTCGACCTCATCATCACACATCGATAAATATTGAATTTCGAGTTGATCTCCTTTCAATAAAAATATTTTTTTAGGCTGAAAGAAAAATAAATCAGGAAATTCTAATCCATCAAAATTTGTCGATTGTAATTCTTCGATATCATTTTTTAGATCGTAGGTAAGATAACCAAAAAGCCAATCTCTGGTCGTTTGTTGGTATTGTTTTAAGTCTTCGAATGCGTTATGAAAATCGGTTTTTATAGATGTAAAAGCATCGACAGCCAGCAAACAATCGAAACTTGAATATTCTTGTGGATACAAATTACTATCCATAAAAACAACTTCTCGGTGTTGTTGTGCCCAAACTAAAAGTTGCTGTTTAAAGGCCGCAGGATTCGAAATATGCTTGTGAATTGAAACTCTCAAAAAATTATTTTTTTTATCCGTCAAAATTACGACAAAAAAATTCCTTCGATAAAGTAATCTCAAAAAATATTGGCACGCTTTTTATTACACCACTTTATATTCATTTTATAAAATTGATACGAATATTGAGACAAAACTATTTTTATCCTTTTATAAAAAACACTCTATTAAGTAACCTAATTTATTAATCTATAATTATATCATTTACCCATGAAAACAATTGCAAAATTTGGCATGACTACAGTAGTAATCATCGCACTATTATTTTCCTGCAAAAAAGCAGATACATCTCTCGAAGACTCTGCTGCAGAATCAGCTGCTAGTACAGCTGATACAATTTCGTCATCCGCAGCTGTCGAAAAAAAAGATAGCGATCGTAAATTTATTCGAACCGCCGACATAAAATTTAAGGTCAAAAATGTAGCAAAATCAACTTATGCAATTGAAAACGCAACAACAAAATTTGGAGGTTTTGTTACTTATACTAATTTACAAAGTACAGTACAAGACGAAATACAAACCAAAATAAGTCAAGATAGTACTTTGCAAACCACTAAATATTCGGTAGTAAACGATATTACTATTCGTGTTCCCAACACTCAACTCGATACGGTTATAAAAATCATTGCCAAGCAAATAGATTTTCTGGATTACCGCGTTATCAAAGCCGATGATGTTTCTTTAAAATTGCTTTCGAACCAGCTTGCTCAAAACAGAAGTGCTGAAAACAGCAAAAGAATCGAGAATGCTATTAATACTAAAGGCAAGAAAATAAACGATGTTATGGAAGCAGAGAATACGCTTGCTGCACAAAAAGAACAAAATGATTCTAGCAAAATCGAAAAACTATCTTTAAAAGATCAGATAAATTTTAGCACCATTACTTTGCAATTGTACCAAAATCAATCTTTAAAACAAGAAGTAGTTGCTAGCATCAAAGACAATAACTCTTATAAACCAAATATTGGTATCGAAATTATTGATGCTTTAAAAAGTGGTTGGTACTTACTACAAGGTATAATTGTCTTTTTTATAAATATTTGGCCATTTATTTTAATTGGTACTGGTGGGTTTTTCGTTTATAGAAAATATGTTAAAAAACAGTCTAAAATATAAGAATTCATGTGTTTATTTATAGCGTAAAAATCATTATATTTGATATAACATTAAACAAATCCTAAAACATCATTAAATAGTTTATACAATTCATAATAATTTAATAATTAAACCCGTTTTTTAATTATTAAAATGAGATTATTTTATATCAAAAATTTTATTTTTTAACCTATAAAAATCATCTATATCATGAAAATCGCCACTATTATTATCCGAACTTTAATTGGTCTTTTATTGCTTTTTGCATCAATCAGCTTTTTCTTCCACCTTATGCCGGCAGAACCTGCAGCAAACGATAATTTTAAAGCTTTTAATTCGGGACTGGTTGCATCAACGTATTTAATGCCATTAGCAAAATCAATAGAATTAATTTGTGGGATTGCTTTTGTAACTGGTCGTTTTGTAACGCTTGCTAACATTTTAATCCTGCCTATTACCATAAACATCTTATTTATTAATTATTTTATGTCTCCAGAAAACTTACCTATTGCAGCTTTGTTATTTCTAGGTAATATATTTTTGATTTATAGATATTGGGATAATTATAAAACTGTTTTTACAGCGTAATAAAGACGCACTTTATTAGACGCATGCGGTGCGTCTCTACAGAACGGTGCATCTCTACAGAACGACCGTGCGTTACCGAAAATTCATAAAAAAACCCGACAATTAATTGTCGGGTTTTTATTTTTGGTATAATTTGTTATGCTAAAAACGCATTGTAGTGCATCTCTACAACGTTTTTATACGTGTAATGCTCTATTATCTGTTGCTGCTAATGCTGCTTCTTTTATTGCTTCTGCAAATGTTGGATGTGCATGACTCATTCTTGAAATATCTTCAGCAGATGCTTTAAATTCCATTGCTGTTACAGCTTCTGCGATTAAATCGGCAGTACGTGCTCCAATCATGTGTACTCCAAGAACCTCATCAGTTTTAGCATCGGCAAGAATTTTTACGAATCCATCTAAATCTCCACTTGCTCTTGCACGTCCTAATGCTTTAAAAGGAAAACTTCCTACTTTGTACTCTACTCCCGAAGCTTTTAATTGCTCTTCTGTTTGTCCAACAGCTGCAACTTCTGGCCAAGTATAAACTACTCCCGGAATTAGGTTATAATCGATATGTGGTTTTTGTCCTGCTAAGATTTCAGCAACCATTGTTCCTTCTTCTTCCGCTTTGTGAGCTAACATTGCTCCACGAACTACATCTCCAATTGCATAAATATTAGGAACGTTTGTTTGTAAATGATCATTTACTTCAACTTGTCCTCTGTCTGAAATTTTCACTCCAGCTTTATCAGCATTCAATCCGTCTGTGTATGGACGACGCCCTACAGAAACTAATGAATAATCTCCTTCAAGAGTGATTGTTTCTCCTTTTGCATTTTCAGCCTGAACTACAACAGCATCGCCGTTTCTTTCTACTGATTTTACTTTGTGAGAAACGTAGAATTTCATTCCTTGTTTTTTCAATACTTTAGTTAACTCTTTAGACAATGAACCATCCATTCCTGGAATAATTCTGTCCATGAATTCTACTACTGAAACTTGTGCTCCTAAACGTAGGTAAACTTGCCCAAGCTCGATTCCGATAACTCCTCCTCCAATAATAACAAGGTGTTTTGGAACTTCTTTTAAAGCTAATGCTTCTGTAGAAGTAATAATTCTTTCTTTATCAATTTTGATAAAAGGTAAAGACGAAGGTTTTGAACCTGTTGCAATAACAGTATATTTAGCTTCGATTGTTTCTGATGTTCCATCTTCTTTTGCAACTGCAATATGTGTAGCATCTACAAATGAACCTAAACCATTAAAAACGGTAATTTTATTTTTATCCATTAAATAATTAATCCCACCAACAGTTTGGTCTACAACCGCTTGTTTGCGAGCAATCATTTTCTCTAAATTGATTTTTACATCACCAGAAACTTCAATTCCGTGATCTGCAAAATGTTTAATTTCAGCATAATGATGTGAAGATGACAATAATGCCTTTGAAGGGATACATCCTACATTTAAGCATGTTCCTCCAAGCGAATTGTACTTTTCGATTATAGCTGTTTTGAAACCTAATTGTGCGCAACGAATTGCCGAAACATATCCGCCGGGACCTGAACCTATAATGACTACGTCAAATGAACTCATAGTATTTTGATTTTTTTATTTTTTAGCGATACAAAATTAAGGAATTAAGTTTTGTTTGAAGTTTAAAGTTTGAGTTTTTTCTCAGGATTTCTAGAAGTATGGAAAACTTATTGTAATAAATACATAAAAATGTTAAATTTTCTCTCTGTTTTAGCAAAAAATGCAGATTGTTGATTTGAGATTTTTGATTAACGATTGCTGATTTTTGATTTGAAAAATCTATCTCGCAGAATTATTTAAAAATCTCTCGCAAAGACGCGAAGACGCAAAGTGTAGAGTAAATACTCTTAATCTTCTTTTTTTCTCAAGTTTGTCACTCTGAGTCGAAGGGCAATGCGGGGTTTCGACTCCGCTCAACCTGACAAGATTGTATTTATATATATAAAGTGTATTTTTAAACGTTTATTATGCTAAGCCATATTAGTATTCAGTCTCTTTTCAACTTCTTCCCAACTACTACCTATACTTTTTTCAGAAAGATATTTTTCACGTTCTTCTGACACTCTGTTGTAATGTTCATTGGGTATTATTGAATTTATCTCTTCTTGATTAATAGCGTCAAAAACTCCTTCCAAAACTTCTAATTTTGAATCGTCTTCTATAAATTTCCCAAAATCAAGTATAAGCTTGTGTCTTAATTCTTTAATTTCCATTTTTATTTATTTAATTCAAATTTAAGCTTTTATACCTGATTACTATATGATGTTTTTCTATTTAACATTTTTAATAACCATTACTTATTTGTGATTTGTCGCTTTGTCTCAACGTATTGAGTAAATGCTCTAAATCATGTTTTTGTTGTTTTTTATCTCCTTGAGCGTCCCGATCCCGAAACTTCGGGACGGGAGAAAGGCGATGTGGGCTTCGACTCCGCTCAACCTGACAGTTTTTTGGTGTTTCTCGCGAAGACGCTAAGTCGCAAAGCCAAACCTTTGATTCTTTGTAACTCTGAATCTATGTAACTTCAAAAAAAAACTTAGAACCTCAGCATCTCAGAACCTTAGAACCTTAAAACGAAATCACTGTTGTATTTTTTACTTCGCTTATCATAAAGGTGCTTTGTGTACTACCGATATGTTGTAGGTTTGTGAGTTTGGTTACTAGAAATTCCCGGTAGGCTTCCATGTCTTTTACGAGTACTTTTAGAATGTAATCATAATCTCCACTTACGTGATGGCATTCGAGTACTTCTTTTAGCTGTATTACTTCGTTTTCAAATTTGGTTAAGAATTCTTTGGTATGCTGAATAAGTTTGAGGTGACAGAAGACTACAAATCCTTTTTCTATTTTGGATTTATCGACTAGCGCTACATATTTATGAATGATTCCTTCTCGTTCTAGTTTCTTGATTCGTTCATAAACTGCTGTTACGGATAGGTCTAGTTTTAAGGATAACTCTTTAGTTGTTTTTTTACTATCGGTTTGGAGTAATAATAGTAGTTTTTTATCGGTGGAATCTAATATCATAGTTGGTTGGTTTTTTAGTCTGAAAAATAATCTGTTTTGATCTTATTTCAAAAGTAAATTTAGACAATAAATCTAACTAAACATCTATTTATAGTTTAATAATCTAAATATAACAACTATGATTGATTATTATTCTGATATACTTTTATTTTGAATAAGATTTATGGTGTACTCGGGTTTCATAGCCCCGATAGTAGCGACATCCTTTTTCTTGATATCCTGACGGAGGAAGGGTTTCAAGAAAAAGATATAGCGGATAGCGGGAATAGCTTCTTAAATACAGGTAAAAACTAAAGCTCTTGTTTTTTTTTAATTTATTGATTTTTAATTAATTATATGTTTTTAAACAGATTAAATGTATCTTTATATATGTTTAAACCTACACAAAACATACTAATTATCAATTACAAAGAAAAACTGCTCACAAGTTTTTATTATTTCAATTCCCTAAATCTATTATTTAAAACTTAAAACAAAAACCTATGGAAAATTTCAGCCCAGCAAACTGTATTCAGGATTTACAATATTTCGGAGAATTCGGAGGTGTAAACCCATCTATTTCAGATTCTTCTACCTATACTTTTCTTTCGGCAAAAACAATGTCTGATACTTTTGAAGGAAATATAGAAGGATGTTATTTATATTCCCGCCATTCATCGCCTAGTAATTTATACTTAGACCAAGCTCTTGCTGCTATGGAGGGGACTGAAACTGCAAATGTTTCGGCTTCGGGAATGGGTGCAATTACACCTACATTAATGCAATTGTGCAGTGCGGGAGATCATATTGTTTCGAGTCGTACTATATACGGTGGAACGTATGCTTTCTTAAAAAATTTAATTCCGAGATTTGGAGTAAAAACGACTTTTGTAGATATAACAAAGTTAGACGTTGTAGAGGCTGCAATTACTCCTGAAACTAAGGTTATTTACTGCGAAACGGTAAGTAATCCTTTATTAGAAGTTGCGGATATTAGAGGTTTGTCTCGCCTTGCGAAGAAACATAACTTAAAATTAGTTGTCGATAATACGTTTTCGCCTTTATCCGTTTCTCCTGCCAGACTTGGTGCCGATATTGTGATTCATAGTTTGACAAAATATATAAATGGTAGCAGTGATACTGTTGGTGGGGTAACTTGTGCCTCTAAAGAATTCATTAACAGTTTGAAAAATGTAAATAGTGGTGCAAGCATGCTTTTAGGCCCTACGATGGACAGTTTACGTTCGGCTAGTGTGATGAAAAACCTAAGAACTTTGCACATTCGAATCAAACAACACAGTCATAACGCGCATGTTCTAGCCGATAAATTTGAACAAGACGGTCTTAAAACGGTTTACCCTGGTTTAAGAAGTCACCCTAGCCACGAATTATACAAAACGATGATTAATCCTGAATATGGTTACGGTGGTATGCTTACAATAGATGTTGGTTCTCTGGCTAAAGCCAATGAATTAATGGAATTGATGCAGCAACGTAATCTTGGATATTTGGCGGTAAGTTTAGGTTTTTACAAAACTTTATTTAGCGCTCCAGGAACCTCAACTTCTAGTGAAATTCCGCTAGATGAACAAGCTACGATGGGTTTAACAGATGGTTTAATTCGTTTCTCGATTGGATTGGATAACGACATCGAGAGAACTTACCAAATGATGAAAGCCTGTATGATAGAGCTTGAGGTTTTAGAAACACAAAACATTTCTTTATAAATAAATTTGCTTAATTTTTAAATTTTGTTTGGATCCGCTGGGGAAATTCTCTTAGCGGATTTTTTTATTTTATAATTAGACTTGCTTAGATTGTTAGACTGCTTAGATTATTAGACTTACTTAGACTTCTTAGATTATTGGACTTACTTAGACATCTTGGATTATTGGATTGTTGTTACTTTTTACTGGTACTGAAAATAAAAATCCGTTCTGAATTATACTCAGAACGGATTTTTATTTTAGACTTCTTAGATTGTTAGACTGACTTAGATTATTAGACTAGTTAGATTTTTTAGATTGTATTGACTTTATTTACATTTAACTTTTTACTAAAAGTAGAACTTACTGTTTCTCAACAAAATTCAGTTTACTATTTTTTCGGCTAAAGCCAAAGTATATGCAAAGTCCTATTAGCAACCAAACTGTAAAATAAATCCAGTTCCAAACGCTTAATTCGGCCATCATGTATAAGCAGCAAATTAATCCTAATAACGGAATTAAAGATAAATTTTGTTTAAAAGCCCAAACGGTTAATCCAACCAAAACAATTAAGAAAATCCACATTGGAATTTTATGTTTGAATAAACTTAAACCACTTTCATATTTTATAGAATCTGCAACTGGTAATCCTGCAATTACTCTTGCATACTTAGTTTCATCTTTTTGATATTGATTTAATATTTGCTCTAAATCTGGTTTTCCAGTTGTAGCATTTTTAGCATCAACGGTCACTAAATAATCATATACTTGTTTTGTATGGCTTTTATCTAATGATGTGATAATATCTGCTGATTCATTAATTTGAGTTTCATTGGTAATAAAACTCATTGTTGCTTTTTTGTTGTATCCAAAAGAAAAAACCAATCCGATTATCAATAAAACTGGCATTATGAATTTTGAATTTACATAAGGTGTTTTGAATTTTCCTCTTGGAATATTTGGTTTATTCTGCAATACCAAAACTCCTGCGCAAACTAATACAAAGGCAAATAATGTTCCGATACTACATAAATCGGTTACCATAGTAAGGTTTAGGAATAAAGCTGGAACCGCTACAACAAAACCTGTTACTATAGTTGCGTAAGATGGTGTTTTAAATTTAGGATGCACTTTAGAGAATCGTTTTGGCAATAATCCGTCACGGCTCATGCTCATCCAGATACGAGGTTGTCCCATCTGAAAAACTAACAAAACACTTGCCATAGCTACTACTGCACTTACAGCAATAATTCCTGACATCCATTTTAAATCTAATTTATCGAATACAAAAGCAAGTGGATCTCCTACATTAAGTTGGTTATAACTTACCATTCCGGTAAGTACCAATGCAATTGCGATATACAAAATGGTACATATTATAATTGCCCACATCATTCCTCGTGGTAAATCACGTTGTGGATCTTTACATTCTTCGGCAGTTGTTGAGATGGCATCAAAACCAATATAAGCAAAGAATACTGCTGAGACTCCTTTAAGAACTCCTGTTACTCCATTTGGTGCAAACGGATCCCAATTGGCAGTATCTACGTAAAAAACTCCTACTGCAATTACTAAAAGTACAACGCATAATTTTACAACAACCATGATATTACTCGCATTACGAGATTCTTTCATTCCGCGATAAATTAAAGCAGTAATCAAGATAATAATCAATAAAGCTGGAAGATCGGCAACAAAATGGAATGAACCTATTAAAGGTGATGTTGTCCATGCTGTATATGCTGATTGTAAGGCTGGTTCTAGATTCTCGAATGATTTCCCACCGTGCATTAACGCTGTGGCATCTTTAAATCCGTTAGAAGCTGTTAGATAATCCATTTGAACCCATTGGGGCAAATGTATTCCTCCGCTGGCGAGTAATCCTGTAAAATAATCACTCCACGATATGGCGACGGTTATGTTCCCGACCGAATATTCCATTATCAATGCCCAACCAATAACCCAGGCTATAATCTCGCCAAAGGCAACGTATGAATAGGTATAAGCACTTCCTGAAACTGGAACCATCGAAGCAAATTCGGCATACGCAAAAGCAGCAAAACTACAAGCAATGGCTGTAAAAAGAAACAGAAAAATAACGGCAGGACCTCCATCGGCACTGGCTTTACCTATTGTACTAAAAATACCTGCTCCTACAATTGCAGCAATTCCAAAAGCAGTTAAATCACGCGCCGTCAAATGCTTGCCCAATGTATTATGACCATCGGCATTATTTTTTTCGACTTGACTCAAAATATCTTGTACAGTTTTTTTTCGAAATAGACTTGAAAACGACATAGGTGTATTTGCTATTAATAATTAATTTCTTTCTGGCTTTTTGCTTTTATTTTACAAATAATGCAAAAATTATCGTGATTTCAAATATATAAAACGATTTTGTTTTGCAACACTTTTGATTGACTTTTATTATTAACTATATAGTTAAAAAAATACATTGTAGTAAAAATCTACTTTTTAAATTTTATAGATTAAGATATGCTTTTTTTATTCCTGAATAAAAGTCATTTTTTTTGCCATCTTTTTTTGCCATCCATAAGGCAAAATCGAATGTCCGTTTTCGACCATTGAATTCATTTGTTCCATGATTTTATCTTGTATTTTCTTTGGAATCGTATAAAATTCAGCATCTAAACTAAAATTCCTTTCATCATCCAAAATCCCATTCTGGATTCGAATCCCAATCTTTTTACCTTTATAATATAATAAGATTTTTATTCTCCCATCATCATATCCATTATATCCGTTTGTGCCATAAATTAGTATTGGTTCGATAATTCCATCATTATCAAAATCTTCTACATAGACATACTTTGTCCAAAACCAAATACTCTCTTCTTCTTTCTGTTTGAAATCATTGGTCTCGAAAGTTTTTATCCAACGGTTGTTTTCAATTTTAAAATTGAATGCTTTAACGGCATTATTAAAATTATTACCATCAACTGGTTCTTTAAATTTATCTTCTGTCAAGACTAAATAATATTCACCAGTTTTATCTTTATAGTTGTAAACTTTCCAAATATTAAAGTTTATTCCTAATTCTTTTCTTTTTTCTTTTGTGAAAATTTCATTTATTTTTTCTTTCGAAAGGGTTTTGTATTTACTGTTTTGCTCATTCATAAGAAATTCTGAAATCTCTCCGATTCGTTGTGTCAGAATTGCGATATTTTTTATTTCGGTATCCGAATAAACAATATTGCTATTATTGGTCACTGGTTTATACCAACTATACTTTTTGAAAATATTGGCATATTCTGGACTCGAAAACACATATCCTTTTCTTGCATAAATTTCGTTCTTTAATAATTTTAGAGAATAAATATCTTCGTTTTTTAGCTTACTTTCATCAATAAGCTCTAATGAACATTTAGAACAATCTATCTTATTTTGTGCTTTTACAGTAATAGTAATTAGTAAAATTATAAAGAGGTAAAACTTCATTTATATATGATTTGGTTGATTATTGCTTTTTGCCAGCAATTACACAAACTTACATGAATTATTATAAGGTTACAAATTTCATGAATTCAGATGATTTTTTTGCCTAGTGTTTAAGCATTTCTTTTATAGAGTCTGGCATAAAAGGATATTACTTCCATCAGGGCTAGGCGTTTTGACTTTCATAATAAAATTTTAACGTATTAATTCATTTCAAGTACCAAGACTTCTCCTTTAAATCATTCAAGGTTCTTGCAGGTACTCCATTTAGCTCAATCATTTTGTTACATATTTGATTAAAATCTGCATGATTATAATAAGCCAAATCGACAACTTCATCCATTTCCCTAGTACCTTTACATCCAATTAGAAGTCTATTTGATGAACTAAATTCTTCAGACAGCTCAGTCATAATTTTGATTAATTGTTCAGAAATATTTTTTTCTTCAAAATGTAAACTACCAAATCGTTCGATACATCCAATTAAAACAACATTTTTATAAATAAAAATATCAAAACTCCCTCCTTCCCCCATTATATATTCAGGTTCGTTTAATTCTGCCTGAATTAGAATTAGAAACCAGCTCTCGTCTACATTTTCTGGAAAATCTGAATATTTTTTTAAATGTAAAAGTTCTAATTTTAGTCTACTAAAAACATTATTTAATTTCTGTTTAATTTCCTCAATACTATAATTTTCTTCTTTTGGAATTATACAGTTTATACTTGACCCCATGTTTGTTACTTAATTAAATACCTATTAATAATAAAGTCAAGACTTAGTATTGTAATTTCAACTACCTATCTCGATACGCTTCCTTCAAAGCTAGGACGCTCAGCTTTTAAGAATTTTTATTAGAAATTATTTTACACAAAAAGTGATTCTTTAAGAACTCTATAACTTTTAAAAACACATCCAAAGACAGTCCCCTCTATTTTCTCTATAATTACCCAAGCCAATATCTCTTTCTCTATAAGCTGATATAACTCATAGTCAATATAATCAGCACTATAATTTAATTTCTGATAATCAGGATGAGTTCTAATAAACTCCGAAAATTTCCATTGTGAAAACTGAATTTCATTTATCGAAATGTCATATTCATAAATAACCCCGTCTTTTTCAACCGTACATCCACTTCCATGAAACCAATATTCTATTCCCTCAATAGTTCCTTTTCTCTCAAAACCTAATCTTGAAAAAGAGCATGGATTTACATCCATTTTATATTTGTCTTTTAATAAAGCTTCAAATGCCCTTATAAAATTGATATAGTCAGTTAGAATTTCTTCAATCATAATTTAATTTGAATCTAATATATATTTCTGCAATGATAACAAGAAAATTCATTCTATGCTTACAAAAAACAGAACTTCTCTTTATTTATTCAATATGGGAATATGAAAATTTTCTGCCCTAAACAAATTACATATATAAAATATCTGCTTTTTTTCACGTAACTAACATGGTTTTTCTCCTACTGCAACTATCATTTCGCAAGGCCCAACAAAACCGTTATCCGATTCAAAAACTCTCAACTCCTGTTCAATTTCCTGCCAAACAGTTTCTTTTTCTAAATCAGATAAATTACTCAGCATTTGGTGTAAAGCACCAAAAGATTCTTTTTCAAATCGAATACATTCCTTTGTCGAAAAAAGTTGTAATGGAGAATCTACATCCTCAGACTTTACATTTATAAATCCAGCAGTTAGAAACAACTTTTCAATAACACCTTCTGAACCTAAACTGAAAGGACCAGGTTGCCCAGACAATGGCGGGGCTAATTTTGCTCTGTTACGGATAATAGAAACTGGAATCGAGAAAAATTTATTCTTCTCAGGGGTCGAATAAACAATTGCAGCTACTTTTCCTCCAGGTTTAAGAACACGTAACATCTCTTTTAATGCCCGATGTTGATCAGGAAAATAAATAAGCCCAACTCTTGAAATAACCGCATCAAATTTTCCATCTTCAAGTGTTAGATTTTCTCCATCCATTACTTTAGTTTCAATATTCTCCAGTCCATTTTGTTTTGCTATTTCTTTGGCATATTCCAAGATATTTGAAGAAATATCAGTTGCCAAAACATAACCAGATTTACCTACTCTTTTTGCTGCTGTAATGGTTTGCTCTCCTGCTCCTGCTGCTACATCCAGAACTCGATCACCATTTTTGATGTTCGCCATATCCAACATTCTTTCAGTTGCATTTCCTAGCCACTTATTAAGCGTAGGACTCCATCGAAACCAAGCATTGGCAGTCTCTTGCCATTGTTCACGGGTAGTATTTTTATATTTTACAGGATTAAACTGAGGTATTGATTTCATAATATATCGATTTAATATTAATGAATATTTTTAAAAACAACCTACAATTTTTTTATTGGCAACTTCTTATCACACAAAACCATCCGAAATAATTAGATATGTATGAGCAATTCTTTAAATACACAAAATTAACCATAATTAATTGTTTTTAAGGAAATTACACTATTTTTAAATCTATATATGTGTGTGTTTTTATCTCAGTGAAGTAGAAATAACTACAACTACATTTAACTACAAAATATTTTGTCTCGGCCTAAAAAAGCGATACAGATTATTATATAAAATTAATTAAATAGAGTAAAATATTTTTGCAACAACTATAGTCTAAAATTATAAAGTACATATAAGAACAGGGTTAATCTAATTCATCATAATCTATAAACTCTTGAGGAATTACTTTTTTGAATAATTCTATTGTCTTTTCTACAAATTCTAGCGGCAAATCCTTTTTATAAAATGAAACTGTATAACTTTTCTGCGTATCATCTCTAAAAATTTCAATCAACATCTTTTCATCTTTATATATCATAATACCAATTCCGTCACGTTCATTAACATCACTTGCAATTTCTATTTCGTAATCTTTAAAATAAATATCTTCCATATTATTATCTTTTTTTAGGATAATCAAATATATAAATAATCAAAACCAATACATTTTAACCGCTCATATATTACCTCTCCTTATAACTGTTCATTATTAACACCGATTAAAATTTCCACCTACCCCTTCTTCTCTAACGCTAAAGAAAAAACAGGCAAAAAACAACCCCTAACTCAAAACACAAACCCACCTATAACATTTTTATCTTTTTCACTGAAATTAACTACAAAAAAACTAATTTTACTAATACGCACTGATAAACAATTAAATACAACATAAAACACAATATTAATTTGATTTTTTTTCCTAATAAATAACCATTTTTATTATTTATACATATCCCCACATCTAGAAAATAATAATTCAACAGAACTTAATTACTATGAAAAAAATTACTCTAATTCTCGTTCTAGCAATTTATTTTACTCCAACCTACTCTCAATCTAATCCAACTATTGACATCCTTTTTAGGAATAGTTATAAAGTTTTTGAACTTCAGAGACTTCCTAATGGAATGTATAGAGATTCGAAACTATTTAGCGGAAATGATTATCATCCAATATCAGCTGCTAATACAGGCATGGGATTAGTCGCAATATGTATTGCCGACGCGATGGGCTGGATTACTAACGGACAGGACTTGGCTTTGGCAACGCTTAAAACTGCAACGGGACATACTCAGGGTTTTACACCTGATAGAACATCTAATGGGTATTACAGACATTTTATGGATATAGATACGGGGCAACAAGCTTGGGGTTCTGAATACAGTACTATCGATACCGATATTTTAATGTCGGGAGCATTATTTGCAATGAAGTATTTTAAAAATGATGAAATCACAAAGTACTCCTTAGAAATGTGGAATTCAATTGATTTTGAAGCTGCCATTTCTGATGCTTCAGGAGGAGCTATTTATTTATCAATGAATGCAAACGGAACTGGCATATCAGGTTCTGCCTGGCCTTATAATGAGTACATGATAGCCGCTTGGCTAGCCAAAAATGCCTCTCAAACACCTACTGGACCAGGGAATGTATTGTGGAATAATCATTACAGTTCTCCAACTCAATTACCAAAAGTAAATTATAATTCTATTCCAGTTTTATCGGATAATGCTACACGTTTTATGCCTTCATTTACACATCAGTTCAATTATTATCTTTGTAATTACTTTACGACTTCTAGCGACTATATGCTGTTTTTTAAAAATGCGCAACAAGCCGATTTAGAATGGTGGAATAATCAGGGAGGAAATACCTATCAATGGGGATGCGGTGCTGGCTCAGCAATTTCGTCCTCCTATCATGCAGATGCAATAAATGATAATCCTGATCAGATTACATCACCTCATATTATTGCTGGATTTATTCCTGTAAACCCTAATAGTAAAAATGATTTAATTGCATTATGGGATAACAATAAAGGCAAATATCTTTTACCAAATTCAACTGACCCCATTTTATGGAGACATAGTGTAAGCAATACAGCCTGGATACCTAATGAAATCATTGGTGTTGATTTTTCTACCATGCTATTCGGGATTGCTACTTTACCAGAATATTTGGGAACTAGTTTTTTCTCAACCAATAACGCTTTTTTCCCTTTACCAACACCATCATCTCTAAGCGTATCAAGCTTCAATTCTAATACCATAAAACTTTATCCAAATCCGTTTGTAAATACCTTTAAATTAGAATTAGAGGAAATGAACGAGAATGTTTCAATAAACATAAATGATTTAACAGGGAAATCGGTTTACAATAAAACTTTTTCAGAATTAAAAAATCTTGATATTCAGCTAAACATAAGTAGTGGTTTATATGTTATTGATGTAAATAAAAACGGCGAATCGAAAAAGTTTAAAATACTCAAAAAATAATATTGAATGATACATTTCGTAAAGTTCAACTTTTGCACCTGATCCTTTTTTGCTCTTAGTCATAAAAACAAGAAAAATCATAAAAGTTAAACCCCGAAACTTTCGTTTCGGGGTTTAGCTTTTATAGAGAAAGACTCTAAAGTCTTTACTCTTAATCCCAGAAAAAATAAAGATTACAAAATATAATTTAAACGAGGATTGCACCATTTTCAGCTTCGTAAATCATCATAGGATAAAAAATTATTTAGCAATTTCTGATACAAGAATCAACTCCCCTATCCAATCACTGCTAAACTCAAAACTACATTTTATTATTTAAAAACTTCGAAACTATTCTACTTCTCATTGAGGACATATCCTAAATGTACATTTAAGATTTTAATAATAAATTAATACACAACAAACACATTTCAAAAAGAAACAGGTAATTATACTTATTGTAATGTGTAGCATTTCTTCTAATTTCAAACACACCACAAACAACTCAAATACAGTGTTTTAAAACCCGTAATCGTCTATTTTAAGCAGAGACGGTAAAAATAATTCTAGAGGAGACTAAGTAAAATTTATGTTCTAAAATTTAAAAAGTAATCTCCTGCTGTTATTTCGGTTTCCCATGGATAAAAATTCGGCATTCATACCATTTTTTTCTTTTAAACTATTGTGTACTAGTAACTTTATTATGAAATAAACCCCAACTGGATTTATTTTCAAAATATGTTTTTTTTAATTAATACTTCATAAGTATCAGCCTCACTGTTTTCTCGTAGCTATAAAATTATGCGTGTTATACTATATCAATAAGAAATAAAAAGTGGAATTCAGAAACCACTTTAATAAACGAGGCGTAACCTGAAAAGCCATATGAGTAAGGAACAAAAAAATAAAAAAAAATGGAAAATTCAATCGACTTAGAACAAAAAACATGCCCTTATCAAGCTCAAAATGCTCTACAAGCTCAACAAGCAAGTACAGTAGCGTTAATTCCAGACATTACAACGCCACTTGTATCAACAACTAATCAGCCACCAGTTGTGGGGCCTATTAATCTCGGGCTTTTAAATAATCTTATTGGTACTTGGAACAGTCCTACCGGAGAGGCTGCAACGGGCTATAATGTTATGCCCTTGCCACAGACAGATGCTCCAAATGGTTACATTACTAAAAACTTCCCTTATTTTGAAGAAATTACATTTACGCCTATAGCAGGTGGAGCACCAAATCGTGCGGGAAATTTTACACAAACAAGTGGAGTGTTGTTTTATGAACAACGAGTATACATTGCAAACAATGCCCAGCCAACTGGAAGTCAACCAATTGAAAACACTTTAATTCATGCCGAAAATGGCACTTGGTTATATCATTTTATACGACAACAAATGGAAGGCCCTTATGGTCCTGGCAATGTTCAAAACCCTTCAATTCCTGCACAAGATCCAAAAGTTCAGTACAACAAACAAATTTCGGTACCTCATGGAGTTTCCGTTTTAATGGTAGGAGGTCCAGTTGTTACCGGAACAGGAAATCCGGCTTTCCCAACCGCAAATAGAACTCAATTACCGTTTACAGATCCTAATATTATTGACCCATCAACCTATTTAACGAACCAATTAAAATCATTGAACGACAAAGGCATCACAGTTGTTAGCTATTCTAGCATTAATGTTAGCTCAAATGAAATATTGGGAGGCGGAATAAATAATATCCATTTTGAGGCTTCTTTTGGAAAAGTAGTTTCAATGGATACTACCTGGTATATTGAAACGTTGAGTAACGGAACTGTTCAATTACAATACATTCAAAATATTATTTTACAGTTTGAGATTAATGGTTATCCAAAACAGTTTTCACATATTGATGCTAACACTTTACAGCTTGTGGAAACGTATGTACAGGTCGATGCAAAATTACCATGGCAAAATACAGGAATTACTGTACAACCGGGGAAACCAATAAGTATAAATTACGATTCAGGCCTGTGGACTGCTGATCCTGCTACAAACAATGGTAATTTATATGACGCAAATGGATACTCAGGCTATAAGATAGATCTTCCCTTCTATCCACTTCAAGGTGTAAATATGGGATCGCTTATAGGTCAAGTTGGTACAAATCCTCCATTCTTGATAGGAAACGGCCCTGTTACAACTCCTGCAGGACAAACTGGACTATTAAGTTTATGCATTGACGATGATTTAAATGCTAAAGGTGGGGCTGGATTAGCCGATAACATTGGTAGTTTGCAAGTACGCATAAAAGTTTAAAATACTAAAAAAGACACTTTAAAATGAAGTATTTATAACCCTAAGATAAATACGTCTCCAAATCTACAATATCAGAAAAATGAAACCTACAAAAGAATTTACAGTGGCAGATTATCTGCTCACGCGTCTCAAGCAATTAAATGTTACCGAAGTTTTCCAAATCCCAGGCGATTATGTAAAACACTTTACGCAGGCCTTAGAAGACTTTGAAGGCATTAAAACCATTGGAGCTTCAAATGAATTAGATGCTTCTTATGCAGCAGATGCTTATGCTCGTACTCGAGGTTTAGCCGCAGTTTCCTTACAATATGGAGTAAGTACTTATAGTGCATTAAACGCTATTGCCGGAGCTTATGTAGAGCGTAGCCCAGTTATTGTAATTAGTGCTACTCCCGGAGCAGATGCCCGGCAAATAGGCAGTATGTACAACGTACTTTATCATCATTCTACAGGTAATCTCAATGCCGATCAGGAAATTTACGAAAGAGTAACTGTTGCAGCCGAGACTCTGAGCAGTTCTGTAAATGCTCCCGAAAGAATCGATAAATTAATCATTGCAGCACTTACACACCAGCGACCAGTGTACATAGCATGTTTTAAAGAAGTTTGGGGCGAACCTTGCCCCAAACCTTCGAATAAAAAACTAACACCACTGATAATAAAAAGTGAAGTAGCAGCACTTAACAATGCCGTTTCTCAAGCTTGGACTCAAATTAGTCAAGCAAAATCTCCTCTTATTCTTGCAGGTGTAGAAATCTTACGACACGATTTATCAAATCAATTAGAAGAACTTATTAAAGAAAGTGGCATGTTGTACACTACAACTTCACTAGGAAAAACAGTTCTGGATGAGAAAGGAGATAAATTTATAGGAACATATTCTGATCAAGCTTCAATACCCGAAGTTATCAAACTGGTTGAAGCTTCTGATTGTATTCTATCACTGGGAACTATCATTACCGATGATTATTTATGGTTGGTCGAAAATAAATTTTCGGATATGATTCAGGCAACCACTCAAGAAATGAGAGTTGGTTATTTTACGTATAATAATGTAACTCTAAAAGACTTTATCGAAGCATTAATAGAACGTTTTAAAAAAGCCGCAACATATCCTTTAAAAACTGTGGCGCCAGCTCAACCAAAATTCCCAGAACCCTGGATATCCAATTCAGATCCTAAATATGATAAAACACCCGAAGTAATAACGTTTAACCGTTTTTTTGAACATACGGTATCTTTCTTAAAAAAGAACAAAATGCTAGACGATATTGTTATGACTTTTGGTGTAAGTACCTCTATGTATGTGGCAACTAATATCTACGGATTATCTAAGAATGCATATATTTCTTCGGCTGCTTGGCAATGTATTGGTTTTGAAACCGGCGCTGCATCTGGTGCGCAACTTGGGAGTGGTAAACAAGCCTGGACTGTAGCTGGCGATGGTGGTTTTATGACGGTAGCACAATCACTTTCGACTCTTGTAAAATACAATATCAACTCAATACTCTTTGTAATGAGCAACGGAGTATATGCCATAGAGCAAGTATATGTAAATATAGATGCATTTAAAGCAGGACCATCTCATAAGTTTGATGCGTTTGATATTCTTCCAAAATGGGATTATCAGGCACTAGCCAAAGCATTTGGTGCAAACAGCTACCGAGCCGAAACAGTTACTGAGCTAAACGAAGTACTACTTAATCTCAAAAAGAAAACCCACCTCCCAACCTTAGTCGAAATTGTAATTCCTCAAAAAGATCTGGCACAGCAAATGGCAAGATTGGGTAATGAATAAAAGCAATCACAAAACAATCGAATAAAAATTTTAAAAACATATAATCATGAGTACAAAAACATATTCAATTTTTGGAGCTGGTGCAGCTGGACTCTATACCGCTTGGAGATTACTTGACGGAACTTCCAAAAACAAAAAAAACGAAAAATTGCTTGTCAAAGGAGATATATTAGAACTCTATGACTGGGGGAAATACGATTTTTCTAAAAAAAATCCTGGAACCAGAGAACCAGGTGCACGTGTTTGTACATGGCACTATAAAGACAATAAAGATAATTCGTACCTAGAATTGGGTGGTATGAGATATTTGTATTGGGACGGAACCCCTAAGGGACCGGGGCATCGTTTAGTAACTAAAGCCATAGAAAAACTGGATTTAAAAAAAGATTCAATTCCTTTTAATGAATCTGCAGACCCACTAATGTCTTTGCGTTCTAAAAACATGTATATATCAGATGTTACTTCTAACCAGCCAGCTCCGTATGCTGCAAACAATTACGGCGAAGATGCTCCACCAGATGATGGATTTACAGTCATACAATCTGTAGCTATTACTCAAGATTCTGGACCAGTTACCCGAAGAGAGTGGTGCAAATTTTATGAAGATGGAAAAATTAATATTGAAATGCCTGAAAGTTCTATCTTCAAAAAAGGTGATTTGCTAAAAGAAATTGGGTACTGGAATCTCGGTTATGATATGCTCGGACAAGAAGGATTCAGCTATTTATCTGATGGTAATGGCTATAGTTCAAACGTAGTAAACAGCAATAGTGCACAGTCCTTTAATGTCAATGACGAGTTTACTCCAGGAACAGAATACAAAACTTTAATAAAAGGATATTCGAGCTTATTTGATTCCTTATTTGAAGAAGTCGAAAAACTAGCAAAACAAAAAGGGATTACTCTCAATTATTATCCAAATACGCGATTGCGTTCTATTTTACATACCAAGTCAGGAATACATTTTACAACAGCAAAACGTGAATCTCCTGATAAACTTGCAGAAAGTAAAAAATGTGATGCTGCATTTCTTGCAATGCCAAGAGCTGCCATAGAATTAGTAGCTGAAGCAACTAGATATTCCGATGCAGAAGGTTTAGATGTATTAAATCACGAAAAAGTTCAGTTGTATTTAGAATCTGTAATCATGGAACCTTCATACAAAATAGGTATGTTTTTTAAGACTCCGTGGTGGAGAAAAACTACAGACGGAGGTCCTACTTATCCTGCCAAACTAACAAGTTACTTTCTGACACTGGAGGGAATAGCTAAATTAAAAAAAGAGAATTTCCCTGCTGAATATCTAAATAAAATAAATAATCCAGCTATTATAGGTATTCCGTTTAACGATAAAGCCAGTTTTATTGCTGCTGTAGAAAATGCAATCCAAGAGCGCCTAACTTTTAAACAAGAAAGCCAAATTTTAACTGTAGCCGAATTAGATACCATTGGGCCGAGTATTACAGATATGCCTATCCGACAAGTAGTTTATTTTGGTGATAATGCCAGAAATGAAAAAGGAGATAAAGTGTATGGTATTCTTGCCAGTTATGATGATATCCAATATTCAACATTCTGGAAAGCTTTAGAACTTGGTCCAAAAGCAACACGTAAAATTCCTGAATCCAGAGATTGCCAACCACTCGAAGGACCGAGAAAGGCCACACCTGTAATGGTAAAAATGCTTCGCTCACAATTGGCGGCATTACATTTTGGACCACAGACAGATTATTCTGCAGTACCAGAACCTTTAGAAACTAAGTATATGGATTGGTCGCTCCCTCCTTTTAATGCGGGTTACCATGCCTATAAATCACATTATAATTTAGGTGATGTGCAAAGAAAAATTAGAAAACCATCACAACTTGTTCCAAAAACAGATTGCGATATTTTTATAGTTGGTGAAACGTACTCAAATGATCAGGCTTGGGTAGAAGGTGCTTTTTGTACAGCCGAATCTGTTCTTAATGATTTTTTTGGCATTGAACCAATTATAGATGAAAAATACTATCCATTTATTTCTCCAGAGTAACACTCTAAAAACTGTAACTATATACGAAAGCCTAAAAACTTTTTACACATACAAATGAGAATATCAAAGAGGTAATACAACACCTAGCACTTGCGTGTAATGTAAAACAAGCTGTTTGCCAAACACCACCAGTTCTAATTGGGTTGGAAAAGTACTATCTTTTCCAACCCATTAAATATAGTTACTATGAATAATTTTTTATAGTTGCAGAAGATGGACAAAAAAGTCAAAATACCATTACAAGATTTCTAACAATGGATGCTACAACTTCTGCCTGATCCATACCAACAAACAGGAATCAAGCCTAGTAATTTACTTTCTAATGCATCAAATAAATCATGTCTGACAAGACTAAGAGTAGAAATAAGAAAAGTCATAAAAGCAAAAAACCCGAAACTTTCGTTTCGGGTTTTAAAATACTGGCGGAGAAAGAGGGATTCGAACCCCCGGACCTGTTACAGTCAACAGTTTTCAAGACTGCCGCATTCGACCGCTCTGCCATTTCTCCAGTATGTCGCTTTCATTTCCTGATTGCGAGTGCAAATATAAGACGCTTTTTTGATTATAACTAATCGAATTTCCAAATACAATAAAATTAAATCGTTTGCCAGAATTTAAGCTACCTAAAAATCATGTGAAGTAGTAAAAGTTTATCAATCTAAAAGCAATAAGTTCAACATTAAATTTATGTTTAAAAGACTAAGAGACTGCTATTTTACTTATCTATTCTTTGCTTTTACAGATTGTCTTTGGCTTCTAATACACACTAATCTATTATAATTTTCTTTTTGTAATAAATTTTCTTTTTTTTTTTCTTAATCCCTAACTTTTGAACAAGATTCAAGAAAACTAGAAAAGTCATAAAAACAAAAAACCCGAAACTCTCGTTTCGGGTTTTAAATACTGGCGGAGAAAGAGATTCTTCTCTAAATCACTTCAAGCTAATAAAACCAAAGGTTTACATATATGCATATTTTAGGGTACTGACTGACAAGAGTACTAAAGAACTTTAGAAACAATCATAGCAATAATAATGTAAATATACTATAATTAAGACATTTTAGATATTAAATAATTTAGATTGACTTAAAAACAAAATTCTTAATGTTATTTAGTTCAGAAACATCACATCTTTGAGAAAGTCTATTTTTAAATGAAATATTATCTGGTTGGAATTTATGTTTCGAACGTATTCTTGATTTTACTAATGGTAGAAGATAATCTTTTCCAGAAACAAATTTTAATAGCTTAGTATTTGAACCATTTATAATTTCTTTTCTCTTTTGAATCTCATAATCTAATTCACCTTGAGACAGAACACCTAATAACTTATTAGTTAAATCTGTTATTCGATTTTGATTCTTTAATTCACAAATAACACCAGTGTTATCTTTACACATATCTGTAACTTTATATCCTATAGTTTGTTCTGTAGAGAGATATACCATTACAATTGAATATATAATAAATAAATCTACTAATGATACATTTGATTCCATCCATTCTTCAAAGTTTAAATTTCTTAAAATTTCATCTTTGTCATCATTTGCATCTTCCTCATTTGCTATGTCAACTAGTAAACTTTCTTCAATAAAAAAATTTTCTATACAGTATCTTGGTAAAACAAATAAACCTTTCAGGTTGTTTTTATGTTCCTCTGAAATTCTATCGTTTAAATTGTTATTTAATAAATAAAAATCTCCATCAATAATAAAAACCTTATGCCTGCCATCATCTATTTTTTGATATTTTTCGCACTCTTTTATTACTTTATCGCTACCACCTAATGGGAAGACTTGTTCAATTTTATATTCATCTTTGAAAATTCGTCTTAAAATTTCTTTATATACTTTTTTGTATCCAAGTGCTGTATCTTCTATATAAATATCAATATCATTAACATCTTCGTAAAGAACCGATATAGCCGATTTTGCGGCTGATTTTCTTTCCATATCCTAATTATTAGAGTTTAATTTTATAGTATCAGCTTTATAATCTCCAATTATATCAGGTGAATGTGTTGCAATTATAAATTGTGTTTTTTCTGAAGCTTCATAAAGACAATCTATAAATTTTTCTTGCCAACGAATATGCAATGAAATTTCTGGTTCGTCAATAATCATTATTTCATTTTTAGTAGTTGAAAATTTATATTTGTCAAAAATCACGTTTGCAAATAAAATTATTAATTGCCTTTCCCCAGAAGACAATTCATCTACAGTTAAATCTCTACCATGAGGTTTTTTAACTGATAAACGTCCTACTTCATCTACATAAAGTCTTTTTCCAGTGTCTTTGAAAAAAGAATTTATTATATTCAAAAATTTTGTTATTGGCGCAAAAGTCTCTTGAACTTTTGATTTATAAACATCAAGTATTTCTACAAGTTTTGATAATTTATCAATTTGAGATTTATTTAACAGCCATTCAATTGTAATTTGGGAATTGTCAAAATCAACTCCTTTTACAGTCATTAGAAGTTTTTCAATATTGCTGAAAAATAATTTTAATTTGTTGGATAAATTTTTATCAAGAATTCCAATTTTTTTTAATGACTCTTCAATTTCACTTTGTCTTGCAACTAATTTATATTTTTCAGATAAGGCAACTAGGTCAGTTGAGCTGTCTAGGTTAAAATCAATATATTCGAAAGAACTGTAAATTAATTCTTTTTGAATAGAGTTAGAGTAATGCTCTTCCACAGATTTTAACCTTTTGTAAATTGATTGAATTAGCAACTCAGTCTCTAAAATACTAACTCCAAGTGTATTTTTTTGAGTTCTTCTGTACTTATCAATTTCAATAGCTTTGTTATGTAAATATAGATTTCGTTCTAATAAGTAATTTTTGTAATCCTCTTTGACATCAGAGTTTGTACGTTCTAGTCCAACGAATATCGGAGATGAAAGGTTTTTTATGAAAGTGATTATTTCATGTGCATTATATTTTCTAAGAAGCAAATCGCCATAGTTTATTTCAGATTTGTTTTTATATTTCATGTAATCCATTTCTTCAAACTGTTGAAAGTCAATTATTAGTTTGTCAGTTACAGAACTAAATGAATAAATATCATCTTCAACATATTTGACGAGGTATAAATGGATTTCAATTTTAGTTTTGTCTTTATGAACTTCAATTGAATACGTCTCAGATAAATGTTGAATTTCTAATTGTAGTAATTTGTAAGGTATTTTAATTAATTCTTCTAAATTTGGACACAATATCGAATGAATAAGATTTAGGGCAGTAGTTTTTCCTGAACCATTTGGACCTACGATTATCGATAAATCGTTATTAAATTTAATATTTAAGTCTATATACTCATTTATTTTTTTACCAATAAAATTATTTATTTTCATGCTTTCATGTTTTTATATTGCTTTTTGTAAGGAAGGTAAATATAGCTTTTTAAATGATTTTTTTTAAACCCATTAGCTAATGAATTTCGGATGAAAAATAATTATTTTTTCTAAATCACTAAACAGGTATAAGTACGCTTTTTTTTTTATTGATTTTGTAAGTTTTAAACAATATATTTTTTCCTAATCCCAACTTTTGAACAAGATTCAAGAAAACAAGAAAAGTCATAAAAACAAAAAACCCGAAACTTTCGTTTCGGGTTTTAAATACTGGCGGAGAAAGAGGGATTCGAACCCCCGGACCTGTTACAGTCAACAGTTTTCAAGACTGCCGCATTCGACCGCTCTGCCATTTCTCCAGTATGTCGCTTTCATTTCCTGATTGCGAGTGCAAATATAAGACGCTTTTTCGGTTCTCAAAACTTTTTTAGAGCTTTTTTGACGATTATTTTAAATTAATTTTCAACTACCTAATTATCAGTATTTCTCTTTTAAAATAATTTTGCGCTAATTTGCAAATTAGTCCATAATCGGGATTGGTTTTTTATTTTCATCAACCGCAACAAACGAAAAAGTACCTGAAACTACCGTCTCGCGAAGTTCAGAGTACATTTGTTCCATGAAAATATCTACATGAATTTTACAACTTGTTCTCCCAACACTATCAACTTTTGCAACTAATTCAATTAATGTTCCAGCCGGAATTGCTTTTTTAAAGTCAATTTGTCCAGTTGAAATCGTTACCACTTTCTTTCGGCTGAATCTGGTAGCACAAATAAAAGCAACTTCATCCATAAGATGAAGAGCAGTTCCCCCAAATAAAGTATCATAATGATTCGTTGTACTCGGAAAAACAGCTTTAAATATACGTGTCTCAGATTTTACAATTCTTTCTTCAAATGTGTCCATATACTTTAATAGCTTACGTATTCTGTTATTTCAAGTCCGTAACCTATCATACCAACACGTTTAGTTTGTTCTGTATTTGATACTAATCTAATTTTAGAGATATCAATATCATGTAGGATCTGTGCTCCTATCCCATAATCTTTACTATCTATGATTACTTTTGGTGCTTTCATTACTCCTTGAGATTGTAATGTCTTAAGCTCAGCAATACGGTTTAATAAATTTACAGCTTGCATATCCTGATTAATAAACAATACTGCACCTTTACCGTTCTCATTAATAACCTTAAACATATCATCCAATTGTTGTTCTGGATTATTAGTTAAAGTACCTAATAAATCATTATTTACCTGAGATGAATTAATTCTGGTAAGGATAGATTCACCCAAACTCCAAGTTCCTTTTGTTAAAGCAATATGAATTTGTTTATTTGTTGTTTGCTCATAAGCTCTTAAACGGAAAGTTCCGAAACGAGTCTCTATATCAAAATCTTCTTTTTTTACAATCAAACTATCGTGTTGCATTCTATATGCTACCAAATCTTCGATAGAAACCAATTTTAAATTGAATTTTTTAGCAACTTCTACAAGTTGAGGTAAACGAGACATAGTTCCGTCTTCATTTAAAATTTCACAAATTACACCCGCTGGTTTAAATCCTGCTAGTCTTGCAAAATCGATAGCTGCTTCAGTATGTCCTGTTCTTCTTAATACACCACCTTGTTTAGCTACCAAAGGAAAAATATGTCCTGGTCTTGCTAATTCATATGGTTTTGTATTAGGATCTGTTAATGCAAATACAGTCAGAGATCTATCGGCAGCAGAAATTCCTGTAGTAACTCCATTTCCTTTTAAATCAACCGAAACTGTAAAAGCAGTTTCCATATGATCTGTATTATTGGTAACCATTGGTTTTAAATCCAACTCTTTGCAACGACTTTCTGTTAATGGCGCGCAAATTAATCCACGTCCGTGTGTTGCCATGAAATTAATCATTTCTGGTGTTACCTTTTCGGCTGCAGCAAGAAAATCACCTTCATTTTCGCGATCTTCATCATCTACTACAATGATTACTTCACCTTGACGAATAGCTTCAATAGCTTCTTCAATGGTGTTGAGTTGTATTTTATTTGTTGACATAATTAGGTTTTGTTTTGAGAAGGAATAAACTTCTCAGAGAGTTTTTTAAATAACTTGTTCAATGGAGCCAAAATAGTATCCATATTAATTAAACCAATATCGTTTGTAGCACGATAAGTTAACAAAACGGCTAATGGTGTAAGTATAAAAGTAGACATCCAAGCTCCCATAAAAGGAGTTAATCCGTCTTCTTGTGAAATTCTTTTTCCAAAAGTATTGATAAAGTGAAAAGTAATAAATATCAAAACTGCAAAAACTATTGGTAACCCAAGTCCTCCTTTTCGGATAATTGCCCCGAGTGGTGCACCAATAAAAAACATTAAAAAACAAGCAAAAGCAATCACGAATTTCTCGTAAAGCGCCGTAAGATGACGGTTAATATTTCGTTGTTTCTCTTTTAATTCATTTTTTGTAGCGTCAATAGAATACATTGCGCTTGTAAGATTGCTACTTGCCACTTTAAGTATTTCCGCCTTTTTATCATTGGCATAAAGTGATAAAATATCGTTTGGCAAAGGTTTTTTCTTTTTATCTAATTTAGCAGTTGGTATACCTTTGGCAATACCCACTTTTTGATTGATGTTTTCTGAAAAAGAAAGTATTTCAGTATCTAAATTTTTACTTAATGAATCCAGCGTATAACGCAATTCACTAGCATTTAGCATTCCGTTTGTATTACCTATTTCCTGACTATCATCTACTTTATTTAATTCGGACAAATCGATGTTGATGATTTGCTTTTTAAATTTCCCTTTTATAAAAGGCATTTTACTTCTGTCTTCGTATTTCTTAGGCGTTACATCTTGGTAATAGTAACCATCATTAAGAACTAACTGAAGAATACTAGATTTATCATTACTTATTAATTCGCCAGTTTTAGATTTAATAACGGTTTTATTTTCACCACTATTATTTGCTTTTTCATGAATGGTTACTCCTGTAAGCTTATTTCCGTTTTCGCCTGATTTTTTATTTACCTTAATATTATAAAAACCAACATCGCTAAATTGTCCTTCGGCTATAGCCATTGCGGGCTTAGCTTGCGCGATGCTTTTTCTAAAATTAATAAATTTATATTCAGCGTAAGGAATTACATTGTTTGCAAAAAAGAAGGCAACAATACTTAAAAAACAGATAAACACTATTAAACCTCTCATAGCTCGCTGTAGCGAAATACCCGAAGCTTTCATTGCTGCAAACTCATAGTTTTCAGCCAGATTTCCGAATGTCATAATCGAAGCCAGTAAAACCGATAACGGCAATACCAACGGGATAATTCGAGGCATCGAAAACAATAAGAATTTAACAACTAAAATTAAATCCAAATCTTTACCCGCCAACTCGGCTATAAATAGCCAAACGGTTTGAAGAATGAATATAAAGAATAGAATTACAAATACAGTAGTAAATGTAAGAAGGAAAGTTTTTAGTAAGTATTTGTCTAGTATTTTCAACCCGTAATTAGTCTAGTTTATTGATGTAGTAATTTGGATATTTACTTTGCGCAAAGGTAAACTGATTTTTTGATAATGGCTGATTGGTTTTAAAAGAATTAACGGTTAAAGTAGTTTTTGTTCCGTTTTTACCCATTTCGATTAAATTATAAATATGCTTTGTTTGCACATCAATCCCCAAAAGAATCTCTTTACGCTGGTCTTTAGCGCTTGTTGGATTTAATTTTATGTATTGAATTTTTCTTCCTTTTACGTTCTGAACAATATCCATTGCATACTTATAACCAGAATTAAAAAAAGTCAACATTTTTGAAGGTGTAATTGCATTATCATCTTTTTCGTTAACTTTAGAAATCGTAATTTCCTCGTCTTCAGGAACAATTGTGTATGTTTTTTGTCCGTCGAATATTTTGGTAACACCCATAAAATTCAATACAAACTGATTTCCTTTTATAGTTACATTTCCTTTGCTATCCTGATTAATGTTTTCTTTGGCATTATTCAGAGTATATTTAAAATCGATTACGATATTATCGTAGCTTTTTACTTTTGCAGTTACCTGATCCAATAATTCTTTGGCTTTTTTATCTTGGGCCTGAACAGAAAAAGTGACAAGGAATAAAAAAACAATTTGAAAAACCTTTTTCGTAAGGCCGTTTACATTATTTTTTTTGAAGTTTTGAATCGTTGATTTCATGATTTAATTGTTTTGTTCATTGTTAAAAAATTGATCAAGAGAACTTAAATCTAAAATATTTACACTTCTGGCTTTACTACCTTCAAATGGGCCTACAATTCCTGCAGCTTCTAATTGATCTATCAATCGACCTGCACGGTTATAACCCAGCTTTAATTTTCTTTGTAATAATGAGGCCGAACCTTGTTGGGCATTCACAATTATCTCGGCAGCCTCTCTAAATAAAGTATCTCTTTCGGAAATATCCATATCAAGATTAATGCCAGTTTCTTCTCCTACAAACTCTGGGAGCAAATAAGCAGTAGAATATGCTTTTTGTGAACCAATAAAATCAGTGATTTTTTCAACCTCTGGTGTATCGATAAAGGCGCATTGTACACGAACAACATCGTTTCCGTTGGTATATAATAAATCTCCACGTCCTATTAACTGATCTGCTCCTTGCGTATCTAAAATAGTTCGCGAGTCGATCTTTGAGGTAACTCTAAAGGCTATTCTCGCTGGGAAATTGGCTTTTATCAAACCTGTAATTACGTTAACCGATGGTCTTTGTGTCGCGATTATTAAGTGTATACCAATAGCACGAGCCAATTGCGCTAAACGAGCAATAGGAACCTCAACTTCTTTTCCTGCTGTCATAATTAAATCGGCAAACTCATCGACTACCAAAATAATATAAGGTAAGAATCTATGTCCTGCTTCTGGATTTAATTTTCTAGCTTTAAATTTATCATTGTATTCTTTGATATTTCTAACCATTGCATCTTTTAATAAAGAATAACGGTTATCCATTTCAACACAAAGTGAATTTAATGTATTTACAACTTTTGCATTATCGGTAATAATTGCATCTTCGGTATCTGGAAGTTTAGCCAGATAATGTCTTTCGATTTTATTAAATAATGTTAACTCCACTTTTTTAGGATCCACCAAAACAAATTTTACTTCGGCTGGGTGTTTCTTATATAATAATGAAGTAAGAACTGCATTTAATCCAACCGATTTTCCTTGTCCTGTAGCTCCTGCCATCAATAAGTGAGGCATCTTGGCTAAATCGACAACAAATGTTTCGTTAGAAATTGTTTTACCCAAAGCAATTGGCAATTCCATTTCAGCTTCTTGAAATTTAGCCGAACCAATAACGCTTTTCATCGAAACCATCGTTGGATTCTTATTAGGAACTTCTATACCAATTGTTCCTTTTCCTGGAATTGGCGCAATAATACGAATTCCTAATGCCGATAATGACAATGCAATATCGTCTTCCAGACTTTTAATTTTCGAAATTCTGATTCCAGCTTCTGGTACAATCTCATACAATGTTACCGATGGACCAACTGTGGCTTTAATCTGTGCAATTTCGATTTTATAGTTTCGAAGTGTATCTACAATTCTATTTTTATTTTCTTCTAATTCTTCCTGATTGATTGTAATTCCTCCGGTAGAATATTCTTTTAATAAATCAATTGTAGGGAATTTATAATTAGATAAATCCAAAGTAGGATCAAACAAACCAAAATCGGCAACTAAACGTGATGCCAAATTTTCTTCGATTATATCTTCTTCCGGAGCTTGTTCTATTACAAAAGACTCATCGTGCGAAGCAACAACTTCAGGTGCTTTAGACGCAACATCCATTTTGATTGGCTTTATAACCGGATCCAAATTAATCTCTGATGAGTGAGCAATCGTTGGCTTTAAAGCTTCTTTATTAATTTCGAATTGAGAATCTGGAGTTTTTAAATGGATATTATCTAATTCTTCATTTTCATCAATCGCAAATTCTTCTAAATTATAAGCACCTTTATCTGTATTTAATGAAGATGATGAATTTAAACCTGATCGAAGTTCTTTTTTGGTATTATCAAAAAAGGCTTGAATCTTATCTGGTGATATTTTTATTTTGAAGATTAAATAAATAATCAATCCAAAAAGCAAACTTAACAAAGTTCCTGTTTTACCTATATAATCTTGTAAAAACAAATTAAGCTCATACCCTATCGTTCCGCCTAGTTCTGGTGCCGAAGTTGCAAAAAAACCAAACAATACTGATATTATAATAATGACAAATAAATCCCAAAACCAGATGTTTTTAAGTTTTCTTAGCGAAAGCTCCAAAATCAGAAACATTCCTGTTAAGAAAAATAAACGAACAAATATAAAAGAGGCTAATCCGAATCCTTGGTAAACCAATAAATCGGCTAAATAAGCCCCGAATTTTCCGAGCCAGTTTTGCACAGGTTCGCTTCGATCAGTAAGTGCTGTTAATGCGCTCTGATCTGATTGTCCGTAGATATAAAAGGAAATAAAAGCAACTAATAATGCAACGGAAAATAATACCAAAAGGCATCCCAAGACAATTTTTTGTTGCTTGGTCATTTTCTTAGACGTAACTGTCTCAGATTTGGATTTATTTTTATTGTCTACAGTTTCTTTTTTTGTTGTTTTTGCCATTCTTATTTTGGGTGCTAACCGCTTAAATATTTTGTATATATGGTATATATATTGTTAATCCGATTGCTATTGCTGTCATTGCTGCAAAAAACACTGCGCCTGCAGCAATATCTTTAATAAAACCTATTCTTTCGTGATAATTAGGATGAATAAAATCGGCTACTTTTTCTACAGCCGTATTCAATCCTTCCACGCTTAATACTAAACCGATGGCTAATATTTGAAAAAGCCATTCGGTATTTGTAATATGAAAATAAAATCCAGCAATTGTCATTATGATTCCTAATGAAAATTGCACCATTACGCTATGCTCTGTGCTTATAAGCTTTGCAGCTCCTTTATAAGCATAGGTAACGCTTTTTAATCTTCCTTTAAAAAAAGAATTATCTTTTTTAAATTCCATTCTTTGGATTTTATAATGCAGCTAATGCAGCTTCGTAATTAGGCTCATTTGCAATTTCTGCAACTTGTTCTGTATGTGTAACTTTTCCGTTTTCATCAACAACAATAATCGCTCTTGAGTGTAAACCTGTTAATGGTCCGTCAACGATTTCTAATCCGTTTGCTTTACCAAAAGCTCCTTCTTGAAAATCTGACAAATTAACTACATTCTCTAATCCTTCTGCACCACAAAAACGTTTTTGAGCAAATGGTAAATCTCTAGAAATACATAAAACTGTAGTGTTCTCAAGATTACTTGCATTCTCATTAAACTTTCTAACTGAAGTTGCACAAGTTCCTGTATCGATACTTGGAAAAATATTTAAAACTAATTTTTTACCAGCAAAATTGCTCAATGAAGCAACCGAAAGGTCATTTTGTACTAATTTAAAATCAGCTAGTTGTGAACCTACTTTTGGTAATTCTCCTGATGTATGAATTGGATTTCCTCCTAATGTTATTGATGCCATGTTGTTTGTTTTTTTATGAGGTTCAAAAGTAAGGATTAAAATTTGAATCTAAAAGAATTTGTTATCGGTTTAGGGATTGTTTCCTAGTGTACGTTTGTCGTTGTATACATAACCTTTGTCAAAGTTTTTTCACTTTGACAAAGGCTGAATCAAAACTTTGCGTGATTTTGATTGTGTTGACGCACTGCAGTGTGCCTCTACCTGTGCGCGGGGAAAACTTTGTGTCATTTTGATTGTGGTAGACGCACTGTGGTGCGCCTCTACCTGTGCGCGGGAATCCTTTGTCAAAGTTTTTTTTACTTTGACAAAGGTTACGATGAAACTTTGCGTCATTTTGATTGTGGTAGACGCACTGCGGTGCGCCTCTACCTGTGCGCGGGGAAAACTTTGTGTCATTTTGATTGTGGTAGACGTACTGCGGTGCGCCTCTACAGTTACGATATCATTACTAATTTTATTTAATAGTATATACTCTATTCTAGATATAGCTTATACTCTATTTCTATTCTCTTTCTTCTATTCTCTTTCTTCTATTCTCTTTCTTCTATTCTCTTTCTTCTATTCTCTTTTCTCCGCGAGAGGGATGGTCGCTGGCTACCGAAGTAGCGCAAACAGCCCGACACCATTAAGGAAAGGGGCGTATGTAGATTTGCTTGGTTTGCCCCTTTTTTTAATGGTGGCTCGCCCAAAGCTTGATTATAGGCAATAAAAAAACGCACCCCGTTAAGAATGCGTTTTTAATAATAATTATTTTTTTTAACCTTTTAAGCCTAATAATTATTTATCGATTGATCCTAAAACACGTTTCATAAACGTATTTAATGCTTCTTTTTTATCAGTTCCCTGAACTACCATTTTATGCACTTCTAATGCTCCGTACATATTAGAAATCAATTCGCCGATTACATCTAATTCTTCATCTTTTAATGATGGAATTTCGGTCATTGCCTCCAAAACTTCAATAGTTTCGATGATATAATCCTGATCGTTTTCTTCTATAAACTGCGTTAATTGTTTTATTACTGGTAATTTCATTTTTTTATTGTTTAAAGTTTAAGGTTTTAAAAAGTTTAAGGTTCAAAGTTTGCGAGTAAAAATTGCTCGATGAAGTTTAACTGTTAAGTTCGTCAACTTTAAACATTAAACTAAAAAAACTTTAAATAATCTCGTTTACTAACTCGATTAATACTTCTTGTTTGTTGGTTTGTGTTTCGTTTACCAATTTACCATTTACAAATGTTGCAAATGTTGGTAAGTTACTCACATTAGCTAATTTTCTTGATTCTGGTGAATTTTCGGCATCTACCAATACAAAAGTTAAGCCTTCGTTTTCTGTAGCTAATTTTTTGAATTTTGGTTTCATTATGCGGCAATTTCCACACCAAGAAGCCGAATATTGCACGACAACTTTCTCATTTTTAGCAACTAAATCTGCTAAAGTATCTTCATTTAATTCGATTAACATTTCTTTTGTTTTTTAAAGGTTCAAAGTCGCAAAGGTTCTAAGACACTAAGTTTTAGACCTTAGAACCTTGTGACTTTTTATTTTGAGATTGTAATTTATTAAGATTCTATTGTGTTCGAGTTTAAATCTTAGAGACTTTGCAACTCTGAACATAGAACCTTAAAAAAAATTAGTTTGCGCTTAAATACTCAGCTGTACTTAATCTATCTGCGCTCATTGCTTCTTTACCAGCTTCCCAGTTTGCAGGACAAACTTCTCCTTTTTCCTGGATATGTGTGTAAGCATCTACCATACGTAAGTACTCGTTTACGTTACGACCTAATGGCATATCGTTAACACTTTCGTGGAAAATTTTTCCTGTTTCATCAATTAGGTAAGTAGCTCTGTAAGTTACGTTTGAACCTTCGATGATAACTGAATCTGTTTCTTCGCTGTATTCTGTAGAATCAATATCTAAAATTCCTAAAATGTTAGATAAGTTACGGTTTGTATCAGCTAAGATTGGGTAAGTTACCCCTTCAATTCCACCATTATTTTTTGGAGTGTTTAACCAAGCAAAGTGCACTTCGTTTGTATCACATGAAGCTCCGATTACGATTGTATTTCTTTTTTCAAATTCTGGTAATGCAGCTTGAAAAGCGTGTAATTCTGTTGGACATACAAAAGTAAAATCTTTTGGGTACCAAAACAAAAGTACTTTTTTGTTCTTGTTTACTGCTTCTTCAAAAATATTGATTTTTAAATTATCTCCCATTTCTGAGATGGCATCAATTGCAATACTTGGGAATTTTTTTCCTACTAAAGACATATCTTTCGTTTTTAAGTTAATTATTTATTTGATGCAAAAGTAATGCATAAACCCATCCGGAAGCAATAGGATGTGATTATAAAAATTTATCCATTAATAAACTTTAGCTATGATAGAAAAAAGTGTTTTTATAATTTATTGAAGCTCAATATTTACCGGTAATTTCCCTATACAATTAGAATTTTCTAAAAGTTGAATTCCTGCATTTTTTTGAAACGTAATAAAATCCTGATATACTTCGATAAGTCCTAAAGCTTGTTTTGCATTAGGAATTATTGGTAAAACATACGGGTTCCCGAAAACGTAAAGTATACATTTTTTGGTTTTCAATAATTTCCCTAAAAGTTCTAAAACCGATTCTTCGATATCGAAATTATTAAGTGGTTTTGCTTTTGGTACAAATAACGAAATGATAATTGTATCGAATGGTTCTAAATCCTGTTCTACTGAAGAAATTGTAGTATTACCTACTTCGATTGCAAATTCTGGGCTCGCTAATTGTGTATTTAATGTTTTAAAGAAATCATTGTCTACGCTTTTGTATAAGCTTAATTTGGCAAGTGTATTATTTGCATGTGCTTTAAAAACAGTTTCGGTATTAGAATTATCTATAATTTTTGTGATACTGTTTTGTGCTATTTTTTCGTTTAATAAAGCTGTTTTTTCAAAATCCAGAATTCCTGAACCTGCTTCTGCCTCATTAAGGATTCCTGCTTTTTCTTTGCATTTCCAGATTCTGTTAAAACTTTCTTCGATACGTTCTGGCGAAGCATTTTCTAGAATTGCCTGAATTCCTTCGGGTACATTTTCGGCAAAACACAACACATCGTTTCCTGCATTAAATGCCTCCCACTCTAGTTGTCCTTTTACATCATATAATTTTGATACGCTGTGCATATTTAATGCATCCGAAATCACTAATCCGTCATAACCTAATTGTTCTCGTAATAAGGTTTCGATAATAGGTTTTGATAATGTTGCTGAGGTATCTTTTCCTGAATTTAAAGCTGGAACTGCAAGATGTCCTATCATAATAGAATCGACATTATGCTCGATTCCTTTTATAAATGGATATAATTCGTTTTCTAGTAATTCTTCTAATGTTTCTTTTAGAACTGGTAATCCCAAATGTGAATCTACATTGGTGTTTCCGTGTCCGGGGAAATGTTTTAAACAACCTAAAACTCCAACATCTGACATTCCTCTTAGATATTCTAAAGCAAAATGGGAAACTTTTTCTTTGTTCTCTCCAAATGAACGATACCCTATAACTGGATTATCTGGATTATTATTTATATCGGCCAATGGTGATAAATTATACTGAATCCCTACCGATTTAAGGTCTTGCCCTATTTGTTTTCCTACTTCGTAAACCAAATCTGATTTGCTCTCTGGCAAAGCTCCAAGGGTAATTGCATAAGGATATTGTGGTGTTTTCTCTACTCGCATTGCTAATCCCCACTCGGCATCGATACTTATTAAAAGTGGTGTTGGAGCACATTTCTGGAAACGCTCTATTCTCTCTTTTAACTGTTTGTAACTATCATCGTTAAAAACGATTTTTTTATTGCCTTCGTAGTTTGTTGCAGCACTAGCTCGACTATGAAAAAAAGTCAATCCGCCGATATTATATTCTCGTATTAATCGTTCAGTTTCCTGAATATTTTCTTCGGTATCATTTATAAAAACTGCAGGAAAGAAAAACTGTCCTACTTTTTGTTGCAATGTTTGTGGTATTTTGCTCATTAGTTAATTGTTTTTTTCATGCATACACTATTATCCATAACATCATATGGAGGATAATTTGGTATTATTGAATATTCTGCTTTTTTGTATAGCGATATCGCTTCTGGTTGGTTTATGCCAGTTTCTAATATGGTTTGTTTGTATTCTATTTCTGAAGCCCAAAGTTCTAATTCGGCTAGAATTCTATATGCGATTCCTTTTTTGCGATAATCAGGATGCACAAACATTCTCTTAATCTCGACAGTTTGATCGTCATATCTCCTAAAAGCGCCACAACCTGCAGCTACTCCATCTTCATAGTACACAACTACATGTTTTATTTTATCGGTTTTATTAAACTGATTATAAAAATCGTGATCATCTCCATCTCTAATTTTTAAATCCTGATCTAGTAAATAAACCAGATTTGTAAAATCGATATTGTCTGATGTTGTTCTTTTTAATGTAATCATGATGATAAAAAACTATAAAATTCCTGTTTTATTTAAGCTTCTTTTTCTTCTGTTTTGCAAGTAGTGCTTTGGTTTGCAATGCTTTTTCTAGTCTGTTTTTAAACCTAAAAAGTTTTGGCATTCCTTCAATTCTATCTTCGAGCGTAATTTCTTCGTAAATTAGAATGGCTTTTTCTAACACTCGAATTTCATTATCTACATCATTCTGGTTTTTATAAATAGTTGCCAATCTATCATAAGAGTGATTTCCTCTAAAACCTTCATTACTATTTTCTTCGTATAACGCAATTGCTTTTTCAATCTCTCCTGCTTTTTCAAATTCAATTGCTTTCAGGTTACGTTCAACCTGTATGTTTTCATTGATTTCCATGGGCGTTATATTCTAATTAAATCTTATTCTATCTTCTTACCAAAGTCTTTTGGAAAGAATAAAAATCGGGAAAGTATTACTCCCGGAATTGTTGCCAAAAATACCCATATAAAGAAATTTCCGTATCCTAAATATTCCTGAATATATCCGCTTACCATCCCTGGTAACATCATTCCAAGTGCCATAAATCCTGTTGCAATAGCATAATGTGACGTTTTTGATTCTCCTTCGGCAACATAAATTAAATACATCATAAAGGCTGCAAATCCGAAACCGTAACCAAACTGTTCTACAATTACAACAGCATAGATATAATAAATAGAGGATGGATGAAAATAAGCCAATAATATAAAACCAATAATAGGTAAATGCATTGTTAGGATCATAGGAAGCATCCATTTAGTAAGTCCATGCCTTGAGATAGCAATTCCGCCTAAAACCCCACCAAGCATTAATGCAATTAATCCGAAGGTTCCGTAGATTAAACCAATATCTTCGGTATCTAATCCCATTCCGCCTTTTTCAATTGTTTTATTGCTTCCTTTGCTAGTTACTAATTGATTCACAAAATCTATCCTGGGCTTATTTAGGCTTTTATATTCTTTAGTATCTTTATTTTCTACTTCTTGTAATAGATTTTTCGAATTTCTTTTCTCAACCTGAATTGGTAATTTAGCATACACTAATTTTAATTCATCATCAGATAATTTTTCTCCTGTCTTAATTTTTGAATTATAAATTGCTAAAGCTTTAACCTGACTTTCATCTGAACTTGTTTCGACTAATTCATATTTTATTGGATCTACTAAAAATGGCGTTAGCATTTTCATTAATTGAGATTCTCCTAATCTAAATAATAAGATAAATGCAAGTGCTAGTACAATTTGTCTTTTTCTGAAGAAACTTGCAAAAACGGAAGCAAAACTTTGATCTGCAATTTCTTTAGCAGTTCCTGCTGCATTAGTTTCTGTTCTTGGTGTCGAGAAATAATTGTATGTCGTTATAAATGTCATTAATAAACCAACAAAAATCATCGTATATGACCATGCTTTACGATTATCTCCGTATTTGTGCTCCAGATAACCTGCTAAAAGCACAATTAATCCGTTTCCTGCCAACATCGAAAGTCTGTAGAATGTACTTCGGATTCCGAGAAAAAAAGATTGTTGGTCTTTGGGTAAAACCAATAAATAAAACCCATCGCTCGCAATATCATTAGATGCCGAGGCAAAAGCCGCAACCCAAAATATAGCTAAGGTTAATATGAAGAAATTATTTAGCGGAATGGTGAATCCGACAATTAAAAACGCAATCGATATAATTAATTGCATCGATAAAAACCACTTTCTTTTGGTTCCGTTCAACTCTATAAACGGACTCCATAATGGCTTAATTACCCAAGGCAGGTATAATAAACTGGTATAAACACCAATATCTTCATTTGTAATCCCTAAGTTTTTGTACATAAGTACCGAAACCGAAATAATTACCGCATAAGGTAATCCAGATGCAAAATTCAAGAATGGAATCCAAAACCAAGGTTTATTTTCTGTTTTCATCTGTTATTTCAGCTACGTTTATTTTAAATCCTTTTTTTAAATCTATAATAGTTGGAGTACTTTCGTTTGCATAATAATCGATAAATGTGATTGCGCAAGCTTTGTACTTTTTCATTGTTCGCTCTGAAAGAACAAAATAAATAGCTCCATCAATTTCATGAACTGTCAATTTATCTATAATTTGTGTAGCGTCATTTATATCAAGTTTTGCCTCACTTTCGGCACCATAAACTACAATGTAACGTACTTTGGTATTCAGCGGATAGGTAATTTTAAATGAGTAATTAACACTATCTTTTGTAAACTCGCTTACTGTAGGAACATCGGCCACTACCTTTCTAAGATTAGGAACTGCAAGCGGAATCGCAGGATATTTATATTGATTCTCTGCCAAAAGACGTACTACATCCTGATTTTTGTTTATAAGCAGTTTTGCACTAAAATAAGCACTTCCGGTTACGTTACTAAAACTTCTGGCATAATCAACCTGATTAGGAATTTCTGTTGCAAGATTCCAACTTTTATCACTATCGGCTCTAATTTTATACGGACTATGGCCGATATAAATAGCAACATTATTAGAGTTTTCTGACCACCATTTTACTAGTTTAGAATAATTAGCTCTCGGATTATTCATACTCCAATACAGTTGAGGTATTATGTAATCGATCCATTTGTTATCCATCCATAAAACAGGATCTGCGTATAAATCATCATAATTAGATGTCGATTGTGTATCTGAACCTTTTGGATCTTTGGATTTATTTCGCCAAACTCCAAAAGGGCTAATCCCAAATTGTATCCAAGGTTTACAAGTTTTTATCGTTGTCGAAATAGTATGAACAAAGCTGCTCACATTAGCTCTACGCCAATCGGCTAGACTAACACCATTCCCGTATTTTTTATAAGAAGCTGTATCGTTAAATTGTTTTCCAGGAACTGCATAAGGATAGAAATAATCATCAAAATGTATTGCATCAATATCATAATTCTCTACAACTTCTTCTACAATCGTAGTTAAGTGCTTCTGAACTTCGGGCAAGGCAGGGTCATAATATATTCTTCCTCCATATTCTATCATCCATTCTGGATGTTTGATTATATCATGATTCGGGCTTAAACTATCTTTTTTTAAGTCGAATGCAGCTCTGTATGGGTTCATCCAGGCATGGAACTCAAATCCTCTAGCATGTGCTTGTTCAATCATCCAAGCCAAAACATCGTAATTTGGTTTTGGTTCCTGACCTTCTTTTCCTGTCAAATAGCGCGACCAAGGTGCTAACTCTGAAGGATAAAAAGCATCTCCAACGCTTCGTATCTGTACAATTACAGCATTAAAATTTAGTTTTTTATAAGTATCTAGAATTTCGAGGTAATCAGCTTTTTGTTTTTCTCCACCATCAATTTTACTTTTAGGCCAGTCAATATTAACAACAGTTGCAATCCAGACTCCTCTAAATTCGTTTTTAGGATGTTGTTCTTTTTTCTGAGCGGTTACACTCCACCCTGAAAATATAAAAAATAAAAAAAATAATATTACGTGCTGATTTTTATGCATTTCAATCTTAATTTATACAGAAACCAAAAATAGTTTTTTTAGTGAAGTTTACAGGATAATTTATTAATAAAAATTTATAACTTACAGAAATGTAAGCATTAATAAACCTAAACAGAATCTACATTTAATTAAACAACTATATATGAACCAAATATAATTGTTTTCGTTAAGAGTCAAATCTGATTTTATAGTCGTACTTCCATTATGGTAAACTCCTGCCCTGACTTAAAAAAGGTTATCTGAGTATCTATTAATCCAAATTTCTCGTAAAAAGACTTTTTGTTTACTCTCGCATTACACCAAACTCGTTTTATACCATTAGTTTTAGCACGTTGCAAAATATATTCTAAAAGCTTTGTTGCATAACCTTGCCCTTGTTGTTCTGTTAATGTTGCTAGTTTCCTAAATTGCATTTCCTCATTATCCCCAAAACAAGAAACGATAGCAACGAGTTCAGATTCATTATATAACCCAAAATGTACACCTAAATCGTCTTCCTTTAATTGTACAAATTCAAAAGGCATATCGGGCCACATCACTTTATGCCTGATTCCCCAAGTTTCTAAAGCTTGAATTTCCTTGATTATCATAATTACTTTTCTTTAACTTGGACAAGAACCCAAATTTAGAATTTATTATTACAAGTGAATCTGGTTTGACTCACAAAGCTTTTATAATTTTTTACAGAATTCACCTATATTAAACTTCTAACATATATGCACTTTCACTTTATAAATCATATTAATAAAAAACACATTCTACTATATTTCAAACAAATACAAAACACTTTCTTAAAAAAACCATAAAAAATAAATAAGATATATCTTTCGATTTCAGTTTATAATATTTAATTTTAATGTCTAAATAATAATTACACTAACAATTCACACGTATGAAAAAGTTCTTTTTAATCACGCTATTATGTATCAGTGCAAACAGTTTTGCCCAATTAATACAATTTGGCCCTATAGTTTCTTCTAACATAACTTCTATACTAACAGATGATTATAGCTCCGATAGTTCAGGAACTTCGGTAGGTTTTGGAGGATTTGCCAGAGTAAATGTATTAATGCTTTATGGACAAGCTGAATTTGGATATGCACAATCTAAATTTACTGTTTCTGAAACAGGAATTGCCGATACCGATTATAAACTATCAGGAACTGAAGCTACTCTTATTGTAGGTTTTAAAATCGTTCCTCTAGGAAAACTAGGAAACGTAAGGATTTTTGGTGGATACAACTGGAAAAATTATTCTAATATAGATATGAGTAATGACCTAAACTATATCGACATTGTTAAGAACAACAATAGTTTCCTTGGCGGAGTTGGTGTCGATTTATGGAAATTCACGCTAGATTACAGATATTTAGCAGGAGTTACAGATATTGATGCATCTGGTTTAAAAGCAAAAACAGCTGTTTCGAATATCAGCTTAGGATTCAAATTCTAAAGAAAATAACCTTATCATATAAACGAGAACTTAACTTTAAAATTAGGTTCTCGTTTTTTTTACCCTTCCACAAAAAAATTAAATATTTTACTGTTTCTCATAATCTCTGGAATAATTTTCTTTTGTATTTTTATAAAATAAAACAACTATTTTTAACCTTAAACCATACTATAATGGGAAAATTTGTAATCACGAAAAGAACTAACGGAGAGTTCCAATTTAATTTAAAAGCTGGTAACGGACAAACAATTCTTGCAAGCGAAGGATATTCGGCAAAAGCAGGTTGTTTAAATGGCATCGAATCAGTAAAAACCAATTCACAAGACGATTCAAAATTTGACAGAAAAACATCAACTAATGGTAAACCTTATTTCAACCTAAAGGCAACCAATGGTCAAATCATCGGAACAAGCGAAATGTACGAAAGCGTAGCTGCAAGAGACAACGGAATCGAATCGGTAAAAACCAATGCACCTACTGCAACTATAGATGATCAAACTAGTTAAAAATAGTTTAAACATATCTCTTAAAATACCAAAACCACTCTTACCGGGTGGTTTTATTTTTAGAACCTACCGAAGTGTTGGGACTACCTCTACGCTATATCTTTCTGTTTTGGCAAGAAAAAGGATGCGACTATGATCTAGGCTTGAACTCCCGCTTCTGTTAAAAAAATAGTCCAAAAAACTCAATATCAGTCTTAATCCTTAACTAAACGTTAAAATATATAAAATTCTTTTTTAAAATAAAAACTAACTATCAGTTAGTTAAATATTTTTTTAGAGTACATTTACTAATAAAATTAATATAAATTATGAAAACAGGAGTAGTAAAATTTTACAATGAAGCAAAAGGATTTGGATTCATTACAGAAGAAGGTACAGGACAAGACATTTTTGTTCATGCATCAGGTTTAAAAGAACAAATTAGAGAAAGTGACTCTGTTCAATTCGAAGTAGTTGACGGAAAAAAAGGTAAAAACGCAGTTGAGGTTACAGTAGCTTAATACTCACATCAATTACGATTACCTATTGGTTTAAATATGAAGATAAAAGAATAATATTCGATATACTCTCAATAATAAAACCCGACACATTACTCACAACAGTTTAAGAAACAAAAAAATCCTGTAAACATAGTTTACAGGATTTTTTTTGTGGAATTAATTTCATCATTTTAACACTCAACAAAAATAACGATCATAAACAACTGAAAATCTTTACTTTAAATACAAATAATTTTTTTTTAGAACTAAATTTCAAAAGAAAAGAGGTAAATTTATTCTCCTTAAAAAAATAGAAATTATGAAAGTATTAAAAGTAATCGAAGTTCTTTCTAGTTCAGACACTAGTTGGGAAGATGCAACTCAGAAAGCAGTTAGCAAAGCATCCAAATCTTTAAAAAACATTCGTTCTGCATATGTTCAAGAACAGAGCGTAACAGTCTCAGATGGAAAAGTCACTGAGTTTAGAGTAAATCTAAAAATAACATTCGAACTCGAATAGTGCAAATGGATTATTAACACGAAAACAATTGAATTAAAGTGCCAACTAAAAACAAAAAAATCCTGTAAATTGTATTTACAGGATTTTTTTTATTGGAATTAACAATCACGCTTCTATAATAATTTCATTTTTAATATTTAGGCATATTATTATTTAACGATATTATCCGTGTTGGCCTGAATTCGTTGGAGGCGTAATTTTTATTTTTTCCTCGTCGGTATCACCTCCAATAATTGCTTTCATATTCTTAAATTCTGCTACTTTAAATTTATCCAAAGATAATTTCTTAACCGTTTTAACTTGTTGCTTTTTCATAGTTTTTAGTATAAGTTTTTTTATTTTAAGTGAATATACTATCTCCTGTAATCAGTTAAAAACTCTTGTAGTCTGAATTTATAAATTTCGCCCATAAATTTCAACAATCTACATACTACAATATATAAGATATTTACCCAAAAGCGCATTATTTATAGTGGTTTGAGAAATCTATAAGATTAAAATAGTTTGTCAACACTTTTAAATATATAAAAGCAATTTTACTAATTATTGCTCTCCATTTTTTATAAAATAAGATGGCTGATATCCTGTTTTCTTAAAAAAGGCTTTTGAAAAAGATTCTGAATTACTAAAACCTACCTCCTCTGCGATAGCTTTTATCGAATAATTTCTAAACTTTTTATCCTCTCTTAATCTTGTAATAGTATCTTCTATTCTTAAATCATTAATGTATTGACTGAAGTTTTTATTTTTGTATTGATTAATTGTTTTGGATAAGTAAGTACTATTCGTTTCTAGTCTTTTTGCAAAATCTGCCAGATTTATATTTGGTTCTAAATAACCTTTGTTTTTTTCGAATTCCGCGATTTTTTCCAAAATTTCATTTGCTTTCTCTTTTGGCAGAACAATTGTTTTTTGGGCATTCTCATTTGGCTCAATAACGATATCTGAAACAGGCTTTTCTATTTCGTTACTTTTATTTTCTGTATTATGTATATCGAGTAATTCATTTACTCTTTTTTCATAAAGTTGTTTTTCTTTTTTTGTTTTTAATAAATAAAAAAGAGAAAACCCAAGTCCTATAAGAACGATGAAACCAATACCAATGTAAATTCTTTTTTCCTGATTTATTTTTAAAATTACTTTTTCCTTTTGTAATAATAAATGAGGTGTATCATAATTTTTGTTTATCTGCTCTCCTAAAATAATATCATTTTTGCTTATATAAGAATCTATCTCAAGCAAACGATTCAAATAATATAACTGCTTTTCATTATTTTGTAATTTCTTGTATATTTCAATTAATTGGATACAATTATTGCGTAAATCTGCTGTATTTAAACCACTCTTAACCAATATGGAATCTGCTGTTTCGAAATCATTTATAGCTTTATCTATGTCTTTTTCGTTTTCCAAATTGTTTTTACCTCTGTAATAATAACTAATTGCTAAATTCAATTTATCACTGGTTGGAGTTAGCATTATAATAGCTTTGTCTAATAAAATAGTACTCTCCCGAAATTGCTTTTTGTAACTATAACAAATTCCTTCATACATTATCAAATATTTATAAAATCGATTATCCGACTTTATTTGTTTCTGCAAATCTTTAATGTAATATAGTGCGGTATCTATTTTTTTTAAACGAATATAAATATCTGCCAAAACCCAGGTAGTATATACATAATCGATAGAATGTATGTTCTTAGATTTAAAATGATTATAATTTCTTATTATAAGTGGTAAGGCTTCTTCTGATTTTCCAAGTTCAATTTTAATTAATGCAATTTGCTGATTAACCAATAAATTTTGTTCAATATTTCCTTTCTGTAAAGAATATTTTTCTGCTTCCAGGATATTAGCCAATGAAGACTTTAAATCCATTTTTTTCATCAAAAAATTACTCTTTAATATATATCCTTTAGCAGGATAATTAAAATCATTACTGTTCTTAGTTAATGCAATGATAGTATCAGCGTATTGTAACGCAGCTGTGTCATTGGCAGTAGTCATTGCTGCCATATACAATCCATTAGCCCGGATTATTTTATCCCTTTGTAGTTTAGATTTTTTATAATACACATTAGCGTAAAGGGCTTTCGTTTTTTTATCTATAAAATAATTCTCAAAACGTTCATCCAATTCTTTAAAAGATATATTCTTGAGTGAATCTGGAATAACAAAAGTTTCTTCCTTTTGAGAGAAAAGCGCAGTTGTAAATAATAGTAAAATAATTAATATAGAATTCTTCATATTCTGGCTGCTATATTTTTATAATATCTGTTCATAAAATCATAACACATCATTTCATAATGTCTTTGTTTTGATCTAAAAATACGATTGACATTCATGTGGATAAGTGATGAAATAAAATCTTCTAAACTAGTTGACGATTTCATACTTATTATTTCTTTTATTACCTCGATTTCTTTTTGGGTTATTTTTACTAAGTCAATTAATCCTTCTAAGTAAGCGGGCTCTTGTTTTTCTTGTAAATATAATATGATTTCATTTCTGTAAGTTCGATATAAAAAATCTAACTTCTTATTATTTTCTTTCTCAATGTGTTGTTCGCTCTTATAATCTTCTTGCATAGTCTTCACAAAACTAATTCGATTATTTAAAGGGATATTAAAACATTCTAATAAATCATTAATCATTTGTAATGAAGCAAATATCCTAGCGATTTCATCTTCCTGAGGTGTGGTATTAGTGATTAAATTTACTATTTTTTCGCTGTGATAATAAAATAATTTTTCAACAAGTTCTATAGTTGATTCACCGTAACGCTCAATCTCTCTTTTATAAGTTGCCGTTACAATATCGCTCACTAAATCTTTTTTGATTAATTCACTAAAATGCGTCTGCATTAACTTTATTATTACTTGAATATTATCTAGGTTCTCTATTTGAAAACGTAATCTCAAATGATTATTAGGATCATTATATCGTATAAAAAACCACTGAACAATAAGTCCTTTTTGAACCAATTCATTAACAATTGGCAAGATACTTTCAGCTAAAACAAGGTCTGCCGAATAATGTCCACAATAAATTTTATAGTATAACCATTCTTCTCCCAGAATAAAACTTCTCTTTACTTTTTGCGTATGCATCGTTACTTAGGTTTTATTTTTTACACCAACAATAAATTGATTTGCATAGCTGCCCATTTCCCCCTTAACTACTTTGCCAGAAGGGAATAAAAATTCTTCTAAAATAAATTGTGTTTTATTTTTAACTGTTTCAATTAACATTTCAATACAAGTATCATTTTCAAGATTGATTACTAATGTATTGTCTCCATCGATTAATGACAGATATTGAAACCCTTTTATATTCATAGAAAGAATAGCTGAACGAACTAAATCTGGAGTGAAATTTGTTTTATCATTCACTATTTTAAAAAAATCCGGACATCTGTTTTTATTAAAGATCCATTTAGCTTTAGAAATAATACAATTCCCGACCGTTACTCTTGGCAAGTAATCAAAAAGCCTCTCAAATTTATTATTAAATCCTATTACTGATTTACAATTTTCAAATTGCATATCGCATAAAAATTGATAAATGGGTAATGCTTTATAAGAATAATTATGAGCGTTTGTTAGTCTTGTAATCACTTCTTTGTTATGTTTTTTACTCCACAAAATCAATCTGCCTTTTTTTACAAATACCATTAAATCCTCAATATTTATTTGATTTGAGAGTTGTACGTTTGATTGACCTAAATACGGTATTTCATAAGTTCTAAAACTTGGTCTTCTTAATATATTTCCAGTTCTTGATTCTGGTAAATGAATTATTTCTGCGATGATTTTATTAGCAAAACTTTCAGATTCAAATTGTGTGATTTCATTTGCTAAACTATTTACGCCTTCATTTCCATAACAAAATCGGGCTAATAAATTTGCTGCACTAGAACCGCCTATACTCTGGATTACAATCCATTCTTTACCTGCCTCTTCAACGATTTCAAAAACACATGAAAATGTATTTGGCATGTTTTCAGTCGAGAAATCTTCATTTTTAAAATCAGAATACTCTAAAGCAATACTAGATTTACCATTCTGTAAGGCATTTTGCAATTTATTGTAGATGATTTTGTCTACTTTATTCAAACTTATTTGATGATTCTCGCTATTTGTTTTTTGTTTTATTTCTATACAATCTAATAGTGGAGTCGAATCAGAATTATTATTTTGTAAATATCCTATTCCTGTTTCTATGTCTAATGCCTTAACCAACGGAATCATTTCATATTCATACCTTTCGATAAAAGCTTTTTTAAAATTTTCTAAGGGTGTATTTTTGGGTCTTTCTGAAATTTTATTCAAAAATTTTATCGCATTATATAATTCAGATGTATATTTTTTTTCTAGTTCAAATCCTTTAGACTCGAGAAATAAATCGGCTTGAAATAAATACTTTTTATCAAAAGAGATTTTTGTTTTGGATAGACTTTCTTCTATGTCTCTATAATAAGATATATCGTTTCCTAATTTTGTGTCAATATCCTGTAATTGCTTCTCAACTTCATTAATCAAAGTTTCAAATTTAATTGCAGCTTCACTTTCTTTTTTGGCTCCGCTTATTAAATCATTAACAGAAGTGTTTCCTGTAAGTTTTGGCTCTAATTCTGAAACCAAAATCTGATTATAAATTAATTCTTCAATAAATTCTAAAGCTTCATTTTTGGTGATATCTTCAATCATTAAGTAGCCTGCCAACTCCTCTTTAGATATTCCGTTACTGGCTTTTTGTACAATTAAATCCAGATAATCTGTTCGCTTTAATGCTTCAAGAGAATACTTCCGGCTATTATTTTCTAATGTATATTCTACATATCTGTAAAAATCCCCTAATTGATAAAGCGTGCTATTTGGATAAAAAAGCAATTGATCCTGAATAGTCAAGTCTCCGGCTAATTTGCTATATAAATTAGCAACAAATTGCATATCTAAACGTGTCTTTCGATAAAAATAATTTTCCTTATCTACAGAATTACTATCGACACTTATTTTTGTTACGTCGCCAATATTCCCACAACCACATGCAGCAAAAAGCCCAAATGGAGTACATCGAGTAGACATTCGAATAAGATATTTTAGTACAGAAAGTTTAATTTTTTCACTTTTATAAATAGCATAATCTTCTTGATTGCACCATTTTTGGATTTCCGAATATAATTCGGGCGATGCTAAATATAATGCTTCGTTTATTTGAGAATCTTTTACTAATTCTTTTATAACATCAGGTTCAATTGAAAGTTCTTTTGTAAGATTTTTATAAAAATCAATTGAATAAGCTGGCGTACGTATTATTAAAGAAGAAAAAAAGGAAAAATTCATCTGCAATTTTGGTATATCAACAATAAAGTAAGAATATTAATAATTAAAATACCGAAATTAAGCATTTATTTTAGACTATCCTCTCATTTTATATTAAAACCTGATTAATATACGCAATGAAATACTTTTAAAACGCCCTTTAAAATCAAGCAATTACATTTTTTTATTCCAAAAATTTATAAATCCAGACACGATATTTATAAATGTCGACTACCATAGTTTGCATCTAATAAGTTGTTAATCTAGTTTTGATTACAGAAAATCACAAAAAACAGGATCTAACTTTATGTTTAGAATTACAAGAATACTAATTGCCGCAATCCTGTTTTATAGTCCTTCTTTATTAGCACAAGTAAAAATAAAGGGGAAAGTGGTAGATATTAAAAATAATCCCATTGAGTTTGCTGAAGTTTTATTGATAGATAAAGATTCAACCGCAATAAAAAGCGAAATGACCAATAGTAATGGTGATTTTATACTACTTACAGAAGTTGGTAATTATTTATTACAAATAAAACAAATGGGTACCGTTTTATGGAAAAAGAAGGTAAACATTATAGACAATATCGATTTTAAATCTATTCAGGTAATTGAGAAAGAAGAGAAACTTAGTGAAGTAGTCGTAAAGACCCAAAAAAAGATTATGGTTCGAAAAGTAGACAGATTAGTTTTCAATGTCGAAAATTCTATCTCGGCGATAGGAGGCGATGCTATTGATGCCTTAAAAGTTACTCCTGGAATAAGAGTACAAAACAACTCTATTGCAATGATTGGCAAAAGTGGTATGGCTGTAATGATTGATGATAGGTTAATACAACTTTCTGGAGAGGATTTGATTAATTTTCTAAAGTCGATTCCTTCAGATAATATAAAAAGTATTGAGGTTATTTCTACACCTCCAGCAAAATATGATGCTCAAGGAAATAGTGGTATTTTAAATATTAAGCTAAAAAAGGTATTAAAAGACAGTTGGAACACAACATTACGGAGTACATATCTACAACAAACGTATCCGACGGGTAGTCTTGGCGGAAATTTTTCATACAAAAAAAACAAACTGAATTTGTTATTTGATATTAACTATAGAAAAGGAAGTGCACTTGATAAAGAGGATTTAACCTTTTTTTACCCAACAGAGACCTGGAATTCTATAAATAAAAATAAACCCTCCTATACTTTCTTTAATTCTTCGTTGAATTTAAATTATAAACTCACAAAGAAAACAGATATAGGAATACAATATTTAGGCGGCCTTGGAAAATTAAAAAAGCAGAACTCTAATATAACAACTATAAATGAATCTGTTTCTAATAACTATCTCTATGATATTAATACTACAGGAGATGATACCAAGAAAAACAATAATAGCTCAATAAATATTTACTCAACAACTCTTATTGACACTTTAGGAAAAAAATTCTCGATAGATCTGGATTACTTTAATTTTAAAGAAGATAAAGATAAAAACTTTAATTCGTACAATAATAATCCTGCGCAAAGCTCTTCTCTTATTGGTAATAACCTAAGCAATCAAGATATTAGTAATTATTCGGCTAAAATTGATTTTGATATGCCTTATGGATTTGCTGATTTATCTTTTGGTGGTAAAGTTAGTTTTACAAATAACAAGAGTGATGCCTCATTTTATGATTTAACATCTGGAGATGCAATTTTAGATCCATCACAAAATAATGTATTTAATTATAAAGAGAATACTCAGGCTTTATACGCTTTAGCAAGTAAGAAACTAGGCAAAAAATGGGAATCTAAATTCGGACTACGAATGGAAGCTACTCAAACTATTGGTACTTCTGAAATACTAAACCAGACTAATAAAAACAACTATATAAAATTTTTCCCGAGTGCTTACCTCTCCTATCAACTTAATGAAAAGAATGTTTTTAATTTAAGCTATAGCAGAAGAGTTGGAAGACCATCTTATTGGGAAATGAATCCTTTTAGATGGTATGACAATTCAAACCTATTTTCAGAAGGAAATCCATTTCTTCAGCCATCTTTTACAAATAATTTTCAGATATCACATTCCTATAATAACATCTTAAATAGTACTATTTACGTATCCAAAATAGAAAATGGTTTCGGACAACTATCAACTTTTGAAGTAATAGATGGGCAGAAAATTCAAAAATTTCTAAGACTTAACTATTTTGACCAAACCGATTTAGGATTTGATATATCACTAACATATAATTTTACTAGCTGGTGGAACTATTTCGCCGATTTAACGATGTACTATAGCGAGACCAATACTAAGTCTATTTATGTACAGCCTAAATTTTCTGGCTGGGGATCTAATTTTACAAATACCAATACATTCACTTTAAATAAAAATAAAACTTTTTTTGCAGAGGTAAGCTACTTCTATTTCTACCCTGCACTCTCCGGAATATACACCATTAGTGATTATTCTTCTTTTGATTTTGGGATTAAAATATTGTCTCTTAATAAGAAATTACAAATTTCAGCTAATGTCTATGATGTATTTAGCAGCAATAGACCTCAATATACATATGTGACAAATGGAATCAAACAAATTTCTAAGAACTATTATGATGAAAGATATCTTAGAATATCATTAAAATACAATTTTGGGAATAGTGATATCTCTGTTAAAAGTCGTGATTTAGGAAATCAGGATGAAAAAAGCAGAGCTGGAAAATAATAATTGATTTAATTCTCCAAGTATTTTTTCAGTGGCCAATGAAAAGAGAAAGGAAGCTTAAATATCTCCGCTTGCAAGCAAATTAATTAACCATTTAGGAGAATCGTTCTCTTGAATTATTTAACAATTGAAAAACATTAATAAAATGAAAAATTCAAATTTAAAAAATAAGCTTTCAGGTTTAACTACAACTAAATCTTTTGAAATCATCGAATTAAACGATTCTTTAAGAAAAATTATTGGTGGTGCAGTTCCAGCAAACAATGGGTCAGGATGCAATGGTTCAGGATGTAATCCAAAAGTAGAAATAGAAATCCGCAAATAATTTCTTAATTAGGGGATAGGCATTGCTTATCCCCTAAAATAAAATTTAACTTATCATGAAATATAAATTATCCTATTATACTATCATTACGGATCCAATTCCTAATACAAATGTTTGTGTTATTTTCGGAACAAAAACTTCAAAAGCTTATAATCTTGACAAAAAAATTATTGACCTTTTAAAAGAAGAGGACTTTGATGAAATCCCTTTAGATATAATTAATAATTTAATTATCGCTGAGATCATAGTTCCAAAAGATTTAAATGAGTTAAGCGAATTTTGTGAGAAAGCTAAATTAGACGCTACGGCAGAAGATGGTTATCTACACGTTACCGTAATGAGTTCTGGAAATTGCCAGTTAGGCTGTTCTTATTGTGGACAAGTCCATTCTAAGAAAAAACTGGAAGACGATACTGTCGAGTTGATAGAAAAGAGATTAACACATTTATTTAGCAGTAAACCCTTTTCTGAATTCCGCATAAGTTGGTTCGGAGGAGAGCCACTAATGGCGTTAAATAAAATGAGACTGGTTAATACTTTTGCCAAAAAGATTTCAAAGAGCAATGATGCTATTTATAGATCTCATATTGTTACTAATGGACTCTCTCTTAAAAGTAATATCTACGAAGAATTAGCCCATGAATTTAATTGTACATCTATAGAAATCACATTGGATGGTATAAAAGAGTTTCATGATACTAGAAGAGATACAAAAGCAAAAGAACCTACGTTTGACCTCATATTCAATAACATTTTATCCATTACAAGTTTAAAGGACTACCCTATTAATGGATGTTATATAAAAATACGATGCAACGTAGACGACACTAATAAAGAAGGTGTAATTCCTTTAATAGAATTATTAGCCGAAAATAATCTACAAGACAAAGTTATTTTCTATACAGCTCCTGTATATAGCTGGGGCAACGATGCGCATTTAACAAATACTAAAGAAGAATATGCGATTAATGAAATCGATTATTTGTTAAAACTTCATGAAGTAGGATTTGAAATTAACTCCATTCCACAAACAAAAGATGTAGTATGTTCGGCAGTTACGCCAAACTATGAATTAATAGATCCCAACGGAAAAATCTTTAATTGCACCGAAATTCCATTGGTACCTATGTATGGAGACGAATACTTAATAGGAGATTTAAAAACCAGTTTTACCGAGGTTAAAGAATACGCAGAAAGACCTTATACAAAATGGTATGATGAAATTCAGGATAAAAGCAATGGCTATTGGTGTACATCATGCAAAATTTTGCCTTTATGTGGAGGACGATGCCCAAAATCATGGAAAGATGGAATTCCTCCATGTCCAAGTATGAAATTAAACATTGAAGACAGACTAATGCTGGCAAACTATTTAATTCAAGAAGATAATATTACTCAAATAGCATAAACCATGAGAAAAGATGACATCTCCTTATCATTATCAGACATTGTAAATTCTGATTTTATAAATGATAATCAATCAGGAGCCATAAGTTTTGATGATTTATTCACCTCTTTTGTTTTTAATCAGTTTGAGCTAACTGAAAGAATGGACATCCAATTAATATGGAGTTATTATTCTAAAGCATTAAATGAGTGTAAGCAAAACAGGTTAACAAAAGCAGATTATTTCTATACAAAAGGTTTAGAAGCATTAAATAATTCTGATTTAAATGAAAGAGCAAAACTATATTTAAATGTATACATATACCCTAATCTGGCATTTAGAGTATATAAAGACAAAAACTATGAAAAAGCTTTAGAGTTATTGCTTTTGGCAATTCAGAACATCGAAATTATTGAAAAAGAATATCCAGATATTTATGCTGCCAAAATTCAGCAAATCCATAATGTTATTAGGCTATTTTTAAGAGCAAACAAAAGCAGCGATTATATCGATTTAAACATTGCTATAATAGAACATATTCTTTTGGAAGTAGAACCAATAAAGAATAAATATAACTTAAAAAATTCGATATTAAATCAGACAAAACTTCAATATAAAGAAGAAATGTTAATGCAGATTTTTACTGAATTTTTGGTGACACAAATGACTACTGATACGCAATCATTTGATTTTGATTTTTTCTGTAAATCATTAAATGAAAAAAAACATAATACAGAAAATAAATATCTAAACGATTGGTTAGCTTTAGTTAGCCTAATTAACGATAATTCTCAAGACATAGCTTTACTATTAAAAGATGTTTTAAAGAAAGACTATAAATATGCTTTTTTTAAAATATATGTTTTAAATGCGCTTCAAAATAAAAGTTTCTTGTACTTACAATCTGAGGATTCAATACAAAATGTAAAAGCATTGACAGCTACTTTTACAAACCAAATTCATGATAAAAATATTCTAGAAAAAATTCAAAAAGCATCCAAAATAAACATTAAATGATTTTTATACCCCAACAAGATCAAATGGATTGTGGCCCCGCTTGTTTATGTATGGTTGCAAGTGCTTATAAAAAAAAATATTCTTTACGATACCTAAGAGAACATTCTTTTATTACACGTGAAGGAATTTCTTTATTGGGGGTTAAAGAAGCTGCAACCAAAATAGGTTTTGAGACTCTTACGGCTAAGCTAACCATTGAAAAGCTTAATGGAATGCCTATGCCTTGCATTCTTCATTGGAATAAAAATCACTTTGTGGTTCTTAATAAAATAAAAACGAATCTATTTACAAAAAAAAAGTCTTACAAAATTGCTGATCCAGGTCATGGTTTTGTCGCTTTAACAGAAGAAAAATTTAAAAAATCATGGTTATCTGATGGCGATTGTGGAATTGGAGTATTCCTAGAACCTACTGAATCTTTCTATAAATTAACTCCTCCAAAAGAAGACAAATTAAATATTAAATATATTTATAACTACTTAAATCCATACAAAAAACAATTAGCTTTTCTTTTTGTTATGTTATTAATAGGCAGCGCCCTAACTTTAGTTTTTCCGTTTTTAACTCAAAACCTTATTGATAATGGAGTAAGTAAGAAAAACTTGAACATAATAAGTCTTATTCTTTTAGCACAACTCGGCTTATTTTTTGGATCTATAACTATAGAAATAATTCGTAATTGGTTGATGCTTTTTATAGGAACAAAAATAAGTATTCGCATTATATCTGATTTTTTAAAAAAATTATTACAGTTACCTATTAAGTTCTTTGACACTAAAATGACTGGAGATTTTAATCAACGAATACAGGATAATGAACGTATAGAAAACTTTTTGACTTCTCAAAGTCTAGTTACTTTTTTTTCGATGATTACCTTTTCCGTGTTTTTTGGAGTACTTTGGTATTATGATGTTACCATCTTAGTGGTTTATCTTATTTTGACTGTAGTATCTATTAGTTGGTCATTCTATTGGCTCAAAAAACGAAAAATATTAGACTATTTTCATTTCCAGCAACGAAGCCAAAACCAGGAATCTATTCTGGAAATCATCAATGGAGTAACTGAAATGAAATTAAACCAGTTTGAAGATTTCAAACGCAACGAATGGGAAGAAATTCAAAAGAAATTATTTAAAATTAATACCCGAATATTAAAATTAGATCAAATTCAGTTATCTGGTTTTGAATTTCTAAATCAATTCAAAAATATTTTAGTCACTTTTTTAGCTGCATCATTTGTAGTTAAAGGGCAAATGACATTAGGACAACTTTTGAGTGTATCCTATATCGTAGGGCAAATGAATAGTCCGATAAATCAGCTTGTTAGTTTTTTCCGTTCTTTTCAGGATGCACGATTAAGTTTAGAACGACTTAACGAGGTACAAAACCATCCAACAGAAGAAGGAGAAAATAATAATTTTTTAAAAATAAGAGATATTAGTAATTGTTTTCCTTTAGGGATCAAAGGTCAAAATTTAAGTTTTCAATATGAAGGCCCCAAATCTCCATATGTACTAAAAAATATTGATTTTAGTATCCCCGAAGGAAAAATTACTGCCATTGTTGGTGCAAGTGGTAGTGGAAAAACCACTTTATTAAAATTATTATTAAAGTTCTACGAGCCTACACAAGGTGAATTATTGTTTAATACTAAAAATATTATCGACATTTCTTCCCGAAGTTTACGTGAAAATTGTGGTGTAGTCATGCAAGACGGTTTTATTTTCTCAGATACTATCGAAAGAAACATAGCTACTGGAGATGAAAACATTGATAAACAAAAATTAAAAAGAGCAGTTAAAATTGCAAATATTGAAAGTTTTATCGAGACATTACCTCTTGGATATAATACAAAAATTGGAGCATCAGGAAATGGACTTTCAGGTGGCCAGAAACAGCGTTTATTAATTGCACGGGCAATTTATAAAAATCCGCATTATATCTTTTTTGATGAAGCGACATCTGCACTTGATGCTGAAAATGAAAAAATTATTCATGATAATCTACAAGAATTTTTTAAAGGAAAAACAGTCGTCATTATCGCGCATCGCTTGAGCACTGTAAAAAATGCTGACAATATCATAGTACTTAAAAATGGTGAAATTGTAGAACAAGGAAATCATTCTGAATTGGTTTACAACAAAGCTGACTATTTTAAATTAGTTAAAAACCAATTGGAATTAGGAAATTAAACGCTTTAGTAATGAGTTGACGAACAAGAAATTTTACCTATTTATTTTTTGATTAAAATACTTTTAAATGCTTACTTTTAGAAAATATAATAAAAAATCCTGTAAATAATCTTTACAGGATTTTTTTTAGAGTCAGGTTAATTACAATTGTACTGCTTATTTCCCTATTAATGTTCTCTCTCAGGCACAATAAATTATTAAATAACACATTTAATGTCAATATTATCTAATCATTTAAAAAGGAGGATAAAATTATATTTAATTATTATGAATGGTATTATTTATAGAATAACAATTATTTGCACATTATTTGTTGTGTTCGGATGTAAAAATGAATCTACAAAAGAAGCATTTAAAAACAATGCTTTGAGTATAGGGAATATAGAATTATTGGAGATTAAAGATACATTAAGACTTGACTATAATGGAGATGACTTAGGTGAAGATATTGATTTTGGTAAAAATGAATACCAATATAAATCATTATTGTTTAAGAAAATTTCCTTAAACAGTGAGAGTTCTGGTGATTTAAAAAAACTAGGATATAATGATAAAAAAGAATTTGAATGGATAAAAATAAAAAAAAGAATCAATTTGAATTCAAATTATAATACAGTAATACTTTCAACTCTAGAGTCAGTTTACACATTATTAAATTATAATTCAAAAGACGAGCTAATAGATTTTCTAGATTTATCAAAATTCAATCAACAAATCTGTCAATGCACATCCAAAGTATATATAGACAAAAAGGGTGTTATTCATTGTCAAATTGAATCAGGCAAGCCTTTTCATCCTTATGTTAATTATAAAGTTAATGATAAAGGGAAATTTGAAATTGTCGATCAGTTTAC
>NZ_JSYP01000011.1 GCF_000813005.1 Flavobacterium sp. KMS | reverse complement strand
CAGTCAATCTTAAACTATTTTGATAATAGAAGTACCAATGCTTCGGCTGAATCTTTTAATGCAAAAATTAAAGCATTTAGATCACAATTCAGAGGTGTAAGAAATATAGATTTCTTCTTGTTCAGATTATCTAATCTTTTTGCTTAATCCCCAACTTTTGAACCTGATCCCTGATCCGTTAATCTCCCAAACCAAAAAGGTCTTAAATCAAAAAAGCCATCCACAAAAGTGGAAAGCTTTTCATTGGTCTAACTACTAAACCCGGTCAGCTTACAAGGCCGACCAAACAACACAACTAATCTTAGATACCGTATTTGGGCAAAAAAGCCTTTCTATAAAGAAAGGCTTTTCCCAATATTGCGGTCTGGACGGGACTCGAACCCGCGACCCCATGCGTGACAGGCATGTATTCTAACCAACTGAACTACCAAACCTCTGCGTTATTGCGGTTGCAAAGATAGTATAGAATTTCGTTTCTGCAAGCCTTTTTGTAAAAAATTTTAATTTATTTTTTTACTTATTACCCAAAGTTTTGTTTTTCAACCAAGTAAGTAGTTAATATTTTTTCAAAATTATCACCCACTGCGACCGGAACATACTTAATTCTGTTCTGAGCACAAGTTAAAGCCAGTCTCTTAAAATAACTTTCTACCTCTTTTTCATATTCTACTTTCACATTATCAGCAAAAACAGCCACTTCTTCACCAGTTTCCAGGTCAATAAATTTGCGTGGCGCATTATCAAAGTCAAATTTCACTTCTGTTTCCTTATCTATTACATGAAACAAAACCACTTTATGCTTATTATGTTTAAGATGTTGCAATGCATTAAACAATAATTCCTCTCCCGACACATCACCACTAGACTGAAACATATCTGTAAATAGGACAATCATCGAACGCCTGTGGATTTTCTCCGCAATTTGATGCAAATACGTAACCGTATCTGTTTTTTTACTCGTCTTAGGTTTTTCCAGAAGTTCTTCCAGTTTATTAAGCAACATTCTATGATGACGATCACTCCCCTTTTCGGGTGCGTAATACTCATAACTATCTGAAAACACACTCAAGCCTACTGCATCACGTTGTTTCTTTAAAATATTCATTAAAACTGCCGATGCCAAAACCGAGAATCCTATTTTATTCTCATAAAAAGATTGATTTGCTTTTAAATCAGGATAATGCATCGATGCCGAGTTATCTATAATTAAATGACAACGCAAGTTTGTTTCTTCTTCAAATCGCTTTGCATACAAACGGTCTGTCTTGGCATACAATTTCCAGTCGATATGCTTTGTGCTTTCGCCAACATTATACACTTTATGCTCAGCAAATTCTGCCGAGAAACCGTGAAACGGACTTTTATGCATTCCCGAAATAAAACCTTCCACAACCTGATTAGCCAACATCTCAAGATGCTGAAAACTAGAAATTTTCTCTATTTGCGATTCAATCTTCATTCGATTTCTTATTTTATTTTTTGCGCTCGATACAAACCATCTGTCGATTGCAGCAACTTTCTCTTTAATATTGGACTAAAATTAGGATTTTCTTTTAAAAATCGCTGCACTTCATCAAAAGCATATTTCGACGAATATTTCCCAATAGTATTATTCAACCAGTCTTTTGGAAAGAAAATATCTCCTGTTCGCTGAATCTCACTCACTAAATCCAATGAAAACCTAATATATTTCTGAGCACTTTCCTGACGTAACGGATGATGCACATTTGCCAAAGCAACCGAAACCCAAGATTCCTTCTCTCTGTTTTTCTCGTCTTTTAAAGACATCATAAAAGCTCCTCTAACAGAATCTTCTTTTGATAAAGACGGAAGCAAGAAATCAAATCGCTTTTGCTTATCTGGATTACTAATCTCTGCTCTTGTTTTACTTAAAATCTCATCCGCCTTTTGATGTTTAAATATAGCCAAATTCATAGCCATACTTGTATAATCATCTTCATTTAATTTTAAATTAGCAATTACCTCTTCCTTACTCCATATTCGGTATAATTTTTCCTTTCCTGTATCAGAATAAGCAATAGAACTAAACAAACTAAACAACGTCTTTTTAATATTTTTTGGCAAATCCGTTTGTAAACGACTATAAACAACCTCCTCAAGCTTTTGCTGATTTATACTTTGTTGCTTATCCCCAAGGAATTTCCAAAAAATAGTATTTAATTGACTTGATAATATCTTAATAACCAATTCATTTTGCTCGACTTTAATTCCTTCCAAACAAGCATCAAAAGTCTTTGCAGGAGCAACCGTACCCGCTAGCATGTTTTCATAAAGATTAATATAACTATAAGCTCTTGCTACCTCATCGTTTATTGTTGTATAATCCAGATTATTTACATCTACAGGAAAAACACCATAACCCAACCCATTATAATTATATATAATTGTCATTGGCTTAGCCAAACCTAAAATACCATCTACCTTTGTTATTTTATCTTTTACATCAACTTTAACCACCTTAACTCCATCAGGATAAACCAATCCTATATCAAAAAGCTGCGGCCAAAGATTATTCGATTTATCCTCTGCCTGTTGATTAATCTCAAAACGTTGTATACGATTTCCAGAATCATACTCAATATGCGCTGTAAGAATAGGTCTTCCCGATTTATTAACCCAAACATCACTCCATTTCTTAATGTCCAATGGAGATTCAGCATCCAGAATTTCAACTAAATTCTCCCAATTAGCATTATCATTAGCATATTTCTCAATATACTTCTGAATACCTTTCTTAAAAGCCTCTTCTCCCATCGAAGCTTCTAATTGACGCATCATAATTGGCGCTTTATTATAAATGATACTTCCGTAAAGCGATCCTGCGTTTTTAAGATTTGCTAATTTTTGCTTAATCGGATGTGTTCCCGCAGACCTATCTTCGTCATACGCACTAGGATAATGAGCTGTTAAAAACTGTAAACCATGATTTACCTTCGGAAAAATTGGATTCATGATTTTGTCTGCCATAAAATTTGCAAAAACCTCTTTCATCCATACATCATCAAACCATTTCATAGTCACCAAATCACCAAACCACATATGAGCTGTTTCGTGAGCAATAAGCTTAGCTCTATTCAATTTCTCGCTATCAGTAGCGCTGTTATCCAAAAACAAAGAAGACTCTTTATACTGAATAGCTCCCACATGCTCCATTCCTCCATATTGAAATACAGGAATCGAGGCAAAATCCAACTTCTGAAAAGGAAACGGATATTGTGTATATTGCTCCAAGAAACCTAATGATTGCTGATGTAAATTAAAAATAGTATCTGTACTTGCTTTTATTTTATCGGGATTATTTTCCCTGTATAACATTGTCATCGACCTATTACCACGAGGGTTTTCGGTGACTTTTTTAAATTGACCAGCCACAAACGAAAACAAATAAGTACTCATTTTGTCTGATTTCCCAAACTTATAAGTAACCGTTTCTTCCTTATCAAACTTCTCTTCTACACTCGCACCAGCAAGAACAGCCCAATCCTTTGGCACAGTAAGACTAAGCACATAAGTTGCTTTAATATCTGGCTGGTCAAAACAAGGAAACAACGTACTAGCTCTATCAGGAACTAACAGCGTATAAAGAAAATCATCATTCCTGTTCAACGATAAATCTCCAGCTATAAATAAAATTTCGACTTTATTATTACCTTTCACTAAGCTCTTTTCAGAAATAACGATATGTTCTTTCTCATGCACAATAGCAACATTTTTGCCGTTTACAAGAATCGATTTTAGATTCTGCGATTTTTCATTAAAATCTAAATACACAGGGCGACTTAAATCCAACAATTTAAACTCTACAGCAAGACCCGAAACAATCTGCTGGTCTTTTTTATCAGGAATTGCAAACGCTAATTCATACGTTACATCCGAGATTTGCTGTTTTCGGAAGATCGCCAATTCCTCAGAAACTCCTTTTTCCAATATAAACTCTTTCTTTTTTACAGATTGAGACCAACAAATACTAGTTAGGACAAAGAAACTAAGGAAGCAGTAAATAATTTTCATTTTAGGAATAGGTATTGATATTCGTTAAAAATAAAAAAAGGTTTGACTTTCGCCAAACCTTTCTATATAAATTATAATCGGATTCGATTACAACAATGCGTCTAAACTATCTGCGTAAGTTTGTTTCGGAGCAACTCCTACTTGTTTACCTACTACTTCACCGTTATGAAAAACCAAAACAGTTGGAATATTACGTACACCGTATTTTGCAGCAAATTCTTGGTTTGCATCTACGTCTACTTTTCCTACTACTACTTTTCCAGCATATTCAGTGCTTAATTCGTCGATGATTGGTCCAACCATTCTACAAGGCCCACACCATGCTGCCCAAAAGTCAACCATAACTGGTTTATCTGATTTCAAAACTACTTCATCAAAAGTAGCGTCTGTTATTGCTAATGCCATTTTCTTTTTTGTTTAAAGTTTAACCCTCAGACTTCGCTTCGGGGGACAATTTTTAATGAGTTTCAAACTCGAGTACAAATTTAGAAATTTAAAATCAATTCACCTCAATTTACAAATTAGTTTTCATTATAAACGCATTACAAATTTCTATACTTCTATCGTTATTTAAGCAATTTCTGGAGCTTAATCCTGCTATCAGCTATATCTTTTACGGCTTAAAGAAAGCCTTAAAAGGATACCGCTTCTATCAGGGCTAGAACATTAGCAATCCACAAGAGTCTTTTCTACTTTATCACACTTTAACTCAATACCAAAAAGCTAAAAAACACAATAGATTCCTAATTAGAATGAAAACAAAAAAGAGGATATTCTTTCGAACATCCTCTTTTCTAAAACTATTAAAGTAATTATATTACAAACTATATTTAAGACCTAAAGTAAGACCTAAACCTGAAATACCAACGTAAGAGCTTAATTCATCCATTGCTTGTGTTTTATCAACACCATTAGGATTTGTCAAAGCATTATTAGAAGTTGTATTTAAAGAACTTCTGTAATTTGTATGTATTTGAGAAGTTGATCTAGTTGCTAAAGCATCTTTTCCATTAACAGTAAATTCAGTAGTTTCTTTAGTTTTTCCGTGTACAGTAAAGTTACGGTATTCTAATTCAGCAAAAACCGAAATGTTTTTTCCTAATTTATATGATGTTCCTAAAGCAGCAACAAACCCAATAGTAGGATTTGGTTTTACTTTATCAACGCTACGAACATCTCCAAAAGCAATTGGAGCTCCCGTTGGTGCAAAAGCGATCGGTGCGTATGCATCAGTAGTGATTTCTAAATCTCCATGAATAGGAACTAAAACCCCAACTTTAGTATACGGCTCAAAACCTTTGTGCTCTCCTAAAAATAATACTAATGCAGGCGCTAAATCAAAAGCAGTAATTTGACCTACTGATTTAAAACTATACACTCCAGCTGGCGTAATAGGCACATCTGATCTGGTTTGCGCCATTGTTTTATCATTACTAGTGTAATAATTAACCCCTAACTCAACCCCTAAACGAGCATTAAATCTATAACCCGCAGTAACGCCAGTTCTAAAACCTTCACCAAAAGAACCTGTAACACTTTCTTCAGAAACTAACTTACCCCCAACGTAAGTTCTATCCAAAGGAAGATTTCCTCCTACTGTAGGAAACTCAGTTGCGGCAGTTTGCAAGAAATATGACCCGCCTAATTTAAAATACCAGCTTTCTGGTTTTTGTGTTTCAGTTTGAGCTACCATAGTCATAGAACAAACCATTAATCCTAATAAAAAAAGGTTCTTTTTCATAATTTTTTTCTTAAATAATTTATACAAACATAAAATAATTTAACAGAATGTTCTCTTTATGCATTGGGGCAATAGGAGCGCAATCGTTGTAATTCAACACAATGATACTAAAAAAATAGTATGCATGCATAATTTTAACGTAAAAAAAACACATTATTTAAAATTTTAACTGTTAAAATTTAATTCAGCTTAAAATTTATCTGCATTTTCTCTAATTCTTGCAATAACTCAGTCGAAATCTTAATTTTTAACCTTCTACTCGGCATAGTCAACTTAGTAACCACACTTATTTCTTCCACCTCAGTAACCTCAGGTGTTTTTGTAGCAGCAACTTCATCAGTATCATTTTCGTCATTTTCATCGACAAAAACAGCATCTTCAGTTTCTTCAAACTCATTATTTGTTTCAACCCGAACCAAGCGTTTTACTTTTTCTAATTCCATGATTTCAAAAGTCACCTGATTATCGCCTTTATTCTCACTAAACAAATGACTCAACCTATGAATAAAATCTTCATGTAAATCTTTTATGTTCAACAATAAAATCAACTTTTTAGCAAAAGCTTCCAGAATATCCTGCAATTGTCTTATTTCGACAAATTGCATTCTTGGATCAGATTTTTTACCTGTATCATGATTTACCCATCCGTCTTTTATTAATATTTTCAGGAAAGCAAAATTATTCTGAATCAGGAAATGGCGGAATTTCAGGTATTCTTCACCAAAAATCTTAAACTCATAACTTTCATCATATCCTTCTAAATTAAATACCGCCCAGCCTTTTCCGTTTTTCGCCACACGGTGTTGCACGTTATTTATAATTCCTGCAAAATTTAGATTTTTACCCACATATTCATTCATACTTTTCAGCGATTCTAATCTCGCATTACAAAAGTATTTCATCTCAAATCTAAAATCGTCAAGAGGATGTCCAGAGATATAAATCCCAACAACTTCCTTCTCCTTAGCCAGTTTTTCCATCGTACTCCAGTCTTCACACGGAGGCACAACAGGCTCGGCAATTTGCACTTCGCTTGTTTCTCCAAACAAACTCACTTGCGATGAATTTTCATTTTCCTGAAACTTGGATCCATAACGAATTGCCTTTTCATAAAAAGTAATTCCGTCTCCATCATCATGAAAATATTGTGCTCTTGTAGTTCCTTCAAACGAATCAAAACCACCAGCCAAAGCCAGATTTTCGATTGCTTTTTTATTCGCAGCACGCAAATCTATTCGTTTAGCTAAATCAAAAATCGATTTATATCTACCGTCTTTTCTACTTTCTACAATTGTTGCCACTGCTCCAGAACCTACTCCTTTGATAGCTCCCATTCCAAAACGCACAGCATATTCATCATTTACAGTAAACTTATAAAACGACTCGTTTACATCTGGTCCTAAAACCTGTAATCCCATTCGTTTACATTCTTCCATAAAAAACGAAACCTGCTTAATGTCGTTCATATTATTAGAAAGTACCGCAGCCATATATTCAGCAGGATAATGCGCTTTTAAGTATGCCGTTTGGTAAGCAATCCAGGCATAACAAGTCGAGTGCGATTTATTAAAGGCGTAACTCGCAAATGCTTCCCAGTCTTTCCAAATTTTCTCCAGAACTTTTGCATCATGACCTTTCTTAGCCGCTTGTTCTACGAACTTAGGCTTCATTTTATCCAGTACATCTTTTTGTTTCTTACCCATCGCCTTACGCAAAACGTCGGCCTCACCTTTTGTAAAGTCAGCCAGCGATTGCGACAAAAGCATTACCTGCTCTTGGTAAACCGTAATTCCGTAGGTTTCTCCCAAATATTCCTCACAGGCATCTAAATCGTATTTGATTTCTTCTTCGCCATTTTTTCTTCTTACGAAAGATGGAATATACTCTAATGGTCCCGGACGATACAAGGCATTCATGGCAATTAAATCTCCAAAAACCGTAGGCTTCAGATCCTTCATGTATTTCTGCATTCCGGGTGACTCATATTGGAAGATTCCAACTGTTTCTCCTCTCTGGAAAAGAGCATACGTCTCAACATCATCAATCGGAAAAGTATCGGGATCTAAGTCGATTCCGTTTCTATATTTTACTAGTTTAACAGTATCTTTTATCAAGGTAAGGGTCTTCAGACCCAAGAAGTCCATCTTTAGCAATCCTGCACTTTCGGCAACTGAGTTATCAAACTGTGTTACATATAAATCAGAATCTTTTGCTGTAGTAACAGGAACGAAATTCGTAATATCCGATGGCGTAATAATTACACCACAGGCATGAATTCCGGTATTTCGCATCGACCCTTCAAGGATTTTTGCTTGTTGAATTGTTTCACCAGCCAAATCATCTTCATTGGCAATGGCAATTAACTCTTTTACATTCTCAAATTCATCCGAACGAAGTGCTTTTTTAACTTCCTCCTCACTTTCAGAAATAAAACGCGCTAAATTCCATTTAGACGGCATCATTCCCGGAATCAGTTTTGCAATTCTATCGGCCTCAAACAATGGCAAATCTAGTACACGAGCCGTATCACGAATCGCCGATTTGGTTGCCATTTTACCATACGTAATAATTTGCGCAACCTGATTCTGCCCGTATTTATTAATTACATAATCCATAACACGACCACGACCCTCATCATCAAAATCGATATCAATATCGGGCATGGATACACGATCCGGATTAAGGAAACGCTCAAAAAGCAAATCATACTTAATTGGGTCAATATTCGTAATTCCTAAACAATATGCTACCGCAGATCCAGCAGCCGATCCACGACCAGGTCCTACCGAAACGTCCATATTTCTGGCTTCAGCGATAAAATCCTGAACAATCAAGAAATAACCCGGATAACCAGAATTCGAAATCGTTAATAACTCAAAGTCTAAACGTTCCTGAATAGATTCTGTAATTTCTCCATATCTCTTTTTTGCACCAACCATAGTAAGGTGACGCAAATATTTATTTTCACCTCTAACTCCACCATCAGCTTCATCCTCGACAACTACAAACTCCTCAGGAATATCAAATTTAGGAAGCAATACATCACGATAAAGCGAATAAATCTCGACCTTATCTACAATTTCCTGAATATTGATAATCGCTTCTGGTAAATCGGCAAAGAGTTTTTTCATCTCATCAGGCGACTTATAATAGTACTCCTGATTTGGTAATCCGTAACGATATCCACGACCACGACCAATTGGCGTAGCTTGTTTTTCACCATCTTTTACACACAATAAAATATCGTGTGCATTGGCATCTTCTTTATTTAAATAATAAGTATTATTTGTCGCAATTAATTTGACATTGTGTTTTTTAGAAAACTCAATCAGCGTTTTATTCACACGATTTTCATCTTCCTGATTGTGGCGCATGACTTCAAGATAAAAGTCATCTCCAAATTGTTCTTTCCACCAAATCAAAGCTTCTTCAGCTTGGTTTTCACCAACATTCAGAATTTTACTTTGGATCTCTCCGTATAAATTCCCAGATAAAACCATGATATCTTCTTTGTATTTTTCAACAATAGCACGGTCAATTCTGGGAACATAATAAAACCCATTCGTAAAGGCAATCGATGACATTTTTGCCAAATTGTGATACCCTTTTTTATTTTTGGCTAATAATACGACCTGATTTCCGTTGTCTTTCTTGGTTTTATCTAAGTGGTTATCACAAACATTAAACTCACAACCCACGATTGGTTTTATCTCAGTTTCTGTTGGTTCTTCACCAGCCTCAACCAAAGCTTTATTTTTTCCAGAAGCAGCTTTATTATGATTCATAACGGCGCTCACAAAATGAAAAGCCCCCATCATGTTTCCTGTATCGGTCATAGCAACGGCTGGCATTCCGTTTTTGGCTGTAGCCGAAACAATATTACCAATCCCAATAGTCGATTGCAAAACCGAAAACTGCGTATGGTTGTGTAAATGCGAATATTTTGCCGCTTTAAAATCTTCTCTGTCAGAATGTGAAACTGTAGTTTCATTACCAACAGATTCCAGAGCTTTTAATTGCTCTCTGATTTTATCAGAAGCTGCTTTTAAATTGATGTGTTTTAAACCAATTAACGGAAATTCCTGAGGATTTCTATTCTGAAATTCCTTGAAATAATCCTTCGGAACATCCAATTCTTCTTTGGTAAAAACCTCTCTTCTTATTAACTCCAAAAAACAACGCGTGGTTGCCTCAACATCGGCAGTTGCGTTGTGTGCTTCTGCGAAAGGTTTTTCAAAAAGATAACTATGTAATTCTGTTAACGTTGGCAACTTAAATCTTCCACCACGACCTCCCGGAAGCTTTAATAATGAAGCAGTAACCTCAGTACATGTATCCAAAACTGGCATAGAACTCATTGGAGATTCCACGCCCATTCTATGAAACTCGGCTCCCATAATATTAACGTCAAAACCTAAATTCTGACCTACAATAAATTTAGTCTTGCTTAATGCAATATTAAATTTCTCCAGAACTTCTGCCAATGTGATTCCATCGGCTTCAGCCAACTCTGTAGAAATTCCGTGAATACGCTCGGCATCATACGGAATATTAAATCCTTCAGGTTTTACCAAGTAATCCTGATGTTCGATTAATTGCCCCATTTCGTCATGAAGCTGCCAAGCGATCTGAATACAGCGAGGCCAGTTATCAGAATCGGTTATTGGAGCATCCCAACGTTTTGGTAATCCAGTAGTTTCGGTATCGAATATTAAATACATAAGCTTAAAAAGACAAAATTAAAATTCCAAATTCCAATTATCTCTATTCTAAATCCCTGATAACAAGAACTAAATAAAATCGCTGGATGGAAAATGGAGGAACTACAAATTTAGTCTTTTTTTGAGCTATTAAAAAAGGAAGTTATCAACAAGGGAGAGCAAAATGACAACTTAAAAATAAAAATATACATCGCAACCAAAACAGATTTTTCTGTCCAAAACAGATAATATAGTATTGAAGTAGAGTAAGAAAATACAACAAAAAGAATGTAGCACAAGTTACTTTTGAAGCCTTTAAACTCTAAAAGAAATTAATTTATATGAAAAAACTTTAGTTTTATGTTTTATGGAAGCATAAGAGTTACTCCGCCTATAATGGCGCATCCTACCGTGTCAAGAAACGTTAATGTTACTGTCACTTATGCTAACTCCTATACTGGAGCTATAGCTAGTGAAATATACTCCTTAGACACACCAACTCCTTGTTTTCAAGCAAGATTAGCTCCAGAAAGTGAGATTTCAGAAATTATAATTTCACTAAATCCTACAAACGGAAATATTACAATAAAACTTCCAGAAATACTTTCTAGCAATTATCAGATTTTTAATCAAAATCAGAAATTAGTTCAAGAATCTAAATTCTACAATCAAGATGAATTGCAAATTGAGCTTTCAAGCAAACTAAAAGGAGGGATTTATATTTTAAAAGTAATAACTGAAAAGAATGTCATAACGGGCAAAATAATTTTAAACAATTAAACATGAAAAACTTAGTAATTGCCATGATCTTGAGTATTTCCTTTGCGGGAAATGCTCAAGATATAACTGATTGGCAAGTTGGAATAAATTTGAATCCTTTCTTTTTCACTAGAATAAATTCAAACTTCCTTTATAATAAAGACAAACAAGATTTGCCAAATGGTTTTGGTTTTGGACTCACAATTGAAAAAAACTGGAATGACAGTTGGGGTGTAAAAACTGGGTTTGAATATTCGAAACAAAACGAAAAATACTTTTTTGATGTCGTTGGAGACAATACAAGTATAAAATCAAGTTTTGAGTATTATAAAACTCCCATAACTGTTCAATATTATTATCACTTAAAAGAGAAATTATTTTTAACATTTAATCAAGGAATACAGTTTTCTTTTCTGAAATATTATAAAACAATTGCAGAAGATGAATATGAAATAAGAACACATACTTCAGATTATGGTGAATATATTTCTTATCAACATCCAGAAAGAAATCAATATTATAGTGACAAAGGAAAAATGCACAAAAAAACTTTATTTGGTATAATTGGTTCAATTGGTTTAAAAGGTTTTCTGTCAGATAAAATTTCCTATTCTACAAATTTAAGATATGAATATGATTTCACTTCTGCAGATAATTTCCCTTACTATTCAGACACACCTGATTGGAATGATTCTAAAAAAACTACACATAATTTACGAATTGGGTTAGAATTGGGTCTGCAATATCATTTTTCAATAAATGATCGCTTTGATAAAAGCCCACATCGATTGTAAGGATTAGTAGCTATAATAATCAATCCAAATTATTAAAACTCGTTATGTTTTTGATAATTTGGATTGATTATTTTCTTTTATATTGAATGGGTAAAATTTCTTTTATTTACTCCTTGTTTTTCGCATACACCATCAAAGAAATTGCCAAATAAGGAATATCTTTCAAAATAAAAAAGTCTGTTACAAGAAACCCCTCCACACTTCTAAAAACACCTGGAGTTGTAATTAGGAAACTTAAAGTTGTAATAAATATAACAGCCGAAGCTGCTCCTGCGTAGATTCCGATTTTTCTATAAAATAAAGAAAACAATAGTCCAACCCCAGTAAAGACTTCAAAAACTCCAATAACATTAGAAACAACTTGCACCGACATTACTCTGTACATCCAACTCATTGCAAAATGATTTTCGACTAAGCCTTTTATTGCTCCAGCTTCGGCAGCTGTAAACTTAAAAAGTCCAACCCAAACTAAAATAATTACGGTTCCAATAACTCCAATTCTGTAAGCAATTTGATTTAAATTCATGACATTATTTTTTTAAAATTAGAATTTTCAATATTAGTAATCCTTTTAAAAAGTAATTGTCAGCTACCCGTCATAATCACTCAAATTGATTTTAACTTCATTCTAAAAAACAAAAAATACATTTCTTGGATGTCGTAAAATGCAATTAAAAAAACAGCTTTATATAGAATAGTTTTAACCGAATAAAACATCCAATTACTTCATTTTTAAACTGCTTTAATCAAAAGAAAGAATTATTATTTACTATTATTTTTCCACATTTTGTTATATTATTTATTCTAAAACCGCTTTAAACACAGCTAAATAGCAATAAATCCACAAATTAGCAACCTCTACAACAATCAAAAGCAACCTAATTAAAAAGAGAAAGAGAAAAGCAAAGAAAAATTTAACACCTTAACGAATATCAAACAAAGCGAACGAGTTTATAATTTGTATTTAAGTTTGGGTATCGTATATAATCGAATATGCCAATTTTCACTTTTGATTCTTTTTCTAATTTTGTTATCCTCTTATGATTACATGGAAATTACAATTAAAAAATAGTTAAAAATGAGTACTACATTATTCGACAAAGTATGGGATTCGCACGTTGTGCGTAAAATTGAAGATGGACCCGATGTGTTTTTCATTGACCGTCACTTTATTCATGAAGTTACAAGTCCTGTTGCTTTTTTAGGATTAAAATCCAGAGGCATTTCGGTTTTATACCCAGAACGCACTTTTGCAACTGCCGATCACAACACACCAACTATAAATCAGCATTTACCTGTTGAAGATGCTTTATCTGCTAATCAGCTAAAAGCATTAGAAGATAACGCAGCCGAATACGGAATTTCTCACTGGGGTTTAGGTCACAAAAAAAACGGAATCGTTCACGTTGTAGGTCCTGAAAATGGAATCACACTTCCTGGTGCAACTATTGTTTGTGGAGATTCACATACTTCTACTCACGGTGCTTTTGGAGCGATTGCATTTGGTATTGGAACTTCTGAGGTTGAAATGGTTTTATCTACTCAATGTATCATGCAACCAAAGCCAAAGAAAATGCGTATCAACGTAAATGGCGAATTAAGTAAAGGTGTAGGACCAAAAGATGTTGCTCTTTATATTATTGCTCAATTAACTACTTCTGGAGGTACTGGATATTTTGTTGAATATGCAGGAAATGTTTTTGAAAACATGACCATGGAAGGTCGTATGACTGTTTGTAATTTAAGTATCGAAATGGGAGCTCGTGGAGGAATGATTGCTCCAGACCAAAAAACATTCGATTTCCTTGAAGGAAGATTATATGCACCAAAAGGTGAAGCTTGGGATAAAGCGGTTGCTTATTGGAAAACTTTAAAAACTGATGCTGATGCAGTTTTTGATGCTGAATTAAACATTAATGCAGCAGATATCGAACCGATGATTACTTACGGTACTAATCCAGGAATGGGAATTGGTATCTCTAAAAATATTCCGAACGCCAACCAAGTTGAAGGCGGCGAGGAAACTTATAAAAAATCTTTGGCTTACATGGGCTTTCAAGAAAATGATGTAATGATTGGAAAACCAATCGACTTTGTATTCTTAGGAAGTTGTACTAATGGACGTATTGAAGATTTTAGAGCTTTTACAGAAATTGTAAAAGGACGCAAAAAAGCTGATAATGTAACTGCTTGGTTAGTTCCGGGATCTCATGTTGTTGAAGCACAAATTAAAGAAGAAGGTCTTTTAGAAATCTTAACCGAAGCAGGTTTTGTATTACGTCAGCCTGGTTGTTCTGCTTGTTTAGCTATGAACGATGATAAAGTTCCTGCTGGAAAATATGCAGTAAGTACATCTAATAGAAACTTTGAAGGTCGTCAAGGTCCTGGCTCAAGAACACTTTTGGCTAGTCCGATTATGGCAGCAGCAGCAGCCGTGACAGGAAAACTGACAGACCCGAGGGAGTTATTTTAATTCTCGCTAAAAGCTTTAAGCAATAGGCTTTAAGCAAAAAAAACAATACATAATACACCCTGTAGGAAAAGCCTAAAGCTTATAGCCTACAGCCTAAAGCAGATATCAAAATGGCATACGATAAATTTAATATACTTACTAGTAGTGCAGTGCCGCTACCGATAGAAAACGTAGATACCGATCAAATCATTCCGGCTCGTTTCTTAAAAGCTACAAAACGTGAAGGTTTTGGAGACAATCTTTTTAGAGATTGGAGATATAATGGCGATGATTCTCCAAAAGCTGATTTCGTTTTAAACGATTCTACTTATAGCGGAAAAATCTTAGTTGGAGGAAAAAACTTTGGTTCAGGATCTTCTAGAGAACATGCTGCTTGGGCAGTTTACGATTACGGATTTAGAGCTGTAGTATCTAGTTTCTTTGCAGATATCTTTAAGGGAAACTGCTTAAATATTGGAGTTCTTCCTGTACAAGTTAGCCCTGAATTTGCTGATACAATTTTTAAAGCAATTGAAGCTGATCCAAAAACGGAATTAGAAATCAACTTACCAAATCAAACTATTACATTATTAGCAACTGGTCAATCAGAATCTTTTGCGATTAATGGATACAAAAAGAATAATATGATTAATGGCTTTGATGACATTGATTATTTACAAAACATCAAAGAAGATATTGTGGCTTTTGCCGATAAACTTCCTTATTAATAAAATCTCGTTCGATCTACTAGACCCGACAGGTTTTCGAAACCTGTCGGGTCTTTCTAAATTAAATCGACCGAAAAAATATTTCAGAAAATAATCCAACATCGAAATAAGTTTTAAAAATAATCCTATTGTAAATGAAAGGCAATAAACATATTAAAAGGGACGAAAACGCGACAAAAATATTTGACGATAGAAGTTTATCAAAAGATTATCGAAATCTGATTCAGATTTTAAAACCCGGAATGACGATTTTAGATATTGGGTGCGGAACAGGTTCAATTTCAAAAGATATTGCAAATACTATTGGCCCTAACGGAAAGGTTATTGCAATTGACAATACAGAAATTTTCATAAAAAGCGGCAAAGAATCTTATCAATCAGTCTCTAATCTAGAATTAATTGCGGTTGATTTATTTGAATACAATCCAGACACAAAATTTGATTTAATCGTTTCTGCCAGAACATTACAATGGTTAAGCAATCCTAAAGAAGCTTTAATAAAAATGAAATCATTATTAAAGCCAAACGGTCAAATATCAATTCTGGATTATGATCACACTAATTTAATCTGGAATCCATTACCACCGGAAAGCATGCAGGAATTTTATAAAACTTTTTTGAAATGGCGAGCAGATGCCGGAATGAATAATAAGATAGGCGAAGATCTACCTCAATTATTAAAAGAAGCAGGTTTTCATTCTATCGAGAAAATAAATTCAGACGAAGCTTATCATAATGAAGATTCTGATTTTAAATCAAAAATAGGGATTTGGTCTAAAGTTGCAGATTCCAGTCAAATGGTTGAGGAAGATTATTTAGATAACGAATTAAGATTAAAAACAATCGAAGAATACAATAACTGGATCGAAAATTCAGCTATTTCAATGACAATGAAGTTAAATGAAGTGAGAGGAAAATTATAACAACAACTATAATTTCACTTTAAAAGAAATACAGAAATCAATATGAAAAAAAGAAAAATTGAAATAATGGACACGACGCTCCGTGATGGCGAACAAACATCGGGAGTATCTTTTTCTGCAGCAGAAAAACTAACCATTGCACAATTACTATTAGAAGAATTAAATATTGATCGAATAGAAATTGCCTCTGCTCGCGTAAGCGAAGGAGAATTTCAGGCAGTAAAAAGTATAACATCTTGGGCAGAAGAAAGAGGTTACATTAAAAGAATTGAAGTATTATCTTTTGTAGATGGTGGCGTTTCTATCGAATGGATGAAAAAAGCTGGAGCTAAAGTTCAGAACTTATTAACTAAAGGTTCTATGAACCACCTTATACATCAGTTAAAAAAAACACCTGAACAACATTTTGCAGAAATTGCAACAAGTATTGCTTTAGCAAAAGAAAACGACATCGAAACAAATGTATATCTGGAAGATTGGAGCAACGGAATGCGAAATTCTCCCGAATACGTTTTTGATTTTCTGGCTTTTTTAGCAACACAACCCATCAAAAGAATTTTGCTTCCTGATACTTTAGGTGTATTGATTCCTGCTCAAACTTTCGAATTTATTTCAAAAATTACTGCAAAATATCCAAGTATCCATTTTGATTTTCATGCACATAATGATTATGATTTAAGTGTAGCCAATGTAATGGAAGCTGTAAAAGCAGGCATTAAAGGACTTCATGTTACTGTAAACGGAATGGGGGAACGTGCAGGAAATGCTCCTCTCGAAAGTACTGTTGCCGTAATCAATGATTATTTACCAGAAGTAAGTATTAATATCAAAGAAACTTCTTTATACTCGGTGAGCAAATTGGTAGAAACCTTTACTGGCTACAGAATCCCTGCCAACAAACCAATTGTTGGAGATAATGTTTTCACCCAAACTGCAGGAATTCATGCCGATGGTGACAATAAAAACAACTTATATTTTAGTGATTTACTTCCAGAACGTTTTGGAAGAAAACGCAAATACGCTCTCGGGAAAACCTCTGGAAAAGCCAACATTGAAAAGAATCTTCAGGAATTAGGATTAAAACTAAATCAAGAGGATTTAAAATTGGTTACTCAACGTATTATCGAATTAGGCGACAAAAAAGAAACGGTTACCAAAGAAGATTTACCATACATCATTTCTGACGTTTTAAACAGTCATACGTATCAAGATAAAATTACTATACAGTCTTACGTATTAATGCATTCAAAAGGGACACGTCCATCATCAACATTAAGCTTAAATCTTGACGGAGAAATCATAGAAGAACATGCACAAGGAGATGGTCAGTTTGATGCTTTTATGAATGCATTGACCAAAATCTACAAAAGCAAAAAAATGACTTTACCTAAGTTAATTGATTATGCTGTTCGTATCCCTCCAGGAAGTAGTTCTGACGCTTTATGCGAGACTATTATTACCTGGATTAATAACGGAAAAGAATTTAAAACAAGAGGTCTAGATTCTGATCAGACAGTTGCCGCAATTATTGCCACACAAAAAATGTTGAATGTGATTCCTTAATATAGGTACAAAGGCTCAGAGTAACAAAGGCGCAAAGGTTTTTTCTTTGTTGCTTTAAACTTTGAGCCTTTGAGCCTTTGAACCTTTGCCGCTTTAAACCTAAAAACAATTATAAATAAAAATTCTGACTTACTAAGGAAAAAAACTTAGAAACTTAGAAACTTAGAAACTCAAAAAGAAATGAAATTTAACATCGCCCTTTTAGCAGGAGACGGAATTGGTCCTGAGGTAATTAATGAAGCCGTAAAAGTATCTGATGCTATTGCAAAAAAATTTAATCACGAAATTAACTGGACACCTGCTCTTACAGGAGCTTGTGCTATTGATGCAGTTGGAGTTCCTTATCCGGATGAAACTCATGAAATTTGTATGGCTGCCGATGCCGTTTTATTTGGCGCAATCGGTCATCCAAAATACGATAATGATCCAAGTGCGCCTGTTCGACCTGAACAAGGTTTATTATTAATGCGTAAAAAATTAGGGTTATTTGCTAATGTTCGACCAACGTTTACTTTCCCTTCATTAATAGATAATTCTCCTTTAAAAAGAGAAAGAATCGAAGGAACTGATTTAGTTTTCTTAAGAGAATTAACCGGAGGAATCTATTTTGGAGAAAAAGGAAGAAGAGACAATGGAGAAACTGCTTTTGACAATTGTGTTTACACAAGAGCTGAAGTACAACGTTTAGCTAAAAAAGGTTTTGAACTTGCAATGACACGTAGCAAAAAATTATGTTGCGTTGATAAAGCAAACGTTTTGGAAACTTCACGTTTATGGAGAGAAACAGTTCAGGCAATGGAAAAAGATTATCCTGAAGTAACTGTTTCTTATGAATTTGTAGATGCTGTTGCAATGCGATTGGTACAATGGCCAAACTCTTACGATGTATTGATCACTGAAAATCTATTTGGAGATATCTTAACGGATGAAGCTTCGGTAATTTCAGGTTCAATGGGATTAATGCCTTCTGCATCTGTTGGAGAACACACTTCATTATATGAACCTATTCACGGGTCTTATCCGCAAGCAACAGGATTAAATATTGCAAATCCATTAGCAACTATTTTATCTGCTGCAATGATGTTTGAAGATGCTTTTGGACTAAAAGAGGAAGCCGAAGCAATTAGAGCCGTTGTAAATAAATCATTAGAGCAAGGAATTGTCACTGAAGATTTAGCTCCAAAAGGAACCAAAGCCTACAAAACCAGCGAAGTTGGTGATTGGTTGGTTGCTAATTTATAAAAAATATTAGACGCACTGCGGTGCGTCTCTACAATATATACATCTCTACAGCAAAACATATACAAACAAAAAAGGTGTCAATAAATTGACACCTTTTTTTATATTGTAGAAAAAAATATTAATATCCTCCTCTGTTTCCACCTCCACGGTTGTCTCCACCACGGCTGTTTCCACCACCATAACCACCACGAGAATCATTTCCTCCACGGTTGTTATTAAAACTTCTTCTTTCGCCTTCTGGTTTTGGCTCAGATTTGTTTACAACAATTGCACGTCCTTGAACAGTAGCTCCGTTCAATTCGTCAATCGCTTTTTGAGCCTCATCATCATTTGTCATTTCAACAAAACCGAAACCTTTACTTCTTCCAGTAAATTTATCAGTAATGATTTTAACTGAATCAACTGCTCCGTAAGCCTCGAAAGACTCTCTTAAATCTGCTTCCTCAATACTGAATGGAAGGCTTCCAACAAAAATATTCATATGTACTTATTTTAATATGCAACAAATGTAATCTTATTTTTTTCTAATCTACTATAAATTAGCTTATTTATGTTTTTATTATCAATAAAAAAAAGTAAGAAGAGTCGCAAATAGATTTTTTTTTCTTTCTTTAAAATTTTCTATTCCGATGTGTTAACCAACGTAATTGGCACTTTATAAAAAACTCCTTCTTTAAAGCGGACAGCTTTTTCGACCGACGCAACATCTTCATTATCTGGAGCAATAAATGCAAATGTACCCGAAACTGTATTTGTATCCTTATTATACTCCGTGATAATAATCTGACCACTTCCTATTCCTTTACCTGTTTTATACAAAGTTTCTTGCTTTGGCAATGAATTTATATATGTAGCAGTAGAAACATCATCGACTCCCAAAATATATGTTTTAACATTTACCGAAACTGTTTGTAAAACGACTTTTTCATCATTCAAACCTCCAGTTATTATAAGTACTCCGTTCTTATCAATAGTAGCACTATAAGTTGTAGTTCTCCAAAAAACATCATTTTTCAAGAACTGAAAGGCAGGACTACTCGACACCACTTCTTCCTTATCACAGGCAATAAACAATAAAAGTAGAGGCAATAGAAAAAACCACTTTTTCATATTCAAATTAAATTTTGGCAAAATTATCAATTAAAAAACAAAATAATTAGATCTATCTCTTAAAAGAACCATAAAAAACTAGCAAATAAGGGCTTAAACATTAAATTGAAAAATAGAAATTGTAATTCAGAATAAAATTATATCTTTGCACCCTTAATTAATAGAGGTCGAGTACCTCAAAATTTAATCAAACGATTATGTCAGTAAAAATTAGATTACAAAGACACGGTAAAAAAGGAAAACCTTTTTACTGGGTTGTAGCTGCAGATGCACGCTCAAAAAGAGATGGTAAATACTTAGAGAAAATCGGTACTTACAATCCAAACACAAACCCAGCAACTATCGACTTAAACCTTGATAGTGCAGTTAAATGGTTACACAATGGTGCACAACCAACTGATACTGCTAAAGCAATTCTTTCTTACAAAGGAGCTTTGTTGAAACATCACCTTGAAGGTGGTATTCGCAAAGGTGCTTTAACTCAAGAACAAGCTGATGCAAAATTAGCTGCTTGGTTAGAAGCAAAAGCTGGAAAAGTTGACGCTAAGAAAGATGGTTTAACTAAAGCGCAAGCTGATGCTAAATCTAAAGCTTTTAAAGCTGAACAAGAAGTAAACGCAAAACGTTTAGCTGCTGCTGCAAAAGCTGAAGCTGACGCTATCGCTGCTGCTACTCCTGCTGTAGAAGAAGTTGCTGAAGTTGAAGCATCAACTGAAGAAGCTCCTGCTGCTGAAGAAAATAACGAAACAACTGAAGCATAATTATATTAAGCGAGAATGCGTAAAGAAGAATGTTTTTATTTAGGTAAAATCGCGAAAAAATTTAGTTTCAAAGGTGAAGTTCTGGCTTATTTAGACACGGACGAACCTGAGTTATACGAAAACTTGGAATCAGTGTTTGTCGAATGCGACAAACACTTGGTTCCTTTTTTTATTGAAAGTAGCTCAATACACAAAAACGATTTCTTAAGAATTCGTTTTGAAGATATGACTACTGAGGAAGATGCCGATGCCATTATGGGTAACGCTATTTATCTTCCTTTAAGCATGTTACCTAAACTTACTGGTAACAAATTTTATTTCCACGAAGTTATCGGTTTCGAAATAGAAGACCAACGCTTAGGCGTTTTCGGGAAAATAGTTTCTGTAAATGACTCTACTGCCCAACCTCTTTTTGAAGTTATTAATGGCGAAGTAGAAATGTTAATCCCTATGATTGACCATTTCTTAGTAAAAATTGACCGTGATAACAAAAAAGTTATCATGAATTTACCTGAAGGCTTGGTTGAAATGTACCTTTAGATTAGAAATTCCAATACTGAAAAGGAAAATTCCAAATCTGAAATTCCAAATTCCAAACTAGGAAGGAAAATTCCAATTTTTCAAATCTCAAATTCCAATACTGGAAAGGAAAATCCCAAATCTGAAATTCCAAATCCCACCTTTTAAAGAATATTTTTTCTAAATTTTAAATTTGAAAGAAAAAACTTATTTTTATAAAATAATTGTGCCATCTTTATTAGAATTTAAAAATTGGAGTATTATGATTAACAAACCTTACGATTTAGAAGAACGAACTTTTTTGTTTGCAAATGAATGTAGAACATATATTAGAACTTTACCTAAAACAACATCAAACATAGAAGACGGAAAACAATTAGTTAGATCTTCTGGTTCTGTAGGAGCAAATTATATTGAAGCAAATGAAAAACTTGGGGATAAAGATTTAATATTTAGACTTAAAATCTCTCGAAAAGAAGCTAAAGAATCTAAATTCTGGTTACGCTTATTACATGAATCAAATCCCGATCAAAGAACACTTTCAAATTCTTTATTATTCGAAGTAGAAGAATTACGAAAAATTTTATCAGCAATAATCACCAAAACTTCAAAATAATTATTGAGATTTTAATCTTACTTTTGCAACTCAAAACTCATATAGTTTTACTCCTTTTTGCAATTGGAATTTGGAATTTCTTTTTTTAGAATTCCCTCCTTTCTAATTGAAATTTGGAATTTAAAAAAATTGGAATTTCTTTTTTATGTTTAAATTCAAACAATTCTCTATTCTACAAGATAAAACTGCTATGAAAGTTGGCACTGATGGTGTTTTATTAGGCGCATGGACTCCTATAACCAATAATCCTTTTAGCATTTTAGATGTTGGAGCCGGAACTGGACTTATTGCCTTGATGCTAGCACAAAGAACCTCAGCAGAACAAATCGACGCTTTAGAGATAGATGAAGCTGCATATGAACAAGCTGTAGATAATTTTGAAAACGCTCCTTGGAATGACCGTTTATTTTGTTATCATGCAGGATTAGACGAGTTCATGGAAGAACCTGAAGACGAATATGATATCATTGTATCAAACCCTCCTTTTTACAGCGAAGATTACAAAACTGATAACGATCAAAGAGATTTAGCACGTTTTCAAGACGCAATGCCTTTTGAAGATTTAGTTGAAGCGGCTGATCTATTGCTTTCGGAAAACGGAATCTTCTCAGTAATTATTCCATTTAAAGAAGAAGAAAAATTTATTACTCTAGCCAAAGAATTTGAGTTATATCCTTTTAAAATCACTCGAGTAAAAGGAACACCTGTAAGCGATATTAAACGCAGTTTATTAGCCTTTAATCGCACTGAAAACACAGACATTTCTATCGATGAATTAATTATCGAAACTGAAAGACATGTTTATACTCCCGAATATATCGAATTGACCAAGGATTTCTATTTAAAAATGTAGGTTTTAAAAAACTTACAAAGAGAGAAAGCGAACTTTCTCTCTAACTTGTTTTAAGATATTATTTTTGGCAACACCAGTTTCCAGGATATCTTTTTGGATAAACTCCAAAGCCGCAAGCTTCTACAGAATAAACGCAATAACCTGTTTGTTCGGAATATGTCCAATCTCCTACTGCTCCACCGTTAATTAGTTTTTGTTCGCTTTTTGTTAATTTTTGAGCACCTTCTACGTTTAAAATGTTTTTTTAACATGATTTGTTTTTTTTATGGTTTCGTTAATAGCTCAATCTTTTAAAGACATTTGAACTTTCTGTCTAATCTCACGCAAGAATATTTTTAAGTCTATTAAAGAATCTAGCATATAACTAGTATTTTAATAGAAATTTGTCGATGATAAAATAGCTTAAAAACTACATGTGAATTTTTAAGCACAATATTAAAGATAAGAACTCAACTAATTAAACAATAGATATATACACAAAAACAACAAACATTGAGAACCTATTTTGTTACATTTATAACCCAAGATTAAACTGACACAATAGAAACAAAAACGCATGAAAATTTCAACAGTCCTTTTAAAAGAAATGTCATCGATTTGAATCTAGTTAAAAATGAATAATCGTTATTGAAGAAGTAATTAAAAGAAGTAATTATGAGGTCTCGTCATCGGATATATCGAGTTGATGAAAGATCTCTATCTAAAAAATATAAACTTTAAAACCGGCTAAAAGAAGTAACTCAATTATAAAAATACACAGAGAGAAAGCGGACTTTCTCTCTGGTATGTTTTAAAAATTATTTTTCGCAACACCAGTTACCCGGATATTGTTTTGAATAAAGCGCACCGCTACAAACAGGAAGTGGATAAACACAATAACCCGTTGCTTCAGAATATCTCCATTCTCCTGCACTAATTAATTTTTGTTCGCTTTTGGTTAGTTTTCTGACACCCTCTAAATTTAAAATGTTCTTTAACATGATTTGTTTTTTATGGTTTTGTTAATAGCTCAATCGTTTAAAGACAGTTGAACTTTCTGTCTAATCTCGCGTAAGAATATTTTAATTCTATTACAAAACCAGCTGATGCCTTTGTTTTTTAATAGAAAATCACATTTGATGAAATAGTTTAAAAACCACATAGTAATTTTTAAGCAGAACATTAAAGATAAAACATAACCAATTAAAATACAGATAGATAATAAAAAACAATAAACATTGAGCGTCTATTTTGTTAAATTTATAACCAGAAACTTAACTGGTTTATAAGAGGGAGAAACATAATATATTTAAAGTAAATACCATTGGCTTTTAATTCAAATTAAAAGCTAATGGTATCTCTATTGAGGAATAAATTATAGGAAGTAACTACACCTTTTTATTCTCGAATATAACGAGCTAACGAAAGATTGCTATGTTAAAAAGTGTAGAAAAGAATTATCTTAATTGTAAAATAACACAGAGAGAAAGCGAACTTCCTCTCTAATATATTTTAAAAACTATCTTTCACAACACCAACCACCGGCATAGCTTTTCGGATAAGTATCATCGCAAGAACTATAATTACTAAAACACCATCCTGTTTCCGGACTAAATTTAGCCCCACCTCCGTTAATTGATTTTTGTTCGTTTTTGGTTAATTTTTTGGCACCTCCCAAGTTTAAAATGTTTTTTAACATAATTTAAAATTTTATAGTTTCGTTAATAACCCAATCGTTTAAAGACATTTGAGTCTTATGTCTAATCTCGCGCAAGAATATTTTGAATCTATTATAAAACCAGCAAACACCTCGTTTTTAATAGAAAATCATCTTTGATAAAATAGTTTAAAAACTACATCGTAATTTCTAAGCATAACATTAAAGATAAAAACATAGGCTATTAAAAAACAAACAGATAATCAAAAACAATAAACATTAAAGATCAATTTTGTTAAATTTATAACCTAGGATTTGACTGATTCAAAAATATAGCGAGAAGACACAACGATTGTAAGACATAAAATCTTAATTCTGTCTAAAAAGGCTCTTAAACTGATATAGTATTCTTTCGAGTAATCGTAAATCTTCGGTAACAATTTCTGCACTACCTTTCATCTCTTGTTGAAAAGGAATTTTCTTTTTATACGATGTTTCCAATCCTTTAGGTAGCGATATATCTAGCAATAGATTCCCATCTTTATCTGGAATAAGCGAAATATTTTCGACCTTGCCTCTAATTACACCAAACTCTCTGTCTGGGAAATTAAACAATCGAATATTAACTTGTTGTCCTAGTTTAATTTTTCCTGAATTCTGAGCCTTTGCTTTGGCTTTGCCAATATATCCTTTTTCAGTATCTGGAATAATCGAAAAAACATTCTCTCCCGAAGTAATTGTTTGGCTCTCTGTCCATACTTGCAAAAAAGTAACTATACCCGGAATTGAGGATCTTAATGTGTAAGCTAATTCCCAATCTTTAATCCCTTTTTTTAACTGATAAAAAGATTGCATTAAGTTCCGCTCTAAATTCACTTCTTCTTTCGTTCCGCTTATTTTAGTACCTTGACTAGATCTGGAGTTTTCTATAAGGGATGATTTTAATTGCGATATTGATGAAAGCAATCCTTTATAATTCTTATCTGCCTGAAGATAACTCAACTTTTTATTTTCTAAGTCTTGTGTAGAAATAACCCCTTTTGCATATAAAGCTTCGAAACGATTAACATCGTTCTTTTGAAGTTGTAATTCGCTTTCGTTGATGCTTTTTTGCTGCTGCAAAATAGCCAATCGTTCTTTAATTTGGGTATGTTCTGATTTTTGAGCATTATTTTCTACCTGAAAAGGTTGTAGGTTTTCATTAAGTTTCCATACTGCATAATCCTTTTGAAATACTCCATAAGCATTTTCCATCTCTCCAAACTGCATATTGTTTAGAGAAGCAAATGGAAATTCTTTATTTCTGTCATTTATATTAAAATTGTCTACTGTGTTTTTTAGAATAAAAACATCTTTATAATTAGCTGAATTTTCGATAATTGCAAGCGGTGTATTTTTTGACACTTTTGCTTTATCTTTTACTAAAATTGCTTCGATTCTTCCAGTAGTTTTTGCTACTAATTTCTCAGGAGGAATAGATGTTGTAATACTTATTTCTGTACTCACAACATCTGGATATTTAAGAAACCAAGAAACAAAAAACAGCATGCATATTATTGCAAAGATTAAAACCGTTCCCCATCGTATCATCCAATGTGGCACTCTTGTAAGGATATCTTGTACTTCTTCGCTTCTTAATTCAAATTTTGTATTGTCTTCTGCCATGTTTTAATTTCCTAATTGCAATTGATTACGAACCAATTCAAAATAATTCCCTTTTTGTTCTACTAATGCTGAGTGACTTCCTATTTCGATAATCTTTCCTTTGTCTAAAACAACTATTTGATCTGCGTTCATCACCGTACTTAATCGGTGTGCAATTACTACAACTGTTTTATCCTTAAAGAAGATATCTAATTTCCCCATAATTGATTTTTCATTATTTGCATCTAATGCTGAAGTTGCTTCATCAAAAAATAACATTTCGGGATTTTTATAAACTGCTCTCGCAATTAATAATCGTTGTTTTTGTCCTGTACTCATACCAACTCCTTCTGATCCTATCTTGGTATTATAACCAAGTGGCAAACTAGAGATATATTCTTTTATGTTGGCCACATCTGCAGCGTAAACCAATCGTTCTTTATCTATTTTATCGACCCCAATAGCTATATTATTAGCAATTGTATCACTAAAAATAAATCCTTCTTGCATAACTGCTCCGATGTTATTACGCCATGCTTTTTGCGAAATGTTTTTAAGTTGTGTATTTCCTAAATTAATTTCTCCATTATTTGGCTCATAGAATTTTAGTAATAACTTCATTAAAGTAGTTTTTCCGCTTCCGCTAACGCCTACAATGGCAGTTACTTTATGTGCAGGAATTACCAAATTTAAATCATCTAAAACAGGAATATCCGAACCTAAATATCGGTACGATAAATCTTTGATAATTATATCGCTATCCTGAGGAATATCTTGGGTTTGATGCACTTCTTGCTGTACCTCATCTTCCTTATCATGAATTTCAGATAATCTTGCCAACGATATTTTAGCATCTTGCACTTCTCTTACAAACTCTATAAGCTGTGTAATTGGCCCATTTAAACTCCCAACGATAGAACTTATGGCAAGCATCATCCCAAGTGTGATCTGACCATCGATTACCAATTTTGCCGAAAGGAAAATTATAAAAATATTCTTTAATTCATTAATTACAGATGAACCTATTGTTTGAGTTTGTTCCAGAACAAGTCCTTTTATAGAAACTCTAAATAATCTTGCCTGAACATACTCCCAACCCCATCTTTTTTGCTTTTCGGCATTGTGCAGTTTTATTTCCTGCATTCCGTTTATGAGTTCCATAACCTTGCTTTGCTCCTGGCTAACTTCTGAAAATCGCTTATAATCGAGTTCTTCTCTTCGTTTTAAAAATAAGGTTATCCATCCGAAGTACAGAATACTTCCTGCAAAAAACACTAAGAATATCTGAAGATTGTAATACGCTAGGACTCCTCCCATAATTATCATATTAATGACCGAAAACAATACATTTAATGATGATGTGGTAAGGATTCTCTCTATACGACGATGGTCGTTTATACGTTGCATAATATCTCCAGTCATTCGGACATCAAAAAATGAAATTGGTAAATTCATTAATTTGATGAAGAAATCTGAAATTAAAGAGATATTTATTCTGGTAGATAAATGCAATAATATCCAACTCCTGATAAGCTCTAATCCTGTTCTTCCTGCAAAAAGAAATAATTGCGCAAACAGAATTAAATAAATAAAATGAATGTTTTGATTTTGTATCCCTACATCGACAATACTCTGGGTAAGAAAAGGAAAAATAAGCTGTAGTAAACTACTAGCCAGTAAACTTATACTTAACTGGATTAGGAATGATTTATATCGCAAGACATATTGCGATAATAGCCCAAATCCTAAGCCTTTTTTATCTTCTTTATCAAACTCAGACTGAAAGAATCTTGGAGTGGCTTCTAACAATAATGCAATTCCTTCCTGAGTAGAATCATCGGCATTATTTCCTATCCAAAACTTAATAAAGTCTTTCTGATTATATTCTATCAATCCAAAAGCTGGATCAGAAATATAATAGATACCTCTCTTAATTTTATAAAGCACAACATAGTGTTCTTTATTCCAATGTAAGACACAAGGCAAAGGAGCTTCTTCCAGACTCTGTACATTAAGTTTAACTCCTAAGGTTCGAAAACCTATTTTTTCTGCAGCATCACTTAAGAACAACAAATTACTTCCTTCACGTGTGGTCTCACTGTAATCACGTAGTTCTTGAATATTTATGGACTTACCATAATGCTTTGCAATAATCTTTAAGCAGGTAGGACCGCAGTCCTTAAAATCTGCTTGTTTATAATTGGGGAATTTTTTCAATTTTAAATCTTGTTTTACAAGGACAATATACTCTAATTATTTCATATTCGAATATAAAATAATAAAGAGGAACCACCTCCTCTTTATCATCTTAATGAACAACCTTACTAACACTTAACAAATTATAATTTTATTTAAAACCTACGGCTGTACATTACATGGACTAGCGCAGGTTATCTTATAGTACTTACAGAGACCCGTATTCCAATCACGACAATACTCCAAACCACCTTTGATGCTTTTTTGTTGGTTCTTTGTTAATTGTTCAGCACCTTCTAAATTTAAAATCTTTTTTAACATGATATTTAGTTTTATTAGTTACACAAAAAACAATTAAAACATTAAGTTCTTGTTAGTCGTCTTACGGACTAACAAAAACTTAATTAATATTACATTATTAAGGCTCTATCCCTGGACGACATGGACTAGCGCATGATAAGCTATAATACTTACACTGATTTGTATTAGGATCAATACAATCTTTTAAACCACCTTTAATACTTTTTTGCTCATTTTTAGTTAATTTTTGAGCACCTTCTAAATTTGAAATGTTTTTTAACATGATATAAAGTTTTAAAAATTAATTAATTAAGCTCCACCTCCAGGAAATGTACAATTCCCAGTACTTCCTTCTTCTAATCCTGGTATTGTACCATCAGCACAATAAGAAAAGCAAGAAGAACTTATTTTTACAGGACCTCCATTATAGCAAAAACATTTACAGTTTCCTGATGGGATTTTACCTCCTCCAACAAGCATTTTTTGTTCGCTTTTGCTTAAATTTTGTGCGCCTTCAATATTTAATATATTCTTTAACATAAGTATTGTTTTAAAAAATTAATTTTCATTAAGGCTCACAACGAACACAAACACCGAAAATATTTAAACAAAAATCTACAGCACATCCCTCTTTAGGTTTCTCTGTACCACCTTTTATTATTTTCTGCTCTGTTATGTTCAATTCTTGAACTCCTTCTAATTTTAAAATATTCTTTAACATAAGTATCGTTTTTTTAATGTTGAATAAATATTTACTAATTTTTTCTACAAAGCCCCTCAAATTCGCCTGAGACAACACAATATGTTCCTGTTGGACATATTCTTCCTTTAGTACAGGCTATACCTCCATGAATACTCTTTTGCTGATTTTTGGTTAATTGATGAGCCCCTTCTAAGTTTAAAATATTTTTTAACATAATTAGTTTTTATTAATTCGTTAATACTTCACTTTTTTTAAGAACTAGGGTTTATGCCTAAAACTCATAAACCCTAGTATAAAAATTATCTAGAACACTCAATAAATCTGCAATCTGGATAGGCAATATTATTATCTTCAGGACAACAAACGATAAAATCGCCAGGTCCGTTTCCTTTAATTACTTTTTGCTCATTTTCTGTTAACTCCTGAGCTCCGTCTATTTTTGAAATATTTTTTAACATATTATTTTTAATTAAAATGATTAAATAAATTTAATTAGCAAGGCATACAACGCCATACCCATTTTCCATTTTCTAATAAACGTTCCGCACAGAAACCCTCGTCACAAAGTGGCGCACCACCTCCTGTAATTACTTTTTGCTCATTTTTAGTTATTTTTTGAGCACCTTCCAAGTTTAAAATGTTTTTTAACATGATATTATATTTTAAATTAAAGTGATTAAATAAACTTAATTAGCAAGGCATACAACGCCATACCCATTTTCCATTTTCTAATAAACGTTCTGCACAGAAACCCTCGTCACAAAGTGGCGCACCACCTCCTGTAATTACTTTTTGCTCATTTTTAGTTATTTTTTGAGCGCCTTCCAAGTTTAAAATGTTTTTTAACATGATATTATATTTTAAATTAAAGTGATTAAATAAACTTAATTAGCATGGTAAACAATCCCATACCCATTTTCCATCTTCCAATGAACGTCTTGCACAAAAACCTGCTTCACAATATGGAGCACTACCAGCACTAATCTTTTTTTGCTCATTTTTTTCAATTTTCTGAGCACCTTCTAGATTTAAAATGTTTTTTAACATGATATATGGATTAAAAATTAAAAAATACCCCAGTCATCTTATGATTCTCGGGGCTCAATACTACTAATTTGTCAATTGAGCAAAATCAATTAACTACTATAACATTGAAGCGGAATATTTGCTTTAAAAACACATATACATCCTACTTCTGGACAACAAAGAATAACACAGTCGCCTCCTCCATTAATGCTTTTTTGCTCGCTATTAGTTAGTTTTTGAGCACCTTCTAATTTTAAAATGTTCTTTAACATAATATGGTTTTTTGAATTTGTTAATATTATTAATTGATAGAAATCAATTAACTATAGCATACAAGCTGTTCCTTTAGGAACACATGAGCATCCTGTATCTGGACAACAAAGGATAACACATGCGCCACCATTAATACTTTTTTGCTCGCTATTAGTTAATTTTTGAGCACCTTCTAATTTTAAAATTGATTTTAACATAATTTGGTTTTTTGAATTTGTTAATACCTCAATCATTTCAAGACACTTGAGGATTATGTCCTTTTATATAAAATTGTATTATAAAACTTGAGCAGAATATTCTTCTTATATAACTATAAATAAAAAGATTATTGATAACAACAACCTCCTGAAGAAATAGGATACAATACAGGACATGGCTTACCACCTTTAAATATGGCTTCTCCACTAGCGATAGCATTAGCACACTCTTCAGTAATACCTCCTTTAATACTTTTTTGCTCATTATTTGTCAATTCTTGAGCACCTTCTAATTTTAAAATATTTTTTAACATAATTGATATTTTTAAAATTTAATTATTACATGGATATCAGTCCAAAATTTTAATTATACTGGTCTGCAATCTCCATCATTACCACTTGCAACATCTCTACCAACGCATACTGTATTACGAGGACAATACCCATCTGCACTACAACGTAATCCTCCCTTAACAACTTTTTGCTCGTTTTTAGACAATTCTTGAGCACCTTCCAGGTTTAAAATCTTCTTTAACATAATATGGTTTTTTTGAATTTGTTACTACCTCAATAACTTTAAGACACTTGAAGTTTTATGTCCAAACTATTATCTAAGTCAGCATACATGGTGTCCCTGCTGGAGCACATGCACATATACCATCAGGGCAGCAAATAAGGATATCAATACCATTACATACTATCCCTGATCCGTTAATAGATTTTTGTTCTTTTGCTGTAAGTTGTTGAGCGCCTTCTAATTTTAAAATATTCTTTAACATAATATGGTTTTTTTGATTTTGTTACTACTTCAAAATTTTTAAGACACTTGAAGTTTGTGTCTATATTTTAGAGCATTTCTACTTCTTAATCTTATTAAGATGTTAGTACATTAGCACTCAACATAACTAGATGGTCTGCACATACCTGAAAACCTACAATCTGTCACGCATTTACTAGTACCTGGACAATATCCATCAACACCACAGGCTAATCCGCCTTTAATGATTTTTTGCTCACTTCTGGTTAATTGCTGAGCACCTTCAAGTTTTAAAATTTTCTTTAACATAATTGGGGGATTTTTAATTTTGTTAATACTTCAATCATTTTAAGACACTCGAAGTTTTATGTCTAATTACTTAACAGAATTAAATACATTGATCAGATACTTTTCTGCAAGGCCCACCTTCATAATATTGACATGTTCCATTCGGGCAAAATCTACCTTCAGGTGGAATCCAAGATCCTTTAATTTCTTTTTGCTGTTTTTTTGTCAACTCTTCTGCGCCTTTTAGGCTTAAAATGCTTTTTAACATAATACGGTTTTTTGAATTTGTTAATACTTCAATCATTTTAAGACACTTGAAGCTTATGTCTATTCATACTAAAAATCGATTTTAAACTTGAGCTTCGATTTTTATATACTTTTATTTTATTAATTAGGTAAAGTCCTAAATGAGTTTACGGTTTTGTTTTAATCTGCAAAACAACAACCTCCACCAGCTAAAGGATATTCAGGAGGACATGGAGCCGATCCTTTTAATATTGCATATCCTGCAGCCAATGCTTTAGCACAAACTTCGGTAACGCCACCATTAATACCTTTTTGCTCTTTTTGGGTAAGTTTTTGAGCTCCTTTCAGACTTAAAATGTTTTTTAACATAATTAGGGGATTTTTTTATTAAGTTATTACTCCAATCATTTTAAGACACTTGAAGCTTATGTCTAAATACTTACCTAAATCGCCATACATATCGTATTTTTTGGGGCACACACGCATATTCCTTGATCTGGGCAGCAAACAATACTTTCTCCAGCTTGACATGTTGCTGCTCCTCCATTAATCGATTTTTGCTCTTTTTGCGTTAACACTTGAGCACCTTCTAATTTTAAAATTTTACTTAACATAATATGGTTTTTTGGTTTTATTAATCTTAAATTGAGCTATTAGTAAACTAACACTCAATGTAACTGTTTGGTCTACAAATCTCATCAAACCTACAATCAGATACACATTTACTTCCTGTTGGACACCATCCACCTTGATCACAAGCTCTTCCACCTTGGATAGTTTTTTGCTCACTTCTTGTTAATTCCTGAGCACCTTCTAGCTTTAAAATTTTCTTTAACATAATTGGGAAATTTTAATTTGGTTATTACTCCAATCATTTTAAGACACTTGAAGCTTATGTCTACTCTTGCAAGAATTTTATAAATACTTTACATATAGACAAGAGAATCCCTCTCTAACGTTTCGTTGCTTTCTAAAATATCATTAATAAAATATTTTAGTTCGCTTAATTCGTACTCGGTAGGATACAGCTTATTGTTAACAATTTTAACTGGTGTGTAATTAAATCCGTTTTGTGAGCACCAATCATATTGCTGCTGAATTTGTAAATTAACTTTCATAGAAATAGAATCAACTTTCCATTTTTCCTGCCATACTTCTAATGTCATTTTTTTAATATGCCAGTCAGATATTGCTTCTACAATGTTTTCAGGATTAGTATCATTAATCATCAACATTCTTTCTACGACAATTTTATAAGGATTTTGATTGTTATCTGGATTGATATTGAACAATACATTCAAAGATATTTTTTCGGGAAATTTCCAAACTAATTCAAAAGCTTCTTCAAAAGCTTTATGGCAATGTCCACAACTCGGGCTTATGATAATAGAAAGCTTGACAGCAGCAGCAGTATTTCCAAAATGCAATCCTGCCAATTTATCAAACCCTTCTTGTACAGTAACATCCTTAGATAAGAATTCAAAAAGAGTATAGTTTCTTCTGAACTTGGTTAAGTTCTTCACAGAACTTTCTGCTTTTAATTTATCCTCAATAACAGGTTTTATAGTAAACCATAACGAAGAAATAAGAATCAAAGAGAATAAATACTGAAAAAGGCTAGCCAACGTAATGCTTAACTTTAATTCAGATTCAAAAGCCCAACCTATTCCTTGAACTATCATTAAAAAAGAAATAACCAAACACAATACGCACCATTTTTTTATCTGGAATTTCTGAACCCAAATAGAATAGACAATTATTGGTATAGCTGCCAGACTAAGCAATCCTACAAGATTAGAATTTGCTGGTCCTATTAACATTGCCAGAACTGCTGTAACGAAGAAAATTAATGGTAAATCAGAAAAGCCAAACCACTTATTAACATCTACATTATCTGATTTAATAACTGATTCGCATGAAGTATTTGGATTGATATTACAAAACTTAGACACCATTTGGTTATCTATACCTAACTTTTCCTGAATTATGAAAACACTTACTATTAATCCCAATAAGGAGGTGATTAAAAAAGCATAATCGAATATCTTATAATCGTTATAAAAACTAGATAAGACAATTAGCGCCAAAAACAAAATACCATACTTAAGCCATTTTGGATTTTCACTTAAAACTTCTTCTTCCTGAGCTTCATTAGGCTCTATTGCAAGTACAACCCCACTCCAGTCTTTGGAGAAATCATCAACTGATAAAGTAACCTTCTTACTTTTTTCAGTCTCAATTGTAATTGAAGATTCTGTTTTTTGAACCAAAACTAAATCCTGATTATAAATTGCCAGGAAAGATTCAGGCAATTCGGGCAATTGTTCTTTTGGGACTTTTATTACAATATTCTCTATTGATAATGTATTCAATGAATCTGTAATAGCAAATAGACTTGGATAATTAGGATGAGAAAGGAATAACTCTTCGAACTCCTTTTTAGCATTTAAATAATTGTTTAAGTCAAGGTACTTGTTAACTAATTTAATCATAGGGACAATCTTAATTATTATGAAAAGGATTATCACAAATATTGATAATCTTTCACATAAAAAAAGTTAATTTTTTGGATTTTTAAAAAAAATGAATATATAATTTATAAATAGTTTAGCTCTTTTTCATATCGCAAAGCACTATTTATCAGCTGATTAAAAAAAACAACCAGTAAAAATATATTTCAAAATCGCAATCCAAATTATCGGTATTCCTTTTCTATAATTTTGGCATTCTAACAAATACAACTTATGAAAAAGACCTCGTTAACGCTCGAAGATTTTAAAAAAAATGAGCTCCCGAAAAAACATTACAAAATGATCATGGGAGGAGATGAACCAATAATAGATCCTAATACAGATCCTAAAATTATAGCAAATATTATCCCGCCAGGAACAGTAAGGCCACCTGGTCAGACTTAGTAGAGAAATAAATTAGAAACTACAGCTTTACCCTCAGAATTCTGTAGTTTCTAATTTTTTAGTAAACTGAGTTGGAGTTACTCCTGTTCTTTTGCTAAAGGATTTTGTAAAAGAAACAGCATTTTTAAAACCCACACTCTCGGCAAGTGCCTGAGTTGAGTACTTACGATATTTTGAATTCGTTATTAATTCGTTAATCACGTAATTAATCTTTAATTCATTAGAGTATTCGCTAAAAGTTTTACCAAATCTCTTATTTACAACATAAGACAAATAACTGGTATTTGTTTTAATTTTCTTAGCTACAGATTGTTGAGTGAAATCTGAATTTAGATAGTAATGCTTCTTTTCTAATTGCTTTAATTTTTCGAATATTTCTTCTTCCTTCTCTAAATCTAAATTCATTTTAACAGCCATTTTAGGCACACTGTCTACTACAACTGCTTCTTCATTTACTGTTTCTGGAATTGCATTGTTTAACGCTAATCTTTGTTTATACTCTTCAATTAAAGTATTCACTTTCTTATCCGTTTCTCTTTTTTTCTTAATGCTTTTTACATACAAAACAACCAAAACCACAACCAACCCAACAAGAATAAAAATCATCAAATTCCAAAATCTAATTTTATTCTGATTTTTAGACTGAAGGTCCTCCATCTCTTTTTTGACATTCACATTACCCAATCGAAAATTAACTTCTAAAGCTTCATTATCAATTTTTGACTGAATTGTCTCGAACTTATCAAAGTATTTTTCAGAATATTTTAATGCCTCTTGAGGTTCATTTTTGATGGTATAAATCTTGGCTAAATAATAATTAGAGTTGATATAATACAGATCATCAACCTTGGTAATGTTATATATAGAATCTACTTTTTTAAAAAAATACAATGACTTATCATATTCTTTCGTTTTAAAGAACAAACTTCCCAAATTATAACTAGCAGAAAACAACTCGGGAAGCAATTTATTCTCTTCACTAAACAACAAAACATCATAATATATTTTTTCGGCATTAGCCAAATCATTCTTCATATAATAAATATTCCCTAAACTCATTTTAGAGTTTAGTTTTGTATTTAAGTAATTATTAGAATATAAAATTGCTTTTGTATAGTAGTGTTTTGCAGAATCTAAAAGTTTAGGATTAGAATAGTTTTTCCCGTAAGCTTTCTCAAAGGCTCGTCCTAAATTAAAATTAATATTACTCTTATAATTGGTAAATTTCTCTTCAGAAAACGAGTATTTGATTCTATCCGTTATTTTATTTGACTCTTGCAGAGATAAAATTGCCGATTTATAATTACCTACTTCTATATTAATTAAAGAAATATTCATATAGAATTTCACCATTCTAATCTGGTCATTCTCCTTCTTAACAATGGTTAATCCTTTTTCGAATTTATCGAAAGCTGCAGTTAGATTGTTTTTTCTCCAATCAATAAGCCCACCATAATTTAACAGATCAGCATGTAGTATTCTTTTTTCTTTTGAATTTTTTACTTTCTCTAAAAAACTAAAAGCCTGATCATAAAACATTTTTGCTTTAATACTATCATCCTTAAGCTGATATAAATATGCTTTTGCACCACAAGCAAACGTTTTATGCAAATAATCTCTCGATTGCTCCATTTTGTTTACAAAAATAAAAGCGCTATCTACATTAGAATTTGTACACACTCTTATTTTATCTTGTAATAGAACATACTCTTTATCGCTTAATTGCGAATTTTTCTGAGAGAAAACAGTACTTGCAATAAAAAAAAATAGGAGGCATTTAACAAATTTCATTAACGATATAGTTTTGAATTATCCCAAATTTAGTTCATTAATACCAATAAGCAAACAATAATTTGCAATAGAAATCTTAACATTATCACAATTTAATTCTGATTATTATTTTTAAATCAATAAAAATTATAACAATTTACTTTTGTTTTGTTATATCTATATTGTGTAAATTTGTTCTAGAAAAAAAACATAAATTATGAAACCAGACCTATTTCAAGCACCAGATTATTATAACCTAGACGACTTATTAAGCGACGAGCACAAACTCGTTAGAGATTCTGCCCGAGCATGGGTAAAAAGAGAAGTTTCTCCTATTATTGAAGAGTATGCTCAAAAAGCAGAATTCCCAAAACAAATCATAAAAGGCTTAGGAGAAATAGGTGGTTTTGGCCCTTATATACCTGTTGAATACGGCGGAGCTGGATTAGATCAAATTTCTTATGGTTTAATCATGCAAGAAATCGAACGTGGAGATTCAGGAGTTCGCTCTACATCATCTGTTCAATCTTCATTAGTAATGTACCCAATATGGAAATACGGAAATGAAGAACAAAGAATGAAATATTTACCTAAGCTTGCTACTGGTGAGTTTATCGGATGTTTCGGTTTAACTGAACCAAATCATGGTTCTGACCCAGGCAGTATGATTACCAACTTTAAAGACATGGGAGATCATTACTTATTGAATGGAGCAAAAATGTGGATTTCGAATGCGCCATTTGCTGACATTGCAGTAGTTTGGGCTAAAAATGAAGAAGGAAGAATACACGGTTTAATCGTAGAGCGCGGTATGGAAGGCTTTACAACTCCAGAAACTCATAATAAATGGTCGCTTCGTGCATCATCTACAGGAGAATTGATTTTTGATAATGTAAAAATTCCTAAAGAAAATTTATTACCTAACAAATCTGGATTAGGAGCACCACTTGGTTGCTTAGATTCTGCTCGTTACGGAATCGCTTGGGGTGCAATTGGCGCTGCAATGGATTGTTACGATACAGCTTTAAGATATGCAAAAGAGAGAATTCAGTTTGACAAACCTATTGCAGGAACTCAATTGCAACAAAAAAAATTGGCCGAAATGATTACCGAAATCACAAAAGCACAATTATTAACTTGGCGTTTAGGAGTTTTAAGAAACGAAGGAAGAGCAACAACTGCTCAAATTTCGATGGCAAAAAGAAACAATGTCGATATGGCTATTAACATTGCTCGTGAAGCCAGACAAATATTAGGCGGAATGGGAATTACTGGTGAATACTCTATCATGCGCCACATGATGAACCTTGAAAGTGTAATCACTTATGAAGGAACTCACGATATTCATTTACTAATTACAGGAATGGATATTACTGGAATTCCAGCTTTTAAATAGAAATCATCTATTAAAATATTTATAAAAACGATTTAAAAGCTTCTTGTTACCAAGAAGCTTTTTTATATTTGCAAAAAAAATACCACCATGAATATTGAAACTATAAACAATAGCATTCAACCTCAGAAAGATCTTTTATTACAACACCCCCTATATAAAAAAATCCAAAACATCGATGATTTACATTGCTTCCTGGAAAGCCATGTTTACGCCGTTTGGGATTTTATGTCTTTACTAAAAGCTTTACAAGCAAAACTTACCTGTACAACTACACCATGGTTTGCTAGTAAAAACCCAGAGACTAGATATTTAATTAACGAAATTGTACTAGCCGAAGAAACTGATTTAAGTATTGATGGTCGTCGCCAAAGTCATTACGAAATGTATCTTGAGGCAATGGAAGATTGTGGAGCAAGCACAAAAAACATTCAAGGTTTTTTAAACGAAGTAAACTCTTTACAAAACATTTTTGTTGCAATAAAACAAAGTCAATTACACCCAAACATTAAAGCTTTTCTGGATTTTACTTTTAGAGTAATCGAAGAAGGAAAACCACATGAAATTGCAGCAGCTTTTACTTTTGGAAGAGAAGATTTGATTCCGAATATGTTTACTGCGATATTGAAAAATTTTCAAGAAAACTTACCTGATACAGATTTAAGAAAACTGATATATTATTTTGAACGTCATATAGAACTAGATGCAGATGAACATGGTCCTATGGCAATGAAAATGATTACCGATTTATGTGAAGACGACGCACAAAAATGGTCTGATGTTCAAGAAATTTCCATTCTGGCATTAGAAAAAAGAATTGGATTATGGGATGCTATCGAAGAAGAAATCAGCATAAAAATAGAAATGGTATAAAAACCAAAATTCTATTTTTAACGTAAGTATTATTGGGGAGATTACTAATGCCTTAATTATATATTATGAAACGTAAATTCAAAATAATACTTACATTTTTATTCGCAATTTCTACGATTAGTTGTAGTTCGGAAAACGAAACAAATGCACCAACTAAAACTATTGTTCCCCCAGTTACAATTACTCCTCCTCTTACTGCAAAAACGATAAACTACCTAGCTCTTGGCGATAGTTACACTATTGGACAAAGTGTATGTGAAACTTGCCGTTTTCCAGAGCAATTAAGACGCAACTTATCTAGCACCTATCCTGCAACCTCATTTTCGCTAAAAATCATCGCAAAAACAGGCTGGACAACATCTAACCTATTGTCAGCGATAAAAGCCGAAAATCCAGATTCTAATTATGACTTAGTGACATTGCTAATAGGAGTCAATAATCAATTTCAGAACGCACCTTTCACCTTATACGAAAATGAATTCCCGCAATTGGTAAACAATGCAATTTCTTTAGCAAAAGGAAAAAAATCAAATGTTATTGTAGTTTCCATACCAGATTATGCTTATACTCCTTTTGGTCAATCGGCTGTATACAATAGCAAAACAATTTCATCAGAGATAGATAAATACAATGCTTATGCAGAAAACTATTGCAAAGCAAATAATATCGAATTTATAACAATAACCGATATCACGCGACAAGGATTATCGAATCCGAGTTTGGTTACACAAGACGGATTACATCCATCAGAATCAGCATATTCTTTATTTGTACAGCGTATTTTACCAAAAGTGAAGTTTCAAGAATAAAAAAAAGCGAGAAAAATTTCTCGCTTTATACTTTATATTAATATTCTGGAGCTAATTCCAGTTCCAAACCTTCTAAACCTTCTGTGATAGGAATCTGACATCCTAAACGACTATTAGACATAACGTAAAACGCCTCCGAAAGCATTGCTTCTTCTTCGTCTCCCATTTCTGGTAACTCAACATCATTTAGCACGTAACACTGACAAGAAGCACACATTGCCATTCCGCCACAAGTTCCTTCTACAGGAAGCTCATAAGCTTTACACAACTCCATTACATTCATTGCCATATCAGTTGGAGCTTGTAGTTCATGAACAACTCCCTCTCTATCTTTAATCTTTATTAATACATCCATTTTTAACTTATCGGAATTTTGATTATTAACGCATTTTCAGATAGCAAAAATACATTATCTTTTACAAAATACTAATTGCTAGGTTTAAAACTAAATGCATATTCTTTTAAATTATCCTTTAAGTGCATTTTTAAGCCTATAATATTTCCTTTATCTAATATAGTAACCACTGCAATAACTGAATAATAATCATTCCCATTCTGAAAGATTAATGTTCCTTCATAAGTTGAATTCACAATACCTTGCTTATCCGTAGTAGTTTTAATTTTTCTTGGATGAGAAAACTCAGCAGTTGCGTAACTTTGTCTGTTTGAAAATTTGGCTCTTCCTTCTGAAAAATCATACAAAAAATCATAATTTGCAATTCTCAGACTTCCTTCTTCAGGTGTCGGTGAAATAATAATCTGACCTGTAAATTTAAAATCTGACCATTCTTCGAATTCATTCACCCATGCTTTATCAACATATAGATTATCTGTAGCCTGCTGACCATAGGTGGCAGAAGTAAAAAGCAACAAAACAATTAGCTTGTAAAAATTATTCATAAATGTAAGGTTTGAGGTTATATGGCAAATTTAAGTTAAATTTATATTAAATACCATTGCAAAACCCCTAATTCTTAACACTTTTTTTTGTCAAAATTACTTTATTAAGTTATTTTTCTGAATATTTGCTAATTTTAACACTATTTTCTTATTAATAAATTTAAATTCAAAAACAAAACAAGCGCATTTTTAACAATACAACATTCAGCATCCAAATTATCTAAACAAATACTAAAAAATTTTAATTAGCATTAGTAATAATTTTGTTTAATTCACAAAAAACAAATATTTCTCACCATAGCAAATCGCTATAATTACATAATGTTAACCACAGTTTCGATCTGCGGTGCAAACTTTTTAATTGTAGTTTCAACTCCTGCTTTAAGCGTCATTTGATTTACACTACAACTTGTACACGCTCCTTCAAGGCGAACCTTAACGTGTTTATCATCTTCTATAGAAACTAATGTTATATCACCTCCATCTGAATTCAGAAACGGTCTGATTTCATCTAGCGCCTTTAAAACATTGCTTGTTAATTCTTCTGTTGTCATAATTTTTATATTCAATTAGAGAATGTGTCGATTAGAGAATGTGTCAATTAGATAATTAGATAATTAAAGACTGTACAGATTGAAGCATAAATGCTTCGTTTTTACACAAACTACAATTATCTAATTATCTAATTTCCTAATTATCTAATTTGAATCATTATCTCAATTATCTAATTTATTTTTTCTTTACTGCAGAACATCCTGCCATTGTTGTAATTTTTATTGCTTCGGTAGCAGGCAAACTTTCGTTACGACTTACTACTTCCTGTACTACGTTTCTAGTAATTTCTTCAAAAACAGTTTCGATTGCCGATGCTGTTTGCAAAGCTGCCGGACGACCATAATCCCCTGCTTCACGAATAGACTGTACAATTGGAACTTCTCCTAAAAACGGAACTCCTAAATCTTCAGCTAAGTTCTTAGCACCTTCTTTACCAAAGATATAATATTTATTATCAGGCAACTCTTCAGGTGTAAAGTACGCCATATTTTCTATAATTCCTAAAACTGGTACATTGATGTTATCTTGCATAAACATCGAAACTCCTTTTTTAGCATCAGCCAAAGCTACTGCCTGTGGAGTACTTACTACAACTGCTCCAGTTATAGGAAGTGACTGCATGATTGAAAGATGAATATCTCCTGTTCCTGGAGGTAAATCAATTAACATGAAATCTAATTCTCCCCAATCAGCATCAAAAATCATTTGATTCAAAGCTTTAGAAGCCATTGGTCCTCTCCAGATTACTGCCTGACTGGGCGCTGTAAAAAATCCTATAGAAAGTATTTTAACTTCATAACTTTCAATAGGTTTCATTTTTGACTTTCCGTCAACTAATATCGAAACAGGCTTTTCTGCTTCTACATCAAACATAATTGGCATAGATGGTCCATAAATATCGGCATCTAAAACTCCAACTGCAAAACCCATTTTAGCTAATGTTACAGCTAAGTTTGCTGTAACAGTCGATTTACCAACTCCTCCCTTTCCAGAGGCTACAGCAATAATATTTTTAATTCCTGGAATTGCACGACCTTTAATTTCGTTTTTCTCCGGAGTTTCAACTTTAATATTTACTTTAATTTTAGCTTCTGGAGAAACTAACTCAAGTATTGTTTTTTTAATATCGTCTTCAGCACGTTTTTTTATGTGCATTGCAGGAGTATGCAAAACTAAATCTACTACAACTTCATCACCAAAAGTAATAACGTTTGCTACTGCTCCGCTTTCAACCATATTCTTACCTTCACCAGCTATAGTAATCGTTTCTAAAGCTTTAAGGATTTCTTTTCTGTCTAATTTCATTTTAACTTTACTATTTTCTATTGACAATAATCGCTTCAAAAACTATATTAATTTAAACCGATTTTAGATTACAAAGATAACTGATTAAGTTAAGATTCAAACTCTTTTAAATTGTATTTATTGATATTGAGATTACTCAAAATGATTCTAACTGTTAACATTCGCTTTTTAGACACAAAAACACAAACAATATTTTTGTCCCGATTACAATCTTAAAATGCTTTTTCAATTAAAATATACAAGTTTTGAGATGTTTTTTTTAGGATAATACACCATAAGTATCAATAATACTAACTATATTTGAGTACCTCAAACTTATACTTCCTACTACGCAAATAGAACTTAAAAACTTGATTTTAAGAAAATTATAAATATTTTTTATATGTTTTTCAATCGAATTCTATTTTTAAATTTAAATCTAAAAATATGCGGAATTTTACTTTATCATCTGTAATCATTGTTATTAGTTTTTTAATGGTTTCTTTTAAATCTTCATCTAAAGAAATCAATGCAAAAAACAAAACAATCGCTTTAGAGAACGTTTTTGTATCCAAAACCTCTATTGCCCCTGAGTTAATTAACGAGTTTTACAAAAAATATCCAAAATTAAAAAAATACCAAAGTGACGTTTTAGATCTTTATAAAAAGAAAGAATATAATTCAATTTGGTATGATGACAAGAACATTACCGAATTTGGATTTTTATTGTATCATAAAGTACAATTATTAAATGACCGTGATGGCATCAAAGCTACAATGCCTTATATGGATTTGGTAAATGATGTTTTTAATGAAAATGTATCCAATAAACTCCCTCAGATAGACACAGAACTTTTACTATCTAATATGTATGTCTTTTACGCAAGCAATGTCTATTCTGGTGTTGACCCTGCAACTTTAAAAAAGATTGGTTGGTTTTTACCTGCCAAAAGCGTTTCGTACACAAAAATACTAGATTCTCTAATGGTAGATCCCGGCCGATTAAACAAAGACGAGAACCTTTTATTTGCACAATATTACAAGCTTAAGGTGGTTTTAAAAAAATACCGAACAATCGAAAAAAACAATTTATGGACAAAAATAGATATCGATAGCGCCAATTTCAAAGATATAAGACCGCTTGATAGTGGTACTGTTATAAAACAAATTAGAGAGCGTTTATTTGTAGTTGGAGATTTAGCACAAAATTCTAATAGAGAAGTCTATGATCAAGAGATGATGGACGCCGTTTTAAAGTATAAAAAAAGATATGGTCTTAAATTAAACTATGCTTTGACTCTACAGCACATCAATCAAATGAATGAACCTATTGCTAAAAGAATCAAAACGATAATGCTAAACATGGAACGTTGTCGATGGATCCCTACAGATTTAGTACAGGCGAGTGAATACATAATGGTGAATATCCCGTCTTTCAAGCTAGTTTATGTTAAAAATGGTAAATACGAATTAGTATCAGATGTTTTTGTGGGAACACGTATGACCGAAACAGTAATTTTTAGTGGTAATATGGACAGAATTGTATTTAGCCCATACTGGTATGTTCCGCAGAGCATCATTAAAAATGAATTAAAATCTGAAATAGCCAGGGATAAAAACTATTTGGCTGATCATAATATGGAATGGAACGGAGGCAATGTAAGACAAAAACCCGGACCTCAAAACTCTCTAGGATTAGTTAAGTTTATGTTTCCAAACCCCAATGATATCTATTTACATGATACTCCAGCCAAAAGTTTGTTTGAATTTGAAAAACGCACTTTTAGTCACGGCTGTATAAACGTAAAAGAAGCTAAAGGGCTGGCACTTGCAATTTTAAAAGATGACCCTGACTGGCCAGTTGACAAAATAGACCAAGCAATGAGTGGTAAAAAAGAAACGCCTTGTAAATTAAAAACCAAAATCCCAATCTATATTGGCTATTTTACCGCTTGGGTAAACGAAGATGGAGAAATTGGTTTTTACCCAGATGTATATGACAGAGATCAAAAACTAGACAAATTACTTTATTCAGATTCTATCGTTGAACAATAAAAAAGGTTCTATATAAAAAGACCCGACTAGCTAATCGCTTGTCGGGTCTGGAACCAAAACTCAATTTTAATTAATTGCTCAGATTAATTATTCGTATTTAAGATATTTAAGAATATCGATTTTTGTTACTTGATATGCTTTTGCCAAAACAATTACCAAAGTTAAGAAAAGTAACACAAACAATGCAACAATAAATGGCAAGACTGGTACATCTATCCTAAAGGCAAAATTCTCCAGCCATTTGTTAAGCAAAATATAAGCTGGAAATATTCCGATTACAAAGCCTAGCAAACAAAATCCAACATATTGTTTCGACAATTCTTTAAGTAAAGCGTCTGTTTCTGCACCAAGTGTTTTTCTGATAGCAATTTCTTTTAATCTTCTTTCCATCGAAAATGATGCTAATGCAAACAATCCAAAAATAGCAATTACAATCACAACAATATTAAGTACAAAAAACAAATTCTTCTGTTTTACCTGTTCGCTATATGTTTTTGCAAAACTTTTATCTACAAATTCATAAGAAAAAGGAAAATCAGCATTGATGTTCTTTTTCCAATATGCTTCTAACTTCGGAATAGTTGTGGCAAGATCTTTCGGGTTTACCTTTACAAACACGTTATTAAAATTATTCCATTTCAATGTTTTAATACTAATAAAAATCATTGGCGGAACCTTGTTTTGTAATCCTGTAATATGAAAATCTTTTACTACACCTACAATTTTAAATTTCATATTCCCTTTTTCATTCCCCCAACCTGAACTGATTATTGTATTTATCGGATTTTTAAGATTTAACATCTTAGCACAAGTTTCATTTATCAACCAGTTACTTACCGTATCCGATGCATATTTAGGCGATAAATCACGCCCTTGAACAATTTTAATTTTCATCATTTCAAGAAAACCAAAATCCATATCAACATTACGAGGCTGTACAAAAACTCCTTTGTGTGTAAAGCCTGAACTAGAATTAGTCCCGTTACCAAAAGAACCTGCAAAAGTCGAAACGTTCTGAACGCCTTCTATTTTTAGTAATTCTTGTTTTGTTGTAAAATACTTTTCTAATCTTTTTTCACGATTTTTATGATTAAAAGAAATCTTAAGAACCTGATCTCCGCTAAAACCTAAGTCTTTATTCATCATGTAATTTACCTGAGAATACACAATCAGCGCACCAATAATAAAGAATGCTGCAATGGTAAACTGAAAAATCAACATCGAATTTCGTATCCAGATTCCGCTTTTACTTCTGGAGAAATTCCCCTTTAAAACCTTCAACGTTTCGAAATTAGCGATATAAACTGCAGGAAATATTCCGGCAAGAACGATTACAATAACAAAAATAATAATGATTTGTAGGTAAAACTCAGTCCCATTCATAGTTAAGTTTTTATCTAAAAACTCATTATAAAAAGGCAAAGAAAGCTCTACGATTGCCAATGCAAAAAGAATCGCCAGAACAACAATTATTGCTGTTTCTAATATAAACTGAGACACAATTTGCGATTTATTAGCTCCTACAATTTTTCGTACACCAACTTCTTTAGCTCTCTTAATTGCCGATGCTGTTGCCAGATTAATGTAGTTTACCAAAGACAAAGCAAGAATAAGAATAGATAATCCTACCATAATGTACAACAACTGTAAATTTCCTTTTCCTTCAGGATAACTACTTCCTGCGGTGGATTTTGTACCATGAAGTCGCCCTAATTTTAACTGATCTAAGATAACTTCCGTTTCTCCATTTTCTTTAATGTACTCTTCAACAGTTTGCCCACTTCCTTTAGCATCTTTCAGCGTTCTATTTACAAAATTCACATTTTGCATTTTCTTTAAAACACTTGCTGCGTCTGCTCCTTTTTTTAGTTTTACAAACAATCCATAATTAAAGTTCCCCCAACTACCCTCATCATTTTCCTTTAAAAGTCCGCCAAAAACATAATTAGGTTCAATAGACGATGGCTTGATAACTTTATAAACCGCTTTAATGATATACGATTTATCATCATTTGTAATGGTTTTACCAATAGGATCTTCATTTTTAAAAATCTTTTTAGCCTCATCTTCAGATATGGCTGCACTATTTTTCTCTTTCAGAATATCTTTTTTAGCTCCTTTAATAATTGGAAATGGAAAGGATTCAAAAAAATCACCATCGGCAACTAATATTTTTTTACCAATCCATTTTTGACCGTCAGACTTAATCACATCATCATAATACCAACTATCAATATAACAGATAGATTCTATTTCAGGAATTGTAGCTTTACATGTCTTTGCAAAAGGAATAGAACTCGAAGCCCAGATATCTCCTGTTGCACCTATTTTATTAAGAACCTGATATACATTCTCTTTTTCGGGATTCCACTGATCATAAGAGTTCTCATTGTTCCAATATAAAATCGCAAAAATAACACCTGCAATTCCTATGCTTAATCCTAAAACATTTAAAAACGAAAACAGTTTGTTTTGCTTTAAATGGTAAATAAATATTTTTATCCAGTTAAGTATCATTATCTTAATTTTTTAATTATAATTTGGTTTGGTTAGTTTGAGTACTATTTTATAAAAAAAGTGTTTTACAAAACTCTACTATCTCTATAATTACTATTGTTATCAAATTTATCATGACTCCTATACTTTAAAAACATCTACATTTCTTTGATTTAATCTTTCCGAAAAAATAACCCCATCTTTCATATGGATTGTTTTTTGCGAGAAAGATGCGTCGTAATCCGAATGCGTTACCATAAGTATCGTTGCACCTTTGGCATGCAAATCGGTTAAAAGTTCCATAACCTCATTTCCGTTTTTACTATCTAAATTTCCAGTTGGCTCATCGGCCAAAATGATTTTTGGATCATTAACTAAAGCTCTTGCTACAGCAACACGTTGTTGTTGTCCTCCAGAAAGCTGTTGCGGAAAATGTTTTAATCGATGAGAAATATTAAGTTTTTCGGCAATTGCCTCCACTTTCTGCTTTCTATCAGATGCCTTTACATTATTATAAATTAATGGCAACTCTATATTATCATAAACAGAAAGCTCATCGATAAGATTAAAATTCTGAAAAATAAAACCGATATTTTCTTTACGAACATTAGCTCTGCCTTTTTCCTTAAGACCAATCATTTCGTTATCTAGTAATTTATAACTTCCACCACTGGCACTATCTAAAAGTCCGATTATATTAAGCAAAGTAGATTTACCACAACCAGAAGGCCCCATTATAGTTAAAAAATCTCCTTTTTTTATTTTCAAATTAATACCACTTAATGCTGCAGTTTCTACTTCTTCTGTTCTAAAAACTCTAGTTAAATCTTGTATTGTTATCATATTTTTAAATATTAATTGTGTTGTTGATTGTGATTTTTTGATTGATGATTGAAACATTATTCTTTTGTGAAATGTGAAATGTGAATTGTAAAACGTAAACTAAAAACTGTTACTGCTACTGAACACTATTGCTTACTACTAATCGACAATTCCTCTACATCTTTATAATCTAAATAAGAAGATGTTATTACCGATTCTCCTTCTTTTAATCCTCCAAGAACCTCATAATATGCCGGATTTTCTCTTCCCAATTTAATTACTCTTTTCTCTGCTTTATTTCCGTTAACGACAAAAATCCATTTTCCTGCTGTTTCCTGATTAAAGGCTCCTTTAGATAAAACAAGAATTTTATTTCTTTCGGATAAAATTAATTTCACACCAAAACTTAATCCGTCTTGCAAAACTATTTTTTCTTTTGGATCAAAATTCAATTCAATAGAAAAACGACCACCTTTTACCTCAGGAATTACTTTGGTTACAAGCACATTTAGGATTTTTCCCTGATATTCGATTTCTCCTTTTAAACCTTCTCGCATTTTCTCCAAATAAAACTCATCTACTTCGGCCATTAATTTATAACCTTGTTTAGAATCTATTCTCCCTATGCTTTCTCCCGCCTGAAAAGTCTTTCCTAAAACGGGCTGAAAAGAAGTAAGTCTTCCTGATTCAGGTGCAGTTATCAAAAAGTTTTTCTTGTTGTTTCTCAAAATATCCAAACTCATTTCCATGGTCTGAATCGAACGATTAATTTGTGAAATTTGCAATTGATTCGTTTGCTTCTCCTTCTGGATACTTTGCTGAATCGTTTTTCTTCGTTCATCCTGAAAACGCAAACTCTCCTTAAATGTATTCCAATCATTTCTTGAGATTACATCTTTTTCATATAATTTAGAGTTCATATCATACAATCTTTTTGCATCATTATAATCGTGTTCTATTGCAACTAAATCTTTAGTCAAATTCAACTCTTGATTTCTAATGTTTAACTTACCCGTATTTAGATTATTTATCTGTTCGATAATTGCTGTTTCCTGTGTAAGGTAATTAAGTTCCGTATTCGGATTGTACAATCTTGCCAAAGGCTGCCCTTTTACAACTGTAGCTCCGTTCTCAACAAAAATCTCTTTAACCGAACCCCCTTCGGTTACGTTAACCAACATCACATTAAGAGGTTCTACTTTAGCCTGAAAAACCATAAAATCTTCAAAGAAAGCCATCTCAACTTTCTTTACGATTAATTCGTCTCCCTTTACATTCAGACTTCTTTTTTTATTGAAAGAAAAAAATACTACAATTGCCAAAGCTAAAAAAGCTACTATTCCTATTGTCAGATACCTAATTTTTTTACTTTTACGAGGAATTACTTTATCCATGTGTTCTAATAATTTACTGATAACCAATAGGTAAATATTGTGCCAAAAGAATTATAATTCATAAAGCATTGATTTATATAGCAGTTTCAAAACCACCAAAAAAAAGTAGTGTTCGATAATGAACAGTTGACCGTTCACAATCGAACAAAAAAATAGCTCATGCGAAAAAAACAAGCCAATATACTAGTTGTTGATGATCAGGAAGAAATTCTTTTTTCGGTAAAAATGATTCTGAAAAAGCATTTCGAATCCATTTTTACCACAAACGATCCAAAAAAAATCATCTCGCTTTTGTCCGAAAACCCCATTGATGTTGTTTTATTAGACATGAATTATCGCATTGGATTTGAAGATGGACGCGAAGGAATACATTGGCTCAAAGAAATCAAAACGTTATCTCCACAAACAATCGTTATTTTAATGACTGCTTTTGGCAAAATAGAAACTGCTGTAGAAGGCATAAAAATTGGCGCTTTTGATTACGTTCTGAAACCTTGGAACAATGAAAAATTACTAGCAACAATAGACAATGCTGTTGAAGAAAGCCGAAAAAAATCTAAAAAAGTAATTGCAAAACCCGAAGAAAAGAAATATTTCACTGGAACTTCAGCCAAAATAAAACAAGCTTATTCTATTGCCGAAAAGGTTGCCAAAACTGATGCTAACGTACTTATTTTAGGAGAAAACGGAACTGGTAAATTTGTCTTCGCACAACATATTCATCAAAACTCGCAACGAAAAGACAAACCTTTTGTACATGTCGATTTAGGTTCCTTAAGTGATAATTTATTCGAAAGTGAATTATTTGGCTATGCCAAAGGTGCCTTTACCGATGCTAAAACGGATACTCCGGGACGTTTTGAAGCTGCAACCAGCGGAACTATTTTTCTGGACGAAATTGGGAATATTCCGTTGCATTTACAATCGAAACTACTACATGTTTTACAAACAAAATCAGTAACACGCTTAGGCGAAAGCAAAGCAAGACCACTAAACGTAAGGATAATTTCCGCTACAAATAGTGATATAAAAGCCGAAGTAAAAAACAAAACATTCCGCGAAGATTTGCTATACCGAATCAACACTATGGAAATCACTTTGCCATCTTTACGAGAACGAAAAGATGATATTGTGCCAATGGCTGAATTCCTCCTTAACGAAATTGGAGAAAAATACAATCAAACCGATTTAACTTTCGATAGCAATGTTGCCAAACATCTGGAAAAATATCCTTGGAAAGGTAACGTTCGCGAAATGGAAAATAAGATTGAAAGAGCTTTAATCCTATCCGAAAACAACACCATTACTATAACTGATCTCGACATCCTGGATTTTGAAGATTTCCAGATTAATGACGAAAATCCTTTATCAGAGATAGAAAAGAGTGCTGTAGAGAAATCTTTACTTAAAAACAACGGAAACATTAGTAAAACAGCCGAAGAACTAGGATTATCAAGAGCTTCTTTATACAGAAGAATTGAAAAATACGGTTTAAAAAATATCGAATAATGAAAAACTGGAAATTTTATAACGCCTTATTTTTACGTGTTTTTATTGTCATAATAATTCTTTTTTCTTCATTATATCTTGCGCAAAAGGGATTATACTATAATAGCATTTTAGTAGCTGCTGTAGTTATTATTGCTTTGGCTGAAATGTATTTTTTCATCAAAAGTAAAATGAGTTTTTACGACAAAACCATTCTTTCTATTCTTCAGAATGATTACTCAACCAACTTTCCTGAAGAACAAAGAAAAGGCAGTTTTAAAAATCTCTCGCTTTTGTATGATACATTAAAAGAAAAGCAACAGGAACAAACATCCAAAGAGTTAATTTATCGCTCTATTTTAAACAATATCGACACTGCTATTTTAATTCTGGAAAAAGACAATGACAATTGGAATATATTCCTAATGAATGATTGTTTCTCTAGCACATTTGCGGTTCCTAAGGTAAGCCATTGGAATTATCTTAAAAATTATCTTCCATCACTTTGCGAAGAAATTGAGAATACCCAATTTAGCGAATTAAAAACTGCTATTGATGTCAAAATCGAGCAACAGGATTTACAAACTTTCATGCTTCAGACTTCATTAACAAAATCATTAAACAAAGAATATTTCATCATTTTATTAGATAGTATTCAGCGTGTAATTGATAAAAAAGAAAAAGAAGCCTGGATTACTTTAATGAAAATAATTTCGCATGAGCTGATGAATTCGTTGACGCCAATTCGTTCGCTTTCGCAAAATTTACTTCAGATAATAGATCAGGAAAAATTAGAAGAAGATGATTTTGATGATATAAAAAGTAGCATTTCGACTATTATAAACCGAAGCGACCATTTGCAAATTTTTGTAGAAAACTACCGAAAACTAGCCATGCTTCCTACACCAGACAAAAAACCGGTATCGATTAATGCTCTTTTTGAAGATTGCTTAAAGGTTATGGCACCAATCTTAAAAGAACAAGGTATTGAACTGATAAACAACATTAATAGTTCGCGTTCTATCCTAATTGATAAAAGCCAAATAGAACAGGTTATCATCAACTTGATTACCAATAGTATTTTTGCATTGAAAGAAAAACAGGAAAAGAGAATATACTTATCGACTCTGACTGAAAACAATCGTTTTTTTATCACAATTTCTGACACAGGAAAAGGAATTGAACCTGAAATAAGAGATAAAATATTCCTTCCTTTTTTCACAACCCGAAAAGAGGGTGCGGGAATCGGACTTACGCTTTCTAAGAATATTATCGAGGCTCACGGAGGTTATTTAAGCTACCAAACCGATGAAAACAGAACTAATTTTGTTATTTGCCTGATTTAAGTTTGTCGTTTTATCTTTGTCAAAGTTCGAACTTTGACAAAGATTACAGAATCTATAATTCTATTTCTGGTTGCCAAAAATGTTTTTCGAAATCTACAACCTGATTGTCTTTAACCTCTATTCCTTCGTTTTCAAGTAATTGTTGCATTAGGTTTGTACCATCAAAATGATGCTTACCGCTAAGTAAACCTTTTCTGTTTACCACACGATGCGCAGGAACATCATCCATATTATGGCACGCATTCATTGCCCAACCAACCATTCTTGCTGAACGTGCCGTACCCAATGCTTTTGCAATAGCGCCATACGAGGTAACTTTCCCATACGGAATCTGTCTTGCAATCACATAAACCCTTTCGAAAAAATTATCTTCTGCCATGGCTTTATTTTCAAGTAAAAATTAAGCGAAATAATATCGTATGATATTAAAAAGTGTGATTATCGAAATTACTCCTGTAATGCTTCCGATAATGATATTCATGTTCTTAAGTATGTAATCAGTTTTCTGTTCTATCTTCTGAAAAAAAGCGATATAACAGTAAAAAACGGTAAACGATCCCAAAACTGATCCTGCTACAAACACGGATATAAAATGGTTTTCGAATAAAAATAATTTATAAGAAGCCAGCGTAACACTGACAAAAACGTAATATGGGATTGGAAAAAAATTAAGTGCAGAAAGTAGCATTCCTAAAAAGAAACGGCTTTTCTTGCTCTGATTTTTAATCTTGTTTTTTTTCTTTTTTGGCTCTTTTGCAATCCACAGAAAGTAAACCGTTAAGACTGCAAAAATTCCAAAGCCAATTTCTCGTAATAAAATGACAACATCTGGTCGTTGATCAATAATCCTAGCCGACAAAATCGCCAAATATACCTGACAGAATATAATAAGTACTGCTCCGGCAACAAACCATAACGCATTCTTTTTCCCTTCTTTTAAGTTCACTTTGGCTGCCGTCATGTTGATTAATCCTGGCGGAATAATACCAATAAAAGCCGTAATAAAGCCTAAAAGCAAAGGAATAATAAATGTCATGCGCTGCGAATCATGTATTAAAGAATGGGGAAACTGGAATTAAAGAGAAAACTACGCTTTAATTTTAAAACGAATATACGTAATTGCCTTATTAATTTCTAAATATTGTTTCTCGTAAAATGTCTGAAAAGCAGTAACCTCTTCTGGGCTTCCTTCATTTACATACACATTATGATTGGCATATAAAACCTCATGGCCTTCACCATGCAACAATCCTAGTGTATAACCGTGCATAAATTCGCTATCAGTCTTTAAGTTTACAACACCATCTTTCTTAAGGATTTTTTTATACAATTGTAAAAATTCCGAATTGGTCATACGGTGTTTAGTACGTTTGTATTTTATTTGCGGATCTGGAAAAGTAATCCAGATTTCATCTACTTCATTCTCAGCAAAAATATGGTTGATTAATTCGATTTGAGTACGAATAAAAGCAACGTTATGTAATCCTGTTTCAACAGCAGTTTTGGCACCTCGCCAAAAACGAGCCCCTTTAATATCGATTCCAATAAAGTTTTTATTTGGATATCTTTCAGCCAATCCTACAGAATACTCTCCTTTTCCACAACCTAGTTCAAGTACCAACGGATTATCATTCTTAAAGAAGTCTTTGTTCCATTTCCCTTTATGCGGAAATAAATCGCCTACAACTTCTTCTCTCGTTGGTTGAAAAACGTTATCAAATGTTTCGTTTTCCTTGAATCTCTTTAGTTTATTTTTACTTCCCACTTTTTTACAAATATTTCGGCAAAATTAAGGAATATATACGAATGAATGGCATCGGATTTCAAAAATGAAAAAAACCATCTCTAATAGCTTTTTTCCACCAAAATATTGAGTGTGGTTTTCTGTATAAAAGAGAACTAAACTTTGCGTTCTTTGCGTATTCCTTTGCGAACTTTGCGGTTAATTTTTCTACCACAAATTACTCAAATTAGCACAAATTTTAAAACTTTGCGCCCTTTGCGTAAACCCTTGCGCTCTTCGCGGTTAATCTTTCTACCACAAATTTTAAAAGCTTCGTGCCCTTTGCGTATCCCGACGCTTCGGGATTGCGACCTTTGCGGTTAAATCCGTGTTTCTTTATAGCCAATTTTAATTAGCCAATTTTAATTAGCCGTTTTTATTTTAGGCTCTAGAGTTTCGTCATGTTGCGATAAATCTAACCCAATGTGTTCAGACTCCTCTGACACTCGCATTGGGATAATTACATTGGTAAGTTTAAATAAAAGATAAGCTCCGAAAAAAGTAAATATCGAAACCAGAACTAAAGCCATCATATGGTGTGCAAAAACCATCCATCCGCCATGAAGCAAACTCGCTTTATCGCCATGTGCAAATATTGCAGTAAGAATCATTCCCATAATTCCGCCAACTCCATGGCAGGCAAAAACATCTAATGTATCATCAATCTTCTTTAAGAAATTAGCATTTACAACCATGTTCGAAACCAAAGCAGCACTAAATCCAAAGAACATACTTTCTGGTACAGACACAAATCCCGCAGCTGGCGTAATCGAAACCAATCCTACAACAGCACCGATACAAGCTCCTAAAGCAGAAACCTTACGTCCGTTGATTCTATCATAAAACACCCAAGTTAACATCGCTGCCGCAGATGCTGTCGTTGTCGTAGCAAAAGCCATTGCCGCAACACCATTAGCTGCCAAAGCTGAACCTGCATTAAAGCCAAACCAACCAAACCATAACATTCCTGTTCCTAATAATACAAACGGAATATTGGTTGGTATATGTCGGCTATTTTTTCTTTTTCCTAAAACTAGTACTCCTGCCAGTGCTGCAAAACCTGCACTCATATGTACTACTGTTCCTCCTGCAAAATCTTTAACGCCAAAATAAGTTCCTAAAATTCCTGTAGGATACCAAACTGCGTGGCATAAAGGCGCGTAGATAAATATCGTGAACAAACATATAAAAAGCAGATAGGAAATAAATCGAACTCGTTCGGCAAATGAACCTGTAATTATCGCTGGCGCTATAACTGCAAACTTCATCTGGAATAATGCAAACAACATAAACGGAACTGTATTTGCTAATTGTTTGTGAGGCAAAACACCCACATAATCCATAAAAGCAAACGTAGTTGGATTACCTACGAAACTATAAAAATTTCCTCCCGAATGAATTCCTATTGGTTCACCAAAAGCAAGACTAAAACCAAGTACAACCCATAAAAGTGTTACTACACCAAGGCAGATAAAACTTTGGAGCATGGTCGAAATCACATTCTTTTTCCCAACCATTCCGCCATAAAAAAAGGAAAGTCCAGGCGTCATAATCAGAACCAAGCAACAAGAAGTAAGCATCCAGGCAACATCGGCAGGAACAATTTGTTCTGTAGTTCCAAATTCCGAAAGAATATAATCTGTACTGTTAACAGCTGGCCAAAATGCACCCGTTATACACACAATACTTATAACAATAAAGGATATAATCCAGCGCTTTTCTATTTTCATTTTTAAAATACTTTACTTTAACCCTATTTTTATAGGGGTCAAAGTTATAAAAAAATGAATCTTTTAATTTTCAAGGGTTAAAAAAATAGCACTTAACATTAAATTATCATCGATATTGCATTTTTCAGCACTCTTTTTTGAGAGTATACCATTTTGAGGTTCCAATTAAGTTATGAATTTGCCAATTATATTATAACGAAATTGAAACCTCAACTTTTAAAAGACTAAAAACAAAGTCTTTACTTACTTTTTCTTAAGTTTAGTAATTATAACATCCTCTAATGGTGCTTTTATTTTAACAACTTCATCTACATTGTGGTTTGGAACAGTCATAGACAAAACATAGTGCTTTACTTTCCATTCTTTTCCTACTTTTACCATAACTCCAGATCCACGGCAAATTTTCATTTGTGTATCAAGTAATTCATCAAACCAAGCTGTTTTTCCAGTTGCATCAAAAAAGATGTGACGTTCTAATGCTGTAAAATTCCAAGCTTTCCCTTTATCAAAAAATGGCTTCGCCCAAACTTTAAAATCGGCTTTGTTCCAATTTTCTGTAGCGTCAGTTCCAATAAAAATAGCGTCATCGGCCATTAAAGCGAAGTACGGTTCAAAACTAGCATCGGCTGCAGCTTTATGCCAAGCGTCAAGCGTTTTATTAATTTTATCTTTATCAGATGTTTGTGCTTGCGCAAAAGAAGTAATGAATAACAGCAATAAGATTGATTTTTTCATGGTATATGGTTATTTGTTTTTTAAAGCAGAAATATAGAGAATTTACCGCAAAATGCATAAAATTTGTGCTAATTCGAGAAATCTGTGACAGAAAAAAATTAACCGCAAAGAGTGCAAAGATTTACGCAAAGAACGCAAAGTTTTGAAATCTGTCTAATCCTTTTAATCTGTGGCGATAATTTAACCGCAAAGTTTCTCCAACTCTTTGCCAAAGGAACGCGGATTAAACAGATTCGCTAAAGCGAAAACACAGATTAAACGGATTTTCTCCCTTTCCGACGGTTCGAGGTTTGAATTATTTTTTAAAATCCGTTTTCAATCCGCGTCTTTACTTTTGTAAATCCGTATCATCCGCCTCCCATTGCGGTAAAAAGGCAAGCTAAAAACCCCTTTTAACAAATATGGACTACAAAAATCAATCAAAAACGAGTATATTTGAGAACTTTAAAATTATGCAACCATGAATCCGAAAATCCTTATAAGTTCGTTAGTTATTTCCTCAATCCTTTTTATTTCTTGCAAAAAAGAATTAGAACCTCAGGAAAGTACACCAGCCTCAGAATTGGTAAAATTAGGATTAGCACAAGATACTACCAAAGCAAATTCGACAGTTCAAACCCCAGCACCTGCTGCAAACCCAAATACAGTAATGGGCGCTACAGGAGGAGTTAATCCTGCACACGGGCAACCTGGTCATCGTTGCGATGTTGCAGTTGGAGCGCCTTTAAATTCACCTTCTTCTCAGCCTGTACAACAAGTTACAACACAAACGCAAGCCGCACCTACAACTGCCGTAGTTACAAATACTACACCACAGCCAACAACTAAAACTCCTAAAGGAATGAATCCTCCTCACGGACAAGCAGGACATCGTTGTGATATTGCTGTTGGAGCACCATTAAATTCTGCAGCTGCAAAAACAACTACAACACAAACTACTACTGCACAACCTGCATCGGGCACCGTTAGTCAGCAAGTAACTGTACCTCCTCCTCCAGCAGGTTCAACTAATTATGCTGTAACTGCTCCTGGAATGAATCCACCACACGGACAAGAAGGGCACCGTTGCGATATTGCTGTTGGTGCAGCATTACCAAAATCATAAAACCAACGAATTCGTTCGATTAACATAAAATAAAAACCCGAATACATTCAGAATGTATTCGGGTTTTTGTTTTTTTAGTATAGGAGATACTTTATTCTATTTCAAAAATAGCTTGAATTTCCACAACCGAGTTTATTGGTAACGAAGCCGCTCCAATTGTAGCTCTTGCATGTTTTCCTTTTTCTCCAAAAACCAATGCCGTTAAATTAGAAGCTGAGTTCATAATCCCTGCGTGTTGTGTATAATCTGGAGTTGTATTAAAATATCCTGTTAACTGAACGCATTGCTTTACTTTATTCAAATCACCACCACAAGCTTCTTTTAAAACTGCAATAACATTAAGCATCGTCTGATAAGTTGCTTCTTTAGCTTGCTCCTCTGTAACCGTTGCGCCAACTTTACCTGGATTTAATATTTTACCATCTTTTAAAGCTACCTGATTAATGTATACTTTATTGTTCGAAATTGTATAAGGCACATAGTTCCCAACTGGTTTAGGAGCTTCTGGAAGCACAATATTATTATCTTTTAATGTTTTATTGACATCGATATTCCCTTTACTTTCTACCAAAGTTGTTTTTACCTCTTTTGCACTTTCTGTATTTTTTAATCCCGAAGCCACTCTTGCCAAGGCTTTTCCTTGTTCTTTAGCTAAATTCAATTCGCTGGCAGATGGTCGTGCACCAACAGAACCGGCCAATGAAGTTGCTCCAAAAGGAGTATTTCCTTGAGGAACTGATTTATCCAACGTAGCTGTACCCATAATTCCTGTAGGTACAATTACCATTCCGTGGGAAGCAAGGATATTCCAAAAAGATAATATTGCTGCTTCTTTTCCTGCACCTGATCCTGCTGACATAAAAACAGTTGCTGGTTTTCCCTCTAAAGCTCTTGAAGTCCAAAGCGGAATACTCTTGCTGAAAAAGTAGTTCATATCGGCACTTATATTAGCAAAATGAACTGGACTCCCGAATGCGATTCCATCATAATTTGCTAATTCCTCAATAGTTGCTATTGGTAATTTCTCAACCTCAGCATTCAATTTTTCTTTCGAATTAATAGAAGCAACACGTTTTATTGTCGCTTTTGTATTTGGATATTCTTGGATTCCCTCTGCCATAGCTTTCGCCATTTTATATGTTCCTCCATTTTGAGAATGAATAAGAACCAGAACATTAGTTTCTGATGATTTTACTTGCGCATTTACACCAAAACCTATAAGAACTGCGGTTAAGAATGCGAGTAGTTGATTTTTCATGAATTTATTTTAAATGATTTATTATTTGATAACCCAAATCAAGTTCCTTTTCTTTTCATAAAGAACTAGTTTTTTGGGACTGCAAAATTACTTTTTACAATAGCGAAAAGAGTTATTATTATCTTAATTTTATTTTTTGGGGTTTCACAGAGATTCACAAAGAATCTGCAGAGTTCCACAAAGAGTCATGTACAAGAAAATCAAAAACACACACCAACAGAACCCCCATCGGGCTGACATATCGAATCGTGGTAAAAATCATATGTCGCTTTGCTGGAGCTCTAGATTAGAAAAAAATCAGCTCAATCTGCAAAATCTGCGTGAAACAAAAATACAAACCCTTATAAACATATAGTTATGTTGCTGGAGCTTTATATAAAAGCTAGAGAGTTATTTTTTTGCCACAGATTAAGGGATTAAAAAAGATTAATCATTCTAATCTGTGAAATCTGTGGCAAAAATTTCTAACTTACACAAAACAAATCACTCAATGTCATGAAAAAAGCAATTGTTTATGGAGCAAGCGGATTAGTTGGTTCTTATATTCTCGAAAACTTATTGAGTAATACTAATTACGAACAGATAATAATCGTTGTTCGGAAAGAGTTAGACATTAAACATCCAAAACTAAAAACTCTTATTGGTGATTTTCAATCTTTACCCAATGTCGTTAAAGATATCGCCATAGACGAAGTTTACATTGCCCTAGGAACTACACAAAAGAAAACGCCTGACAAAAAAATCTATTACCAAATAGACCATGATTATCCTGTATTGGCAGCAAAACTAGCTAAAGAAAATGGAGCAAAATCTGTCTTTTTAGTTTCTGCCGTTGGAGCAAGCTCAAGTTCATCGGTTTTTTACGTTAAAACAAAAGGAGAAACGGAACAAGATATTATTAACTTGAATTTTGACCATACTTATATCGTTCGCCCTTCGATGATTTTAGGAAACAGAAAAGAAAGCCGACCTCTGGAAAAAATATTCATAGAAATATTTAAATTAATCAATCCGTTATTCATAGGAAACCTAAGTAAATACAAAGGTATTGAAGCAAGTGATATAGCCAAGGCAATGGTTAACGCTGCTAATAACAGCAACGACAAAATCAAAATATTGCATTGGGAAGAAATGACTACTTTACTAAAATAAAAAAAGGCATTATCTCAAATTAGATAATGCCTTTTACATTTATTAGTATTTAGATTAATACTCTTTCATTTTTTCGAAAGTAGTAGTAAGTGATTTTTTGATTTTACCTAAAGCACCTTGGAAAGCTTTTTCAAGCGTATCGGCGTGGTCAGTAACTGTAATAGGTTGTAGTTTTACTGGACGAACTTCAATCACACACTTTTTATCGTTTACGCTGAATTTCTCTCCGTTTTCATCTCCAAAATGCACTTCGATACGAGTAATTTTGTTATCAAAACGTGCTAAAGACTTTTCTAATTCTCCAGAGAAATAAGCTTCTAATCTTTCGTGTCCATCAATGTTTTTGTCGGTGTTGATTTGAATTTTCATCTTACTATATGTTTAATGTTTGTTTCTCAAAGCTATCAAAAATTGAATTAAGAAACGAATAAGTTAATAAAACATTATGAAAATAATTGAGGCTATTTTTGATGCTTTTTGTCAGACTGAGCGAAGTCGAAGTCCAGCGACCATAAGCAACCCAAAATTATCCATAACTTTTTAGATTGATAAAGAAACTGTACTAATCGCAAGTGTTTTTTGGTATCTTTGCAATCCTAAACTTTAAGATTATGTACTTGACAAAACTTTTGCCCGTGTGGTATGCTGGCGGTATTGGAAACAACCGCAACGCTCTTAAAGGCGTAGGACAGCTAACCTATACGGGTTTTATATTTCCCTAAACTTTAAGATTATGAGTACAAACACACTTACAAAAGAAACCCAATTGCGGTTGACCGATTTCTTCAACAAATCAATCGACCCAATAAGTATGGCAAAAACAATTAGACAAGTAAATTACATACTTGCTTTAAGCCTAATGCGAGAATCAGAAACAGTGAAATTTGATAAAATAAGCCTTGAAAATGGTTTTTATTGGTTAAATGAATTAGCTGAAACTTTAAATCCTTATTTGGATGTTGAATAATTAAAAGATGAAAAGCCACTGTAATAGTGGCTTTTCAAGTTTATAAGATTATTTGTTTGTTGAAAATTGTGTCTAAATGATATTCAAGGAATTCTTTTCTAGGTAAATATTTTTGAGCAACATTAATTTTTTGATTTTCAAGTGAAGAAAAATATCTAATGTAAAATTCAGTTTCTTTTTTCTTTTTGATTGAATCAGAAAACATTATTTCATGGTTCGTATTTATTCCGATTAATCCTTTGTCAAAAGCTTTATCGTAAAGTGCAGAAAAACAAATTCCATTTTCAGGATTTAATCGATGCTCTTCACTTTTAGACCAAGGCATTATATGACTAGCTAACAAAAGTTCAGGAATATCAATTCCTGTGATTGCGCATTTATAATTATAATTAGACAAAACCATTTGCCTAAAAGCAGATTGATTTACTCTCGTCTTTACTGCTCTAATAACATCTTGTCCTTTTAAGTCTTTTATATCAAAAAGTACATCTTCAAATTTCTTTTCAATTGAAGTGTTCTCTTTTTGAGCAAGAATTTGTTCACTTAAAAAAATTAATTCTTCTTGGTTATTGAAAAACTCATCCCAAATAGGCTTAACTTGATTCATCCCGTTTTTCAAGCCACCAATTCCTCTGTTAATATGAAATGGGTCTACACTTGCAAAATTTCCCAATCTAAAGGATATTGAGTCTGGTGTTCTATCAATAAGACTAGCTAAGTCAATAATATCCTTATTTCTACTATGCATTTTCCCAAAAGGAATTTTTAAGTATAAATTAAATGTAAGTATTAGTTCTTCACGAGTCCAAAGTCTTATTGATGCCATATTATTATTTAGAAGATTACGTTCAAATATAAATATTTAAAATAAACCCTACTTATTCTTTTCTTCTTTCTTTCCCCATTTAATTTTAATTTTTCCGCCATCATCGACGGCTAATAAATGTAAAACGATTCCTCGGTTACGAACGGCATCTCGCTCGGCTTTGGAAGCTAGTTTTACATCATTTTTAGAGTTTCGGAGTGGAATCGTCAGGGCTAAATTGGTTTCATGACCTAGGGAATAGATTCCGGCAACGTCAAAATTAAGAACGCTTGAACTTACTCTTAAACTATTCACATCTATATTCTGCCCTCTCAAGATAACATCGCCAGATAAATTGCTAAACGTAATATTCTTTACATCACGAAACGGAAATGCAAATTTCCCGATTTTTACAATTGGTTCAAAATTAATTAAAGCCCCATTATTGACTTTGAAATTGACATTACCTGTCACAGAATTTTTAATTAAGTCTCCTTTGGAATCCATTATTCCGGCAACACTTGCTTTGGATGTTAGCTTTCCTTTAATGTCTTTGGCGTCAAATGATTTAATATCAAAATTATTGAATGAGGTTAAGAACTTTGTAATATCTACATTGGTAACCTCTGCATCTGATTTAAAATTATACTTATTCCCATTTGGGTTTAATACAGCCGAGAAAGCAATTGTTCCTCCTGCGGTTTGCAAGAATCCGTTTTGTACGGTTACATTAGAATTTGTTAACCTAATAGTTGCTTTTGCATTTGTCGCCGCTAGTTTGGCATAAACAAGCTTATCCATATTAAGCTGTAAGACTACTTGACATTTATTTATTACGGTATGAAGCTGATCTGAAAAACTCTGATGATTTGCTGGCTTTTTACTGACTTGCTTATTTTTTTGGGTTGCAGCAATAACTCCCAGAAATTGTTTTATATCAATACTTGGACTATAAATTTTCCAATCTACAAGCATTTTTTCTGGTGCATCATAATACAGATTCAGGAAATTATCGACTCTTCCTTCTACAAAAACAGTATTACGACGATCCTTGAATGCAAATTTTTTAATTACCAATGCCTGTTCGGTAAAGTCTAGCTGAATATCAGTTTTCTCGAAAGTAAGCCCTTTAGGAATATATTTTAAACTGGTGTTTGCAACCCGAACGCTTCCTATGAATTTTGGTTTTCGGAAGTATAAATCGACTATATCACATTCGAATTTAAAATTGACTTTGGCTTGACCGTTGGAAAAGCGCATTAAGTCGGCATTGATTATATTGTTGAGTTTTGTAACATCAAAATCGGCATTTAGAATTCCTGTTGCAACTGGTTTATCAAAATTATGAATCATTGCATCTGGAATTACAAAAGGAATTGTGTTATACGCTCCTTTAAATCCATGTATTATTACTGCTGAATTGGAATCATAACAGCCTAACTCTTCCTTGAGTATATTTGTGAATTTCCCATTGAAGGTGCAATCTGAAATTAATCCGTCGGGAATGCGTAATTCGTTGTTTTTAACTTCGGCTACTACATTAATCTTCGGGTCGCCTTCGGAATTTAAATCTCCATCGATTGTACAGGTTACACCGATTGGGTTTTTTAAATCATACCATTTTAACTTGGAACTAATATTATTGGCAAGCAAATAGGTGGCGTTTTTCCAGAGGATTCTGGTTTTGATTTCGATACCAAAATTGGAACTGGTTTTACCTACATCAAAATAGGATTTAACATTAAATTTATCTCCTCCTATTTCGAGTCCGTCAACATTGGCCGTGATTTTATTTTTGTCGGTATTATAAGTAACAGCAATAATTCCTCTGATTCGTTTGTCTTTGGCAAAGCTTCCTTTTTCGGTATTAAAAGCCATACTTTTTACATTGGTATCTACAAAAAGATTGGTGCTCCAATCGCTTCCGTCGTAATCTATTTTAGCTTTTAGTGCGGCTACTTCAAAATCGAAGAGTTTATTTCGTGGTTTGTTCTCGGAAATAAAATACACATTGGTCATACTAATTTCATCGACCAATGTGGTTTTTCCGCTTTCTTTTTTGTCTTTTTTAGGCTTTTTCCTGAAGATGTCCGAATTGGTTATTCCGTTTGGTCCTTTGTACAAATCTAGTTTGGCATCATTAATTTCGACTTTATGAAAGTCGATTTTATCGGATACTAAACTCCAGATATTTAACCGCACTTCTATTTCTTTTGCCGTAAGAAATGTTCGTTTATGTATTGCCCACAAACTGTCTTTTAGTTCGACATCTTTTAGCCCTAATGTAAGATTTGGAAATCCGGTTAGGAATTTATAATGGATATCGCCTATATGGATTGTTCCGCTAATGTTGTCGTTTATCTTATCGTTTATTTTTACAACGATTTTATCCTTGTTGTGATTAAAATAATAAGCTAATCCTCCCGATGCAAGTAGTAATAATGCGATAAGACTTAGGAAGAAAATACCAATGCGTTTGGCATATTTTTTAAAATTACTTGTTTGTACAAAGTATTTTATTTTATCAATAATTTGTTTCATGCTAAGTGATTTTAAGATGGGAATATTAAAGGTAATCTAAAATCATAAGAAATAGCAGTGTTTTTATACAGAAAAATGCCTTTATAGAAAACAAGTCCTACAAAGGCATTATATTATTACTCATTGGGTATTATTTATTTTAACGCATAGAAACATAGTTTTTGCACTCTATAAAAAGACGTTTCACTTATCTATAACACACATAGCTAGCTATGTGAGAGAAATGTATTTCCTTTTTGTTCTTTTTTCACACAGAAAACCTATGTTTCTATGTGTTTAATGAAATTTTATAAATTGTATCTACACATTCTACGGCTCTAGCCCTGATGGGAACGGCATCCTTTTTATAAGGCTTTTTTTGCCTTATAAAAAGATATAGTGGACAGCAGGAGATTGCTCCTAAAAAATTTTAAATTTATTTATTTTAATGAAAGCTGAACTATTCTGCTTCTCGCAAAGCCGCAGAGTCGCTAAGCTTTAGTGATATATTTACTTAACGGGATGCGCTTGTCTGAATTCTTTTAAAACCTCGTCGATAACCCAAGTAGTTCTTGCTGCCGAAACGCCACTGGACGGGCAAGCCGGAGTTCCTAGCAATTCTTGTACAATGGTTTCGATAAGGGGTTGCTGAATGTGTAACGGATTATCTATTGGGAAACTTTCTATTTTTCCGTCTTTATCCTCGAGTAATACTGGGTCGTTGCCAAAGGTTGAAAAGGAAATCTTGCCTTTATCGCCTACTATCTCGACAATATCATGGCGCTTGTGACTTGCAAAGTTCCACAATCCTGTGCCGTGAATTCCGTTTTCGAACAAGAATGACATCGAAACGCTATCTTCGGCTGGATATGCCATAAGTTGGGAAGTGGCGTGACCTCGAACGGATTTAATAGGTCCGAAAACAAAATCTAGAAAATCTAGTGTATGACAAGCCAAATCGACAAATATTCCGCCACCTGAAAGATGTGGTAAAACGGTCCATGGTAAGTTGATTTCGTCGTCGTATCTTTTTTCAAAGGAATGATACAAAACACAATTTACGTGTCTTGGTGTTCCGATAATTCCGTTATCGATTAGTTCTTTTATTTTTAGGAAACGTGGCAAACATCTTCTATAATAAGCCACAAATAATGGCACATTGTTTTCTTTGCAAGCACTTATCATTTCGTTGCATTCTTCGAAGTTTAGCGCCATTGGTTTTTCGACATAAACTGCTTTTCCTGCTTTGGCGCACAATACCGCATATTCTTTATGTGAAGATGGTGGCGTTGCAATATATACGGCATCGACATCGGGGTCATTTATTAAATCTATCGCATTAGAATACCATTTTGGTACATTATGGCGTTTGGCATAATCTTCCGCCAAGGCTGCATCTCTACGCATTACGGCAACTAATGCTGAGTTTTTTGTTTTCTGAAATGCTGGTCCACTTTTAACTTCGGTTACATTACCGCAGCCTATAATCCCCCATCTAACAATTTTCATTTTTATGTTTTTTAGTTGTTCCAAATTTAAGAGAAAAGAATTGCTTAAAAAAGTTGGCCACGAATTCGTAAAGCATTTTTTCACGCAGATCTAAAAAGATTTGAGCAGATGCCCACAGATTTTTCTCTTATTAAATCGGCTTAGATTTGTCTAAATCTGCTGAATCTGCGTGAAACAATAAAAATAAGCTACGAATTCGTAAAGTATTTTTTCACGCAGATTTAAAAAGATTTGAGCAGATGCACACAGATTTTTTCACTAATTAAATCGACTTAGATTTGCCTAAATTTGCTGAATCTGCGTGAAACAATAAAAATAAGCCACGAATTTCTCTAATTATTTTTTCACGCAGATCTAAAAAGATTTGAGCAGATTCGCACAGATTTTTCTCTTATTAAATCGGCTTAGATTTGTCTAAATCTGCTGAATCTGCGTGAAACAATAAAAATAAGCCCTGAATTTCTCTAATTATTTTTTCACGCAGATCTAAAAAGATTTGAGCAGATGCACACAGATTTTTCTCTAAAGTTTTATTGAGGGTAAAAACTACACCTGTAGTATTTAAACTCAAAACACAAACAAACCTCAATATTGTCACCCTGACGAAGGAAGGGTCTCATCAAGTAGCTCGACAAAGATTATGGAGTTTCTCACGGAGATTGCTTCGCCAGTTCGCTATCGCTCGTGTCTTCCTACGTCAGAAAGACAATATTTGGGGAAAACTTTGCGCTCTTTGCGTAAATCCTTGCGAACTTTGCGGTTAAAAAACCTTTATAATTAAATTTAATCCCATAAAAAAACAGGCTTCTCTAAGTTAGAAAAGCCTGTTTTAAATATTTTAATTCTTAAGTATTACTTTTTTGGCAATGCTTTAAAACCCATATTGTACAATGTAAATGCCTGAATATCGACATTTTCCTGAATTGTAGCTGCTACAGATTTTCCTGCTCCATGTCCTGCTTTTACATCGATACGAATTAAAACTGGATTGTCTCCTGTTTGTTTTTCTTGTAATTCGGCTGCAAATTTAAAACTATGTGCTGGTACTACTCTATCATCATGATCTCCTGTAGTTACCATAGTTGCTGGGTAATGAACTCCATTTTTTACATTATGAGCTGGTGAATATCCTTTGATGTATTCAAACATTTCTTTGCTATCCTGAGCTGTTCCGTAATCATATGCCCAACCTGCTCCTGCTGTAAATGTATGGTAACGCAACATATCCATAACTCCTACTGCTGGCAAAGCTACTTTCATTAATTCTGGACGTTGTGTCATTGTTGCTCCAACTAATAATCCTCCATTTGATCCTCCGCGAATTGCTAAGAAATCTGAAGATGTGTATTTTTGAGCAATAAGATATTCGGCTGCTGCAATGAAATCATCAAATACATTTTGTTTTTGCATTTTTGTTCCTGCATCATGCCATTTTTTACCGTACTCTCCTCCTCCACGAAGATTTGGAACTGCAAATACTCCACCATTTTCCATCCAAACTGCATTTGCAATACTAAATGATGGTGTTAAGCTTGCATTAAATCCTCCGTAACCATATAAAATAGTTGGGTTTTTACCGTCTAATTTTAATCCTTTTTTATAAGTGATCATCATCGGTACTTTTGTTCCATCTTTTGAAGTATAGAATACTTGTTTTGATTCGTAATCGGCACTTTTGAAATCAACTTTAGGTTGCTGATAAATTTCTGATTTTCCAGATTTAACATCAAATGAGTAAATAGTTCCTGGAGTTGTGTAATTTGTAAATGAGTAATACACTACTTTATCTGCTTTTTCTCCGCTAAATCCACCTGCTGTTCCTAACGCTGGAAGTTTTATTTCGCGAACTAATTTTCCTGTATAATCATATTGTTTTACTGCAGAAACGGCATCTTTCATGTAATTTGCAAAGAAATATCCTCCTCCTGTTGATGGCGAAAGTACATTCTCTGTTTCAGCGATGAAATTTTTCCAGTTTTCTGGTTTCGGATTACTTACATCAACTGTTACAATACGTTTGTTTGGCGCATTTAAATCAGTTTCAATAAATAATTTAGTTCCTTCGTTTTCGATAACATTATTATCGCTATTAAAGTTATCTACGATAGTTATAATTGGACTATTTTCTTTAGATAAATCTTTAATATATAACTCATTTCCGTAAGTTGAGTTTGCTGCTGTAATCACCAAATATTTCATATCATCGGTTACTGAACCTCCAACATATCTTCTTTTTTGATCAACTCCAAAAACAACTTTATCGTCTTTTTGTGGAGTTCCTAACTTATGGAAATACAATTTATGCTGATCTGTTTTAGCAGATAATTCGCTTCCTTTTGGTTTCTCATAACTAGAATAATAAAATCCTTCTTTTCCTTTCCAGGAAATTCCGCTAAATTTTACATCTACCAATGTATCTTCTAATACTTTGCGAGTTTGAGCATCTATGATAATTACTTTTCTCCAATCGCTTCCTCCTTCAGAAATAGAATAAGCAGCAAGAGAACCGTCTTTACTAAAATCTAATCCTCCTAAAGATGTTGTTCCGTCTTTTGAAAATGTATTTGGGTCAAGAAAAACTTCATCTTTTCCGTTTACTCCTTTTTTATAAATTACAGATTGATTTTGCAATCCGTTGTTTTTAGAATAATATGTTGATTTTCCTTTTACAAAAGGAGCTCCAATTTTTTCATAGTTCCATAATTTCTCCATGCGTTTTTTCAACTCATCACGAAAAGGAATTTGGTCTAAATAGGCATACGTAACTTTGTTTTCTGCTTTTACCCAAGCAGCAGTTTCAGCAGATTTATCATCTTCAAGCCAACGATATGGATCGTTTACTTTAGTGTCAAAATAGGTGTCAACTGTTTCTCCTTTTTTAGTATCAGGATACTTTATTGCATTTGATTTTTGACTTTGTCCAAACGCAACAGTTGTAGCGGTTATAGCCATTAGAATACTAATTTTTTTCATTGTTATAATATTACTGTTTAAAACAAAAATAGTTATTTTTTCATTGGTATTGTTATAAAAAGCGCCAACTACATCGTTGGCGCTTTTAGAGATATTTTTAAAACTTATTCTCTTACAAATTAAAGTTTACTCCTAAAACTACGTTGCGTCCTATGTTAGGAATTCCATCAGTTTTTAATCGGGATAAATGCGCGATGTACTTTTTATCGAATAGGTTGTTTCCGTTTATATTTACATCAAAAGCCGTTTTACCCAACTTTACTGTTCCTCCAAATCCTAAGTTAAGTAGCGAATATCCTTTTGAAGCTGTTTCGAAACCACTTACATTATCCTGATTAAAAGTTGAACTTACATTTAAAGTAGCAAATCCGTCTTGGAACCAGTTATTAATTTTAAACTCTGTTCTTATCGTATTGTTCCAGTTGTTAGCAGGAATTAATGGCAAGTAATCTCCATTTTGTTTTTTACCTGTTACGGTTTCAAAACTAGTTTCAAAATGCAACCAGTCTAAAGGATGTGGATGAAAGTGTAATCCGATTTCTCCACCATATAATTTGGCGTTATCCTGAACATAAGCAAACACATCATTCTCGTCTAAAACATCTCCTGTAGGTGAAGTATAAATGTAGTTGTTTACGTGATTATAAAACCCATTTACAAAGAACTCAAAATGACTGTTTTTATATTCTAAGTTTAAATCGGTTTGAACGTTTTGTTCTGTTTTTAAAGCACTATTTCCTATTTCGTAACGGTTTGTTCCTTCATGAACTCCGTTTGATGTTAGTTCTGCCAAGTTTGGCGCTCTAAATCCCGAAGCAACATTTAAACGCATAGTCAAGTTATCGGCAAGATTAGTTTTATAACCCAACGATGCGTTAAAACTATCAAACGATCTGTCTAATGCCTGGAAATATCCTTCTTCTCCCTCAACTCCGTGCGCGATTGAAGTTACATTACGATTATCAAAACGCAAACCTGCTTGCAATACATTGCTTTTCCACTCATAATTTGCCGTTCCAAAAACACCAAAATCATTTGTTGTTGCATCTGGAATTAAATATTCTTCTCCAGAATTTGCATTGGTTTGGCGCATTCCCTGAACTCCAACAATAGTTTCGATTTTACTCATTTTAGGCAAATGATATTTGGCATTATAATTAAATGTTTTCAGTTTCATGTGTAATGAAGCTTCATTACTATCCTCAAACTCACTTCGGTCATTTGTGATATAACCTAAATCAACATCTAGTTTTGAATTCTGAAAAAAGAAAACATTGTTTAAACTCAACAAATGATTAAATACTCCTTGTCTAGGAAACTCTGTATTTTTGCTTGTTGTTTGTTCTCCAAATCCTCCTTCTGGCATACCTAAATCCAGCTTGTTATAATTGTAACGCAAAACACTTGAGAAACTAGAATTACTATATCCGATTCCGGTTTTAAAATCGGTTTCGTTATAACGGGTATTTGTTACACGGTCACTATCTCCTGCTTGGTAATCAGAATGTGAATTGAAACTTCCGCGAACCAAGAATTTCCAATTTTCTGTAGATGTTTTTAATCCGATAGAAGAATTACTTCCTTGTGTATTGGTGAAATATTTCTGACTGAAATTAGCCTTAAAATCTCCTGCATCGGCAAATTTTTCTGGATTAAAATATAAAACTCCTCCTAAAGCATCTGAACCATATAATAAAGATGCTGGTCCTTTTATAACCTCAACACTTTCTACTCCTGCATCATTTAATCCTAAACCATGCTCATCACCAAATTGTTGGTTTTCTAATCGTACTCCTTGCGAATATACCAAAACACGGTTTCCGCTTAATCCTCGTATTACTGGTTTCCCTATAGAAGTTCCTGTAGAAATTTGAGAAACTCCAGGAATCGTCGCCAATCCTTCTATTAATGTCGAAGTTCCTTTTTGTTGCAATGTTTTAATCGTTTCATGTTCCACTTTCATTACATTTTGCGATTGCAATTTGCTAAAAGCGGTTGATACAATTACCTCATCCATTTCAAAAGCTGCTTGCGAAAGCAAAATATCGAGTGTATTCTCTTTTAATAGTTTTTCGATATTTTTATTTTGAGTTGTAAAACCTACAAACGTAAATGCAATACGTAATCCTCCATTCGGAAGATTATTCAAAGTATATTTTCCGTTTTCGTCAGTTGTAGTTCCTTTATGTAATTCGGGAGCATAAACCGAAACTCCTGGAACTGGTTGATTTTGTAAATCGGTTACGGTTCCAGAAACTGTATTTTGGGCATTAATCAAGCCCGAAAACCCTAAAATTAGGGCAATTATTATTTTTTTCATTGAAAATGATGCTATAGTTAGATTATTTCTTCCTTTAAAAACAATCCAAAAAACAATGTATTAATACGCTCAATAACTCCGATAACTATCAGAATTAGTAAACCATTTTTACTATTTTGAATTGTATAAATAAAGATTGTTTTTGATTTTAAAGAAAACCAAAACAGGGTAAAACGTTGTATTCCGAAACTATTCGGATACTAAAAATCTAAACTATGGGCGGACCTCGGAGCGAGTACAGACTTCCGGAAAATGAAATTGCTGTTTCCGAAAAGGTAAAGGAATAAGGGATTTCATCATGAAAAACAGGCAACTGAAAAGTAAATTTTTCAGGTGTAATATAACTGCTTATCGCAAAATGACATACATAGCAATAATCGAAATTATGATGCTGATGCGTTATTTCGGTATTTGTTACGTTATACTCGTGATGACATTGTTTTTTTGAAAACTCTTGTACAATATGCTCATAACTATGGAATGACTGAAACAGCATTGAGAACAATACCGTCATCGTCAAAGAAATACTTATTATGAGTTGTTTTCTTTTCATGCCCTGCAAAGGTATAAAAAACATATAAGCGAAATGAAATCTACATGAGAAGAATTATTTAACCGCAAAGGTCGCAGTTCCGAAATTTCGAGATGAAATTGCTTCGCCTGTTCGCACTTTCAGGCTCGGGTCGTAGCTTATTTTCATTGTTTCACGCAGATTTTACAGATTTAGGCAAATCTAAGCCGATTTAATTAGTGAAAAATCTGTGCAGATCTGCTCAAATCTTTTTAGATCTGCGTGAAACAAGAATTTGTGAATTCGTGACTAACTTTTTTAAATCCATTTAATCCCTAAAATCTATGGCTAAAATTAACCACAATCAAACCACAACCGATACACTCAATATCTTATATTTGTAAAGTGAATATCAAAATGCAAAAACTACCTATACTCTTGGAACAATCATTAAAACCAAAATCCAAAATGCGATTATTTTTTAGTTGTTTATTTTTAGTATCGTTTCTGAATGTCTTTTCTCAGGAAGAGAAAGCTCCTGCTACAGAAACTCCAAAAGTTAAAATTGATTCTCTGTATCGAGAAGATCAGTTTTATTTTGCAATTACCTATAATGCATTAGCAAATGCTCCAGAAGGATTATCGCAAAAGAAATTTTCGGCAGGACTTAATTTTGGTTTTTTAAGAGATATGCCTATTAATAAAAATCGTAACGTATCTATCGCCACAGGTTTAGGATTTAGCTATAAAAATTACTTTCAAAATCTTGCCATAACTGGTACAAACGACGCTCCTGTTTATAATGTTGTTAACTATTCGGATGTTAATACAAACAAATTCACTCAGTATTTAATTGATTTACCGATTGAGTTTAGATGGCGAACTTCTACTTTTGAGAGTTATAAATTTTGGAGAATTTACGGTGGTGTAAAATTTAGTTATCTTTTATTCGATCGCTCTGTTTACAAAGACTCTGAGCAAAAAGTGGTCATTAAAAACAATAAAGATTTCGAAAAAATACAATACGGAGTTTATATTTCATCTGGTTTTAATACTTGGAATATATATGCTTATTATGGTTTAAACTCTTTATTTAAATCGGCAAAAACGCCTACGGAAGATATCGATATGCGAACAATGAATATTGGTGTAATTTTCTATATTCTATAACCAGAAAAACGCAAACATCAATTGTGGAATTATCCCAATAAGTAATCCTATAACAAGTTCTTTATTGGTATGCGCATTCATTTCCAGTCGTGATGATGCCACAAAACCATTCATTAAAATAAAGAAAGCAACCCAATACATCATATTTGGCACTTGAAGGTGTCGGTACAAACCAATTGCAAAAACGGTTAATCCGCTAATGGCTATCATGTGCAAACTGGCTTTTATTTTGCAAAAAGATAAAATCAACGCAATTATTGTACTAAATAATGCGCCTAAAAAAAAGAAATGCAACTCTGGATAACGCATAATTACTACACTGCGTTTTACTAACAAAATGATTAAAAAACAATGAAGCACCAACGGAATCTTACGTTGTGAGGTTTCATTAATCATAATCGAATCGACATTTCCTGTAGAACGAAGCAACAAGAAAAACAACATAGGAACAAAAACCGTGATAATTAATATCTGAAAAAGAATAAAGATTTTCTCCTCATTTACAAATATATCTCCTTTAAAGAAAAGGTAAAACATACTCGCATATATCGAAATAAATAATGGATGAAATACATAAGAAAATATCGGAAGAATCTTTTTCAACGGCTTGGATTTATTGTCTTGAACAAATATAAAAAAATATATGACTTTGTATAAAATGCTCAAAATTTTAACAGCAACTAAAAAGGGAACGCGGATGACGCGGATTCGCTAAGGCGAAAACACGGATTAAAACAGATTTTTTTCAATTGTTTTAAAAAATCCGTTTTTATCGGCGTCTTTACTTTGTAAATCCGTTTAATCCGCGTTCCATTATAGACAAACTTTATAACCTGAATAAATTTATTTTTAAGAAAATATTAAAAACTCTTTTTTACCTTTAATGTTTCAAACAACAATATGTTTTTCTAACTCATCACAATAAACATCCAACATAAAATACCTCACAATATAATGCCTGTAAATCTTAAAAGTCTAATTCAAATACTTCATGCCAAATGGATTGGAGGAAATTCAGATATCAATATCGACCATATTTCTATCGATAGTCGCTCTTTACAAAACGGACCTAAAACTTTATTTTTCGCTTTAAGCGGACCTAACAATAATGCTCACGATTACATTCCTGACTTAATAGAGAAAGGCGTTCATAATTTTGTAGTAACACAAATTCCCGAAAACTATACACAAAGAGCCAATTATATAGTTGTCGAAAATTCATTGTCGGCTTTGCAGGCAGTTGCAGGTTATTATCGTAGCCTTTTCCATTTCCCTATTATCGGATTGACCGGAAGTAACGGTAAAACGATAGTAAAGGAATGGCTTAATTTCTTGCTAAGTCCTGACCACAATATTATAAGAAGTCCTAAAAGTTACAACTCACAAGTTGGCGTTCCGCTTTCGGTTATTGCAATAAATGAGAAACACAATCTGGGGATTTTTGAAGCAGGGATTTCAACGGTTTCTGAAATGGACAAACTAGAAAAAATCATCAAACCTACTATCGGACTTCTTACCAATATAGGTTCGGCACATGATGAAGGTTTCTTAAATCTTGTACAAAAGATAGATGAGAAACTCCTTTTGTTTAAAGAAACTCCTGTAATTATTTATCAGAAAACTGAGGTTGTTCATTCTTGTTTAACTCAATTTGCTGCCGAATATTTACTGGATTCCAGGAAGTTATTTTCTTGGAGTTTTACCGATAAAAATGCCGATGTTTTAGTTTCTACAAAAGAAACTCATGACGAGAATACACGAATTCGATATGAATACAAGGATGAATTAAACGAATTTACCATTCCGTTTCAGGATGATGCTTCGATAGAAAATGCCATTTCTTGCCTAATGGTTTTGTTGTATTTAAAATACGATTCGGCTACAATCCAGAATCGCATGCATTTATTGTATCCCGTAGAAATGCGTTTGGAAGTAAAAAACGGAATCAACAACTGTAGCATAATCGATGATAGTTATAGTTCGGATTTTCAATCGTTAAAAATTGCATTAGACTTTTTAGAAAGTCAAAATAAATTCAAAAAGAAAACCGTGATTTTGTCGGATATTCTTCAGAGCGGATTTACTAATGATGAATTATATTCGAAAGTGGCTCAACTTATTGAGTCTAATAAAATAAGTCGTGTTATTGGTATTGGCTCGACCATTTCGGCTTATAAAGATAAATTTACCAATTGTATTATATTCCCTAATACAGCCGAATTTATTGCACATTATGAATCATTGGATTTTGAGAATGAAACCATTCTTATAAAAGGAGCACGTTCGTTTCAGTTTGAAGAAATTGTCGCATTACTCGAAGAGAAAACTCATGAAACGATTCTTGAGATTAATCTCAACGCTATTGGTCATAATCTTAATTTCTTTAAATCTAAAATAAATCCAAACACCAAAATGATGGTGATGGTAAAAGCATATAGTTATGGTAATGGCGGACTAGAAATAGCCAAATTACTTGAACATCATAAGGTAGATTATTTGGGTGTGGCTTTCGCCGATGAAGGAATCTCGCTTAAAAACGGCGGTATCAAACTACCAATTATGGTGCTTAATCCCGAAACAACCTCTTTTTCGGCTATTATTCAGCATCAATTAGAACCTGAAATTTATAGTTTAAAAGGGTTGAATGCTTTTTTGAAAATTGCAAAGGAGAAGAAACTACACCATTTTCCGATTCATATAAAACTAGATACCGGCATGCATCGATTGGGTTTTGAAGACAATACCCTCGATGAATTAATCGCTACTCTAAAAGGAAATACAAACGTTGAGGTAAAAAGTGTTTTATCGCATTTGGCAACAAGTGATGAACAAAAACATTTTGATTTTGTTCTTTCTCAAATTGATTTATTCGAAAAACTATCTTCTAAATTAGTAAAGGAATTAGACATTAACCCAATTCGTCATATCCTAAATACTTCCGGAATTAGTAATTTTCCGCAAGCACAATACAATATGGTGCGTTTAGGGATTGGTTTATATGGAGTTTCTAATGATCCTGCAGAACAAAAATACCTGGAAAACGTAAGCACATTAAAATCAATAATTTCGCAAGTAAGAACTATTCCTGCTGATGACAGCGTAGGTTACGGACGTCGTTTTATGGCCGAAAAAGAAACCCGAATCGCGACAATACCAATTGGCTATGCTGATGGTATTGCCAGACTTTGGGGTAACGGAGTAGGTTTTGTAACTATCAAAAATCAAAAGGCTCGAATAGTAGGAAACATTTGCATGGATATGCTTATGGTCGATGTAAGTGCTATTGACTGTAAGGAAGGTGATGATGTAATTATCTTTGGCGAAAGCCCAACTGTTATAGAAATGGCACAAGAATTACGCACGATTCCGTATGAAATCCTAACCAGTATTTCGCAACGAGTTAAACGTGTGTTTTTCCGTCAGTAAATTAGTACTATTTATTTTATAGAATTATTATTATCTTTGAATACTTAAATTAATAACAAATAAAAAAGAACGAGTATGGGATTTTTTGCAGATTTTAAAGCTTCTTTATTGAAAGGTGATGTACTGAGTTTAGCTACTGCTGTAGTTATTGGTGGTGCATTTGGAAAAATTGTTGGTTCTGCTGTAGATGATATTATTATGCCAATTGTTGGTCTACTTACTGGTGGGATAGATTTTACTCAAAAATTTATTACTCTGGATGGAAATTCATATACAACTTTAGCTGCTGCTAAAACCGCTGGTGCTGCTGTAATTACTTACGGAAATCTGGTTCAAGCAATAATTAATTTTGTAATTATATCATTTTTTGTTTTTATAGTTTTAAGAGCTGCAGAAAAAGCAAAGAAAAAAGATGTTGCTCCTGCTGCACCAGCTGGACCAACTCAAGAAGAATTACTTACACAAATTAGAGATTTATTAAAAAAATAATCCGCTACACTATTGTCTAACTAAACCGTTCAAAATCTGAACGGTTTTTCTTTTTTGTTGCAAATGTAACATTTTGTTATTTTTTGTGAACCCGCTTGTTTTCAACTTCATTATACCTATTTTTGCACTTCAAATAACAAACATTCACAATAAAAAATATAAAAATGAGAATAGCGATTGTAGGCGCTACCGGTATGGTTGGCGAAGTAATGCTAAAAGTGTTGGCAGAAAGAAATTTCCCTGTTACAGAATTAATTTTGGTTGCATCTGAGAAATCAGTTGGAAAGCAAATCGAATATAAAGGAACTAATTATACGGTTGTTGGATTGCAAACCGCAGTAGATTTGAAAGCTGATATTGCTATTTTCTCTGCAGGAGGTGAAACTTCATTAGAGTGGGCTCCAAAATTTGCAGCAGCAGGAACTACAGTTATCGATAACTCATCGGCATGGAGAATGGATCCAACAAAAAAATTGATTGTTCCAGAAATCAATGCTTCTACTTTAACTAAAGAAGATAAAATTATAGCAAACCCAAACTGTTCGACTATACAAATGGTCTTAACATTGGCTCCTTTGCACAAAAAATACGACATTAAAAGAATCGTTGTTTCTACTTACCAATCTATCACAGGAACTGGAGTAAAAGCTGTGAAACAATTAGAGAATGAATACGCTGGTGTAAAAGGCGAAATGGTTTATAAATACCCTATTCACAGAAATGCAATTCCACATTGTGATAGCTTTGAAGAAAACGGATACACCAAAGAAGAAATGAAATTGGTTCGTGAAACACAAAAAATTCTAGGTGATAACACTATCGCTGTAACAGCAACTGCGGTTCGTGTTCCTGTTGTTGGTGGTCATAGCGAAGCGGTAAACGTTGAGTTTACAAATGATTTTGATGTAAATGAAGTACGTGAAATTTTACATCATACTGATGGTGTTGTAGTTCAGGATAACCTAGACACATTTACATACCCAATGCCACTTTATGCCGAAGGTAAAAATGATGTTTTTGTAGGTCGTATTCGTCGTGACGAAAGCCAGCCAAATACTTTAAATATGTGGATTGTTGCCGATAACCTAAGAAAAGGTGCTGCGACTAATACAATCCAGATTGCTGAATATCTTGTAGCTGCAAAACTGGTTTAAAACCTAAAATTATATCTTAACAAAAGCCGTAATCACGATTTGTGACTGCGGCTTTTTCTATTAGAAAACATTATTCTCAACAATAAAAAAGCCATATCTTAGCTATAATAAATAATAAACACATGAACTTCGAGAATTATAAAATAATCCCAAACTATAACACAAACAAAACCGACTTGTTTCTTGCCGAAGAAGAAGATATTGAAGCTTGCGAACAAACACTAAACGTCAGTTTTGATGATGATTATAAAGAATATGTTCTAACGTACGGAAGCGGAATCCTTGGCGGAACGTATGTAAGGATATATCTTCCCGAAACAATTGTCATGACTATCGCTGATTGGAAAAGTCGAATTACCGAATATTGGTTTTGGGATGAAGGAAAAGATGTCCTGACGAAAGAGGAAGTTTTATCCCGAGACTTCGGGACCGTAAGAATTGGAGATACATTTGATGGAGATGAAATTATTCTGTATAAAAGTGAATATTACATTTTGCCAAGAAATAGCGAAATGATATACAAAGCAGGAAAAACGCTCGAAGAAACTATAACATGGCTGTGCTCTTCAGGAATTTTGACCGAAGCATTTACCGAAAGAGAATTTGAACCTTTTGACCCAAGCGAATGGGGAGATAAATTATAATAAAAACAATAGCATTTAAATAAAATGGCAGAAGAACAAGACAAATATGTCAAAATACTTTTTAGATTTTTCAGTGAAATCCTTAACGAATCAGCTGTAGAAACTATATGGGCAACAGTAATCAATGCCGAAAAAGGATTATATAAGCTAGATAACATTCCGTTTTACGCACCTGTTTCTTGCGAAGATGTAGTACTTGCAGAGTTTGATGAGAATGAGCAAAAATTAACCTATAGACAAACAATAGAACATTCAGGAAATTCGACTATTCAGGTTGTTGTATTGGATAAAACTATTTCTACAGACGACATCCGTATGATATTTAACCATTTGGGATGCGAATCTGAAAAGTTCAATGAAGGATATTTTGTAATGGAAGTTTTATCAACCGTAAAATATGAGCCAATCCGAGAGAAACTAAATGAGTTACAAAACGATGGTATTATAGATTACGCCGAACCGAATTTATCTAATAATCATTGGTATTAAGAGTAGTAAAATGAGAAACGTTGAAGAATTAATAAATAAAGAAGATCCAGGTTGGCCAATTGTAACGGAATGGATTAATGATGCCAAAAACAAGATAGAAATCCTAGCCGTTGATAATGCAAAAGCAGAAGAAGCGTTGTATAAAACACAGGTTTCTACACGTTCCCCAATGGGCGCTATTATCTTCAGCACTGGTGGAATATTAGTTGATAATGGCTGGATTAGAATCCTTGGCTCAGGAAATGAGAAACTAAATCGTTCGTTACCCGATTGGAATATTGGAAAATTCACAGAAGAGTTTGGAGAAAATCCGAGATTATTATTAGTTGCAGATGATGCTATTGGTGGCTTTTTTATTTTGAATGGAGGTGATCTAGGAAGTGATTTAGGGAATATATATTATTTCGCTCCAGACACTCTGGAATACGAACCACTAGAAATAACATACAGTGAGTTTTTATCCTTTTGCTTTAATAATGATTTGGATGAATTTTATAGAAATCAAAGGTGGGAAAACTGGAAAACTGAAGTTTCTAAATTAGATGGGAATAAGGTTTTTAATTTCGTCCCATTTCTTTGGAGTAAAGAAGGCAAAGACATAAACAAGAATAGCCGTAAAGAAATTCCAGTTGAAGAACAATTCAGTTTTAATATTGAAATGAAAAAGCAATTGGCAGAATAAAAAATAGAATTGCAACTATAATCAAATTTAATCATAGCTGTATATCTTCTAAACAATAGAGAATCATGTCAAAGGTTATACTAATTATCTGTTTATTTGTTTCCGTTTCTATTTGGGGACAAAACCAAGATACTATCTATAATAAAGCAACTGAATATTTAAAAGCGAATGAAATTCAGAAAGCAATTAGACTCTACCAGTTTGCAAATGATATTCATCCTAGAACTGAATTAGGTCAATGCGCACTAGAAAAAGTAGACTCATTAAGACCCATCGTAAGAAAAAGGCTAACAGATAAACTCATTGGTAATTGGAAGATGGCAGATTCCGAATCTAATTGGATAATAAGAGAAGATAACTTAGTTGCTAAAATGATGACTATAGATTCAGAAGAAATTAAATTTCTTGAATTATATAAAAATTCAAAAGAATGGACTCTAATCAAAACTGAAAAACTAAGATTTCTAGACAAAGCAGGAATCGATTTAATGTATACAGAAGTAGTATACTCAAACAAGGAAATATGGGATTATACCATAGATGACGATTCCGGACTATTATCCATTAGTTATACAGGTGAAGAGACAGATACAGGAAGAACTGAAATGGTATGTGGAATTACTCGTACAAATTACTTCCAACTCCAATAATTCGATTAAATAAACATTAACAATTATTTATTTTGACCTGATTCTAAAAGGAATTAATTTAGTAGAAACTTATTTATTACCAATCCATGGAATCTATTATACTCGAAAAAGTAACAATCGCAGATATTGAAAAACTGCAAAATATCGGAAGGCAAACTTTTTTAGAAACTTTTTCATTGCCTAATACTGAGGAAAACATGAACAATTATTTGTCCAGTAGTTTTGCCTTTGATAAACTTAAAAAAGAAATTGAAAATCCAGATTCCAAATTCTTCTTTGCAGTATTGAATAATGAAGTTATTGGATATTTAAAGGTGAATTCTGGAAAAGCACAAACTGAATTAGGAGATAATAATGCCTTAGAAATAGAACGTATTTATGTTTCAAAAGAATTCTTAGGTAAAAAGGTCGGGCAACTTTTATATGACAAAGCGTTACAAATTGCCAAAGAAAAAAACGTAGGTTATGTATGGCTTGGCGTTTGGGAAGAAAATCATAGAGCATTAGCTTTTTATAAAAAAAATGGCTTTGTCGAATTTGACAAACACATATTTAAATTAGGAAATGACCCTCAAACGGATATAATGATGAAGCTGACCTTAAATCGTCTATAGAGGAACGCAGATTAAACAGATTCGCTAAGGCGAAAACACAGATTAAACGGATTTTCTATCTATTATTTTTTAAAATCCGTTTTAATCCGCGTTTTTACTTTTGTAAATCCGTCCCGACGCTTCGGGATCGCGTTCCTTTCGCAAAGAGGTAGATAGACTATTTACATTATTAATAAATGAAAAGATGAGTTTAGAACTTGATAATTTCTACCTAAAACAAGAAGAACCTAATAAAGGTTGTTTGCTTGCATTACGACAAATTATTCTTTCGCAAGATTCTGAAATCACTCATACATTAAAATATAGTATGCCTTTTTTCTGTTACAAAGGAAAGATGTTTTGCTATTTGTGGGTTCATAAAACAAATAACAAACCCTATCTAGGCATCGTCGAGGGAAAACACTTTGATAATCCCGAGTTAATATTCGAAAAACGCTCACGGATGAAAACAATGTTATTTGACCCAAACGAAGATTTACCTATTGATACCATAAAAGCAATAATTGAGAAAGCAATTGGTCTTTATAAAAGTGGAGAAATCAAAATAAAATAAATTAGATTGAAATGATACATATTGATGATTATATAAACGATTTTTCTTTACTTTTCTCTAACCTAATCAACTTACAACCTTGGAACATTACCGATAATCTTAAGGAAATTATACAAAAAACAATTCTAACTCTTGACGATAATTACACCATAAAAGACAACGTTGCTATTCATAAAACCGCAACAATCGAAAATGGTGTTACAATAAAATCGCCAGCAATTATTGGTGAAAATTGTTATGTAGGTGCCCATGCCTATTCTTAGAGAAGGCGTTTATCTTGGGAATTCAGTGAAAATAGGTCCCGGTTGCGAGATTAAAAATAGTATTATATGCTCGTTAACAGCTATTGCGCATTTTAATTATATCGGGAATAGTATCATTGGTAGCAATATCAATTTTGAAGCTGGTTCTATCGCTGCCAATCATTATAACGAAAGAGTTATAAAGAAGATTTCGGTTTTACACAATGATGAAATTATCGAAACGGGAAGCGAAAAATTTGGTTCATTAGTTGGAGATAATTCCAAGATTGGAGCAAATGCGGTATTATCGCCCGGAACGATATTAAAAAGAAACACAATCGTAAAAAGACTCGAATTAATTGAACAAGTAAAAGGATAAGTATGCCATTTGTTAGAATAAGTTTACCCAAAAAATTATCGCAGGAAACCAAAGAGAACATTTCAATCTCGATACATGAATCTTTAATTCAGGAATTCAATATTCCGCAAGATGATTATTTTCATGTAATTGAAGAGCTGGAATCTAATCAAATTAAATTCCCAAAAAGTTATCTTGGAATTACCCATTCTGAAAACATTATTTATGTTCAAATAACCGCTGGACAAGGAAGAACAAAAGAGCAAAAAACAAAATTATATGCCCAGATTGCAACTAGAATTTCGAATACAACCGAAATTCTAAAAAGTGATATTATCATAATTTTACTGGAGAATAATGGAAGTGAGAACTGGTCGTTTGGAAACGGGGAAATTCAAGAACAAAAACATTTAAAACAATTAAAACAATTAAGTAACAATCAATAAAATGGACAATCACCTAAGACAATTAATTTCAATCGAATTTGAAGACAGAAAAGAAATATTTACTGGTTTTCTTATCGATTATACCGACGATTGGATTTTATTAAAAAACAATCCTGTTGACTTTATAATTGATGGTTATGTAATTTTAAAGAACAAAAACATACAATCTATTACTCGAGATAGCGATAATGTATTTACAGAAAGTGTGATTAGACTGAAAGGCTTAAAAACCAACTCAGACGAAATAATTCCGCTAAGAGATTTATCTTCTATTCTTACCTTTATAACAAACAAATATGAAATTTTCCAGATTGCCAAAAAATCGGAGAAAGCTGTTTATCTTGGTAAGTTAATAAAACTGGATGATGAAGAACTGGTTATAGATTTTCTTGAAACAAGAGGTAAATTTGGTGGTGAACTAAGTTTTAATCCAAATAAAATAAGAGTGATCGAATTTGATACTGATTATATCAATTCATTAAAACTTCTTGTTAATGAAGGAAGGAAGTAATTTGTTGTAGACATAAAACAAAATCAATCATGGCAATTATAAGACCTATTTTTAGAATTTTTGATTATAAAAAAGCAGTCGAATTTTATGTTGATTGGCTTGGTTTTGAAATTCTTGACGAACATACTTTTGAAGAAAATTCACCATTGTATATTCGCATTTTACTCGAAGGAATCGAAATTCATTTGAGTGAACATCACGGAGATTGTTCGCCTGGAGCAAAAATAATTATTGAAGGTTTTGTTGGTTTAAAAGACTATCATCAAAAACTGATTCAGAAAAACTATAAATACAACAAACCAGGAATTGAAAAAGCTTTCTGGAACGAAAAAATCTACTGTGTAGAAGTTATTGACCCATTTGGTAACAAAATAATATTTATTGGAGAGTAAATACTCAATGCCTTTAATTTTTAACCCCGTTTGTAATGAAATTAAACTTATATCAAATAGACGCATTCACAGATAAAATCTTCGGAGGAAATCCTGCTTGTGTTGTTCCATTAGAAAGTTGGTTGCCTGATGAAATCCTTTTAAAAATTGCACAAGAAAATGCCGTTCCTGAAACTGCTTTTTATGTTGTTAATGATAAAAGAGTTCACTTGCGCTGGTTTACTCCCGAAATTGAAATGGATTTATGCGGTCATGCAACTTTGGCAACTGCACACACTTTAAAATCGATTCTTAATTATCCCGAAAACACCATCGTATTTGATACTTTAAGCGGTGAACTAATTGTAACTGTTGATAAAGATGTATATACTTTGAATTTTCCGTCTAGAAAACCTGTTCCAGCTGAACTTCCAGAGATTATAAGAGATTCGTTAAACATTCAGCCTAAAGCGGTTTTAAAATCCAGAGATTATGTCTTAGTTTATGAAACCGAACAAGAAATTAAAGACATCGTAATCGACAGACAAACTTTTGATAAATTAAACCTTGATCCAGGCGGAGTTATAGTAACTGCAAAAGGAACTCATTGCGATTTTGTTTCGCGATTTTTCACCTCACAAGCATCTATCCTCGAAGACCCCGTTACTGGCTCAGCACATTGTTCGCTAATACCTTATTGGAGCGAGCAACTTGGCAAAAAGGAAATGCATGCCAAACAACTATCGGAACGAGAAGGCACATTGTATTGTGTCGATAATGGAGATAGAGTTTTAATAAGCGGAAAAGCTAAAACCTATTCTACAGGAACATGCTGGATAGAATAATAAAACAATTATGGAAATTATAATACGACAAGAAAACAAAAATGACTACCCAAAGGTTTTTGAAATCATAGAGGAGGCATTTAAAGATGTAGAATACAGCGACCATAAAGAACAATTTCTAGTCGAAAAACTAAGAAACTCGGATGCTTTTATCCCAGAATTATCGCTTGTTGCCGAAGTTGATAATGAAATAGTAGGTCATATTTTGCTAACCAAATTACAAATCGAGAATGAAGATCAAACATTTGATTCTCTTGCTTTGGCTCCAGTTTCGGTTAAACCAGAATTTCAAGGAAAAGGAATTGGTGCAAAATTGATTATGGAAAGTCACGCAATAGCAAAAAAGCTAGGCTACAAATCGATAATCCTTTTGGGACACGAAAACTATTATCCAAGATTTGGATATGAACTAACAAACAAATACAATATCGAAATGCCATTTGATGTTCCTGCAGAAAACTGTATGGTTATTTCGTTAACCCAAAACGGATTAGATGGCGTAAGCGGAAAAGTGAAATATCCCGCAGCTTTCATGGAATAATTTTAAACGCCATAAAACTATAAAACCAAATGAAATGAAAGATTTAAATTTAAAATACATTTCAGAAAATTATATTGAACTCGAAGAGATATCAAGAACAATGCGTCTTTCCCTAGATAAATTACATCAGCTTATTGATGCTAAACTCATACCTGAACCTTCATACACGATAAATTCAGAAATAACGATAAGTTCTTCTTTAAATGATAGCTATAAAACTACTATCATTAGAAAATACTTTCCTAAGAATATTTTGAAACTTATAGAACAGAATGCTGAAAAAGCAAATGCTGACGAATTCAAAACAAAGTTCAAGGAAAACCTATTATCACATTTAAAAAACCACGACCATAAAACGTTTGCTTATGGGAATATTTTTGATGAAAATAAAAAAATAGACAGCAATAAAGCCGAAGAAGCTCTGGAAGAAGAATGGGATTATTACTGCAAAGGTGTTTATGGAATTTGTACTATAAACAATAACGAAAATGCCATAATCGAAAAAGAGATTGCCGTAAAAAGAATTCTCGATTTTATCGAAAATAAATCTCCATTATTAACTCCTGAAGAAAAGATAAAACTAGAAGAACTAAATGCTGAATTTAATAACACGGCAAGTTCCTTTGCTCCATATCAACGAGAATCAAGTAGCAGAGGTAAATATCTAGACAAGCTCCTAAAAGAATTTTCTCTGGACGAATTAATTAAAAAATACGATTAATTAAAACTTATAACGAGATGACAAAACACGCAAAATCAAACCCGATAGATTCAGACAATTTTGTTTTACAAGATTATTTGGATAGAATTCTTTTTGTTGGCGATGTTAAATCAAATATCAAAAGCATAAGTAAATTAATGCAATGTCAGTTATTCAGTATTCCTTTTGAGGACTTAGATGTTCAGGCGGGAAAAACTATTTCTCTGACAGGAAACGATATTGTCGATAAACTCATTAATCGTAAACGTGGTGGGTATTGTTATGAACTTAATGGTTTGTTTGCTCTCGTGCTCCAAAAAATGGATATTTCGTATCGTTTTGTTGCTGCTCGTCCATTGGTAAATCCTGGCGAGAATCCTAAAACGCATATGGCAATTATTGTTACGCTAGAAGGAGAAGAATATCTGGTCGATTTAGGCTTTGGTGGTAACGGAATAAGAGAACCTCTAAAACTAAATGATACAACGGCTGCACAACAAGGTACAGAAACATTTGCTTTAGCAAAAGCAGAAAATGGCGATTACCTATTGCAAACTTTATTGCGTGATGAATGGAAAAACCTCTATTCCTTTGATTTATCTCATCAAGACTGGATTGATTTTAAACCCGCCAATCATTATAACTCAACACATCCGGATTCTTTTTTTACGCAAAATCTTGTTGTTGTTTTACAAAATCCTTTGGGCAAGAAAATACTATTTAGAAACACATTCAAATCTATAGAAAACGGAGAAACTAAAAGTTATACTTTCGAACCAGAAAAACTAAAAGACATTCTGGCAACTGAGTTTAATTTGGAGAAGTTATAGTGATTTAAAAAAACAGAAACTGTATGAAAATTTGCGTAGCACAAACAAAACCAGTTAAAGGTGATATTTCGGTAAATATTAAAAACCACAAAACGCTAATAGATTTTGCTATTTCTCATAAAGCCGATGCAATATTCTTTCCCGAACTGTCTATAACAAGCTATGAACCTGAGTTGGTGCAAAATTTAGGAACAAATCTAGACGACAAAAGATTTGATGCTTTTCAGGAAATAAGTAATGCAAATAATATAACTATTGGTATTGGCGTTCCAACAAAATCAAACGAGGGAATTTTAATCAGTATGATTGTTTTTCAGCCTAATAAATCCAGACAAATATATTCAAAACAACAATTACATTCAGATGAACTTCCTTATTTTGTCTGTGGCAATAATCAACTTATTTTAACCATCGACGGAATCCGAATTGCTCCTGCCATTTGTTATGAGTCATTACAATCCAGCCATTCCGAAGAAGTTAATAGACTTGGTGCAGACATCTATATTGCAAGCGTTGCTAAATCTCAAAATGGTGTAAACAAAGCTGCTGTACATTATCCCGAAGTTGCAAAAAAATACAATATGACCGTTTTAATGTCTAACTCAGTCGGCCCTTGTGATGATTTTGAATGCGTTGGAAATTCTGCTGTTTGGAACACTAAGGGAGAATTACTTGCTCAACTTAACCAAACTCAGGAAGGAATACTTGTTTTTGATACCGAAACAGAAAACACAAATAAACTTTACTTCTAACATTTTCTACAATATTCAAAAGCAAAAGAAGCCGAAAAACCATAGTTCGGAAATTATAGTTAATTTTGCATCAGGCTATGGCTCATAACGTGCTGCAATTACAAAACCATGCAAGTTTTACCTCCAAAGGAATTATCACCTTATATCAAACACTATCTTTTTTTAGAAAATAAAGGTAATGATACTCAGAAACTACGTTTGTTTTCTGATGGTAATACTGGCGTTGTGTTCTCTTTAAAAAGTAAACTTATTTCGGGTTTCAACAATTATGAAGCGCAAAACTACTTGCCAAGCTCATTTATATATGGGCAACTAAATGGTTTTAAAGACATTTATTCGGGTAGCGAAATGTCGATTGTAATTGTCGTTTTCCAACCAAACGGAATCAACCAATTATTAGGAATTACAAGTAGCGAACTCCGTGATACTATAATCACCATAGATGATATTTTTGGATTGGAAGGAATTGAACTTCAGGAAAAATTATCCGAACAATCGACTATTCAGGAGAAGTTAAGCCTCTTAAATCATTTTTTTAAAACGCTTGAAGCGAAAAAACCAATGTCTAACCAATTGATTGCTGCAGCATCATTAGATTACATTTTTAAAAGCAAAGGGCAGTTTTCACTCAAACAATTAGTTGATTATACAGGTTATACCGAAAGACATATCGAAAGAAAATTTACAGAATGCGTTGGATTAAATCCAAAGAAGTTTGGCAATATTGTAAAGATTCATGGCTTTTTAAAACTACTCAAGAATAAATCGGAAGATACAAATCTCACCACGATTTCTTATGACGCAGGATTCTCAGACCAATCTCATCTTATAAGAGAATTTAAAAAACATACCGGAATGACTCCCAGAGAATATTTGTATAATGCAGGGAAACTAACCAATAACTTTATAGAAACTGTTACTGCTAAAAATTCATAGACCACTTTGCGATTAATTTCTTAGCCACAGATTAAAGGATTAAATGAATTTAAAAAAATTAACCACAACCCGAGCCTGAAAGTGCGAACAGGCGAAGCAATTACTCAAATTAACACAAGTTAAAAACTTTGCGCCCTTTGCGTAAATCCTTGCGCCCTTTGCGGTTAATTTTTTCGTCACAGATTAAAATGTCGGTTTTATACAATTTGTAAATTCTCGGCAACGCTATTTTTGTCTAAAATTAATAGCGTATAATATGAAAAATCTAAAAATAGCCTCAGCTCAGTTTGAGAATAAAAGTGGCGATAAAAACTATAATTTATCTGTAATTGATAAGCTTTCGCAAAAAGCTTCCAGCGAGGGTTGTGATGTAATTGCTTTTCACGAATGCTCTATAACCGGATATACATTTGCAAGGCATTTATCGAAAGAACAAATGCTGAATCTGGCAGAAGTTATCCCAAACGGAGAAAGCGTCTTAAAACTTACAGAAATAGCCAAAAAGAATGATATTGTAATATTAGCTGGACTTTTTGAAAAAGACGAGAACGATAATTTATTCAAAGCTTATGTTTGTGTAGATAAAAATGGTTTGGTTGCCAAATACCGAAAACTACATCCGTTTATAAATCCTTACTTAACACCCGGAGATAGCTATTGCATCTTTGAAATCAAGGGTTGGAAATGCGGAATCTTAATTTGCTACGACAATAACATAATCGAAAACGTACGTGCAACAACACTTTTGGGTGCCGATATTATTTTTATGCCACACGTAACAATGTGTACTCCTTCTACCCGACCTGGCGCTGGTTTTGTAGCACCTCAACTTTGGGAGAACCGTGAAGCCGACCCAACTTCGCTACGATTGGAATTTGACGGAATGAAAGGACGCGATTGGTTAATGAAATGGTTACCGGCAAGAGCGTATGATAATGCCATCTATGCAGTTTTCTCAAACCCAATTGGTATGGACGATGACCAGTTAAAAAATGGTTGTTCCATGATTATTGACCCGTTTGGTGATGTAATCGCCGAATGCCGTTCTTTTGATGACTCTTTTGCAACAGCCATAATTACTCCCGAAAAATGCACTCAGGCTGGTGGAAATCGTTACATAAAAGCTAGAAGACCAGAATTATACCGAGATATTATTGGTCAAGAACATAAATCGGAACAGAATGTGGTTTGGTTAAACACCGACGAAAAAAGTAAAAACTAATAATTTTACAGGTTTAAAACTATTGAAAGATTTATCTTTGGGAAATTGATTAATCTACAGAATAAAACACTACAATGGAATTTTTTAAAACTACAAATGAAGATATCGATGCCGTTTTCGATATTTATAATGAAGCTACGTCTTATCAAAAAACAGTAAATAATAAAAGCTGGAGAGGTTTTGAAAAAGCATTAATAGAGAAAGAAATCGCCGAAGACCGCCATTTTATAATCAAAGATGAAGGGGAAGTTGCCTGTACATTTGTGCTTACTTTTAATGACTTGATTATCTGGAAAGAAGCTGCTCAAGATCCTGCTGTATATCTTCATCGTATTGCTACAAACCCAAAATTTAGAGGTCGTTCTTATGTTACAAAAATCATAGAATGGGTAAAAATATATGCCAAAGAAAATGGTAAAGAATACATAAGACTAGACACACATAGCGGAAACGAAAGAATAAACAAATACTACATGAGTTGTGGTTTTGATTTCAAAGGCGTTAGCGTTATCGAGTGGACTAGCGAATTACCTGAGCATTACAAAGAAGGTTCTTTTAGTTTGTTTGAGATTAAATTATAGTTTTAAATTATATCAATTCAGATTATGAATGCACATAAAGATTTTGAGGTTGGGCAATGGGTTAAATCCTATGCAAAAGGAATACACAGGATTGAGAAATTTGTTCCGATTGAGTTCGAAGAATATCATTCGTTTGTTGGTGTTATAACAAATGATAAAATTGGAACTCTGGATGAACCTTTGGTAATACTCAAACGTCTTTTTAATTCAAAATTTAAAAAGCAAGTAGGAACAGACTTTTGCTCAAGCACATTCTTGAAACCAATATCTGCCGAAGAAAAAACCACTATTGAAGAACAATTAAAGCTAAATCCAAAATTCATAACAGATTTGGACAAGTATAGCATTTCAAAATTTGAATCGAGATATGGATTAAACATTCATATTTCTGAAGAAACAAAATCTATTCTTCCAGAACTGGCTTCGTTTATAAGACAAGAAGGTAAAACGTTTACAGAAATTTTTGAATGGTTAGACAATAAAAACTGTAAAGACCTTTTGGACAACAGAAGTAGTTTAGGCAATAATGATCGTTCCCATTATTTACAATTCATAAACTGGAGTTACGAAACTAGAGATAACAAACTCTTGTTTACAGATTTACTAGCCTTTACGCCTAACTTTGAGAAAATTGAGTTAGGATAAACTTCTAAGTTATATATAAAAAACAAAAACCCTTGTGAATAAAACTTCACAAGGGTTTTTGGATTAAATCTAAAATTTATTTTTCAAACTTATTTTGCTTCCCAAAAACAACGTTTAGGAGAAACTATTAAGCCTTCGTCCTTCAATTTTTTCATTGCCTTATCTACTTCTTTACGTTCTAGTTTAGTTAACTCAACTACTTTTCCAGCATTTACAGGCTGTTCAGCTTTTTTTATCGCATCTAATACTTGATTTTTGATTTCCATAATTTCTATATTTTGGTAAAATGTGAAAATAATAAATATTTTCTTATAAAAATCAGATACTGCTTTTGAAAATTGATGGATTGTGTTTTAATTAATCATCTTAAAAACTGTATTTTTGCATACATAATGAAAACCGTATCTTACAAAAACAAGCCTGTTTTTTACTAAAATCTATTTTCTTTAAAAATTTTAAATATCTTTGATTTATGAGCGCAACAATAAAACCATATCATATAGGGCGTAAAATAAGCCGTATTCGTGAACTTAAAGACATGAAACAAGAAGCACTTGCACAGGCTATGGGAACAAATCAGCAAGCAATTTCTGCTATAGAAAACAGCGAAAACATAGACGAAGAGAAACTTAAAGAAGTAGCAAAAGCTCTTGGAGTAACAGTTGAAGCAATTAAAAACTTCTCAGAAGAAAATGTGATTAATTATTTTAATAACATTTATGATAACGGAGTTTTTAATACTGGTAATTATTGCAATTTTAATCCTTTAGACAAAGTTGTCGAACTTTACGAACGTTTAGTTCAGGCTGAAAAGGATAAAAATGAATATTTGGAAAAACTAATAAAAGGGAAGTAAAGCCTTTATATAAAACAAAAAAGAGATTTCAAATTTGAAATCTCTTTTTTGTTTTATAATTAGTGTTGAGAAATGATTTCATTCTTTTGTTGAACTTCAACTTTGCATAAAAGTTCAACCAAAGAACAGAACTTGAAACTTGCACTAAACCCGCCATTTTGAAAACCCCTTGTTACCTAATGTTTTATTTTATCCAATACAAATAGATGTAAAAAAATAGTCCAACAAAACCAATACTTAAATATCCAATGGCTTTGATTCTGTTATTTTTTTCACGGTCTGGAGTTATTTCTACTTTTACTGGAGTTTTTACATCTTTATTACCTAAAAACTTTTTTCCAGTTGTAAATCTCCTATCCTTTTTATAAACTGCTTGCGTTCCTGCTTGATACATAATTTTATGTTTTTTATTTAAATTAATAACCCCCCTAATTATGACTATACAAGCACCGATTACTGGAACTAACCCTGATAATAAAAACGCCCAAAACCATTTAACTCCAATATATTCTGTTTTATTGATTAATTCTGCACCGTCTCTTCCAACTTGGTTTACAGTAGATTTAACAAATCCTTTTGCGAGGTTTTCCATGAATACTATTTTATATATGCTTAATATTAGTTTCGTTTTCAAAAATTTCAGGTAACGTTCTGGTACTAAAGTGAGTTTTGGACTAAATTAAGCCCTATTTTTCGGATTTGCTAAATCTTCCAAATACAAGACCATTTTTAAATTCAGCCTAATGCCCAAATCTCGTGTAACGGCTGTTAGCTGCTGCCCTTTTTTGTTTTAAATTATTCATTAAATCTTATATCAAAGATGCGGTTGCATTTTTATTAGGCTCATTTTTTGCATTTTTCATAGCATCAAATGCTCTTTCTAAAATTATTGCTTCCGTGTCTAATTCGGAGTTAAATTCCACAACGCCACAACAAACGGTTATATTAAATGCTTGCGATATATTTTGAATTTTAATTCCTGTTTTTGCAATATTTTCTCTCTTTCTGTTTGCAGCTTTTACTGCATTTTCTAAAATTGTTTCTTTTGTTATAAAAATGAATTCATCACCTTTTAAATGTTGTCTGTATATCGTGTCAGTAAGTCTATTGTCTGCTTTTAATAATGTTCCAAATTTGACAAGGATATTGTCAGCAACTAATTGTCCAAATTCAGTGTTTAAATTTTTGAAATTGTCTATGTCCATAAGTATAATAGAAAAAGGCATTTTTTTAGCTTTTGCCCATTCTATTGTATTTTTTAAATCTTGACCTAAAGCTCTATGGTTTGGGATTCCTGTTAATTCATCAGTATGTAAGTCTTTCTTGATTGTTGAAAATCTCTTTCTATTTAATAGAAACTGAATAAAAATTGTTGAAATAATAATAAAAGTTATTGTTATTAAAATTTGTAGAATATTAAATGTTAGTTCTTTGTTTAAAAAACCTCCGAAAGTTGTTCCTTTTGGGATTTCGTCTAAAATAAAATAAGTTATTAAAGCAATTAATATTGATTTTAAAATATCGTAAATCGCTTTTGCTAATACATCTTCTTTTAGTTTTTTATATGTTTTTTTTAAATATTCCTTCATTTTAAATATCTTATTTTTCTCTGTTTTTTTTAGGATTGCAGCTAACTTGTATATATACGAAACAAACCTTCGCATATACACCCAAATTAGGTACGATAGATGAAGGTTTGTTTCGTTTTACACACTTTCAAATGTACTAAGTTTTTCTTACAAACTTGTAATGGTAAGCATTTTTAGAACCTATCTAAATCGTTCACTTATCAATCTACCATTCTGAAAAACGTAGAAAATTTAAGTTTTAGGAAAAGTATGAAAGGTACAATCGCACTAATTAGGAAATTAACTCCCACATTTACCCATAAAAAAACCCAATTCTACATTTCTGGGTGTAAAATTGGGCGCAAATACCTCAAAGCACTGATTATCAGCGTTTATCGCAGAGAGGATGGGATTCGAACCCACGATACAGTTACCCATATACTAGCTTTCCAGGCTAGCTCCTTCAACCACTCGGACACCTCTCTAAATTAGGTTTGCAAATAACACGAAAAAAAACGAGTTAATAAAATAAAATCGAGTAATCCTTACATACTTTTTTTAAATTCTTCTATAAATAATTTTACTGCCTTTTTTTGGTACGCCCCTTCTATCGTTAACATAAACGAATCTCGTTTAGTCACGACTCCCGTAATCTTAATTGCTTTTATATTGTCCCAGCCTTTTAGGGCTTTCTCGGTTACAATTGTTGCCCAATAGCCATCGCCCACCAATCGTAATAATGCCTGAACTGCATTTAACTCAATAGAAACTTTAGGTTTCATATTATTTTTTAAAAACAATTCATCAAGAAATTCTCTAGAATTAAATCCTTTTACGGGTAAAATAAGCGGAAGATCTTCTATATCCTTAAAGGGAATTTTGTCTAAAACGGCTAATGAATGCGTTTTTGAAACTGCCAACACTAACTTTGATGTAAACAATGGGAATTTTTGAAAAGGAAGTTTTATTTCGTTAGAAGAAATAACCAAAACCAAATCTAATTCATTATTCAAAAGTTTTTGTTCCAAAGGCTCTGTTGTACCGTATTCGACAACAATTTTTAAATGCGGATATGTTTTAGCAAACAAATCGACAATTGGTAAAACCAAAAGCCCAAAAATATACGTAACCCCAATTCGGAGTTCTCCGCCAATCATTTGGTTCAAATCATCAATCGCCTGCTTTCCGCTCTCAACGTTTTCTATAACTTGTTTAGCATGAATCAGAAATACGGAACCTGCTTCTGTAAGCTGTACTTTTTTTCCAATCCTAACAAACAAAGGCATTCCGAGTTCTTCTTCTAGTTTTTTTATTTGTTGCGATAATCCAGATTGCGTTACAAAACACAATTCGGCAGCTTTTGTAAAGTGAAGTGTTTTGGCGGTTTTAATAAAATATTCAAGTTGAAAAATTTCCATATCGATTAGAAAAAGTAATTATTATCAGTAAAATTATTAATTTTTCTAATGAAAACATAATTCCGAACTTTGTAAAAAAGTTTCACAATCATGTTTAAAGCGTTAAAATCAAAGAACTTCAAATTATTCTTTTACGGACAATCGGTCTCCGTAATTGGTACATGGCTACAAAAAACTGCCGTAAGCTGGATGGTTTATAGTGTTACAGGTTCCGTTTTCCTTTTAGGATTAACGACGTTTTTAAGCATGATTCCGTCTTTATTCCTTGCTCCTCTCGCCGGAAGTATTATTGGACGTTACGACAGACATCGTAGTATGATTGTATTACAATCTTTGGCAATGCTACAGGCCGGAGCATTGGCTTTACTTATTTATTTAAAAATATACAACATCAACTATATCTTAGGGCTGAGTTTATTACAAGGAATCATAAATGCGTTCGACATGACTTGCAGACAAACTATGATGGTTGAGATTGTCGACAATAAAGAAGATTTACCAAATGCAGTAGCTTTAAACTCCACCCTAAACAATTTTGCCCGAATTGCTGGTCCTGCTTTGGCTGGAATTATTTTGCACAATTATGGCGAAGACATCTGTTTTATTGGAAACTTCCTGAGTTATATTCCAGTATTAATTTCTTTATTAATGATGAAAATCACACCTCACATTAAAGCCACCGACAAACTTAAAATGCTGGAAGACTTTATAGAAGGTTGGGATTACGTTAAAAAAGAAAGCGAAATGGCAAAAATGCTCTTAATGTTAATGTGCAGTAGTTTATTTGTAATTTCTTTCAATACGCTTATGCCTGTTTTTGCCAAGGATATTTTTAGCGGAAACGCGCAAACCTTTAGTTGGTTTGAAAGTGCTGCCGGAATTGGTTCTATCTTATCAGCTATTTATCTGGCTAATTTAAAAACATCCCAAAACATGAATAAAATAATGATTGCAGCCAGTTTATTATTAGGCTTTAGCATTATTATTTTAGCTTATTCAAGTAACTTAACTGTAGCGCTTATTTGCATGGCTTTAAGCGGTGTGGGAATGATGGCACAAACCTCATCGATAAACATATACATCCAAACTCAAAGTACTACGCATATGCGATCAAGAAGTATTAGTTATTATCTTATGGCATACCAAGGAATGATTCCTGTGGGAAGTTTGATAATTGGGTATCTATCACATTTTATAGGAACTAGAAATACAGTCGCCATTCAAGGTGTAATATGCATTCTTTCGGTAATAGTGTACGTGTATTATAAAAACCGTAGTAGCGAAGAAGATTTAGAAACTTGCTCTGTTCGTTATAAAAATTAAAAAAAAACCAATATAAAAAATTCCAAATTCCAATTGTCTATCCATGATCTTGTTCATTTACAGAAATGACAAAAAACTGGGTAAAATTTTACAACGAAATCTCTCCGCGTAAAGCAGTTTCAAAAACAGTTTTGAAATTTTCGGCTTCGATTCCGTGACCCAATAAATACATCAGTTTTGTAATTGCAGCTTCGGTTGTGATGTCTTTTCCGGAGATTACGCCAAGTTCTTTAAGAACAGTACTTGTCTCATATTGTCCCATATTCACACTTCCGCCTGAACATTGTGTTACGTTTATGATGTGTAAACCTGACTGAATAGCTTTTTTAATAGCATTAAGAAACCAATCTTCAGTTGGCGCATTTCCAGAACCGTACGTTTCCAGAACAATTCCTTTTAGGTCTGGAATTGCCAATATTGCCGCCAAAACTGGTTCGCTCATTCCCGGAAACATTTTTATTATAGCAACGTGATTGTCTAATTTTTTGTGAACGATTAATCTCGAAGACGTTTTTATAGGCAAAAACAAATGTGAATTTAATTTTAAATGTACTCCAGATTCTACCAATTCAGGATAATTTGGAGCTGTAAAAGCCTTGAAATGTTCTGCATTTACTTTAGAAGTTCTGTTACCACGGTATAATTTGTATTCAAAATACAAACAAACTTCATTGATAACAGGTTTTCCGTCTTGCTGAAGTGAAGCTATCTGAATCGCTGTTATAAGATTTTCTTTGGCATCAGTTCGCAAATCCCCAATTGGCAATTGCGACCCGGTAAAAATCACAGGCTTAGATAAATTCTCCAGCATAAAACTCAATGCCGATGCCGAATATGACATGGTATCTGATCCATGAAGAACTACAAAACCATCAAAAGAATTGTAATTATCTTCGACAATCACAGCGATTTTTGTCCATTCTTCAGGATTCATATTCGATGAATCAATTGGAGTATCAAATGAAACCGTTTCGATTTCGCAATCCAATTGTTTCAACTCAGGAATTTTTTGTAATAATTTACTAAAGTTGAAGGCTTTGAGCGCTCCAGTCTCAAAATCTTTACTCATACCGATAGTTCCTCCGGTATAGATTAAAAGTATTTTGGCTTTAGATGACATCTTGGTATTTTAATTTATTAACTACAGGATTAGCATACATAGATAAAAATCCTTGTCTTGTAACTGGATTATCACTACCAATACGCATTTCTAAACGACGCTCAAAAAGTAATTTCTCATTTTCTTTATACAAATGAGCAAACTTATCGGTTTTGTTTAAAATGTCGTAGGCAATAAAATTGGTTGGCCATAATTTATAATTCTTCAATACAGAATCGTCTATAGCTTGTGCCAATGCTTGGATTTGTTTATTCGAATTGTCATTTTCAGCAGCAATCTGGTCAATTTCTTTATCCAGAACATCTCCTACTGAAATGTGTATTCTTTTTTTAGTTCCCATGATACCACTTAAAATGGTCATGAAATCTTCATTTTTTTCTTTAATATAAATCTCGTTATTCGCTTCTGCCATTAATTGTGGCATTTTTAAAGCATCGGTTGGATCATATTCGTATGAAATCGAAACTGGAACTATTTTCATTTTCTTGAAATAATCCATTAGGTTCGCTTCATCCGATCCCATTCCTAACATTTTTAAAACACCAGGATTTGTAGCGTCATTTCCGTCTTTGGTTCTTCCTTCACGTTGTGCAATCCAAACCGAACGATTCTCACGAAACAATAAATGTCCGATATACTCTGCTAACAATTTAGAACTTTGTAACATCTCACGAGGCGAAAGTCCACGTAGAACCAAGAAATTACGATTTAATTTAGCCAAAATATTCAAGAAGGCTTTTTTAACCAAATTATCACCAATTGCCGAAGCGGTCATTACCAAACCATGCTCAAACAAGCAAACATTTAATAATGTGGTATCTAAAAGAATGTCTCTATGATTAGAAACAAATAAATAAGAAGTGTTTTTTTCTAGTTTCTCGAATCCTGAAGTTGTTAATCCTTCTGAACTTCTTTCGAGAACTTTTTGAATTGTCTGATAAATAAAATTGCATTGAAAATCACGAATAGAGTGAGTTCTCTTCAATTGTTCCTTCCAAACTTCGTCGTCTAACTCTGGAAATGAAAAGTTCATCATGGCTTTCATCATAGGATGATTTGCTACACCATGAAGGGCTTCATTTACTTCTGAATCATAAAACGGTCGAATTGCATCAAATTTCTGCATTATAAATATCTATTTTTAAGTGGACAAATGAACAAAAAAAAAATTAAAGTATCATACGTTCTAAGTTAAATCCCAAAAACGTCTTTTGAATTCTGAGTAGTTATTGCTGCCATTTCTTCTTCAGAAACGTCATATATATCGGCTAATTTTGATACAACGTTCAGTAAATAACTACTTTCGTTTCGCTTTCCGCGAAAAGGAATTGGTGCTAAATATGGCGAATCGGTTTCGAGAACAATATGTTTTAAGCCGATTTGATTTAAGAATTGATCAATTTTTCCGTTCTTAAAAGTCACCACTCCGCCGATTCCAAGTTTCATATTATAAGAAATCGCCTGTAATGCTTGCTCATGAGTCCCCGTAAAGCAATGAAAAATACCAAATAAATCATCTGATTTTTCTTCTTCCAGGATTTCAAAAATTTCATCAAAAGCGTCACGACAATGAATTACGATTGGCAATTTATATTGTTTTGCCCATTGAATCTGAGTTCTAAAAGCAATTTGCTGTTCTTTTAAATGGGTTTTATCCCAGTATAAATCAATTCCGATTTCTCCAACTGCGTAGAATTTTCGTTTTGCTAATTCCGTTTCTACATGTTTTAGCTCATCGAGATAATTATCTTTCACGTAAGTGGGATGCAAACCCATCATTAAGAATACATTATCTGGGTATTTTTGCTCTAAATCATACATTGATTGTGTGCAGGCTGCATCGATAGCAGGAATAAAAAAACGAGAGACACCTGCATCAATTGCTCTCTGAATCATCTCACCTCTATCTTGGTCAAATTCTTCTGAATATAAATGTGTATGTGTATCGGTAATAATTGTTGTTGGGTTCAATTCTATAATTTTAAAAGCCCAAAATTACGACAATATTAAAAACTTTCCCAATTTGATTACAATAAGCGAATTTTGCGATGAATGGAACGCGGATAAAACGGATTCGCTAAAGCGAAGACACGAACAAAAACGGATTTTTCTATTAGCAATCTTGTCAGACTGAGCGGAGTCGAAGTCTCGCAACACGAATAATCACTGCAATTATAATCCTCAAGTATTGTGGTAAATGGAACACGGATGAAACGGATTCGCAAAAGCGAAAACACGGACAAAAACGGATTTTTCTATTAGCAATCTTGTCAGACTGAGCGGAGTCGAAGTCTCGCAACACGAATAATCACTGCAATTACAATCCTCAAGTATTGTGGTAAATGGAACACGGATGAAACGGATTCGCAAAAGCGAAAACGCGGACAAAAACGGATTTTTCTATTCGCAATATTGTCAGACTGAGCGTCCCGATCCCGAAGCGTCGGGACGGGAGAAGTCTTGCAACACGAATAATCACTGCAATTACAATCCTCAAGTATTGTGGTAAATGGAACGCAGATGAAACAGATTCGCTAAAGCGAAGACACAGACAAAAACGGATTTTTTATTCTCTAAATACTATTTCCCTGTTTCTATAAATACTAAAGCTCTATCTAAAACCTCGTCTTTCCCCTTCTGAATCCCTTCAATCGTAGGTTTAACTTCGATATCGGGAACGATTCCGATTCTTTGTGTTTCGCGTTTATCAGGATAATAAACTCCAACTCCTGAATATCTTGTATGAAATTCTTTAAAATCAAGTTCTGTTACATTTCCATCAGCACCAGCAGTTTGACTTCCTATAGTTGTTGTGTTTCCTGCAGTTTGAAAACACATCGCTGTCCATTCAGCCTGACTCATAGAATCTTCATTAAGCAATACAATAATTTTCCCCTTATAATTATCTTTGTTTTCAGTCCCACAATTTGTTCCTTCTGTCCATTTAAATCTTCCCGGATAACTAAAATCAGGATAGGTATAAATTGCAAAATTTTCTTCGTGAGCATTTAAAAAATTAGCGATTTCTTCATAGGTTCCGTTTGGATAATTTCTCATATCAAAAACAATTGCTTTGGTAGATTTTAATGCTTCTATCATATCCGGAACATGTTTAACTTTTATAACTCCCATATTCACATAACCAATATTATTATCCAAGAGCTTAAACTTATCCTTCTTTTTCGTTGCTCCCTTCATAAACTCATTTCTATGAGAATCATGATAATTAAACCATGTCATTGATTTAGTTATGTATTTTCCTTCTTCAAAAAATTCAACATTCACATTATCTGAATAGCCTGATAAAATTTTTCTAACTACCTTATCCAAAAGTACTGGTTCATTTGAAGCTGAATATAAATCTCTATATTCTGTGATAAGTTCCTTAATTGTTTTATCATTTACTTTCGTAATTACACTTCCTATTTTTATGCCATCTGCCTGAGCCAGACTATCACCTAAAATTTCCATAACAACCATTTTGTTACCAATTATTTTGCAGCTAGCAGGAAAATATCTTTTGTCATCTTCAAACCTACCCTGTTTATAAATCGCAAATTCAACATGGCTATCATCAAGCTTAACTGCCATTTTTCTTATTACTGTATAAAAATCATCTTCATTTTTAGATTCAAGAACAAGCGGAATTGTTTTTTCTAAAGTCACATCCCATTTCTGATCCATTAAATACTTGTAAGGAAAAAAATACTCTACTAAATTCCAATACATACACATCCATAAAATTTTTGAATTTTTATTATCGTACTTAAGATCAAAATAATTTCCGTTTTTAAAAGGATTATATCCTGGTCCTATTTCCTCATTGGTCTGAAATCTATTATCCTCAATAAATTTCAATTTCTTCGAAAGCTTTTTAGAAAACAGCTTGTTATTAAACCAGCTCAAATCAAAATTCTTATCAAAATATTCAACCTCTTTTGGAGGTGTAATCGGTGCAATTTCTTTTATGGCGCCAAGATTATCAATCCAGTTTTCCAAAACCAATGAAAATTCTTTTTTAGTTTCTGCCTGTTCAATTTTTGGTAAGACTTCCAAAAGTTGATTATCCCAATTAAAATCTCCATTGGCTACTTTTGGGTGGTAATACTTTAAAAAGCCCCATACTTTACAAGTTCCGACTAGTTTTTCGGTTTCGGTAAGTTTAGTCTGTGCATATATGATTTGTGAAATTACTAGAAGAATTAATAGGGTAATTTTTTGCATTCAGTAAATAAATTTAAAATTATAAATAGGTTGAGGTTAGGGTATTTGTAAAATCGAATTTAGAACTTAAAATTTAAATTTGATTACAATCACAAAAAAAAGCGACAAAAAATGTCGCTTTAAATTTGTTTATCATTGCTTTACAGGCAAAATCGAAGTCTCAGAAGTATTACGGTGAATAGAACGCGGATGAAACGGATTCGCAAAAGCGAAAACGCAGACAAAAACAGATTTTTCTATTCGCAATCTTATCAGAATGAGCGTAGTAGAAGTCCCACACACAAGTAACTCTACAAAAAAATTCGCAAAGCATTTTAACTCTTTGCGAATCTTTGTGTAACCTCATTGTGTCTTTAGCGAAATATCGCTCTAATCCAATTCGTTCAAGAGATCTTGTACATCATCATAACCTTCATAATCTTGAGAAATCGTTTCTAGAATATCTTTACACGATTTATAATCTTTCTGTTTTAATTTGCTCAAAGCAAGATTCCATAATACTTTGTCTTTATACACAGATGTTCCGGTTTTTAATTCATTAAAAACAGCTTCGGCTTTCTCAAACTCATTTTCTTGTAATAATGCAACACCATAAAAATATTGAATCTCGGGCGTTTTGTTTTCTTTTAGAATTTCCTCAAAAAGCGGAATCGCATCTTTATATTTTCTGGCATTAAATGCTACTTCGGCTTGTTTCAGAGCAATATTTGTATCTCCTCTTTCGGTAAAAGTAGCTTGATCGGGATGATTAAAATCCTCAAAAACGGGATTCGAATCATAATTAAAAAAGAACAAACCAATTAAAACCGCTACAGAAGCTGCAACTGCATAATACCAAGGTTTTAAAGATACTGCTTTGTTTTTCTTCTTCTTTTTATCAAAATGGGTATTAGAAATACGAGTTAGATTTTCTTTGAACTCTTCTCTTTCTTCTTCATATCCAAATTTAGTCTCCAATTGAAGATTTACTGTTTTAAAAGTTTCAAAAGCCGAAGCAAATTCTGGATTTTCGGCTAATTGTTTTTCAAAACTATTTTTTTCTTCAACAGTCATTTCTCCCTGAAGATATTGATCGAATAATATATAGCGTTCTTCGTTCATGACTACTTATTTTTTAGAGATTTAAAGTTTTTACTTTCCTGAATCCATACTGTTAACTGACCAATACAAAGCGATTTCTTTTTGCGAACATAGCCATAAGTCACATTTAGTTTCTCGGCCACTTCCTCCATCGATTTTATTGTAAAACTCAGTTTTAGTAATTCTTGACATTTGTCTCCTAATTTCTGGAACATAGCGTCAAACAATTGCTGTTTCTCTTCAAATTCTTCGGTTTGATCAACCAATTCGTGTGCAGATTCATTTATAGATGCTGCGTCTTCGTTAATTGTTACCCCTTTATTTGATGTTTTTTTTAATTCATTAAGCCACTTCCTTTTGCACAACAAGAAAAAATAAGCATCAAAAGGGCAAGTCAATTGTAAGACATTGGCTTTAGCCTGATTAAAAAGCAAAATCATTATTTCCTGAACCACATCTTGCGCTTGATCCTTATCGCCAGAATTGTTCATTATGTATGAAACCACTTTAGGAACAAACTTTTTATAGATAGACTGAATAACCGCCGAATCATTTGCAGCAAGCCCTTCAATATACATTTGATCAGGATGAATGTTAGTTTGGCTCATAAAATGACTTTTTAATTAGCTAATGTAAAAAAAATCTGAAAATAAATATCAAATAAAGGGGTAACAATTATATAATCAAGTTGATATACCAAAACAAGAGTCTTTTAAAACAATTAAAAAATTAAGAGAAATGGAAAGTTATCAATTTATAAACGAGAAAAATTTAGACCAATTTCATAAGATGCTTTCTACCAAAATCCGAAATGGTTTTGTAATTGTTGAGCATAATGAAAAATTGCCTTATGTAGTTTTATCCAAACAAAAAAAGGAAATAAACCATTCCCTACATCTATTCTTTACCTGTACCACTCTGGGCTTATGGTCGATTGTTTGGTTTTATCTAATCATCACCCTTTCTAAGAAAAAAAATATTCTTGTTGCCTTAGACGAAGATGGAAATCTATTTGAAGAAAAATGTCTTGATAAATAAATCAGAAACCAGGGTAACAATTATTCCACTACAAACATCTATTACTATAAAAACCTTTAAAAATTAGAAATCATGAAAACACTACCAACATTAATATTATGTATCGCTGCTTTTACAATCTTGAGTTGCGATAATGACAATGACCCAACAAATAATGTTTGCGACTCAACCTATGTCTCTACGCTTATCACAACAGCTTTTACAACCGCAAACGGATATGACGACATTACATCAATGGATTTAGAAACACACGAATATACAATCCAGATTAATGCCAATGGAGAAATTTGCACCGTAGGATATCAAAATCCAACCACTTACACAGGTGGTTATACTATGGAAGTTACAAACACAACCACTAGTGTTACCTATACAGGCATTCATACTTTTTCTCAAACCACATTAGATTATCAATCAATAACTCCAGTACCAGTGAGTTCAGGTGATATTATTACCGTAAAAAGAACAATCCTGCCTGGTTACACAGTACTTAATCAAACAGTAGGACGTATTTTAAGAAAAAACCCTTTTACAACAGTGCCCTATCCTATAACTCAAGGTAATGTCGTTTTCTTAAGTTCCAATTTTCATGGTGCCGGAGGTCCAGTTCCTAATTACGCACAACCATATATTGCCCTTGGTTTTAAAGTAATTTAAAAATAAACCAAAAACAGGGGTAACAAATTTTTAACCCAAAACATCTATAACTATAACAACCATTAAAACTAGAAATCATGAACACAAATTTTAAAACAATCGGACTTTTATTCTTAGCAATAATCACTTTCGTAAGTTGCGACAATAGCGATGACAACAGCGACAGCGGTAATCTTGTTTTTCCCCCATCTGCCGCAGCATTTAAAAGCATCAGCACAAAAGGAGTTAAAAAAAATACACAAAATTTTACCCTCACAGCCGGAACAGGTGTTGTAACCCTAACATCTGCCAAAGGAGTTAAACTGTCCATTAATGGAGATTGCCTTACCAAAAACGGAAATCCTGTAACTGGAGTAGTCGATATCGAATACGTTGAGCTTTTTGACAAAGGCAACATGCTTATCTCAAACAAACCTACAATGGGAATTATGCCCGACGGAAAGAAAAACTTATTGATCTCAGGCGGAGAATTCTTTATTAAAGCCACACAAGGCGGAGTCGAACTTAAAACAACTTGTAGCATGAACATGATTGTTCCTGCAAGCTTAACCAATGGTGTAGATAATGCTATGACTTTGTGGAAAGGAGTAATCGATGATAACGGAGAATTAGCATGGGAACAGCCTAAACCAGATGCAGGAGGAAATGGAGGCAAAGATGGAGTTCAAGCCGAAGGAGGTAATTATTATGTTCATTTCGGAAGCTTTGGCTGGACAAACGTAGACCGTTTTTATTACGACCCAAGACCTAAAACAACTCTTCTTGTCGATGCTCCCCAAGGATACGATAACAACAATAGCGCTGTTTACTTATCATACGATGGCGAAGGAACAAATGCACTCGCAAAACTAGACACTTATACACCAGCAGGATTATTCAGCGAACACTACGGACAAATCCCAATTGGACTTGCTTGCCACGTAATATTTGTTACCGAGGATAATGGCCAATGGCGTTACGCTATCAAAGCAGTTACAGTTGCTGCCAATGATGTTTACACTTTTACACTAGCCGAAACAACAGTCGGCACCGAAGCTCAACTGATAGCGGCAATCAATGCTATTCAGTAACTTACAAAATTCTTTTTAAGAAAAAGTGATGATTTGCTCATCACTTTTTTTTACATTTAATCCAGTTTAAAACGTATTCTGATAATTTCAAGAAGCTAATCCTGCTGTCCGACTCTATCTTTTTCTTGTTAAAGAAACAAGAAAAAGGATGCCGCTCCCATCAGGGCTAAAAAACTCTAGTTATGAAACCACTATCATCTATCTTCTTTCTTCTTTTATCTATATACTCTTTCTCACAAACCAAAGTAAAAGATACTATAACCCGAAGAGCCAATATTGGTTATAGTGTAAGCGGAAATCTGGTAAGTTTCAAACCCGAAACCCCACCATTAATTCCTATTGCTGGAGCACCAAAGCCTAGCTATTCTTATTTATGGGAACTTGGTGATGGACATTACTCTAAAGCTGCCGAACCCAAACACGTTTACAAAAACAAAGGAACATATACCACAAAACTTGCGGTAACCAACAATTACGATAACGGAAAACCACCCGCAACACGACCTAAAAAAGTTGCCATAAATGATATTACCGATACTAACTACAAAGACATTGCCTCGATAGCAGACCAAAACGGATTTGCAATCCTAAAAAATTGTGACCCAATACCCGATCAGGAAATGGTAGTTGTAGTAAGTTATCAAAATCTGGAAAACTATGTTTCCAGCGGAAAACTCTATCTTTTTTACAACGAGAAACAATTTAAAGACAACAATTTCCAACTGGTCGATTTTAGAACTTATGCAAACGAACGCGAAGTAAAAGAAAACACAGTCGCTTCTGTCAATGATCTTGATGATACCAAAACCTATTTGGCTTCGACCGAAAACAGCATTAGAACTAAAAAATACCGAAATACAACCACCGAAGAAAATCTCGATGCATCATTATTAGAAGCAAATAAAACCTATCATAATGTTTCGGTTCTGGAATTTGACGATGCCAATCCGAGCGAAACCCGAAATGTATTTTACACTTTCAAAACTACTCCCGAAATGATTAAAGATACCAGCGCAACCGTAACCATGCGCGGAATTTTTGTTCCTAACCGAAGCTATAAAAATCATAAAATAAAAAATCTGGAAATGGAAATAGTGACTTCTCACGATCCAAACAAAATGGGTTCTAACGGAAGTTTTATGAATTACAGATTAGTGCGTTTTAAGAGAGTCAATTTTAAAACCCGTTTCCAGAACAACGGCGAAGGTCCAGCCAGAATGATCCGACTCGAAACTGATATTCCGGATATGTTCGACAAAAAAACATTTCAGATAGAAGATATGTACCCAAAATGCCCGATTTGTCCCAAAGACGAAATCCCCACAACTAGCTGTTTAGATACAATTATCAAAAAAAATCAAATCTTCTTTACTTTCAAGAATATTTATTTACCCGGAAGTGAACAAAAAAATGTAAAAGAAAAAGATAGCACCAAAGGTTTTGTAAAATATTCTATGAAGTTTGGCGATGACTTTCATAAAGTAAAAACCCGAAGTCGAACTGCCATAATATTCGATAAAAACGAACCCATTATTACTAATTACGCCACTACCCGATTCTTACCCGGAATATCTATTGGCGCAAAAGCAGGTTATAATCTATATCCCGATTTAGATAAATCGACAAGTTACTTTGTAGGTGCAACCATTTCGCCTTTTAAATCCTATCGCTTTTACTGGCAAGCCGAGTGGCTCAATGCGATAAATAAATACGAAAGCGGTGTCACAACAAGAGAAGGAATTGGTATAAACCCAAATGGAGTAAAACAATTTCAGCGTATGACAACAAGTACCGAAAATAAAAACGTCAACTGGGAAATTCCCGTTCTTATTCGCTACAACATTAATAATTACATTGGAATTGGTGCGGGTTTACAAGCCAATATTAATGTTTCACAAGAGCAAACTCAAACAATAAAAATAGAAACTTTTGAGGGTGGAACTGATCAATACTTATTGGACACCAAAACGGAATCAAACACAGTTAAAAACTCATTCGCCGATTTTAAAACTGGTCTTTTATTCGACTTAACGGCTGGTTTTGCCCGAATTGGTCCGAGTTTAGGTATGCGTTATGTGATAAACTTTGAACAGAATTTTAATTATTTCCAGTTTTATGGAATTTGGAGGTTTTAAGAGTTATTCCGCGAAGTTGCACGAAGGTTTTCGCAGAGATACACAAAGAAAAAGGTTTACCACGAATGGCACGGTTATTCTACCATATAAGTGATATAAGTACATTTAAGTTAAATCAATATATGCACAAAATTATATGACCTTAAATAACTTACATGGTTAATTTTAGCCTACAATACTTAACTAATATGAAATTAACTCGCTTATATATTTTAATTTTCTTCTTTACAGGTCTGAATGTTTTCGGGCAACGTCAGGAAGACAAAATATATCTTGCAATTGATTCTTTTATAGCGCATCCTTCTGCGAAAGCATTACAAAATCTAACAAATACAGAAACCTCTTTTTGGAAAAACCAAAACCCAAAAACCAAAGACGAGTTACTCGCCATCGTAGTTTTAAACTGCAACAAAGCCTATTATGAAAATCAGTTCGGACAATCAGAAAAAGCAATTACTAGTTACGAAAAAGCCTGGCAGATTTACGAGAAAAACAAACTGAAAGATTATGACATTATCGAATATTGCCTGAAACCTTTAGGCAATTTATATACCATTTTGGGCGATTATGATAATGCCGAAAATACCATAAAACAATATTTCTTTATCGTTAATACATCCAGAAATTATCCCGAAGCACAGAAACAAAAATTTGCAGCAATTCTTAATTTATCCAATGTTTACCTCAGTTCTGGCAAAAGTGCATCGGCAATAGATTTACTCGAAAGTACCTTAAAGACCGAGAAATTATCTAATACTCAAAAAGGAATTTTATACAATAATCTAGGGAATAGTTATTTATTGAGTTCAGTAGGGAATTTGATGCGACCTGAAATTTATGATAAGGCCGAAAATGCTTTTAAATTGGTTGAAAATTATCTCAAAAATGAGAAAGGTCAATCAGAAACTTTATCCAATTCTTATCGAAATCTGGCAACGCTCAATCGTCAAAGACACCAATTTGGAGTTGCGGATTCCTATTTAGAAAAGGCTGAAAAGCTGTTTTTTAAAACTCCAAATCAACAGCCACGAAAAGTAGCAAAACTTTATTATGAAAAAGCTTTATTGCTTTTTGACGAAGGAAGATATGATGAAAATTCAAAACAGATTTTGGCAATTTTTAAAATCTTAATTCCGAATTACAATTCAAAAAATACTCTTCCAAAACAAAATCAATTGTATGCCGAAACAGTTTTAATTGATGTTTTAGATTTGCAGGCGGAACTATTTCTTAAACAAAACCATCCTAAAGAAGCACTTGAAGCATTCCGGCTTTCTTCTCATATCGAAGATTTAGTAATGAATGGCTTGATTTATGAAAACTCGAAGATCATTACCCAAATCAGAGCCCGAAATCGTACCGAAAAATGTCTTTTGATTTATGATCGATTGTATAAAGAAGAAAGCAAAATACAGTATTTAAACGAAGCTTTTCAATTGGCCGAAAAAACCAAGTCTGGAATTTTAAAAAATTATCGTTCGAATATTGAAAGCGCTTCTGCGAAAGAAAAACAAATCATACAACAATTTCAAAATGCAAATAACACTATTATAAAAGAACAGCAAAAAGGAGATTTAGCTAATATTTCAAAAATAAATCAGCTTATAAAAGAACAAAATGAACTGATGCTTTCGCTAAAAAAAATACAATCTGAAAACCCACATTATATTCCTGAAAATTGTGATTTAAAAGAGTTGCTTTCAAAATTAGAGAAAGACAAAACTGTAATGGTTTATTATTTTACAGGAAATGAAAATTTGTTTTATTTCACTTTACAAAACAAGAGAATCAGTTTTAGTCATATTTATACCGCACATAAAGCTATGCTTGAAATTGTTAAATTTGTTGATTATTTCAGCACTGCTGAAGCCATTACAAATGACATTTCGGGATATAATTATTATGGAAAAAAAGTTTATAATTTATTGAAATTACCTTCAAATGTAATCTATAAAAATCTCATTATTGTTCCCGACGGAATCCTTAATTTTCTGCCTTTTGAAGCCTTGATTACTCAAGAATCGAATACAACCAATTTTGCCAAAATGCACTATTTGCTAAATGATTTTAAGATTGCCTATACTACTTCGGCTAATTTTTATATCAACGCAAAGCCTATTTCAAATTCTACAAAAACAGTTTTGGGTATTTTTCCCGTTTTCGAGAAAACAGCGTATGAATTAAGTTATTCCAAGAAAGAGTTACAATCAATACAAAGTAATTTTCAAGGCAAGTTTCTTGAGAACTCTGATGCTACTTTTACCAACTTTAAGAACAATGCTTCCCAATATTCCATTTTGCATTTAAGTACACATGCTTCTTCGGGTGATGTCGAAACTCCGGCAAGTATCAAATTCTACAACCAGGAAATCCTGTATTCCGAATTGTATAATCTTACCCTAAATCCTGATTTAGTCGTTTTAAGTGCCTGCGAAACAGGAATCGGAAAATTATATAAAGGCGAAGGTGCCATGAGCGTCGCAAGAGGTTTTCAGTTTGCGGGAGCTCAGAACTTATTGTTTTCGTTATGGAAAGTAAATGATTATACCACATCGGTTTTCATGGCTGACTTTTATAAAAACATCAAAAACGATATTCCTTATTTTGAAGCCAATACCAATGCCAAACTTGATTTTTTAAATAACAAATCAATTCCTAATGCCAAGAAATCTCCTTATTACTGGAGTTCTTTTGTATATTATGGTTCAATTTCTACTGAAGAGAAATCAACAAATTATATGCTATACATCATTAGTTTATTGGCTGTAATTGGTTTATTTTTGATATTCAATCAGTACCAAAAATGGAAAACCTTCACGAAGTTCTCAAAAAAGAGAAATACAAAAAAATAAAATTCAAAGTTACCAAAACACAACACCTCTTAATAAAAGCCAAAATCAATGGTATTTCTGGGAATTTTATATTAGATACTGGAGCTTCTAATACTTGTGTAGGTTTTGAGAGCATAGAACGTTTTGCATTGGGTGCCGAAGCTTCAAAAACTAAAGCTGCCGGAGCTGGAGCTACAGGAATGCTTACCCAAACTGCGTCTAACAATATATTACAAATTGGTTCTTGGAAAGATTCGGATTTTGCTTTAGTAATTTTTGACCTTTCGCACGTAAACGAAGCTTTACGACAATACAAAGCAAGACCTGTTCATGGCATTATTGGAGCTGATGTTTTGCTTCAGGGCAAAGCGATTATCGACTATTACAATCATTATGTATATCTGCAATAAAAAAACGAACACGAATTTCACTAATTGTCACTAATTTGTTCGTGAAATTAATTTCGCAAACTAAGTTAACCATTTAAGATTTGTGCAAATTCGTGAAATTCGTGTTCAAGATTATTTATAAAACAGCAGTATTAAAGTTTAAGAATTTGCTGATGGATTAGGAATAATACATCCTGCCCAATTAAAGGCTCCATTGGCAATATTATTATAAGTTACATAAAAGAAACCGCTACGTCCCCAACCTGCACCCCAGGAATTCTGTACTTTAAAAAGTTGAGTAGCATCATCATATCCTACAATACATACGCAGTGTCCACCTTGTCTGCTTCCATAAAGATTAGACCAAACGTGGTTGTTATTACGGATATCATAAAAACTCTGATTTACATCAAAACAAACTGCAACTGCATAATTCTGATTAAGATAATATTTAATGTCTGCAGCACTTCTCGGATTTACATTAAACCATCCGCCTGATTTTCTCGCCGATGCCCAATTTCTTTGTTGGGTTGATGGCACTGTATAACAACCTCCCGCAACATAAGGCATCTGAAACTCGGCACATTCTCCTTGGTTTTTTATTAAATTCATTGCATCATTAGGATAAGAACCAGCTCCACAATTACCCAATTTTATTTGGTTGTAAACATACGCTGCACTTCTAGATGCGTTATACCAATTACTCTGATGCACGGTGTTATTAAGATATCTTGCAATACTGTGTGCAGCATAACCCACTCCCCAACCTACGCAAGATCCTTCACTCCCCTGATCTCCAACTGGTGGAGTTGGCAAATTTTTGCTAGCAGCAATTTTAGCCGTTAAAGTCGATTTTTGAGTTTCTGAAACTAAATCTGGTCGTAGTTGAGCAATTTTTAAACGATAATCGTTTGGTGTTAAAAACTGAATATTCTTTAAATATTCATCAGGCATTGGAGCAAGTCCGTATCTTCCTTTATCAAGAAGATTAACATCTCCGTCCATTAATTTTTCCTGAACGTCACTCTCTGCTTGATCATTACCTTTTTCGCAAGAATAAAAAGCTAGCAAGGCAAAAGACAAAAGAGCCATTTTTTTAATCGAAAATTTAATAAGTGGTTTTTTCATGGTTTTGTTGTTTTAGTTATTAATTATTTCGTACAGCAATTATTTACGAATTTATCAGTATTTTTAGCACAACATTAACATTAACAGACTCATAACTCCAACTTATCTTACGCATAACTATACCTTGAGTATTCCTACTAACATGAATTGAATTTAATTATCGAAGAAAAAATGTCAATTATTAAACAACATTCGCATATGGAAATCATAATAGACAAATTAGTAGAAGGCATAAAATCCCATCCTATTATACAAAACAGTACTTTATCTGGCGTTAAAGAATGGAAAAGGGCTCATTATATTATTCTATCGGAAATAATATCTGATTGCTTAGAAAAATCTGAATTCATGCAAGGCTCTAAGAGAAATGAACTTGGATGCTCTATCTCGAGTGCCACATTGCAAAGAATTTTCACAAACGACTCATCACAAACTAAAAAATCTGATTTGCGTTTCTTAAAAAGTTTAGATAAACTGGCTATTTTTATTGGCCATCCTTCTTTAAATAGTTTCCTGAATTGTGAAGCAACTGATTATAATAAACCATCAGAACCTGAAAACAAAAACGAACCTATCTCTTTTTTTGAATCATTGATTACTAATTATTGTCAGGAAGAATTTAATTGTTTGAAAGAATTACCCGAAATTAATATTACGAACTTATCAAATTACGTCTTTGCAGAAAGTCCTTTTGCAAAAAGAATTAAGGATCTTTTCGAAAATTATTCGAGATTAAATTATCATTTAAACTGTATAGATAATCGATCTAATTTTGAAATTTTCGATTTTAAAGTCTCTAGTATTACTGAAGATATTGCCATTCTAACCGTAAAAGAGTTTTGGAATTTAGAGTGGAAAGACGAAAACGATGCCATATCGATTGTTCTTAATAAGGTAAACAGGCAGACTTATTTTATAAAAAAAAGGGAGGACGTTTGGAAAATATGGGATAACTACAATCCCGATTATAATGAACTATCTACAAGGATACACTCGGCTATAGAAAATCAACATATAAAAAAAGCTATCCTTTAACAAAGTAAGCTCATTGCTTTTCACAAATCACATCATTATAAATACATATTTTATTAAATTTCAGTTTTTTAAGTATATTTGTTGGTAATTTTAACAAACCGATACGTATGAAAAAAACTTTACTCTATCTATTCTTTTTACTTACATCGTTTAATTTCTATGCCCAAAGTGTAGTTAGTCCTATTGTGCGCTGTAATGGAGATTCATTCTTTGATTTAACTATTAAAAAAGATGAATTACTTGGAGACTTCAATTCTGCCGAAACTACAATAAGCTACCATCTTAGTAAAGACGATGCTACAAACGACATTAATGCAATTCCAAATCCGACTTCGTTTGTGAGTACAGTACAATCTTATAGTATTTATGCCCGAATTAATAATAAAGGAAATATTACTTTAAAATTTTTCCGTTTAAATGTTAGCCCCCCTCTAGCCGTAGATGCTACGATTAGGTATTCGGGATGTTACACGCCAATAGTCCTTATAAATGCTACAGGAGGTGTACCTCCATTTCAATATTCAATGGACGGAACTAATTACCAAAAAGAGAACTTTTTTTACAATAAAAAACCAGGAACTCATACAATATATACCAAAGACTCTTATAACTGCACCGCTTCATCGACTGTAACTGTACAAGATATAACTATTCCCCCTTTGGAGGCGATGACAGTAAGTACCATGATTAGATGTAATGGTGATAGCAACGCAGAAATAATATCAATTGTATCTGGAGGAACTCCTCCATATAAATGTTTTGTTGAAGAGAAATCAGATACTTTTGTGACAGTAAATGAAAACCGGTACACTATTCATAATATGCCTGCAGGCATGTACAGGGTAGTTATTGAAGATGCTATGAGATGTGCTGTAATAAAGCATATAGAAATTCAGGAACCTAAAGCACTTAGGGCTACTGCTGTAATTACTGACCAAACAATAACGGTTAATGCAACTGGCGGAGTTAATCAATACACGTATGCCATCTCACCTACTTTATATAAATTCACAGAAAATAATACCTTTACAAACCTGGAGCCTGGCACTTACGAAATACTTGTAAGAGATTCTTATAATTGTACTTTTAGCTTTGTCTCTACAATTAACCCACCTGCACCTCTATTTGAGGGCAAAAAAGTAATTACCTTAAATCTTACTGCTGGACAAACTCTTGCTGATATTAATGTTTCTGGTAGCGGTATTAAATGGTATAGTAATGCAACTTCGCCATCAGGAAAGACTAAAAAGTTAAACGAAGCTTTTTTACCGTTATCAACTGTATTAGTAGATAACACTACTTATTATGCTTCTCAAACTATTAATGGTATTGAAAGTAAAGAAAGACTAGCGGTAACTGTAAAACTAAATACGTTATCAAATCCTGACTTTGTACTTGGCAATTTTAAGTATCATCCTAATCCTGTAAAGAACGTATTAAGCATCGAAAACTCTTCGGTAATTGATGAAGTAACTCTTTTTTCTGTTGCTGGAAAGGTCATTTTGGATAAAAAGATAAATAGTTTGCATTCTGATCTTGATTTATCACACGTAGCAACAGGAATTTATTTCCTTAAAGTGAAGTCTGAAGGTCGTGAAAAAACAATAAAGATTGTAAAAGAATAAAAGATATCAATCAGCATAAAAAAAGCCGTCATTTAATAAAAAATGACGGCTTTTCAATTGAAAATTATTATAAACTATAACTCTAATGCTTTCTTAGGATTGTTATCCATCAATAATTCAAGTGGGTTCTCTAATGCTTCTTTAATAGCAACTAAGAATCCTACTGACTCACGACCATCGATGATTCTGTGGTCATAAGAAAGTGCCACGTACATCATTGGGTGAATTTCTACTTTACCATTTACAGCAATCGGACGCTCAATAATGTTGTGCATTCCTAAGATTCCTGATTGTGGTGGATTGATGATTGGTGTACTTAACATACTTCCGAAAACTCCTCCGTTTGTAATTGTAAATGTACCACCTGTCATATCATCAACTGTAATCTGCCCGTCACGCGCTTTAATAGCCAATCTTTTGATTTCTGCTTCTACACCACGGAAAGTCAAATTCTCTGCGTTACGAACCACAGGAACCATTAATCCTTTTGGTCCAGATACTGCGATTGAGATATCACAGAAATCATAAGCTACTTTATAGTCACCATCCATCATAGAGTTTACGTCTGGATATAATGCTAAAGCTCTTGTTACTGCTTTTGTAAAGAATGACATATATCCTAAACCTACACCTGCATGTTTAGCTTTAAAAGCATCTTTGTATTCATTACGTAAGTTGTTTATTGGTGTCATATTAACTTCATTGAATGTAGTTAACATGGCTGTTTCGTTTTTAGCTGCTACTAATCTTTCTGCTACTTTACGACGTAACATTGAAAGTTTTGTACGCTCTGAACCACGGTTTCCTCCTGTTGGAGTTCCCATAGAAGGTACTGCATTTAAAGCATCTTCTTTAGTGATTCTTCCATCTTTACCTGTTCCTGAAACTGTAGATGGTGTTATGTTTTTTTCGTCTAATATTTTTCTTGCTGCTGGAGATGGTGTTCCAGAGGCATAAGTTGCAGTTGGTGCCGGAGCTGCTTTTGGCGCTTCAGCTTTAACTTCAGCTTTCGGTGCTTCTGCCTTTGGAGCTTCAGCTGCTGGAGCTGCTCCAGATGGTTTTGCTGCGCTAGTATCAATTAAGCAAACTACTGCTCCTACTGCTACTGCGTCTCCTTCTTCTGCTTTTAGTGTGATTGTTCCACTAGCTTCTGCCGGTAATTCAAGAGTTGCTTTATCAGAATCAACTTCAGCAATAGCTTGATCTTTTTCTACATAATCTCCGTCTTTTACTAACCAAGTTGCAATTTCAACTTCTTTTATTGATTCCCCTGGTGATGGGACTTTCATTTCTAAAATCATCTTTTTATAATTTTATATATTAACTAATTATTGTAGTACATTTCTGGAAGCACTTGAACAAACTCTTCCCCTTTTCCTTTTAACTTATTGTATTTTTCTGTCGATTTCTTAATTATACTTTCATACTCTTTTTTGGCCTCTTCCAAATCTTCATTACTGATAGTATATTCTTTATTTTTCAGTATCGATTCAAGTATATTTTTTTTCTTTCTTTCAAATTTCTTAGGAGTTTTATAATGCTCCGGATTTGTATCAAAAGGAACCAGTCTGACAGCTGCTTTAATTGCCCCCATTTTCGGTTCTGAATCAACTATATATACTTTACCTGATTCAAGTTCTGCTTCAATAAAACTTGTATTTTCTGACCTTGCCCAAAATACATGCTTTCCTGGATCACACTCATATATTAAATAACTTCCATGATTAAACTTACCCAAAAACTTATCTCCGTCAAAATATTTAAAATTAATTAAAAACCCAACAGAAGATGATCTTACGAAATAAACCAAAGCTTTTCCTTCATTTGGTTTTTTAAGCTCTTGTGAATAATTAACTACCGAAAATAAAAGAACTACAAACAGAAATATTTTTTTCATAAAGTTTACTCCTTATTATCTGAATAGATTTTTATCGAAAACCATTCTGATTGCATCTGCGTGACGACGTTTTGCACGTGTGTAACTTCCTGATGCTGGTGCAGCGTATGCTTTTAATGATGCTAATCTCCATTTTACAAGATCAAAGTTCATTAACATAAAGCTATAAGCTCCCATGTTTTTAGGCTCTTCTTGTGCCCAAACATAATCATCGGCGTTAGGATATTGTGCAATAATCGCTTTTATTTGCTCTACCGGGAACGGGAACAATTGCTCGATTCTTACTACTGCAACATCATTGCGTCCGTTGTTTTCTCTTTCGGCAACTATATCATAGTAGAATTTACCTGTAACAAAAACTAATGTTTTTACTTCTTTTTTGTTTACTGTAGTATCATCTATTGTTTCTTGGAAACTTCCGCTTGCTAGATCTTCAACAGTCGATACACATCTTGGGTCACGCAATAAACTTTTTGGAGAGAAAACTACCAAAGGTTTACGGAATGTTGTTTTCATTTGTCTTCTCAATAAGTGGAAGAAGTTGGCTGGTGTTGTACAATCGGCAACATACATATTTTGTCTTGCACAAAGTTGTAGGTAACGCTCCATTCTTGCTGAAGAGTGCTCTGCTCCTTGTCCTTCGTATCCGTGTGGTAATAATAAAACGATACCATTTTGGTTGTTCCATTTATCTTCTCCACAAGAGATATACTGGTCAATCATGATTTGTGCTCCATTTGAGAAATCTCCAAATTGTGCTTCCCAAATAGTCAATGCATTAGGATTAGCCAAAGCATATCCGTAATCAAATCCTAAAACTCCGTATTCTGATAATAGGGAATTGAAAACTCCGAATTTTCCTTTTTTGTTTTCGATAGCATTCAATAGAATTACTTCTTCTTCTGAATCTTCTACTTTTACCACTGCGTGACGGTGTGAGAATGTACCACGCTCTACGTCTTGCCCAGAAATACGAACATCAAATCCTTCTGTTAAAAGTGAACCATAAGCTAATGCTTCTGCTGTTCCCCAATCGATAGTGTTGTTGTCGTAACCTGTTTTTCTATCAGTAACAATTTTAGTTATCTTGTTGATGAACTTCTTGTCTGATGGTAAAGTTGAAATTGTTTTTATGATAGAATCTAATCCTGCTTTAGCAAAAGAAGTATCAAATTTATTCAACATCACAACATCTGTAACTTGCTCGAATCCTTTCCATTCATTTTGCATAAATGGTGTAATGATTGTCAAATCTTTTTTACGAGATGCTTCAAGGTTTACCTCCATTGTCGATTTGTATTCTTTCTCTAACCCATTTACATAAGTAGCATCGATAATACCTTCTGACAATAATTTTTGCGCATAAATATCTCTTGGATTTTCATGCTTAGCAATGATTTTATATAAAACTGGTTGTGTAAAACGAGGTTCGTCACCTTCGTTATGACCGTATTTTCTGTATCCTAATAAATCGATAAATACATCACGACCAAATTCCATTCTGTAATCTAATGCAAATGAAACGGCATGAACTACAGCTTCTGCATCGTCTGCATTTACATGTAATACTGGCGAAAGTGTAACTTTGGCAACATCTGTACAATAAGTAGATGAACGTGCATCAAGGTAATTTGTTGTAAAACCAACTTGGTTGTTAATTACGATGTGTATTGTTCCTCCGGTTTTGTAACCGTCTAATTGTGCCATTTGTATAATCTCGTACAAGATACCTTGTCCTGCAATTGCAGCATCACCGTGAACGGCGATAGGTAATACTTTTGAGAAATCGTCAGCGTAATATTTATCTTGTTTTGCTCTGGTAATCCCTTCAATAACTGCTCCAACAGTCTCTAAGTGAGATGGATTTGGAGCTAGGTTGATATTGATGTTCTTTCCAGTTCTTGTTTTTTTATCGGCAGTAAGTCCTAAGTGGTATTTTACGTCACCATCAAAGTATTCTTGATCGTAATCTTTACCATCAAATTCTCCGAAGATGTCTTGTGTTGATTTGCCAAAGATATTTGCCAAAACGTTAAGACGTCCACGGTGAGCCATACCCATTACAAATTGCTCTACACCTTTTTCGGCTGCTTTTTCGATCAAAGCATCTAGAGCCGGGATGATTGATTCTCCTCCTTCTAGCGAGAATCTTTTTTGCCCAACATATTTGGTATGCAAGAAGTTCTCGAAAGAAACTGCTTGGTTTAATTTATTTAAGATTACCTTTTTCTCATCTGTAGAGAAATTAGGCTGGTTGTCATTTACTCCAAGTTTGTCCTGAATCCATTTTACAACATTTGGGTTACGAATATACATATACTCTACCCCAATATGCTGACAATAAATTGCCTGAAGACGTTTCACAATATCTTGCAATGAGCAAGGTGGAACACCAATTACTTTGGCAGCATCAAAAACAGTCGAAAGATCTGCTGATGTAAGTCCAAAATTTTCGATGTCTAAAGTTGGCGATGATGTTCTACGATCTCTTACTGGGTTTGTTTTAGTAAACAAATGACCACGAGAACGGTATCCGTCAATCAATTTTAATACGTTGAATTCTTTTTGTAATTTTTCAGATACCAAACTACAATCGGTGTTGTTAGCTGCGAATTCAACAATTTGCTGAACTGGTGCCTCGTCGTTGTAAGTTGTCATTCCAAAATCGAAACCTTGGAAAAAACTTCTCCAGCTTGGCTCTACGCTATCTGGGTTTTGTGTATATTGGTCGTACAATTGTGCGAAAAACTCTGTATGCGCAGCATTTAAAAATGAAAACCTATCCATAATATTTGTGAATATACTTTTTGTTAAATAGAATGGCAAAAGTACAATAATCGAATTTATTTAAATCTTTTTTTTACGTACTTTTACGTAAAAATTTGTTAAAATCCGCTTAACTATGAAGAAAAATCATTTTTCAATCGTTTTCAAATCATTTTTTATGATTTTGGCCCTAATATTTTCAAGTGGCATGATGGCGCAACAAAAATATTATATTCCTCAAAAGCAAAATGATTTTTGGAGCAATGTACAATTTGGAGGTGGAGTCGGATTAAGTTTTGGATCTGGATATACCGACATTTCGTTATTACCGAGTATGATTTACAATGTTAACCCGATTGTATCAGTTGGTGTAGGTTTACAATTTGGCTATGTAGCTTCTAAAAATGAATATTCTTCTTTTCTTTATGGAGGAAGCCTTATCGGATTAATAAATCCAATTCCCGAAATACAACTTTCGGCAGAACTAGAACAAATTAATGTAAATACTGATTATAAATATATTGGCGGGCCAAGTTTTAGTGATAACTTCTGGAACACTGCCCTTTTTCTTGGTGCTGGTTACCGAACCGGAAACGTAACCATAGGAATACGTTATGATGTATTGCATGACGACAACAAGAGCATTTACGGAGAAGCTTTTATGCCATTTGTGAGAGTTTACTTTTAGAAGAAGGTGCAAAGGTTTTGAGTTGCAAAGGTTTTATCCTAGACTGCAAGGAACTTTCTTTCGAAATTTCACAAAGTCCCACACGGTTAAAACCGTGGGCTATGATTTAAATATGATAGAATTTAAGAACTCGACACAGATTACAAACATAAACAACATGTTATAAGCATTACCAATGGTTTCAACCAATGGAGCGCAATTCATTATCACGATACGTACACGGTTAAAATAGGATAGAATAAAAAAACGAAAGGAATAACAAACTTTGTTTCTTCGTTACTTTTCCCCTTTGAACCTTTGTCGCTTTGAACCTCTGTTCCTTTGAACCTTCTCGTTACCCCTTTTTAAACCTTAATAAATATTACTGCATTGTTTACACAATGGCAGCAAATTCACTTTTTTCATACGTTGCAAAATACCTTTTATTCTTTTTTACTAAATACTCAAAATCGAAAGTAAAAAATGTAAATCTGAAAGTACAAATTAGGATTAAAATTTATGTTTGTGCATAATGATTGTATAAAAAACGATTATTTACACAAAAATATTTTTAACGCAACATTTCTTATTATGAAAAAAAAATTACTCTTTTTAATGGTTACTACATTATACTCAGTAACTTATGTTAATGCCCAAAAAGTTTGGGATTTTGCTAATGTCACGCCAATTTGGCCAACTAGCACAGCAGGCTATACGACAAACACGATCAAGGATAATTTAGGAATATATCCAGGAGTCACTATTACAGCTACACCAATAGGCGGAATTATTCCTTCGAATTTGACTTTTACAGATGGATTTAGCGGATTACGTTACTTTAGAATGGGTCAGGCATCGGTTTTTTCTAATAATCGACCAACAGAACGTTATTTATATTTTGCTACTACTGGTGCAGGAACTATAAAAATATGGTTTGCGAGCGGTGGTGGTGGTAACCGTACTATTAAGGTTACTGATGGTACTACTGAAATAGGCAGCGCAAGTTCAGCCAACTCAACAACTCCTTCAATACTCGAAGCTCAATACACTCAGACAAGTGGAAATATTTATATTTATACTGGTACAGGCACGGGGGTCAATATCTACAAAATTGAAATTACTGGTACAACTGGTACGACACAATTAATGAGCTCTCTTGCAATAAATGATTTTGAAGCAAACTCATCTACAAATATTTATTCTGACGGAAAAGAAGTTTTTATATCTAATGTAACATCAAGTACAAAAGTTGACATTTATAGTATAACGGGCGCTTTGATTAAATCATTAAAAACAGAAACTAATACTTCTTTTGGGTTAGATTCAGGGATCTATATTGCAAAAGTAAAAACGTCTGAAGGTGAAAAATCAGTTAAAATAGCGGTAAAATAAATTCATCTCAATATAAAAAAAAGAGCGTAATCATAATTTGATTACGCTCTTTTTTTATCTTTTACTATACAAGAAATCAAACTTGTTATAGTTAGAAATCTATTTATAAAAATTTCTAAACCAGACTTTCTGCCATTCTCTTTTTAAGATTAGAAAAGAAACTTGTTCGGCAAGAATTACTAAATCTGATCCATCTAGTTTTTTTATTTCAGCTTCAGAAACATCAATTATATAAAGTAGGTTCAAATACTCGGCAAACTTATACTGAATCATTCGGTATATTTTTTCGTGCAATTGAATTTTAAGCTCATCGGGAGAAATACTCAGAGGAAAATCAATTCCTTCATTTGCTAAATTGAAATCTTTATTAATTTGTTCGATTAAATTAAGATACAAAGCTTCTTTCTCCGCTTCCTGAAGTAGTAAATCTGCATTTTGTGGGGCTACAAACATTTGATTTAGGATTGTTGATTTATGATTAGTGGTTTCAGAATTGAAAGATTTAATGATTGAAAAATTCAAAAATCTAAACCAGAATCTGAATTAAAATAAAAAACCTGATTACTAAAAACTAAAACTGATTACTAAAAACTGAAACTGGAAACTGAATACTAAACTTTTCTTCCCATTAAGTTTTCTCCAAAAGTGCGTAATGACAATTTTTTTTCGTCGCTAATATCCATTTTATCTAATGTTTTAAAAGCTTCAAGTGTATACATTTCAATCGCATCTTGCGTTTCTTTTGAAGCACCAGAATTGTTAAATATACTCTTTACTATTTCGATTTTATCTGTACTATCTTCTGGTTGTGTAGTAAATAATTCTTTTAGCTGCTTTGCTTTTTCTTCATCAGAATGTGCTAACGCTTTAAGATACAAATAGGTTTTTTTGTTTTCGATAATATCTCCTCCTACTTGTTTTCCGAAAGTTTCCGGATCTCCAAATGCATCTAAATAATCATCTTGTAACTGGAAAGCTAAACCTAATTGTAATCCGAAATCATATATTAAATCAGCATTTTCTTCAGATGTTTTTGCTACGATTGCACCCATTTTCATGGCTGCCGCAACTAAAACTGCTGTTTTATACTCAATCATTTTTAGATATTCAGGAATTGTAACGTCATTTCTTTGTTCGAAATCAACATCCCATTGTTGCCCTTCGCAAACTTCTAAAGCAGTTTTACTAAAAAGCTTCGCTAGTTCTCTAAAAGTATTTGGTTCGTATTGTTCAAAGTATTGGTATGCCAAAATAAGCATAGCATCACCAGAAAGGATTCCGGTATTAAGATCCCATTTTTCATGAACTGTTTTTTGCCCTCTTCGCAAAGGAGCATCATCCATTATATCATCATGTACTAATGAAAAATTGTGAAAAATCTCTACCGCCATAGCAGCCGGAAGTGCTTCATTGTAAGAAACATCAAAAACTTCGGCAGTCATTAAAGTCAATACTGGACGCATTCTTTTTCCTCCAAGACTTACAATATATTCAATTGGCTCGTATAGGTTTTTAGGCTCTTTGCTTATGGTTTGTTTCTCCAGATAATCGACAAAGAATTCCTGGTATTGATATATGGCATGCATAAAAGTAATTTTCGGCTAATTTACGGCATTAAGCCTGCAATGCAAACTCCATTTCTTAATGAAATGTTAAATAATCAAAAATACTTTGGAAACTATTTTGGTGTTTAGAGTTTCCAATATACATTTGCATCGAAATTTAACAATAATTACAATGATCAATTTCCGCGTAATCCTGTTAAATACTAATTATTAATAAAACAATATTTAACATTATGAGAACACACTGGACAATTGATTCTAGCCAATCTGATGTTTTAATCAAAATGAGACATTCAATACTTGCTTATTTAGGTGGCTCTATTAATCAGTTTCAAGGTCACGTAGACTTGCAAAACAATGAGATAGAAGATGCTACTATAGAATTTTCTTTGGATGTAAACAATAGAGAAGCTAAACTAGAACAGATAAATACGTACTTAAAACTGAATGACTTTTTTGATGTGAATAAGTACCCTACGATAAGTTTTAAATCGACTTCATTCCAGAAAGTAAACAAAAACATCAATTTTCTTAAAGGTGATTTAACAATAAAAGATGTTACAAAAACAGTAGAGCTTGATGTAGAACTAGTGGAAACTGACTATTATGATGGCAACAAAAAAGTTTCTTTTGAACTTACTGGCGATATAAACCGTAAAGATTTTGGATTAGCTTATAATTCATTCAATCAGAGTAGCGGCTTAGCAACTGGACAGGACATTAAACTTGTAGCCAATTTAGAATTTACCATCTAAGACTTACATCAAAATAGAAGTTTTTAAAAATTACAGATTAGAAGAAACAAAATGAGAGATAAAATTATATCAAAAGCGAGTGACTTATTCTTAAAATTAGGTTTTAAAAGTGTCACTATGGATGATATCGCAGGCGAAATGTGTATTTCTAAAAAAACAATTTATAAATATTTTTGCAATAAGGAGGTATTGATTAAAGAAAGTACTTCGTCTGTTCACCAGAAAGTTCATGAAATCATAGATTCTATTGTTGTTAAAAATCATAATGCCATTCAGGAGAATTTTGAAATAAGAGAAATGTTTAAAAACATGTTTCAGTCTTCTATTGATACTTCTCCTATATATCAACTAAAGAAACACTATCCCGAAATCTACACCAACTTGATGAGACATGAGATAGACCAGTGCAGTCAATATTTTAGAGATAATATCACTAAGGGAATAGAACAAAAATTATATCGAGAGGATATTAACGTAGACATTTATGTGAAGTTTTATTACACTTTAATTTTTCATATAAACGAAACTACTAGTTCTGAGAAAGAAGCCCAGCTTGCAGAATTACAAGCTTTAGAATACCACACGAGAGCCATGGCTACTCTCGCAGGAATTATAGAGTTAGAAAAACAATTACAAAGAGTAACCCACTAATCATCAATCCATAATCTATAATCCATGAAAAGAATAATGATTCTCTTCGTCTTGGCTTTTGCAATAACCGCAAATGCGCAAGACAAAAACAATAGCAATCTGGCTAAGCAAGGCGGACAGACCTTGACCTTAAAAGATGCTATTTCTTATGCGCTACAAAATAAAGCCGATGCAAAAAAAGCTAAATTACAGGTAGAAAATAGTGAATACAAAATACAAGAAGTAAGATCTAGAGCATTGCCGCAAATTTCGGCAAACGGAAATTTAACTTACAATCCTGTAATACAAACTACAGTTATTGATGGTGCCGGTTTTGGGCAGCCAGGGACTTCTATTCAAGCAGCTTTTGGTCAAAAATGGACATCGACTGCCGGAATTTCTTTAACTCAAAACATATTTGATCAAGCTGTATTTACAGGTTTAAGAGCTGCAAAAAGCACTCGCGAATTTTATCAAATCAATGAGCAACTAACGGAAGAGGATGTAATCGAAAAGGTTGCAAATAATTACTACGAAGTATATGTACAACGTTTAAACTTAACCGTTTTAGATAGTAATTATGTAAATACAGAGAAGGTAAAAAACATTATTCAAGGACAATTTGACAATGGTTTAGCCAAAAAAATTGACCTTAATAGAGTTCTTGTTAAGCTATCAAACATTAGTACGCAACGCCAACAAGTTATTAATAGAGTAGCATTACAGGAAAATGCATTAAAATTTTACATGGGAATGCCTGTAGAAACTCAAATTGTAATTCCTAATACTGAATTTGAAATCACTCTTCAACCATTATCTGAAGCTCCAAATGTTGAGAATTTAAGTCAATATTTACTTTTGAAAAAACAAGAACAATTATTGGTTTTCCAAAAGAAAGCGGTTCAAGCTGAGTTTTACCCAACTCTTTCTTTAAGTGCTGGATACAATTATATCGGTCAGGGTCCAGAAGTGCCTTGGTTCAATAAACCATCTTCTGGTGTTTACTGGTCAGATTTCTCGGCTATTGGTTTAAACTTAAGAGTACCAATCTTTACTGGTTTTGGTACACGTGCCAAAGTTCGTCAGGCTGATGTTGCTATTCGTTCTTTACAGGAAGATATTAAAGACACAAAACTTTCGCTTGATATTGCTTACAGCAATGCAACGATCCAAATGGAAAACAGTCTTGTAACGATTAAAAACCAAAAGGAAAACAGAGAGCTTGCTCAACAAGTATTGCAAAATACAAAAAACAATTATCTACAAGGTTTGGCTTCACTAAACGATTTATTAGATGTTGAAAATGCGTATATCGAAGCAGAAAACAATTACTCTTCGGCAATACTAGGATATAAAATAGCAGAAATTCAGGTAATCAAATCAAAAGGCCAACTAAAATCACTTATAAATAACTAAAAACAAATGAAAAAAATAATAATAACAATAGTAGTCATAATTGGTGCATTAGCATTAATTGGTTTCATATTAACGAAGAACGAGACTGAGAATAAAGCCAAAACAGATATTGTTGCAGAAAAAAATGCTGCGGTTTCAGTTAAAGTTTCTTCTGTAAAAACACAAGAGGTTTCATTAGATTTCGTTGCAAACGGAAACTTTCAACCGATTCAGGAATTGACTTTCTCTGCAGAAAAATCAGGAAAAGTAATTAGTGTTTTAGCTAAAGAAGGTGATTATGTAAAAGTTGGTCAAACACTATTAACAGTAAGAGGTGACGTTATTAATGTAAATGCTCAGGCTGCACAGGCTGCATACCAAAATGCAAAATCTGATTACATTAGATACGAAAATGCTTTTAAAACTGATGGTGTTACTAAACAACAATTAGATCAGGCAAGATTAGCATTGACTAACGCTGAAGCTAACCTAAAACAAGCAAACATTAATGTTGGAGATACTAAAGTAAAAGCGCCAATAAGCGGATTTATTAATAAAAAGTATATCGAGCCAGGATCAATCTTAGCTGGAATGCCTGCAACTGCCTTGTTTGATATTGTAAATGTTTCTAAACTAAAACTAGTTGTAACTGTAAATGAAAACCAAGTTGCAAGCTTAAAACTAGGAAACACAATTAACGTAACTGCTAGTGTTTATCCTGATAAAACTTTCACTGGAAAAATCACTTTTATTGCTGCAAAAGCTGACGAATCTTTAAACTTCCCTGTGGAGATTGAAATCACAAATAACCCAAACAACGACCTAAAAGCGGGTATGTACGGAACTGCACATTTTGCATCAAGCCAACAAAAACAAAACCTGATGGTTGTACCTAGAAATGCTTTCGTAGGAAGTGTAAGTAGTAATGAAATATTTGTGGTTCAAAACGGAATTGCAAAACTAAAAAAAGTAACTGCTGGAAGAATTTTAGGAGATCAAGTAGAAATCATTAATGGATTGTCTGATGGGGAAACTGTAATTACTACAGGTCAAATTAACTTACAAGACGGTAATACTGTAGAAATTATTAAATAATTGTAGGCTATAAGCCGTAAGCAATAGGCTTTAAGCGCAATTTTTAAAAGCGTAAAGCCTACAGCTTACAGCCTAAGGCATAAAAAAAAATATATGAAATTAGCCGAAATATCCATAAAACGTCCGTCGTTAGTAATTGTATTGTTTACAATTCTAACTCTTGGTGGATTGTTCAGCTACAGCCAGTTAGGTTATGAGCTGATCCCTAAATTTGAACAAAACGTTATTACTATATCTACCGTTTATCCTGGAGCTTCTCCTAGTGAGGTAGAAAATACGGTGACAAAGAAAATTGAAGATGCGATTGCATCCTTAGAGAATGTTAAGAAAATTGACTCTAAGTCGTATGAAAGTTTATCTATCGTTTCGATTACATTAACATCAAACGCAAAAGTCGATTTCTCTTTAAATGATGCACAGCGTAAAATTAACGCTATCATTAGTGATTTGCCTGATGATGTTAAAACACCAGCCTTAACCAAATTCTCGCTGAGTGATTTACCTATTATGACGCTTGGTGCCAACGGAAAAATGGACGAAGCAGCATTTTATGACTTAATTGATAAAAAAGTTGCTCCTATATTATCTCGTGTACAAGGTGTGGCTCAGGTAAATATTATTGGTGGTTCTGAACGTGAAATCCAGGTAAATCTTGATGCATTAAAAATGCAGGGTTACGGACTTTCTATTCCTCAGGTACAACAAAACATCCTGACTTCAAACCTAGATTTCCCTACAGGAAACATTCAAACTCGTGATCAAAAAATATTAATTCGTTTAGCGGGTAAATATAAAAGTGTTGATGAGTTAAGAAACTTAGTAGTATCTTCTCAAAACGGGATTCAAGTACGATTAAGTGATATTGCCGATGTTCAGGATACTCAAAAAATAGCTGAGAAAATATCACGTGTAGACCAAAAAAGTGCGATTATTTTACAAATCGTAAAACAATCAGATGCAAATGCGGTAGCAGTAAGTGAGCAATTATTAAAAACAATTACTGTTCTTGAAAACGACTATAAAGCAAATCAGTTAAAACTGGAAGTAGCAAAAGACAGTACTGTCTTTACATTAGAAGCAGCAGATTCTGTAGTTCACGATTTATTGATTGCAGTAGTTCTTGTTGCATTTGTAATGTTATTCTTCCTGCATAGTATTAGAAACTCATTGATTGTAATGGTTTCGATTCCTGCATCGTTAATTGCTACGTTTATTGGTATTTACTTTATGGGATACACATTAAACTTAATGAGTTTATTAGGATTATCTCTTGTTGTAGGTATTCTTGTGGATGATGCCATTGTGGTATTAGAAAATATTTACCGACACATGGAAATGGGTAAAAGCCGAATCCGTGCTTCGTATGATGGAACTGCAGAAATTGGTGGAACTGTAACATCAATCACATTAGTAATCGTGGTGGTGTTCTTGCCTATCGCCATGAGTTCTGGATTGGTATCTAATATTATTACACAATTTTGTGTAACTGTAATTATTTCGACATTATTCTCACTTTTAGCATCTTTCACGATTATTCCATGGTTATCATCCCGTTATGGAAAATTAGAACACATAGAAGGAAAGAACCTATTTGGTAGAATCATTCTTGGTTTCGAAAGTTACCTAACACGTTTTACGGATTGGGTTTCTCATTTGTTAACTTGGTGTTTGGATAACTATGGTAAGACTGTTATTCTTGTATTGATATTGTTCTTTGGGTCAATATTTGGTTTAAAACCTTTTATTGGTGGTGAATTTTTCGCAGCATCAGATAGTGGTGAGTTCTTAGTTCAAATCGAAATGCCAAAAGACGCTTCGCTAGAACAAACTAACTTTATGACTCAAAGAGCTGAAGCTTTCTTAAAAAATGAAGAATATGTTCATAGCCAGATTACAACTGTAGGACAAACCAGTGAAGGTTTTGGAGCATCACAAGCTACTGCTTATAAAGCGGAGATTGATGTAAAAATGATCGAACAAAAAGACCGTAAAGATGATGCATCTGTTTATGCTGCAAAAATCAAACGTAAATTAGAGAAAGTATTAGTTGGAGCAAAAGTTAAAACTGTTCCGGTTGGTATTTTGGGAACTGCTGAAGATGCTACATTAGGATTAATCGTAACTGGACCATCTACAGAAAGTGCTATGGCATTTGCTAAATTAGCTGAAGCAGAATTACGTACTATTCCTGGAACAACTGAGATTAAATTAACAGTTGAAGACGGAAACCCTGAAGTTAATGTTAAGGTAGATCGTGATAAAATGGCTGCATTAGGATTGACACTTCAAACTGTTGGTTTAACCATGCAAACTGCTTTTAGCGGAAACACAGATGGTAAATACAGAGCTGGAGAATATGAGTACGATATCAATATTAGATACAACGCATTCGACAGAAAAAGTATTACTGACGTAAGTAACCTGATTTTCATTAACTCAGCTGGACAACAAATAAAATTGTCTCAATTTGCAGATATTACAGAAGGTTCCGGACCTAGCCAGTTAGAGCGTAGAGACAAATCGGCTTCGGTAACAGTAAAAGGACAAAACGTTGGGGTTCCTTCAGGAACAATTGTTGGAATATGGCAGGAAAAATTAGATAAGCTTAAAAAACCAACTGGAGTAAATTATATTTGGGGTGGGGACATGGAGAATCAATCTGAAGGATTTGGTACTTTAGGAATTGCTTTATTAGCCGCTATTATCTTAGTTTACCTTGTAATGGTGAGTTTGTATGACAGTTTCGTTCACCCATTTGTAGTATTATTTGCTATTCCACTTTCGTTTATTGGAGCTTTATTAGCATTAGCATTAACAAATAACTCCTTAAACATCTTTACGATTCTGGGTATTATCATGTTAATTGGTCTGGTGTGTAAGAACGCGATCATGCTTGTCGATTATACCAACCAGCGAAGAGCTGCCGGAGAATCTATCAGAGCGGCATTAATTCAGGCAAATCACGCACGTTTACGTCCAATCTTAATGACAACAATTGCGATGGTATTTGGTATGTTCCCAATTGCATTGGCATCTGGAGCTGGAGCAGAATGGAAAAACGGTTTGGCTTGGGTAATTATCGGAGGATTAATTTCGTCTTTATTCCTTACCTTGATTGTGGTTCCTGTAATCTACCAAATAATGGAAGGTATCGTTAGAAGATTATCTAAAGGAGAAAAAATCGATTACGAAACTGAAATGTTTGCAGATTATACGCCAACAGAAGTTAGTGAAGACGGTTTTAACCCAAAACACACACATTAAGACATATAACAATATTATATTTTAAAAAACCTGTTCATTCATTTGAACAGGTTTTTTTATATCTTTTTAACAAATACAATCGTTTTTTGTTAAAAAACTGCAGAAGAAATAAATTGAAAGTACGTTTTTTGCTTTATTTAGAATAGATAAAAATAATTTGGTTTGTTTGCATTCAACAACTAAATTTGCCCTATCAAAAACAATTCTAAATAATTATGAAATCCAAACTTACAATATCTTTTTTAAGTTTCTGTTTTGCGATGCTACTGAGTACCACGACTTGGGCACAACAAAAAGCTACTATTAAAGGTCAGGTTATTTTAACAAATAACGATACAGCCGACAATGTTTCGGTAGTTTTAAAAGGAACCAGAGTAGGAACAGTAACAGATGCTGAAGGGAAATATATCCTAAAGAACATTAAACCTGGAACCTATATTATAAAAGTATCAGTAATAGGTCAAACTACAAAAGAAAAGAAAATAATCGTTAATAGTGGTGACGAATTAATGGAAAACTTTACCATTAGTTCAAGTTCCGAAGAGCTAAGCGAAGTACTTATCAATACTAGGAAAAAAAATCATTACGCTCGCAAAGAAAACCAACAAGTATCAAGATTGCCACTGAAAAATCTTGAAAATCCGCAAGTATACACAACTATTACCGGTGAAGTTCTAAAAGAACAAGTCATAACTACTTTTGATGACGCCTTAAAAAATGCTTCTGGAATCACACAATTGTGGGCTTCAACAGGTCGTGCCGGAGACGGAGCTGGTTATTATTCTTTGAGAGGATTTGCTGTTCAGCCAACAATGGTTAACGGATTACCTGGTTTAACAAACGGAAGCTTGGATCCAGCAAATATTGATAGAATCGAGATAATCAAAGGACCTTCAGGAACATTATTCGGAAGCAGTTTAATTTCATACGGTGGATTAATCAACACAACTACAAAGAAACCTTACAGAACTTTTGGTGGTGAAGTAAATTATACCGTTGGCAGTTATGGTCTAAATCGTGCAACAGTAGATCTTAACACGCCATTAAATGACAAAAAAACACTAAACTTTAGAATCAATTCAGCCTATAACAAACAAAATAGTTTTCAAGATGCTGGATTTAGAGAATCGTTTTTTATTGCGCCTTCATTATCATATGAGGTAAATGATAGATTGTCGTTTTTAGTAAACACTGAGTTTATGACTAATGAAAGTACTAATCCTACTATGCTATTTTTAGATAGAACAAGTCCATTAAGAGTTCATAACATTGCTGAATTAAAATATGACAACAACCGTTCCTATACAAGTAATGAACTTACAATGAAAACGCCTTCGTATAACTTACAAGGTCAAATGAATTATAAAATTTCTAATCAATGGACATCTCAGACTGTTTTTTCAACGAGTTCAGCGAAATCAATAGGAAACTATACTTATTTATATGAATCAACGAGCAGAAAAGCTTTTGAATCAATCAAAGAAGGAATTGTTCTTGCCAGATCATTTACTGATCAAGATGCCAGAGATGTCTCTACTGATATTCAACAAAACTTTATTGGTGACTTTAAAATTGGGAAATTAAGAAACAGACTTGTAGTAGGTTTTGATTATTTCAACAGAACAGCCACAGATCATAACTCAGGTTGGTTCGGCAATGGTTTAGTATATATTGGAGATGACTTACAATCTTTCAATAACGTTATTGGTCGCCCTACAAATGGAGATACTGGTGACTTAACAAAAGCCGGATCTGATGCAATTATAGCAAATACTCCAAGAAATGATAACAAAACAAGACAAGAAGTTTATAGTGCTTATTTCTCTGATGTAATTAATTTCACACCTGCTTTATCAGCAATGATTAGTTTACGAGCAGACCGTTTTATAAATGGTGGTGATGTTACTACTAAAGATGACAACTACAATCAAACTGCTTTTTCTCCTAAATTTGGTATCGTTTACCAACCAATTATAGACAAAGTTTCTGTTTTTGCTAATTATATGGATGGATTTTCTAATGTAGCACCAGGACAAAATCGTAATGCTGGTGTTGTTACTCCTTTAACATTCAATCCAGAACATGCTAATCAATTTGAAGTAGGAACTAAATTAAATCTTTTTAGAGATAAACTATACGCTACTTTTAGCTACTATGACATAAAAGTTACAGATAAAGCTTATGTAATAGAAACTCCATATGTTGACCCAACCGACCCAACTGCTGTAATACCTAATAATCAAGTTTCACATCAAGACGGCGGACAACGTAATAAAGGTTTTGAAGCCGAACTTATTGCTAACCCAATTACAGGTTTAAACATTCTTTTAGGCTATAGCTACAATGATGCTGTTTTAACCGCAGGTGATCCTGATTTTGTAGGGTTTAGACCAGAAAGTGCAGGACCACAAAACTTAGCAAACCTTTGGGCTACTTATAAATTTTCTCAGGGATTCTTAAGAGGTCTCGGAGTAGGTTTTGGAGGGAATTACGTTGGAGATAACAAAATCATGAACAGAGCTACTGCAGGAACATTTACAATTCCTGAATACACAGTAATCAACTCATCTATATTTTATACTACGGAGAAATTCAGCGTAACATTAAAATTAAATAACATCACAAACGAAGAAATTTACGATGGTTGGTCTACAATTCATCCAAAAGACCCAAGGACTTTTGCTGCAAGTTTCACTTATAAATTCTAAAAACTCACCAAAAGCATCTTCCTGAAATTTACTTAGGAAGATGCTTTTTTTAAATATAAAATCATGATAACAATAGCCAGTTTTTTCGTTTTTATCTCTTTTTATACTTTATACTACACATCCAAAAGAGCCGTACTATCTTATAATTTTGGTTATCAAAAATGGATGCAGAGAAATCCAAAACAAACCAAAATTACGGGATTATGTTTGCTTCTCGTAGCCTATTCATTATGGTTATTAACCGCTGCATTGGGTTCGGCAACATTATTCTTTTTTATACAATTAATGACTATTGGTAGTTTGGTAATCATATTAACTCCCTTAAAAGTTATTAATAACATCGGAATCATAATTCTATTTGCTGCCACTGGATTATTAGAATTTTACTATTACTAAATCAACCATTTGCTTATCTTAAAAATATGCCTGCAAACCCTAAATATTTAACCCAATCCGGATGGCAACGTTTTGCCAAAATAACAGCAGCAATACTTGGTGGTTATTTCGTTTCGGTAAGTTTTCATCTTGCACTAGCTTCATGGGTTAGTCATGTTAATGTTATCATGACAATGGCTTTTAGCGGATTCATACTTTGGGTTGTTTTAATGGTTGTTGCTTTTTTAGCAAAAAACGGCTGGAAAATCTGGGGTATTTATCTTTTACTAACCTTAATTTTTTGCGGTATTATATACCTCGGACAAACCTATAACCCTATCATTGGATAATTTATGAATAACAGGAACTATAATATCTATTTCCATACACATACAGTAAGTGGCATCGTAATAAGTGTCGTGTTATTTGTTATTTTCTTTGCTGGATCTTTTTCGTTTTTTAGAGATGAAATCATCAATTGGGAACGAAGTGAATCTGTAGCAATTACAAAGGAAATTCAATTAGACTACGATAAAGCGTTAAAGAACTTAGATAAAGAATATACCCTACACGGAAGAAATATTTCTATATCAAAAAATAGTGCCGAAAGAAGAGTTAACATTTACCTTGAAGGCACTAAAGATTCTTTGGCTGCAGTCAAATTAAAAGAAGGCTCATTTTTTTATTTAGATACCAAAAACTTCAAAACACATACTTATGAAGACTCCTATTCATTAGGTGAGTTTTTATACCGACTTCATTTTCTTGCGCAAGTTCGTTACCCAATAGGATATTATCTATCGGGATTTGTAGCATTATTTTTTCTATTTGCAATTATAACTGGTGTTTTATTACATTGGAATAAAATCGTTTCTAACTTCTATATATTTAGACCAAAGGAAAAACTAAAAACATTATGGACTGATGCGCATACGTCATTAGGAATGCTAGGTTTGCCATTTCAGTTTGTATATGCCGTTACAGGAGCATTCTTCATGATTAAATTATTAATCGTTGCCCCAAGTGTAATGGCACTTTATAAAGGTGATCAGGATAAACTATATAAAGATTTAGAATACACAGATCCAGAATATAAATTTGACAATAAAAAATTGGCAACCCCATTTAGCATCGATGAATTGGTGACTAAAACCAAAAACAATTGGAACGATTTTGAAATCACTCGTGTTTATATCCAAAATTATGGCGATGCCAATATGCATGTTTTGGTAGAAGGCGAGATGAAATATGACAAAAAATTCACCGGAATCGGGAAAGTAGTCTATAAGGTTGCCGATGGTAAAGTCGTTGCCAAAAAAGATCCAATTACACAAACAAGCTATCTCGATGTTGTGAAGAATGTTTTATACAGAATTCACTTTGGTGATTATGGAGGATATGCACTCAAAATAATAAGTTTTGTTCTTGGTATTATTACTTGCTTTGTAATTATATCTGGTGTTATGATTTGGCTTGTTGCAAGAGATAAGAAAAACATGCCCGAGAAGAAACGTCGTTTTAACGAAGGTGTTGTACGAATCTATTTAGCAATATGCCTGAGCATGTATCCTATTACAGCTTTAGCTTTTATAGCAACCAAAGTTTTTTACCCTTTGGGTCAATCAAACATTTACAGTATCTATTTTATAGGCTGGTTGTTATTAGCCATCTTTTTTATTCTAAAAAAGAACAATGCATTTACAAATAAGTTCTCCTTATTATCCGGAAGCATTTTAGGATTCCTTATTCCTGTTGCAAACGGAATTTGTACTGGAAATTGGTTCTGGAAAACATTTGCTCAAAATGAAATTCAGATATTCTTTATCGATGTGTTCTGGATAGTTCTTGCTTCGATTACACTTTACATTTCATTTCGTTTAAACAAAAAAGAAAACAATTAGGCAGATTGCTTACAAAGTACACGGATAATACCGATTTACTAAAGTAAAGACGCGATCCCGAAGCGTCGGGACAGATTTTAAAGCAATACAAAAAATCCGTTTTTATCTGCTTTTTTTGCGTAAGCGAATCCGTTTAATCCGCGTTCCATTTTTTTAGACAATGCATATTTCAGGACAAAACAAGGACAGGCATCCAAAATAAATCGATATAATTTGTGGGTTATACATTTAGAATCTACTTTTGCCTATTGCTAACAATTCTAAATAAAAGATACGATGCTGTCTTTTCGCAAATTGAAATATGGGTTTTAAAAAAAAAATACGCTTTATACACAAATGGCTCGGATTAACATCTGGACTTATTGTTTTTATTGTAAGCATTACAGGTTGTATCTTTTGTTTTCACGATGAGATAAAAGATATTACTCGTAAAGAATGGCGTTTGGTTGAGCCACAAAACAACCCCTTTATGTTACCTTCGGTTTTACAGGAAAAAGCCAAAGAAATACTTCCAAACTATAAATCGAGCATGGTTTCCTTTTACGGAAAAGACCGCTCAGCAATTGTTTATACCTATTCCGACACCGAGAACTTATACCTTTATTTTAATCCATATACAGGAGAATACCTAAAAACTGAAAATCCCGAAACTGACTTTTTTATAATCGTCGAATACATTCATTTGTACTTACTCCTACCCGATTATATAGGGAAACATATCATTGGCGGTGCGACTATTATTTTTATACTATTATTAATTACAGGAATAATTCAATGGTGGCCTAAACGCAAAAGCGACATCAAACGTAGCTTAAGTGTAAAATGGTCTGCCAAATGGCGCCGTGTTAATTATGACTGGCATAATACGTCTGGTTTTTACATTTCTATAATCATTGCAATAATTGCGCTAACAGGTTTAACCTTTACTTACGAATGGGTTGGCGACGGAATTTACAAAACCTTCAACTTTGGTGGCGATAAAGCTTTAGAAACTAAAGCTCCAGTTGTCGACACCACAAAGTTTGATTATAATACATCTGCAGCCATAGATCGTGCTTTAGTACAAACTATGATAAAAAACCCAGAAGCCGAAATGTTCTATGTAATGATTCCACAACAAAAAGGAGATGTTATAAATACTGGTGCCTATCCTCATTCTTTACGATATGACCATCAAAGCAATTATTACTTCCATCCTTATGATGGCGAATTGATACAGAGCGACCCTTTTGAGAAAAAGAGTTTAGGTTTGCAAGTGGTCGAAATGAATTATGGTATCCATACAGGACAGATTCTGGATTTACCAGGAAAAATAATCGCTTTTATCGCTAGTTTAATAGCAGCATCATTACCCGTAACAGGATTTATCATCTGGTACGGAAGGAATAAGAAAAGTAAATCATCAAAAAAATAAGCACAAAAAAAAGGTTGTTCAAAATTTGAACAACCTTTCTTGGTTTTATAATTAGTCTTAGTTTCTGTTTGCAAGTGCGTCTTGTTTCCAGTTTTTAACTGATGCTACACGACTATCAGAATAATCTACTTCACTAAGATTAGATCCATTCCAGAAAAACCATTTACCTGTTTTTTCACCGTTCGCGTACAATCCTGTAGATTTTTTATTTCCATTTTCATCAAATGCAACCCAGACACCATCTAATTTACCGTCTTTAAAAAAACCTTCTTGTTGAACTTTACCATTCTCATAGTAATAAGTAGCTTTTACTTTTTGTCCAACAGCTTCTAATACTGGCTTAGTTTCTTGTGCAACTAAAATTCCAGAGAACAATATTGCAACTAAAATCACACACTTTTTCATATCTTTAGTTATTAATGTTTTAAAATCTATAAACAAATATAACTAATACTTTACATTAAAAAAACTTTTACTTAACAATTTGGTAACATTGAGTAAAAACTTAACATTGGAAATTAAAAGTGTGTCTAAAAGCAATACTTATCAATGTATCAGCACATTACAAATTAATAAGATTTTTAATTCAATAATTTATCTAGCTCAACATAAAGATCAGGCGAAGAAGGCCTTTGCGCATCAGCATTTATAACATTTCCTTTTGGATCAAGCAAGATAAATCTAGGAATTCCATTTACACCATAATTTACCACAAATTCAGATTCCCAATCTTTATCTGCAAATAATTGTGTCCCTCCTAATTTTTTATCATTTACAAACTTTTTCCATTTTTCGTGATCTTTAACCTTATCAATAGAAATACTTACGAATTCAATATTCTTACCATGATATTTTTCTTCTGCTTTTTGCAAGAAAGGAATTTCTGCTCTACAAGGTCCGCACCAAGTTGCCCAAAGATCGATATAAACATATTTTCCTTTTAAATCAGAAAGCTTTGTTTTACCACCTTTATAATTTTCATAATCAAAAAGAGGAGAAGGTTTTCCATTCAGTTTTTTAGTCTTAGCAGCATTTTCATAAGCTTCCTGTGCATAAGCATGTGATTTTTCTAATGATTTTTTTACCGCTTCTTTAAATTCAGGATCAAAATCGCCTTTCTCAATATTTGCTAAATCAGCTTTCTTCTTTGCTTCCAAAAGATTTGCAAACTCTAAAGCTTCTTTTGCGAAAGCTTCTTCCTGAAATTTCTCATCTGCCAATGCCGATTGAGCCAAAAAGTTACTCTCGTTAGTTCCTTTACCTTTATAAACAATCGTTTCGTCAAATAATTTAGCATCCATTACCAAGTTAATATCCGAACCCGGTTTTAAATAAAGACTTGATGCCTCAGTTCCATCGCTAAATTGATAAAATCCTTTAGGAGCATCAAATGTTGCTGCAAAAACTTCTTTCTTATCTATCGGTATAACTTGCTTAAAGTTATTTTTCCCTCTAATAACAAGCGTATCGCTGTTTCTGTTAGAGATTTTTGCTGTAAATTTTATCTTGCTTTCACTGTTCTGTGCAAAGGTTACCCCAACAGAAAACAGCAACAAAAAGGTCATTTTTTTCATAATATAATTAATAAGTTCAAGTAAAAATAATCATTTATATAAACCGAAATAAAAAAATAATCAAGAAGAATAGCATTAAACATTAGAAAACTGGACTTATTTAATTTTTGTGTTTACTTTTGCAATCTAAAATTTGGATCATGTATAGAAGTCATAATTGTGGCGAATTAAACGCCTCACACATTAATACAGAAGTTACACTAGCGGGCTGGGTTCAGAAATCGCGTGATAAGGGATTTATGAATTGGGTCGATTTACGTGACCGTTATGGAATCACACAACTTATTTTCGACGAAAGTCGTAGCGACAAAGCCGTTTTTGAAGCAGCAAAAACGCTAGGAAGAGAATTTGTTATCCAAGTTAAAGGAACTGTGATTGAACGTGAGGACAAGAACAAAAACAAAAACATGGTTACTGGTGACATAGAAATTTTAGTCACTGAACTAACTGTTCTTAATGCTGCATTAACGCCTCCTTTCACAATAGAAGATGAAACTGATGGTGGAGAAGATATCCGAATGAAATATCGTTACCTTGATATTCGTCGTAATCCAGTAAAAAATAGTTTACTATTCCGTCATAAAGTGGCAATGGAAGTTCGTAAATATTTATCTGATTTGGATTTCTGCGAAGTAGAGACTCCTTACTTAATAAAATCGACTCCAGAAGGAGCAAGAGATTTCGTTGTACCAAGTCGTATGAACGAAGGACAATTTTATGCATTACCACAATCTCCACAAACTTTCAAACAATTATTGATGGTTGGTGGTATGGATAAATACTTCCAGATTGTAAAATGTTTCCGTGACGAAGATTTACGTGCTGACCGTCAGCCTGAGTTTACACAAATCGATTGCGAAATGGCATTTGTAGAACAAGAAGACATTTTAAATGTTTTTGAAGGACTGACAAGACACTTACTAAAAGAAATAAAAGGTGTAGAAGTAGATAAATTCCCAAGAATTACTTACGACTATGCTATGAAAACATATGGAAATGACAAACCGGACATTCGTTTCGGAATGGAGTTTGGAGAATTAAACGAATTTGCACAACATAAAGAGTTCCCAGTATTTAATGCTGCCGAATTAGTAGTTGGAATTGCAGTTCCTGGCGCAGGAAATTATACTCGTAAAGAAATCGACGGATTAATTGACTGGGTTAAACGTCCACAAGTTGGTGCATCAGGAATGGTTTATGCTAAATGTAATGACGATGGAACTTACAAATCATCTGTAGATAAATTTTACGATCAAGACGATTTAACTAATTGGGCAAAAGCTACAGGAGCAAAACCTGGAGATATGATTTTTGTACTTTCTGGTCCAGCCAATAAAACACGTGCGCAATTAAGTGCTTTACGTATGGAATTAGCAACTCGTTTAGGTTTACGTAAACCAGAAGAATTTGCTCCATTATGGGTAGTAGATTTCCCGTTGTTGGAATTAGACGAAGAAACTGGTCGTTACCATGCTATGCACCACCCGTTTACATCTCCTAAACCAGAAGATATGCAATTATTGGAAACTGAACCTGGAAAAGTTCGTGCCAATGCATATGACATGGTTCTTAACGGGAATGAAATTGGAGGAGGTTCTATCCGTATTCACGATAAGGCAACGCAACAATTAATGTTTAAATACCTAGGTTTTACCGAAGAAGAAGCTAAAGCACAATTCGGGTTCTTAATGGATGCATTCCAATTTGGAGCTCCACCACACGGAGGATTAGCTTTTGGACTAGACAGATTAGTAGCTATATTAGGTGGACAAGAGACAATTAGAGATTTTATTGCGTTCCCAAAAAATAATTCGGGTCGTGATGTAATGATTGATGCTCCTGCAGCAATAGATGCTTTACAATTAAAAGAATTACACATCCAAATTGAAGCAAAATAATAAGTGAATACACTGTAAATCAATATTTTTTCTAAAAAATTAACAGTTTGTTGTCTTTTGTATTATTTTATATCTTACATTTGCCTCATTATAAATTATTATTACTATTACAATGCGTACAGGTACAGTTAAATTTTTCAATGAGTCTAAAGGTTACGGGTTCATTACAGACGAAGAAACAGGAAAAGACATTTTCGTTCATGCATCAGGAATCAACGCGGAAGAATTACGCGAAGGTGACAGAGTAAGCTACGAAGAAGAAGAAGGAAGAAAAGGTAAAGTTGCTGCTAAAGTTGCAGTAATCTAAGCATAAAAATATAGCAATTTATTTTTTTTGCCACCGAATGCTTAAAAGCGTTTCGATTAATTTCGAAACGCTTTTTTTTTACGCCTAATTCTTAAAAAAATCATAAAATTCGAAATCTTATTTATAATCAATAAAAATTACACTATTACTACATTTCAAAACCTACTTAAATCATTTTTTAGCTTGTGATTTACATACTTGAGGGCTATCTTTGTGACTTATTTTTAAGCAAAAAATCCTTAAATTATGCATTCAGATCAAGTAAATTATATTCCAATTTTAATGCAGCTTATTTTAGCTGTTGGTTTTGTAGTAGGAACCATTATCATTTCTGGAAAATTAGGCCCAAAAAGAGCTTCCGCAAGCAAAGACAAAAACTTTGAGTGTGGTGTAGAATCTATTGGTAATGCTCGTGTACCATTCTCAGTAAAATATTTCTTAGTTGCTATATTATTTGTATTGTTCGACGTAGAGGTAATTTTCCTTTACCCATGGGCTGCAAACTTTAAAGAACTAGGTATGGAAGGAATGCTAAAAATGTTAGTATTCATGTCACTTCTTTTAGTAGGCTTCTTCTACATTATCAAAAAGAAAGCCTTAGAGTGGGAATAAAAAAGAGATTTTAGATTTTAGATTGGTGATTTTAGATTTAAGAATAGATTCTTGACTAAGTTATTTACAATTTAAGATTTGAACTCCTCAAAATAATACAATTGATTTAAAAAAATTGATTTCAGTTTTTACGATTTCTCGAAATCTAAAATCAGAAATCAGAAATCTAAAATAATAATGAGCGATTCAAATATAAATATGGTTGCCCCGCCAGAAGGAGTTACAGGAGAGGGTTTCTTCGCTACAAAACTTAACGATGTTGTAGGTTTAGCAAGAGCCAATTCGTTATGGCCTTTACCATTTGCAACTTCTTGTTGCGGTATCGAATTCATGGCTACAATGGCTTCGCATTACGATATAGCACGATTTGGTTCTGAGCGTGTGAGTTTTTCTCCTCGTCAGGCTGATATGTTAATGGTAATGGGAACTATTTCTAAAAAAATGGGACCAGTTTTACGTCAGGTTTATGAGCAAATGGCCGAACCTCGTTGGGTTATTGCCGTAGGTGCTTGTGCATCATCCGGAGGTATTTTTGATACTTATTCAGTTCTTCAGGGAATTGACAAAATAATACCTGTAGATGTTTATGTTCCGGGTTGTCCGCCAAGACCAGAACAAATTCTTGATGGTGTAATGAAATTACAAGAATTAGTAAAAAGCGAGTCTGTAAGAAGACGCAGCTCACCTGAGTACCAAGAATTATTGGCTTCATATAACATTCAATAACAAAATGGCATTAGAGACAATAGAAATTCAAGATAAATTAATTGAAACATTTGGAGAAAGTGTTTTCAATTTCAATCAAGAAAGAGACATTTTTTCATTAGAAGTTGATTCTGATAAAATTACAGCTGTAATTCTTTTTTTGAAAAATGACCCGATATTACGTTTTCATTTCCTAACCGATTTATGTGGTATTCACTACCCTGATAATGAAGTTGACCGCCAATTTGCAATAGTATATCATTTGCATAACTGGTATGAAAACAAAAGAATTAAAATAAAAGCCTTTATCAATGGTGAAAAACCAGAAATAAAAACCATATCAAACATTTTCTTGTGTTCAAACTGGATGGAAAGAGAAACATATGATTTTTATGGAGTAAATTTCATCGGTCATCCACAATTGAAACGTATTTTGAATATGGATGAAATGATTTCATTTCCGATGCGTAAAGAGTTCCCATTGGAAGACAGTGGAAGAACTGATAAAGACGACAGGTTCTTTGGAAGAACAACAACAAATTGCTAAGACAAAATCATATAATTTTTCACATTAAATAAATGTCAGAACTATTATTACCACCAGAGCATCGCTATGCTAAAATAATCGAACAGAAACTAAACGACGAAGGAAGCGAACTTTCTGTTCTGAACTTAGGACCAACACACCCAGCTACACACGGTATTTTTCAAAACGTACTGTTAATGGACGGTGAGAGAATTCTTGAGGCTGAAACAACTATTGGTTACATCCACAGAGCATTCGAAAAAATTGCCGAAAATCGTCCTTTTTATCAAATCACTCCTCTTACAGACCGAATGAACTATTGCTCCTCTCCTATCAATAATATGGGATGGTGGATGACTCTAGAAAAACTTTTAGAAATTGAAATACCTAAACGTGTTCAATACTTAAGAGTTATCATAATGGAACTGTCTAGAATTACCGATCATATTATCTGTAATTCAATTCTTGGGGTAGATACAGGTGCTTATACAGGTTTCCTTTACGTTTTTCAATTTAGAGAAAAAATATACGAAATCTACGAAGAAATTTGTGGAGCTCGTTTAACTACAAATATGGGAAGAATCGGTGGATTTGAAAGAGATTGGTCTGAGGCCGCTTTCAAAAAAATTGAAATTTTCTTAGAAGAATTTCCAGTTGCCTGGAAAGAATTCGAAAGCCTATTCGAAAGAAACAGAATTTTCATTGACAGAACGGTTAATGTTGGACCAATAAGTGCCGAAAGAGCTATGGCTTACGGTTTCACAGGACCAAACTTACGTGCTAGTGGTGTTGATTATGACATACGTGTTGCTCAACCGTATTCATCTTACGAAGATTTTGACTTTATCGTTCCAGTTGGGAAATCGGGAGATACTTACGACCGTTTCTGTGTTCGTAATGCCGAAGTTTGGGAAAGTTTAAGCATTATTCGTCAAGCATTAGATAAAATGCCAGAAGGAAATGTTTTCCATGCTGAAGTTCCAGATTACTATCTTCCTCCAAAAGAAGATGTATACACTAACATGGAATCGTTAATATATCACTTTAAGATTGTTATGGGAGAAGTTCCTGTTCCAGTTGCCGAAATATACCACGCGGTTGAAGGCGGAAATGGTGAATTAGGATTTTACCTGGTAACCGACGGAAGCAGAACTCCATACAGATTACATTTTAGAAGACCATGCTTTATATATTATCAAGCTTATCCTGAAATGATTAAAGGAGCTATGTTATCGGATGCCATTGTAATATTATCAAGTTTAAATGTTATCGCTGGAGAGTTAGACGCATAAAGAATTCAGATTGAAGAATCTAAAACTTAAACAATGATTGCAGAATATAGATTATAGACAACAGAAAAAACTGAAATCTAAAATCTAAAATCTAAAATAAAAATGGAACGTAAACATTACAAACAAGAAATAAATATGACTGAGGCATTGATGAACCGCATCAATGAGTTAATCAGTCATTATCCTGAAGACAAAAGAAAATCGGCTTTATTGCCTGTTTTACACGAAGTACAAGATGCCCATGAAAACTGGCTAAGTATTGAGCTACAGGACAAGGTTGCCGAAATCTTACATATAAAACCAATTGAGGTTTACGAAGTGGTAACTTTTTATACCATGTACAACCAAAAACCAATGGGTAAATACATGTTTGAATTTTGTCAGACTTCTTGTTGTTGTTTAAATGGTGCCGAAAATTTAATGGATTATACATCTGAGAAATTAGGCATTAAAATGGGTGAAACAACTCCTGACGGAATGTTCAGCATTGCTGGCGTTGAGTGTTTAGGTGCTTGTGGATACGCTCCAATGATGCAGTTAGGCGATTTCTACAAAGAAAAACTTACAGAAGAAAAAATTGATCAGTTAATCACTGATTGTAAGGATAATAAAATAATATTACACGATAAATAATATGTCACAGAAAATATTATTAGATAAAATCAATATTCCTGGTATTAAAACCTACGAAGTATACCGCAAAAATGGTGGTTATGCATCTGTAGAAAAAGCTTTAAAAACGCTTACACCAGACGAAGTTGTTGAAGAAGTAAAAAAATCAGGTCTTCGTGGTCGCGGTGGTGCAGGTTTCCCTGCAGGTATGAAATGGAGTTTTATTGATAAAAAATCAGGAAAACCAAGACATTTAGTATGCAACGCCGACGAATCTGAGCCAGGTACTTTTAAAGATCGTTATTTGATGGAATACATTCCTCACTTATTGATTGAAGGTATGATTACTTCAAGTTTTGCCTTAGGTGCTAACTTATCATATATCTACATTCGTGGAGAATATATGTGGGTTTTCAAAATATTAGAAAGAGCCATTGCCGAAGCGAAAGCTGCTGGATTTTTGGGAAAAAACATATTAGGATCAGGATATGATCTGGAACTATACGTTCACTGTGGGGCTGGTGCTTATATTTGTGGTGAAGAAACTGCACTTATTGAGTCATTGGAAGGAAAAAGAGGAAATCCGCGTATTAAACCACCGTTCCCTGCTGTTTCTGGACTTTGGGCTAACCCTACCGTGGTAAACAATGTTGAAACTATTGCCACTGTGCCATGGATTATCAATAACTCTGGTGATGATTATGCCAAAATTGGTGTAGGTCGTTCTACTGGAACTAAATTAATCTCTGCTTCTGGACACGTTAAAAATCCTGGAGTTTATGAAATTGAATTAGGTTTAAGTGTTGATGAATTCATGAATTCTGATGAATACTTAGGCGGAATGTCTTCAAGCAGACCTTTAAAAGCGTTTGTTCCCGGAGGTTCTTCTGTGCCAATTTTGCCAGCTGAATTGATTTTTAAAACTGCAAATGGTGAAGATCGTTTAATGACTTACGAATCTTTAAGTGATGGTGGTTTTGCTACTGGATCTATGTTAGGTTCCGGAGGATTTATCGTGTACAACGACACTGCCTGTATCGTAAGAAATACATGGAATTTTGCACGTTTTTACCACCACGAATCTTGTGGACAATGTACTCCTTGTCGTGAAGGTACAGGATGGTTAGAAAAAATATTATGGAGAATCGAAAACGGTCAAGGTCGTGAAGAGGATATCGAATTATTATGGAGCATTCAAAGTAAAATCGAAGGAAATACGATTTGCCCACTTGGAGATGCAGCATCTTGGCCAGTAGCAGCAGCTATTCGTCATTTTAGAGATGAATTTGAATATCACGTTCGTTTCCCAGAAAAAATAAAAAACAGAGAACATTTTGTTGCTGAGCCTTTTTCGCAAGTAAAACATTTAGTAACAAAACAAACAGTTTAAATTAGTTTGAAGCTTTTTAGCTTTAAGTTCAACAACTTGAAACTTTAAACCTTAAACTAAAATAACAAAATATAGAGATGAAAGTAACCATAGACGGTCAAAGTATAGACGTAGAGCCAGGAACAACAATCCTACAGGCTGCACGTATGATTGGTGGAGATTTAGTTCCGCCAGCCATGTGCTATTACTCAAAATTAAAAGGTAGCGGAGGAAAATGCCGTTGTTGTTTAGTTGAAGTATCGAAAGGAAGTGAAGCTGATCCAAGACCAATGCCAAAATTGATGGCATCTTGTGTAACAGGATGTATGGATGGTATGGAAGTAAACAGCAAATCTTCTGACAGAGTAACGGAAGCACGTAAATCTGTAACAGAATTTTTATTGATTAATCACCCTTTGGATTGCCCTGTTTGTGATCAGGCTGGTGAATGTGATCTTCAAAATTTAAGTTTTGAGCACGGAAATCCGAAATCACGTTTCATTGAAGAAAAAAGAACTTTTGAACCAGAAGATATAGGTCCGCATATTCAATTGCACATGAACCGTTGTATCTTATGTCAGAGATGTGTACAAGTAGCAGATCAATTGACAGACAATAGAGTTCACGGGGTATTAGATCGTGGTGATCACGCTAATATTTCAACTGGTATCTCTAAAGCAATCGATAATGAGTTCTCTGGAAATATGATTGATGTATGTCCTGTTGGAGCTTTGACTGATAAAACTTTCCGTTTTAAATCAAGAGTTTGGTTTAATAAGCCTTATAATGCACACAGAGAGTGTACTACTCCTGGATGTTGTGGTAAAACAACTGTTTGGATGTTTGGTGGTGAAATACAACGTGTAACTGGTCGTAAAGACATTTACCATGAAGTAGAAGAGTTTATTTGTAACAGTTGTCGTTTTGACCACAAAAATGTTGCTGACTGGACTATTGAAGGACCAAGAGAATTTGAAAAAGATTCGGTTATCAACCAAAATAACTATACTCGTAAGTTAGAAAAAGTAGAAATCGATACTGAAAAGAATATCCTTTTAGGTAGAGATGAAGACCGTAAAAAAATTAGTATGGCACAAATTCCATTAACCAATAACGACAAAATCTCTTAGTAATGGATAGTACATTTATTATAGAAAAAAGTGTTGTAATCTTAGTGGTTTTTGCCGTGACTATGATTATGGCGATGTATTCTACTTGGGCTGAACGTAAAGTTGCAGCTTTCTTACAAGACCGTGTTGGACCTAACCGTGCTGGTTGGGGTGGATTATTACAACCTCTTGCAGATGGTATGAAGTTATTCTCGAAAGAGGAGTTTATACCTAATACTCCAAATAAATTTTTATTTGTTGTAGGTCCTGCAATTGCCATGAGTACTGCTTTAATGACAAGTGCCGTAATTCCTTGGGGAGATAAATTACATTTATTTGGCAGAGATATTTTACTACAAGCTACGGATATCAATATTGGATTATTATATTTCTTCGGAGTTGTTTCTGTTGGGGTTTATGGTATCATGATTGGTGGATGGGCATCTAACAGTAAATTCTCATTGATGGGAGCGGTTCGTGCTGCTTCGCAAATGGTTTCGTATGAAATCGCAATGGGATTGTCGATGATTGCTTTATTGATGATGACTGGTAGTTTAAGCTTAAGAGAAATCTCTATGCAACAAGCTGAAATGAACTGGAACGTATTTTACCAACCATTATCATTTTTAATTTTCCTTATTTGTGCATTTGCTGAAACAAACAGAACTCCTTTTGACTTAGCAGAATGTGAAACGGAATTAGTTGGTGGATATCACACAGAGTATTCTTCGATGAAAATGGGATTCTATTTATTTGCTGAATATGCAAATATGTTTATCTCGGCTACTATTATCTCTGTATTATTCTTTGGTGGATATAACTATCCTGGTATGCAATGGATGGTGGAGAATGCAGGTGTAAACCCAGCTAACGTTTTAGGAATGGTTGTTTTATTTGCCAAAATATGCTTTTTCATATTTTTCTATATGTGGGTTCGTTGGACTATTCCAAGATTCAGATATGACCAATTGATGCATTTGGGTTGGAAAATATTAATTCCGCTTTCTATCATCAATATCATGATTACTGGTGTTGTAATGTTAAGAGGTGAAATTGCAGCTTATTTAGGGTTTTAATAAACGAAATACCTAGCCCTGATAGAAGTGGAAATCCTTTATTGTTTTCCTTTAAAACAATAAAGATTGTAACGGATAGCAGGATTAGCTTCAGATAAAAATAAAAGAAATAAATTTTTGAATTTGGTTTTGGAATCAAAATCGCAAATGATAAATTAAAATGTCGATAGAAACTATATCATTATCGGGTAGAAAAAAGGTAGTCTCAAATAAAGAGATGACTTTTCTTGAGCGATTGTACCTTGTTGCAATTTTCAAGGGCTTGGTTATTACAATCAAACACTTTTTTAGACGTAAGAAAACAATTCACTACCCAGAACAAGTTCGTGTACGAAGCGATGTTTATCGTGGTCAACACCAGTTGAAACGTGATGAACAAGGTCGTGAGAACTGTACTGCATGTGGATTATGTGCTTTGTCATGTCCTGCTGAGGCAATCACGATGAAAGCTGAAGAGCGTAAACCAAATGAGAAACATTTGTACAGAGAAGAAAAATATGCTTCGATATATGAGATTAATATGTTGCGTTGTATTTTTTGTGGATTGTGTGAAGAGGCTTGTCCTAAAGATGCAATTTACCTGACTACGTCAAAAGTATTAGTTCCTTCTAGTTATGAAAGAGAAGATTTTATTTTTGGAAAAGATAAATTAGTGATGCCATTAGATGTGGCTATGAAAAACGCTCAACTTAAAAACGCTAATTAATGATACATATACCTGATTTTGCAAATGCAAATGCAATACAAATTACTTTTTGTATATTAGCTTTCATAACAGTGATAACTGCTTTCTTAACGATTTTTAGTCGTAACCCTATTCATAGTGCTATTTATTTAGTGATTTGCTTTTTCTCGATTGCGGGTCATTATTTACTATTAAATGCTCAGTTTCTAGCGATTGTTCACATCATAGTATATTCGGGAGCCATAATGATTTTGTTTTTATTTACCATTATGTTGATGAACCTGAACGAAAAACACGAAGTACATAAACCCCGAATTACTCGTTTGGGCGCTATTGTTTCTTTCTGTTTGATTTGTATTGTATTAATTGCAATATTTATTAACTCTAAACCAATTGTTGGTGAATACGACTCGACTGGTGAAGATTTTCAATCGATAAAAGTATTAGGTAAAATATTACTGAACGAATATATGGTTCCGTTTGAATTTGCTTCTATTTTACTTTTGGTTGCCATGATTGGAACTGTGTTATTGTCTAAAAAAGAAAAATCGAAAAAATAATGAATAATATTTTAAATCAAATAGGTATTGAAAACTACATATTTTTAAGTGTAGTCCTTTTTTGCGTAGGCATATTTGGTGTTTTATACAGACGTAATGCGATTATCGTTTTTATGTCAATCGAAATCATGCTTAATGCAGTAAACTTATTATTTGTTGCTTTCTCTACTTATCACCAAGATGCACAAGGACAAGTATTCGTATTTTTCTCGATGGCAGTTGCTGCTGCTGAAGTAGCGGTTGGATTGGCAATTTTAGTATCGATATTTAGAAACATACATTCAATTAGTATCGATAATTTAAAAAATTTAAAAGGATAAATGGCAATGGATACCAATTTAGCTTTAGTTTTAGTATTAGCTCCTTTTTTAGGATTTTTAATCAATGTTTTCTTTGGGAAAAGTCTAGGAAAGACAGTTTCTGGCGCTATAGGAACTCTTTCTGTAGTTGTTTCATTTGCTGTAACTATTTATTTTTTCCTTCAAATAAATCAAACTCAACAACCTATCAGCATTTCTTTATTTGAATGGATTCAGATAAGTAATTTCAAAGTTGATTTAGGTTTCTTATTAGATCAATTGTCATTGCTTTGGTTACTTTTTGTAACTGGTATTGGTTCTTTGATTCACTTATACTCTATCAGCTATATGCATGATGATGAGAAAATGCACCAGTTTTTTGCTTACTTAAACCTGTTTGTGTTTTTCATGATTACATTAGTTGTTGGAAGTAACTTATTGGTATTATTCATTGGTTGGGAAGGTGTAGGACTTTGTTCTTACTTACTAATCGGTTTCTGGTATAAAAACCAAGAATATAATGATGCAGCTAAAAAGGCTTTTATCATGAACAGAATTGGGGATTTAGGATTATTAGTTGGTATTTTTATCATCGGTTCTATGTTCTCTTCTCTAGATTATGCAACTATAAAAACTGCAATTGCTAGTGCGACTGACTTAAATGTTCCGTTACTTTCTTTAGCTGCTTTTTGTTTGTTTATTGGTGCTTGTGGTAAATCGGCTCAAATCCCATTATACACATGGTTGCCTGATGCGATGGCTGGACCAACTCCGGTTTCTGCATTAATTCACGCTGCTACAATGGTTACTGCTGGTATCTTTATGATTACCAGATTAAACTTTGTTTTTGATTTAACTCCAGATGTTCAAAGCCTAATTGCTATTATTGGGGCAATAACTTCTCTTGTTGCTGCTACAATTGGTCTGGTTCAAAATGATATTAAAAAAGTACTGGCTTACTCTACTGTTTCGCAATTAGGTTTAATGTTTTTAGCATTAGGATTAGGTGCTTACGAAGTAGCTGTTTTCCACGTAATAACTCACGCTTTCTTTAAAGCTTGTTTATTCTTGGGTTCTGGTTCTGTAATTCACGCTTTACATGGTGAACAAGATATGCGTAAAATGGGTGGATTGCGTAAAGCAATGCCAGTTACATTTATCACGATGCTTGTTTCTTCATTAGCAATATCGGGAGTTCCATTATTCTCTGGTTTCTTCTCGAAAGACGAAATTTTATTGACTGCTTTTCATCATAACATTCCGCTTTATGTTGTTGCATCGGTTGCATCTATCATGACTGCTTTTTATATGTTTAGATTAATGTTCTTGACTTTCTTTAAAGATTTTAGAGGAACTGAACACCAAAAAAGTCATTTACATGAAAGTCCTGCTTTAATCACTTTTCCATTAATCGTTTTAGCAATCCTGGCTACTTTTGGCGGATTGATTAGCTTACCTGGAAATAGCTGGTTGAATACTTATTTAGCTCCGCTTTTTACAAAAGTAGCTGGCGAAGCTCATCACTTAGGAACTACTGAATATACCTTAATGGGTGTTGCAGTAATTGGTGGTTTAGTTGGGATTTTTATTGCCTACTTAAAATACATCAAACAAAATAATGTTCCTAGTGAAGATGAATCTATTACTGGAGTAACAAAAGTATTATACAACAAGTATTATGTTGATGAAGCTTACGATTTTGTATTTGTACGCTCTATTAATGGATTATCTAAATTCTTTAGAGATTATGTAGAAACAAGTATATCAGCTCTTGTTTTCGGATTAGGAAAAGTAACCAATGAGATAAGTTATCAAGGTAGAAAATTACAAAGCGGAAGTATCGGACTATATTTGTTTGCTTTTGTTTTGGGTCTTTGTGCCATTGTTTCTTATATATTTTTAGCTCAATAATTTAATAACTATGAACGTTTCTCTTATATTAATTATACTTTTAATTGGTGCATTTGTCACTTATTTTGTTGGTGATAAACTAGCTTCAAAAGTAGCTTTGTTCTTTAGTTTGGCCGCTTTAGGTTGTTCGGTTGTATTGTTAAATCATTATAATCTTGGCGAAAGCATCAGTTATATTAGCCAATGGATTATTCAGCCTAAAATTTCATTTGTATTAAATGCAGATGGATTGGGTATTGCAATGTTGTTGCTTACAACGGCATTGACTCCTATAATCATACTTTCTTCTTTTGGGAATTCTTACCCAAATGCAAAAGGATTCTATGCTTTAATTTTATTCATGGCATTTGCAATGGTTGGGACTTTCCTTGCCGCAGATGGTTTGTTATACTATATCTTCTGGGAATTATCATTAATCCCTATTTATTTCATTGCCTTAATTTGGGGTAATGGCGATACCGAAGAACGCAAAAAAGCGGTAGTTAAATTCTTTATCTACACTCTTGCTGGTTCATTGTTTATGCTTGTAGCATTTGTTTACTTATACACAAAAGCAGGTAGCTTCTTATTGACTGATTTATACGAATTGGATTTATCTGCAACGGAGCAACTTTGGATATTCCTGGCTTTCTTCTTAGCTTATGCTATTAAGATTCCTCTTATTCCATTTCATACTTGGCAAGCAAGTGTATACCAAAAAGCACCTACTGCAGGAACTATGCTTTTATCTGGTATCATGCTTAAAATGGGACTATACAGTATCATTCGTTGGCAATTGCCAATTGCTCCACTTCCTGCAAAAGAATACATGACTGTATTTATTGCATTAGGGATTGCTGGTGTAATTTATGGTTCTATTGTTGCATTAAGACAAAAAGACTTAAAAAAATTACTTGCTTATTCTTCATTGGCTCACGTTGGGTTAATCGCTGCAGGTACTTATACTCTAACTGCTGATGGTTTAAGCGGATCGGTTTTACAAATGATTGCTCACGGTTTTGTAGTAGTTGGTTTGTTCCTTGCTGCCGAAATCATCTTTAGAAGATACGAAACCAGAGTTATCTCTGAAATGGGTGGAATTCGTTACCAATCGCCTAAGTTCACTTCGATGTTCTTGATTTTAGTATTGGCATCGGTTGCATTACCATCTACTTTTAACTTTGTTGGAGAGTTCACGGTATTATATAGCCTTTCTCAAATTAATATTTGGTTTGCCGTTTTAGGTGGAACTACTATTATTCTTGGTGCTTACTATATGCTTAAAATGTTCCAACATGTAATGTTAGGAGAAACAAATACAAAGCCTTTTGCTGATGTATCTATCTCTGAAGGAATTTCGCTTGTAGCAATTATTGCTGTATTATTCTTTTTTGGATTGTATCCAAAACCAATTACAGATTTAATTTCTCCAAGTTTAGATGTAATTTTAAAAGTTATACATAGAAACTAAGCTGGTAAAGAATAAATAACATATTTTAAATAAAAATAAATTAGGGCATCATTAGTTTTAGATTCCTAAATCAAAAAAACAAAAATGAATACATTAATAGCTATAATAGGATTGGGTGTTTTTTGCCTACTGTTTGAAATTCTTAATTTAAGAAAAGCCATTATTCCAGTAACTATAATTGGTTTATTAGGCGTTTTGGCAATAAACTATTCAGAGTTCGGTTTAACCGAGAGTTATTACAATAACATGATTGCGGTGAGTAAATACTCTACGGCGTTTTCATCTTTGTTTATTGTTTTAACGATTTTTTTAGTGGCTTTGAGTTACAATTTCTACGAAGATCACCAAACTAAAATTTCTGATTATGTAGCTATAAAAATATTCTTATTGGCAGGAGCTGTTGCAATGGTTTCTTTCGGAAACTTAGCGATGTTCTTTTTAGGAATCGAAGTATTATCTATTGCTTTATACGTATTAGCCGCTAGCGACAGAACGAAAATAAAAAGTAATGAAGCCGGAATGAAATATTTCCTAATGGGTTCTTTTGCTTCTGGAATTATCTTATTCGGAATCTGTTTGATTTACGGAGCTATGGGAAGTTTTGATGTAATTGAAATTAGTGATTTATCTCAATCTGCTGAATTGCCAATTTGGTTTCCTATCGGGATTGTTTTATTAACTGTTGGTATGTTGTTTAAAGTTGCTGCTGTTCCTTTCCACTTTTGGGCTCCAGATGTTTACGAAGGTTCTCCTGCTTTAACAACTGCTTTAATGAGTACTTTGGCTAAAGTTGTTGCTATTGCTACTTTATACAAACTATTAACGATATTAAATGCTGAGCTTTCTGAAAGTTATGTAATCGTAATCGTGATTGTTTCTATGTTATCTATGACAGTTGGTAACATTATGGCATTGCGTCAAGTAAACGTAAAACGTATGCTTGCATATTCTGGTATTTCACATGCAGGTTTCATGTTAATGACTTTATTAACTTTGGCTACTTCTGCAGGAACTCTTTTATATTACACAACTGCTTATGCATTGGCTGGAATCGCAGCTTTTAGCGTAATCTTATATGTTTGCAAAAATCAAGATAACGAGGATATTACCAATTTTCATGGTTTAGGAAAAACGAATCCTTTATTGGCAGCAATCCTTACGGCTTCGCTTTTATCTATGGCAGGTATTCCGATTTTTGCAGGTTTCTTTGCTAAGTTATTCTTGTTTAATCAAGCAATACAAGCTGGATATATTGCATTAGTAATTGTTGCAGTGGTTAACTCTATTATTAGTGTTGGTTACTATTTCAAATTAATCTTAGCGATGTACACTAAAGAACCAAATGAAACTCGTACTGGAAGACCTTTCCTTATATACGCTGTTGCAGTAATTTCTATACTATTAAACATTGTTATCGGTTTGTTCCCTTCTTTGGTTTTAGACCTTTTGAACTAAATAGACTTACATAAAAATACAAGCCATCAAGTTTTAAACTTGGTGGCTTTTTTATTTAAACCATATAAGTCATTTAAGAGAATATACGTTTTTGCTACTTTTCTTAAATGAACTTACATAACCTATATGGTTAACCCGTTGGGTGTAATTAATTTTAACACATAGAAACATAGGCTTTGTATTCTCAAAGAAGTCGTTTCACTTATTTTAAATGCACATAGCTAAGCTATGTGAAAGAAATGTATTTCTTTTTGTGTTCTTTTTACATAAAATCTATGTTTCTATGTGTTAAATGAAATTTTTACGAATTACACCCAACGGGTTATGGTTAGCTTTTATCTATTATAGTTCCGATTAATACCGTTGATTTTTTATGACTATATAGATTGAATTGTCTCTTGCTTTAGCTCAATGTCATTAAGTTAAAACATAACCTTTAATACCGTGCCGAATAAATCTCTCGCAAAGTCGCCAAGTTTACACCTAAAATCTTTGCGCTTTTGCGACTTTGCGAGAAAATAATTAATCATGATTAGCTCACTTAATGACATTGTGCTTTAGCCACAGGTTTAATGAATTGATAATAAACCTGGCTTTAGCCAAAAGAAGAAGAAGGTTTGGCTAAAGCCAATACTCGTTTTGCTCATATTCCCCCAGCTAAAGCAGGTGGTTATTCATAAATAAGATGTCCTTAATAAATCTCTTGTCAGTATAAAAAAGCCATAATCCAATTGTTAAAATATATATAGGGATTGGAGCAATTATGAAAATATGCGTTATATTTGGTACGTTTTAAAATCAAAATATATTATGGCTTTCAACTCAAACAATCCGTTTTTAAGTAACAAACGTTTTTCTCCAACATCGGTTGCTGCAAAAAGTGACAATGTTCACCAAGCAAAAATTATCGATTACGGTAACGAAATGACATTGTCTGGTACTATCAACAAAACTCTTATCTTATTTTTATTGCTTACTGCTACAGCAATGATTACTTGGTGGATGTCTTTTAACGGAATCAACCCTATGCTTCCTACTATTGGTGGAGCTATCGTTGGATTAATTTTAGTAGTAGTCGCTGCATTCAAACCGCAACTTTCTCCATACTTAGCTCCAGGTTATGCCTTGTTCGAAGGTTTATTCATTGGTGGAATATCTGCGATTTTTGAAGCAATGTATCCTGGTATCGTAATTCAGGCTGTTGGTGCTACATTTGTAACATTTATGGTTTGTCTTGGTTTATATAAATTCAAAATCGTAAAAGTAACTGAGCAATTCAAATCGGTTGTTATGGCAGCTACACTGGCAATTGCTACTTACTACTTAATTTCTTGGATAGTTTCGATGTTTACAAGCTTTACTCCTGTTCATCACGGTAACTCTATGATGAGTATTGGTATTAGTGTTTTTGTTATCGTTATTGCTGCTTTAAACCTATTTTTAGATTTTGACAGAATCGAAGAAGGTGTTCAACAAAAAATGCCAAAATTCATGGAATGGTACGGCGCAATGGGATTAATGATTACTCTAGTTTGGTTGTATATCGAATTCCTAAGATTGTTATCTAAATTAAATAACAGAAACTAATCCTTTCTATACTTATAAAAAAAGCCTTTTTTGAAATTCAAAAAAGGCTTTTTTTATGCCGCTTTCTCAAAAGCAATAAAATGGGATAGTTTTCCCTTTACATTAAAAACAGGGAAAGCATTTATAGTACAAAAGTATGTTTCTCCGTTCTTTTTATAATTAAGAATAGTCTTTTCAAAAATTTCTTCAGAATCGATAGCTACTCTAATTTCATTTGTGGTTTGTGAACAGGTTTCAGGTCCTTGAAACATTTTTGGTGTTTTACCCAGAACCTCAACTTCTGTATATCCAGTCATGTTTACAATTCGGCTGGAAGCAAAAACGATCTTCAGCTCTAGATTGGTAATTACGACAACTTCTTCTTTCAATCGTTCTAAAACATCAAATTCGGATTCATCCCAATTAAATTGATTGGAGATATTGTTTACTCTTTGCCAATCTGAATAATTAGCTTTTAAGTCATTTAAAAAACCATGATGAAAATCCCATGAAATCACAGGAATGCCGTTGCAATTCATCTCTCGATGGTATTTTGCAATTGCGGTATCATAGGCATCTAAATTAAACATAAACAAAAATTTTAATCAAAGGTATATTGAAAACAACATCTATCATAGCGATATTACGCATTTAACGCTTGTTTAATCAATTTAAAAGTCAAATTTAAGCTGTACGACAATAGCCTTCTTTTCTTCTGTATTTAGATTGCTTAATGAAATTCCGAGTAATCGAACCGAATCTTTCATTCGTTCCTGATATAATAACTCTTTTACAGTTTCCATAATCAAACTCTTATCGGCAATAAAATAGGGCAATGTTTTACTTCTGGTTTGCTGAGTAAAATCACTATACTTAATCTTAAGTGTGACTGTTTTACCAGAAACTTTATATTTTTTTAAACGTCTTTCTAATGAGGTTGCAATTCTTTCTAGTTGTTCTAGCATAAAAATCTCCGAAGAAAGATTGACATCAAAAGTATGTTCCGCTGCCACCGACTTTGTAATTCTATCAGCTTTTACTTCGCTATTATGAACCCCACGTACAACATGGTAATAGAAAGTACCCGATTTTCCGAAATGCTTTTCCAGAAACTCTAAGCTTTTACTTTTTAAATCTGTACCGGTAAAAATACCAAGCTGATACATTTTTTCGGTGGTTACCTTCCCTACTCCATAAAACTTCCTAATAGGTAATTCTTCTAGAAAAGGAACAACCTCATCTGGATTAACCGTTTTCTGACCATTTGGCTTATTATAATCACTAGCAACTTTGGCTACAAATTTATTTATCGAAATTCCTGCCGAAGCTGTTATTCCGACTTCATTAAAAATACGCTGTCTTATTTCCTGAGCCAATAAACTAGCACTCGGATTTCCTTTTTTGTTAACCGTAACATCAAGATAAGCCTCGTCAAGCGAAAGTGGCTCAACTAAATCTGTATATTCATGAAAAATTTTATGGATTTTTATTGATATCTCTTTGTATCGGTCAAAACGCGGAGGTACAAAAATAAGCTCTGGACAATATTTCTTGGCAAGAACTCCGCTGATTGCACTACGAACACCAAATTTTCGAGCTTCATAACTCGCTGCAGATACTACGCCTCGATTCTCTGAACCTCCAACAGCAAGGGGTTTCCCTCTTAAAAAAGGGTTATCCATTTGCTCTACCGAAGCATAAAATGCATCCATATCTATATGGATAATTTTTCGATATGTAGGCAGTTCAGACATGCTACAAATTTAGACAGGAAACTGTTATAACAGATTCAAATGACACCAAAAAAATTCGATAAATACGTTAAATTTTATCTATAGTCTGGTAAACCAAAACAATCCTGAGGAACGTAATAAATAGGCTAATTAAATAAACTAAGATTTTTGTAATAATAACAAACATTAACAAGTGAATAAGTAAATACCAAATCAATTTCTGCTATTTTTGTAAGTACATTACAAAATATTAAAATGAGAACATTCGTTATTGGCGATATACATGGTGGCTTGAGGGCTTTGCAACAAGTCATGGAAAGAGCCGCTGTAACAGACAAAGATACCTTGATTTTCTTGGGTGATTATGTAGACGGTTGGAGCCAGTCGCCACAAGTAATTGATTTTTTAATTGACCTGAGACAAAAACAAAACTGCATTTGTATTCGTGGCAATCATGATGATTTACTACAACAATGGATGAGAGATGGTATAGACAATGAATTATGGCACCATCACGGAGGCGAAGCCACTGTACTTGCATACGAAGCAATAAGTAACAGCCATAAAGAAATACATGTTGCCTTTTTTGAATCATTACAGAATTATTATTTAGACTCCCAAAACAGATTATTTGTTCATGCTGGTTTTACCAATATGAATGGAGTAACCTATGAATATTCTAGTGAAGCCTTTTATTGGGATAGAACTCTTTGGGAAATGGCTCTTGCCCTAGACCCAAATATGAAAACTGATTCTTTGTTTTACCCTAAAAGATTAAAACACTATAAAGAAATTTATATTGGCCATACTCCTGTAACTAGAATACATGAAACTGTTCCTGTACAAAAAGCCAATGTTTGGAATGTAGATACTGGCGCTGCATTTACAGGGAAATTAACAATTATGGACGTTGACACTAAGGAGTTTTGGCAAAGCGAACCCTTAAACGAACTCTATTTTGACGAAAAAGGTAGGAATTAAGATATAAAAATCCTAGTTTTGCAAAAAAATTAAATCAATAAATTTTATGAAAAAGATTATTACACTTGCGTTTTTATTGGCATTTGGTTTAACTCAAGCACAACAAGCATTTAGTGGTAAAGGTGACACTAAAGTAAATATCGGTGCAAACATTCAAGATGGTGGATCAGGAATTCAAGCTTCTGTAGATTTTGGTCTTGGAGAAAATTTCTCTATCGGATTTGTTTCAAATTACTTATTAGGAGTTAACGAATATTCAGGTTTCTATGGTACAACTCAGTATTATGGAACTAAACCAGATTTTCAAGATCGTTTTGATGCTAAAGTTAGAGTTAATGCTAACCTAGGAAGCGTTATTAATGTAGATAAAAAATTAGATGTTTACCCAGGATTAAGCTTAGGTTTAAGAAATTTTGGTGGTCACGTTGGTGGTCGTTATTTCTTTACTGATGGATTTGGAGTATTTACTGAACTTGGTTTTCCTATTGCAAAATACGGAAATGATGACAGAGTATTTTACAACCTGAATAATCAATTCACATTTAGCTTAGGAGCTTCTTTTAATTTGTAAAAGAACAAGAGATAAAGCTTTTACACATAATTACTGTAGAAACTTACAAAAAAGACCATTTGAAATTTCAAATGGTCTTTTTTTATGACTAAACTACAATATGTCTATTAATTATTAAATACATTTGTAATAAATTATTTACATCTTAATTATGAAAAAACTAATTCTAAATTCGTTCTGTTTTGCAGCAATAGGAGTTTTAACTCTTAGTACTCTATCCTGTAAAGACTCTAATAAAGCTTCTGGATCTGAACAATCAAATCCATTTGCAGGTACATGGGTTGCTAAAGACTTCATCGATAATATAATTGAAGACAATGGAATTGAAACCGTTGATAATGGGGTTACAGAAATAATTATCCCAGAAACACTAAAAGACAGCATTACTTTCCTAAATGAAGATTTAGAAAGAGGCAAATATACTGCTACAATTAAAAACGACACTTTAGTTAATCATCTATACGAAACCAAAACTCAAAAAGCAGTTTTACAAAATGGAAATTTAGTATTATTACCTCTTGACGAACGCTATGAAGCACAGGAATACGTAAAGGCTGACAGTACTTTGGTAAAGAAAGCAAAAGAAGCAAATGTATCGGTAGTACGTATTTTAATAAACAAATTACTTTCAGGAAATACCTATTCTAATAAATCTTCTACAACCGAAATTAAATTTACTGAAGATGGCAAAGTAAGCGGATTAGCGAATTTTAAAAACTATTACATTAGTATTAATGGCGATGATGCCAATACACAAGGCATAACATCCATAAATTTTACAACTACAGATGGAACCTACAAAAAAATGGGAATAGAGTTTCTAAAAAACAAAATAGAACTATACGATGTTGTTCTATTAACAAAACCAGATGAGAAACCATCATTTAAAAAAGGTAAATTATTATTTTCGTTGAAAGTCACAAAGTCAAAATAATTTAAAGAAAACTATTAAAATAGAAAAACGATGCATCCTCATTCGTTTATAATAAAAAGCAACTCCTATTGAGTTGCTTTTTTTATGACCTAACATCAAAAAAACTACTGAACACAGAAGAAAGGACAACTAATCCTATACCAATAGAAAATAATTAACAAAACCAGAATAGACACACACAATCAATATTCAAACACGGTTTTTTTTATACAATGCGTATTTTTTTGACAAAATAATTACTAATACAGAAATTTTATTTACTTTCGTGTAATCGATTACATTTTAGATTAAAACAACAAACCTATTGCAACCAATTAATTACCAAACCATTATTAAAAACCATGATTATGAAAAAATTTCTACTTTTATTGACAATTACACTTGTCTCTGCTCAAGTTTGGGCACAACAAGTCACAATTAATGAAGCTTCAGGCTGGCTAGAATCTGCTTACGTAAAATGGCAACCCGTTACTAATGCCCAAAGTTATAATGTATACTATTCGGGGATGGGCGTAACCGACCAAAAAATAGATGGACAACTCATCCGTAGCTACGGAACATATTACCGTGCAGATATACCAGGAATTAAAGCTGGCTCATACACCATAAAAATTAGACCAGTCATATCTGGGGTAGAAGGCACAGGCTCAACAACAAATGCTATAACCGTAAAAGCGCATGACCGTGCAGGATTTGCTTTTTCTAACGGTCGTATTCCCGGAGCATACAATGCAGATGGCACACCAAAAAATGGAGCCGTAATACTATATATAACTGAGAATACTAAAAATACAGTTTCACTAGCAGTAACTGGTGCAACTCCGAGTCCTTCTGTAGGTTTACAAACCATCTTGGATGGTTATAAAAAAGGGAAAGATCTACGACCTTTAATTGTTCGTATAATTGGGCAAATAACAGACCCTGCCTATATGCTGGCTGGCGATATTGTAATCGAGAACAATAATAATGCTTCAAGCTATATAACTCTTGAAGGAATTGGTGATGATGCAGTAGCAGATGGCTGGGGGATTCGCGTAAAAAGCGCCTCAAATATCGAAATTCGCAATATAGCCACAATGAACTGCGACAGTGGCGAAGGTGACAATATAGGCTTGCAACAAGACAATGACTATGTTTGGGTACATAATTGTGATTTCTTTTATGGAAATGCTGGTGGTGATGCGGATCAGATAAAAGGTGATGGTGCTCTGGATTGCAAAAAATCAACTTATATCACATTCTCTTATAATCATTTTTGGGATTCTGGAAAATCTAATCTTTTAGGTTTAAGTGAGAATACTACAACAGGATTATACATCACTTATCACCACAACTGGTATGATCACTCAGATTCACGTCATCCGCGTGTTCGTTTTTATTCAGCTCATGTATATAATAACTATTATGATGGTAATGCAAAATATGGTGTAGGATCGACTATGAGCTCTTCTGTATTTGTTGAAAACAACTTTTTCCGTAATTGCAAATACCCAATGCTTACCTCTATGCAAGGTACAGATGTATATAATGGTGCTTTAGGAACTTTCTCTAAAGAAGATGGGGGAACAATAAAAGCCTATAACAATACCATGAGTGGAGAAACACGTTTTGTTGCCTATGATCCTACCAATTTTCCAATAGAATTTGATGCTTATGTAGCAACTACAAGAAATGAATTAGTGAGCAATACCATTGTTTCTAAAAAAGGCGCTAAAACATACAATAACTTCGATACAGATACAGCTGTAATGTATCCTTATACACCAGATAGTCCCGAAGTTGCCAAAACTAATGTTATGCAATATGCGGGGCGTATTTCTGGAGGTGATTTTAAATGGACTTTTAACAATGCCATAGATGATGCCGAATCTTTGGTAAATGCACCATTAAAAGCCGCTCTGGTAGCTTACAAAACAAGTTTAATAGCAGTACAAGGAGAAAACAACACACCAATAACTTCTCATACACTAACTTCAACTGGAAACAATGATCAAACTGTTGCTACTGGATCAGCAATTAACACAATTGTGTTTACTTGGGGTGGAGATGCTACAGATGCAACTGTAACAGGATTACCTGCATCTGGAATTGCGTATACAAAAAACTCAATTGCCAAAACAATTACAATAACTGGTACACCAAGTGCTACGTTATCCTATTCTATTACTACTACTGGTCCTGTAGGAACACCTGCCACTGGCTCAGGAACAATAACGGTTTCTACCAATGGCAGCGGTCCTGCAGATAAAACACATAATTTTACTACCGATGCAAAAGTAAATGCTTTCTATACAATTATAGGAAACATGAACTCAACTGCAGGATCTGTAACCTATTCTGGTTTATCATTAACAGCGCGTTTAAAAATGGAATCGAGTACATCTATCACTTATACCACAACTAGCGAATCGACATTAACCTTAGTGTTCGACAATACATTTGCTGGAAAGGTAAAAGTAAACGGTTTAAATTATACCGCAGTAGCAGGAATTGTTACCATATCGGTACCGGCAGGTAACAATACTATTACCAAAGGCGATACCACAAACTTATTCTATATAAGTACTGAATACAAAACGACATTACGTATTGAGGAAGAAATCATGCCAACAAAATTAATGTTGTACCCTAATCCGGTAACTGATTATTTACGCATATCAAACCCAAATCAAAATATAGAGAAAGTAACGATTTACAGCATGAACGGTTCAATAGTAAAAACTACTGAAAAAGGTATTGAAACTATAGATATGAGCCATCTAATTCCTGGAAATTATTTGGTAAAACTACAAACAGCAGAAGGCATATTAAACCAAATAATAATTAAGAAATAACCAAAACCAATTACTGCTTTAAAACAAAAGGCTTCCGAAATCGGAAGCCTTTTGTTATTGCAACTTTATTGCGAAAAGTATTTTCAATGCGAATTTCACAAATCAAGATCAATTTATTTAAAAAATTAGCACTAATCTGGGCAATTTACATTAATCTAATTACTTAAATCCAAATAGCAATTATGTTGCATTATCTGTTTCTATTTCTAAATTCCTGTTGTTCTGTTAATTTGCCAAACTCTTTTACAAACTTTTTAATCGTACTAAGATTAAACACTACAAAGAATAACATCCCTGAAAAGATTGTTATCCAACTGTAAATTAGCTGCACGCCTGAAATGTCTGATGCTACTACACAAAAAATAATTGTTGGTAATATCGAGATTAACAATGTTAGACCTAAACACAATATTAGTGGTGATATAAAATAACTAATAATAGCAGTTAAACCAATCTTTCTAAATATGATTGCAATAATACTTAATCCTAAAATACCAAATATTAGAACAGCAAACCCGTAGATTAAAACTAAGTCATGTGCTTTATTGATTTCGGTTTCATAACCGAAGAATGTATTAAAATTGAATCCCATTATATGCTTTTTCTTCTGTTGAAACTTCAAATAACGTTTGTGTATGATATCCTAATATTTTTGCCAAAATAAGATTAGGGAATTCCTGAATTCCGATATTATAAAGATTGACACTATCATTAAAAAACTCCCTTCTATCGGCGATTTTATCTTCCATCTGAGAAACTCGTCTTTGTAATTCCAGAAAATTTGAATTAGAAGCTAATGTTGGATAATTTTCTGAAACGGCAAATAAGGTTTTCAATGATTTAGAAAACTCATTGGCGTTTTCAATCTTTTCGTCGACTGTTTTAGAATTTAAGAAATCAGTACGAAGCTTAGTCAAATTAGTTAACATAGCGGTTTCGTGTTCCATAAACTTAGAAGCAACTTTAACCAATTCGGGAACTTCTTCTGCTCTTTGCATCAAAATAACATCTATATTTCTAAAAGCTTTTTCGAAGTTATTCTTAAGCATAACCAGTTTATTATATGTACCTATAAAAAAGTTAAGTAGTATAATTACCAGAATTAACCCTACGATTAAAGCAATGTTTTGTGCTGACATAATTTGTTTAGTTTAAAATGATATAGATAAGTACGAGTGTGATAAAAAATAACGTGGTTAAAAATGAAATCAACAATGGTTGATATTTATTTCTAAATGAAATGCTTTGAGGAATTGCAACACCAAAAATGCCATTAGAATCTCCTTTTCTGAGAATAACGTTCCCATTATCAGAATCGGCATAACCAATAAGCAACATATAATCATCATGTTTTAAATAGGTTTCAGAATATCTCTTTTTACCTCCCTCTTGCCTATCGACTCTATCAAAATAGAATTCTAATCCTTCTCCATTTACAGTAACACTTCCCGTTTCGTCTTTTATTTTAAAATTACCCGTTTTTAGTTCGGTAAAAATAGTTCTATAAGATCTTTTACCATCATCATCTGCCGGACCTTCTTCTTCGATAGTATAATAATATCCTATGCAAGGTTTACTGAAATATGGTGAAATGATAGGTTCAATTTCTTCCAAATCGCCCTCTACTTCAACTAATCCCATAGCAATAGCATTCATCTTAGAAGTTGGTAAGACTGCCTGAAGTTTAAGAAACTTACTTTTGTTACTCGGAAAAAAAATAATTTTTATAAAAATAAGCCCTGGAATAATAAAGAAAAGAAACTGTAGTTTCTCTATATAAAGCAACCAAAAAAATCCTCCAATAACTCCAAGCATCATAAGCAAGCCCAATAGTTTCTTGCCTAAAGGTGTTTTCTGGATGTTGTGTTTTGCATTAAATTTTTCTCTTTCTGCTTTTTCACTTTTACTACTTCTAATTCCGGAATAAAACATACCGACAATTCCGAGTATAAAAACAGATGCAAATAAGAAGAAGAAAACCATGAGAGCATATTTGGAATCTACCAGAAAGCTCAAGCCAATAAACAATGGACATAAAACAAAAAATAACCAACTTGGGAACTTTAAATTATATAACCCAGAGAGAATTATAGTTTGAAACAAAGCAATACCAAGACTGAAGAACATCAGGAATACTACCATTCCTCCATCTAGTTTATTCTGCTCAAAAAAGGCAAAGAATTCGTTCATTATTAGAATTTAAAAAAGGGTTATCAATATTTAGAAGTTATTAAAACACTATTTCGACCTGATTAGCAAGCAACTTACGAATCTTATTTCTTTCTACGTCAGAAATAGGATTACCACTTAGATCCAAACCTATTAATTGCTGCAACTTATTTACTTCGTTGGGGATTTCACTAATATTATTATTACTTAAAGTCAGAAACTTAATATTTTTAAATTGTAAAATCGCTACGGGAAATTCATCTATTTTGGCATTAGCTAAATTTAACTCCACTACCATATCGGGTTTTAGCTTTGCTTCTTCTAATTTATAAAAAGTGGTCTTTTCTTTTTTCTTACCTTCTTTAGTTTGAATTACAAGACCAATAGCAGCCAAAATAAGTGATGCCAAGAAAAAGATACATAAGAAAGCAACCCAAATAGGAGAATCATCTTTTTCATGAGTAAAAAGCCTTAAATAAACAAAATAAGCTAAGCCGCCAACCATCGTTAAAAACAATCCGAGCACTATTAAAAACAAAACGTATTTAAAAATCGTAAGAAGCACTTTTTTAACTCTCGTTCTATTCTTGCTGAATACAATGAATGCTGCCAAAACTAAAAGTACAGACCAAAAAACAGCCACTCCTATCTGTGCAATTTTTGCCCCATTCTCTATAATCGAAAAAGATATAGAAGCAGGAAACATTAAAGCAAACCAAATAACAAGAGCTGTTAACCCGACGGAGAGACATCCCATCTTTTCTTTTTTGCCCGATGACTTAAGCCACATATACGCAATTAAAACAGACAATGCCAATATTCCTAAAAAACCATATCCATAAGGCGTAAGTCCTGCTAAAAAAATCAAACTCATTTTAATAATTTTTCAAAATATTATTTGGTTACTCTATTATTATTTCTGCTACTATTTACCCAAAATAGCATCAGAAATAACAAAAAATTTCATACTTAAATGCGAATTTAAATAAAACACTATAAATTATGCAATAAAAAAAACCGCTTCTTCCAAATAATATGGAAAAAAGCGGTTTTTATATAAATGATTCTAATCTTACAAATCAAATTTTATTCCTTGTGCCAATGGCAAACTTGTAGTATAATTGATAGTGTTAGTTTGGCGACGCATATATATTTTCCAAGCATCAGAACCTGATTCACGACCTCCACCAGTTTCTTTTTCACCACCAAAGGCTCCACCGATTTCTGCACCAGAAGTTCCAATGTTTACGTTTGCAATTCCGCAATCTGATCCTACAACAGATAAGAAATACTCTGCTTCACGCAAATTATTAGTCATAATTGCAGAAGATAACCCTTGAGCAACTCCATTTTGTATATCAACAGCATTTTCTACAGTTCCACTATATTTAATCAAATATAAAACTGGAGCAAATGTCTCGTGTTGTACAATTTCAAATGAATTTTCAGCTTCAGCAATAGCTGGTTTTACATAACATCCACTTTCGTAACCTTCTCCAGAAAGTACACCACCTTCTACAAGGATTTTACCTCCTTCGGCAACAACTTTAGTTAAAGCATTTGCATACATCGCTACCGCCTGAGTATCGATTAGCGGACCAACATGATTATTTTCGTCCAAAGGATTTCCGATACGTAATTGTTTGTAAGCCGAAACAATCGCATCTTTTACTTTGTCATAAATACTTTCGTGAATAATTAAACGACGTGTAGATGTACAACGTTGTCCTGCCGTTCCTACTGCTCCAAAAACAGCACCAATCACAGTCATTTTAATATCTGCATCTGGAGTAACAATGATTGCATTATTTCCTCCTAACTCTAATAATGATTTACCTAAACGTCCAGCAACAGTTTGCGCAACAATTTTACCCATACGAGTAGAACCTGTAGCTGATACTAAAGGAATACGTTTATCTGCAGTCATTAACTCTCCTACTTTATAATCACCATTAATTAAACAAGAAATCCCTTCTGGAAGATTGTTCTCTTTAATTACCTGTGCAATTATATTCTGGCAAGCTATACCACAAAGAGGTGTTTTCTCTGATGGTTTCCAAACGCAAACATCTCCACAAATCCAAGCTAAAGCCGTGTTCCATGACCAAACTGCCACTGGGAAATTAAATGCCGAAATAATTCCAACAATTCCCATTGGGTGGTATTGCTCATACATACGGTGTCCTGGACGCTCTGAATGCATTGTTAATCCGTGAAGCTGACGTGATAATCCTACTGCAAAATCACAAATATCAATCATCTCCTGAACTTCACCATATCCTTCTTGTAATGATTTCCCCATTTCGTAAGAAACCAATTTACCTAAAGCTTCTTTATTTTGACGTAATTTTTCTCCAAACTGACGTACGATTTCTCCACGTTGTGGCGCTGGCATAAGTCTAAATGTCTTAAATGCTTCAGTCGCTGTTTGCATTACTTTTTCGTAATCGGCAGCTGTAGATGTTTTTACCGATGCTATTAATTTTCCGTCTACTGGCGAAAAGCTTTCAAGAATATCACCTGAAGAAAAATTATTTATTCCGGTTGATGTTCCTTCGTTTATGGCTTTTATACCCAATTGCGCCAATGCGTCTTTCATTCCGAATTGCTCTGCTATTGTTATCATTGTAACTTTTTGGTTAGAAATTGTTATATTTTTTTATGTAAATATATTTGAATTTATCTATCTATTAAAATTTTATTACGTGTGGTTACATAATGTTTTTCTTTTTAAACCAGATATAAATAAAAAAACACATGACAAACATAAAAATAATTGCGTACAAATAACCATATTTCCACTCCAATTCTGGCATAAATTTAAAATTCATCCCATAAACCCCAACTAAAAAGGTTAAAGGCAAGAAAAAAGCAGAGAAAACTGTTAATAGTTTAACCACATCATTATTTTTTTGCGCCGTTACAGACAAGAAAGTGTTCATTAAATTTATCGCATCCTCCATCGCTTCCTCATAGGCTAAGATGAGCTTAACAAGATTATCTTTTACATCCTCAAGTGCCGACAAATTTTCGTCTGGAACATGAATCTTATTAATTACATTTTGCGTAAGCACCAATAACTTCTTACTAATCCTTGTTTCGGCTTTCTGGAAATACAAATCTTCCAGCGAAATTTTGTTTTCCTTTTTCAGGAAGATCGTTTTCTCAACTTCATCGACCTGATCCGTTTGCCATTGCGAGGGTACATTATAAGTTTGTACGATTTCTTTAAAAATATGAATAAGTAATTCGTAAACCGATTTAAACTTCAAATCTGATTTGTGAATATCTTCCAAAAAAGGAAATGCTGTTCTATGAATCGTAATCAATTGCTTTTCATTATAAAAAAAAGCAACTTTATTTGACAGTTCTTCTACTGTAGAATTGTTATCAAACTCATTTGCCGTATAAGCCCTCAAAATGATAAAATCAAAGTTTTTAATCTTTTCTAGTTTAGGTAAATGCCCATGCTCCACCGAATCTTTGACTGGAAAAACCTCTAGATCAAACTTTTTAGCAACATCTTCTAATTGTGTTTCAGTAGGTCCTTTTATGTCGAGCCAATTAAATGATTCAAATGTTTTCTCGGAGATATTTTTAGTCATTATACTATTTAGTTTTTTAATTAAGATTGAACCTATTAGGCGTAATTAATTTTAAACCTATAAAGTTACGATTAAGGATTTAAAACAAACAAAATGATTTTTGTTTCACCCAGATATTACAGATTAAAGCAGATTTATAAGTAAATAAATCTGCGTACATCAGCTTAAATCTTGTGAAATCTGCGTGAAAGAATATTTATACCTCTTTATTGTTGAGTTTGGATATGCGTAAAACTAGTTAAAACATATTCTTTTTCTTGAACAAGAAAACACCACAAATTGATATTAATAATGAAATCAATAATATGATAAAGAAACCGTGATTGTTTTCCTGAAGATTATTAGGAACGTTCATCCCGTATAAACTCGCCACCAATGTTGGAATCATCAATATTATCGAAATAGAAGTTAACCTTTTCATGATAACATTTAAGTTATTAGAGATTACAGATGCATAAGCATCCATCATTCCGGTCAGGATATTGCTGTAGATATTTGTCGTTTCTTCCGCTTGACGTAACTCAATCTCGACATCTTCGACTAAAACAGGATCAAAATCATCTCTGTGATTTTTAAGATTCTTAATTCGGTGAAACAACATATCGTTGCCTTTAAGGGAAGTAATAAAGAAAACCAAACATTTTTCTATTTGAAGCAATGCTTGTAATTCTTCATTTTTAATCGATTTTTCAAGATTATCTTCAGCCAATCGAATACGCTGATTGATTTGCTTTAAGTATTTTAAGAACCAAATACTTGAAGACAGAAGCAATTTTAAAACCAAATCGAAATGATTACTAATATCCGATTTTTTACGTTGGGTATATAAAACAAAATCGGGTAAAATCTCGGTTTGATGAAAACTAAGCGACACAAAAACATCGTCTTTAAACATCAATCCTAAAGGTGCTGTATTAAAAGGTAATTTTGCATCATTGCTCTTAAAAGGAATTCGCAAGATGATAAGAAACCAACCGTTTTCGATTTCTATACGAGGTCTTTCGTCGATATCTTCAATATCGTTATAAAAAGCTTCTGGAATTTGTAACTCCTGGAGTAAGAATTTAGTTTCTTCCTGAGTAGGGCAAACTACATTGATCCATTTGTTGTCTTCACGGTTTTCTGTAGGGAATAATCCGTTGTTGTTTTTGTAAAAGGTAATCATAATGCAAAACGTTATTATAGAAATAGCGCATGCATTATGCAACAACTATTTCTGTTTATCTTTCTTCTTCCTCGAATAATAATCGTCCATGTGGATAATTTATTTTTTTTTGCAAAAGTATACCTTTTAAATAGAAAACTCAGAATTATTTTTTGGCTATAAATCTTGGATCAGATTCCATTACAGTTCCACATTTTGTACAGGTTCTCAAATCTTTAGAATTATAAAAATGCTCGAAGTGTGGCAAGAAATCTTTCTCGATATTATGAAGCTCAAAAAATACTTCGTATAATTTATGATTGCAATTATCACAATGCCAAAGCAATCCGTCTTTATATCCTTTCCCTGCACGTTTTCTTTCGATTACTAAACCTATAGAGCCTTCTGAACGTACTGGAGAATGTGGTACACGAGCAGGATGAAGATACATATCTCCCGCATGTAATTCCATTTCCTTTCGTTCGCCATCTTCCTGAATAATAACTTTTATACTTCCCTCTAGTTGGTAAAACAACTCTTCGGTTTCATTATAATGATAGTCTTTTCGGGCATTAGGTCCCGCAACAACCATTACAATATAATCACCAGATTCGGTATATAAATTTTTATTTGCAACTGGTGGTTTAAGTAAGTGACGGTTTTCATCAATCCATTTAGTAAGATTGAATGGTTTTGCTATAGCCATATTTTTTAGGTGCTAAGTTACTAAGCTGCTAAGTTAATAAAAAGTACGCTGTCTCGATGTTCAGTCACAGTTTTTAGTACCAGTATTCAGTAGCAGTTCGCTGTACCAATTCGCTGTACCAGTCGCAGTTTTCAGTTGTAAACTGGTACTGCGACTGTAACTGTGACTAAAAACTAAAAACCCATCTCTTTAATAAGATAAACATAAACCGGAAAATGGTCACTGTAACCAACTTCGGTTGTGGCATGTCGAAGCGGATATCCTTTGTATTGGCCAGAAGTTTGTATTAAATACGATTTATTGAAGATTCCTGCTTTCCAGAATCGATAGGAACTGAAATCTGTCTTAATCAAGGATTCTGTAACCATGATTTGGTCAAAAACATCCCATGAATCTCTATACGCGATAGTTCCCATTCCTTTCTTTGCCATATCTTCAAAGGGATTGTAAACACCAAACTCTGGAACATCGGCTTTATTGGCTTTCGCGCCAAGCGCAACTTTTACACTTTTGTTATAAGGTCCATCGTTTAAATCGCCCATTGTAATAACTTTGGCATTGCGATTTATTTGCTGCAAGGAATCAATTATTTTCCGGTTTAAAGCCCCAGCAGCTTCACGATACGGACTCGATTTTTGTTCTCCTCCAGAACGTGACGGCCAGTGATTTACAATTATATTAATTTCCTCCCCATCCAGAAATCCCGTTACAAGTAATTGATCTCTTGTAAACACCCGATTCTTTTTATTCGCGATTGTATCGACACTATTTTCTGTTGGCTTTTTATAAATAACAAGCGGAATATTCGAAAACGAAACTGGTTTAAAATGTTTCTTCTGATATAGTAAAGCCACATCGATACCTCGCTGATCGGGCGAATCAAAATGAATGATTCCGTATTCTTTATCTATTAATTTAGGTTGTTTTATTAAATCCTCCAGAACTCCCCTATTTTCTATTTCGGCACAGCCAATAAAAGTTGGTGAATTAGGATTTTCTGGCGTTCCAATTTCGGATAACACTCTGGCAAGATTGTCTAATTTCTTAAAATATTTTTTAGATGTCCAATGTCGTGTACCATTTGGTGTCCATTCGTCATCCAGAATATGCGGATTCTTTATGGTATCAAAAAGATTTTCGAGGTTATAAAAAGCCACTGTATGAATCGTGTACTTTTTTGTTTGTCCGTGTAATTGTGTCATCAATAAATTGAAAAATATAAAGATAGAAAAGGTAATTGTTCTCATAGCAATTCATATTAAAAAAGAAAAACCTTTAAATTAAAGAAATTTCTTTCAATTATAAATCTAATTCATTTAATTAAGATATTTTAAATTACTTTTGATAATGGCTATCTTTGTTTTACAAAATCTAATTTATCCCATAAATACTAGGGATTGACATTTATAATATTAATATAGAATGAAACTTTTAGCGACAACTTTACTCGTCCTTTTATTCAACTTTACTTTTGCACAAGTCACTTTTAAAGTAAATAACTTTTCGAAGGATTATTACGGAAAGATATTTATCGCAGACACATCCGAAGTTTTTTCTAAAGGCTGGATTGCGATTTATGATACTAAATCGCAAAAACAAATTATAAAAGTAGATGCTGAAGAACTGGCACTGAGTTTACATGACGGAAAAGCACTTGCAAACATAAAACAGTTGCCTTATGGCGAACAAAGTTCAATAATGTATGAGGATTACAATTTTGACGGAATTAAAGATTTTGCTATCGAAGACGGACAAAACAGTTGCTACCACGGCCCTTCTTTTAAAATATATTTAGCAACTAAAAATGGTTTTAAATTCAGTCCCGAATTTACAGCACTTGCTCAAAATTATTGCGGAATGTTTCAGGTAGATTATGAGACTAAGAAAATAAGCGTAATGACAAAAAGCGGATGTTGCTGGCATCAGTTCTCGGAATTTATTGTCGAGAATAACAAACCGAAAGTAGTCAAGATAGTTGAAGAAGACCAAATGGGATATCCTTATAATAATTATAGCGAAGAAAATTGGGATGGCAAAAAAATGGTACTAACATCAAAAAGGACGATTAATCTTGATGAAGATGGTATAAAAACCCTACTATCCTTTACAGTCGATAAAAACCAGAAGCGAGTTGTTTTATTTAACATCAACGACCGCACGCTTAATTATGCTTTAATTGATAAAAATGATGAAGTTGAGTTTTCTTATCCTATAAATACAGTTTATCAGAACCCCGATTTTACTCTTGACAAAAAGAACAATACCGTTACATTTAAAAATAAAGATGTTGTTTATACTATATATGACAACAACGATTCTATCGGAATCACAATAAATACTGGCGGAAAAACATATAACTGGATTGGAAACAGTACAACCAAAAAAGGCAAACTAACGGATATAACAACAACACAATTAGACAATGTTGTTGTAAACTAAAGATAAAAAACATGAACACAAACCAATTCCGATACATCAAGAAACATTTTGCTTTTTGTAAATTCGCATTTCTTATTATAGCATTACAATCATTCACCTGTCAATCTCAACAAAACATGATAACACCACCTTACTTACAAAAAGGCGATACTGTAGCACTTGTAGCAACAGCTAGAAAAAACATCGATGATAATTTAAAACCAACTATAGACTTACTTAAAAGCTGGGGGATAGAAGCTGTAATAGGAAGCACAATAGGTTTAGACACCAATCAGCTTGCTGGAACCGATGAACAACGTGCAGCCGATTTCCAACATCAGATGGACAATCCAAACATTAAAGCTATTTGGTGTGTTCGCGGTGGTTACGGAACCGTTCGAATGATAGATTTACTTGATTTTACAAAATTCAAACAACATCCTAAATGGGTTATTGGTTTTAGTGATGTTACCGTTTTACACAATCATCTAAACACGATGGGGTATAAATCTATTCATGGTATTATGCCAGTAAGTATTCCGCGCGCCACTCCAGATGCAATTGCAACTATGCAAATGGCTTTATTTGGCAATCCAATATCTTATGCTGTTTCGCCAGATCCTATGAACCGATTTGGTAAAGCAACCGGAGAATTAGTTGGAGGTAATTTATCTATACTATATAGTTTATTAGGTTCGAAATCGGCTATCGATTGTCAGGATAAAATACTTTTTATAGAAGATTTAGATGAATACCTATATCATATCGATCGAATGATGATGAACTTAAAACGTAACGGTTGTATCGAAAACCTAAAAGGAATAGTAATTGGTGCAATGACTAAAATGAAAGACAACGATATTCCGTGGGGAAAAAATGCCTTAGAAATCATTGATGATGTTACCAAGAAATATAATATTCCCGTAATCTTTAATTTCCCTGCAGGTCATATTCAAGACAATAGAGCATTGGTAATGGGAAGCACCGTAACAATAGAAGTTAATGCATCAGGAAGCACACTTGTTTTTAAATAAAGTTATAAGTAAGGGTTGAAATAATAAAAAAACATCACTATGAAAAAAGTATTATTATCTGTTTTTCTCTTTTCTTCTGTAAATCTGATTTTTTCTCAAGAATTATTCACTGAAATTCAAGGGAAGAAAGTTGATTATTTTATAAATATTGAGAAAAATTTAAAAAGCAAATTATTTACTACTGATACAAATTTCATTTCATTTGATGATTCTGCTCAACCAATAATTTACAGAAGAAAAGAGAAAAATATTCCCGACTTACTAGTCTATTATACTTTTAGCAAAAAAGACTCTATTGTTAAAAAAATTTTATATGAATGGGACGTTTATAATTTCGACAAAAGCGATAATAATGTCAAACCTGAAAAATTCAGTAAAGCCTTGATTGAAAAATACAACTCACTTTTACAGATTTTCACAAACAAATACGGGAAAAGTGAAGTGCAAGGAAATCTAAATAATGTAAAAAAAATAGATTCCCCTGAAGGATTAAAGAGAAAAGACATTTGGGAACCAAATAAAAGCTTAGAAATCATTATGTATACATCTATTTCTAATTATTACAAGAAAGAAGGTATTGCAACAATAAATCCTACTCACAGAATAAGGCTTTATATAAAAAACATTAAAGAAGACACTGAGGAAGATGTTGAACCTGTGTTAGATGATGAAAATATTATTATTTCAAATCAAAACTTTGAAAACTTTATAGCAAAACTTAAAGAAAACCAATTTACCGAAGCTAAATCATTTTTATCTGAAGAAATTTTGCAAACCACAACGGATGATAAATTTATAAAACTACGAGGATCCATCAATTTTGACAATAAGCTAGTTCGATTTCTTACAGGAATTGAATTTACTGCTACAGGCGAAAGTTGTTTGATGATACAATACAAATATGATAATGATCCAAGTGAAGTCCCAACATCTATTATAAAAGTATTGTTCAATAACGAAAATAAAATTCTTGCTATTCAACCATTACAATTACAAAGAAAAAAATTATAAACTTCAAATTAAAGTTTTACAATTTTTCAAAACCCATAACTAAAAAAAATGGCTGAACACAATGAGCTCGGAAAAAAAGGAGAAGATCTTGCTGTGGAATATCTCCAACAAAACGGCTATAAAATTCTAGATAGAAATTGGACTTTCCAAAAAGCCGAAATTGATATTATTGCTACCAAAGAAGATATCTTGGCAATTGTAGAAGTAAAAACCAGATCGAGTTTAGATTTTGGCTCGCCACAAGATTTTGTCGATGCAAAAAAAATTCAACTTCTTGTAAAAGCAGTAAATGCCTACATAAACGATAGGGAAATAGATTTTGAAGTTCGTTTTGATATCATCGGAATCCATAAAAATAAGGAATCATTTGTGGTTGAACATCTTATAGATGCTTTTTATCATTTTTAACATAATTTTTTATTGTTATAATTGTAACAAATTGTTTTTTAATTTATATTTGTAAAAAAATATAACACAACAACTAACTAAACCAACCACACTAAATTAGTAAAAAACCAGAAAATTATGAAAACTGTTTCCTCCATCGTAGAAAATTACATCAAAACGAAGCCTTTTTTATTAAATGCATTATCACTCGGCATTATTAATCTGACCTCATTGTCTAGAAATATAATGACAGAATTAGAAAGCGAGTTTGGCAAAGAAGTAAAACAAGGTGCTGTAGTAATGTCTTTAAAGCGTTTAACGGAAGAATTAGATTTTAAATTAAACCACAAAATCAATAAAGTAATCAAGAATATCGGTGAGATTACTGTTCGCTCAGAACTTACAGATTACACTTTTGCAGCATCAGAAACTGTCTTAAACAAACAAGCTGATTTAATTTCGGACATTAATACATTATCAGATATATTTTATACCTCATCTCGTGGTGTAAACGAAACTAACATTGTAGTTAGCAGCAGTATAAATCAACTAGTTGAAAAACATTTTGCTCGCGAAAAATTAATCCAAAAATTGAGCAACTTAGCTTCAATTACTGTAAAACTACCAAAAGAAAACATTGTAGTTCCTGGAATTTACTATTTCATTTTCCAACGCTTAGCTTGGGAAGGAATTATAATCAACGAAGTAATTTCGACTTCAAATGAATTTACCATTTTAGTAAGCGAAGATCAGGTAGATATCGCTTTTAAAGTAATTAAAGACCTGAAGAACTAGATTCTTAATAAATATACCGAAATCCCTTTTCCAATTTAAAAGTTGAAAAAGGGATTTTTTTATGTATACTTCTCAATACTTGTAACATATAAAACGAGGAAAAGAAAAGCGCCTTTAAACATTGCCACCAAAAAATCAAACTGATTTGTACTGGTAGGGTTATTTTTGAATCAATCCGAAAAGAATAAACAGTTCTCCCGCTAAAACTTTTAGTATTAAAAAAGAATAGATTCTAACTATTAATTGTACTAAAACTCATACTTAAAAATTTACTTCGACTACAGAATAATTTCAAAAAAATAGCATTTAAACAGAAAAAATACAATTAAGAGATTACTTTAAAATATTCACCCCAACACATTTCACTTAATATTACAACGAAAAACCTTATGTTTTTTCGTCATTCAATCAAATTTTACTCCATTTTAGTTTCCTCTTTACTAATTTATGAGTATTTAAAATCATTCCTCTTTTTTGATTTTCTAAGCTAAACAATCTACTGATTTTATCACTTGGTAAAATGGCACACTTGGCACACTTTTTTCCAAGCATCAAAAACAAACTGGTAGGTACTGGTGTATTTTATATATACAATCTTCTAAATTTGAATTTCATTATTCTTAGTAAAAAGCATTCAAAAAAATAAATATCACTTTTTTAAAAGTAAAACCCATTCATAATGACAAAAAATTAATAACCACGACAGACAAAACCACCCAAATAGAATAAAAAAGCTTAACCACAACCAGAAACCAAAAACTAACACCAATGAAACAATTAAAAAACTTACTTAGGAAGCCTTTTCTAATGCCGATCATTCTCCTTTTTTGGCTGCCTAATACCCTGCTTGCGCAGGAAAGTCAGGCAAAAAAAACTATCTCTGGAAAAGTTACAGATGATAAGAACAACACCTTACCAGGTGTTAGTATATCTATAAAAGGAACCAAATACAACGCTGCAACCGATTTTGATGGGTCTTACTCCTTAACGTATACTCCTAGTGGCACAAATCAAACTATTGTTTTTTCATATGTAGGTTTTATAGAGAAAACTGAGCCTCTTGATAATCGCAGTGAGATTAATGTATCCATGCAAGAAGAAACCAATAAACTTAACGAGGTAATCGTGATTGGTTATGGTACTCAAAAGAAAGGTAATGTTACCGGAGCTATCTCATCAGTAAGGAAAGAAAGTCTTGAAACACGAGCTACAACAAATCCAGCCGAAGCATTACAGGGTTTGGTATCTGGAGTAAATGTGCAAAAAGCAGGTGGTGTTGCAGGTGCTGATGTGAGCGTAAAAATACGTGGGGTAAATACCTTTGGAGCTACTGAACCGCTTTATATTATTGATGGTTTTCAAGGAAACATCAACACAGTTAACCCAACAAATATAGAATCTATTGAGGTTCTTAAGGATGGCGCAGCTGCTGCAATTTATGGATCTGTTGCTGCCAATGGTGTAATTATTGTTACAACCAAAAACGGTCAGAAAGAAGGAATAAAAGTAGACTTTAGTTCTTTTTTAAGCATCACTAATCCATCAAAAACGTTGGATTTATTAAATGCAGATGAATATAAAACCGTACACAAAAGAATGTACGATGAATATAATAAATATGCTACTTCTCCTAAACCACTGCCTGCATATATAAGCGCACCATCTACTACCGATACTGATTGGCAAGATGAGGTTTTCCGTTCTGGACTTACACAAAATTACGGTTTGGGAATTCAAGGAAGACAAGGCGATATTAAGTTTGCATTATATGGTAACTATGTAAAGCAAAAAGGAATTGTAATCGATAATGATTTTGGTCAACAAACTGCCAGCGCAAGAGTTAGTTTCAAAAAATCAATCTTTGATGTAGATGGAAAAATGGCATTTATAGGAACACAAAATGCACAGCCAACTTTTCAGTTAAAAGAAGTATATACAATGTCACCATTAGTGCCTGTTTATGACGCTGACGAACCTTATGGATATGGATTATCAAACAAAAATGGTTTACCAGCTGGTACAAACCCGGTTGCCGAAGAACATTTTAGAGATAGAATGAACAAAGGACAAGATTTAACTGCAAATATTGCCATAACTGCAAACATTACCTCTTGGTTAAAATATAAAATAGCGTACTCTTACCGTGTAAAAAACAATCAGGAAACCTATCATTTCCCTCCATACATTGCCAACCCTAAAGAAATACATCAATATGCTTCACAAGAAGAATTAAGAACACATTGGGATGAACAAATATTAGACAACATTATTACAATTGATAAAACTTTTGGAAAACATTCTTTTGGATTAATGCTTGGTAATACTATAAACGGAGTTTCGTCTAACTGGAATCGAGTAACTGTAGAAGGAAAAACAACCGATTATTCTGTAGAGAATGGACAATTGGTATCGATTGATCGTCCGTCTGGGTTTTTAGATCCAGGTTTTGCAACTATCGGAGCTGGTAAAGGAGGAACATTTTCTGCGGATGGTTCAAAATATCAATACAACCGTGTTTCTTTCTTTAGCCGATTAAACTACTCATTTAATGATCGTTATTTACTTCAAATGACGGTTAGAAAAGATGGTTCTTCTAAATTTGGAGAAGACAGCCGTTGGGGAACTTTCCCATCTATAGCATTAGGATGGAAAATAGAAAAAGAAGATTTCTTCCCTAAAGATTTCATTATATCAACTTTAAAATTACGTGCTAGCTGGGGACAATTAGGTAACGAAGCTGCCTTAGGATATTACTCTGCAAATACATTAATTAAAACAGGAAACACTTTAGGCTCAGGTTATGTACAAGGAAGCGGAAGCAACCCTTGGCCAGGAAGTATTGCAACAGCATTAGAGAACAGAAACTTACAATGGGAAACAACAGACTCTAAGAATATTGGTATCGATTTTACACTTAAAAACGGGAAAATTAGCGGTTCTATGAACTACTACCATAATGTAACCGATAATTTATTGATTACAAAAAAACTGGCTCCATCTGCTGGAGTAGATGACCCAACACTTAACGTAGGTAAAATTAGCAATAAAGGATTTGAACTTGAAGTTAATTATCGTGATCAAATCGATGAGTTTAAATACAACGTAGGCTTTAACTTTACAACGCTTAAAAACAACGTAGAATCTCTTGCAAACGAAGGGCAAACCATTTACGGACAAGGATTAAAATTTGGTACAGAACATTTCCCAACTCAGGCACGTGTAGGAAGCCCGATTAGTGCATTCTACTTATACAGAACCGATGGTATTTTCCAATCTACTGACGAAGTAAATGCTCATAGCAAAAATGGTGTTTTATTACAACCAAATGCGCAACCAGGAGATATTCGATTTAAAGATTTAAACGGAGATGGTGTTATAGACGAAAATGACAAATCATACGCAGGAACAGGATTGCCAAAAATGGAAGCTAACCTTAGTTTAGGTGCTAGTTATAAAGGATTTGATTTCTCTGCATTGATAGGAAGTGGTTGGGGTAACAAATTATATAACGGAAACAGATATTTTTACGAATCTATGAATTCAGGAACCAACATGTTGGCTACAACACTTAACTCATGGACACCAGAAAATCCTAGTAACACTCCTCGTGCGGTACTACAAGATCCTAACGGAAACAGTCGCGAATCTGATCGTTTCTTAGAAAGTGGTGATTTTATAAGAATGCGTCAATTACAAATAGGATATACAATACCTAATAAAATGTTAGGTGGTGCAAAAATAGATAAGCTTAGATTTTATGTAAGTGTTGAAAACCTATTTACTATCACTAATTACTCAGGTATTGACCCAGAATTCTCACGTGAAACAGTTCTTAATACAGGAGTAGATCGTTTTGTGTATCCATTTACAAGATCATTTGTATCTGGTGTTCAATATATATTTTAATACTATTATAAAAAACATAATCATGAACAAGATATTTTTTATATTATCCGTTATAGGTTTATTCACAATCACTGCTGGTTGCAGTGACTATTTAGACCAACAATCGCCCGACCAACTTACATCTGAAAATTTCTGGAGGAACAAATCTGATGCTGAGTCTGCTCTCGCTGCAGCATATTCTCAACTTGAAGCTGCTACAGATGAATGGACTTTTGCCGAAATAAAATGGCCAGTTGAGGCATACCGCGAAGATATTTGTGATTTAGGTAGCGATGCATTGAATTACCAAAACTGGGTAGAACTTTCAACATTTACCTACACCAATGGTAATAGCCAGTTTACGGAATATTGGAAAATCAATTATAGAGGAATTAGTAATGCCAATCAGGTTATTGATAAGTTACCACAAGTTCCAGCATCGACTATTACCGATGCTGACAGAGCGCAAATAGAAGCTGAAGCTCGTTTTTTGCGTGCGTATTATCACATGAAATTGCTTCTTAACTGGGAACAAATTTATGTTAGAAGTAAGTATGTTACTAAAGAAAGTGATTTAAACATACCATTATCTACACGTGCCGAAGCTTGGGATTTTATTACAAGCGAGTTTAAAGCTGTAGCTGCAATATTGCCTCCTAAACAATCTCAGGATAAAACGGGTCGTGCTACCAGCGGAGCTGCCAATAGTTATTTAGGATTTGCTTATTTAACCAGAGCTTACGAAGAAACGGCTCAAAAACAAACCTACTTAAACGAATCTCTTACTGCATTAAACAAAGTACAAGGATATGATTTGGTTAAAGATTATGTATCTATGTTTGACGGAACTAATAAGAACACCAAAGAATCTATATTCGAACTTCAATTCTCAGAAACAACTGCCAATGGAGCATTCTATCGCAATGCACTACATTATTGGATGGGTGCTGCAGAACTTGGTGGATGGGACGAAATTCTTCCGAGTACAATGCTAGTAAATGAATTTAAAAAAGAAGGAAAAATAGCGACTACAGGAAACTACGATTCACGTATTTATAGCACACTTTTCTTTAAAGATCCTTATTTTAATGACCCAGATAACCCAAGAGTATTAGGAACTACTTATGATGAAAGATTTGGCGATGCCGACAAACCTGTATTCCGAAAATTCATACCAAGTACTCAGGAAAAAATGGATCAGGAATTTACTGCAATCAACATTCCGCTTATGCGTTATTCAAATGTATTGTTGATGCAAGCAGAGGCATTAAACGAATTAGGTCGTACACCCGAAGCAATCCCATATATTAACAAAGTTCGTGACAGAGCCGATATGCCTGCAATGACTGGTACAACAGGTAGTGAGGTAAAAGCACAAATTGAACACGAAAGAATACTAGAATTCCCTCTAGAGAACTATCGCTTTTATGACTTACGTCGTTGGGGAAAAACAAAAGCGGCACTTGATGCTGTAGGCCGTACCGGTTTTGATACATCAAAAAACAATTTTTATCCAATACCATTAACAGAATTACAAACAAATTAATCCATTAAATCATTTTAATTTTTAAAAGAATAGCCCTATATTTCTTGGGCTATTCTTTTTATCTACTGATTTCGTATTTCTCTATTAATCACTACTTAAAAAAAGAAATATATCTCAAAACCAAAAACATTCAATAAAAAACGAAATAACATGGGCAAAAGGCAAACACTTTTTATTCTTTCATTCTTTTTTATATTACAATCCAGTTGGGCACAAAAAGACTTTCCGATTTTAGAATCTTCAAAAAACAGCATAAACTACAAAGGAAACCCAGCAAATGCAACCGATAGAGAATCATTGGTTTTCTCGGATAAAGGCGCTTGGTTCGGATTCGGATTTCTAGAACCTTCTGAAGTTCAAGGTGGTTTTTCTGGTCCATTTTTAATGACAGAACAAAACGGAGTTTGGTTAAGTCCCTCGTTTGTTTCCTTACAACTTAATGACGAGAACAAACAAGAAGCTATAAACTGGAAAAAGGCTTTAGTAAGTCAAAACAGCTACAATAGCCACTTAGAACAGCAATTTAAAAACGAAAAATTAGAGATAAAGCAACAACTAGTTTTTTTATCAGGACATTCGGCATTACAAAAAACAAGTATTACCAATAAATCAGGAAAAACAATAACACTTTATCCATCTTATGGTTCAACTACTTTTTTAGATGATTTACAATTATCTAAAGAAGGTAAAATATTAAAAATCGTTTCCACGAAAAGTACAGCCGTGGGTTACATTCAGTTTTTTAATGCAACACCAGAAATTGAAATCACAAAACAAGGTTATAAAACTCAAACAGAAAAGCTAACATTAAAGCCAAACGAAACCAAAGAAATAGTTGTTTCTCAATCCTTTATTTTCTCACAGTACTCATGGAAAAAGGAGAATGAAGTTATAGCAAAAACAACATTTAATACGCTACTTAAAAACACACAAAAAGAAAAAGAAACTCAATTAGCACAATTAATAGCCAAGAAAAAAGCCATCTACAAAGACAATACGTATTCTGATTTAGTCGCTAAACTGGTACTTACATTACAAAACAATACCCGAATTGCTGCCGAAGGTTTAAAACACGGTGGACTTTTCCCGAGTTACAATTATGAGTGGTTTCATGGTTTTTGGGCATGGGACAGTTGGAAACACGCAGTTGCAGTTGCCAATTATGATGCTGAACTAGCAAAAGACCAAATGCGTGCGCTATTTGATTATCAGGAGCCAAACGGATTTATTCCGGATTGTGTTTATAGAAACAATCTAATAGAAGAAAACAATTACCGAAACACAAAATCTCCACTTGCTGCATGGGCAATCTGGAAAATTTATGAGAAAACTAAAGATGCTAATTTTATAAAAGAGTTTTATCCAAAACTAAAATCATATCATAACTGGTGGTACAAAGAGCGTGACCATGACCAAGACGGAATATGCGAATTTGGTTCTACAGATGGAACATTGGTCGCAGCCAAATGGGAAAGCGGAATGGATAATGCTGTTCGTTTTGACGATAGTAAAATCTTAAAAAACGGTGATAAAGCCTATTCGCTAGATCAAGAAAGTGTTGACTTAAATTCCTTTTTATACGCCGAAAAGAACTATTTAAACAAAATGGCTCAAGTTTTAAAATTGAATGAAGAAGCTAAAAAATGGCAAGACGAAAGTGTTGCATTAAAAGCTAAAATCCAAACTCAATTTTGGGATCCAGCAACAGGTTGGTATTACGATACCACAATCGACGGTAAAACATTGATAAAAGCAATGGGTTGCGAAGGATATTTACCTATTTGGGCTGAGGTTGCTACTTCCGAACAAACCAAAGCAATGAAAGAAAACATGATGAATCCTGCTATTTTCAACACTTTTGTTCCGTTACCAACATTGGCAGCAAATCACCCAAAATTTAAACCAGAACGTGGCTATTGGAGAGGACCAATTTGGCTTGACCAAAGTTATTTTGGTATAAATGGATTAGAAAAATATGGTTATACAACCGAAGCAAATCAATTGGCACATAAACTCATTCATAATGCAGAAGGTGTTCTGGATAAAGGCACATCTATAAGAGAAAACTACCAACCCCTTACAGGAAAAGGAATGGAAGCTTTTAACTTTAGCTGGTCGGCATCACATTATTTAATGCTACTTTTAGAAGATAAATAATTAAAAAAATACCACATATTCGATTAACTCAATACAACCAAGAATGTTCAAGCAAAATATACCATTAGTTAAAATTTTATTTACACTATTGCTTATCGCAAATTGTAATTCGAATCCCGTTTTTTCTCAAAGCAAAAAAACCACTTCTACGGAGAACAAAGACGCACAACGTTTTTTTTCAAAACCCGATTTAATGCAAATTGGTGTTTACTATTATCCTGAACAATGGCCAAAAGAACAATGGGAACGTGATTTAAAAAACATAAAAAAACTAGGATTTGAGTTTACGCATTTTGCCGAATTTGCCTGGACGTATATGGAACCCGAAGAAGGGAAATATGATTTTAAATGGCTTGATGATGCACTTGCCATAGCCGAAAAAAATGGATTAAAAGTGATTCTTTGTACCCCAACTCCAACTCCACCAGCATGGATGGGAGACAAATATCCTGAAATTTATTTGGTAGATGCAAGCGGGCGTCGCAGAGAACACGGTAATAGAGCTAATGTATCTATAACAAATGAAAAATACCGAGAATTTACAGATCAAATAGTTGCCGAACTTGGAAAAAGATACGGTAAGAACAAAAATATTATGGGTTGGCAAATCGACAATGAACCTTTGGGAACTGCCGATTTCAGTCCTTCAGCTCGTAAAGCATTTCAAATTTGGCTTAAAGCCAAATACGGAACAATCGAAAAACTAAATACAGAATGGGTTGGGAATTTTTGGAGTACTCGTTATAATAACTTTGAACAAATAGTTTTACCTAATGCCGAAATTTATTTTGAAGATAAGCTAAGCCCTCATGCCGTTTTAGATTTTAAAAGATTTACCTCGGATGCACAGGGTGAATATTTAAATAGACAAGCCGAAATACTTAGAAAGTATGTTGATCCAAAACAATGGATAACAACCAACTTTACCAATGTAATCTATGATGCCGATCCTAGAAGTGCTAACAAAATGGATTTCATTACGTATACCATGTATCCTGTAAGTGGACAGAATCCTTTAGGAGGAGATAGTTTTAGAATGGGGCATCCTAACAAAATATCTGAAGCAAACGATTATTACAGATCTATAAGCGGTGTTACTGGTATTATGGAGTTACAACCTGGGCAAGTAAACTGGGCTGGAATTAACCCACAATTACAACCAGGAACGGTTCATATGTGGATATCTCAAGCTTTTGGTGGTGGTTGTTCATTTACTTGTACGTATAGATACAGACACCCGCTAGGAAGTAGTGAAATGTACCATGACGGAATCGTAGGAACCGATGGTGTTACACTTACTACAGGTGGAAAAGAATTTGTACAATCTATCGAGGACATGAAATTGCTTCGTAAAGAATACAATCCTAAAGCGGTAATTCCTCAGGAAATTGCAAAAAGAAAAACAGGTTTTTTATGGAGTCATGAAAATCTTTGGGATTTAGAAAACCAAAAACAAACAGAATTCTGGAGTACCTGGAGACATAGAAACATATATACAACTGCAGTAAAATCGACTGGTGCGCCAATGGATTTTATTACAGAAGATGAAGATTTCTCTGCTTATCCGTTTATTGTTGCTCCTGCTTATCAACTTATAGATCAGAAATTGGTCGATAAATGGACTAAATATGTTGAAAACGGAGGAAACTTAATCCTTTCTTGCCGTACAGGTCAAAAGGATAGAAACGGACATTTCTTTGAAGCTAATTGGAGTGCGCCAATCGTACCATTAATTGGTGCCGATGTAGATTTTTTTGATATGCTTGTTGCCAATGTAAACGGAACAATAAGCTCAGGAAACAATACCCACAAATGGAATACCTGGGCAGATGTCCTAAACCCAAAACAAGGAACGGAAGTATTAGCAACCTATGCAGATCAATTTTATAAAGGTAAAGCTGCTGCTATTACAAGAAAATTAGGCAAAGGGACTGTTACTTATATCGGTGCAGAAAGTAAAGACGGAACTTTAGAAAGACAAGTTGTACGTACTATTTACGAACGTGCAAAAGTTACTATCGAAGATTTACCAAAAGGAGTATTTGTAGAATGGAGGGATGGTTTTTACGTAGGTGTAAACTATACAAACGAACCTATAAACTTACCAATACCTCAAGGAAGTAAAATTCTTGTGGGACAAAACCCTTTACAACCAGCACAAGCCATTATTTGGAAATAAAAAAACAGCCACAACCCGAGCCTGAAAGAGCGAACTGGCGAAGCAATTAGCACAAATATAAGAATGCTTTTATTTAAAAAAATTAGCGATAATTTGTGAAATTTGTGGTGAAAAACTTTTCACTACATAATCAAAAAAATACCTTGTAGGAAAACGAGAAAACAGACAAAACAACTTAATAAACAATACCAATGATTTTTTCAGAAACAGACATTCAGCAATTAGCGATAGAACATTATGGATTATCCGCTACCGTAAAAGCGTTAGACGGTTATGATGAATTGAATTTTATCTTAACCGATGAGAAAAATCAAAAGTATATATTAAAGCTTTCTGATGAAAATCAGCCGTATCCTTTTCTGGATGCGCAGGTTAAAATCATTCAGCATTTAAGCAAAAGCCCTTTAGCAGACAATTTTCAGCAGTTTTCTATCAATAAAAACGGAGAAGCTTTAACCCAAATAATCAGAGATAACAAAACGTATTACGTACGAATTCTTAGTTTCCTCGAAGGCACTTTTTGGTACGAGGAACAAAAAAAATCAAGCACTGCTCTTTATAATTTAGGTGCATTTATGGGGAATATGGATAAAGCATTACAAGACTTTTCTCACCCTGCAATGCATCGCCATTATACGTGGGACATTAGCAGAGCGGGTGATGCCAATGAAAAACTGAAGTACATTACCAATCACGAACGAAGACGAATTGCTGGGTATTTCCTTTTGCAGTTTGATACCGAAGTGCTTCCGCAAATACATTCATTACGACACGCATACATTCATAATGATGCCAATGATTGTAATGTAATGACGCAAGGAGAAAAAACTACTGGTTTGATAGATTTTGGCGATATGGTTTATTCCGCTTTAATCAATAATCTTGCAATAGCTTGTACGTATGCAATCCTAGAAAGTGATGATCCGTTAACAGCTGCTTCATTCATCGTAAAAGGATATCATGAAGCATATTCGCTTACAACACAAGAACTAGATTTATTATATTATTTAATCGCTGGAAGGCTTTGTATAAGCGTAACACAGTCGGCTTATAACGCATCGCTAAATAGCGATAATGCCCATCATTTCATAACAGAGAAGCCAGCTTGGGAGTTATTATACAAACTCATCAAAATAAATCCTATAAAAGCTCAGGATACTTTTAGAAAAGCTTGCGGATTTGATGGCGTGATAAATGATTCCGACTATTCTGATTTATTACAGGCTCGTCAAAAAAATGTAGGTAGAAATCTAAGCATTGGTTACAACGAGAAACTAAAAATCGTAAAAGGGGCATTACAATACTTATATGATGATAAAGGAAGAACCTTTGTAGATTGTGTAAACAATCCATCCCACGTTGGACATTGTCATCCTGTAGTGGTAAAGAAAATGCAAAAACAAATTGCAACTTTAAACACTAATACAAGGTATCTTAACGATACTATATTAGAATATGCTGAAAAACTTACCGCAACATTACCATCGTCATTAAGCGTTTGTTATTTCGTAAACTCTGGTAGTGAGGCAAATGACCTTGCTATAAGAATGAGTCGCCACTTTACTAAGCAAAAAGACATTATTGTATTGGATCATGCTTATCACGGAACCTCAACCGTGGCAATGGAAATGAGTCCGTATAAATTTGACAGTAAAGGAGGTTTTGGAAAAATGCCGTGGATTCATAAAGCAATTAATCCCGATTTATATCGAGGTCCTTATAAATATGGCGATGCAAATGCAGGCGAAAAATATGCTGCCGATGTACAAAGAATAATTGAAGATTTAAAAAAAGAAGACAAAGCACCAGCAGTATTTATCTGCGAAACCTTATTGGGAGTTGGAGGTCAGATTCCATTACCCCAAAACTATCTAAAAACAGTGTATGATTACGTAAGAGCTTCGGGTGGAGTATGTATTGCCGATGAAGTTCAGGTAGGATTTGGAAGAGTTGGGGATAAATTCTGGGGTTTCGAGTTACAAGATGTCGTTCCCGATATTGTTGTACTAGGAAAACCTATAGGAAACGGTCATCCGCTTGCAGCAGTAATCGTAACAAACGAAATTGCCGATGCTTTTAATAACGGAATGGAATACTTCAACACTTTTGGAGGTAATCCAGTATCTATGTCGGCTGGACTAGCTGTTCTGGAAGTAATTCAAGATGAAGAAATGCAACAACATGCCTTAGAAGTGGGTAATTACTTAATGGATTTACTAAAAGGATTAATGAATAAATTCCCAATCATTAGTGATGTTCGTGGGCATGGTTTATTCATTGGTGCCGAAATGGTAAAAGACAGAACAACCATGGAACCCGCAATTCCAGAAATTGACATTGTTGTCGAAAAAATGAAAGAAAAAGGATATTTACTAAGTACTGACGGACCCTTGCACAATGTTTTAAAAATAAAACCACCAATGCCATTCAACAAACAAAATGCAGATGAAATGGTACAATACCTTGAAGAGATATTAAAAGAAGTTCATGTTTAAATAAATTAATTGTCAAATAGTTAATTACAATAATCGGATATAGTTTCTATCCCGTTGAATTAATAAGGGCGTATGAAAATTTCATACGCCCTTATTTTTTTTCAGGAAACTCATTTGTTTTTATGCTCTAATAAATTTTAAGAAGCTCATCCATAAAAATGTTTTATTTTTGAACCCTCTTCATCAATTCAATTAAAGCAACTCGTAAGTGATAACAAACAAACCTTATTTAAAAGAAATCTCACTCAAAAGAGAATCAATTACAAGTTATGAGGAATATCCCTTTACGATACCATCTATAAAAGGGTTGGATAAAGTTGAATTTCACTCTGATGTTACTTTTATCGTAGGAGAAAATGGCTCAGGAAAATCAACGCTGATAGAAGCAATTGCTTTAAGTATGGGATTAAGTCAAGAAGGAGGAAGTAAACATGCTCGTTTTAGTACCCATCAGAATACATCTGGTCTTTTTAATTATTTGAAGATTGCAAAAAGTCATAGTCTCCCAGAAGACTATTACTTTCTTCGTGCTGAAAGTTTTTATAATCTGGCAACTTATATGGAAGCAACAGACAACCTTCAGGGAACGGGTCATTCCTTGCATGAATGTTCTCATGGGGAATCTTTCATGAAAATCATTACTGAACGATTAGGCGGAAATGGTCTTTATGTTTTTGATGAGCCCGAAGCTGCTTTATCTCCCATGAGGCAACTTACACTGTTTGCGGCAATAGATGAACACGTAAAAAACAATTCGCAGTTTATAATCGCTACCCACTCTCCCATTCTTCTGGCATATCCGAATGCAATAATATATCAATTGGATGAAAACGGAATAAGACAAGTCGATTATGAAGAAACGGAACACTACTTAATCACCAAAGGTTTCTTAAATAATTATAAGAATATGACCGAAATACTGTTGGATAATAAAAAATAGAATTTACTATAGTACAGATCTAACAGGTTTTAAAAACCTGTTAGTTCTGATCCAATATTACTCCCCCAACATTTCCATCAACTCCAAAGCTCTTTTGGTAGATTTTACATTCTCGAAAGTCAATAAAAGACGTAAACCATTTGGAGTTTCTTTTTCTTTCATTTTGCAAATATTACTATGTGTTTGCACAAAATTTATCACTTTATGAAAACGTTTCGATTGATAATAATCAGACTGTTGATCGGAAACAAAATAGCCAATCATTTTACCTTTTTTCATTACCAGTTTCTCAATTCCTATTTTAGTCGCAATCCATTTAATGCGAATACTATTCATCAAAGCATTGGCACGCGGAGGCATTGGTCCGAAACGGTCAATTAATTTGTTCTGGAAGAGAACCAGTTCTTCTTCATTTTTCACAGAACCTAACTCGTTGTACAAACTCAAACGCTCTGTAACATTATTAATATATTCATCAGAAAACAATAACTCAAAATCGGTATCGATTTGCAAGTCTTTTACGTACTCCTTCGTTTCAATATCGTTCTCTGCAGGATATAAATCTTTGAATTCGTTTTCTTTTAATTCTTCGATAGCTTCATTCATGATTTTCTGGTAAGTATCAAACCCGATTTCATTAATGAAACCACTTTGTTCTCCTCCTAATAAATCTCCTGCTCCACGAATTTCAAGATCTTTCATAGCGATATTAAAACCACTTCCTAACTCGCTAAATTGTTCTAAAGCCTGGATTCGTTTACGAGCATCTTCGGTCATGGATGAATATGGCGGACAGATGAAATAACAAAATGCTTTCTTATTGCTACGCCCTACCCGACCACGCATTTGATGTAAATCCGACAATCCGAAGTTATTAGCATTATTGATAAAAATGGTATTGGCATTTGGTACATCAAGTCCACTTTCGATAATTGTTGTAGCTACCAGAACATCAAAATCTCCGTTCATGAACGCTAGCATTAATTCTTCCAGCTTAGCACCTTCCATTTGTCCGTGTCCGATTCCTACTCTTGCATTTGGAACCAAACGCTGAATCATTCCGGCAACTTCTTTTATATTTTCGATTCGGTTATTAATAAAGAAAACCTGTCCGTTACGCTGAATTTCATACGAAATTGCGTCACGAATCAATTCTTCATTAAAACCAACTACATTAGTCTCGATTGGGTAACGATTGGGCGGAGGTGTTGTAATTACAGATAAATCTCGCGCTGCCATTAAGGAGAATTGTAATGTTCTCGGAATTGGCGTTGCTGTTAATGTCAACGTATCCACATTGGCAGCAATTGTCTTCAATTTATCTTTTACGTTTACTCCAAACTTTTGTTCTTCGTCGACAATTAGCAATCCTAAATCTTTAAAAACTACATTTTTATTTACTAATTGGTGTGTTCCAATTACAATATCCAGTTTTCCTTCGGCTAAATCTTTAAGCGTTTGCGCCTTTTGTTTTGCAGTTCTAAAACGGTTTAAATACCCAACAGAAACTGGCATTTCTTTTAATCGTTCCGAAAAAGTACGGTAATGTTGGTAGGCAAGAATTGTGGTTGGTACCAAGACTGCAACTTGCTTGCTATTATCTACTGCTTTAAAAGCGGCACGAATTGCAACTTCTGTTTTTCCGAATCCTACATCACCACAAACCAAACGATCCATTGGTCGGTCGCTTTCCATATCGGCTTTTACTTCCTGAGTTGATTTCGTTTGATCTGGTGTATCTTCGTAAATAAACGAACTTTCTAATTCGTTTTGTAAGTAACTATCTGGCGCAAACTGGAATCCTTTTTCCAATCTTCTTTTTGCATACAGCTGAATAAGATTGAAGGCAATATGTTTGACACGTGCTTTGGTTTTTTGTTTTAAAATCTTCCAAGCATTCGATCCTAACTTATAAATTTTGGGTGGCGTTCCATCTTTTCCGTTGTATTTAGAAATTTTATGAAGCGAGTGTATACTCACATACACTATATCATTATCGGCATAAACCAGCTTAATGGCTTCTTGCGTTTTTCCTTCTACCTGAATTTTTTGCAATCCACCAAATCGCCCGATTCCGTGATCGATATGTGTTACATAATCCCCAACCGATAATGTGGTCAATTCTTTAAGCGTGATATTCTGTTTTTTAGAATAGCCGTTTTTAATATTGAATTTATGATAACGCTCAAAAATCTGATGATCGGTATAACACGTAATCTGATTTTCGTCATCAATAAAACCTTGATACAATGGTAAAACTATCGTATGATATTGCTTGCGAATATTCTCAGAATTGGCTTCGTCCAAGGTTTCAAAAATATCATGGAAACGTTTTGCCTGCGCATCATTTGAACAGAACAAATAATTCTTGTATCCGTTAAAATGATTATCACTTAAATTATTCAACAATAAATCAAACTGTTTATTAAATGAGGGTTGTGGCTGAATATGGAAATCGTATTTCTTGATTGTTTTAAAAATTGGTTTACTGGCCAATTCTACAATCGAAAAATCTAGTGCTTTTTTTATAAATGACTTTTGGTTTAGGAATAACTGATCTGGCGTTGCGCGCTTAATTTCTTGCGATAATTTCTCGTAAGCTTCTTCGGCTCTTGCAAATTGTTTGTCTAACTGACTCAGAAATCCATCTGTATCTTGAATAAAAAGAACTGTTTTTTCAGAAATATAATCCAAAAAACTTTCTCTATTTTCCTGAAACACTTTGTTCTCGACATTGGGTATTATCGTGATTTTTTTATGTGTTTCTATAGATAATTGTGTCCCAACATCAAAGCTTCGAATACTATCGACTTCGTTTCCAAAAAACTCAATTCGATATGGATTATCATTTGAAAAAGAAAACACATCTACAATTCCTCCTCGAACAGAAAACTCTCCAGGCTCGGTAATAAAATCTACTCTTTTGAATTCATATTCGAATAAAACTTCATTAATAAAATCAATTGAAATTTTATCGCCAACTGATACTTTCAACGTATTCTTATCCAACTCTTTTCGAGTCACTACTTTTTCAAATAATGCTTCGGGATAAGTTACAATTACAGCGGGTTTTTTACGCGAATTAATTCGGTTTAATACTTCCGCACGAAGCAAAACATTGGCATTATCAGTGTCTTCTATCTGATACGGTCTTCGGTAAGATCCGGGATAAAATAATACATCTTGCTCCCCGATCATTTGTTCTAAATCGTTCAGATAATACGCTGCTTCTTCTTTATTATCCAAAATAACAAGAAAAGGCAATTCGACTTTCTTAAACAAAGAACGAATTACAAATGAAACCGACGATCCTAACAATCCGTTAAGATGCAATTTTACTTCATTGTTTTCTATTAACTGATTGGCAATTTGCTGTGTTTTGGGCAAATTATCGTACGTAGTATATAAAGCACTTTTACTCAACTCTAGGAATATTTGGGGTCACTTTTTCATTAGGAATTGCTCTTGCAGTATCCTTTATCATTTTCATTAACTCTGTCTCCCCGTCTTCAACAGGAATCTTACTCTTTACAAGAATCTTATCCATTTGTCTTTGTAAAGCCATTAGTTCATTATTTATTTCTCTGATTAAAATACTGACCTTTTCGTCGGGAATTCTATCCAAATGAATATATAAATCCATCATTTTTATTTTCGTAATTATGATAGCGATTCTAGTTTTAACTTGAGGTACATTAAGTTGGGCAGGAATATTATTATTTAAAGCCTCGGCGCTTTTGGTGATTTCAGTAGATTTTTTTTGAAATGCTCCAATGGTTTTTTGAGGCGTTCCTTTTAATACTTTTAAAAACAGGTGCCATTCATTCCACTGGTTTTCAATTTGTTCTGAAGCCTCATTGATAGAACTATCGTAAAAAACCCAACTATTTCTAATATTATTAAAAATCAATTCTTTCTTTTTGGCTTCCTTTTTATTTTCGGCAAGTCGCTTTTCGTCGTTATTCTGACATGAATTTAAAAGAAAAACAAAAAGCAGGAAAAGAGATATTCTATATTTCATCGGTTCAAACATTAAGCTACAAAGTTACAAAGTAATTTTACAATTACGAATTCTGTTTTTTGCTAAAGATTCTATAAATCATGGTTGATTTTTTGGCCCACAGATTTAGCGGATTAAACAGATTGACACAGATTTTTTCTAGTTTTTAAACCATCATTTTGAAAAATTAAACCGCAAAGCACGCAAAGATTTTTATTTTGTGTTAAGGTTAGAAAACACAAAGTTCGCAAAGCTTTGTATTGATCTAGCTTTGCGAACTTTGTGTGTTTATAAAATGGCTTAATTAAAAAAACTTTGCGTGCTTAACGGTAAAGATAATTAAACACCTCAACGGAGAATAATCCAAAAATCAATCTTCATCCTTATTAAATTTATAATTTGTTATTCCGAAAAGTAAAATTATTTGCGAAAACGTTATATTTGCGTTACTAAAAACAACACATAATGAATCCAAAAATATTAATCATTGGTGCTTGCGGTCAAATCGGAACGGAGCTTACCCAAAAACTACGCAAATTATACGGAACAGAAAATGTAATTGCATCTGACATTCGTAAATTAAATACTGACGTTGTTAATTCTGGTCCTTTTGAAGTAGTAAATGCCTTAGATTTCAATCAAATCGAGCACCTTGTAGAGGTTCATAAAATAACTGATATTTATTTAATGGCTGCTTTATTATCGGCTACTGCCGAAAAGAATCCAGCTTTTGCCTGGGATTTAAACATGAACTCATTGTTTCACGTTTTAAACTTAGCCAAGGCAAATAAAATAAAAAAGATTTTTTGGCCATCTAGTATTGCTGTTTTTGGACCAACAACTCCAAAAGAAAACACTCCACAATATACTGTCATGGAACCTTCTACTGTATACGGAATTAGTAAACAAGCTGGTGAAAGATGGTGCGAATACTACCATAACATATATGGTGTCGATGTAAGAAGTATCCGTTACCCTGGTTTAATTAGCTGGTCTACACCTCCAGGTGGTGGAACAACAGATTATGCTGTTGATATTTTTTATAAAGCTATTGCCGATAAAAAATACGAATGTTTCTTATCATCTGAAACTAAAATGCCAATGATGTATATGGATGATGCTATAGAAGCAACTATAAATATCATGAAAGCCCCTGCTGAAAAGATCAAAATTCACTCCTCTTACAATTTGGCAGCAATGAGTTTTACTCCTACTGAAATTGCAGCAGAAATTAAAAAACATATTCCTGAATTTACGATTTCATACAATCCAGACTTCCGTCAAAAAATTGCTGATAGTTGGCCTGCTAGCATCGACGATAGTTCGGCTAGAGAAGATTGGGATTGGAATCATACTTTCGACCTTGAGTCAATGACTAAAGATATGCTGGAGCATTTAGGTAACAAAAAATAAACATCGCCTTTATACGATAAAAGTCCATTTTTAAAAGGAATTCCTTTTGAAAATGGACTTTTCTTTTTTTACCAAACAGATCCTTTCCTTTTAATTACAAACATTATTTGTCATTTAAAATTTGATTGCTTTATATTTTTCTTATTTTTGATTTAGCTATGAATAACTCAATAATTCATACAAAATCATCAATCAAATCACAATAAAAACGTTAATCAAATGACAAATTCTTATCATCCTGTCGAACAAAGCAAAAGAACTGCTATTGTCGACATTCTTCGGGGCTGGGCCATATTAGGCGTTGCAATTGGCAATTATTCCGGTTTACCACACATTAATCTACCACAAGAAACTAAGAATAGTATGTTATCTGAAATACTATCTAATTTTGATCAGTTTTTTTTCTCTGGAAAATCCTGGACTTTATTAACAATCTTGTTTGGTTATGGCTTTGCAATTTTAATTAATAATGTCGCTGCGAAAGGCAAAAATCCAGTTACTTTTTTTAGCTGGCGAATGATATTGCTTTTTGGTTTGGCTTTTATTAATTGTATTTTTTGGTTTGGCGACATCTTAAAAGATTATGCTTTTCTAGGACTTGTATTATTGTTTTTTTACAAATGTTCTGCAAAGACATTAAGTATAATCTGTACAGTTCTTATTCTTATCATTCCTTTTTTAATGGCCTATATCAAAGGTTTTAACTTCGAAAGAATAGATATTATCTCCAATCCTGAATATTTAAAATTATACCACTCAGGAAACTGGCTGGACTTTTTTAAATTTAATCTATTGGCTTCTTATTACCAACAAATCGTTTCTCCTGGTTATGCCATTATAGCACATATTGTAATGCTGGCTTGTATGCTTTTTGGGGTTCTGCTTCAAAAATTAGATTTTTTTAATCGTTTAAACGAAAAGAAAAAACTTTTAAAATATGTACTTATAATCAGTCTGATTATTGCCGTTATAATTGGTATTGTTTTTTTCTTTGCTATTGAAAACAAAGTTGGTTTCCTCAAATTCTTCCACCCCTATTACTGGCTTATTTTAAGTACAATGGTTTTTATTGCAACGGGAATATGCTTACTATATGAAAATGGTAAACTAAAAACGATCTTCAAATATTTTAGTGCTGGCGGAAAAATGACTTTGACAAATTATATATCTCAAAATATACTCGTTGCCTTTATTTTCTCCGGAATTGGTTTAAATATTGAGAATTCCTTTCCGTATTGGTTTTACTTTTTACTAGCTGTTTCTGTTTTTATAATTCAATTATTTATTAGCAAATGGTGGCTTTCTAAATACAATTATGGACCAATTGAGTGGCTATGGAGATGTGCAAGTTATAGAGAATTATTTCCGTTTAAAAAACAAAAACAGAACACCTTTATTTCTGAAACTAATGCAGAAGCAGCAGAATAATCATCTCAATAAAAAAACCATTTATAAAAACTACAAATTCAGTTAATTATATGACAAATTCATTTCAACCAGTTCAAGAAAACAAAAGAACTGCCATCGTAGATATTTTAAGAGGATGGGCATTATTAGGGGTTGTAATAGGTAACTATGTCGATTATCGTTATGTAGGATTAGAAAGCGCTGTTCTTAAAAAAGGCCCTTTTTCTGAAGTAATCGCTGCAATTAATCAATATTTTTTTGCCGCCAAATCCTGGACTTTACTAAGCGTTTTATTTGGTTATGGTTTTGCAGTACTTATTAATAATGTGGCAAGTAAAGGCAAAAATCCAGTTTTATTTTTTTGCTGGAGAATGGTTATTCTTTTTATACTTGCTTTTATTAACTCTGCATTTTGGTTTGGCGACATCTTAAAAGATTATGCCTTTTTGGGTCTATTTCTTTTATTGTTTTACAAAAGTTCTAAAAAAACAATACTTATAACCTGCGCAATACTCTTTTTGACTATTCCGTTTCTTACAGCATACATCAATTCGATAACACAGACTTTACCAAACGTACAATCGGACGTTAAATATTTAAAGCTATTTTACTCGGGAAATTGGCTGGATTTATTTCAATTTAATTTGCTAGGTACTTATTATAGCGAAATGATTAATCTCGTATATGCTATTACGGTACACGTAGTAATGTTTGCTTGTATGCTTTTGGGTTTTTATGCTCAAAAAATTAACTTCTTTAATCGCTTACCTGAATTTCAAAAATTATTAAAAAGAACCATTATAACAACTTTTATTATTGCGCTAGTATTTGGTTTTCTTTTAATAACGGCAATAAATTATAAAGTACCTTTCCTTAAATATTTCCATCCAATATTCTGGTTAATAATAAATACGATGCTATTTATTGCATCGGGAATATGCTTGCTTTACACAAATGGTAAACTAAAAACTGTTTTTAGCTATTTTAACGTCAGTGGAAAAATGACATTGACCAATTATATGGTTCAAAACATTCTGGCTACCTTTATTTTTTCGGGTATTGGCTTAAAAATCCACAATACATTACCTTATTGGTTTTACTTTTTTCTTGCGGTAGCATTATTCATAGTTCAGCTTTTTATAAGCAAATGGTGGCTTTCTAGGTACAACTATGGTCCTGTCGAATGGTTATGGAGAGTCGCGAGTTACAGGCAATTATTTCCATTTAAAAAACAAAAACAGAACATTGTTATTTCTGAAACTAATACGGAAGTAGTAAAATAATCATTTTTTAAGAAAACCATTTTTTAAATAAAAAGCCCTTAAAGAACAATATGTCTTTAAGGGCTTTTTTATTGAATAAGAGCAAAGATTTACTTCACTTCATAAACATTATTCGCAGCTTTAATATCAGCCATTAATCCGCTTGGATCAATAGTGATTTTCTTAATTGTGCTTTTGCTTTTTGAGATTGTCAAATTATAAGTTGGCATTGCCCAAGCCCAGTCATTTGAAACCGTTCTTTTCATAGAAGGATTAGGATTTTCTTTTATGAAATTCATCATTCGTAACGGAATGTAAAAACTCTCTTTTGTTCCATCTGTATATTCTACAGTTAAATCAATAGGCATTGGCATTCTTCCAATTCTTTCTAAAGTTACAACTGTTTTATCTCCACTATCAGCTACGTCTTTAATACCGTAATCAATAGTATTCGTAGTTCCTGTCCAATCGATTAAATACCAATCTAACTCTGCTCCAGAAACACGCTCAGCAGTTCTCTTGATATCGTTTGGTGATGGGTGCTTGAATTTAAAATCGCTATAATATTTTTTTAGCGTTTTATCTAGATTGTTTTCACCAATCAAATATCCTAATTGAGATAAAAAGATACTTCCTTTTACATAAGAAGAAATACTATATGGTCTGTTCTCATCATAACGATCACCATGTGTAGTTTGTGGTTGTTCTTTACCAGATTCTACCAATTTATAATACGCTGCATAATTTCCTTTAAACGGATTTTCTACTTTTTTATCTCCAGCTAATTCATTTAAAGCTAAATCTTCGATATAAGTTGTAAAACCTTCATCCATCCATGGGTGCTTAGATTCATTTGAAGCCAAAACATGCTGGAACCAAGAGTGTCCTAACTCATGCGTTGCCGTTCCTAAAATCCCTTCAAGAGTTCCGTTTCCTAACATTAGAGTACACATTGCATATTCCATTCCGCCATCTCCACCTTGAATAAATGAATATTGTTTGTACGGATATGGTCCTACTTTATGATCATAAAAATCCATTACTTTCACCATTAATGGCTCTAGTTTCTTCCAGTTTTCTGTAGTTTTTGGATTGTTTTTGTATAAGAAATGTAAATCAACATCATTTGGTCCTTTTACCACATCATGAGTATATTCTTTATCGGCTGCCCAAGTAAAATCATGTACCATTGGTGCTACAAAATGCCAGGTAAGTGTTTTTGTTTTTTTAGGATAAACTACTGTAACACCAGCATCTTCATATCCATGACCAATTTCATTTTTGTTTTGCAAATATCCAGAACCTCCGATTGTGTAGTCTTTGTCGATTGTAATTTTTACGTCAAAATTTCCCCAAACTCCATGAAATTCTCTTGCGATATAAGGATCTGCATGCCAACCTTCAAAATCAAATTCGGCCAATTTAGGATACCACTGAGACATTGACAAAGCAACACCTTCTGAGTTATTTCTTCCTGCACGGCGAATTTGTACTGGAACTTGTCCGTCAAAGTCTAATGTAAAAGTAGTTTTTGAGTTTGGTAAAATTGGCTTAGCCAAAGTAACTTCCATAACAGTTCCCGAAACTCTTGTTGTAGCAGTTACACCATCTTGCTTGAAATTGGTAATATTAAGAAAACCTATTTCATTAGGTTTTAAAGTTTTCATGCGGCTTTCTTTAACATCTTTGCCATCAACTTTTACCTTATTTATCATTCTTCCATCAGGATCTTTTATAGTCTGGATTCTTGCATCCATCTCACTTCCTGGCTGAAATGCATTAAAAAACAAATGGTAAAATACTTTTCTTAAAGTATCTGGCGAGTTATTAGTATAAACCAATTCTTGCTTGCCTTTGTATAGATAGTCTTTTACATCCATCGATACATCCATTTTATAATCTACATGTTGTTGCCAATAAGGTGCATTTTGAGCAACTAGTGAGCCAAAACTAAGGCTCAAAAAAGAAAGTAATATAATTTTTCGCATGGGCTATATAATAAAAATGGAAGGGTTGCCACCCTTCCATCGGATTAATATTCTTTACAATTTATTTTTTTGACATTTTTTCTGCCATCAATAACGCATTATAAGCATTCACCATTTTAGCCGTTTTTGACGACTCTGACGATGAAACAGCTACTGGTTTTTCAGCTGGATTTGGATTTTCACCCAAAACTACCATCGACGGAAGCAAAACACCAGAATCCATCAATATATGTTTTACTTGCGAAGCTTTTAATTTTGGATAGTACGAACGAATTAAAGCTGCAACTCCCGCAGCATTTGGAGCAGCCATCGATGTTCCTTGCAAATATTTATATTTGTTATTAGGAACTGTTGCATAGATTTCTTCTCCTGGAGCATAAACATCAACATTTATTTTTCCAAAATTAGAGAAACTAGCAATTACATTTTCTCCGTATACTTTATTAATTGCTCCAATTGTAATTAAATTATCTGCAAACTCTTTTATGTTGTCTTCAGAATCATTTGGGTAATTGATGTTTTTCTCAATATCTATATTGTATCCATCATTTCCAGCTGCGTGTACAATTAGCACATCTTTTTTAGCAGCATATTTTATGGCATCATAAACCCATTTTTTATGTGGAGAAAAGCTTTTCCCGAAACTTCCGTTAATTACTTTTGCTCCATTATCTACTGCATAACGTATTGCCAATGCAATGTCTTTATCATACTCATCTCCATCTGGAACAGCTCTTACAGTCATAATTTCGACATTATTAGCAACTCCGTCTCCACCTAAATTGTTATGACGAACCTGAGCTACAATACCTGCTACGTGAGTTCCGTGTAATGCTTTTTCTTTATCTGGTCCTGTAACATTGTTATTACCATAACGAGTATTTTTAATATCCTCTGGATTATCACCTACAATTTTACGACCATCAAATTCTTTATTCAAATTATAATTTAACTGATCATAAACCTGAGCTCTATATTCTTCAAAATCTGCTTCAGGATTAAAAGTTGGACCTGCATTACCAAAAATTTGGGTCATTATCATTTTAGCTCTAAGTACTTTTGAATCTGTAGAGCTAATTGTACTTAAATCTTCAAGATTGTAGTTTTCTTTATTCAAAGCTGTTTTCACAGTCTTGTGTACTTCTAGTAAAAAATCTACTTGTTCTTTATCTTTTAAAGCTTTCTCGTATTTTTCATTGTATTGTGCCAATGCGTTTTTATATTCAGCAGAGCCATCGTCACCTTTCTTTACGATACGAGTCATTTCTGTATTCTCGTTTACAGCATCACCAAGAAAGTTCCATCCATGAACATCATCTATAAAACCATTCTTATCATCATCGATTCCGTTACCAGGAATTTCTTTTGTATTCGTCCAGATGTTTCCTTGTAAATCTTCGTGTTCTATATCTACACCCGAATCAACAATTCCTACGATTACCTTTACTCCTTTTTTGTCTTTTAGTAATTCGGCATACGCTTTATCAACACTCATTCCGGGGATAGTATCTTTTACTAAATCCAGATGACTCCATCTTTTTAAATCATTTTCAGAAAGTGGGGCTTTTTTTACAATAACTAAAGGTGCAGTAATCGTTTCTTTAGAAGTTGAAACTTGTGCCTGTACAGTTGCACTACTAGCTAAAGCAAGTAATACCCAAGCAGATATGTAAATAGGTTTAATACTATTCATTTATGTAAATTTAATAAAAGTTAAAATATGGGCCTAAATTATGATTTTTGTTACAAAAAAAAGACAGATTAACAATCTGTTAGGAATCTGATTTAATCTTTTCTTGACAAAATGAAACGGCTCAAATATAAACATTCTTTAAGAAATGAAAATACTGAATCTAATTACAATCTGATAAATAAAATTTTAACACGAAATCATTTGTAATTTGTATCATTGCATATTCTAATTCAAATAGTTAAAATTATGATTAAAAAACTACTCTTTATTATTTTTTTGGCATTTTCCTCAACTTATGCTCAAACTTCTACTGTCCCAACATATGTACCGAAGGACGGATTACTTGCTTATTTCCCTTTTAATGGTAATGCAAATGATGCAAGCGGAAGTGGAAGCGACGGAAATCCTACAGATGTTACTCTAACTACCGATCGTTTTGGAGTTGCCAATACAGCCTACTCTTTTAATGGCATCAGCAGTAATATTAATGCTCTAATAACTAATATTCCTCAAAACAATTCTCCAAGAACAATTTCGGGATGGTTCAAGACAAATGATGCCTTTACAACCCCAGACAAATATGAAATTTGTATTTTTAACTATGGTATTTTAGCAAAAACACAAAGACTTTCTCTTTCTGTTTACTCAAAGGGATACCTCAATGTAGTAAATGGCCCTGTTTTTTCTGACGGCTCTTTTTATGTAAACAACTTTGATTATTCAAACAATGACTGGTATTTCTACACACTTACATACGATGGAACTAAAGCTTCATTATTTATCAATGGCGAATTTGTATCTGAAAATCTTATAAGCTTAAACACTACAGGCAATACTTTTAAGATAGGACAAAGAATTCCTGGGGATACTACAGATGAAAGCTTCAAAGGTAAAATAGATGATATTGGAATTTGGAATCGTGTTTTAACTCCAACAGAAATCAACGCTTTATATGAGTCTGGTGACACAAGCAGTTTTTACACATTAATCCCCGACGCAAACTTTGAGAAAAAGTTAATTGCGTTAGGACTTGATTCTGGTCCTATTAATGGGAAAGTCATGACCGCAAATATTTCATATATAACTTCCTTAGACGTATCTGCCAGTCAGATATCCGATTTAACTGGAATTGAAAGCTTTGCCGCTTTACAAGTCCTTAATTGCAGAGCTAATTACTTAACAAATTTAAACATATCCAAAAATAATGCTCTGACATATTTAAACTGTAGCAGCAATCGACTAACAAATTTGGATATTTCTAGTAACATTAATTTAAAAAATTTAAGCTGTGATAACAATCAATTAACCAGTTTAGATGCCTCTAGCAACATTGCTTTAACAACTTTATATTGTAGCTCCAATAGCGCACTAACAAATTTGAATGTTTCTAAAAATACTGCTTTAACATATTTAAAATGTAATGCTAATAAGTTGACATCTTTGAATGTTTCCAATAATACTGCTTTAACAAATTTAAATTGTAGTGACAATAAATTAACTAATCTAGATGTTGAAAAGAACGTCTCTCTAAATATTTTATACGTAGCGGTTAATCAATTAACAAATTTAAATCTTTCTAAGAATGTTAACTTAACAGAATTATATTGCGGCGTAAACCAATTAACTAATTTAGATCTTTCAAAAAATATTGCTTTAACAAATTTCGATTGTAGTGAAAATCTACTATTAGCAAGTCTTAATTTAAAAAACGGAAAAAATACGCTTTTAAAAAGTTCAAATTTGGGATTCATTTACAATCCACAATTAACCTGTATTCAAGTAGATGATGTAGCATATTCTGATGCAAATTGGTCAAGCAAAAAAGATGCTAAAGCAACTTTTAGTACCGATTGTTCTCCAAAATACATACTACTACCTGACAATAATTTTGAACAAAAATTAATTGATCTAGGAATTGATACAGATGGTTTAAACGGAAAAATTTCCAATTCAAATATAAGCACGATCACCTCTCTGAATCTTTCAAATAGTAATATTTCAGATTTAGCAGGTATTGAAAATTTCACATCGTTAACGGATTTAGATTGTAGTAATAATCAATTAACGACTCTAAACCTGAATCAAAATCTACTTTTAGAAACACTTAATGCGTCTTCTAACCAAATTACTACATTGGATTTATCAAAAAACACCAATCTTAAAATCATATATATTGCAAACAATCCGCTAGTATCATTAAACATACGAAATGGAAATAATACAAAACTTATCGTACCATCAAAAGCTAGAAAAAGAACTGCTATTAGCACAAGCTTTCTAGGTCTTAATAAGCTTGGCTGCATTCAGGTTGATGATGAGGAATACTCAAACGCCAATTGGTCAAATATAAAAGAACCAACCACGATTTATTCAAACACTTGTAAAACTTTGGGTCTCCAAGAATCCATATTCGACAAAGTTGTAATTTATCCAAACCCAACAAAAGGAGAATTACACATTAATAACATTTTGCTAAATAAAGCAACTGTTTATGATGCTTTGGGCAAATTGATAAAAACAACGACTTTCAGCACTGGTAATAATGACAACATAATTCATTTAGCTGGTTTACCAAAAGGCATTTATTATGTATATCTAGAAAGCGAAGGTGCAAATACTGCTAAAAAAGTTATCGTAGAGTAACCAACTTTAGTTTAAACTAAAAAATCCCATTCTCGTTATATATCGAGAATGGGATTTTTGTTTTAATGCCATTTTTTAAATATATAAAAATTTTAAACTTCTATTAAACATACACAACAATTTTATCATAAAAAAGATACAAAATATAGAATAAAATCAAAAAAGAAACCATTTCTAATTTGTAATATTGCAACACCTAATTTTTCAAACCAATCTATGAAAACAAAACTACTTTTATTTTTATTATTACTTTCTTTAACAATTACTGCTCAGACCAATTTGGTACCGAATGGTAATTTCGAAACTTGGTCTTCATCATCTCAACCTGACAATTGGTACCGTTTTTTTAGCGGTTATATTTCTCAGAGCACAACTGCCCAAAATGGCAAATCGAGTACAAACATGATGATTGCTACGGGAACTTTTAATTACATGAATAGTGACTTTTTTGCTGTACAGGCAAACAAAACCTATCGTGTAACTTTATATCACAGAGCTGTAAAAGGAACTTTTTCTTCTGTAGATTTAAGTTTATACCATAAACCCAGCACTTTTAAAGAGGAAATAATTAAAAAGTCTGATGTTACTTTTTCTACTACAGAATGGAGAAAAATTGAATTTGAATATACTTCAAAAATTACAGAAAACATCGAAGTTGATATATGGACAAACGGATCTCTTGATTCTGAAATCTTGATTGACAATGTGTCTGTTGTAGATGTAGCAGATGTGCCTGCACAATATACCCTTATTCCTGATGCGGAGTTTGAAAAAAGTCTAATTGATCAAGACCTAGATTCTGGAGCAATAGACGGAAAAGTACCTACATTGAATATAAAGTCTGTTAAAACGTTACAATTAAATTCGTTAGTTATTTCTAACTTAACAGGTATTCAAGATTTCGAATCACTAGAATCCCTAATTTGCAAGGGCACTGGATTTTCTAGTGCAAGTGGAGGCAATGGAAAATTAACAACTCTAAATGTTTCTAAAAATTTAAACTTAAAAACCTTAGATGTTTCTGCCAATCAATTAACTAGTCTGGATGTCTCTAAAAATACTGCTTTAACTTCTTTAGATTTCAGCGCTAATAAAATACCAGCGATTAATCTTACTAATAACACAAAATTGACTGCTTTGACTTTTAATTATAATCAAATTAAGGGTATTGACGTTACAAAAAACCTTGCTTTAGAAAAATTAGAATTCACAACTACATTAGTATCTGCTATTGACCTATCTCAAAACACCGCTTTAACTTATTTAAGATGTGTAGACAACTCAGGTATAACAACAATTGATGTATCTAAAAACATTAATCTAATCTACTTAGAAGTAAGTCTTCTTAAATTAGCCTCTCTGAATGTTTCAAAAAACACCAATTTGCTTACAATAAATTGTTATTCAAATCAAATAGCTTCTCTTGATGTTTCTACAAATATTAATTTGAATTCATTAAATTGTTCCGACAATCAATTAACCACTCTTGATATTTCTACAAATTTAAATTTACACACTTTATCTGTTTTTAAAAATCAGTTAACAACTCTTGACGTTTCTAAAAACACTAAGCTAACTGGCATTATTTGTAACTCAAATAAGTTAACGTCTCTTGATGTATCTAAGAATACTCAATTATCAAATTTTGGATGTGCTACAAATCAATTAAAGAGTTTGAATCTGAAAAATGGTAATAATTCTGCAATGAAAGGATATTCTATAATTCTTACCCAAAATCCAGATCTCTCTTGTATTGCAGTTGATGATGTTGCCTACGCAAATACAAACTGGACAGATCAAAAAGATCGCGAAACTTACTTCTCTTCTTATGATTGTGCAACTGTTACACAAATTTCAGACCCTACATTTGAAGACAAATTAATTGCTATGGGAATTGATACTGACACCAAAAACGGATTGGTATTAAACTCTAGTATTGCTGCAATAACTTCATTAGATATTTCGAGTAGTTCTATTGTTAATTTAGACGGAATTCAAGGATTTAAAGCTTTAACAACTCTAAATGCTTCTGGAAATTTATTAAAAAAAATAGATCTTTCTAAAAATAGTGTTTTAACAACCTTAAACACTTTAAACAACCCTACATTAACCTGTATTCAGGTTGCTGACCTTGCTATTGCTGCTACTTGGAATACTACTAAAGATGCTACAACAAATTTTAATTTAGATTGTAATTTTTATACCTTAATTCCAGATTCTAAATTTGAAGATAAGCTAATTGCGCTTAATATTGACAGGGATGGGAAAAATGGAAAAGTTAAAACGGAAAATATTGAATCTGTAACAAAACTAGATGTTTCTAACCTTGACATTACCGACTTGACAGGTATACAGGATTTTAAAAATTTAAAAACTTTATATTGTAACGGCTCTAACTCTTTTAATGTTTCAACTGGAAAATTAACAAAACTAGATGTTTCGAAAAACCTAATGTTAACGGAATTAAATTGTTCCTACAATCAATTAACCAATTTAGATGTTTCAAAAAATCTGTCATTAGGAGTATTATACTTAAACAATAATAAATTTACGGAGATAAATTTTTCAGCAAACAAAAACTTAACAACGCTTATTTGTAGTAACAATCCAATAACTAAAATTAATACCTCCGAAAATCCTGCATTAGCTTATTTATATTGTACTGATGTTTCTGTAACAAGCCTTAATGTAACAAACAATTTAGCATTAAAGGCTCTTGATTTTGAACGCAATACTATAACTGATATTGATGTTTCTAAAAACACAGCTTTAGAGTTTTTAAATTGCGCCCAAAACCCAATATCTTCATTGAACCTGACTAACAATAAAAACTTAAAAACCCTTAATTGTTCTGGAAGCTATTATCAAAATAGTGGGGGATCAGGCAAAATCACCACTTTAAACCTTTACAACAACCCTTTACTTACCACTTTAGATTGTGGTTCTAATCAATTATCCAAACTTGATTTGAGCTCAAATCCGAAGATTGTGACTCTTCGCTGTTACGGGAACATTTTGACCGATTTAGATCTTTCTAAAAATACAGCTTTGACACAAGTAAGTGCTAACAGTAATAGATTAAAAAGCATAAATTTTAAAAACGGAAATAACACCAAAGCAACTACTGTTGAATTCAATTCTAATCCAAGCCTAGATTGCATACAAGTTGATGATGTTAGTTATGCTAATTCTAATTGGAGTACTAAAAAAGATGAAACTTCAAATTTTAGTACAGATTGCGCTTATTCAACACTAATTCCAGATCCTAAATTTGAAGATAAACTAATTGCTCTAGGAATTGATTCTGGCGAAAAAGATGGTAAAGTACTCACTCAAAACATTGCAAACCTAACTTCTTTAGATGTTTCAAATGCTCAAATTAGTGATTTAACTGGTATTGAATCTTTTATTAATTTAGAATCATTAGCAGCCAATACAAATAGTTTAACAAAAATAAATGTTGCTGAAAATCAAAAATTGACTAACTTAAATGTTTCAAAAAACCAATTAACGAGATTAAATGTTAACAATAATCTTAAACTTGTAAGTATTTATTGCAGTGATAATTTACTTACGAATCTTGATTTATCAAAAAACTTAAGTTTAATCACTACTTATTGTCCTAACAACAAATTGACTTCATTAAATTTAAAAAATGGAAACAATATTGCTTCTGATATTTCAGGCATCAAAAATTTTACAAATAATCCAGATTTAAGATGCATTCAAATAGATAATGAAACTCATGCGAATGCAAAATGGGCATCTTACAAAGATAGTAGCGCTAATTACAGTTCAAATTGTGAATATTCAACAGCAATTCCAGATCCTAAATTTGAAGACAAATTAATTTCTCTTGGAATCGATTCAGGTGAAAAAGATGGCAAAGTAGCTACAGTAAATATTAGTGGTATCGTAAAAATAAATTTAGACAGTTCAGAAATTAAAAATTTAACCGGGATTCAGGATTTTGTCTCTTTAAAAACTTTATCTCTTAGAAATAACCAATTAACAACTTTAGACATTTCTAAAAACAATGATTTGATAAGTTTAGATGCTTCTCTTAATCAATTAACAAGTATAGATATTTCTAAAAACACTAATTTAAGAAGTTTAGACGCTTCTCTTAATAAGATAACAAGTATCGATGTTTCTAAAAATACAAAATTAGAAAGTTTGATTATTACAAATAATGAATTTACAGATCTAAACATCTCTAAAAACACAAATTTAACTGCATTATACATTAATTACAATAAAATATCCACTATTGATATCTCCAAAAATACATTACTAACTTCTTTATACGCAGTTAGTAATAAATTGGAAAGTCTAAACCTTTCAAACAATAAATTTTTAGCTGTATTAGATGTAGCATCTAACCAAATATCAAGTTTAGATGTTTCCCAAAATACTCTTTTACAAGTCATAAAAATATCAGAAAATATTCTAAAGACATTTGATGTATCTCAAAATCCAGCTTTAAATTTTTTAACTGTTAATAATAACCAATTAACAAGCCTTAATCTAAAAAACGGCAAAAATACATTACTAACTAGCGGCTATATCTCTCTTTATACAAATGCAAAATTATATTGTATTCTTGTTGATAATGTCACTTATGCTAATACCAATTGGTCTAATAGAAAAGATGATTTTGCAACTTTTAACACAGAATGTACGGGAGAATTAACTTTACCAGTTAACAATTTTACTGTTGAAGCTAAAGGAGAATCTTGTATTGGTGAAAATAATGGAGAAATAAGTATTGTTGCAAAAAGCTCATTTGCTTATACTGCAACGATCAATGACGAAACGTATGCTTTTACTAACAATAGTTTAAAAGTGGCTAGTTTAACTCCAGGTGTTTACAAAATCAAAATCACGATTCCTGAGATGATTTTCGAGCAAAACTTTACTCTTACTATTGCAAAAGGCGCTACAATTACAGGAAAATCAAGTATGACATCTAAAACAGTCGATGTAGAAATTACAGCCGGAACTGCACCATTTACTGTTTTTGTTGATGGTACTGAACAGTTTCAAACCAATGACGCAACATTTTCTGTAGATGTTACTAAAAATGCCTTAGTAGAAGTAGCCACTGCAAAAGCTTGTGAAGGTGTTTTTGCCAAAAAGGTTACAGTTTCAGATTTTGATGCTGACTATCAAATTTTATCTGCTTATCCTAACCCTACTGCAGGTAATTTTGAAATTGAAATTCCAAGTGTTAAAAATGAAATTAAAATAGAATTATACAATTTCTCAGGTCAATTAATTTCGGCTAAAACATATCCTATCGAAAGCGGAAAGGCACAATTAAATATTGAAAATCAACCTTCAGGAATTTATGCAGCCAAAATTTATTTAGACACTCCGGAATACATTAAAATTATAAAAAAATAAAAATGAAGAATTTAATATACCTATCCATCATTGGCTTTTTATTCACAGCTTGCGGCAGCGGCGGAGATGATTCAGACCCTACTCCCGAAGCAAATGTAGCACCAACAGCACCTGCATTAGTCCTTCCGGCAGACAATAAACTATGCGTAGACAATACTGTTTCGTTTCAATGGAAACTTTCTACAGATGCCAATAAAGACCTGATAACGTATCAAATTCAAGTTGCAAAAGACAATACGTTTACTCAAATCGTAAAAACAAACGAAGTTACAGTTGATAATTCTTCGATAAGTTTAGATAAAAATACGGCATATTACTGGAGAGTAAAAGCTACCGACAGCAAAGGTTTATCTAGTACTTATTCGCCTACCTATAAGCTGTACACAACTGGTAAAGCTGTAGTGAATCATTTGCCATTTTCTCCTGAATTAGTACAACCTGCTATTAATTCTGTATTGAATACAGCAACTGCAACTTTAAAATGGAAGGCGACTGATGTTGATGCGACTGATGTTCTAACTTATGATGTTTATTTTGGAAAAACAAATCCGCCTACAGCAAAAGTAAGCGAGAATACAAGTGCAACTTCATTTGATGTTACACTTGAACCTGCAACTCAATATTTCTGGAAAGTTGTCGTAAAAGACAATAAAGGAGGAGAAACAATTGGACAGGTTTGGAAATTCAAAACCAACTAAAATTTTAATAATTACAATTAGTTAACTAAAAAAATCCCATTCTCTTTATATATAGAAAATGGGATTTTTTTTATGTTTGATTTTTTCTGTTTAAAAAATGTCTTCACAAGTAAAAACATCTTTAAGGCGAACACCTTTTTCAGTATGTTCTACCGTTATGATTTGATTGTGTGCATCATGTTCCAGAAACAAATAGTAATTGTTATCTGCGGCAGCGTTTAGGAATTTTGCTTTTTCAGGTAGCGTTAACAAAGGTCGAGTATCATATCCCATAACATACGGTAACGGAATATGTCCGGCTGTAGCCAATAAATCAGCACAAAAAACAATCGTTTTATCTTGGTACTGAATATGCGGAATCATTTGTTTTTCGGTATGACCATCGGCAAAGAAAATACCAAAGCCAAGTTCAGATGTTGGAAGAAAATCTGTTTCTGGTCTTTTTATAAAATTTAATTGTCCGCTTTCTTGCATTGGCAAAATATTCTCGGACAAGAAAGAAGCTTTCTCACGAGCATTAGGTTTCGTTGCCCATTCCCAATGATTTTCGTTACTCCAGAATTTTGCATTTTTAAACGCTGGTTCATACCCTGTTTTATCAGCATTCCATTGTACACTTCCTCCACAATGATCAAAATGCAAATGCGTCATAAAAACATCGGTAATATCATCTCGATGAAACCCATATTGAGCCAATGATTTATCTATAGAGTGTGAGCCCCAAAGCGAATAATACCCAAAAAACTTTTCAGTTTGCTTATCACCCATTCCAGTATCAATCAGAATAAGTCGATTACCATCTTCAATAAGCAAACATCTTGCGGCGATATCTATTAAATTGTTAGCATCGGCTGGGTTGGTTTTATTCCAAATAGTTTTAGGTACAACACCAAACATTGCACCTCCGTCTAATTTAAAATTTCCAGTTTCTATAGGATATAACTTCATTATATTTTTTATTATAAAATTAAACATCAAAAAAGCAAAATCACGATATATTCAAAAAAACTATCAAATAGCGTCTTAAATTATCAAAACCTCAAACTTTTTAAATAATCCTGCAATTTAACAAAATCCTTTTGCATTAAATGAAATCAAATAGACTTTATCTATTTTAACATTAATTATAAAAATGTTAAGCGTTATGGAAAAAGGTTTTTATATAGTATCTTTGCCCATAATTTAGACAATAATCTATATAACAATGATAAAGGTTTCAGATACTGCCAAAAAGAAAATTATCGACTTGATGCAAGACGATGGTTTTGATGCCGCACATGACTACGTGAGAGTAGGCGTGAAAAGTGGTGGTTGCTCCGGTTTATCATATGATCTAAAATTTGATAAAACCAAAGGAGACGACGATAAAATATTCGTAGACAATGATATAACTATTGCTGTCGAGAAAAAATCATTTCTGTATTTAGCTGGAACAATATTAGAGTTCTCAGGTGGATTAAACGGAAAAGGATTTGTATTTAATAATCCAAACGCAAGCAGAACTTGTGGTTGTGGAGAATCTTTTTCTCTATAAATAATTAAATGATTGCAAAATTTAAAGATTTAAAAATTGCGTAAGTGATTTTGATATTTAAATCCTTCAATTTTTAAATCTTTCAATAAAAAAACAATGAGCAAATACACAGAAGACGATTTAAAAATCGAACTCGAAACTAAAGAATACGAATACGGATTTTATACAAATATAGAATCGGATACGTTTCCTATTGGGCTAAACGAAGACATAGTTCGTGCCATTTCTCTAAAAAAAGAAGAACCTCAATGGATGACCGATTGGCGTATTGAAGCTTTTCGTGCATGGGAAGAAATGATTGAACCAGAATGGGCAAATGTACATTATCAAAAACCCGATTTTCAGGCTATTTCATATTACTCTGCTCCTAAACAGGTAGATCCAAATAAAACATTAGACGATGTTGATCCGGAACTTTTAGAAATGTACAAAAAGTTAGGAATCTCTGTCGATGAACAAAAAATGATGAACAATGTCGCTATGGATATTGTTGTCGATTCTGTTTCTGTTGCCACTACTTTCAAAAAAACATTGGGAGAAAAAGGCATTATTTTTTGCCCAATTTCAGAAGCAATTAAAGAACATCCAGAATTAGTTCGTAAATATTTAGGAACAGTTGTACCACAAAAAGACAATTTTTATGCTGCATTAAATTCTGCAGTATTCTCAGATGGTTCATTCTGTTATATTCCAAAAGGCGTTCGTTGCCCAATGGAACTTTCAACTTATTTCCGAATCAATCAAGCAGGAACAGGACAATTCGAAAGAACATTGGTTATTGCTGACGAAGGAAGTTATGTATCATACCTGGAAGGCTGTACAGCACCAAGCCGTGACGAAAATCAATTACACGCTGCTGTAGTAGAATTAATCGCTCTTGATGATGCTGAAATTAAATACTCGACTGTTCAAAACTGGTATCCAGGAAATAAAGAAGGAAAAGGTGGGGTTTTTAATTTTGTAACCAAAAGAGGTTTATGTGAAACTAACGCAAAAATTTCATGGACTCAGGTTGAAACTGGTTCTGCCGTTACTTGGAAATATCCTTCTTGCGTTTTAAAAGGCGACAATTCGGTAGGTGAATTTTATTCGATTGCCGTTACCAATAATCACCAACAAGCGGATACTGGAACAAAAATGATTCATTTAGGAAAAAATACTAAATCGACTATCATTTCAAAAGGTATTTCGGCTGGAAAATCACAAAACAGCTACCGCGGATTAGTGCAAATAAGTGCTCGAGCAGATAATGCCAGAAACTTTTCACAATGTGACTCCCTTTTAATGGGTAATAATTGCGGTGCGCACACTTTCCCTTATATCGAAAGTAAAAATCCTTCTGCAAAAATAGAACACGAGGCTACAACAAGTAAAATTGGTGAAGACCAAGTATTTTACTGTAACCAACGTGGAATTCCAACTGAAAAAGCAATTGCATTAATTGTAAACGGTTTCAGTAAAGACGTTTTAAATAAACTTCCAATGGAATTTGCTGTAGAGGCACAAAAATTATTAGAAATTTCTTTGGAAGGTTCTGTAGGATAAAAAACAAAGTATTATGGATATCATCTTAAAAAATGTAAAGAAAAAAGATTTTCCAGTATTAAAATCACTGGCAAAATCTCTTGGTTTTGAAATTGTTGAAGAGATAGAGAAACCATATGATCCTGAATTTGTAAAAGAGATTTTACAAGGTCAAAAAGACATCAAGGAAGGCAAAGGCATAAAAATGACAATGGAGGAATTACAAGCTTTATGCAAATAATATTTACTCCAAAAGCTAAAAAAGATTTAGAATTTTGGGTCAAATCAGGAAATAAAAATATTCTAAAAAAAATTAATGCGTTAATTGAAGATATACAACTTCATCCTTTTGATGGAATTGGAAAACCAGAAGCGCTAAAGCATAATCTATTTGGCGTTTGGTCACGAAGAATTGACAAAGAACACAGATTAATTTATGAAATTACAGACGAAAACACAATAGAAATACTAAATATCCTTTCTTTAAAAGGGCATTATTAAAAGAAAAAACACATTAAAAAGATGTTATCAATAAAAAACCTTCACGCCTCAATTGGCGATAAAGAAATTCTTAAAGGAATAAACATAGAAGTTAAAGCTGGCGAAGTACATGCCATCATGGGACCAAACGGTTCTGGAAAAAGTACACTTTCGGCAGTAATTGCCGGAAACGAAAACTACGAAGTAACACAAGGTGAGGTTTTTCTTGACGGAGAAGATTTAGCCGATTTAGCACCAGAAGAAAGAGCACACAAAGGCGTTTTCCTTTCTTTTCAATATCCTGTAGAAATCCCAGGAGTTAGTGTAACTAACTTTATGAGAACTGCAATCAATGAGACTCGCAAAGCAAACGGACAAGAGGAAATGCCAGCTAACGAAATGTTGAAAGTGATTCGCGAGAAATCTGAATTATTAGAAATTGACCGTAAGTTTTTATCACGTTCTCTTAACGAAGGTTTTTCTGGTGGAGAGAAAAAACGTAATGAAATTTTTCAAATGGCAATGTTGGAGCCAAAACTAGCAATCCTTGACGAAACAGATTCAGGTTTAGATATCGATGCGTTAAGAATCGTTGCTAATGGTGTTAACAAACTAAAAAGCGACAAAAATGCAATTATTGTTATCACACACTACCAACGTCTACTAGACTATATCGTTCCTGATTTCGTTCACGTACTTTACAACGGAAAAATTGTAAAATCTGGAGGAAAAGAATTGGCTTACGAGCTTGAAGAAAAAGGATACGACTGGATTAAAGCAGAAAATTAGTTTGCAGTTACAGTTTACAGTTTGCAAAACTCATAACTTATAACTCATAACTTACAACTAACAAAAATGGATTTAAAAGAAAAATTAGTATCGTCTTTTATGGCTTTTGAAGAAAGTGTTGATGTCAATTCAGATCTTCACGAAATCAGAACACAAGCGATAAAAAACTTCGAGAATAAAGGTTTCCCAACTAAAAAAGAAGAAGCTTGGAAATATACATCGTTAAATGCCATCCTAAAAAATGACTTTACAGTATTTCCAAAACAAGAAAATGCAATCGAATTTAATCATGTAAAGAAATACTTCTTACATGAAATAGACACTTATAAAGTAGTTTTTATTGATGGTGTTTTTAGCTCGCATTTATCTTCTACCACACATGATGGAATTGATGTTTGTTTGATGTCTTCAGCATTGACCAAACCTAAATATAAAATGGTTATTGATAAGTACTTTAATCAAATAGCAAATAAAGAAGATAGTTTAACTTCTTTAAACACTGCATTTGCAATTGAAGGAGCTTATATCAATATCCCTAAAAAGAAAGTAGCTGCTAAACCTATCGAGATTATGTATTTCTCAACAGGGAATGAAGCTGCACTTATGGTTCAACCAAGAAACTTGGTAATTGTGGGTGAAAATTCACATGTACAAATTATTGAACGCCACCAAAGTTTAAATGAGAATCCTGTTTTAACCAATGCTGTTACAGAGATTTTTACAGAAAAACGTGCCATTATTGATTATTACAAGATTCAAAATGACAATAGCGAAGCCAATTTGATTGACAATACTTATGTTTCACAACAACAAGAAAGTCACGCATCGGTTCACACATTTTCTTTTGGCGGAAACTTAACCCGAAACAATCTGAATTTCTATCACTTTGGAGAAAGGTTAACAAGTACGTTAAACGGAATAACAATTATTGGCGAGAAACAACACGTAGATCATTATACTTTAGTAAAACACTCTACTCCAAATTGCGAAAGTTTCCAGGATTACAAAGGAATCTTTACAGACCGTTCAATAGGTGTTTTCAACGGAAAAGTATTGGTTGAAAAAGAAGCGCAAAAAACAAATGCGTTCCAAAAAAGCAACAATATCTTATTGAGTGATAAAGCAACTATAAATGCTAAACCACAATTAGAGATTTTTGCCGATGATGTAAAATGTTCTCACGGTTGTACAGTTGGACAATTAGACGAAACAGCTATGTTCTACATGCAATCTCGTGGAATCCCTCAAAAAGAAGCCAAAGCATTGCTAATGTATGCATTCTCGAATGCCGTTATCGAAAGCATCAAAATACCAGAATTAAAAAAACGAATCACTACGATTATCGCTAGCAAACTAGGCGTAAAAATGGGATTTGATTTATAGAGGATTTTAACCGCAAAACTTTAAAGATTTAACCGCAAAGTTCGCAAAGGTTTACGCAAAGGGCGCTAAGTTTAGTAATTAAACTCTGCGCCCTTTGCGATTTCTTTTACTTTGCGAACTTTGTGGTTAATTTTTTATTTAATGGCAGAAACTACCTCCTTCAAAAATACATTAAAATCAAATTCGAGATCATCTGTCAAGCCCATTCTTACTATTACTAAATCCAAAGACGGAATAATAAATACTTTCTGACCTTGAAAACCGCTACAGTAAAACATATCTCGTGGCGCATCTTTATACTTTCCACCGGCATTTAACCAAAATTGAGCTCCGTAATCACCATTTGATGTATTGGTAGGTGTAGATACATATTTCACCCAACTTTCGTCAAGAATTTGCTCTCCATTCCAGTTTCCTTTATGCAAATATAACAAACCTAATTTCGACCAATCTCTTGTTGTAGCCCAAGCATATGACGAACCTACATAATTCCCAACCATATCCGTTTCAATAACCGCCGAGTTCATTCCGATTTTATCTATTAAAGCCGAATACCAAAAATCCAGATATTCCTGATGTGTCTTAAATTGTTTTCTTAAAATAGCCGATAGCAAATTGCTAGTTCCCGAAGAATAATTCCAGTGTGTATTAGGCTTAAACAAAGCTGGTTTTTCTAACTGCACTTTTGCCATATCTTCAGATTCAAAAAGCATAATAGTAGCATCACAAATTGTATTGTAATTCTCAACCCATTCTAAGCCCGAGTTCATATGAAGCAAATCGTTGGTTGTAATGACTTTACGTCCATCATTTTGCCATTCGGCTATGGGAGCAGGTTTATAAATATCAAACTTTTTTTGCTTTTGCAGAACCCCAAACATAGTTCCAGTAATACTTTTAGTCATAGACCACCCAAGTAATTTACTGTTTTTGGTAAAACCTGATTCGTACTTTTCAACTATCAATTTATCTTTATACAAAACCAAAACCGATCGTGTTCTTTTCGTTTTTCCTCCTGAAGTATCAAAAGCGTTTGCAACAGCTTTATTTAATTTTGCATAATCTATATTAGAAAACAAGGTGTCTTTCGGTTCATTATTCCCATAAGGGAATGGTAAATTATTCACCAACTTCGTTCTTTTAGGAACTTCATATGGTTTAGATACATCAAAATTATCATTAATTAATGTAGCACCGATGCCTTCACGGTAAATTGCTTTACGTTCTTTTAATCCGTAAACATTTGATGTAGCAAATTTCCCTTCTTCATTAATTTTACTTGTCGCCAAGTCGAGTAAAGGAATATCATTATCTCCTTTTTCTATAGATTCCAGCGAACGATTATCGATAAAATGACATGATGCAATACTTTTTGAAGTAAAGCCAGAAATCAAATCGAGTTTGGGATAAGTAGTAAATCTGAAATAAATAACAATGATAACCAGAAGAAGAACAAGTAGTTTTAAGATTTTTTTCATAATTGTACAGGTTAATTTACACTGCAATATAATTATAATTTCTTCACAAATTAACTTTGAATCCATTCAAAATCAAATACAAACCACTAAAAAATATCAAATCAGCAAGACAACATTGTATTTAATGTGATTATCTAAAACCAGAAAAGGAAATTTAGCAATTGCTACTTAAAACAATTTTGTTTTAGTACTTTTGTATGTAGAATTTTTCTAAATAAGATATGCTAGATATTCATAAAATAAGAGCTGAGTTTCCGATACTTTCACAAAAAGTAAACGGGAAACCTTTGGTATACTTTGATAACGGAGCAACATCACAAAAACCACAAGTTGTGATTGATGCAATTTCAAAATATTACCAAGAAATTAATGCAAACATACACCGTGGAGTACATACTTTGAGCCAGTTAGCAACCGATGCTTACGAAATTTCAAGAGTAAAAATCCAACATCATATTAATGCCAAACTTTTGCACGAAGTACTATTTACTTCGGGAACAACTCACGGAATTAATTTAGTCGCAAATGGTTTTGCTTCTATATTAAAACCTGGAGATGAAGTACTGGTTTCGGCGTTAGAGCATCACAGTAATATTGTGCCTTGGCAAATGTTGTGTGAGAAAACTGGTGCTATTCTTAAAGTGATTCCGATGACTCAGTCTGGAGAACTTGACATTACTGCATACGAATCTTTATTATCGGATAAGACCAAGATTGTAACTGTAAATCATATTTCGAATGCGTTGGGAACAATCAATCCGATAAAACATATGATTGAGAAAGCCCATGTAGTTGGCGCAGCAGTTCTAATAGATGGTGCACAAGCCGTTCCACATTTAAAACCTGATGTTCAGGATTTAGATTGTGACTTTTATGCTTTTTCAGGACATAAAATGTGTGGACCAACAGGAACTGGAATTTTATATGGTAAAGAAAGTTGGCTAAATAAATTACCTCCTTATCAAGGTGGTGGTGAAATGATTAAAGAAGTTACTTTCGAAAAAACTACTTATGCTGATCTTCCTCATAAATTTGAAGCCGGAACGCCAAATATTGCTGGCGGAATTGTTTTAGGAACTGCAGTAGATTACATGAATAGCGTAGGTTTTGAGAATATTCAACAACAAGAAAATGAATTATTAGCTCATGCTACAAAACAATTACTTGAAATTGAAGGTTTAAGAATTTATGGTACTGGTAAAGAAAAAGCTTCGGTTATCTCATTTAATATCGACGGAATTCACCCATATGATATTGGTTCGATAATTGATAAATTAGGAATTGCAGTACGAACAGGACATCACTGTACTCAACCGATTATGAATTACTTTGAAATTCCGGGAACTGTTAGAGCATCTTTCTCTTTTTATAATACAAAAGAAGAAATTGATTTAATGGTCGAAGCAGTGAAAAAAGCTAAAACAATGCTATCTTAACAACACGACATATGAAAATACTATCTTTTTTACTTCTGACAATTTTTATAGGAAACAACTGTACTAGCCAAAAGAATACAGATATGAGTACAACACAGATAGAATATTCGGCTATGTCGCGAGGTTATTATCTGAAGGTTGTGGTAAAAGACCAAATGGTTACTATCACAAAAAGCAGAGGTGAAGAATCTGCTACCAATAAAATCAATGGAATGCAATGGGCAAAAATTACTTCTGAATTTAAAAAAATAAATTTAGAGGCAATTCCAAATTTAAAAGCACCTACCGAAAAACGTTTTCATGATGGAGCTGCCATTGCAAATTTAAAAATAACACAAAACGGAAAAACCTATGAAACAAAAGGATTTGACGATGGTTTTCCGCCAACAGAAATAGAAAAATTAGTAACTTTATTAGTTGCTTTTACGCAAGAATAACATGACAATAAAAGAAATACAAGACGAAATAGTCGATGAGTTCTCCATGTTCGACGATTGGATGCAACGTTATGAATACATTATCGAACTAGGCAAAAATCTTCCGTTAATAAAAGAAGAATATAAAACAGACGAAAATCTAATTAAAGGCTGCCAATCGAAAGTTTGGTTACAAGGCGAGCAGAATGATGATAAAATTGTTTTTACTGCTGATAGTGATGCTATTTTAACCAAAGGAATCATTGCAATCTTAATTAGAGCTTTCTCAAATCAGAAAGCAGAAGATATCTTAAAAGCAGATGTTGATTTTATTGATGCAATTGGACTAAAAGAGCATTTATCTGCAACACGTGCAAACGGTTTAGTTTCGATGATTAAAAATATCAAAATGTACGCTTTGGCATTCGACTCAAAAAACAAAAATTAAATTAATAAAACATAATGTTTTTGATTTGAACCATTAAGAAATTAAGTTTCATTAAGAAATAAACTTAATCATCTTACTATAAAATAACTAAAACATTAAATTTCATAAAGAAGCAAAACTTAATTTTCTTAATATCTTAATGGTGAGAAAAAAATAAGCTTGCTGTTTAAAATGAACTTACATCACTTATACGGTGAAAAAAACAAAAACAAAAAAATGGAACACGAAATAGACACTAACGAATTAGGAGAATCAATCGTAAAAATCTTAAAAACAATATACGACCCTGAGATTCCTGTAGATATATATGAGTTAGGATTAATTTATGATGTAATGGTAAATACTGATTACGAAGTAAAAATCTTAATGACACTTACATCTCCAAACTGCCCAGTAGCCGAAAGTTTACCAAGAGAAGTTGAAGAGAAAGTAAAATCTATCGACAATGTAAAAGATGCTGAAGTAGAGATTACTTTTGATCCGCCTTGGAGCAAAGAGTTAATGAGCGAAGAAGCTAAATTAGAATTAGGAATGCTTTAAAAAGTAAACGGTTTTCAGTCTCAGTTTACAGTATTTAACTGTGACTGAAGACTGAAACTGAAAACTAAAAGAAATGGAAGAAATAATCAATAAAGTTGCCAATAGTGCTTTGGAAGTTTTTGACCTAGAGGATTATTATCCAAAAGGATTGCGTGCGCAAATTGATATTTCGCAATGGCTACTGGAAGGTTTTCTATTAAAAGAAAAAGACTTTCGCGAACACCTTAAAAACCACAATTGGTCACAATACCAAGATGCTTATGTAGCAATTAATTGCAGCACAAATGCGATAGTTCCCGCTTGGGCTTCAATTTTGGTTGCTGTGCAATTAGCTCCATTTGCTAAAAAAATTGTTGATGGCACATTAGAAGATCTAGATGCTAGTTTGTATGAAGAAATCTTGCGCGAGCTGGATTATACTGCATATAAAAGCAAACCTGTTATTATAAAAGGATGTTCTAAAAAACCTGTCCCTACACGTGCTTACATCTTGGCGGCACACTATTTACAACCTTTTGCCAGAAGTATCATGTATGGCGAAGCGTGCTCTGCCGTGCCTTTATATAAAGAAAATAAGAAATAAATTACAAATAAAATTGAGTAAGTTTTAACAACTTCAAGGTTTTTAGTATATTTGTTTAAATCAACTTTTAAACAGGATCATATGAAAAATCTTCTTCAACTCCTTTTTATCTTCCTAACAAGCTTAACGTTTGTTGAGGCACAGAACACTGAAAAAGAATTAGTAAAAAACACAGAAAAAGCGGTAAAATTCATATCCGATACAACAGGAAATGGATGGAAAAGCACAGGGAATATCTCATTCCTTTTTAACCAATCTAATTTTAATAACTGGATTGCTGGTGGTGAAAATAATGTATCGGGAAACTTAGGGCTTAATTACAACATCAACTACAAGAAAGATGACATCAGTTGGGACAATAAAATCCTGGCTTCTTATGGTATCTTACAAACCGAGAATTCTGATTTTGAGAAAAAGACAGATGACCGTTTAGAGATTAATTCTATTTACGGAAAAAGGGCATTCGGAAATTGGTATTACTCCTTTTTTGGTAATTTCAGAACTCAGTTTACCAAAGGATATGTTTACGGACAAGATGCAAATGGTGCTGAAATAAGAACTGAGAACACTAATTTCATGTCTCCGGGTTATCTTACTTTTGGTCCAGGTATTTTCTGGAAGAAAGATGACAATCTAAAATTAAACTTCGCTCCTGTAACCTCAAAAATGACTTTTGTAGACAAGTTATACACTTCTGAAGTTGGATATGTAGATGAATCTTATTTTGGCGTTAAAGCGAACAAAACGATGCGTTACGAGTTAGGTTTCTATGCTTCGGCATATTATAAACTTAATATTATGACAAATGTTTCTGCCGAAAACATCTTAAACTTATATTCTAATTACTTAGAGGATCCTCAGAATGTAGACATCGATTATTCATTAAACATTGTAATGAAAATCAATAAATTCCTGTCGACCAATTTATCCTTTCAAGCGATTTATGACGACAATGCTTTTCAAGGGTTTCAAACCAGAGAAGTATTTGGTTTAGGAATCAACTACTTATTTTAAAACATAAAAAAAGCGCTTACAAATTGTAAGCGCTTTTTTTTTAATCTTCATCTTCTTCTTTCTCGATTGCATCCTTATAATCTGGATACAAAAACTTATTGTATGGGAATCGGGTAATATGAATTTGTCTTACAGCTTCATAAACTCGCTCTCTAAACTCTTCGAAGTTTTCTTTATTGGTAGCCGAAATAAACAAAGCATTTTGCTCTCCTAAACGGTGCATCCAAGTAGTCTTCCACTCTTCAAGCGTATAATGTCTTGGTGTTTTTTCGGTAATTAAATCATCTTCATCGATTGTTAAATGTTTGTAAGCATCAATCTTATTAAAAACCATAATAACTGGCTTATCATTAGCTTTAATATCTAACAAGGTTTGATTTACCGATTCAATATGATCTTCAAAATCAGCATGAGAAATATCTACAATATGCAATAACAAATCGGCTTCGCGAACCTCATCTAGTGTACTCTTAAAAGAATCTACTAATTGAGTTGGTAATTTACGAATAAACCCTACCGTGTCCGAAAGTAAAAAAGGTAAGTTTTTGATAACTACTTTACGAACTGTTGTGTCCAAAGTAGCAAACAATTTGTTTTCTACAAAAACATCACTTTTACCAACTGCGTTCATCAATGTCGATTTTCCAACATTGGTATATCCTACCAAAGCCACACGAACCATTGCACCGCGATTACTACGTTGCACACCCATTTGCTTATCGATAGTTTTTATTTTCTCTTTCAATAATGCAATTCGGTCACGAACGATACGTCTGTCTGTCTCGATTTCCGTTTCTCCAGGTCCACGCATTCCGATACCACCTTTTTGGCGTTCCAAGTGTGTCCACATACCCGAAAGTCTAGGCAATAAATACTGGCATTGTGCTAGTTCTACTTGTGTTCTCGCATAAGATGTTTCGGCTCTTTGAGCAAAAATATCTAGAATAAGATGCGTTCTATCAAGGATTTTACAATCTATAATTTTGGATATATTCTTTTGTTGCGATGGTGATAATTCATCATCAAATACTAGAGTCGAAATACCATGTTCTTTTACAAAAAGATTGATTTCGTCTATTTTACCTGTTCCAACAAAAGTTTTAGGATTTGGACGTTCCATTTTTTGCGTGAAGCGTTTTATAACTTCTCCGCCTGCAGTAAAAGTCAAAAACTCTAACTCGTCCAGATATTCATTTAACTTTTCTTCACTTTGATTTTGAGTTACAATCCCAACAATGGCTGTTTTTTCAAAATTTAGTACTTCTTTTTCTAACATAACTTTAAATAAGCTACAAATTTAGTGATTTGCAAGGTACTAAAGCCAATTGAAGTCTTTTTTTATAATACAAAACCAAAGACTTCAATTGCTATTCAGTAATTATTCTTACTCGTAAATGTAAGTTTTATCAATTTTAACAATACCATTTTGCTCTAAAAACGAAGATGATATTGGATAATTCGCAGCATTATACTTATATTTTCCGGTAACTCCAGTGTAATTTGTAGATGATGGAATAAATGCTAATTCATTATTATATGAAATAGATTCAAAGTCAAACTCTTCTTCATGAAAAGAGATTAATGGTACAATTACTTTATAGTTTGGTCCAAATAAATTCTGCACGATTAATAAATCAACCGATTTTTTGTCATCGAAAGTAAAATTATTAAACATTTTTTCTCCAAGTACTCCTTTGTGTCTTATCACATTATCATTAGAATACACATATTCGATCTTATTAAAAATTTGTTGATTTCTATCTCTGGAAGAGCGTCTGATGATAAGTCCATTTTCAACCACATATTCTATATCCTCAATTACAGTATGAATATTACTTTTTTTGGTAATAGCTTTTATTCTGGCACCTTCGTAAGTCATCGTTACTGTCTTGGTTACCGTCTCACCATTTTCATCATATTTTTTTAAGAATTTGGTGATTCTGTCTTCTTTGTCATAACTATAATTTACAACCTCTTTCCAGTTGCTACCTATTCTTTCTTTTACAGTCATGTCTAGCAATCCTTTTGGATTATAAAAAAAACTTTGCACAACGTCGGATGTCTTAATTGACAAAAGTTTACCGTCCTTAAACAGAACCGTTTTGTTTTCAATTTCACCACTTTTTAAATCGCGGTAATTAGTCTTTACGACATTAATTTGTTTTAACTTAACTTGATTTTCTTGATCTTGACTGTGGATCAAACATGGAAAAGCCATCATAAAAATGGCAATGAAGTAGTTTTTCATCATGGTATTTATATCGATTTGGGATGACCAAAATACAAAAATCATCGAAAAAATACTGTTTTTACTTCTAAAAAACTAAGTCATATAACAAATCCTTAAAACAGGTTTTTATTTATCAATTGAATACCAGCGATTTATATTATTTTACAAATAGTACTCAAAATATAAATCCTTACTTATCTCCTACAATTACAACATCGTCTACCATAAAAGCTCCGTTAAGTGTTTTGTCTTTACCTGATCCAATATACTTAAATGCAATATGAATATTTCCTGAATAAGCAGATAAATCTATACCTCCTGAACTTATAAACTGTCGTGTAGGAGTTGATAACGAGGCGACTTTTGCAGTTAATTTTGTCCATTTAGCCTTAGTGATATTCGAACCATCAAAATTAGTTGACACATAAACTTCTAAAGCATTCAACGGAGAATCCACTTTTAAATCATGTTGTGCACTTCTAAAAGACAGTACCGCGTTTTTATAATCTGTTGTATTGATTTTAGGAGAAACCAACCAAGCAACGTTTTCGGCGGCTGTTGTACTTGTCGTATTGAACTCGGCGTAACCATTACCTGCGTAAACAATACTTTTCCATAATTTGGTTGCTTTTTCAACAATATTACTCCAACCTGGCAGACTAAAATTCACATTATGTTTGACTGATTGAAAATCTTCTGAGAAAAACGGAATAGTTCTCTTCCCTTCCATTACTACATCTTTTTCTGAACGTACCATTATTTGATAATCTGTACCATATTTTGTCAATATTCCTCGAACTGTTCCACTTCCTTTTGGCACTAAACTGGTTGCGAAATCGGCATAACTACTAGTTCTAAAAATAACCTGATTACCCGCTTTATCGCGCAAATTCCAGTTTGTAGCACCTCCTACATTATTTGCTTCTTCAAAATAATGACGACCTAATGCTGCATCGGCAAATTGAACATCAGATAATTGCACTAATGTATTTATGTTATTATCATTTAATAATTCTGACAGCGAAAGGGAACGAACTAACTTGTTTTCGTCAATTACAGTACATGAAGTATTCAATACATTTTTATACTCATTTTGCGCAATTCTTCCAACTGTTGCTTCTCCATAGGCATTAACATACAAACTCCCAATCCTCATTCCGCCATAGTAAATATCAGTAAATTGGTTCTTTAATTTTATGAATACCTTGCTTCCTATTCTATAATCGATATAGGAGTTTGTCGCGTCAAACCCTATACTAAATCCTTGTGCAACGCCATTTATAGGTATGGTTTGAAAAGATATTGTTTTAAAAAAATTACCCGATTCATCACTAGAAACGACATATCCTTCTATAATATCATCATATAAATATTTAGCCGCAACAGGATTGGCAGCATTATAAACATCAGACACAGTTTTGTTTACTTTTAAATCAGGCTGGTTACATGTAAGTTCCGGAATTGCCGTTTCTTCTCCTGCACAACCAAAAAAAGCAAGCATCACAATTACTAAAAAAACCGAAGGGTTATATTTATTCTTCATATTAAATACGTTTATATATTTATAAATTAATTGCCAGGTTTCCGAAATAGGTTCTTCCGTATCCATAAAAATACTTTGGCGCAAATGATGGGGTTCCGCTCGAAGCTTGCTGATCTAATCGGCGGAAATTTGCATTCCTTGCTTGTTCAAAACCACCCGTTTTATAGATCGTATTCAGCACATTATTTACACTTGCAAAAAGAGAAATATTCTTTCTGCGAATACGCCATGATTTTCCTCCTGTAATATTTAATAATGAAATCGGATTAAACTTTTCTTGCTTCAATAATACCCTGGCTCTTTCTGCTGAGGCTTCAGGAAAAGGAAAACCACTCTTAGGATTAATATAAAACTGCGCTGTTCTGGAAATTGGAGATACGTCTATATAAGAATTTGTGAGGTAATTTATATTCGCGCCAAGCCACCAATATCTAGGATTACGATATTCAACCCCAAATGAATAGGCTTGTTGTGGCATTCCTGGTTGTTTGTAATTTTTTAGTGCCGCAGTTCCAAAATTATAAACAGGATTACTATTTGTTAAAGATGCCTGAGCATCGTTTGTAATTGTTACATTCGGGTTACTATCATACGTATATTGCCCGTATGCAGCAGACAAAGTGGTTTTAAAAGTAGGCAGGATTTGATATTCAAAACTTAACTCAGCACCAATATTCTTTTTGTTTAAATGTGTTAATGTCTGGCTTACAAATGCATTTGTATTATCATATCCAGCACCATCATCAAAAATTCCTTCGGCATAGAAAAAGGAAGTTTGCGTTGCATTCTTTATCAAACTATAATATCCCGTAAATCTGGTTTTTAGTTTAGGCGAATGATATATGTAGTTTCCTTCAAGACTACTAATGTTCATACTTTCTATTCCGTCGACTATACCATTATTAAGTCGAGCGTTGGGAAATGTATTTCTTATTGTCGGTGCTTTGGTTAAATGCGCTCCATTAAAAAACAACCATTGTTTTCCTGATATTTTATATGTTAATCCTCCCTTAAAAGCAAAATTCTCAAAATTCACTTTCTCACTTTTGCCAAAAGAATTTGTAGCATAGATTCCGTTTTGATATAAACCATCTCTTTGATAAGTAGCACTTGAGAAGGCCTGAGCAAGATAAAAATCGACTTTGCGATAAGAGAATTTAAACTGCGTAAAAACGTCAACTGTATTTGCCAGATAATTATAGTTATATCCATACGTATCTCCTACTCCTACTTGACGATTTGGATGCTGCAAATCCGATTGCGATTGATCGCCTTTGTAAAACAAATCAATATCTACAAAATACGATCCTCCCAATAAATCCGTGAGAAATTGATAATTATGTGATTTTAAATTTCTAAAAGCGATTCCGCCATTAAAAATTATATTCTCCGTTAATTGAGAGTTTATAGTAGAGTTAAAAGATATTGTTTTATCATCTGTTCTGTCTTCATACAAAACGTAATGACTCTGAGCAGCTACATAACCATTTACCATTCCTTTTGAGTCGGTTGTAATAGTTCGATTTGATCGATATAATTCATCCCAATTTATTTGAGGATTTGCTAAGAAATGAGTTCTGTTTATCTCTGCATTTTCATAATCGGGTGTAAAATCGCCTGGGTATTCTCCTCGGTCTTTTGCATAAAGCGAACTATAATAACTTGGTAACTTACGATAATAGGTAGGATCAGGACTATCGGCATTTTGATAATCGATATTACTATTGCTGATTTTCCCGAACTGATATGTTATACTGGAATTTAAAGTTGTTTTATCATCTATCTTAAAAAAATGATTCAGCATTAAAACGGGTTCTTCAACAGTTTTTAGTCGTGCATTTCTTTTCTTACCATCTTGCCACCCCCAATAAGAATTATATTGTTCGTTGGTAAGTTGTGTTACTTCGTTTGTATTTGGTGAATTTTTCCCTCTTGAATTTGGCGTATAAAATCCAGTGAAATTGAGCGAATGACTGTCACTTAATTTCTTTTCGACACTCATAAAGAAAGAATCGGCATCGTAATTTGTTCCTTCAAAATAACCTTCGTTTGCCCAACGTTTCCCTGCTGAAACTACAAAAGCCCATCCAGAAGGCATTAATCCTGTAGCATAGGTTGCCATTGCTCGCAAACTATAATTGGTATTACTACCCGAAAATGTAATTCGGGAAGTTGGTCGGTATATCGAAGCACGGGTATTAATTTGTTGCGTGCCTAAAATCCCTCCAAATGTATAATCTGATGTTGCCGTCCCGACAGAAAACTCTTGATTTCTGGTAGCATCATTCAGCCCACCCCAATTTCCCCATTGTGGTCTGCCATCATACATTTTGTTCATTTCAACACCATTAATCGTCATTTTAGCATGCTCGCTATCTAATCCTCGCATCCTAAAACGGGCTTGTCCCCAATTAAAAGCCGATGCCTGTAAGAACGCATCACGAGATGATTGCAAAAGTCCCGAAGTATTCTCGGATGTACTATTATCATCTGTCAAATCACTCTCGGATAAAGAAATCAGAATAGCTTGTGAACCAATTTGATTGTCTTCATCTAAAATCAAAACTCCTAAATCTGTCATTTGTCCAGAAACAACCTTTACAGGAAAAAGCAAATCTTTATATCCTTGACTGTGCAGTAATAATAATTGATCTCCTTCGGATAATAAAAGTAATTTAAATGTACCATCGCTATCTGTTAATTGCATGGTTGAAGAATTTTGAATACTAACCACAACATATTGCAACGGCTTCTGTGTTCTGGAATCGATAATTTTTCCTAAAAAACCAGTTTCGCTTTGCGCGAAAGAAATCGCTACTTGTAAGATAAATAAGAATACCGCCATCCAACTTTTCATAACCATTTTATTTTTTTAAATTTTAAAATATATTATCGAAAAATGGCGTTCAAGAAAGAATTTCTGAAAGCACTACAACTCAAAAGAATGAACTTTCAAGTTATAGAGCAATCAAGAAAAAAATCTATTTTTGGAATAGTGCTTTAATAATAAAACAAGTGGTATTTTGAAATTCCCTATTAAAAAAATGTACGTTTTTTCTTTAATTTAATTTCAAATATAACTAATTTATATTTAACTTTATTTTTCCTGTTAAATAAAAATACAAAAACGCAGAAAATTACATTATGAAGAGCTGAGAAAATTAACGTATTACATCATTCACTTTCATACTTAAAGTTCTAAACTAACACTTTAGTTTGAACCATGTAAGTAATGAAAGTAAATATAAGCGTGACTATCAGCATAAAAACTTAAATGAGCTTACATAACTTATATGTTTAACTTCTTTCCACAATTTTAAAGTAATGTGATATGATTATTCTATTGCTTTGATTCTTGTAACCATAAAAGCAATAAAAAATCCGAAGATACCGATAAAAGCAAAAGAAAAACGAAGACCAAAAGCTTCGGCAATATGACCGATAACAGGTGGTCCCATTAAAAAACCAAGAAAGCTAACGCTCGAAACGATTGTTAAAGCTTCACCTGCCGGAACCGATGGGTTTTTACCCGCAACACTGTACAAAGTTGGCACAACAGTAGAAACTCCTAAACCAACAAACATAAAGGCAATTGTACAAGGAATTATATAAGGGAAAAGAACTGAGGTAAAAAGTCCAAGCGAAATGACCAATCCGCTTATTTGCAGTACTTTTTTTCTTCCGAATTTAAGAATTAGTCCATCACCAAGAAAACGTCCGCTTGCCATCATAATCATGAATGATGTATACCCTAAGATTTCTAATGCCCCAGGAGCTTTTACGACATCTTTAAAATAGACACCGCTCCAATCGAACATTACTCCTTCGCTCGCCATACAACAAAACCCAATTACTCCAAGCCAAATTAATGAACTGTCTGGTTTTGCAAAAAGTTTCTTTTTCTTCTCCTGTACTTTGATTTTTTCTTTGGCTTTGACCAAAAATTTATAATTGAAAGCAATCATAATAAGTACAATTCCTGCAACAATTACAAAATGATAATATGGTGATAGTTTTAACGCTAACATTCCTAAACCAACTAAAGCTCCTGTAAAACCAGCAAAACTCCACATGCCATGAAAGGAAGACATTATAGTTTTCTTGAAAAGTACTTCGGTGTAAACTCCTTGTGTATTTACTGCAATATTGGCTAGGTTTCCGAATACTCCGAAAAGGAATAAACCTATAGATAACTGCCATGATGTAGTTGCTAAACCTAAATTAGTTAAACTAAAAGCATAAAATAGTAAAGAAAAAATTAAGATTCTATGACTGCCAAAACGAGTTACAACTTTACCAGAAAAAGGCATAATTAGTAATTGTCCCAACGGTAATGCAAACAAAATAGATCCTAATTGTCCTTCGCTTAAATCTAATGCGGCTTTAATACTCGGAATTCGGCTTGCCCAAGTAGCAAAACATAAACCCATTGCAAAATAAAACATTCCGACAGCAAAACGGATTCGGTTTAAGTACGAAGCTTTAGCATTTTTATATGTTTTCTTAAATTTTGCTTTACTTCTGAATCTGCCTAGGAAGTTTAAATCTATCAAAATGAGTTATTTAAAGTTTGATTGGACAAAATTACGAAAATCATCCTTAACATTAATTCAACCCTACTAGTTAGGATTAATTATAACGTTATTGTTTATAAATTAAGTGGAACGCAAATGGAACACGGATGAAGCGGATTCGCCAAGGCGAAAAAACGGATAAAAACGGATTTTCTCCCATCCAAAAGCTGAATGTCATTAAGTTAAGAATAAAAGCGCCGAATAAATCTCACGCAAAGTCGCCAAGCCGCCAAGTTTACACCTAAAACCTTTGCGCTTTTGCGTCTTTGCGCGAAAAAAATTAATCATAATTAAATCAAAAAAGCTTAACTTAATAACGTTGTCAAAAACTTAGGGATTAATTATTTTTAAAAATCCGTATTTTTCCGCGTCTTTACTTTAGTAAATCCGTCCCGACGCTTCGGGATCGCGTTACTTTCGCAAAGAGTTAAATGCTTACAAATCAATCACTTTGTGTTGCGCATTACTTGCAATAGCTGCTTCGATGATTTTCATGGTTTTAACACCATCTTCGGCTGTAACTGGCTCTATAGCATTTGTCGTAATCGACTTGTAAACTCCATCAAAGAACTCATAATAGTTTCCTTGTAAAGTTGGAATTTTCTCTTTGATAACCTCACCATCAATTTCTGTGTGTAAAATTCCGTTTAAACCTTCTGCTTCTGTTCCCCAAGTTACAGTATCTGGTTTTTTGCTCAATTTTAAATCATCTTCCTGAACATCTCCACGAGGTTTTAAGAACGAACCTTTTTTTCCGTGAACTACATAAGCTGGATTGGCTTCTCTAACAAAGAAACTAGCTTTTAGTCGAACTCTAAAATCATCGTAATATAATAGTAAATCGATATAATCATCGACCAATGAATTTTCGCGTGTTATTCGGATGTCTGCAAAGACTGATTTTGGAAATCCAAACAGATGCAATGCCTGATCTATTAAATGTGGTCCTAAATCTTTTAGAATTCCTGCGCCTGAATTGGCAGTTTCTTTATGTGTTTTAATACTTAATAAAGGATTATAACGATCAAAATGAAATTCGGCTTCGACCAAATCTCCTAACAAACCGTCTTTAACAACCTTTTGAACGGTTTTAAAATCACTATCCCATCTTCTGTTCTGGAAAACGGCCAATTTTAATCCTTTTGCTTTAGCTAAATCAGCCAATTCTTGTGCCTGTGCAACGGTGGTTGTAAATGCTTTTTCGACTATAGCGTGTTTACCAGCCTCTAGAACTTTTTTGGCATATTCGTAATGTGTTTCAACTGGTGTGTTTACAATCACCAAATCGACATCGTCTGCAAGAACATCATCGATAGTTGGGTAACTTTTTACTGTTGGATAATCTTCTTGTATTAATTTCTTGCTTCTTTCCCAAGAACCAATAAGTTCAAATCCTGGGTGAATGTTTATAAATGGTGCGTGAAAAACTTTCCCCGACATTCCGTATGATAATAGTGCTGTTTTTATTTTTTGCATTTGATTTTTATTTTTTTTCTTCACCATTAAGAGATGAAGAAAATTAAGTTTATTGTTTTGTCACTCCCGATAGGTATAGAGATAAAGGATTTTCCACCATTAAGAAATGAAGAAAAAATTAAGTTTCTCTTTTTAATGAAACTCAGTTAATGTTTATTGTTTTTGTCACTGATTAAATTAAGTTTTTTTACCATTAAGAAATAAAGAAAACTAAGTTCAAAGCTTAATATAACTTAATCTCTTAATGGTTCAATTAAAAAACTTGTGTTTTATTTCTTCTAACCATTAACAGATTGAAAAAAATTAAGTTCAACGCTTAATATAACTTAATCTCTTAATGGTTCAGTTAGAAACTCATGTTTTATCTCTTAATGGTTTAAATAAAAAACATTAATGTTTCATCAAATCTTAGCTCGTTCGTATTGTTTTGGCCATTGTATATCGGAGTTTAACTCGGATGCAAAATGCAAAGCCAAGTTTGGGTCACGAAGCGATTCTCTGGCAAACAAAATCAAATCGGCTTGACCTGAAGTTAAGATTGCTTCGGCTTGAGTAGCCTCGGTGATTAAACCTACTGCTCCTGTTAAAACTCCAGTGTCTTTTTTTATCCTTTCGGCAAAAGGAACCTGATAATTTGGTCCTAGTGCAATTTTTTGATGAGAAACCAATCCTCCCGAAGAAACATCTACAACATCTACTCCTTTAGATTTTAAAATTGCCGAAAGCTGTACCGATTCTTCAAGATTCCAACCTCCTTCTGCCCAATCGGTTGCCGAGATTCGAACAAACAACGGTAAATCTGCTGGCCATTCTGATTGTACTGCATCAACGATTTCTAAGGTAAGACGAATTCTATTTTCGAAACTTCCGCCATATTCATCAGTTCTTAAATTAGACAATGGCGACATAAACTGGTGTAACAAATATCCATGCGCTCCATGAATTTCCAAAACCTGATATCCTGCAGCAACGGCTCTTTTGGTAGTTGACTTAAAATCGGCAATTACTTTCTGAATTCCTTCTTTATCCAAAGCTATTGGAGCAGCTTCATTATCATGATAACCTATTGCACTTGGCGCAACGGTTTGCCATCCGCCTTGAGCGAAATCTAACTTTTTATTTCCTTGCCATGGAGCTGAAACACTCGCCTTGCGTCCGGCATGTGCAATCTGGATTCCGGGAATGGCATTTTGAGAAACAATAAATGTATTGATTGCTTTTAATTTTTCTATTTGTTCGTCTTTCCACAGTCCTAAATCCTCGGGTGATATTCTTGCTTCAGGCGAAACCGCTGTTGCTTCCTGAATTATCAATGCTGAACCTCCCGTTGCACGAGCTCCTAAATGTACCAAATGCCAATCGTTAGCAAAACCATCAATAGCTGAATATTGACACATTGGCGAAATAACGATTCTATTTTTTAAGGTGATTTTTTTTATCGAAAGCGGAGAAAATAATAATGAAGCCATATAATGTAACTTTTAGCGGATTAACACTACTAATATTTAAAATAGTGTTTAAAAAGTAAAGTTACTGCATCTTGTTAAAAGTAGAAATCTAAATGTTTATTAATTAACAAACATTTAAAACCTTATGACTTATATTGCACTATGAATTAAAATAGAAAACGTTACTTTTGTGCGTTATTTAAGAACTAAAATTAAACAATGGATATAGTTATCAAGCTTTCTCAATTTTTATTGAGTTTATCATTACTTATTATTCTTCACGAATTAGGGCATTTTATCCCCGCAAAATTATTTAAAACAAGAGTCGAAAAATTCTATTTATTTTTTGATGTCAAATTTTCACTTCTAAAAAAGAAAATTGGCGATACTGAATATGGTATCGGTTGGTTACCTCTGGGTGGTTATGTAAAAATCTCCGGAATGATTGACGAAAGTATGGACAAGGAACAAATGGCTTTACCACCACAACCTTGGGAGTTTCGTTCTAAACCAGCTTGGCAACGTTTAATCATTATGTTGGGTGGTGTTACGGTAAACTTTATTCTTGCGTTTATTATATATATAGGAATGGCATTTGCTTATGGTGAAACTTATGTTGCTAATGCTGACATAAAAGACGGTCTTTCTATTGAAAATCCTGTTATGATTAAAGCTGGTTTTAAAACTGGTGATAAGATTCTAGCTATCGATGGTAAAAAAGTAGAGAGTTTCGACAATCAAATAAACATGGACTTAGTGATGTCTAAACAAGTTCTTATTGAAAGAAACGGTGTTGAACAAACTATCCAGATGCCAAACGATCTTGTTGACCAATTATCAAAACATGAAAAAAGCCCTCTTGCTTCTATAAGAATGCCTTTTGTTATTGGAAATATTGCTGCTGAATCTCCAAATAAAGAATTGCAACCAAAAGATTTGGTTACTTCTCTTAACGGACAGAAAGTAAAATATTATGACGAGGTAAAAACAATACTAGAAAATAACAAAGGAAAAACTATTCCTGCCGTTGTTTTAAGAAACCAAAAAGAGACTCCAGTTAATGCTATTGTTACTAAAGAAGGTAAACTTGGTGTAAATGTTGGTACTCTAGGAATGGAATCATTAGAGAAATTAGGCTACTATAAAATAAGTACTAAAGAGTTTGGATTCTTTGAATCGATTCCTGTAGGGATTGAAAAAGGAAAAGATCAATTGGTAAGTTACGGAAAACAGCTTAAAATGATTTTTAACCCAGAAACCAAAGCTTACAAACAAGTAGGTGGTTTTGCGGCTATTTATAATATTTTCCCTAGTACTTGGAGTTGGGAAGTGTTCTGGTCTATCACTGCACTTTTATCAATTATGCTTGGAGTAATGAATTTATTACCGATTCCTGCTCTTGATGGTGGTCATGTGATGTTTTTATTATACGAAATCATTAGCGGTAAAAAACCAAGCGATAAATTCCTAGAAAACGCGCAAATGGTTGGCTTCGTTTTACTTATAACATTGCTTTTATTTGCTAACGGTAACGATATTTATAAAGCAATCGTAGGCAAGTAAAATTTATTAATAAAAAGTGCGAAAAAATTTTTTAGAAAGGAAAAAACCTTCTATATTTGCACTCGCTAAAAAGAACAACAACTTCCTCCTTAGCTCAGTTGGTTAGAGCATCTGACTGTTAATCAGAGGGTCCTTGGTTCGAGCCCAAGAGGGGGAGCAACTTTTTTTTAGCAAACATATTTACCTTTAAGGTGATTCCTTCTTAGCTCAGTTGGTTAGAGCATCTGACTGTTAATCAGAGGGTCCTTGGTTCGAGCCCAAGAGAGGGAGCTTAAAATACCACTTACAAATGTAAGTGGTATTTTTTTTTTTGCACATTACATCCAATCTGTTCCTTATGCACTTTGTTTACATTATTTACTCTCCAAGCAAGGAAACCTATTATATTGGGGAAACTTCAGATATTCAAATTAGAATACAATGGCATAATTTAGGTCAGTTTAAAAATTCACACACCAAAATTGCAAATGACTGGACATTGTTTTATTCTATTGAATGTGTTGATATTTATCAAGCAAGAAAAATAGAAAAACATATAAAAAGTATGAAAAGCAAAACCTACCTTCTTAATTTGCAAAAATATCCTGAGATTACAGAAAAACTATTATTGAAATACTGTTAATCAGAGAGTCCTTGTTCCGATAGCTATCGGAACGAGCCCAAGAGAGGGAGCAAAAAAGACTATCAGAAATGATAGTCTTTTTTTTTGGTTATAGGTTTCCCATATTTTATTCCTTACCTCAAACCCGATAACACAGATTTTCATTGATTGTGGTTTTTTACCGCAAAGAACACAAAGGTTACGCAAAGATTCGCAAAGTTTAATCAATAGCTTTTCAAACAACGATAACGCGAATCCATTGTTTGTGGGTTTTACCGCAAAGAGCGCAAAAGATTACACAAAGATCCACAAAGCTTAATCAATAGCTTTGATAACCTTTTTGCTCGATAACACGGTTTCCCTTATTTTATTATCACCCAATCTTGTCACCCTGAGGAACGAAGGGTCTCCGCTAGTAACTCGATTACAAAAGTTGAGCATTAAATAAAAAGACTTTACCGCAAAGAGCACAAAGAAAAAAACGCAGAGGTTCGCAAAATTTAATCAATAGCTTTTCAAACAACGATAACGCGGATCCATTGTTTGTGGGCTTTTACCGCAAAGAGCGCAAAGGATTTACACAAAGGTTCGCAAAGCTTAATCAATAGCTTTGATAACCTTTTTGCTCGACAACACGGTTTCCCTTATTTTATTATCACCCAATCTTGTCACCCTGAGGAACGAAGGGTCTCCGCTAGTAACTCGATTACAAAAGTTGAGCATTAAATAAAAAGACTTTACCGCAAAGAACACAAAGGTTACGCAAAGATTCGCAAAGCTTAATCAATAACTTAGCGAACCTCTGCGTCTTTTTCTCTTTGCGCTCTTTGCGGTTAAATTGAGCGTTATTATATTACGACTGTTTTACACGCAAAATTAGAAGCATAAAGGCATTATTAAGCTTTTACAATCCCATTGCAGGCTTTTTCTATTTCTTGATCGGAGAATCGCTCTAATGCTTTTTTCAGCATTTTACTCGTTTTAATACAACTTATCATTTTAGTTCGTAAATCCTGGTCATTACCGATTTCTGTTTTGAGAATATTCTCGAAAATTTCAACTAAATAGTCCGGTTGATACCTAAACTCTCCTTCCACCCAAAGAGCCGAAAGGAATCTCGCTACCGATTGCATTACCTCATCATGATGCAATGGAATATGATTTTCTTTTTGCATTACTATATTTTTTTGTTTTTAATCTCTACCTGTGCGAAAAATTGTATTTTTACAACACATCGCAATTAAGCAATCTATTCAACTGTACTGTATCATTTCTAGCCGTACCGTACTTAGCTAAATATGTTTTTTACATATTGACTGTTATTACACTTAATTATTATCTTTGAATTATGAGCACACTTACAAAACCAAATCATATAGGGCGAAAAATAAGCCGTATTCGTGAACTTCGAGATATGAAGCAAGAAGCTTTGGCACAAGCTTTAGGAACAAACCAACAAGCAATCTCTGCTATTGAAAACAGCGAAACAATAGATGATGAAAAACTTAAGGCAATAGCTGAAGCATTAGGAGTTTCTGTTGAAGGAATTAAAAATTTCTCTGAAGAAGCGGTTTTAAATATTATTGGAAACACATTAAATGACGGCAGTGTCATTAATGGAAACGCATATAATTGTACTTTTAATCCGCTTGATAAAGTGGTAGAACTTTATGAGCGTTTGGTTTTGGCTGAAAAAGAGAAAGTTGAATATTTGGAGAAGTTATTAAAAGGGAAGTAAATCCTTTGCAGAAATATTATCGTTAATAATTAAGAAAGAGGACTCATGAGAGCCCTCTTTCTTATTAAATTACCCCCCTTATGAAGAAAATCTATTGGTCAAACAGATGGAATACCCTTGCAGATGAAATTAAGTTTACATTTTTGATAAGCTTCTCCCTAATTATTATTATAGAATTTGGCCTTGGTGAATTCAATGCCTTCAATGATTTTTGCTATAGATTTGGGCAATTTATACTAAAACTAAGCTATTCTTTTACAGCTGCATCTATTTTCTATTTCTTAGTTCAACATATGCCAAAAGAAAGAAAAAGAATAAAGCTACACGGCTTACTAAGTTATAAAATACGCAACATAGAAATGCAAATCACCTACCTTATTAAAGATTTATTGGGAGATAACGAATTAAAAACTATTAAAGAAATATCACTCATTAAATGCTCAAATTTACTTGCTGACCTCTCAGTAGATAAAGAAATAAATATAGATAATATGTTAATTAAAGGCACTTATTCAAATGAAGAATATTTCAAATTATCTATTGCTAATACATTGAATTTCTGTGATGAAATTTTAGAATATAACGAATATGTCGACACAAAAGCAATCCATAGAATTGCTCAAATTAAATCATCTTGCGAAAATATAACGAGATTAAACATCTATCACAAAACTAACAATTTACGCAAATATGATTTTGATTTTTACAATATTATACAACATAATCTTAAATTAGAAGAAGCTATTCAAAGCTATTCTAAAAATTACTATAAAGAAAGTCAAGCACTTAACACAACGTACCATAAGATCAAAGAAGGGGAACAATTTGAAGGAGATGATATTATTAATAATTGACTATCTTATTTTGACCATAACTCAAGGTTGAAACCGTGTGATACAAATTGCAATAATGCATTACACTCCAACGGTTGAAACCGTTGGCTATGTTTATAACATTTTATTTTTATTTACTACCTCATTTACCCATATTCAAAAAAAGCCTTATGAATTCTAAGGTTTTTTATGCATTTTTAATTGACTAGCCTAAATTTATACATCTACATCAAAGCACATTCAAGAAAGTTTTTATCTATATTAAAGAAAATCTACAAATAACTATTAGAAAATCTTAATGAAGATAAAGAAAGTTATTAGTAATGATGAATCTTTATATATACTTAAATCATTACATCAAAATAGATATAAAAATTTCTATAACTTAAAGTAAAAAGATTGTCACCATTGTTAATAATCTAAAAACAATACATAATTTAACTATTTATAGCTATTCCATTGTTAATTATTTACTATTTATTTTATCTTTATATTAAAATATGCGTTTAAATTTTTTTATATGAAAGACATGAATAAGAACAGCCCCTATGATGAGCTAGTTAATTTTGACGACCAACCACGAGAAATCAAAGAAAACGACAGGGAAAGATTATTAGAAGAATTAGAAAAATTTAATAAATGGTTAATTGATGAAAAAGTTACTGAATCTTTATTTGACATTAAAGATGTAACAATAGAGCCAACTTCTAAAGGAGACTGGATTATGAAAGTTCATAATCATAATGGAGCACAAAAAGTTTCATTCAATCCTGTTAATCTTAACGCATGGGGATATGATTTCTTTGAGGTTGTAATTTTACATGAATATTTTCATCTTGTTGTTCAAAAAGTACCAAATAAAGATGATGCTGTAAAAATTAAAGATTATTTCGGATCAGATTTTATGAGTTTAATAGATATTGAAGCAGATTTTTATGTAGCTTTATATTTGAAAGATATAAAAGGCTATAATATAGATTCATATTGGGAATTGAATTTTAAAGGCTCGACAGCTTTTTCTGACGATTGGATTAGAGCAAAAAAATTTGAACGCTTTTTAGGATCATTATTATCAGTGAATAAAATGTTTTTAAGTCCAACAAAAATATTTGATTTATATTTGCCCTCAATTTCTCCTGTTTACACAGAAGATCATATGAAAATTTTAGTATTAAAGCGCGAACATATATATTTTGAAGAAATAAACGCATCTTATCAAGATTTTATTGATATAAAAAAGATCTATAAACAACCTTCAGAACACAGTGTTACAGGATATATAAAAACGATTAAAAAATTCACAGCAAAAGCTTTGAATACCTCAATAGAGTATTAACATTTTAAAAAAAAATGTATGAATAGTATAGAAGAAAAAAAAGTTATAGTTGAAAAATGGTTGGGTAAAAACGGTTTTTCTAATATTAAATTCACAGACAATAACTATTTTGTCAAGGCTGATGGAAGAGATCAGAAAATGTTCATTACTATTAAAGATAATTTTGATCTCGATAAAGACGAATTGAAAAAGTTTGCAACAAAAAACTACAGACAAGCATGGATTGCTGACGTGAAAAACGAAAATGAAGAATCAATAGATTGGGAATATATTTAATTTGTTTGATTGATTAATATTAATAAATAAAGCCACTCAAATTGAGTGGCTTTATTTATTTTAAAAAGATTAAATTATTTTTCTGCTGAGATGGAAATGCATTCTTAAACTTATCTGGTTTAGGCTTCTCAAATTGTTTTTTAGAATTTTCGATTTTGATTCTGAAACCAGCATTAGGATCTTCATACAAAGCTTTCTTTAAAGCTGATGTATCAGTTTGCGGGATCGTTCTTTTTTCCATTGTGATTAATTTTTTTAGTGGTAGGTTTTTTTGTAACGTCTGCTTTTGATTTAGGTTGTTTTCGTTCAACAGTTTTATGATCTATTCCATTATTAAGCAATTCTTGAGGAATAGGTAATGTTTCATTTTCTTCTTGATTTTGTTTTATAATAAATCCTATAAAAGTAAAATCTTCTTGGATTATCAATTCAGAAGAAATTTCGGTAAGTAAATTTTCGTAAATAATTCCTAATTCGCTTGATTTTGATACATTCGTCAGAAATTGAGAAATCAAATTATAATCAATAACATATCCATGATCTGGACAGCCGTTAACTAAATAATCAATTAAATAGGCTTTGTTTTTGTCAGGCAAATTAGGATGATACGTAGAAAGTATCCGATCCGCATAATTATGACCTATCTCCAACATTCTCTTTTTTCTCCCCAAATGGTATGGATTAATTTGACTTAATAAAGGTTTGTAAAATGAAGCTAAATATTCTAAAAGCTGTTTTGATAATTCAATTTTATTAATTTTAATATCATTACTGGAATAAAGGTTTGTAAACATTTGATAGTATAGTTCCTGCGACCTAGCTTCTATTCTTCGAACAGAATATTCATCATTCAATGCACTTTCTCTATCAATTTCAGGACTATCATCTCTTTCAACAGCAATTTGAATATCTAAAGGCCCAAACTCTCCAAATTCATCCATTATAATTTTAGTTGCGCCTAAACTGAGTAATGTTGCAGCACTTTTAGCCCAAAAGGGAACTATTACATTTACCGTTTCAAAATTATTTCTTAAAGTTCTTATTATTCTGTAAGCATCAGCTGGCGATCCTCCTGGGGAATTAATTATAAAATCTATTTCATTAACATCTGCAAATTCTTTTTTAAAGGAAAGTATTTCATCTCTTACTGCTACCATAGTATGAGGATGAATTGCTTCTGCAAATAAAAATTGAGGAATATCACTCCTTATTTCAGATAGATTTTCGATTAAATCTAGAATTTTAATTTTTTTACTCATGATATCCTTTAATGAATTATTTTAAAACACTAACTAAACAATATACTATGTAATTATCATAAATATATGATTTTACAAAATCAAAACGTCATTTTAATATCAATTTATAATACAGCAACTAAAGACTTTAAATTAACTTAATCAATGATCATAGTAAATATACTATAAATTAATAATATAAAAACAGGTAAATTTACTTGTTTATAAATTTACTAAAGACTCTGTTTTTTAATTTAAAAACTAAGGTAGAACTTTAATAAGATTTTTTTTAACTTTTTATCAAATTTGAATAATGCTATATTTTGGGTATATCATTGTTATATTTTAATTCCATCAAAATCGATGTAATTAAAAACAATAAATACAATAAAAAAGCGCCACAATTTCTTGTAGCGCTTTCTTTATATTTTAAAAGTTCTAATTAACTTAAACTCCTAACTTCTTAGCAATATCAGCAGGTAATCCGCCTTTGTTTACCATAAGAGCAGTAGTTTTATACTTCACGAAGTTTTTAGTTACAAACAAGAAACCTTTGTAGTCATTTGTTTCTCCCCAAGAATTTTTTACGATGTAATATTCTTTACCAGTTTGATCTTTGGCTAAACCAATAATGTGCATTCCGTGATCATCTGTAGTTTGATAGTTATCAAAAGCAGCCTGACGCATTTCGGCAGTAATTTCTGGTTCTGCTTTTGGTCCGTTAAACATATCTGCTTTTTCATCTGCAGTCATATCATCAAATTTCTTTGTTGGTACATATGCTACACCGTTTTTCCAGCTAAAGCTTTTCTCACTTACATCTGTAGCCCAAGCTACTGTATATCCTTTTTTTAATGCATTATCAATAACATCGGTCATGTCATTAACTTTTACATTGTAAACCTGATCAAATGACCAGTTGTCTGGCACTGCCAATAATGTTTTTTGGTAATATGGAGCTGTTGTAAATGATGACATTTCAACATATTCATCTGGATTAACACCTACTATCTCTTTAGCAAATGATTGTGGTGTATAATTTTTTCCTTTGTAAGTAAAGTTTTCTGGCACTTTTCCTAAGTAAGAATCAATAACTGCTGCATAGGCTTTTTCCCAGTTTGGAGTAAGTTCTCCGTTTGGATTTTTTACTACTGCTGTTAAAACACCTTCGTTTATAGCTGCCATTTCGGCAAATTTATTTTTATCTGTTCCGTAGTTTAATCCTGTATATACTTCTCTTGGAACAGCTCCGTATTTTCTGTACATATTGATTACATCATGCAATGAACCTCCGTCGCCTAATGTTACTGCTCCATGCATACGCACGTAGTTTTTACCTTTTTCTACATACACATTTCTTGCAGAGAAAATTTGAGACAACTCAACTGGTTGTTTCCCAAGTCTAATCATTTCTGACTCTAAGAAAGAGTTTGTCGCATAGCTCCAACATGTTCCTGAAGAACCTTGAGATTTTACCGATGTTGTTCCTAGGTTAATTTGCTCCGTAAATTTAAAATTCTCTTTACTTTTTTCGCTTGCATTTAACTTTAAAGAGTTAACCAAAATGTCTTGTGCGAAACAACCACTCACACCTACCATAAAGGCAGATGCTGCGAATACCGATTTCATCGTAATTTTATACATAATCAATGATTTAAATAGTTGACTAATTAGTAGCCTTGATTTTATTTTTGTTACAAAACAATTAAATATTAAATAAAAAAACTAACCTAATGCAGTTAATTTTTATACAATGTTTTTATTAATCTATAAAAACTTACAAAATACTCAAAACAGGTAATCTTTTTTTAGCAATAAAGTAAAATTATGCTGTTGCTTCTAAATAAAAAGTCCTGAATAATCTAACACTCACGCGTGTTCTCTTTTTTTATATAAAGTTTTCTTAAATTATTATTTTTATCAAGTCTAAATAAATATATATTTGCACCGTAAAAATCCAAATACCATACAATGAAACTAATTTATATAGTGCTACTTATAGCATTTTTTAATATTGGGCAAGCTCAAACTACCCAAATTACAGGAAAAATAGTTACCGAAAACAATGAAGAGGCTTCTTATGCAGCTGTCTTTATTAAGGAACTAAAAAAGAATATCTCCGCCGACGAAAAGGGGAATTTCCAGATCAATAATCTTAAACCAGGAACCTACACTCTTCTTTTTTCTAGTTTAGGTCTTTCTTCTCAGGAAAAATCGATCGAATTACATGAGGATGAAAAACTAAACTTACCAACCATTACGCTAAAAGAAAATATTAATACGCTGCAAACTGTAGAGATTACTGGTAGAAAAGAGAAATCATACAAAAACACAAAATCTTTTATTGGTGCAAAAACAGAAATTGCTCTTAAGGATTTACCACAAGCGGTTTCTTATGCTACTAAAGAACTAATTGCCGACCAAGGCGCAATACGCATCGGAGAGGTTATAAAGAATTTTAGTGGTGTAAGTCAGTTCACTTTTTATGATGATGTATCGATTAGAGGTTTTAGAATAAATGGAGGAAGCAATACGCAATTACTAAATGGTTTAAGAACTTCGACAGGATTCTGGAAACAGCCTTTGGCAAATTATCTGGAACGTGTAGAAGTATTAAAAGGTCCATCATCAGCATTATTTGGTAATGCATCGCCTGGTGGAGTTATAAATAGGGTAACCAAAAAACCATTGGATCAACCAGCAAATAGTATCAGTTTTTCTACAGGAAGTTTTAATACTCTTAGAGCATTAGCCGATTTTACAGGACCGCTTACCGAAGATAAATCACTTTTATACCGCTTGAATATAGGTTACGAGAATGCCAATTCTTTTAGAGATTTACAATTTGATAAGAACATTGTTATTGCTCCTTCGCTATCGTTTTTACCAAATGATAAAACCCGAGTAAACTTTGATTTAATTTATACAAGTTCAAAAGGGATGCTAGATCGTGGACAATCGACTTACGAAAACAACTTGTATTCTACAAAAACCAAACAATCATTAAACTCTCCTAATGATTATCTTAACGAAGAAACTTATATTGTTACAACTTCATTAAACCATCAATTTACCGATAAGTTGTCATTCTCTGCTTCGTATATCCGAACTGGCTATAATGAAGACTTGCTAGAACATCGTGGCGCCAACAAATATGCGTCTGCAGCAGATGGTAGTACAATTCCGTCTGCGATAGAAATGCAGGTTTTTATGCGTAAACGTAAACGCTATATCGATAATATCTCGACCTTTTTTGTGTACAAAACAAAAACAGGCGATTTAGATCATAATTTAATCTTAGGATATGACTACGCTCAGGAACAAGTACCATCTGGAGGTTCTCAGCTTGAGGCAAAAGGATACAGAAATGCAGCAAATAATGGAGCGATTAATACTTATAATCCAAAAAATAGCAATGCTTATTTATTAGATTCCAAAGGAAATCCTGTTCCGAATGTTGCTCATTTTGACTTAACAAATCCGTCTGGATCACAACAACTAAAGGATGTTAGCAAATATTTTTATACTGCACGTCCATTCGACCCTAGCTATTATTCTTTATATGGAATCTATTTGCAGGATCATATAAAATGGGGACGTCTGCAAGCCTTAATTGGAGTTCGATATGACGAATATACCGACCGCGAAAATTACACAAAAGACAATGAGAAGAAAGTAAAACAACATTCATTCTTACCACGTATAGGTCTAACGTACACTGTAAACTCAAACATTAATGTTTATGGTACCTACGTAAAAGGATATAACCCACAAACCACATCATCATTATCTAATCCAAATGCTGGTGGACCTTTTGATCCTTTAGAAAGTAATATGATAGAATTTGGAGGTAAATCGTCATGGTTTAAAGAAAAGTTATTCGTTACTCTGGCACTATTTAAGATTCAACAAAAAAACACGTTGTATAATGCCAATGATCCTTCTAATATTGACTTAATGAGACAGGTTGGTACAGAAGAATCTAAAGGAATTGAAATTGATGTAAATGGAAGTATAACTCGCCAATGGAGTATTTCTGCAGCTTACTCTTATAACGAAGCACATATTACCGAAAGTCCAATAGCTGACGAAATAGGAAGACAAAAACCAAACACTCCAATACAACAAGGAAACATCTGGACACGTTATAATTTTGTAGATGGTGCTCTAAAAGATTTTGGGCTTGCTATGGGAACAAACTTTGTAACAACTCGTAACTTAAGTATTAGTGCAACACAAACAATACCTGGTTACACGTTAATGAATGCTGCTTTGTATTACACTATTAACAAATTTAAAATACAATTGAACGCAAATAATCTAACCAATAAAACCTATTGGGTTGGTGGATATGATTACATCCGTTTATTTCCCGGAGCTCCAAGAAACTGGTTGCTTACGCTTGGATATTCATTTTAAGAAAACGGTATAGAAATAAAAAAAACCTGATAGCAATTGCTATCAGGTTTTAGACAATTATTGAATTAACTAACTAACAGATATTTTTTTAAGGTAAATTAACGAAGCCAATTACTTCCAAAAACCACATAATATGCCCAGTCTTCCGGACCTCTCGCTACATCGACCCCCATTCTTAATTTAAATTTTCTAGCAATTAAATATCGAAAACCTGTTCCATAACTATAAACAACTGGTTTAGCAAAAGCTTTATCCCAATCGTTAAAAGCACTTGCCAGACCGCCATAGCCCATAAGACTCCATCTTCTGTACAAATCCCATCTTAGTTCAGCCTCTGTAACAACACTGGCTTTACCCTGATATCTGGCTGAAGGAATTCCTCTTAAATTAATTCCTGGTCTAAGGTAAAAAGGAGCATTACCAAGTGCCTGTTCTCCTTCTAGTCTAAGTCCGCCAATTAATTTTTTAGCGATAGGATAATACCCTATTGCTGAAAAATTTAACCGCCATGCATCATAATCACTGCCAATTGTGTTATCTGACCAGAAAAAGTCAAACTGAAACCGCATTCCTTTATCTGGCGTAAAGATATTATCGCGCCCATCAAACTGAATGGCTCCACCTAATTGACTTACTACACTTTTTACATCACTTAATTTAGCAAACGAAGGAAGATCATTTAAATCTGGGAAATTAACTTTAGAATCCAATAAAAGATACTGTGGACCTGCACTCCATTTTCCGTTTCTAAACTGTTTCATAACCCGAGCATAGAATGCAAATGATTTAAAATTAAGGTCAATTTCTTTGTCTTTACCATTAGGCAAATTTTCATAAAATGACATATTTACATCTCCATAGCCTCCTCCTACACGATACAATATTCTTGATTTTATAAAACTTCCTGCACGAAATGCTCCTACTGCCCAACTTTTGTTACCAGTATACATTCCCATGGCTCCTGTTATATCAGGATCTATAAATCTTTTCTTTCCATTTGCATCAATAATTGGATCATGTTTTTTAAGATAAAGAGGTAACACCGCTCCCCCGATTCCTCCTAAAGCAGGCTCAGTAATAAGTGTAGGTACAACTATAAAACCATGTGCATAAATTATGTAATCACTTAAATCAAAAGCCCCATCTAGGGAATCTTTCATACTTATGTGTTTATGTTCATTGTCCTGCCCTGTCATCGTTATCGTCATGAAAACTATAAGAAACAGGAATACTTTTCGGAGTTGGTTTGTTTTTTTCATATTAAAATCCAAATCGATAATTTACTGAAGCTAAAATTGAGGAACGTCCACCAAAAAAGCCTGCTTCTGTTCGAAACTGCCAATGGTGATCTAATTGAAACTGTCCACCCACAGACATACTCCAAGGAGAAAGTGCTTTCTTTTTAAGTGAATACGAAATTGAAGCATCTTCTGGATCTAACTTATCTAATTTGTCTCTTATTTTATCGGCTATTTGTTTAATAATAACCTTATCTGCCGCAGGTAAATTTTGATACCAAGCCTTATCTTCGACATCAAAATCTGCCGAGTTTCCGCTAACTCCTAAATCCGAAAGATTAATAGTTCCTTTGGTCACTCTGTTTACAAAAAGTCCCTGAACTCCAATCCATGGAGCAAAATTCCTATTCGGTTTTCGTCGGGACTGAAAAACATATCCAAATCTTGGCGCTAACATTTGAGAATGAATAGATCCTTCGATTTGATCAAATTTTGTCCATGTATTGTTATAATCTAAGGTTCCGAATACATGTTTGTAAGCACCTCCTAAAGTCATTCCGACTCCAAAAGTCCCTCCTTCAAAATCGACTTTGTTACTAAAATTCATTGGCTCGACAACGTTTACACTTGTACTCGCCCAAGTTTTACCTACAACTGCATAAATGTCTACAAAAGGCAATGCCCAAACATCTATACGTGAGGTTACGGAATTAAGTGTGGCTTTGGTTTCTCCAAATTTCACAAAATCAAGAGGAACTAACGGGCTATTGTTTATCCCTACTTCCAGATCACTGATAACAACCTTTTGACTTCCTGAAAAATAATTTATCATAATCCCGATCGGATATGGCAAATCGACTCCTCTTTTGGTAATACGTTGTCCCCAAGCGGGTAATCTATAAGCCCATGTAGATGTTTTTATACTATCAGCGTAAGCTTGGCGTAAATCTTCTTTTTGGGCAAATACTATATTCTGATTAATGATAATAAATATCAGTACTAATAATCCTTTTAATTTCATACGCAGGTATATTTAATTACTTGTTGAGAGATTTCACACCTTTATCAATTGGAACCCTTATACCAATTTCTTATAATTGGCTATTTATTTCTTTGTACTAAAAACATGAGCCAACGTTATAAAAAAAGTATTCCCTTTAAATCTGTTAATAGATTCAACTTCTCCAAACCAGCGTAATCCCGCTGAGGTACTTGAGCTAATATGAAAATAATTTACTTCGGCACCTAAAGCCATAACACGATCTTTGTTACCTGAAAAAACGGAGTTCCCAATAGGTATTTCATCGCTTGTTGCTTTAAACTGCATGTAGTAAACTAAACCTGCATTAATTATAGATTTCGGAGCTGGTGCATCTGTAGTGCCTCCCATTACATAATATGTTTTTCCGAATCCTCCTTCAAGGCTAAAAAGATCTCCTGTTTTAATATCGGTATCTTTTTTCTTTCCATTTATTTCATAAGAAGCTAATGCTGATAAATGCAATGTTTTTTTATCATTAAAAAAAAGTGTTGTTCCTGCCGAAAACTCATTTATAAACATTCCTAAACCACTGTTATCACTAGCTCCGTTTTCAAACTTACCCGTAGGCAAATACATGGCGTAAGTAAAAATGAAATCGGCTTTTTTATTATGCCAACCCAATTGTAGTGGTATGATATAAGTATCTGAATACGCAAAAGGGCTTTTTGAGCTTACATAATTCCCCTGAATTGCATTGGAGGCAAATGGTAATAATGCTGATGCTCCATAATTTCCTCCTAAAATCTTAAAATCGCTTACCCAACTTACACCTACGGCTGTAAGGAACATATTTAAGTTTGGATCTGCGATTGCAACGTCGCCATCGTTATTTCGTAAAGAAGTCGTGTTATAAAAATAAACGGGTACAAATACAGAAAGGGTATTTTCGGGTGTTTGGGTACCCGATTGTAATCCCATAGCCCCCAGAAAATGTCCACCTTTAAGTTGTGCATTACTAAAAAAAGGAATTAATAAAACCAGTGTTGTAACAACTGTTTTTATAGATTGTATGTTTTTATTAAATACTGTTTTCATGATTTTACTTTATAATAATTCATTAAATAATTTTAGAATACTTAATCAATAAAAGAATCCCTCAACACAAGTTTTATCTTGTTCTGGTAATGAAATTATTTTATCGAGAATTCATTTCTTCCTTCAGAAGTTACTCGAATAAATTTAAAATACTCTGATGGAGATTTACCTGTGTGTTTAACAAATGCTCTAAAACAAGTTGTTCTGGATTTAAATCCCGAGCCCCATGCCATTCCTTCCAGAGATAAGTGTTTCCAATCGATATCGTTTACTTTATCTTTAAAGTATTCGATTCTTTTAAGATTTACATAATCCTGAAAATGAAGATTATATTCACTATTTATCAGACTTGAAAGATGGTGAACTGGTATTCCTGTTTCTTCGGACAAATCGCGAATGACAAGATTTTTCTTTAAGAAGAGTTTTTTACTAAGAAAGGCTTTTTCAAGTGTTATTAAATAAGTTATTTTCTTTTCGTCTGTAAGCAAGCTTAATATAGGCAAAGCGTCTTTTACTTCTTCTGTCTTTATAGTTTTACTAAAATTATCGTTGCTAAAATTACGCAAAGTAATAAGCGGCTCACGTAAACCGTACAAAACCTGAGGTTTAAAATACAACCAACTCACTGTAAAAAGAAGGATAAAAGATACCATTGCGTTGTACAGAAAATCAATATTAATTACGGAGCTACTCAAGAATCGATGCACAAAAAGTGTCGAAAAAAGTACTATAATCATAATATTAAAAATCCTCAACCAATTAATAACCTTATCATTATATCGTTTAAGTTTATGTGTGTTTTTTAAATCAAATTTTAAAATCATTATGGTTTGCACAAAAGCATATCCTAACCAAGATAATATTATGATTAACGGAAATGCAGCATTTACTTTAACAGATAAATAGTCTGTTCTCTGTATTATATCCTCATTAAACAAACCTCCTAAATAATTAAGATAACGGTCTGAAAATGAAAATAAAATATAAATGAAACATACTATAAAGGGAGTAAAATGTATCCAATCGTATTTTCTAATCATTTTTCCAGGCAACAAAACATTTCTTATATATAAAAAAGAACATGGTGCTACCAAGAAAATAAAAGAACGGGTGATTATAAAGAAATTTGAAAACCCTTTTAATACACTTGCAGACAAGTAAAAACTATAAATACTTCCTATAGCAAGGCTAAATAAGCAAAGACTCAAAAAGAAATTCTGATTAAGATTTTTTTTGGTAAAAATAATCATCAACGAAACAGCAAAACCTGCTATTGATGCGATAAAGAAAAAGAGAGATAGTAATATATAAATCATGGGGGAAAGATTTAACATTTTTATTCTAGAAATGATTTCACTTATAAAATCAACATTATCAAAGACATTGTAGTTGCCTGCATTATAAAACGATTAAACTTATCTAGTAGGGAGATAAGTTTAATCGAGTTGTAATATACTCGTTGTAGAACTTATTTTTTTACAACTAAGCCAGGAGGGAATCCTGCTAAAATTTTCTTTACAGAAGAACTAATAAATTCATCTGGATTATCTGGTCTTTTATCCAATTCGGTATTACCGATGCCTTGCCAAATTAGTTTTTGTGTTTTTGTAGATACAATATCAATTACCAAAGATCCATCAACATAATCGTAGGTATCATAAGTTGTAGTACCACTTAACATACCACCACCAGCACCCCAATATCCATACGGACGATACATACCGCCATATCCATAGAAATTAGAATTTGCTGTAACCTGTTTTTTGTCTTTTAAAATGGTAACCGCATTAACTTTCAGATCAGGATTGTTTGCTGTTTCTTTAAATCCTTTACTAGCCATTTCTGTACGAATTGCATTTGCAATTCTATCTACATTCAACTGGCTTACCTGACCCTCTTGCGCTTTTAAGTCATAAACCGCAAATGTTTTATATTCTGAAAAATTAGCTGAATGGTCGTAATCGTTTGTAACTTTTACGCTTGGAGCACAGCTGTAAATCAAACCCAATAATATAACTGGGATTATGAATAAGGTTCTTCTTCTCGTGTTCATTTTATTAAATTTTAAAGTGATTATTAAAAAATTAGTAAGCTATTTAAACTATTAAATAAATGATCAAATTTTGAATGAGCGGAAATTCCTGTTAAGAATATTGTTTTTTTAAGTTAAAACATTCTTAAAATTAAGTGGTATTTTCCCTAAAGGTAAATTATTTTATTAATTACCCCAAACAAATTTGATTAAATATCCTCCATTATAAACTGAATTGCACATGTTTAGCCTTACAATGGAAGTTTTTACAAATACATTCTGTCAATTATTTACCTTGTACGACAACGTAACTATCCTGACCATCTTTAGAAATTGGCTGATAATACACATTGTTATAAAGCAAGTATTTTTGACCGTCGATTGTTTTTTCTTCTGCTCCTTCTGGAAGATGTGTTACAACTGCTCCAACTGGTGCTGTTACAACTTTATACTTGCCTGAAGTTTTACTATAATAAGTTCCTCCATAATAGTAATACTCGGCACCCGAGACAGTTATTGTTACATATCCTTTTGGCAAATCAGATATTGTTGCGCCTATTGGTGCTGGTACAACTTTATACCCACTGGATTCTTTTACATAATATACTCCATCGTCATAATTATAGTTTGTATTCTCTACAGATACAATTATTGCTGCGGTGGTTAATGTTGCCAAAAAGAAACCTACAGGATACCATGTTGGCCCCCAAACATAGGGCACAAACGGATGATAGGCATATGGAAATGGTACTGGGTAAGGATGAAATGGCACCGGATACGGCCTTGGATACGGGTGTGGAGGTGGCGGCAACGGCCTTGGCGGTATCGGCCTAATCGGTTCTGGACGTGGCATAGGTCTAATCGGCTCCGGACGAGGCATTGGACGCGGCGGTGGGAAATGACCAAAACGTTGTGCTGTAACTGTTTCTGGAATCATTAATAGCATTGCAAACAATACCATAATAAATATCGAAATTCTATTTGATTTATATGATTTCATAGGAATCTATTTATGTGATTACTTAGTTTTTTCTCTAGGAGCAAATTTTGTTTTGGTAGCCTTAGGGGGAGCTTTAAACTCAAACAAAGTGTCTGGCAAGTCGGCGTTTATTACCCAGTCTTTATAAACTGCTTCAAATTGTGGACTCTCTTTTTGATCTGTATAAATTATTACCATCTTAAGAGGTAAAAACAAATCATCATTTGCTATCCAAAACTGAAAACTTTTGGTTTTATCTCGTCCTGCAATATGAAAACATTCCTTTCCATCAATAGTTGTTTTTCCCAAAAAGACCAAATCTTCACTAGAAGACTGAATATCGCTAACAAAAGATGGGTAGAAAAAATCGGCAGCCGAAAACTCAATTCCGTACTTTTTGCTAACATCATCTATTGTTTCAATCACAGAATTTGGTGCAGCGGTCGTAGCATAAGTATTATTATCGTAAGAATAATAATTTAAACTTTGTCCATTATACAACAATGCCCGATTGCCTTTGTCTCCTGTAGAAGTTACTTTCATTTTCTCTGGAAACTTAATGGCAACTTTATCAATAATAGCGTGCTTTACAAGTCCTAAATTATTCGTTAAAATATCATAAGTCGTTACCGCAGTAAAACTACAAGACTTTATATCCTGCATGGTTTCGGTAGTTCGGCTTAAGAGATAAACAGCCGTAGAATCTATACGCTGTGTTTGGGCATTTGTTGAGATAACCATCATCAAGAAGCCTATTAAAAATAAAAACTTTCTATTCATATGTAGATATTAATTGATTTTTATCGGTCATATGTAATTCGCATATCTTCATTGGTGTTTGCGACCAATTTAAGGTCATGCTCATTTCATACGTTTGTTTCTTATTTACTTATTAAATTAACTTTCCATTGGTATCGGTAATCTTCCGCTTTTAACAGCTTCTAACATTTTCTTATAATCTGCTTCATTTTGATTGGCATAGGAAACCGAAAAATCGGCAATCGCATTGGCAAATTCTTTGTTTTTACCCATATAACCAGATAAAACCGAAGCATCTCCCGAACGTGCATGTGCTCTTGCTAATACCCATCCGCATGCTTTGGCATAATCCATAAGATTTTTGGCTTTCATAACCTCAAGAACAGGTTTAACTTTGGCATCGCGAAGTTGTCGTATGTAAAAAAACTTCCCACTTTCTCCATCTGTCCATCCCAAAAACATATCCGATGCTGACTGCATTAACTTCTGTCCCATTACGATACGTTCACCTTGATGTTTATAAATACTTTTGGTTTTTAAATTAGGTTCTAATACACTTTGCCTAGCTTCTTTAAATTGTAAAAAAATCGGTTCGCCAGTTCCCGACATTAACAGACTTATCCCGCAAAGCGTTCCTACACTTCCTACTCCTACTACTTTTATAGCAATATCATGTACTGAATATCGGTTTAGGAGTATTCGTTTATCTTCAGATAATGATTTTATATACTTTTTATGAACTGCCTCTGCTTGTCTCAGCATATTTTCGCCTTCTTCGCCCGTTAGGTGATAAATAAGTGGTGGCTCATCTTTAATACGAGCCCGTTTTCCTTCTTGATACGTGAGTTTGGCAAACTCTTTTTCATGGGCAGTATATTCTGCCGCTTTTTTTAGTCTTTTTTTCTGGAACTGCTTTATTTCTTCATCACTTCCTAAGTCTATCAAGTCGGCTAGATCAATATGAGCATACCATATTTGTAGTGCTGATAATTTGCTATATTCAAGCATGTGTTTTTTGTAACTCTCGGCAACCAGTCGAGCTACTTCTTTGCTTATTTTTGGAGAAAAATTCTTCCATCTTGCTGCAATAGTAAAACTGGTTGCAAGTCGTTTTAAATCCCATTCCCATGGTCCGGGAAGCGTTTCATCAAAGTCATTAATATCAAAAACTAACTGACGCTCAGGAGTCGCAAATCCTCCAAAATTCATTAAATGACAATCTCCGCAAAGCTGAAGTTCTATTCCTGTTGTGCGGGACTGTTTTAAATCGGCTGCCATAATTGCTGCTGCACCTCTATAAAAGGAAAATGGAGATTCCATCATCCTACTATATCTTATAGGTAATAGACTTTCGACTCTACCTACACTTGTATTAATTAATATAGCAACAGGATCTTCTCTATCTTTGGCGGGTTTCCACTCGCTATGAATGGAGCGCGGTGTAGTTTTACGAATTGCTTTTCCCTCGGCAAATCGCTCTGCTTTTGATATTCCAGAATCAAATATGTTTTCGTTGGTTTCTTTGGATTCATCAATCATAGCTTCTAATTTTTATTTTCGTTTAAAAGGCAAATCAGTTGTAAGCGTAATCCTAATCGTATGATTCATTCTGCTAAGCCCACTTTCGGTATCGGGCGATTTCCAGAAAATCTGATTCATATATCCTACTTCCAATCGTATTTCTCTCCGTTTGTCAAGACTATAAGCAGTTCCCAAATACAATCGGTTTTGATCTAAGTAATTCTCATCGCTGCTGGCTGCATTGGTTCTTATATGAACCTCATCATAAACTACAGCTGCCCATCGTTCTTTAAACCATAATTGATACCGTACTTGGTATCGTAACGTATTTTCGAATTTGTAATAATCAAAATGGTCGCTTGTGCTATTTGGATCGTCTTTTCTACCTAACCATCGTTGTTCCATCCTAAAACGTTGTGACCAAACTTCTTTTCCTTCTTTCTTTACTATACGCCAAATAAATTGCTCGTATATTCTGTAATCTGGATTATTGTATGGTAAGGAGATCTCATCATACGGCAAATCCCATTGATAGGCAATACCTGCTCCTAATCGGTTTCCGTTTTTAAGATAATAATTGGCTCCTGCTCTGTAAAAAGCCCCTTGAAGTTCAGATACAAATTGATTTCCTTTTGAATATCCTTCCAACAACAATCCCCATCTTCCATCTTCTTTAAATGGTAAATACAATTCATAACCAACCCATGCCGCAACATTTTGTTCCATTTTTTGAGCATTTGTTTTAACACTACCCAAAAAAGTAAATACGATTATAAAACTTATGGTTTTCAAAATATTGGTTATGTTCATACAACTACTCAATTAGTTTTCAATAATTTAAAAAAACACTTAATCTCTACCTTAGTTTTATTTCACAAGTTCTGGCTGCGGAGCTTTCCATGTACCATTTAATATCGATTCGTCTGGACCATAAATTCGGATTAAATAATAAAATGCATCTGTGAGAGTAGACAACTAGTTGAATTCTTTTTTCTTTGATATTTTCTTTCAAGTAAAAAATACAAAATGCTTTTATGAACCTGGAAAAACAAAAGCCAATACTGCTCTTAGTCCCCAATCTGGTTTAGATTCTGATGGTCCATCTATTGGGATTAATGGCATTAAGGCAAATTGAACGACTTGACTTCCTAATTTTGTTACCGCTCCTATCGAAGGGTTGAAAGATATTGTTGTTGTTTTTCCTTCCCAGTTTTGGGTTACTTCTACATTTGCGCCTAAACTGGCACCACTTTTAAAACTATGAGAAAGGAACGCTTGTATATAGAATTCATTAAAATCGGCGCGGTCTTCATTTCCTGCTACCGACCATATTTGGTTGGCAAGAAAACCTACCGAAAGTCCTTTTCCCTGATGCATGATTAATACACTAGGTCCTACCCCGAATTTCTCGGTTCCTAAAAACTTATCGGTTGCGGTTGGAACTAAAAATGCTGGACCAACTCCCCATATAATCTTCTCACTTTTGGGTGCAAAAAAAGCGGTTACAGTTGCATCACTTAATCCAAATTGATGTGTATTTTCACCTGTAATATCTCTTTGATCTACAATTGGAACTATATAACGGGTAATTAAATTTAGATTATCACTTAATTTAAAAGGAATTACCGGTTGTACGTTAACTGTATATTTAGATCCATTATAAGGACCAATACCATAATTAAGATTATTTTGCAATGGAACGCTTATAAGACTCGCAACTGGATTTGCCAATTTATCTGCAAGTTCTTGTGCGCTTGCACCTGCTTTTTCTTCCTGTGCATTTGCTGTAAAATGAGTTAAAGAAATTACTATTACAATAAATGCTGATTTAAGTTTTAGAAATGGGGTAAAACGTTTCATATATTCGATTTTAAAATGTCCTTAATTGTACTTATTAAAGGATACAGCTTTTAAACAAACAAAAAAGCTGTATCGCTTTAAAACCTAACCAAAACCAATACTTATTTGTCTGCAAAAACTTTCTTCCAGTCTTCTTTCATGTTTATCACATGCCAGTTGTTTTTTGCAGCAGCATTCAATGATGCATTATCTTTTTCCTGATAACTAAATTCTCTTATCGAATCATTGTGATTTACTAATAATTGAAAAGATGGGTATTTGTTACCTTGGGTGTATTTAAGCATTGCGATATCTCCAGCACCACCTTCGTTACCACAAGCAAATACAGGTCGTTGCCCGATATGCAATTGAATTCCGACTGGCTTGCCTTCTTTATCGTTCAATAAATCAAGAGCTGGTTCACGGGTAATATTACCAGTTGCAGCATCAAATTTGTATTTGAAAGAAGTACCTACAACTTGTTCTTTAGGGATTCCATAAAAATCGGCTGAGATTGCACGAACCAATTCTATAGTTCCACCTGTAACAATAAATGTTTTGAAACCATTAGCGCGTAAGTAGTTCAATAACTCCAATTGTGGTTGATAACGAATTTGTTTCAACGGAACATTTTTTCCTGGATAAGTTGCTCCAGCGAAAAATTCCTTAACTGAACTCTCAAATTGGTCTTCGGTCATACCCGTATGAGTTGCCGCAACCAGTTCTATAAGTGCTTTATCTCCTCCTTTGGCAAAAAAATCTTTGTCTTTTTCAACAACAGCTTTAAAAGGTTGCACTTTAGCCAATTCTGGTTTTACCTCTACCATTTTTTTAACACGGTAAAAAGCAAACAATTCCTGAACATATGGCTTTTCAGCCCAAAGTGTTCCATCATTATCAAAAGTTGCAATTCTGCTTTCAACTGGAATAAAGTCGGGGCTTCCTTCCTTAGTTACTTTCTCAACATAAGCTATGATGTCTTTTTTTAGTTTTCCATCATTCCAACTTGGTAACGGATCACCACTTGTTGCAACAACTGTTGTACTGTCATTAGAATTAATACTTGTAACAGTATCAGTTTTTTTACAAGAAACAAGCAATAATAAAAACAGGGGTACTATATATATTTTTCTATACATGATGATACTATTTAAGTGAAAAGAAACAGGACTATTTAAAATCCTGTTTCCTTAAAGTATTATTATTTCTTTTTTGATGCTGCTTCATCCTCTTGTAATTTAGGAAGTACATTCTTCTCAATATATTTCTGTGCTTTAATATCTTTCATTGCCTCTTCCATAATTGTATAGGCTGAGAAGCTCGGCGGAATTGATCTTGGAGGATAATCTTTAAATGTTTCTGCAAATACAACTACATCTTGTATTGCGCCATACATTAGCTGAACGTGATTCAACTGCCACTCCCAAAAACTATTCGAAGTGATATCTGCTCTTTCAAAAGGATCTTGGTACAAATTGAATATTTTTTGTAGGCGCAGTTTAGTAAAAGGTTCTGCCCAAACTCCCATCGTACCTCCCAAACGTTGTTCTGCAAAAACATATTTATAATCACCTTCTCTCAAACCAACCAATAAGCCATCATCATCTGTATAAAAGAATTTGTCTCTGGCACTTTTTTGTATTTTGCCTCGTAAAAAGTTACTTTGATCAAAACCATCTAAATGCACTTTGTACGTTTTTCCGTTTGCATTATAACCCTTTAAAAGTTTATTAGTTAAATCTGGCTCACCGACAATTGATGCTAAAGTTGGAATCCAGTCATTGTGAGACATTAATTCAGTTGTAACTTGTCCTGGTTTAATTACTCCTGGCCAACGTACTAAACATGGAACACGAAATGCACCTTCCCAGTTAGTATTTTTTTCAGAGCGAAAAGGGGTCATTGCACCATCAGGCCATGTATTCATGTGAGGACCATTATCTGTAGAATAAACTACAATTGTATTATCAGCGATTCCTAAATCATCCAATGCTTTTAAGATATCTCCAATAGTTAAATCGTGTTCAATCATACCATCAATATATTCACTATCTCCATGAGTATATTTTCCTCTATGTTCTGCTCTAACGTGTGTACGAAGGTGCATACGTGTAGCATTGAACCAACAGAAAAATGGTTTTCCTGCAGCCGTTTGTCTTTTTATAAAATCAATTGCAGCAGCAGATGTTTCGTCATCTATTGTCTCCATTCTTTTTTTAGTAAGAGGGCCTGTATCTTCTATTCTTTGTTTTCCAACTCTGCCAAATCGTGGATCAGTGGTTGCATCATCTGAATTTGTTGCTGTACATTTTAGTACTCCTCTAGGACCAAATTTTTTCAAATAGGCAGGGTCTTTAGGATAATCTGGCAATTCTGGTTCTTCTTCAGCATTTAAGTGATACAAATTTCCAAAGAATTCATCAAAACCATTTACTGTCGGTAAACTTTCATTACGATCTCCTACGTGATTTTTACCAAACTGTCCTGTAACATACCCTAAGTTTTTCATAATGCCTCCAATAGATGGATCAAGTTGGCTCATACCCATTGGTGCTCCCGGGAAACCTACTTTTGTAAGCCCAGTACGAAGACCATGCTGTCCTGTTAAGAATGCTGCACGACCCGCAGTACAGCTTTGTTCTCCATAATAATGTAAAAAACGTAATCCTTCGTTTGCCAGACGATCAATATTAGGGGTAGTATATCCCATTAGACCATCACTATACGCGCTTATATTGGTAGTACCAATATCATCTCCCCAAAGTATAAGAACGTTGGGCTTTTTACTGTTTTGAGCTTCCAGCTGGGGTACTGCAAGACATCCTGCCGCAAAAACTAATATTGCGCCTTTTAATCCACACTTGTTAAATAATTGTTTCATAATAATAATAAAATTTGTTAATAATCCTTGTTGCTTTATAAATACTAAAAATGTGAACCTAAGCCCTATTTAACAAGTCACTTAAGGGATAAATATGTTCAACATTTATTTTACTTCTTTAATATCATCGCTTTGTAACCTTAGTAAAAATTGGTTACATAAAAGCGTATATAAATAAACTTGTATATGCTTAAATAAGGCCTACTACTATTTTGATTATTAATTCTTGATTTTGATTTCTCATTCATCGCATTTAAGCTTTTGTAAAATCCTGTTTACTATTACATCTATCGTTAGATACCTAAATAATAAAACCAAAAACGTACATTACTAGTTTGCAATTCATTGAAAAATATGAAACAAGAATTTTCTTAAAATTATCATAAGGCAATCAAAATTAAATATTAAAAAAGAGCAACATGTCTAAGATGAGCTATCCTTCGTTTCATTTTATAAAATGGAACGTCAAAAAAATTGCTTTTTTCGTTTCATTTTTAAATATGAAACCTTAATAAAAGCGAATTAATCGCTATGTAAACTATAATTCTTATTTTATATGTACGATTTATCCCAGATTAGTGGTTTTCTCTTTTTTCAGGTAAATGGAAAGAAATGATTAAAATCTGCCCCTAAAAATGTCATAGATGTAGTATTTGATGTAGTATTTTGTTTAAAAAGTTTTCTGAAATAATAAACAGAATTTAGAGCTAAAAAAAGTCCCATGAAAATCATTTCACGGAACTTTTAAGTAATTAATGTGTAAGCTATTTGTTTCCTAATAAAAGTAGTTCGGTTATAACGACTTCGGTTATAAAACGTTTTTCTCCGTTTTTATCATCGTAACTTCTATGTGTTAATTTCCCTTCAACAGCAATTTCTTTTCCCTTAACCACATATTTCTCGATAATCTCGGCCGTTTTTCCCCAGGCAACAAGACGGTGCCATTCGGTTTGCTCTACTTTTTCCCCATTGCTATTAGTGTATCTTTCATTTGTAGCAATTACTAAATTGGCTAACTTTTTACCTCCTTCAAGGTTTTTAATTTCTGGATCGTTTCCTACGTTTCCTACTAACTGTACTTTGTTTCTTAATGTACTCATGGCGTGTATGTTTTAAATATTTTATATTGATATGTCTCTCAAATCAACAAGGCAAAGTTGCGACAAGTAGGTATCGTTAATCGGTTGGTAACTATTTACTTTCGGTTGTAACTACTTGTAAGCGTTTGTAAATGGGAATAATTCATTATATTTGAGGAAAATCTCACATTATGCAGGCCAAAATCAATAAAGTAGAATTACGAAATTTAGAATTTGAGGACTACAAACAGTTGAAAAACTCTATGGTAGAATCCTATCCTGCCATGGCCGATTCTTACTGGAGGGTAGAGCATATTGAGAAATTACTCGAAATTTTTCCTGAAGGTCAATTAGTGATTCTTGTTGATGGAAAAGTGGTAGGGTCAGCATTATCGCTGATTGTCGATGAAAAATTAGTTGATAAAAAACATAATTATCTCCAGGTAGTAGGAAACTATACGTTTTCGACCCATAATAAAAACGGAGAAATCTTATACGGGATTGATGTCTTTATTCATCCTAATTATCGTGGTTTACGTTTAGGAAGACGTTTATATGATGCCAGAAAAGAATTATGCGAGCAACTTAACTTAAAAGCAATTGTTTTTGCTGGTCGAATTCCAAATTACGCACAACACGCCAAGAAACTAAGCCCGAAAAATTATATTGATAAAGTAAAACATAAAGAACTACACGACCCTGTCCTTTCGTTTCAATTGAGTAACGATTTCCACGTTATCCGAATCATGAAAAATTATCTGGAGGGCGACGAAGCTTCGATGGAATTTGCTGTGCTTCTGGAATGGAATAATGTTTATTATGATGAAAGTCCGAAATTAATTAATCTCGACAAAAGCATTATTCGCCTTGGACTGATTCAATGGCAAATGCGCCAACTTAATAATATTGAAGCTCTTTTTGAGCAATCGGAATTTTTTATAGATGTAGTTTCGGGTTATGGAAGTGATTTTGCTTTGTTCCCTGAACTCTTTATTGCGCCTCTTATGGCGGATTATAATCATTTATCTGAAGCCGAAGCGATACGCGAATTAGCCAGACATTCGGACCCGATTCGTAAGCGTTTTCAGGAATTTGCTATTTCTTATAACATCAATATTATTACGGGTAGTATGCCGTATATGGAAAACGGTAATTTATATAATGTTGGTTTTTTGTGTAAACGTGACGGAACATCCGAAATGTATAGCAAAATACACATAACGCCCAACGAAGTACAGCATTGGGGAATGAAAGGTGGCTCGGAGATTAAAACCTTTGATACTGATTGTGGTAAAATAGGAATCCTGATTTGTTATGATGTTGAGTTTCCTGAGGTTTCAAGAATTATGTCTGACGAGGGTATGAATATTTTGTTTGTTCCATTCTTGACTGATACTCAAAATGCGTATGTTAGGGTAAAACATTGTGCACAAGCCAGAGCGATAGAAAACGAATGTTATGTTGCTATTGCGGGTTGTGTTGGTAATTTGCCTAAGGTGAACAATATGGATATACAATATGCGCAAGCGGCTGTTTTTACGCCTTCGGATTTTGCTTTTCCTAGTAACGGAATTAAAGCTGAAGCAACTCCTAATACGGAAATGACATTGATTGTAGATGTAGATCTGGATTTGTTAAAAGATATTCATGAGCATGGTAGCGTACGAATTTTAAAAGACCGCCGACATGATTTATATGAAATTAAGAAATTAAATCCATAAGAATATCAGGATTGGTAAGAAAAACAATTATCCCCATTAGCCCTGATAGAGCCGATATCCTCGTAACGTAGTGGAGAGATAAAGGCGAAAGCAGGAACGATGTTAACAAATAAAAGCTATTGACTCGCTCATAATAACAAAGTAATTGAGCTGTTTAATATAAAAAAGTGAATCCATGAAAACATGCTTGGAATGCTCTGAAAAAATTGTAGGTCGAGAGGATAAAAAATTCTGCTCTGACAGTTGTCGGAATGCCTATAATAATAAAATAAACAAGGATAGTACTAATTTTATGCGTAACGTAAATAATAAATTACGCAAAAACTATCGCATATTATTGGAGTTAAATCCCGACGGAAAATCAAAAGCTACAAGAGATAAAATGCTTAGTAAGGGTTTTGATTTTGATTTTTTCACCAATATTATGGACACTAAAACCGGAAATACCTACTATTTTTTATATGACCAAGGATACCGTTCTTTGGAAAACGATTATTTTTTGCTTGTTAAAAAAGAACTCTAGCCCCCCAAAAATACCACATGAAAAAAACCATTCCCTCCATCTTATCTATTCTAGGCATACTTGCCGTACTAGCTTTTGTTTATGTCACTCTTAAACCACAATGGGTTTCTAAGGGTGAAGAAGCTCTTGCCGAATTTTCGACCGATAGAGCTTTGGCTCACGTTAAAGAAATTGCTCAGGAACCTCATTATGTCGGTTCGGCAAATCATGAAGTAGTAGCACAATATATCGAATCTGAACTAAAGGAACTAGGTCTTGAAACTTCTGTTCAGGAAGGTTTTACAATGAGTGACTGGGGAAATCTGGTAAAATCTAAAAATATTATGGCCCGCATAAAAGGGTCTAACAATAGCAAAGCGTTGTTATTATTATCTCATTATGATAGTGCTCCGCATTCTTTCTCGCATGGTGCAAGCGACGATGCATCGGGTGTTGCAACGATTCTAGAAGGTGTTCGCGCCTTTTTGTACAGTAAAGAAAAACATAAAAATGATATTATTATCCTTTTTACCGATGCCGAAGAATTAGGTTTAAACGGTGCTGCTCTTTTTGTAACACAACATAAATGGGCTAAAGATGTAGGTTTGGTTATAAACTTTGAAGCTCGTGGTACGTCTGGACCAAGTTATATGCTAATGGAAACTAACAGCGGAAATGCTGAGATGGTTAAAGAATTTGCCGAAGCAAAAACTACTTATCCTGTATCGAACTCGCTTATGTACAGCATTTATAAGATGTTACCTAATGATACCGATTTAACTGTTTTTAGAGAACAAGGTAATATTCAGGGTTTTAATTTTGCTTTTATAGATGACCATTTTAATTATCATACGCAACAGGATGACCTTGCTCATTTAAACAAAACTAGCCTAACACACCAAGGTAGTTACTTAATGCCTTTGCTGAAATACTTCTCTAACAGCGACTTAAATCACGCTCCAACTACTGAGGATTTTGTTTATTTCACCATTCCGTTTACGTTTATAAATTATCCTTTTTCATGGGTTTTACCAATAACTCTTATTGCATTAGGGCTTTTTATATTCTTGATTTTTATAGGAAAAGCAAAAAGAATTATCACATTTAGTGACATGTTTAGAGGTTTTATCCCTTTGCTTGGTGCAATAATTGTTGCCGGACTTGTTACTTTCCTGGGCTGGAAGTTAATATTACAAATTTATCCGCAGTATAACGACTTGCTAAACGGTTTTACGTATAACGGTCATGCTTACATTTCTGCCTTTGTCTTATTGACAATCGCTATTTGTTTTTCATTTTACAATAGTTTCTCTGATACAAAAGTTACAATTAGTCATTATGTAGCTCCTTTATTTTTATGGATTGTTATTAATGGTTTATTAGCAAATAGCTTAAAAGGTGCAGGATTTTTAATCATTCCTGTTTACTTTGGGTTAATCTTATTTGCAGCTTATATAATTACTCAAAGAGTAAATTTATTCGTTAGTCTATTATTCAGCATTCCTGCTTTGTTGATTATTGCGCCTTTTATCCAAATGTTTCCAATAGGTTTAGGATTAAAAGTACTTTTTGGAAGTGCTATTCTTACTGCACTAACTTTCGGGTTATTACTTCCTATTTTTGGTACATTTATAAGAAAAGGAATTTGGGCATTGTTCTTTCTTATCGCTTCGATTGGTTGTTTTGCATGGGGTGGTTATACTTCTGGATATGAAAATGGCAAAGCAAAATCGAATAGTTTGTTGTATGTATATAATGCAGATACGGACAAGTCTAAATGGACAACTTATGATGTTAACCTAGACGAATGGACTCAAAAATATTTAGGGCAAGACCCAAAAGATGCTATTGCCTTAAACAACCTTCCGCTATTTAGCAAATACAGCTCTGGGTTTACCTATAGCGCAGATGCTCCAAAAATAGCATTGGCAAAACCTACAATTGCTTTTCTACAAGATAGTGTGAGAGGAAATACAAGGTTCTTAAAAATTAAAATTACGCCTAACAGAAACGTAAATCGTTATGATATTTTTGGAGATCCAAAAATGGCTTTCAATAATTTTAAAGCAAACGGTACAGCACCTCTTGGACAAAAAGGAAGCCAACTGGAACGAAAAGGCGCTAAAGTTTTAAGTTATTATGTGGTGAACAATGAACCGCTTGTAATGCAATTTAGCATCGATGCAAAAACAGTTTTCGACATGACTTTAATAGAAAGTTCGTTTGATTTATTGACTAATCCATTACTTAAGGTCGAGAAAAGAGCTTCCTGGATGATGCCAACTCCTTTTGTATTAAACGATGCTGTTGTAATTAAAGAAAAAATAAAACCTTCGAAAGTAGTTTTAGACACTCCCGAAACAACAACCGTTGCTCAAGACAGTTTAAAAGTTGTAAAAGATAGCTTAAAACCAACTGCAATCACACCGCAATAATACAAGGTTTACACAAAAAACAAATCCCAAATTATCAAACTGATAGTTTGGGATTTTTGTTTACTACAAGTAAACATTCTTCATTTATTGTTATTGGTTTTTCTTTCTTTTTATAATTGATGATAAAAACTCCCAAAATAATCAATGCTGTGGCAATGATAAAATCAACCGTAATTACTTCGTCTAGTAACAACCAACCCAAGAACACTGCGATTATAGTATTGATATAAGACAAAATAGAAATTTGAACCGCCGTTACTCGCTTTATCGCATAATGGTAAGAGAAGAATGCGAGCACAGAACCAAAAACTGACAAATATAAAGCCGCAGAAAAGCTTCTTAAACTCCACGAACTTATATCTGGATTAGGAGAAAAGATAAAAGCCAAAACAAGCTGAACCAAAGTCGCAATTGCAAATTGGTAAAACAAATTGAGTGCAATCGTATTCGATTTATGCGCTTGAGCTTTGGTATAAACCGTTCCCGATGCCCAACCAAAAATTGCCATGCTTATAAATATAAGTCCGTGTTGGTAATTAGAATCTAAAAAAGCCCCAAGTCCGTCTTTAAATATAAAAACGACTCCCGAAAACCCTATTATAACACCTACAAAACCTTTTAAACTCGCTTTTTGTAATCCAACGAAAACACTTCCAACAAAAATAAGTATGGGAGATAGCGCGCTCATTATCGATGCGAGTCCGCTTGGTAAAGTTTGTTCGGCAATTGTTGTGAACCCATTTGCAATAACAATCATTAATAAAGATGGAATTAACTGATGCCTGAAATTTGTCCAGCCAATCCATTTCAGTTCTTTTTTAAATAGTAAAATAACCATTACTATTAATCCTGCCAATCCTTGTCGGATGGAGGTTACAAACCAAGGCGGAATCGTTTCAACCGCAACCCTGATTCCTAAAAAGGTTGTTCCCCATACAATCCCTACTGTTGCCAAACAGAGTAATAATTTATAATCTGGACTTTTTTCCATTATGATTAAATGTGTTTTTTATTAATTATGAGAATCATTTTCTCGCTAAGTCGCAAAGTCGCAAAGCTTGCATTTGGTTTCTTTGTGGCTTTGCGTCTTTGCGAGAGATTTATTTGCCAAAGCATTATAGTGTCTTTCTTATTTTTGTGCCAGAAGGCTAAAACAGAAGGGCTATTCTTAACAAGCACATTCAATTTTCAATCCTGTTTGTTTTCCATTTGTGCCTTCGGTAGCATAACCATCAAATTTCCACCATTCGATTCCTCCCATTAATTCTTTTACCTTAAATCCCAATCGGGTCATGGCAAGAGCGCCTTTTGTCGATGCATTGCAACCAATGCCATCGCAGTAGGTTACATATAAAATTTCTTTATCCAGATGTTTCGTGTTTTCGATTGTCATCTCGCGATGCGGAATATTAATTGCTCCCGGTATATGCTCGGCTTCAAATCCAAAAGCTTTTCGGGCATCTAGTGCAACAACTTTATCACCAACGTTTAAAGCATCGAATAAATCTGATGGATCCATTTCAAATGCTAGTTTGTTTTCATAATGTTTAATTTGATCTTCCATTATAGTATTGTTTTTAGTTATTTAACAATCCAAAATTAGAGCAACAACAACTGTAATAAAAACGAAAAGAATTCATGTATTGCATTACTTTTTTTCATGCAAATGCAAGTATAAATTTTTGTTTCTTTGTGTAAACAACGCTCAAAAATGGAAATAAGACATTTACGATTGATAAAAGCAATTGTCGAAGAAGGAAGTATTACCAAGGCTATTGATAAACTACATCTCACTCAATCGGCATTAAGCCACCAACTGAAGGAGGCAGAATATCAACTAGGAACCAAGATATTCCTGAGAGCAAACAAAAAACTGGTTTTAACTAAAGCTGGTGAAAAACTATATGGGATTTCTAATGAGATTCTGGACAAAATATCAGAAACTGAGCAAGAAATCAAACAAATGGTTTTTGGCGAGTATGGAGAAATCCGTATTAGTACCGAATGTTTTTCCAGCTATCATTGGTTGCCTTCCGTTTTAAAGCAATTTCACTTTGTATATCCAAATATTGAACTCAAAATAGTAACCGAAGCCACGCAACAACCCGTTCAGAAATTACTTGATAATGTAATAGACATTGGTATTGTAAGCGACATTATAAAAGATGACAGAATAAAATACCTGGAACTTTTTCAGGATGAAATGGTAATGGTTGTATCTGAAAATCATTCCTGGGCAAATAAAAAATATGTTGTAGCCGAAGATTTTATCAATGAACATTTAATCATTCATTCGCTACCGATAGAAAGTGTTACAATTCATCAAATGCTTTTGGTTCCTGCCAAAGTAACTCCCCGAAAAATAACTCCCTTGCCACTTACCGAAGCTTCTATCGAAATGATTAAAGCTGATATGGGCGTTATGTCAATGGCAAAATGGGCAGTATTACCATATTTAAAAAATAGCCCGTTAAAAGCGGTTAAAATTGGTAAAAATGGCTTAAAAAGAAAACATTTCATCGCCATTAGACAAAGCAAAGAATATCCAGACTATTTTAATCATTTTATAGAATTTTTACAAACCGAAATTCACCATCAATGGAATTTATAATACGAGATTGCAACACAAACGACTTACCAAAACTGGTCGACTTGTGCCAAAAACATGCCGAATACGAGAAAGCAACTTATAATACTGAAGGAAAAGAAGACAAACTAAAAATTGCTTTGTTTGCCGAAAGTCCAAAACTGTATTGCTTAATTGTTGAGCTAAATGCTGCAATTATAGGTTATGCTACTTATACTTTCGATTATTCTACATGGGATGCAGCCGATTTTATGTACTTAGATTGTTTGTATCTTGAGGATTCCGCTCGTGGATTTGGAATTGGCGAAGCCATTATAGAAAAGCTTAAGCAAATTGCGATTAACAAAAACTGCATTAATATACAATGGCAAACGCCGACATTTAATACAAGAGCGATAAAATTCTATAACCGCATTGGTGCAAACGGAAAAGATAAAGTTCGTTTTTTTCTAGATTTCTTAAATTAAGGTGCAAAGGCACAAAGGCGCAGAGATACAAAGGAAATAACGCTAAGAATAAAACTTTCTTATCGAGAAAATACACACTGATTACAAGAAAACTAAATGACAAAAATTAGTATTTTAGGTTGTGGATGGTTGGGATTACCTTTGGCGAAAGCCATGATTACAAAAGGCTTTTCGGTAAACGGATCTACAACCTCAACAGAAAAATTATCAATATTAGAAGAATCCGGGATTAATCCGTTTTTAATAAATATCAATCGCAACGCAGAGAATCCGCCTTTCGGCAAAAGTACATCAGGACAAATTGAAGCTTTTTTGAATGAAAGCACAATTCTTATTATCGATATTCCGCCCAAGTTACGTGGCGAAAACGCAGATAGCTTTGTAGATAAAATCGCTTTCCTGATTCCTCTTATCGAAAAATCAACCATTGAAAAAGTACTTTTTATAAGTTCGACATCCGTTTATGGTGAAAGTGATTTATTGATAACCGAAGAAACAAAACCTGATGCCGATACCGAAAGTGGTAAACAATTGATAATTGCCGAAGAACTTCTGCATAGCAATACCAATTTTAAAACTACTGTTCTCCGTTTTGGAGGTTTAATTGGCGAAGACCGAAACCCTATTAAATTTCTATCTGGAAAAGAGAATGTCGAGAATCCCGATGCGCCTATCAACTTTATTCATCAGGACGATTGTATTGGTATTATCCTAAAAATTATAGAATCCGACTCATGGAATGAAACTTTTAATGGCGTTACTCCATTTCATCCTACGCGTGAGGAATATTACACCCAAAAAGCGATTGAAAAGGAATTAACTCCTCCTAAGTTTAATCACGAAAAAGAAAGCTTTAAAAAGGTTATTTCGAGTGCTAAAATAGAAACGGCACTTGGATATAGTTTTTTGAAGAAAAGGTTCTGAGGTTTTTTAAGAAGGTACTGAGGTTCTGAGTGACAAAGGTTCAAAGGTTTTGGTTTGCGCATAAAGTTACCACAAACTTGTCATTCCGAAGAATTGAGGAATCTCCGTTAGTGGCTCCGCAATTTATGGAATACTTTATGTTAGTTACTCGCGTGGCTTCGACTCCGCTCAGCCTGACAAGATTGAGTTTTTTTATGCGCAAACCAAGCCTTTGAACCTTTATTTCTGTACATAATTTCTGTCCCCCTGAGCGGAGTCGAAGGGCGTGGGCTTCTCCCGAAGTTTCGGGACGCTCAGCCTGACAAGATTGGGTCTTTTTTATGCACAAACCAAAACCTTTGAACCTTTGTCACTCAGAACCTTTGCACCTCAAAAAAAAGGGGGCTGCTTTAATAAAAGCAGCCCCCTTTTTTTTATAAACTTGATATTACCAGATTTTAACTCTTTTCTCTGGTTCTATGTACATTTTATCTCCTTTTTTAATAGAGAATGCTTCATAGAAAGAATCCATATTCTGGATAGGCACATACGCACGGTACATTCCTGGAGAGTGCGGATCTACTTTTACTTGATTTTTTAAAGCTTCATCACGGCTTTTAGTTCTCCAAACCGTAGCCCAAGAAATAAAGAAACGTTGCTCTGGAGTTAATCCGTCGATTAAACCTGGATTACCATTTGCTTTTAAGTACAATTGTAAACCATCGTAAGCAGCGTTTACTCCACCTAAATCGCCAATGTTTTCACCTAAAGTAAATTTACCATCTACGTGAACTCCCGGAAGTGGCTCTAATGCACTATATTGATCTGCAAGAGCAGTTCCTAATTTTGTAAATTCTTTCAAATCATTTTCTGTCCACCAATCAACAAGGTTTCCTTCTGCATTATAACGAGCACCAGCATCATCAAAACCATGAGAAATTTCATGACCGATTACAGCACCGATTCCACCATAATTTACTGCTTCGTCTGCTTCGTAGTTATAAAAAGGAGGTTGTAAAATAGCTGCAGGGAATACAATTTCGTTATACGATGGGTTGTAATATGCATTTACAGTTTGTGGAGACATTCCCCATTCTGTTTTATCAACAGGTTTAGGTAAATCAGAAAGTCCTTTATTGAAACTCCATTTAGAATAGTTTTTCATGTCTTCAAAATAGCTTCCGCCTTCAGCAAGACTTTTAACTTCTAAAGCTGAGTAATCTATCCATTTATCAGGATAACCAATTTTTATAGTAATCTTGTTTAATTTCTCAATCGCCTTAACTTTAGTTTCAGCAGACATCCAAGTTAAATTGTTTATTCTGTTTTGGTAAGCTAAAATTACATTCTGAATCATTTTCTCTGCTTTTGCTTTAGCTTCAGCTGGGAATAATTTCTCTACATATAATTTACCTAAAGCTTCACCAATGGTTTGGTTTACAACCTGAAGTGCTCTTTCTTCACGTGGACGTTGCTTAATCGCTCCAGTTAATGTTTTTCCGTAGAAATCAAAGTTTGCACTTTCAATATCAGTAGACAATTGTGATGATGATGCACTTAATAAAGACCATTTCATGTATTCTTTCCAAGCTGCTATATTGTTTTCTTTGAAAATAGTTTCCATAGCTTTCATATATCTTGGTTGCAGAACAATAACAGTATCCACTTTAGCCATTCCAATTCCTGTAAGGTAATTTTTCCAGTTAATAGCTGGTGTCATTTTTTGCAAATCAGCAATCGAAGTTGGATTGTACTGTAATCTGCTATCTCTGCGTTCTACTCTATCTAATCTTGGTTTAGACATTTCGATTTCTAATGCTAATATTTTCTCAGCATTTTGCTTTGCAACTGCAGGAGTTTCTCCTATAAATTGCAACATTCTAGCTACGTGAAGTACATATTTTTCACGTTTTTCTTTAGAATCTTTTTCTTCAGATGTGTAATAATCTTTATCTGGTAAACCTAATCTACCTAAACCAAGACTTACTGAGTTTTTAGTACTATTTTTTTCATCAGCACTTACATATACTCCAAAAAATCCAATTCCGCCAATAGGCTCCGTTTCGATTAAAAACTTCTCTAAATCAGCAATATTTTTTATTGCATCGATTTTTTTAAGATATGGTTTTAAAGGAGTAATTCCTTGTTTGTTTCTTCCAACAGTATCTAAGATTGCATTAAAAAGATTTATTGCTTTTCCTTGATCCGTATTCGATTTATATTTTGGATCTTTTGATGCTTCTTTTAAAATAGCTAGCGAATTTGCATCTGTACTCTTCAGCAATTCATTAAAACTTCCCCACGTAGTTCTGTCTTTAGGAATTTCGGTCTTATCTAACCAAGTTCCATTTACATAACGAAAGAAATCTTCGCTTGGCTTAACTTTTTTATCCATTAAGGATACATCAATTCCAGAAGCTGAAGGCGCCTGACTTTGAGCCTGACACATTGCAAAACCCAACACTGCTGGTATTGCAAATAGCAAATTCTTACTATTGTTCTTTTTCATTTTTAAATAAGGTTTTATAGTTACTCACAAACTTATTGTTATTATTTTGAATAAAATGTTAATTTTTGTTAGATTTAAGTTTGTAATCAATTGGTCTGCCTTTTGAAATTTTGTTACATATTTAGATTAAAAAATGTAAGCAAAAAAGCAATTTTATGATATTAATTCAAAATTATTTCTGAATATTTACATCATAAAACGATCAGTACGTGAGAGCTAAAATTCAGCAGGCATTTTCTAACAAAGTAGAATCTATTGGTTTACCAATACTTGCTTTATGCTGGGTTAGTTTTTTTTGGGGAACAACATGGCTGGCATCCAAAGAAGGCGTAAAACATATGCCTGCGTTGCAACTAGCAACTATCCGACAGTTTATGGGCGGAATTTTATACGTTGGTTATTTCATACTCAAGAAAGAACCTTGGCCAAAAGGAAAACAATGGCAAACTATCTTGGTTTTAAGTATCTTAAATTTTGTTTGTAGTAATGGTTTAAGCACTTGGGGCGTAAAATATATTAGCAGTGGTTTGGGTGCCATTATTGGTGCTATTTTCCCAATATGGATTGTTGTTATTTGTTTTTTTAAAGGGGAACGCATTGCCCGACTTGCCGTTGCGGGAATCTTAATTTGTTTTGTAGGTGTTTGTATCATTTTTATAGATCACCTTTCTGATTTCTTAAACCCTCAATTCCAATTCGGAATCTTCTTATCCGTTGCTTCAACCATAACTTGGGCTTTCGGGATTTTACATACCATGAAAAAAGCAGCTAGTTTTAATCCTTATTTTAGTCTGGGATTGCAAATGCTTATTTCGAGCTGTATTCTTTTTGGTATAACCGAAACAACTGGAACTAATATTCCTCTAAATCAAATCCCTGCTTCCTCTTGGTGGTCTATTGGGTATCTGGTGATTATCGGGTCGGTTTTAACCTTTATTGCTTTTATCTATACATTGCAGCATTTACCAAAAGAAGTTAGTAGTATTTATGCCTACATTAATCCTATTGTTGCCATTTTATTGGGTTTCATCCTTTTTGACGAAACGCTTACTCTTGCCATTGTCATAGGAGTTTTGGTAACTTTAATTGGTTTGTATTTAGTAAACTCTTCTATTAGGAAGATAAAGAAATAGACTAATTAGACTTCTTAGACTTGCTTAGATTTTTAGACTGACTTAGATTGATTAGACTGACTTAGACTTCTTAGATTGTTAGACTAGTTAGATTTGTTAGACTATCTTAGATTCTTAGACTGACTTAGACTTCTTAGATTGTTGGGCTGGCTAGATTTGTTAGACTATCTTAGACTTCTTAGATTGTTAGACTTTTTAGGTTTTACCTTTAGTATCGCAAAGCCTTTTCCTGATATTAGTATTTAATAATAAAGAAATTGCTTTTAGGTACAAAATACTTAATACTTAATACTTAATACTTAATACTTAATACTTAATACTTAAATAAAAAACGGCTGCCTTATTAAAGACAGCCGTTTTTGTATTTTTATTTTACCAAATCTTAACTCGTTTTGATGGTTCTATATACATACCATCTCCTTGTTTTATAGAGAATGCATTATAAAAAGCATCTACATTTTGTAACGGCACATAAGCTCGGTACATTCCCGGAGCGTGTGGATCTGTTTTAACCTGACTTTTTATTGCTTCATCACGACTCTTAGTTCTCCAAACTGTTGCCCAAGATATAAAGAAACGTTGTTCTGGTGTAAAACCATCTATTAATCCAGGGTTTCCATTGGCTTTTAGATATAATTGCAATCCATCATAAGCAGCATTAATACCTCCTAAATCGCCTATGTTTTCACCCAAGGTAAACTTTCCGTCTACGTGAATTCCAGGTAAAGGCTCTAATGCACTATATTGGTTTGCCAATGCAGTTCCTAAAGCTGTAAATTGTTTTAAATCATCTGCTGTCCACCAGTCAACTAAATTACCGTTTGCATTATAACGCGCACCCGAATCATCAAAACCATGAGAAATTTCATGACCAATTACTGCACCGATTCCGCCATAATTCACAGCTTCATCTGCTTGATAATTGTAAAATGGAGGTTGTAAGATAGCTGCTGGAAATACAATTTCGTTATATGATGGGTTGTAATATGCATTTACCGTTTGCGGAGACATTCCCCATACCGTTTTATCAACTGGCTTTTTGTATTTAGCAATATCTTGATTATAGTTCCATTTAGCCAGGTTGATGCTATTATCAAAATAACTTCCTCCCTCGGACACATCTTTAATAACCAACTCGCTGTAATCTTTCCATTTATCAGGATAACCAATTTTTATGGCAATTTTATTCAGTTTTTCAATTGCTTTAGTTTTAGTTTCTGCTGACATCCATGGCAAATCAGTAATACGGTTTTGGTACGCCAAAACTACATTCTGAATCATTTTTTCGGCTTTTACTTTAGCTTCAGCTGGAAACATTTTTTCAACATATAGTTTACCTAAAGATTCTCCAACCACTTGGTTTATTACCTGAAGTGCTCTTTCTTCTGCTGGACGTTGCTTTATAGCTCCTGTTAATGTTTTTCCGTAAAAATCAAAACTAGCATCTTCTATTTGAGTAGTTAACTGCGAAGATGTTTTATTTAAAATACTCCATTTTAAATATTCTTTCCAAGCGCCTACTTTATTCTCGGTAAAAATGGTTTGTAATGCTTTCATGTAACGAGGTTGCGTTACAATAATCGTATCTACTTTTGTCATTCCAATACCTGTTAGGTATTTATCCCACTGTATTGCAGGAGTCATTTTTTTAAGATCTGCAACAGCCGTAGGATTATATTGCAATCTTCCGTCTCTACGTTCCACACGGTCTAATCTTGGTGCAGACATAGCTATTTCTAAAGCTAAGACTTGAGTAGCGTTTTCTTTAGCCTTTTGTGGAGTCTCTCCTATTAATTGCAACATTCTTGCAATATGAAGTTCATACTTAGCACGTTTCTCTTTAGAATCCTTATCTTCAGACACATAATAATCTTTATCCGACAGTCCTAATCGACCTACACTTAAACTAATAGCATTAACATTACTGTTCTTTTTATCAGCACTTATATAAAATCCAAAGAAACCAACACCTCCCTGAGATTCCATCTCTGCTAAGAAATTCTGTAAATCGGCTACATTTTTAATCGCATCAATTTTCTTTAAGTAAGGTTGCAGCGGCGTAATTCCTCTCTTATTTCTTCCAACTGTATCTAAGATTGTATTAAAAAGAGCGATTGCTTTTCCTTGATCTGTATTCGATTTATATTTTTGACTTTTTGAAGCTTCTTTCAAAATTGCCAAAGCATCATTGTCTGTTTTCTGACGTAGTTCATTAAAACTTCCCCAAGCATTTCTATCACTAGGTATTTCAGTTTTATCCAGCCAGGTTCCATTTACATATCTAAAGAAATCCTGACTTGGTTTAACATTTTTATCCATTAAAGAAACATCAATGCCTGATGTTTTTGGTGCCATGCTTTGAGCTTGACACATTGCAAATCCTAACATTGCAGGAATTGCAAACAACAAATGTCTATTAACTTGTTTTTTCATATTTGTTTTTAAGTTTAGTATTCACAAACATATCGTTATTATTTTGAATAAAATGTTAACGATTGTACGATTTTTAGTTTCAAAAACCGGAAATCTTTAGTTGTTTCATAACAAAACAATAAATATTACAATACATTCTTATCTTCTTGGCAGAAATCACATCCTATAATTTGGTTAAAAAAAACAATGTTACCGTATTTAAAAAGAGGTTTTTGTACTTTTGCACCAAATTTTGTTTATGAAATCTTTACTCTACAAGTACAGGAAATTTTTCTTGGTCCTATTCGTATTTTCAGCCGTTACAATTTCGTTGTTTTATTCAGCATTAAAACCGAAGAAAACATTGCCTATTTTTAATCCAGCCGATGTAAATCCAGAACTGGTTGATAGCACCATGCAATACAAAAGCAAGTACCATACAATTGCCGATTTCTCCTTTGTAAATCAAAATGGTGATACGATTACTCAAAAAGATTATGATGGAAAAATATACGTAGCCGATTTCTTTTTCACTACTTGTGGTTCTATCTGCCCTAAAATGACAGCAAATCTTGCCGACGTTCAAAAAGCGGTTTTAGATAATCCTAAAGTAATGTTGCTATCGCATACTGTATTTCCAGAAACTGATAGTATTCCTGTTCTAAAAGCATATGCTGTAAAAAACGGTGTTGTAGATAGTAAATGGAACTTGGTTACTGGCGACAAAAAAGAAATTTACACTATGGCTCGTAAATCATATTTGGCTGTAAAACTAGGAAGACCTGATCAATTGTACGATATGGTGCATACAGAGAACTTTGTTTTGGTAGATCAAAAAAGACGCGTACGTGGTTTTTATGACGGAACCAAAAAAGAAGATATTCAAAAACTTATAGAAGATATTAACTTTTTGTGTACCGAATAACTTTTCGATTTTAAATTTTCTTTCAAAATCGTTAAATCTCTGAATAAATGGTTTTCATTTAACTTTTAGCAGAGCCAATCCTATATGTGAATTATATCTTAAAACATTGAAACCATAGGGCAAAACGGCTTTAAATAAATATTAAATGACTAATATTGCAATATTAATTCAATCTAAATAAACTTGAAACAATCTATCCACACCCTGAAAAAAGGCGAAAAAGCCATTATCAAAGAATTTGATATTGATTTAGTTCCGTTGAAATTATTAGAAATGGGTTGCTTGCCAGGTAACATGGTCGAATTGCTTCAAATTGCTCCGTTCGGAGATCCTTTATATTTGAATATTAATGGTTCGCATGTGGCTATTCGCATAGAAACAGCACGTGTAATAGAAGTAGAAATAATCAAATAGAATTTGCAATGAACATTCAAAATATAAACGTTGCCTTAATAGGTAATCCAAATACAGGAAAAACTTCAGTTTTTAATCAATTAACAGGTCTTAATCAGCAAGTAGGAAACTATCCGGGAATTACTGTTGAGAAAAAGATGGGGTTTTGCAAATTGCCAAATAACATTAAAGCCAACATTCTCGATTTACCGGGAACGTACAGTTTAAATGCCAGCTCTATTGATGAGAATGTGGTAATTGAACTTTTGTTAAACAAAAACGACAAATTATATCCAGATGTAGCACTTGTTGTTACAGATGTAGAAAATCTTAAAAGAAATTTACTTCTTTATACTCAGATAAAAGACCTTGAAATTCCGACTATATTAGTTATTAATATGGCTGATAGAATGGAATCTAAAGGAATCACGCTTGATATCCCCTATCTTGAAGAACATTTAAAAACAAAAATTGCGTTAATAAGTTCTCGTAAAGGTCACGGAATCGATGAGCTTAAAAACCTGATTGTTAATTATAAAAACATTCCGAACGAACCATGTTTAAACGCATCGGTTATTGACCCGGAATACTTTAAGAGTTTGCAACACGCTTTCCCAAACCAGTTATTATACAAGTTGTGGTTGGTAATTACACAAGATGTGAACTTTTTAAATTTGGATAGAAACGAAATCAGAAGCACATTTACCAAATCGCATTCTGAATTAAAACGTTTGCAGCAAAAAGAAACCATTAAGAGATATCAATTTATAAATGATGTTTTAAAAGAAGGTTTAAAAGTCGACCATACTGTCGCTAAAGATTTCCGTGCAAAACTAGACCGCATATTAACTCACAAAGTTTGGGGTTACGCTATATTTTTTGCCATCTTGTTTATCATCTTTCAATCAATATTCCAATGGTCAACAATACCAATGGACTTTATCGATAGTACCTTTGCATCATTAAGTGCATTGGCTGCTGAAAGATTACCAAGCGGAATCTTAACTGACTTATTATCTCAAGGAATTATTCCTGGAATTGGAGGAATCTTAATATTCATCCCACAAATCGCCTTCTTATTCCTCTTTATTTCCATACTCGAAGAAAGTGGTTATATGAGCCGTGTGGTTTTCCTTATGGATAAAATCATGCGTAAATTTGGATTATCAGGAAAAAGCGTTGTGCCTTTAATTTCGGGAACTGCTTGTGCAATTCCAGCAATTATGGCTACTCGTAATATCGAAAACTGGAAAGAACGATTGATCACTATTCTTGTAACACCATTTACAACTTGTTCAGCCAGATTACCAGTTTATGCGATTATCATTTCATTGGTAATACCAGACGAGCGTGTTTTTGGAGTGCTGAATATGCAAGGTTTAACATTGATGTTGTTGTATCTTTTAGGTTTCGGGATGGCAATTTTGTCTTCTTATATCTTAAATAAAATATTAAAAATAAAATCCAAAACGTATTTTGTAGTCGAAATGCCAAACTACAAAATGCCATTATTCAAGAACGTTGCCATTAATGTTGTTGAGAAAACCAAAGCATTCGTTTTTGGTGCAGGAAAGATAATCTTGGCGATATCGGTTATTTTATGGTTTTTAGCCTCATACGGACCAGGAAAGAACTTTAATGATGCTGAAGCTATCGTAACCGAAAGACACAAAGAGAAGCCTCTAAGCGACTTTGAATTTGAAGAAGCTGTTGCATCTCAAAAAATAGAAAACTCTTATATCGGTTTAATGGGGAAAACCATCGAACCAGTGATATCACCTTTAGGATACGATTGGAAAATTGGTATTGCAATCATAAGCTCATTTGCAGCCCGAGAAGTATTTGTGGGAACACTTGCAACTATTTATAGTGTGGGTGGTACCGATAATGAAGCTACTATAAAAAGTAAAATGCAGGAAGAAATCAACCCTCAAACGGGTGAGAAAATCTTTAATTTTGCTTCAGGAATCTCATTATTACTCTTTTATGCCTTTGCATTGCAGTGTGCAAGTACACTTGCAATTACCAAAAAAGAAACAAACTCTTGGAAATGGCCAATGGTTCAGCTTGTATTAATGACAGGCTTCGCATACATTACTGCATTAATAGCTTTTCAATTACTAAAATAATGTATCATGATACAGGAAATAATAGCATTCGGAATTTTATTCATTTCTATAGCATTTTTAATTCGTAAGTTTTTCTGGAAACCTAAGAAGAAAAAGGGTGACTGCGGAGAAAATGACTGTGGATGTCACTAGGAGAAAGGTACTGAGGCTCTAAGGTTCTGAGGTACTAAGAAACAAAGGTTCAAAGGTTGCTCGGTTTATGTATAAACTCGACAATCTTTGAACCTTTTGAATTTTTATTTAAATTGAAATCTCTGTAATTGAGCTATGTGTGTAGATGCTGTTCTAGATTAGAACTACAATGCAACGGTGTTGCTTTATTTGTAAAATTGAGTTTATACTCAATTATTTATGTGTGTGTTTTTATGCGCAAACCAAGCCTTTGAACCTTTGTCGCTCAGAACCTTTGAGCCTTTGCCACTCTGCTCCTTTGAACCTCTCCTAAACCAACTTTACAAACAGATTCGAAGCAATTTTATTAGAAATCGTCAATTCCTTATCATTTACTTTGATTTTCAATGATTGATCGAAGCTTTCTTTTGATACACATTCGATTTTTGATCCTAAAGCAATTTCTTGTTTGTCTAAATATTGTAAGAATTCTGACGAAGTATCTTTTACGCCTACGCAAATACCAACCTGTTTCTCTACAAGTTCTGAAAGTAATTGCTTTTCGACTTTAATGATTCGACCGTGCGCATCTGGAATTGGATCTCCGTGTGGATCTTCGGTTGGATTACCAAGAAAATCATCCAATTTATTGATTAATTGTTCCGATTTAATATGTTCTAATTGTTCGGCTATATCATGCACTTCATCCCAGGAAAAATCAAGTTTATCTACCAGGAATACTTCCCACAAACGGTGTTTACGAACAATCATCTTTGCCGCTAGTTTCCCGTTATCGGTTAATGAAACGCCTTGGTATTTTTTATAATTTATTAAATCCTTTTCGGATAGTTTTTTAAGCATATCTGTTACCGATGAGGCTTTTGTTTCCATCATTTCGGCAATAGCATTCGTACTAACCTCAGCTTCAGAAGAAGTAGTTAGATGATAAATGGCTTTAAGATAGTTTTCTTCTGAGAAGGTCATTTTTTTGAGGTTCTAAGGTTCTAAGAATATGAGGTTCTGAGTTTTTTTTAAGAATCTAAAGAAAACCTTAGAATCTTAGCAACTCAGCACCTTACTTACTTTTTTTAACAATAAACAAAGGTATCGAAATTTTGTGACGCAATTTGTCGACTGTCGTACCAAAAATCAAATCTTTAAACCCGGTATGTCCATGAGTTCCCATTACCAGAATATCAAAACTCCCTTTGTTTACAATGATTGGGATGATATTGTTTGGTTTACCAAATCCAAGTTCGGTATGAATCTTAAATCCTTTTACCATGAGCATCTCTTTATATTCTAGCAAAAGTTTTTCATCGATTGTAGTTTCATGATCATCTACATTCTGACCGTACATATGTGCACCAACAGTTTCGACCACGTGAATTAAAGTATAATTTGCATCTATTCCTCCCAACTCAAAAGCGCTATTAATTGCAGCTTCATCAGCATTAGAGAAATCTACTGTAATGGCAATATTCTTTTTGTTATACGTTTCTTTTACAGAAAAATGCAAGCTAAGATTATGAGGCGAATGATTTTGTATATTAGATTTTGCTTTGGCAACAAATGGTTTCACAACGATATAAAGTAACAGGACCAGAAAAGCAATTGCCAGAGGAACAACGGTAAGCCAAAGCACAATAGGATTATCTGAAGCTGCTAACCAACCGCTTATTTCATCAAAAACCAATTTCCCATTTAATGAAACAATGATTGAGGCAATTATCCATGCCGTAACCTGAGTTAATCGGCTAATATGAAATCCCTTCATCTTGGTTTTATCACTCACAAAATGGATTAACGGAATAATAGCAAACCCCAATTGCAAACTCAGGATTACCTGACTTAGAATCAATAATTTGCCCGTGACGCTCTCGCCATAAATCAAGATTACGATTACAGCCGGAACAATCGCTATTAAACGTGTTATAATACGTCGCACCCAAGGCTGAATACGAAGATTCAAATACCCTTCCATAACAATCTGCCCTGCTAAAGTTCCTGTTATTGTAGAGCTTTGCCCTGCAGCAATTAAGGCTACTGCAAAGAGTATTGGCGCCCACTTAGTTCCTAAAAGTGGTTCTAAAAACTTATGTGCATCCTGAATCTCGGCTACCTCAAACATTCCGTTACGATGAAAAGTTGCTGCGGCTAAAATCAAAATAGCTGCATTTACAAAAAACGCGAGATTAAGTGCAATTGTCGAATCGATAAGATTATATTTTAATGCTTGCTTGATTCCAGCTGGACTTCGGTCAAACTTTCTGGTTTGCACCAATGAGGAATGCAGGTATAAATTGTGTGGCATTACCGTAGCTCCGATAATTCCGATGGCAATGTATAGTGCCGCAGAATTTGGTAAAGATGGAATCAATCCGTATAATACTTTATCTAGTTCAGGCTCAGCAAAAATCATTTCGAAAACAAAAGAAAAACCAATTATTGCAACAAGTACAATGATAAAAGCTTCCATTTTTCGGATTCCTTTATTGATAAGAAATAGCAATAAGAAAGTATCAAGAACAGTTATTAAAACTCCTTCGATAAGCGGAATGTCAAATAATAAATTAATACCAATTGCCATTCCTAAAACCTCAGCAAGATCGCAGGCTGCAATAGCTACTTCGGCAAGAATATATAATATATAATTAATGAATTTAGAATAGGTTTCTCGCGAAGCTTGTGCCAAATCGCGTTGAGTTACGATTCCTAATCGGGCACTAAGACTTTGCAACAACAAAGCCATTAAATTACTCATTAACAAAACCCAAAGTAAGGCATACCCAAACTGACTTCCTCCTGCAATATCAGTCGCCCAGTTTCCTGGATCCATATAACCCACACTCACCAAATAAGCCGGGCCAAAAAATGCTAATATTTTTCTAAAAACAGAGGATTTATTTTGCGTATGAACCGATTGGTTAACTTCTTCGAGAGATTTAGACATTTCATAAAAATTATTAAAGCAAATATATACAAAAATAGTATTGCTCAAATATTTTTTTTAGCCTTGTCTAAATGTTAAATAGTTTTATAAACAATTCGGACACAATCCCGAAAGAGTAAAGTTTACATCATTGACCTTGTAATTACGAGGGATTATATAGCTTGGCTGCACGTTTTCCATACAAGTAACCTTTAAGCATTTTTCACAACTAAAATGTACATGATTATGAATATGCACATGGTTTGCATGATGACATTTGGCATACTTAATAGTACCATCAAGATTCACGATTTTATGAATAACATCTTCATTCACCAATCGGTCTAAAATTCTATAAATGGTAACACGATCACATAAATCCTGAGTAAGTTTATGAATCTCTGAATGGGACAAAGCCGAATCTGAATTGGTAATTAATTCTAAAATGGCTCCCTTAGCCGCGGTATTACGGGTAACTTTCATATGTAAAATATTAACGCAACATAGTTGCATTTAAAATAATTTTCTATATTTGCAACATTATTGCATTAAGCAAATATACAAGATAATGAAAACAAAAACAACCTTTAATTGGGACTTATTAGGAATTTCGAGCGCATCTATTTGCCTGATACATTGCTTAATTTTCCCTGTCATTACAATCCTTCCTTTAGGACTTAGTCACAATCCCTTAATCGATTTATTATTTGTTTCAATAGGATTCTTTGCTGTTGTAAAAATAATAAAGAAATCCAATCTTTTGGTAAGTAGTATCCTTATTCTGTCTTTAACCCTCATTTTTATAAGCATTCTCATAGAAATAGTACTAGATGTACATTCCAATTTAATCTTTATTGGGGGAATCGGAATGATAATCGGCCATTTTTTAAATTACAGAAGCCATAAAAAAACAGAACAATGAAAAAACTACCTGTAACTGTATTAAGCGGATTTCTTGGAGCCGGAAAAACAACTTTGCTCAATCACATTCTTCACAACAAAGAAGGTCTAAAAGTCGCTGTGATTGTTAATGATATGAGCGAAGTAAATATTGATGCGCAACTTGTAAAAAATGAGCACACATTATCGCGCACCGAAGAAAAACTGGTCGAAATGAGCAATGGATGTATTTGTTGCACCTTACGAGAAGATTTAATGATTGAAGTTGAAAAGCTTGCCAAAGAAAATCGCTTTGATTATTTGCTTATCGAAAGTACCGGAATTAGCGAACCCATTCCCGTTGCACAAACGTTCTCTTTTGTAAATGAAGATGAAAATATCGATTTATCACGGTTTAGTTATGTCGATACAATGGTTACGGTTATAGATAGTTTAAACTTCTTCAAGGATTTTAGTTCTGCCGAAACATTACAAGAACGAAATGCATCTGATATAGAAAACGATAACCGAACAATTGTAAATCTTTTGGTAGATCAGGTAGAATTTGCCAATGTTATTATCCTGAACAAAACAGATTTAATATCTCCTGAATCACTACAAACACTTAAAGCTTATATTCAGAAACTAAATCCCGTTGCCAAAATACTTACTTCCGTTTTAGGCAAAGTAAATCCGGCTGAGATTATAAATACAGGATTATTCAATTTTGAAGAAGCCGAGAACTCAGCAGGGTGGATTAGAGAGTTAGAAGGAATTCATACACCCGAAACCGAAGAATACGGAATAAGTTCGTTTGTATTTCGTGACCCAAAGCCGTTTCACCCACATCGGTTTTGGCATTTTATTAAATCTGATTTCCCTTCAAATATAATTCGCAGTAAGGGATTATTATGGATGGCATCTCGTCCTGAGCAAGCCATAAACTGGAGTCAGGCTGGTGGATCAATGAAAGCTGAGGGCGCTGGCGTTTGGTGGGCAAGTATGCCGCTTGGCGAACGCATGTCTTATAACAATTTTGTAGAATTTCAGGATATAATCGAAGAACGCTGGACTTCAGATTTTGGCGACCGACTTAATGAGATTGTTTTTATTGGTCAAAAAATGAATGAAGAAAAAATCACCAAAGAACTTAAAAAGTGCCTTTGCTCCGAAGATGAAATTATTGATTATCAAAAAGGAAGTTTCTCAAAAAAAGACCCTTTTCCTATACCTAGAATCTTTTCATAGCCCGGTGGGTACAATTACAGCGTCTATAAGCTCTTCATTCGGGTTGTAAAAAATTATTTAACACATAGGAACATAGATTTTATGTGTAAATAAAAGAAATCAAAAAGAAATATATTTCTTTCACATAGCTAGCTATGTGCAGTTAAAACAAGTGAAACGCCTTTTTTGTGTGTGCAAAATCTATGTTCCTATGAGTTAAAATTAGTCGTCCCTAACAGGTTTTTCATAAACAATAAATATAAAACTATGATAGACAATAATAAATATGATGTTATAATAATCGGTGGCAGTTATGCCGGGTTTTCAGCAGCAATGGCTTTAGGTCGCGCGTTACGAAAAGTATTAATAATCGATAGCGGCAAACCCTGCAACCAACAAACGCCATATTCTCACAATTTTATAACCCTCGATGGTAAGAAACCCTCAGATATTAATAGTAGAGCAAAAAAACAAGTTTTAAAATACCCAACAGTAACTTTCGTAGAAGCTAAAGCAACTACAGTTACAAAAAGCAAAAATGCTTTTGAGATAGAAACCGAAAAAGGAGAAACATATACTGCCCGAAAATTACTTTTTACAACAGGGTTAAGAGATTTATTTCCAGAGATAAATGGGTTTGCAAAATGCTGGGGAATTTCAATATTACATTGTCCATATTGCCACGGATATGAGGTAAAAAATGAAACAACCGGCATTATTGCAAACGAAGCTATTGGATATGAATTCACAAAGATGATTTCTAACTGGACAAAAAGCTTAACCTTATTCACAAACGGTACATCAGCTCTAACCGAAGAACAAACCAAAATTCTTAAAAAGAATAATGTTGCTATAGTCGAAAAACCAATTGATTATTTCGAGCACAATGAAGGTAAATTAATAAATATCGTTTTTAAAAACGGTACAAAAGCAGCAATTAAAGCACTTTATGCCAAACCTCCTTTTGATCAACATTCCTTTTTACCACAAGAATTAGGTTGCGAAATGACCGAACAAGGCTTAATAAAAGTAGATGCTTTGCAAAAAACAACAATTCCTGGCATTTATGCCGCAGGCGACAATAGCACATTTGCACGCTCTCTAGCTCTGGCCGTTTCCTCAGGATCTGTTGCTGGCGCAATGATAAACAAAGAAATTATAGAGGAAGATTTTAATTAAACGTTTCATTTTTTTAATTTTTGTTTTTTAGAATCCCGATTGTTTTGGTTTGCGATCGGGATAGTAAGCGGTTCATCTTTAACAATGAACCGCTTTTTTAATATGAAATTATACTTTTCTTATATTAGAATTTTGTTTGTCGAATATAATTTTTAGATTTGTCTAAAATATAATTTACATAAAATGAAATATTTATTTACAATGCTACTGTTTTCAATACTTCAGGTTTCATTTTCACAAAATACTACTTCAATTTCAGGAAAAGTATCTATTGAAAATCAGGAAAACCCACAAGCTAATGTTCAATTATTAAAAACAAATTATAAAACCCAAACCGATAGTTTAGGTAATTACAAATTAGAGAGTATTCCGCAAGGAAATTATAAGATTCAGATTTCATCGCTTGGCTTGCAAACTATAATCAAAAACATATCTGTTAAAGAAAATCAACCACTTATAATAGATTTCGAATTATCTAATGATGAAAATGAACTAAACGAAGTAGTAATTTCAGGAACTTTAAAAGCAGTAAAAAGATTAGAGAGTGCCGTACCTGTAGAAGTTTATTCACCTGTATTCTTCAAAAAAAATCCTACCGCCAATATTTATGAAGCTTTGCAAAACGTAAATGGAGTTCGACCTCAGCTTAATTGTGGTGTTTGTAACACAGGAGATATTCATATAAATGGTCTGGAAGGTCCATACACAGCCGTAATGATTGATGGAATGCCAATTGTAAGTAGTTTATCGACCGTTTATGGATTATCGGGTATTCCGAATTCACTGGTAGAAAGAATTGAAATTGTAAAAGGTCCTGCATCCTCTTTATACGGAAGTGAAGCTGTAGGTGGTTTAATAAATATTATTACCAAAAGTGCAGCCAACGCACCGACTTTCTCAGCCGATGTTTTTACTACAAGTTGGTTAGAAACAAATGTAGATTTGGGAGTAAAATTTGACGTGGGTAAAAAAGCAACCGCATTATTAGGGGTTAACTATTTTAACTATAACCAAAGAATCGATAATGACAATGATGGTTTTACTGATGTTACATTGCAAGATCGTATTTCGATATTTCAAAAATGGACTTTTAAAAGAAAAGAAAACAGGCTTTTTACCATTGCCGCACGCGGAATGTATGAAGATCGCTGGGGAGGAGATGTACGCTGGGAGAAAAAATATCGTGGTGGCGACGAAATTTATGGTGAGAGTATTTACACGAAACGAGGTGAACTTATAGGAAGTTACCAGTTACCAACGGAAGAAAAACTAGTATTCTCTTTTTCTGGTAACGTACATTACCAAGATAGTCGCTACGGAACTACATCGTATATTGCAAATCAAAAAATAGGTTTTGCTCAACTTACCTGGGACAAGAAAATTGGAAGTAACGATTTACTTGCCGGGATTGCTTCTCGTTACACTTATTACGACGATAATACAACTTCGACATCCCTACAAGGACAGAATAACCCTGAGAAAACATGGCTGCCTGGTATTTTCTTGCAAGACGAAATAACGCTCAATGAAAAAAACAAAATCCTATTAGGGCTTCGATACGATTACAACTCTATTCACGGGAATATCATCACTCCAAGATTTGCTTATAAGCTAAAATTCAACGACAATAATATCCTCCGTTTTAACGCCGGAACGGGTTATAGAGTTGTGAATTTATTTACAGAAGATCACGCCGCTTTAACAGGTTCACGAGAAGTTGTTATTGCAAACAATCTGAATCCTGAAAAATCTGTTAATGCCAATTTAAACTACATCAAAAAAATATACTTCCCGAGCGGAACATTCGTAGGAATAGAAACTACAGCCTTTTATACCCGATTTAGCAATAAGATCGTTTCAGATTATGTAACTGACCCAAACAAAATCATTTATGACAATATTAATGGTTATGCGATAAGCCAGGGAATCAGCACAAACATTGATGTGAACTTTACTAACGGATTAAAAATAATTACTGGCGCAACGATTATGGATGTTTCCAATGTAGAAGATGGAACTCGACAAAGACCATATCTAACGGAGAAATTCACAGCAACTTGGAGCATTTCGTATAAAATTGATCCGATTGATTTAGCAATAGATTATACTGGAAATCTATACAGTCCGATGAAATTACCATTGTTAAGCGATACCGACCCTAGAAGTCCGAACTCGCCATGGTATAGTTTACAAAACATCCAGTTTACGTATACAGGTTGGAGAAATTTTGAATTATATGCAGGAATTAAAAACCTACTTAACTTTACACCAAAGCGAAACAATCCGTTCTTGATTTCTAGAACCAATGATCCATTTGACAAAAAAGTAGAATACACACCAAACGGAACTGTACTTGTAACGCCAAGCAATCCATATGGCTTAACATTTGACACAACTTATGTTTACGGACCAAACCAAGGAATACGAGGTTTCTTCGGTTTACGTTATAACTTGAAATAAAGAATAATTTAAGCTACAGATTGCACACATTAAAAGAAGTTAGTAGCGAAAAAAGGACGCTGATGACGCGGATTTACAAAAGTAAAAACGCGGATAAAAACGGATTTCAAAACATTAAAAAAACTATGCTATCAGCGTTCTTTTTTAAGCCACAGATTATAAAGATTAAAAGGATTTCAAAAAACAATAAAAAATCCGTTTTTATCCGCGTTTTCGCCTGAGCGAATCCGTTTTATCCGCGTTCCCTTTATCACTAGCAAAAACCAAATGAAAAAGCTCATTCTATTTCTTTTCTTCTTAGCAATTACCTCAACAGGTTTTGCTCAACTACGCTCCTATCCGTTTGAGCAAATAGATAGTTTACAGCAAATCCAGAAACGGAAAGTCATTGTTTTTATCCATACCGATTGGTGCAAATATTGTCAGGCAATGAAAAATTCAACTTTCAAGAACAAAACAATAATAGCGCAACTCAACGCCGAATTCTATTTTGTTGATTTTAATGCTGAAGAAAAAAAAACAATCCGTTTTAATAATCAAACCTTCAACTATAATCCAAACGGAAATTCAAGCGGAGTTAATGAATTGGCAATTCAATTAGGAACAGTAAAAAATCAAATAACGTACCCTATTATTTGTGTTTTAAATCCCGAAAACGAAATCATTTTTCAAGATACAAGTTATCGCAATACTAAAGATTTTGAATTGATTTTAGCGAAACTCAAAGATTGAGTATTTACTCTATTTTACATACTATAATTGTCTATAAGGGAACGCAGATGAAACGGATTTACTAAAGTAAAGACGCTGATTAAAACGGATTTTTAAACTTTACTTCCGACATTTCAGGCAATGTCATTAAGTTAAGCCCTTTTGAACTAATTATGGTTAATTATTTTCGCGCAAAGTCGCAAAGGTTTTAGGTGTAAACTTGGCGACTTTGCGACTTTGCGTGAGATTTATTTGGCACATTATTGCAGCTGTTTTTCTTAACTTAATCACAATGCGCTTCAGGATTGCGTAAAAGCCTTGCGTTCTTTGCGGTTAATTTTTTTTGCCACAGATTGTACAGATTAAAAAGTTTGATAAATGTTGTGGTTCAATTTCTCTATAAAGATTATCAAGCTACTTCCTTTATCAGAAGGACAAGCTTGGGAAATAATAAGTTTAATAAAATTACCTATTTTTGATAAAAATAGATTTTCCACAACATGAAGCATTACGATTACATTTTTACAGGAACTGGTTTATCAGCAATGATGACGGTTTATAAAATGGTGTTGTCTGGGAAGTATACCGGAAAATCTATTTTGCTAATTGATGAAGACACTAAGAAAACCAATGATCGAACTTGGTGTTTTTGGGAGAAAGAGGAATCAACTTGGGAAAGCGCTATTTCAAAAAAATGGGATTTAGCATTATTTGCCAATGAAAACTTTAAACGCGATTTAGAGTTAAAGCCCTATCAATACAATCAAATTCGTAGTTTGGATTTTTACAATTCTGTTTTTAAACTAATTGAAAAACAAGAAAACATCACTTTCCTAAACGACAAAGTAACCGACATTAACGAACTTGAAACTCATGTTTTTGTCGCAACTTCTACAAATACTTTCACCTGTAACCAGCTTTTAAATAGTATTTACAACAAAGCATTGGTCGAAAGTCAACAAAAATATCCCGTTTTACAACAGCATTTTATCGGATGGTTTATCAAAAGTAACCAAGCTGTTTTTAATTCGGAACAAGTTACCTTCATGGATTTTTCGGTTGCTCAAAAAGGAAACACTCGCTTTATGTATGTTTTACCAACATCTACGACCGAAGCTTTGATAGAATATACTTTGTTTTCGCATTCTCTTTTAGAAAAGCAAGAATACGAATCGGAGATTAAAAACTATATCCAAAACCTAGGTATTCAGGATTATGAAATAATCGAAAAGGAACAAGGAAGCATTCCGATGACTTGTTATCCTTTCTGGAAAAGAAACACCAATCGAGTACTGAATATCGGTACGGCTGGTGGCTGGACCAAAGCAAGTACAGGATATACTTTTAAAAAGTCTGATAAAAAGTCAACACAATTAATATCATTTCTTGAAACTCAAACTGATTTCCGGAAATTTCATAAAAAAAGTAAATTCTGGTTTTATGATTTGCTTTTATTGGATATCCTTGACAGAAACAATGAACTGGGAAGCTCTATTTTTTCGGATATGTTTCAGAAAGGAAATTCTGCATTGATTTTTAAGTTTTTAGACGAAGAAACTAACTTAATCGAAGATGTTAAAGTTATTTTAAAGTGCCCAAAAATGCCATTTATAAAAGCGTTATTTAGAGTGATTTTTCTTTCAAATAAATACTAACTTTAAATCTTACCTTTTGAGAAACATTATTTTAGGTTGCTGTTTTTTTACTACAATTCTTTCCTTTGGTCAAATGCCCAAAAACAAGGCTCAGGAAGCTATCGTTAAACAATATCTAGATAGTTGTGCTTACAAATACAATTACACTTTTCAAATGTCGGAGTGGCAAAATTGTATTGATGAAGGCTTAAAAAAAGACAATACAATAGCCTATTTGTGGCAACAAAAAGCAATGCCTTATTTTAAATGTAAAAAATATGAAGTTGGAATGCCTTTTCTAGACAAAGCTGTTTTATACGATAAGCAAGAATGGTTGCCATATAGAGGTTTTATGAAATGTGTTTTCGTAAAAAACTACAAAGAAGCGATCCAGGATTTAGAAGAATCTATTAAACTTTACGGAAACGGATATAGAATGGATCATCCCTATAGTTTTTATATCGGGCTTTGCTATTTGCAACTTAACGAATATGATAAAGCAGAAAAACTTTTTGACGATTATGTAAATGATATCTATAAAAACAGACAACAACTAGAACATCCCACCGCTTATTTTTACCAAGGAATAGCCAAATATGAACTCAAAAAATGGGATGAAGCAATTGCTATTTTTGATAAAGCTTTAAAAATTTACCCACAGTTTTCGGATGCAAAATATTACAAAGCAATTTGTTTGTTTAAATTAGGCAAGTCAAAAGAAGAAATTACAACCTTGGCAGCTTCGGCAAGAGAAGATGCTGCTAAAGGATTTACGCTTAATGAGGACAATACTATTTACGAAACCTATCCGTATCAGGTAAAGTTTACCAAATAATACTTAACCAACAAAACTCTACTATCTGCAAAGTCTCTCTACTTTGCAGATTTTTTTTATCCCAATACGACTTAAAAATAATTCTAGATTTATCTGTTGATTTGATACTCTGACTACTTTTCTATAGAAATTACAAGAATATCCTTTTATCGAAAAAAGTAGTGGATGCCTTGAGAACTGAGGTTTATTCTACAACTAAAAAATGTCTTATTCTTTTGTTATAAGGTTTTATTGAGGCGATTAGGAAGACTTCTTCGTATTTAACTTTGCAAATTCTAAATAATCTTCAATTCATTATTGAAGAAAACTAAGGTTTAACCACTAGTGATAGTAAGCAAACCGAAATAAAGAGAAAAATAAGGAGTAAGAAAATCTACTATAATAATGTAGATCTAATGTAATCGTTCATTCACGATAATGAATAAATTGGAAAATTATGGGAGTTACTAAACACTTAAATTTTGATATAGAAACTAAAGCAATAGGGAAAATTTGTAAAGCACTGGGACATCCTACGCGAATACAAATTATGACCTTGTTATGGAAAAGAAATAACAGGACTTGTGGTGAAATTGTTGAATTAATTCCGCTGGCACAATCAACTATATCCAAACATTTATTAGAATTAAAAAAAGCTAATCTTGTAATTGTAACAAACGAAGGAAAAAAAACAATTTATTCTATTGAAGTTGAAAACATTCAAATGCTTAAAATGTATTTGACCAGTTATCTTTCGACCATTGAACTTTCTGAACAAAACAAGGCTACCGTTTTAACAACTAAACGTAAACCAAGAGGTAGAAATAGCCATTTCAAACAATACAACTATCAATTTCCTGATAAAATAATAAAACAAGCAATGTAGATATCCTTGATTTCTCCCATTGAAAAGCCACAAAGTAGAAGAGAATATAGTATTGTATTTAGTTTAAAAACAAACTTTAAACTATTACAAAAACTTTATTCAGGAATTAAAATTCTTACTTTTAAACTTTGTAACTTTACAATTAAGACTAATGTACATTTAATGTAATCGTACAATAACGATAGTAAATTAATTGGCAAATTTATGGGAGTTACTAAACACTTAAACTTTGATATCGAGACAAAAGTAGTAGGGGAAATTTGCAAAGCACTTGGACATCCTACGCGAATTCAGATTATGACCCTGCTCTGGAAAAAAAACAACAGAACTTGCGGTGAAATCGTCGAATTAATTCCGTTGGCACAATCAACAATATCCAAACATTTATTAGAGTTAAAGAAAGCAAATCTTGTAATGATAAAAAATGAAGGGAAAAGAATAGTTTACTCGGTTGAAATTGACAGCATACAAATGCTCAAAAAATATCTAAGCAGTTATCTTTCAACCTTTGAAGTTCCCGAGAAAAATAAGTCAACCATTTTAACAACTAAACATAAAACAGAAAGTATAAATGGTCGCTTGAAACAATACAATTATCAATTTCCTGATAAAAAATAAAACAGCAACTTTATCTTATCTATCTGTAAACCCACAAAATAAGAAAAACTTCGAATAATGTTATACTATATGATTTGATTTAAAAACAAATACTAAACTATAACAAAACTTTATACCGGAATTAAAGTTCTTGTTTTTAAACTTTGTAACTTTGCAATTCTTAAAGTTAAACTAAAAAATAAAAAATATGTATCCAGAAGAAATGGTAAAACCAATGCAAGCTGAATTAACATCAGCAGGTTTTCAAGATTTACATAGTGCAGCAGAAGTTGATAACGCAATCAAATCAGAAGGAACAACATTAGTAGTTGTAAACTCTGTATGTGGTTGTGCAGCAAGAAACGCACGTCCAGGAGCAAAAATGAGTTTAGATGGTGCTAAAAAACCAGACCACTTAATTACTGTTTTTGCAGGTGTTGATAAAGAAGCTGTAGATGCAGCAAGACAACATATGTTCCCTTTCCCTCCATCATCGCCAAGTATGGCTTTGTTTAAAAACGGAGAATTAGTTCACATGTTAGAGCGTCACCATATCGAAGGTCGCCCAGCTGAATTAATTGCTGAGAATTTACAAGATGCTTTTAATGAGTTCTGCTAGTTAGGTTCAAAGAAGCAAAGGTACAGAGGTACAAAGATTAAAAAGCACTATTAATTTAGTGCTTTTTTGTTTTTGTTAAGTCCCGTTTAAAAACTTAAAACCTTGGTAACTTAGTATCTCAGAACCTTTGTTACTTCAAGCCTTTGCAACTTTGAACCTTTTTCCTTACTTTTGCACTTTCAAAAAAATAATTTCTTAACTTAAAACTGTTTATAGCATGCAACTGTATAACACTTTGAGCGCAGAAGAAAGAGCCATCATGATTGATGATGCCGGTAAACAACGACTAACGTTGTCTTTCTATGCGTATGCCAAAATTCAAGATCCCAAAAAATTTCGCGATGATTTATTTGTAGCCTGGAATAAGCTTGATGCTTTAGGCCGAATTTACGTTGCCAACGAAGGTATAAATGCTCAGATGAGTATTCCTGCCGAAAATTTGGAGGCTTTTAGAGAAACTCTTGAAATCTATGATTTCATGAAAGGCATACGATTGAATGAAGCTGTAGAACATGATGACCATTCATTTTTAAAACTTACCATTAAAGTTCGTCACAAAATTGTCGCTGACGGTTTAAACGACGAAACTTTTGATGTAACTGATATAGGCGTTCACCTGAAAGCCGCAGAATTCAATGAAATCCTTGATGACCCAAATACTATTGTTGTTGATTTTAGAAATCACTACGAAAGTGAAGTGGGACATTTTAAAGGAGCAATTACTCCTGATGTAGAAACTTTTAGAGAAAGTTTACCAATAATTAACGATCAACTTAAGAATCATAAAGAAGATAAAAACCTGGTAATGTATTGCACAGGTGGAATTCGTTGTGAAAAAGCAAGTGCTTATTTTAAGCATCAAGGTTTTAAAAATGTGTATCAATTAGAAGGTGGAATTATTAATTACGCTAAACAAATTGAAGCTGAGGGTATAGAAAGTAAATTTATCGGGAAAAACTTTGTATTTGATAATCGTCTAGGCGAAAGAATCACCGAAGATATCATTTCGCAATGTCACCAATGTGGGAAACCTTGCGACAATCACACCAATTGCGAGAATGACGGATGTCATTTATTGTTTATTCAGTGTGATGATTGTAAAACTGCAATGGAAAACTGTTGCTCTACAGAATGTCTAGACATTATACACATGCCACTAGTTGATCAGGTTCGATTAAGAACTGGAAAACAAGTTGGAAATAAGGTTTTTAGAAAAGGAAAATCGGATAGTTTGAAATTCAAACATTCTGGTGAACTAGCTAATACTTCTTTGGCTACAGCCGAGAAATCAGTCGATATTCGTCAAAAAATAAAAGTAAAGAAAGTACTTCTTGGTAAAGCAGAACATTATTATGTGAAAGCTCAAGTTGGTCTTTTTACTATCGAAAATCAAGAGTTGAATGCTGGTGATACAATCTTAATCTCTGGACCAACTACTGGAAATCAGGAATTGGTTTTAGAAAAAATGATTGTTAATGAAATAGCTGCTACTACTGCTAAAATTGGCGATAGAGTTACTTTTGAAGTTCCCTTCAGAATTAGATTGTCTGATAAAATCTATAAAATTTTAGACTAACATCATGACAACAAATAATAAAATTGAACTTATGGCTCCTGCAGGGAGCTTTGAGTCACTTCAGGCTGCACTAGATAATGGTGCCGATTCTATTTATTTTGGTGTAGAACAACTCAACATGAGAGCACGCTCTACCGTGAATTTCACTATGGATGATTTGCAAGAAATTGCTAATCGTTGTGCTACCAAAAATGTACGAAGCTATCTTACTTTGAATACGATTATTTACGATCACGATTTATCGGTTGTAAAAACATTGCTTAACAAAGCCAAAGAAGCCAATATCACAGCCGTAATCGCATCTGACCAAGCCGTAATTGCAATGGCAAGAACAATTGGTATGGAAGTACATATTTCAACTCAATTGAATGTAACTAATATCGAAACCATAAAATTCTACAGCTTGTTTGCAGATACAATGGTTTTAAGTCGTGAATTAAGCTTACGCCAAGTAAAAAGTATCACAGAACAAATTGAGAAAGAGCAAATAAAAGGACCAAACGGAAATTTAGTCGAAATCGAAATCTTCGGACATGGTGCTTTATGTATGGCTGTTTCGGGAAAATGTTATTTGAGTTTACACTCTCATAACTCATCGGCAAATCGCGGTGCTTGCAAGCAAAACTGTCGTAAAAAATATACTGTTATAGATCAGGAAACAGGTTTTGAAATCGAAGTTGATAATGAATATCTTATGTCCCCAAAAGATTTGTGTACGCTAGATTTTCTTGATCAGGTAATCGATTCTGGAATTCAGGTTCTTAAAATAGAAGGTCGTGGTCGTGCTCCCGAATATGTAGCAACGGTAATAAAAACCTATCGTGAAGCAATAGATTCTTACTACGATAAAACTTTCTCTAAAGAAAAAATCGCTGTTTGGATGGAAGCGTTGAACACCGTTTACAATCGTGGTTTTTGGTCAGGATATTATCTTGGGCAAGAATTAGGAGAATGGAGTGATATTCCTGGATCTGCAGCAACACAAAAGAAAGTGTATGTGGGTAAAGGAACACATTACTTCCCTAAAGTAGACGTTGGACAGTTTAAAATAGAAGCTTACGATATTAAGGTTGGAGATAGAATTCTGGTAACTGGCCCAAGTACCGGAGCTCAGGAAATGGTAATAGAAGAAATGTACGTAAACGACATTGTAGCCGATAAAGCTACAAAAGGAGATGATTGTACCTTCAAATTGCCTTTCAGAATCAGAATGTCTGATAAATTATATAAAATTGTAGAGGCGTAATGGTTATTATTACTTTACAAAGAGACAAATGCATCGGCTGTAATTATTGCGTCGAAATGGATCCGGTACATTTTCAGATGTCAAAAAAAGATGGAAAATCAGTTTTGATTCATTCCGTAAATGCAAAAGGTTTTTTTACTCTAAAATCGCCTAATCATGCCATGGTCGAAAGTTGTGAACTTGCAGCAAAGGCCTGTCCTGTAAAGATTATTACGGTTAAGGAAACATAGTGTATTTTACTTAATTATAAATTTAAAGAGCCACAAATTGTGGCTCTTTAAATTTATTTCTAGTCCGTTATTCTTTTATACCTTTTAAAAACTTAGTATTTACCAATGCAGATAAAGTTCCTTTTTTTATGTATTAATGATTTTGCAATTTATTTCTTGGCAATGTTCTCAGTAAATTTACCACTTATCCAGCCTCGCAATTTTTGGTCTTTAAAATCAAAATTAACAGGATTACATTCGCCAGCAATGGCAGTCTTTTCTATTTCTACAAAAAGCCAGGTACGCACCGCTTCAACTTTCTCTGCAAGTACTTTAATAGTTGACTTTTGTTTTAATTTTGCTATAATATTTGTGCCTTCTTCACAAGTAAAAACAAAATCGTCGACTCCTTTTTTGCCTGTTTCTTTTATTGTTGGAGAATAACGTACGTTATAATTATCTATAGTATTGCTTACAAAACGTGGTGTAGCTAAATAAACTGAAGGAAGTAACATTGCATTCTTTTCTTCAACATATTCATCATTTGTTAATACATAGTTTTCTTCTACTAACGCAGCATTTTTACCAAAACCAAATAAACGTCTGGACTCATAGGGACTTTCTCCGCAGCAATGATATAATATCAATTGCAATTGTTTTTTGCTTGTGGTTTCATCCAACTTACTATTTCCGAATGGTTCGCTTATCACTTTTTTATATGTGCCACCTATATTTACATACACTTCTACACATTTAGGTTCTCCACATTGGTAAGTATATATAATATCAGTTTGCCCATCGTTATTCAGGTCTACCGGTTTTTTTTGATATTTCCCCTCCATCGCTTGGAGTTTTATACCCTTCTCAATCTGTTTAATATCGGCACTTTGTGCATTTAATGCAACTGTATTGCATAATAAATAAAGGATCAGAATTATAACTTGTTTCATTTTATTGCTTTATTCTATTTTTAGATTTTAACTTCCATTTACCATTTCTTCCCATATATACATAATCATGCATATGCTTACCTATTCTGTTCTGAAAATGTTTTGTTAGTGGAATAACAGTAAGCTCATTTTGTAATTTATAACTACTTTCCGCAGAAGTTCCAAAAGCACTTCCGTAAAGTTCCGTATGTATCGTATTTGTTTCTTTATCAAATCTAGGCTTGTCCCAAATATCAGTTTCATCAGCAGTATTATATAATCTAACCAGTTTTTGTTGCGTTTGGTCATTTATAAAAATGATGGTCCATTCATTACCATTTACATTAGAGAATACCCAGCACAGTAAATCCTCGTCTCCATCGTTATCAAAATCAACTATTTTAAAATTTGAGAAAAGCATATCCTTATCAAAATGCCAAAAGAATGGCTGATAATGGACATTTTCCTGAAGTTCTAATTTGTTATTTTTAAATTGATAAAGGGATGCAATGGAGTCATTTTGTAAACGGAAAGAATATTTTAAAGGTGTTTTTCCTTTAAGTTCGAATATGCATTCGGGCTTTTCTTTACTAAAGTCAATATCTTCCATACTTAGAGACTCTGGAGCATAATTAACTTTAAACATAAGATTGTACGGAATAGAATCTGTTTCTGTTTGCGAAAAAGTAACGCTACAAGTAAACAAAAAGAGCAAGAATAAATATTTCATTAAGGCCGTATGATATTGAATGTTTATGTAATTTGAAATAATTTCATCTATAAAAGTATTCACTTTTAATCAAATGAGCAGCATAATTCGAGTAATTAAAATCCCTTTAAATCAAGTAGATTGTCCAATAAAAATCATCATAATAAAGGAAACCTAAAAGAAAACCCTATTCTATTTGATATAGAATAGGGCTTTTTTTTATAAGATTAAATTAGTGTCTGTTATCACAATTTAAAAAAACATCAGGTTCATTATTATCTAAGAATGAGATCCCTGGGCAACCAAAAGAAACGTATACAAAACCAAAAACTACCTCTGGTTTGTTCTTAAACAGTTTACCAGTCCATTGATTAACTTCTTTATCCTCACTATTATCGTTTAATTGTGCAAACGAGCCACCTTCACTCTCACGGTAATACTTATCACAAACGATCTTGTTTGTTTTTTCCTCTTTAACAATCAACCTTCTCAACAATACTGTTTCTTCATTTATATAATCCTGTAAAAAGTATTCAAATCCGTTTGATTTATAACTATAAGCCGTTTTTTTACTTGTCATTTTTATCAAATCATTATATTCTGGATTTATAGCTACAACAGGCACCTTAGCAATTGTTGTTTCTTTCCACTTTATAGCTTTCAATTGCTTCATTGCAAAAGGATTCTTTGAACCAATGCAAACCAAAGTATTCAAATAATAGGAATCGAATCCTTTTAGTAATTTGGGATCTAGTCCAAATCCAATCATATAATCGTCTTGTGAATAAGGCCAATCTGCCCCGTATACATTTATAGCAGCGACTACTTGTAGAGATTTCACAGAAAATGCATTGACAATATTGGTGGCATAATCGTAAACATAAACACTATCTTTTTCTGAAATTTTCATTTTAGATAGCATTCTGTTTCTATATGTCGAATTCAACACTAGATATTGAGCCTCTTTTTCTCCTAATTTTTTAACATCAGGAATAGCAAGAGAATCCTTATGTTCGCTTAATTGATATTTATCAGACAAGGATATTAGCGCAATAGTATCTTTTTCGCCAAAAATTGAATTAACATTATATATATCTAAATCAGACACTTTTTGTGTTTCCACAGCTACAGCGCTAGCAATAGTTGTGTCTTTTTTAACTGAATTTATGTTTTTTTGATCTAAAGGCTTTTTATTCGTACAACTAATAAAAAAAGGGATTGCGAATAAAACGTAAAATAATTTGTTCATGGTTTTTGTTCTAAATAATATAAAAAGATTGATAATTTTTGAAAATATTGACAATGAGCTCAACAGCAAAATAATAATTTGCATTCCAGTAACTAATAATTCGTGCCAATGAGGGATATTTTGTTTGTTTTTTAACCAACACTAAAAGCTAAGTTTTTAATATAAAACCTATAAATACAAACCAAATATAAGCTTAAATATTTTTTTTAAGAATAATCAGAATAGTTTTTTGTTCAAAAAAACCACCATCAAACTATAAGTCCTTTTAAGCAAGATAAATAAATAACAAACGAATTTTCTTGATAAATCCAGTTTCATACTATCATAAAAACCACTAATTTTCTCTTAAACACGACTGTCTTTTGTATTTAACGTAGCATTAGTGTTAATCCATTAAAAAGCAAACTAAAAAAAATACTATCTTTACACATTAATCTTTTTTAAGAACTTAAGTTGCATTTATTGCGACACTACATATAAAATTATGGCATGTACAAGTTGTTCAACTTCTGATGGTGGCGCACCTAAGGGTTGTAAAAATAATGGGACTTGCGGCACCGATAGCTGCAATAAATTAACGGTTTTTGACTGGCTTTCGAATATGAGTTTGCCTAACGGAGAAGCTCCTTTTGATTGTGTTGAAGTACGTTTTAAGAACGGTAGAAAAGAATTTTTTAGAAACTCAGATAAATTAACATTAAGTATTGGAGATATCGTTGCAACAGTAGCATCTCCAGGACATGACATAGGAATTGTAACTCTTACAGGCGAATTAGTAAAAATTCAAATGAAGAAAAAAGGAGTTAGTCCTACTAGCAATGAAGTTCCTAAAATTTACCGTAAAGCCTCTCAAAAAGATATCGATATTTGGTCGGCAGCCCGCGAAAAAGAAGAGCCGATGAAAGTTCGCGCTCGTGAATTAGCGATAGCTCAAAAACTAGAAATGAAAATTTCGGATATTGAATTTCAAGGAGATGGCTCAAAAGCTACTTTTTATTATACTGCAAATGACAGAGTCGATTTTAGACTTTTAATCAAAGATTTTGCTAAAGAATTCAGTACAAGAGTCGAAATGAAACAAGTTGGTTTCCGTCAGGAAGCTGCGCGTTTAGGAGGAATTGGTTCTTGCGGAAGAGAATTGTGTTGCTCTACTTGGTTAACCGATTTTAGAAGTGTGAACACCTCAGCAGCACGATACCAACAATTATCGTTGAATCCGCAAAAACTAGCAGGACAATGCGGAAAATTGAAATGTTGTTTAAACTATGAGCTAGACACCTACATGGATGCTCTTAAAGATTTTCCTGATTACGATACCAAATTAGTTACTGAAAAAGGCGATGCAATTTGCCAAAAACAAGATATTTTTAAAGGATTAATGTGGTTTGCTTATACCAATAACTTCGCAAACTGGCATGTTTTAAAAATTGATCAGGTAAAAGAAATCATAGCCGAAAACAAACTCAAAAACAGAGTTTCTTCACTTGAAGATTTTGCAATAGAAATCACTCAAGAACCTGAAAAAGACTTCAATAATGCTATGGGTCAAGAAAGCTTAACTCGTTTTGACCAACCAAAAAGAAAGAAAAAACCAGCTAAAAAACGCAAAACTATTGGCGAAAATGTTGCTGCAGCTGCGGCTCCTGCAACTGCTCCCAACAATCAAGCACCAAAGAATCAAAATCCAAAAGGCAATAAACCAGCTGGAAACAATAATAACAATAAGCCAAACAATAATGCTGCGAACGATAAAAAACCAGCTGGCCCTAGAAAACCAATAATTATTACAAAAAATGAGAATAAAAAATAGCGGGATTCTTCTTTTGGTGGCTATACTTCTTTTTTCATGCGACAAAAAAAGAGTATTTGATGAATACAAATCTGTTGGAGATGCTTGGCATAAAGACAGCATTGTAACCTTCGACTTACCCGAATTAGATTCGACCAAACGATACAATTTGTTTGTAAATTTGAGAGATAACAACAATTTTCCCTTCAACAATATATTTTTAATTGTTGCTATCGAAACCCAAAGCGGATTTACAAAAGTAGATACTCTTGAATACCAAATGGCACATCCAGACGGAACTTTAATGGGGAATGGATTTACAGATATAAAAGAAAGCAAACTCTTTTATAAAGAGGATGTTAAGTTTAAAGGAAAATACAAAGTTCATATCAAACAAGCAGTTAGAGAATCAGGAAAAGTTCCTGGAGTACAACAACTTGACGGAATAACTGATGTAGGTTTTAGAATTGAAAAAAAAGATTAGAATAGATTTATATGGCTGCTAAAAAAAACAATCCAACAAAAACTGATAAAGACATCAATTATTACAAAAAGACCTTTTGGAAAATTTTTGGCTATGGTTTATTAGGTGTTATTACCTTTTTCTTATTTGCTTCATGGGGAATTTTTGGTTCTATGCCTTCATTTGAAGACTTAGAAAATCCAGATTCTAATTTAGCTACCGAAATCATCTCTTCTGATGGAGTTGTTATCGGGAAATATTTCCAGACAAACAGATCACAATTAAAATATTCTGACTTACCTAAAAGCTTGGTTGAAGCACTTGTAGCAACAGAAGATGAGCGTTTTTACGAACATTCAGGAATTGACGGTCGTGGAACTTTAAGAGCTATTGCTAGTTTAGGAACTAGCGGAGGTGCAAGTACGCTTACACAACAATTAGCAAAACAATTATTTCACGGAGAAGGATCTAAATTTTTGCCTTTTAGAATTGTACAAAAAGTAAAAGAATGGATTATCGCTATTCGTTTAGAAAGACAATATACTAAGAATGAAATTATTGCAATGTATTGCAACGTATATGATTTTGGTAATTATTCGGTTGGGGTAAGTTCTGCTGCTCAAACTTATTTCTCTAAAGAACCAAAAGACTTAACAATGGATGAATCGGCTATATTAGTCGGAATGTTCAAGAATTCAGGTTTATACAATCCGGTAAGAAATCCGCAAGGAGTTAAAAACCGTCGTAATGTTGTGCTTTCGCAAATGGAAAAAGCGGGTATGATTACTAACGACCAAAAAAACAAATTACAGGCTCTTCCTATCTCATTGAAATTCAAACTAGAAAGTCACCGTGAAGGAACTGCAACTTACTTTAGAGAATATTTACGTGACTACATGAAAAAATGGGTAGCCGAAAATAAAAAACCAGACGGTACTGAATATAACATCTACAAAGATGGTCTAAAAATATACACGACTATCGATTCCAGAATGCAATTACATGCTGAAGAAGCTGTTGCTGCACACATGAAAAACTTACAAGAAGAGTTTTTCCAACAATCTAAAACAAATAAAAATGCTCCTTTCGTTAATATTTCTGAAGCCGAAACGCAACGAATTATAAACCAAGCGATGAAATCTTCATACCGTTGGACAGTAATGAAAGCTGCCGATAAAAGCGATGAAGAAATCATAAAGTCATTTAGTGAGAAAACAAAAATGACTGTGTTTACCTGGAAAGGTGAAAGAGATACAATTATGACTCCTCTGGATTCTATTCGTTATTACAAGCACTTCTTACAAGCTGGTTTAATGGCAATGGAACCACAAACTGGTAGCATTAAGGCTTGGGTTGGTGGAATTAATTACAAATACTTCCAATACGATCACGTAGGTCAGGGAGCAAGACAAGTAGGTTCTACATTTAAACCATTTGTTTACGCAGCTGCAATTGAGCAACTAAATATGTCTCCTTGTGATTCAATATTAGATGGTCCATTTATGATTCATAAAGGACGTCATCACGTTACTGCTGACTGGGAACCAAGAAACTCGGATAACAGATACCGCGGAATGGTTACTTTAAAACAAGGTTTAGCAAACTCTATTAATACGGTTTCGGCTAAATTAATTGACCGTGTTGGTCCAGAAGCTGTAGTTGAACTAGCACATAAATTGGGAGTAAAATCTCAAATTCCGGTACAACCTTCAATCGCATTAGGTGCTGTTGAAATTACTGTTGAAGACATGGTTGCTGCTTATAGCACATTTGCAAACCAAGGTGTTTATGTAAAACCACAGTTCTTAAACCGAATTGAAAATAAAAGTGGCGAAGTAATTTACGAGCCAATTCCAGAATCTCACGATGTACTGAATAAAGATATCGCATTTGCTGTAATTAAACTTCTTCAAGGGGTTACCGAAAGTGGTTCGGGTTCACGACTACGTACTGAAGGTGGTGGTAGCGGTGATAAACGTTGGACAGGATATCCATATATGTTCCGAAATCCAATTGCTGGTAAAACAGGAACAACACAAAACCAATCTGATGGTTGGTTTATGGGAATGGTTCCGAACTTAGTTACTGGTGTTTGGGTAGGTTGTGAAGATCGTTCGGCACGTTTCAAAAGTATTACTTACGGACAAGGTGCAACTGCTGCCTTACCTGTTTGGGGTTATTTCATGAAACTTTGTTACGCTGACCCTGCTTTACAAGTATCTAAATCTGATTTCGAAAGACCTGCAAATCTTCAAATAAAAGTAGATTGTTATTCTGCACCGAAAGTAAAAGACACAACAGACACTGAACAAAACACAGACGAATTCGAACTGTAGTTTAAGTTCGCTTTTAAAATAATTAATATCCTTTTGTAACTTCTGATTTTTCGGAAGATGCAAAAGGATTTTTTTTGGAACAAATTGATTGTAGATTAATCCAAGAAATAAAAGATTTACCGCAAAGGGCACAAAGCTTAATCTATAAAATAACTTTGCGATTTTGTCTTTGTGAACTTTGCACTTAATTTCCTTGCCACAGATTACTCAGATTAAAAGGATTTAAAAACTTTGCTCCCGACGCTTCGGGATTGCGTATCCCGAAGCGTCGGGATAGCGTCCTTTGCGGTTAATCACAATCGTTGTTAAATTATATCAGACAAATTACTTGTAGATTTATTTTTTACGAAATCGTTATAATTTAATCTAAAATTGGTATTTTTATCAAAAATATACGTCAATACAAGACAAATAATATGATTAGTAAAAAAGTCAACTCAGTTCAGGAAGCAATTCAGGGAATCAAAAACGACATGACAATTATGTTTGGCGGATTTGGTTTATGTGGTATTCCAGAAAACACTATTGCCGAATTGGTAAAAACAGAAAACTCAGGTCTTACTTGCATCTCTAATAATGCAGGTGTCGATGATTTTGGTTTGGGATTATTATTGCAAAAAAAGCAAATCAAGAAAATGATTTCTTCTTATGTAGGTGAGAATGCCGAATTTGAACGTCAGATGCTTTCAGGAGAATTAGATGTAGAACTTATTCCGCAAGGAACATTAGCCGAACGTTGTCGTGCCGCACAAGCCGGAATACCAGCTTTTTTCACGCCTGCAGGTTACGGAACCGAAGTTGCCGAAGGTAAAGAAGTTCGTGAGTTCAACGGAAAAATGCATATTATGGAACATGCCTTCAAAGCTGACTTCGCTATTGTAAAAGCATGGAAAGGCGACGAAGCTGGAAATCTTATCTTTAAAGGAACAGCCAGAAATTTCAATTCTTGTATGGCAGGTGCAGCAAAAATAACAATTGCCGAAGTAGAAGAACTAGTTCCAGTTGGTACATTAGATCCAAATCAAATTCATATTCCCGGAATCATGGTACAACGTATCTTTCAAGGAGAAAAATTTGAAAAGAGGATTGAGCAACGCACAGTGAGACAGAGAAATTAGATAATTGAGATAATAAGACAATTAGATAATTCTCTACAGAATGTTTTAAATTTTCTAATTATCAAATTGACTAATTGGCACATTAAAAAAATTAACACATTAAAAAGATATGTTAACAAAAGAAGATATTGCAAAACGAATTGCACAAGAGCTTAAAGACCGTTATTTCGTGAATTTAGGTATCGGAATACCAACATTGGTAGCAAACTATATCCCAAAAGGAATCGACGTTGAATTTCAAAGCGAAAACGGCGTTCTGGGAATGGGACCTTTTCCTTTTGAAGGAGAAGAAGACGCTGATATTATTAATGCAGGAAAACAAACTATTACAACTCTTCCTGGAGCTAGTTTCTTTGATTCGGCTCTTAGTTTTGGAATGATTCGTAGCCAAAAAGTTGATTTAACTATACTTGGTGCTATGGAAGTTTCTGAAAACGGAGATATTGCCAACTGGAAAATCCCAGGTAAAATGGTAAAAGGAATGGGTGGAGCAATGGATTTAGTGGCTTCTGCCGAAAATATTATTGTTGCCATGATGCACGTAAACAAAGCTGGCGAATCTAAAATATTAAAAAAATGCAGCTTACCATTAACTGGTGTTGGTTGTGTAAAGAAAGTTGTAACCGAATTGGCTGTTTTAGAAATAACTCCTAAAGGGTTTAAACTTTTAGAACGCGCACCCGGAGTTTCGGTAGAACATATTATTGCTTCAACTGAAGCAAATTTGATAATTGAAGGTAATATTCCGGAGATGATTATCGATTAACGCTTCTTTTTAAATAATTCACACAAAAGGCTAACACTTAAAAAATGTTAGCCTTTTTTCTGTTACAGCTTATTCTACCTAGCGGTCACATATATTTTACAACTAAATCAAAGTCAGTGAGTTAAGAACCAAACAAAACACTGCAAATCAATAATATAATAATAAAAACAGGTTTTTTCTGATGATTGTTTTTAATTTGTTAATATTTAATAATTATTTAACAACAATTGTTGCATTTTATCGATTATTTGGATTTATGTTAATTTATTTAACAAAATGTTTATATTTTTATAACAAATTAAAGTATTTACCTACACGCTTTAATTGCTATACAAACTAATAATTAAATTAACATTAAACCCCAAATCGATTATGAAAAGTACATTACCCAAAATTGCCACAACAACCGCTGTTGTGCTCACATTCTCCTTATCGGCATTTGCACAAATAACGGATAAACGTGTAAGCCAAAAAAATGTATCCGAAAATGGACAACCTAGTTTAATCACTTTTAGTGACCAATCAACCTATAGAGGTACTGATTCTCAAAAAGTCTTTAAAGATCAATTGGGATTGAAAGAAAATCAATCTTTTGCAAGGGTCAAAACTGAGTCTGATCCACAAGGTTACACACACGAAAAATTTCAATTGTACGAACAAGGTATTAAAGTAGAGTTTGCCAACTACACCTTACATTCCAAAGACGGAAAACTTGTCTCTATGAATGGGGAGTATTACAACATCGAAAAAGTAAAAACTACGCCAAAACTATCCGCTCAAGATGCTCTTAATAGAGCAATTAGCTATACTGGTGCACAACAATACCTTTGGGAAAATCCACAAGATGCCAAAGCGATTGGTTATGAAAAACCAAAAGGCGAACTGGTATTTTTACCCGCAATGGAAGATCAAGGTACTAACAGAACTACGGACAAGGTTCGTTTAGCCTATAAATTTGACATTTACGCAACAAATCCGGTAAGTAGAGGGGATTTATACATTGATGCAGAAAACGGTCAAATATTGTTCTATAATGCAACCATAAAGCATCTCGGAGAATACAGTCATGGACGTAAATCAAAATCTGCTAATGCCGATGCAAAGAACCTAAAAAATGATGCTAGTTCTAAAATGGCTTTTGTTGCAGCAAACGCAGCTACACGTTATAGTGGAACGCAAGTAATTCAAACTACTTTAAGTGGGTCTTCTTATATCCTGGCAGATGCAACAAGAGGTTTAGGTATAAACACGTATAATATGAAAAAAGGAACTAGTTATACGGCTGCTGTAAATTTTACAGATGCTGATAATAACTGGACAGCTGCTGAATATGCAAATGCTAATAAAGACAATGGTGCACTTGATGCTCATTGGGGAGCTGAAAAAACATACGACTATTGGTCAACCGTGCATGGTAGAAATAGTTTTAATAATGCAGGTGCCATCATAAAAAGCTATGTACATTACAGTAATGCATACGATAATGCATATTGGGATGGTAGTGTTATGACTTATGGAGACGGAAGCGGAACTAATTTTGACATCTTAACTGCTATTGATGTTGCAGGACACGAAATTGGTCATGCAGTTTGTACTTATACAGCAAACTTAGCTTACCAAAAAGAATCTGGAGCTATGAATGAAGGTTTCTCAGATATTTGGGGTGCTTGTATTGAATATGCTGCAGCACCTACAAAATCAACTTGGTTAGTTGGTGAAGATATCGAAAGAAGATCGGGTCATCTAGCTTTACGTTCTATGAGTAATCCTAAATCCGAAGGTCAGCCTGACACTTATGGCGGTACTAACTGGAAAGTTATAAATTGTGGAACTCCTACTCAATCCAATGATTATTGTGGTGTTCATACAAATTCTGGTGTACTAAACCATTGGTTTTATATCTTGTCTGTAGGTAAGACAGGAACAAACGATATAGGAAGTTCTTATAGTGTAACAGGAATTACAATTGATAAAGCTGCAAAAATCGCTTATCGTTTAGAAAGTGTGTACTTAACGGCAAATTCTACTTTTGCAAATGCAAGAACATCAGGAATACAATCGGCTATCGATTTATACGGTGCTGGTTCTGCAGAGGTAATTGCTACGACTAATGCATTTTATGCTGTAGGTGTTGGAGCTGCTTATTCAGGTTCTACAGATACAATTGCGCCAACTGCGCCAACTGCTCTTGCAGCTTCTGGAACAACTGGATCAACTACCAATTTAACTTGGACTGCGGCAACAGATAATGTAGCTGTTACAGGATACGATATCTACCAAGGAACAACTCTTAAAGGTTCATCTACAACTACAAGCTATACTGTAACTGGATTAACTGCTTTAACAGCTTATACTTTTAGTGTAAAGGCTAAAGATGCTGCTGGAAATGTTTCTCCTGCAAGTAATACTGTAAGTGTAACAACATTAGCCAATACAATAAGCTATTGTGCATCACAAGGAAACAATACAGCTGACGAAAAAATCAGTAAAGTAGTATTTGGTACAATCAGCAATACCTCAACAGGAACAGCTGGTTACGAAAACTATACGGCTATTTCTACAAATGCTGCCGCAGGAACTGCTTACACAATTACAATTACTCCTGTTTGGACTTCTACAAGTTACAATGAAGGATATGCAGTTTTTATAGATTATAACCAAGATGGTGATTTTGCAGATTCAGGTGAAACTGTTTGGACAAAAGCTGCATCTAAAACAACTCCTGTAACTGGAACAATCACAATTCCAGCTTCAGCTACTCTTGGAACTACAAGATTGAGAGTTGCTATGAAATACAACGGAATCCCAACTTCTTGTGAGGCTTTCTCTTATGGTCAAGTAGAAGATTACTCTGTAAACATTACAGCTGCTGGTCCAATTGTAACGCCAGAAGTAACTGCGGGATTAGTAGAAACTAATGATAATGCAAGTTTTGCTTTATATCCAAATCCTGTTGATAATGAATTGAATATTTCATTAGCAAAAAGCGATGGAGCTACTTTCAGAATTACAAATAATCTTGGTCAACAAGTAAATTCAGGTCAATTAAACGGATCGTCTATAGATGTAAGCAGATTAAATACTGGTATTTACATCATAGAATTAAATAACGGCGGAAAAAGAATCGTTAAGAAATTCGTTAAGAAATAAATTGTTGCTTACTAAAAACGGAAAAGCCTCGCAATGTGCGAGGCTTTTTTTATTCTGCAAATTGAGGATAAAATTCATTAAAAGTAATGTCTTTTTTCCAGTACACCTTTTCCTTTGGGGTTAACAATCGTTTTTCCCATTTATTGTTTTTTAGATGAAACACGATAGAATCAGAATGTTCTACGGTTCCCATATCTTCATCATTAACATCTTCTTTACCACCGTAAGAAACTCTTTTACTATAAAAAGAAACTGGTTCATTTTTAGGATCTATTCCTCCAAATTCTAACCAACTTCCCCAACCACCGTCACTCATAGAATCCCAGTCGTGCACAAGCTGTACCTTGTTATTTTTAAGATAAAACAAAAAGTGTTGGCGATTATATCCACAAGCTTCATAACCAAAACTGACATGGATAAAAGGTGATACCTCAGCATTATCTTCATCTGATAAACCATATGTCGCACCCCAACCTGAACCTTCTGTAAATGGAACAATGGTAACCTTATCTGATCCTACTTTTGTTTTATTAGTAAAAAAATCAAGTCTGTATTGAACAGTTATTAGACTGTCTTTATCAATTTTCTTATCCAAAAGAGAAGCTAAAACATAGTTACTCACGCCTATTTCTTCATTTCCAGAAATATGTATCGTATCGATTTTTGGGGTAGTCCTGTTAAATGCTGGCTTTGCAGTCATTTCTTTTTTGTCTTCCTTAGTCCACTTTGGACCTACTGTTGCTGGTTCTTTTTTACAACTTACCAGAGCCAACAAAAACAACGTAATGTAAATTCTATTCATATTAACCAACTAACTTTTAAGCTAATAGACTCGTAATTAAAAAAAGCAACATTAGTGCAATTGCAATGTATTTTGTGTATTTACTCATTCTCATACTGTTTTATATTTATATAATTTTTAATTTAAATGCTATTTACTAAAAAAACCAACTCGCCACAAATATAGCTGTAATCACACAAATTACATCAACCAAAAGCATAGTTCCTAAAGCGTAACGGGTATTTTTTATATTAACTGAACCAAAGTAAACCGCAATTACGTAAAAAGTACTTTCGGCGCTACATTGAAAAATACTACTCAATCTTCCAGTCATAGAATCTGCTCCAAAAGTATTCATCGAGTCAATCAAGAATCCACGTGAACCCGCAGAACTAAAAGGACGAAGCATAGCAACTGGCAACGCATCGGTGATTTCTTTACTCACACCCATATTCGAAAAAATGAATGCAATCCAATGGCTAATAATTTCAAATAAACCACTGTTTCTAAATAATGAAATCGCTACTAACATCCCTAAAACATAAGGAAAAATAGTAACTCCTGTTTTAACTCCATTATTTGCACCTACTACAAATGCATCAAAAACAGTAGTTTCTGCTTCAATAAATTTTTTCTCATGTCTTAACGAAAAAACCAAAGTAAATCCAATGATGGCAAACAATATTAATCCTGAAAGATTTGATGTAAAGAAGTTTTTACCAATTAAATCTAAACTATTTACGTAAAATAAAAGTCCAACAATGGCCGCAATCATAACCATCAAACCAACAACCAAAGAAGCACTTTTAAAATTAATTTTTTGTTTAATACCAACAATTAAAAAAGCGGCAATTGTCCCGATAAAAGAGGTAATAATACAAGGCAACATTACATCGGCTGGGTTTGTTGCCCCAGCGGCTGCACGATAACCAATGATAGAAGTTGCAATTAATGTAAGTCCCGATGCATGCAGACACATAAACATGATCTGTGCATCACTGGCTTTGTCCTTATCGGGGTTTATTTCTTGTAAACTCTCCATGGCTTTAAGACCAAATGGAGTCGCCGCAGAATCTAATCCTAAAAAGTTAGCCGCAAAGTTTAAGGTCATATATGAAATCGATGGGTGATTTTTTGGGATACTTGGAAATACCTTTACAAACACCGGACTCAAACCCTTAGCTAATTTTCCTGAAGCTCCAGAAATAATTAAAAGCTCCATTAATCCGCAGAAAAAAGCCAAATAAGCAATAAGTGGAAGAATTAAATCGACCAAAGTACTCTTACAAGTTGGCAATAAACCATCTGATTTTTGAACTCCGCTAAAAATCTTTACGGTTTTGTTTTTATAAACATAGGTCGTATCGGCATTTGCCTCATCACGATTGATGATAATAGTGTTGTCTGGCGCTTTTTTAATACTATCTCTGATGAAACCAGGAACTTGCTCAATATACTTTTCTGAGATTAAAATAGGCTCGTCTTTCTTACCATTCAATACATAATCAATAGTATATGTATTACCAGTAAACAAACTGATTACAATAAAAGCAATTGACGAAATAAATATCGCTAGCCAAAATCTACTTAACACCATAATTATATATTTTTTGTAAATGTAATTATTTAGCAATAAAATGCACAACCATTTTACTGATGAAACACGAAGTATTTATTATAGATCGAAAATCATTATCCAATTTTAATATGTCACCCCGATGGGGTTCAACACTACGAGCTCTAATTATTGCTATAAATAGCCCACTCCTAACGGAGTTTTTATAGCTTTTGTGAAGCATGACATCTAACAGAAACCATCAAATATTTATTCTGAAACCCTAGCAAATGCTTGACTCAAACCTAATGCAATAAAATTGCACTAATGTTTTAGCAAGAACAAATCATAACATGGTTTGAACAGCCCTAGCAGGGCGTCATATTTATAGAAAATGTCACAATATTGATATCAATAGCTCTGTAAGAGCGACATAAAAAATCCGTATCTAAAAGCTATTCGATAACAATTTTAGTCTCGAGATAATTTTCAAAAGACTTAATACCATCAAATAAAGCCGTTTTTTTATCATTCTCGGTTTCATGAAAAAATTGTGTTTCTATTTTCGCATGGTCTTTTTTAATAGTTCTTTTCCAAGTTCCAATGACTTTTCCGTTTTCTAGAATAATTGGTCTAAAAATACCGTTATTAGTAAACGCCTTCGATTGATGTTCTTGTAAAATAGACGCTTCTCGTGTTTTATACGAAATTAAAATCTCATCGAATGCAGGAAGAAAATGTACGCTTTCGCGAAAGTTATCCTCATCGGTAAAATTTGTTCCAAACCAATATTTTTGATTATCTATTTCTATCGAGTTTAGTTCCGATTCTATCGAGCTAATAACCTGTTTGCAAGTTGTAGGCGAAAAACCTGACCACCATGAAAAATCTAATAACGTCGCAGGGCCATGACTTTCAAAATAACGTTTAGCTAATTTTGCCAAACCCTCGTCTTTAGACAATTTCGTTTTTGGCTTTGTAACTCTTTCATCCAGCAAAGCATACGTTATCTGCTTGCCTTTCATTTTTCCATTACAGACTAAACCTACCGACTCAGCATACATCATGATAGGTCCGCTCAAAGAATCATCACTACAAACCTTATTGTTATTGAGTTCCTGCATGATCTGATCCCGAGTTAGATGATTATTACCAGCTAATATTTTTTCGATAGATGCATTAATTTTCTCAAATTTTTTATCATCAAATCCATATTTTTTGACATAAGAAGCTACTATTCTCTTGACTTGAGGTCCAGAAACATCCAACATCCAATGAATATCTTCCGCAGCAACAAAATGCCAGGTTGGTCGCAGAATGTGTGTTCGGATAATTTCTGCTGAATTTATTGCTTCTTCTATAGCTTTTTCAGTCACATCACAACGAGAACCAATCGCCCATTTTGCCATTGCATAATCCTGAGCCTGCATTGCACCCAAATGATGCACAATGTCTTGTGGAGAACTTGGCGCTTTTTTATATAGTTTTTGAGAAACTAATCGATGATGTGAAATTTCCTGATGTACCATTGTAAAACATTAAAATCTTATAAATTAAATCTAACTCATTGGAAGCAATTAATTTTAACACATAGAAACATAGGTCTTATACACACAAAAAAGGCGTTTCACTTGTTTTAAATGCATCCCGTCCCGATGCTTCGGGATCAGGACTAGCTATGTGAAAGAAATATATTTCTTTTTGTTCTCTTTTTTATACATAAAATCTATGTTTCTATGTGTTAAATTTTTTTTTACGACCCGAGCGAAGCGAATAAATGCAGTAATTGTAACCAATAGGTTAAGTCTATTTAAACTTTGAACCTTTGCTCCTTTGTACCTTTGTACCTTTGTACCTTTTAAAAACTATACATGAATAATTTCATCATCAATCAACAAATCTTCACGTCGTAAACGCAGGAAAATCTGAGCCACAGCAATAGTATCTTTCTCGCAATAGGTTACAATTCGGTCAATGTCTTTCTCTACATAATAAACATGTCCTACCTGACTTCCGTCGATATCTCCTTTTGGAGAAGGAACTCCCAAGATTTTAGTCAATAATTTCAGCGAAGTAAAATGCTTGTAATCACCGAATTTCCAAAGCTCCAACGTATCTAGATGCGGAATCTCCCAAGGTTTTTTTCCAAATAAATTCAGCTTGTCTGGTATTGCAATTTGGTTGATAATCATTCGTCTTGCGATAAACGGAATGTCAAATTCTTTTGCATTATGTCCGCACAAAACATGATACGGTTTATTGTAATGATTGTTTAATAGATTATTGAAGTCTCTGAGAATCTTTACCTCATCACCAAAAAATGATGTTACTCTAAAATTTCGAACATCGCCTTTAATGGTGAAATATCCCACCGAAATACAAACAATTTTACCAAACTCTGCCCAAATTCCAGCTCGATCATAAAATTCTTCAGCTGTAAAATCCTCTTTACGCTGATATTGCGTTTTGTGCTCCCAAAGTTCTTTCATCTCATCATCTAGTTCTCCAAAATCGGCTGTTTCGGGAACGGTTTCTATATCTAGAAAAAGGATGTTGTTTAGGTTTATTTTTTCAATCATTATTAAGACAACTTAGAATTTTAGACTTCTTAGATTATTGAACTTACTTAAATTAGTTAGACGGCTTAAACATTTTTAGAATGTTAGATTACTTGCATTATTAGACTTACTTAGATTGTTAGACAGCTTAGACATTCTTAGAATGTTAGACTACTTTGATTGAAATTGAACCCTAAACAATCAATCTCTATCGTTATCCTGCAAGGTCTTTTTCTGACCTTGTAGGTATTAAACCTAATTTACGCATTAAAAGCACCTACAAACTTTCCAAGATTAGAATTACTCGTTTTAGATTTCTATACTTTATTTAATATCGTTTTATTCTTCCTTACAAATATGCGTAAAATTCTTACCATTACAAGAAAACACCTAAAACAAACTTTGTTGCTTTAGAGGATTTTCATGATCTAGTAACCATTTTTTACGCCATAATCCGCCAGCATATCCTGTTAATGAACCATCGGTTCCTATTACTCGGTGACATGGAACAACTATCCAAAGTGGATTTTTACCATTTGCCGATGCTACTGCACGAATAGCTTTGACATCTCCAAGTTTTTTAGATAGTTCTAAATAACTCATGGTTTTACCAAAAGGAATCTCAAGTAATCCTTTCCAAACTCTTTGCTGAAATTCTGTTCCTTTGGGGTTTAGCTTAAAATCGAAATCGGTTCTTTTGCCTAAAAAATAGTCATTTAATTGCGAAACAGCTTCTTGCAACTCTATTGCAATTACATCTGAAACCTCATTATCACCAGCGTTAGCAACGGTAATCTCTGAAATTCCGTTTTCATCGCCAACAATTTTGGTGATTCCTAAAGGCGAATTTATATATGCTGTTTCCATGTTATAAAAGTAAAAAAAATAATAGTAATGATTTGTGATTTCTCTCGACCAATCTTAAATTCTATTATATTTTTGATTATAGCTCACGGTCTCAACCGTGTGAAGCAGATTGCGATAATATTGCGTTCCAACAGTTGAAACCGTTGGCAATGTTTATAACATGTATTTATTATGATAAGTAAATGTCACGCAGATTAAACAGACTTAACGCAACCTTTGTCAAAGTTTTGAACTTTGACAAAGATCTACTTGAGATTACGAATCTAAATGATTTATTGTTGAGTTTCTTACGGAGATTCTTCCTTCGTAAGAAAGACAAGATTGTAGTTAAAAACCTTGCAGGTATAAAAAAACCACTCGTAAATACGAATGGTTTTAGTTTTTTTTAGCCCCGATAGAAGCGGCATCCTTTATGTTTTTTCTTTAAAAACATAAAGATATAGCGGCGGTCCCGATAGCTATCGGGATAGCTCCTACTTTAAAAAGCTATAAAAATAGGCTTCGATTGCTTTTAGTTCTTCGTCGGACATGGCTTGTGTTACAGGAAAATTGGTTTTCATGACTTCAAACTGACTTGGGTCGACTATTGGATCGCCTTTTCCTTTAAGAAACGTAACCATGTCTCCGTTTTTCTCTTTGTATATTTTGGCAATTTCTTTTATGCTTGGACCGATAACTTTTTGGTCTACCTGATGGCAGGCAAAACAGTTTCCTTGTCCTTCGAAAATTGCTTTCCCTAATTCTTCGGGCGTTTTAGCTGCTAGAGTAGCAGATTCTTCGCTTGGCATTCCTGAATTATCGATGGTTACTTTTTCTTCTTTTTTACAAGAAACGAACGCAAGTATTGCAAATGCAAGTATTATTTTTTTCATGCTTATGTATTTCAATCTTTTACTTATTTAAAATCACAGCAGCTTCTTTGGCAAAGTATGTCGAGATAATACTGGCTCCTGCTCTCTTAATGCAATGTAGTTGCTCTATCATAATTTTGTCGTGATCTAACCAACCTCTTTCGGCTGCGGCCTTTACCATAGCGTATTCTCCCGAAACCTGATATACTGCAACTGGCACGTGAACTGCATCTTTTATCTCGCGAACGATATCCAGATAAGCAATTCCTGGTTTTACCATAACGATATCTGCTCCTTCTTCTACATCTAGCAATGCTTCACGAAGTCCTTCGATACGATTGGCATAATCCATTTGGTATGTTTTTTTATCTTTTGGAATATCTAAAGAATCAACTGGTGCAGAATCTAATGCATCACGGAACGGTCCGTAAAATGCCGAAGCATATTTGGCACTATAACTCATGATTCCCACATTGTGGTGTCCGTTTTCTTCTAATGCTTTACGGATTGCAAGAACGCGACCGTCCATCATGTCGCTTGGCGCTACAAAATCGGCTCCTGCATCGGCATGACTTAAACTCATACGAGTTAATGCATCTACCGTTGCATCGTTTATAACTTGTCCGTTTTCTATAATTCCGTCGTGTCCGTAAATAGAAAATGGGTCTAGTGCTACATCTGGCATTACAATCATTTCTGGAACTGCATCTTTTATAGCACGAATGGCTTGTTGCATTAATCCATCTTTGTTCCAAGCTTCTACCCCTTTATTATCTTTAAGGTTCTCGCTCACTTTTACATAAAGATTCACTGCTTTTATCCCTAATGCCCAAGCTTCTTTTACTTCTTTTATCGTGTTATCCAATGAATGACGGTATATTCCTGGCATTGACGGAATGGCGACTTTTACATCTTTTCCTTCGGCAATAAACATTGGAAGCATAAAATCATTTGGACTTAGTGTAGTTTCACGAACTAAAGAGCGAATAGATTCATTAGTTCTTAAACGGCGGTTTCTTTGTAGTGGGAACATAAGTGTTTTTTATAAATTTTTAAGAAGTATGCTAATGCTAAAAAAGCCTTAACATCCGTTTTAAAGTTGAAATTAAAATTGTGTCGCAAAGTTAAAGAAAAATCAACAGAATAAGGCTTTTAGCATTGTTCAGAATGCGTTAATATTATCTAAAATTTACTGTTTTATATTTCCCATTTAAGAATCTTCTTATATCATGGTTTTTAAAATATTTAAATTTAAATTTGCCTGATGAAGAAAATTCTCGCTTTATGCTGCTGTTTGCTCTTAACAGGATGTTTTGAGATAACGGAACGAATCAAACACCATGACGATCAAAGTGGTGAATACACACTTATGGTTGACTTTTCGAAATCTTGGTTTAAGACCAAATCGGCCATTTGGCTGGAAGAAGTTGATGGTGTGAAAATCCCGAATGAACAGGAAATCACCAAGAAACTAGCCGATTTTAAAGCAAAAGCTTTAAAAATTGACGGAATTTCAAATGTAAGTACTAAAACTGATTTTGAAAATTATGTTTTCATTATTAAACTCAACTATGCCAATTTAAAAGCACTCAATGCCATTGTAAATAGTATTAATAATCAGAGTGACCAAATTCATTTTAGCAGTAATGCTAAGAGTTTTGAAAGGATTGCCTCTTACCCTGTTCCTGAAAACCTGGTAAAAGACCCAAAGAAAAAACAGGATTTGGAACAAGCCAACATTATATCGATTTACACCTTTGACCGTGATATTGCCAACACTGATAACCCTAACAGTAAAATATCTAAAAACAAAAAGACCGTTTTTTTAAAACAAAATATGTACAGCGTACTTAAAAAATCGTCTTTAATGAATAATACAATCCAATTAATTCCCTAGTATATGAAGCATTTTTTTACCTATTTTATTCTATTAACAACCTTATTTGCCAATAGTCAGACCAATACTAAACCATACGATTATTTTGTACAATTTAATGGCGACCAACTTTCTAAGAAAGTAAATATTCTTGATGTATTAAATCATTCTTTAATTAATAAATATACTGAAGGCAAGCCCGATTATGATATCAACCAATATGCAAATCTTTTTAAATTAGACCAAAAAATAAGCGTAAACGGAAATTTCACAGATAGTATTCCGTATTACCAAGTCACAATTCCTATTAAGAATAGAAATGACATTAAACAATTCATGCAAAAACTGCATGTAGAAAAAAATGCTGACTCTATCCCAACCGCTACAATCGAAGATTTCCCTCTATACTCTCTATTAACTTCTGTAAATAAAGGAAGTTCTATGGCATGGAACGATAATTATCTTGTGATTGTAGGTTTTACAAAAAAGTATAGCTCTAATCTATACGATATTCCAGAAATTCAGGAAGAAATCACTGTAGATGTAGCTCCAGATGAAGGAGAACCTATAGGAGAATCTCCTATTGACATTAACACTCCATATACAATAGAGGAACCTATAGACTCTACAGCTGTTTCTACCGATAACTATTACGCTGAATATGATCTTGGACGTGCTGCTTTTGACAGTTTACAATCGATACAACGAAATGATTTTATTAAATCTCTTTTCGAAAAAGGTTTTACTGCTCCATCTTCTGATAAGATAAACGCTACTGCAGACATCTCATCTTGGATTAATTACAGCGCAGCGATGTCTTCTTTTTACGAGTCTTACGCTACTCTATCTCAATTTACCACTTATAATAAATTCTTGCCTTCTCAAAAAAACTGGGGAAATCTTGTAAAGGGAATCAATTTGGATTTTTATTTTGATAATGATAATGCTCGTGTAGAAGAGATTATTGAATACTCTAAACCAATGGCTGATATTGTGGACAAAATGGCCAATAGAAAAATCAATAAAAACATTTTTAATTATTTTCCTGACAAAAAGCCTTTGGGTTATATGAGCTATCATATTAACACCAAAGAAACATTAAAAAACTTTCCGAATTTAATGACCGAAGTTTTAAATAGTGCTGCATTAACGAAGGATGATATGGGTATTGTAACGGATTTAATCTCGACTATTGTTGATGAGGAAGCCACTGCAACTCTTTTTGACGGTGATTTAAGCATGTTCTTACTCGATGTTAAGGAAATTGAGGTAACGTCAAAATCTTACGAATACGACGATAATTATGAAGAAATAGAAGTTGAGAAAAAAGAGAAGAAATCAATTCCGATTTTTTCAATGATTTTTACCTCAACGCATCCAACATTTGGCGACAAGCTGATACAGTTAGGCGTTCGTAAAAAATTATTGGTACAAAAAGGAAATTATTACGAAATCGTCGGAACCAACGGTAAATACGGGGATTTGTTTATCCTTAAGGATAAGGATGTAGTAGTAATAGGAAATTCTCGTGACTACTTCAATACCAATAACGGATCATTTGTAAAAGAAGTAAAGAAAGACTTGAAGCAAAATTACTTTTTAGCGAAGCTTAATATTCCTGAGATTTCTAATGCATATAGCCATACTGGTGAAACAAAAACTGCTGATATTAAAAAAATCGATCAATTTGCAACACAGTTTAGTGATATAACACTTCAATCTTCGAAAAAACTGATTGATAATAAACTAAAATTTGAATTACGATTAAATTCGTTAAAATCGGATAAGAACATCATTCTGCAAACGTTAGATTTTGTTCAGGAACTTAGCAAATAATCTAGATTTTAGTAGATAAAAAGAGAGAGGCACCGTTGGTGCCTCTCTCTTTTTATTATAATCCCGTTTTCTGATTTATTTTATCATAAATCTCGGTCACTTTTTTGGGAGCATTAAATCGATAACCCGCCGTAATTTTTACAGTCGATATATTATCATTTAAGCCTATATCACTTGTTTCACCCTCAACAAAATTGAGATAATTAATATTCATGAATGCAAAAAAAGAATCGGAATTGTAACCCGTTTTCAAACTCATATCCAATTCAGAAACCACTTTAGAATGACCCTCTGTAAAATAAATACCTGCACCCAAAGATAATCCTGCAGAAACCAAAACATGTTTTCCTAAAACCAGATTATAAAAATAGGATGGCGCCAATGAGAACAGATATGTTTTCCCATTTATTTTATCTCCATCTCCATTATATTTTATATTGGTGTAATAAGCAGAAAAATTAGGAATAAAACTTCCTGCACTCTTTGTTTGCCACTCATTCTGACTTCCGATTGCTTTATAAGAAAACTTTTTATTAAAAATATAAGATGTAGCTCCTCCTATTTTAATCGATTTAAATCCTGGGAAAGCCGCATCTATACCATCTTGACTTACATAAAACCCTTTTTGATAAAAATAAGTAAAGCTCTGCATCCATTGCTTATGATACAATCTTGTATTAAGACTTAAAAGCTTAGAACCTGAATTATCTTTATTGGCATTTAAAAATTTTGGCGAGAAACCAAAAGACAAATCAACAAACTTAAACGAAAGTGAAGCTCCTAATTGTTCTTTTCGATTAGGAATTAAATTAAGAATTTTTGTCCCTTCTCCAGGAACAGGGTAAACAAACTGAAAATTATTGGATGTATCCAGATAATAAATACTTGCGGTAACCTTATCATCATATGATTTAAAATAGGGATTTTGAAGAGAATCTTTTTGAGCAAAACACCCAAAAACTCCTGCAAAAAACATAATATAAATCAATTTTACATCCATTCTCTAGGATTTTCAAGTGTTTGTATTAGTTTCTCCTCATCGCTTCCTACTTCTGGGTGATGATCGTAAACCCATTGTACATGAGGCGGCAAACTCATTAAGATACTCTCGATTCTACCATTGGTTTTTAAACCAAATAGCGTTCCTTTATCATGAACCAGATTAAACTCGACATAACGACCACGACGAATTTCTTGCCATGTTCTTTGTTCTTCGGTATATAATAGAATTTTTCTTCTTTCGACAATTGGAACATAGGCTTCTAAGAAACTGTTTCCTACTTCGGTAACAAAATTATACCAATCCTGCATACTCATTTCGTCTGTAGCTTTGCAATAATCAAAGAACAATCCTCCTATTCCGCGGGCTTCATTACGATGTGCGTTCCAAAAGTAGGCATCACATTGTTTTTTATATTTCGGATAAAACTCTGGATTGTGTTTGTCACAAGCTATTTTACATGTTTGATGAAAGTGTTTCGCATCTTTTTCGAACAAATAATAAGGCGTTAAATCCTGACCTCCACCAAACCATTGCTGAATTACATTTCCTTGATCATCATACATTTCAAAATAACGCCAATTGGCGTGAACAGTAGGAACCATTGGATTTTTTGGATGTAAAACCAAACTTAGTCCACAAGCAAAAAAATCGGCTTCACCTACATTAAACATTTTTTGCATGGCTTCTGGCAATTTACCATGAACTGCCGATATATTAACACCGCCTTTTTCAAAAACAGCTCCGTTTTCGATTACACGTGTTCTTCCACCGCCTCCTTCTGGACGTTCCCAGATATCTTCACGGAATTTGGCTTGACCATCAACTGCTTCTAATCCTGAAACTATTGTATCTTGAAGGCTTTGTATATATTTATAAAATTGTTCTTTCATCTTTTTGTTAATTCATATAATTCCATATCTAACGCAAGTTCATTAGTTGGAGTAAATTCGCTAATTAATGTTTTTCTCCATAGGAATCCGCAATTTTCTGCGACTTTAATGCTTCCTAAATTCGTTTTATGAGAAATGATTTGTAATGTTTTCAAATTTAATTCATTGAAAGCATAATTTGAAATTTGACTTACTGCATCAGACACCCAACCTTTTCCCTGATATTTTGCTCCAATACAATAAGCAAGTTCGCCTTGTTTGGTTTCCCAATTCAATTTTTTGATGATAATTAGTCCTGCAACTTTATCAGTTTTGTTTTCTTTAATTCCAAAAGTAAATTCAGAATTGGATTGAATCTCGTTATTTTTTTCTAAAACATAAGCTTCTGAAGCTTCAAGAGTTAAGTTCTTAGAGAGCGTTTTAGGGAAAAATCTCTTAAAACGTTCTACATTATGGAGCATCATTTCATTAAGACTTATCGCATCTTTTAAAGTTAAAGTTGTTATATGAAACTCTTCTGTTTTATAGATTATCATTTGCTATGATTTACAAATTTGCTTTTGCAGAAGCAATTTTACTAATAATCCCAAATGAAAAGGTCTTGCTTTCTTGCTGAACATATTCATAAATGGCAATTGCTTTTCCTGAAAAGTTATAATTATCTACAACGGAGAATCTAACTAAAAAATCTCCAAATAATTCTAATTGATTCCAATCTAAATGGCATCTAACTAAGAGCGTAATTAAATCCTGTTCGCTAAGATTAACCATACTCTCTACACTTAATCCAAAGCTTGTAAGTTCATTATCGATAAGACTAGTATCTTCGATATTCCAAAATTTAGGCAGGAATCCAATGGACATTAATACTTTAAGTACATTGTCTATTCGGGTACTTTCTTCATCTCGTAATCCTTTGTTTAGCATATTTTAATATTTTATTTTCTGCAAAGTTTCTAATAGTATCTTTTTATCACTCTCTCTTTTACAAAGTAAGAGTTATAAGTACGTTTTATTATTCTGTATAAGAAAAACAAAACGGGTAATGAATAATATAAAAAACCCATACACATTGCGATATATGGCTTTTCCATAATTAATCCACTAGATTTTATTTCATCAAAGTAATGAACTTTTTCCAAAAAATCGGGTGTAAGTCCTAGTTTTGGTACAAACACATTCCCTAGCACTACGGCAAAAAGTAAAACAAAATACAACATTGCCCTAAAAACCGATTTTGCTATCTCTTTTAATCTGACTTCATCACTAACATTTGAGAAAGCAAATCGCATTCGATTTAAAACTACCAGCAAATAAATATAAAAAATATTGGTATCAATAACAGAATTATTGAAACTATATGCAAAAAGACCGTACATAGGGAAAAAGACCAAAATAGAATATCTCTTTGGCATTACCGCCATAAATACTCCTGAATGAACCATTATAAATTCAAAAACGATTAATACAGCTAAATCGTTTATCAAACTAGTATTGTATTGTTCAGGATGTAACCAAACCATCAAAAAAATAGTCGCATAATAAGCAGAAAAACCATATTCTATAAAAGAAAATGGTGAGTTTCTATGGAAGTTTATATTTGCGAGCATTTATTTTCAGTATTCTTTTAAATCATCAAATAAACAGGCTTTGTAATCTCGTACCCTAATGTTTGTTTTCAGCTACAGATTTCAGCTTTTAGTGAATCTGAAATCTGCAACCGATAACTATATACTAATTTCCGTATTCCTTAACCGCGTCAATAAACGCTTTGGCGTGGTCTACAGGAACATTTGGTAAAATTCCGTGACCTAAATTTACGATATATTTGTCTTTTCCGAATTCATCAATCATTTGGTGTACCATTTTTTTGATGGTTGGAATTGGAGAAAATAATCTTGATGGATCAAAATTTCCTTGTAATGTTATATTTCCTCCAGATAGGTAACGAGCATTTCTTGCCGAACAAGTCCAGTCAACTCCTAATGCCGAAGCACGACTTTGACCCATTTCGCCTAAAGCAAACCAACATCCTTTTCCGAAAACAATTACCGGAGCGTGGTCAGCCAAAGCTTCAACAATCTGATTCATGTATTTCCATGAAAACTCTTGATAGTCAGCAGGTGAAAGCATTCCACCCCAAGAATCAAAAATCTGAACAGCGTCAACTCCTGCTTTTACTTTTTCTTTTAGGTATAAAATAGTTGTATCTGTAATTTTTTGTAATAATGTATGTGCAGCTGCTGGGTTTGAAAAACAAAATCCTTTAGCAGTATCAAAACTTTTAGAACCTTTACCTTCTACAGCATAGCAGAAAATTGTCCAAGGAGAACCTGCAAAACCAATTAAAGGTACCTCATCATTCAGCATTTCCTTTGTTAGCTTAATTGCATCCATTACGTAACCAAGGCTTTCTTGAATGTCCGGAATATAAACTCTCTGAACATCTTGCATCGTACGAATAGGATTTGGCAAAAACGGACCAAAATTCTCTTTCATCAATACTTCAATTCCCATTGCTTGAGGAACTACTAAAATATCCGAGAATAAAATTGCAGCATCTGGAGCAATACGACGAATAGGCTGTACAGTAATTTCTGCAGCTAATTCTGGAGTTTGACAACGAGTGAAAAAATCATATTTATCACGCAAAGCGATAAATTCTGGCAAATATCTTCCTGCCTGACGCATCATCCAAACTGGCGGACGTTGAACTGTTTCTCCTTTAAGTGCTTTTAAAAATAGGTCGTTTTTTAACATGGTTTTTATTTGCTTTAGGCTTTAAGCTTTAGGCTTTAAGCATTTGTTTGTCTATAATTTTTTGCTTTCAGCTTAATGCCTAAAGCTTATTGCAATATTCAGTAATTACGTCTTCAAGCACATCTTCAACAGTTGGTTGATCAGCGATGATGATGTTTTTAGTAATTTTTTCTAAAGCCTCTGCCGTGGTTTCTCCAATACAAAAGCATTTTTCATTTTTAATAGTATTCTCTTTCAGATAACTTTCAATTCCAGATGGACTATAAAACAGGATTCCATCTACAACTGAATTGATTTTTTGAGGTGTTAAAGTAGTTTCATACACATTAATCTCATTCAATTTTACTCCAGCATCTTTTAGTGCCTTTGGCAATGTTTCTCTTCTAAGGTTTCCACTGAAAAATGTATAACTTTCATTGCTATAAATCAAAGTAATTATTTCGGCAAGATCAGCTGCATAACCAGTATAAGCTACAACATTAAATCCGCTTTCAGATAATAGAATCTTTGTTTTTAATCCGACACAAAAGACATTTTTACTTTTCAGTTCTTCTGATTTTGGGTCAGATAAAATGCTATGAACCGCATTTTGACTCGTAAAAATCAAATTTTGATTGATATCTTGAATCTTAAAAGGTTTATTTTGGGTTTCAATGAAATTTGCTTCGACTACATCAATATTTGCTTTTTGCAATTCTTGTTTCTGAATACTCGAAAGTACTTTTGTAGATAATATTTGAATTGATTTTGCCATTATTTTTTTAGAGATTCTTTAATCGTTTTCATCAATTCAGCTCCACCATTCATAAGAATTTCTTGTGCCATATTAAAACCTAATTTCTTCCATTCTTCAATTGGAACAATTTTATCAATTTCCAATTTTATTTTTCCATCTAATGAAAATAAAACTCCTTGAAAATGAAGTGTATCTTCTTCGTCATTATATTTAACCAAAGCTCCTATCGGTGCAGTACAACCACCCTCTAGAGTTCTTAAAAACTGGCGTTCGATATAAGTAACAATTTCAGTTTCGATATCGTTAAGTTGCGTTAGAGCGTCCAATGCAAAATTGTCGTTTTCCATTGCCACGACAACCATTGCGCCTTGAGCAGGTGCTGGAATCATCCAATCCAGATTAATATAATTTTCTGGTTTTAAATTGATTCTCTCTAGTCCTGCTGCTGCAAAAACGGCTCCGCTCCAATCGTTATCGTTTAATTTTTGCATGCGTGTATTTACGTTTCCACGTAAATCAACAACTTTATGGTTTGGGTATTTGTTTAACCATTGTGCCTGGCGACGTAAACTTCCGGTTGCAATAGTAGCAGACTCGTTTAAAAAATCCAGATTTCCTTTATGAACCAAAATATCTAATGAATTAGCTCTTTCCAGAACAGCTGCCTGAACAATTCCTTTTGGCAAAGCCGTTGGAACATCTTTCATAGAATGCACTGCAATATCTATTTCACCATTAATCATGGCAATATCAAGTGTTTTAGTAAAGATACCTGTGATTCCGAGTTCGTAAAGTGGTTTGTCAAGTAATATATCACCTTGCGATTTAACCGCAATAATTTGGGTTTTATATCCTAAATCGTTTAGTTTTTTCTCGACCGTATGCGCTTGCCAAAGAGCTAATTCGCTATCGCGAGTTCCTATTCTTATAATTTTATCTGCCATTTCTGTTTATTAAAACCAAGGTTTCTTGTTTTTTACCATTAAGAAATTAAGGTACATTAAGCTTGGTGAGTATTCTTTTAAGTTAATAAAGATAATCTCTTACCTTAAAATTAGTTCACTATCCTAATTTTACCATTAAGAAATTAAGATTCATTAAGGTTGTTTTTTTTAAGTATATCGCTTAATTTTTCTTAATCTCTTAATGCTTCAACTTCTTTTAAAACAAAACTTAATTTCTTAATTGTTCAATTTCTTTTTCTAATCTTCTAATCTCGAAAAAAACTCGTTAACCAGCGGTTTCATTGATTTTGTTATATTTATAGTATTAAAATTGATTAATAAACCTTGGGGTCTTTGTAATAATTTCATATACGTTAATAATTGTGCTTCGTGAATTGGCAATAAATTTTCTACTGCTTTTAATTCGACAACAATACAGTCATTTACTAATAAATCTATTCTTAAATCTGACTCAAATTCAAGATTGTAATATTCTATTTTAACCGCTAATTGTTGTTTAACATCATAACCATTTTGTTCTAATTCATATTTAAGGCATTGCTCATAAATACTTTCTAAAAGTCCGGGACCAAGTGTTTTATGAACTTTTATAGCAAAGCCAGTAATTTCATAAGCCAATTGAGTAACCTCTTTTTTTGTCATAGAACAAATTTTATTTCCTCACCATTAAGATATTAAGTTAATGAAGAGTTGCATTTATAACACAGCGCTTAATTTTCTTTATCTCTTAATTATTCATTTATATTAAGACAATACAAAAACTTAATTTTTCTTAATCTCTTAATGGTTCATTTTTTTTAAGACAAGACAAAACTTAACTTTTCTTAATCTCTTAATGGTAAATCTTTTTTAAGACAATACAAAAACTTAACTTTTCTTAATCTCTTAATGGTAAAATCTTATTTTGCGTAATGCGAAATTTTATTTTGCGCTTACTCCTATTTTAAATACTTTTTCAATCCATTCGATACTTTCATCTACCATAGTATTATCATCTTTAAGGTGATTGGCAAAATGAGTTGTAATTTTCTGGATGATTCTTGCACTGATAATTTCGGCTTGTTCCTCGTTAAAATCAGCTATTTTTTTACTTTGGAAATCCAACTCTGAATTTTTTATCGCATTCAGTTTTTCTTTCAAGGCATTGATAGTCGGAGCAAATTTTCTTCCTTTAGTCCAGGTTACAAATTCTTCCTTAATTTCTTCAATGATAGCTTCGGCAGCAGGAATATGTTTTTTACGATTCTCTAAAGTTTCGTCTGTAAGTTGCGACAAATAATCCATGTGGATTAAAGTAACTCCGTCCAGTTCTTCTACATTTTCATTTACATTCTTAGGAATCGATAAATCCAGAATCAATAAAGGTTTTTTAAGATTTAGGATTGCTTTATCAACTGTAGGATTTTGTGCTCCAGTTGCCACAACGACAACATCAGCCTTTTGTAGTTCAAGATGTAACTCTGAATAATCTTTTACAATAAGATTTAATTTTCCAGCAAGTTTTTCGGCTTTATCTTTAGTACGGTTTATCAAAGTGATATGTTCGTTTTTAGTATGTTTTACTAAATTCTCACAAGTATTTCTACCAATTTTTCCAGTACCAAATAACAAGATGTTCTTGTTCCCGATATCTTCAACGTTTTTTATAATATACTGAACCGAAGCAAAAGATACTGAAGTTGCACCTGAACTTATTTCGGTTTCATTTTTGATTTTTTTGCTAGCCTGAATCACTGCGTTTACTAATCTTTCGATAAAAGTATTGGCTAAACCAAATGCTTTTGATTGTGTGAAGCTAGTTTTAATTTGAGCAATAATCTCAAAATCTCCTAAAATCTGACTGTCTAAACCAGTTCCTACTCTAAAAAGATGATTAATTGCTTCTTGATTTTTATATACGAAACCAACTTTCTGAAATTCTTCGATAGAACCATTACTGTTTTCGCAAATTAATTTTATAAGTTGAAAAGGATGTTCTGCAAAACCATATATTTCTGTACGGTTGCATGTAGATGTAACTATTAAACTTTCAATTCCCTCATTCTTGGCTTGTTCCAGCAGGCGCGTTTTTGCATCAACGTCTAAACTAAACTTACCCCTAATCGCAGCATCGGCCTTTTTATAGCTCAGTCCAACTGAATAAAAATACTGATGTTTCGATACGTTATTATTTTCCATAAATGCCCTTGTCATAAAAGTGCAACAAAATTATCATTATAGTATTTATAAAAGTAACGCTCAAAGTACTTTTTGTGTCGCTATGTGTTTTTTTAATTCTAATTGGTTGTTATTATGCAAAAAACGTTATTTTTGCAGCAAAATCAAGTCATTAGAATTGTTTTATTTAGAGTTATTCTAAATAAGATTTGAGATTAACTTTCATTTTTAGCAAAAAAAAATATCGCTATGAGTTCTCAAGAAATTATAAAAATTGAAGACGACTTTACGCTTATTCGTTTTCAGAATGACAGTTCGGAGTTATTTAATGCCCAGCGAGAAATCGGTAGTGGGCTGATACAGTTTCACTTTGGTATAAAAGGAAAAGCAAAATTCCTATTCAATCAAGGCAGTTATGCATTGGAATTGAAAGAAGAAAAATCGCTACTTTTATACAATCCTCAAAAAGAATTACCTCTCCATTTAGAACTTTCGCCAAATTCATGGGTTATTTCGGTAATCATTTCGATTAAGAAATTTCATGCATTATTCTCAACCGAAGCTGATTACATCACTTTTTTAAGTGCCGATAATAAAGATAAGAAATATTATAACGAAGGAAACATTAGTCCATCGATGGCAATTGTTCTGAGTCAGCTATTTCATTATAATCTACATCCATCCATAAAAAACCTGTATTACAAAGGCAAAGGATACGAGTTATTGAGTTTGTATTTTAACAGAACCGAAGATCCAAATGCCGAACAATGTCCGTTTTTAATAGATGAAGACAATGTTTTAAAAATTCGAAAAGCCAAAGAAATTATTATCGCCAATATGGCTGAACCTCCAGGTTTACAGGAACTAGCCGATGAAATTGGTTTGAACCTGAAGAAACTAAAAATGGGTTTCAAACAAATTTATGGCGATACTGTTTATGGGTTTCTATTCGACTATAAAATGGATTATGCCCGAAAATTACTTGACAGTGGTTCTTATAATGTAAACGAAGTAGGTTTAAAAATAGGATATAGTACTGGGAGTCATTTTATTGCAGCTTTTAAAAAGAAATTTGCAACCACTCCAAAAAAATATCTGATGTCGATAAATACTAATATTTAAAATCAACATCAATTTTATATATCAAAACATAAATAAAAAATAATATTTATCATATTTCTCAAAAGTTGTATTACATACTTTTGACGAAAATTTAAACAAACAAATGCTTAAAGCCTAAAGCTTAAAGCCTAAAGCAAGAAAATCATAATGAAAGGCGTATTATTAGTAAATCTAGGTTCACCCGAAAGTCCAACTCCAAAAGATGTAAAACCATATTTAGATGAATTTTTAATGGATAAATACGTAATCGACGTTCCGTATTTATTGAGAGCATTATTAGTTCGTGGAATCATTTTAAGAAAAAGACCCGAAGAATCGGCACATGCTTACGAAAAGATTTGGTGGGATGAAGGTTCTCCTCTTGTTGTTCTTTCTGAAAGAATGCAAAAGAAAATACAACCTTTAGTTGATGTCCATGTTGCATTGGCAATGCGTTATGGAAGCATGACAATTGAAAAAGGACTTCAGGAATTACATGAAAAAGGAGTTACCGAAGTATTACTTTTTCCATTATATCCTCAATACGCAATGGCATCGACTTTGACAATTTTGGTTAAAGCTGAAGAAATTCGTAAAAAGAAGTTTCCACAGATGACTTTTACCGATGTTCCTGCCTTTTACAATAAACCAGATTACATTAAAAACCTTGCCGATTCTATTAAAAGAAATCTAGTTGGGTTTGAATATGACCATTTATTATTTTCTTACCACGGAATCCCAGAACGTCATATCCGCAAAACCGATGTAACAAAATCACATTGCAAAATCGACGGTTCATGTTGTAACACACCATCTCCAGCACATGATTTTTGCTACCGTCATCAATGTTATGAAACCACAAGACAAGTTGTGAAGTTATTAGGACTTCCTGCAGATAAATACAGTTTAACTTTCCAATCACGATTGGCTGGAGACAAATGGTTAGAGCCTTACACTGATGTTGAAATCAATAAAATGCCAGCTAAAGGAATCAAAAATTTAGCTGTAGTAACTCCTGCTTTTGTTTCAGATTGTTTAGAAACTTTGGAAGAAATTGCCATGCGCGCCAAAGAAGATTTTCAAGAAAATGGCGGAGAAGAATTCCTAGCTATTCCATGTTTAAATGATGATGATGAGTGGTGTGTAACGGTAAGCAACTGGATTAAAGATTGGGCTAAATAGAAAATAGAGTAAAGAAAAAAGATTTTATACTGGACGCAAGTTGTGGCCAAAATTATAAATATATAATGGAATACTATAACTACTTAAAGTCATTACACCTCATCTTTGTAATCACTTGGTTTGCTGGATTGTTTTATATTGTTCGATTATTTGTTTACCAAATCGAAGCCAATGACAAACCATCTCCAGAAAAAGAGATTTTGCAAAAGCAATACAAGATAATGACGTATCGATTGTGGTATATTATTACTTGGCCATCGGCAGTTTTAGCAAGCATTTTTGCTTTCTGGATGTTATTTTTTACCGATTTAGGTAAATCATGGTTACAAATGCCATGGATGCACGTAAAACTTTGCTTTGTATTTTTATTATATTTATATCACGGAAAATGCCATCAGATATTTAAGCAATTACAAAATAACGAAGTAAAACACACTAATAATTTCATGCGTTTGTGGAATGAAGGAGCAACTATAATATTGTTTTCTGTAGTGTTTTTGGTTGTTTTAAAAAATGCTGTAAACTGGATTTATGGTGTAATCGGGATTATATTATTCTCGGTTTTAATCATGCTGGGATTTCAATTTTATAAAAGAATACGAGAGAGAAATAAATAGTCTTCAGTACTAGTCGCAGTTTCCAGTTTTGCACTGATACTTAAAACTGCGACTGGAACTCAAAACTAAATACTAAAAAAATGTTCAAGAACTTCAAAATGTCGATGCTTTCGTTGCGTGTAAGGATATTCCTTTCGATGATTGTATTGATTGTTGTTGCTTCTGTTTTATTGGCTTCGATTTCGATTATTCAATTTAAGAATGAGGCCAAAGAATATCACCAAGAGCGTTTAGAGCGAAAAGAAAATGCAGTAAAAGAACACATCAATTATGTTCTTGCTACTACAACTTATCCTTTAAAAACTGCCAATTTGGATTTGATTTTTAAAGATAAAATTCATGAGCTAGCACAAATTCATAATATCGAAATCAACATTTATAGTCTTAAAGGGCAACTTTTAAAATCATCCAAAGAATCATTTGCTGTTGATAAAGTTTCGCCGCCAATCCCTGAATACATCTTAAAACTAGTGCGTTCTTCTATAGAAAAACGCTTTGTAGATATAAAAACTCAAGATGGTGTAAAAAACCGTTCTTCGTATAGTTTAATAAAAGACGAGAAATTCAAACCGCTCGGGATTTTGAACTTACCATATATTGAAGATGATGGGTATTATGAAAATGAGCTCAATACTTTCCTTATCCGTTTGGGTCAGGTTTATTCATTTATGCTTATTGTAGCATTTGCACTGGCTTATTTCCTATCAACCTACATCACCAAATCATTAAAAACCATTTCGGATAAGCTGAGTGAGACCAACCTGAACCAGAAAAACGAAATGATTGTTTTAGAGGCCAGCAGTAAGGAGATTAACTTCCTAATCAAGTCTTACAACGGAATGGTGGAAAAACTCGAGAAAAGTGCCATAAAACTAGCTCAAAGCGAACGTGAGGAAGCTTGGCGCGAAATGGCGAAACAAGTAGCGCATGAAATTAAGAATCCGCTTACGCCAATGCGTTTGACAGTACAAAGTTTCCAAAGAAAATTTGACCCAACTGCTCCTGATGTTAAGCAAAAACTGAATGATTACTCCGAAACATTAATTCAGCAAATAGATACCATGACAGCTGTGGCTTCGGCATTTTCTAATTTTGCTTCGATGCCTGCACAACAAAACGAAACATTAAATGTGGTGGAAGTGGTAGAGCTTGCGCTAGATATCTTTAACGAAGAATATATTGTTTTCCAGAGCGAAGAGGAAGAGATTATTTCGAAAATGGACAGAACACAACTTATCCGAATTATTACCAATCTGGTTAAAAATGCCACACAAGCCATTCCAGAAATCCAACATTATAAATCGATTTTGGTTACTGTAAAAAGACAAGGCGACAATGTTGAAATTACTGTAACAGACAACGGAATAGGAATACAAAAACAAGATGTTGACCGCGTTTTTGAACCAAAGTTTACCACAAAGAATAGCGGAATGGGTCTTGGTCTCGGAATAATAAAAAACATTATCGAAAATTATAAAGGAACAATTACCTTTGAAACAGAATACGGAAAAGGAACCACATTTACGGTTACACTACCAATTACAAACTCATAAATAACAGTATCATGAACTACGAAAATATACTAGTCTCAATCGAAGAGAAAATTGCAACCGTTACAATTAATCGTCCTACGAAGCTTAATGCTTTGAATAAAACAACGATTAATGATTTGCAAAAAGCATTTAAATTATTGGCAAAAAACAATGACATTCGTGTGATTGTATTAACTGGAAGCGGAGAAAAAGCATTTGTAGCTGGAGCTGATATTTCAGAATTTGCTAATTATTCTATCGAAGAAGGAACTGCTTTGGCAGCAGAAGGTCAGGAGAAATTATTTGATTTTATCGAAAATTTAAAGAAACCAGTTATTGCAGCCGTAAATGGTTTTGCTCTTGGTGGCGGATTAGAATTGGCAATGGCTTGTCATTTCCGAATTGCATCTGATAATGCAAAAATGGGATTACCAGAAGTTTCTTTAGGACTTATTCCTGGATATGGAGGAACACAACGTTTACCTCAACTTATTGGTAAAGGTCGTGCTATGGAAATGATTATGACTGCAGGAATGCTTAACGCTGAAGAAGCTAAACAATACGGATTGGTTAATCACGTGGTACCTCAAGCTGAGCTTATTGCTTATTGCAATGGTATTGCAGAAAAGATAATCAAGAATGCTCCATACGCTATTTCTAAGGCTATTAAAGCTATAAATGCTAATTATAAAGATGGCAAAAATGGTTTTGAAACTGAAATAAAATCTTTTGGTAAATGCTTTGGAACTAAAGATTTCATCGAAGGAACTACAGCATTCTTAGAAAAAAGAAAAGCTGAATTTACTGGGAAATAAAGGTTTTTTAACCGCAAAGAGCGCAAAGTTATACGCAAAGAACACTAAGGAAAACCTAAAACAAAGCTTTGCGAACTTTGCGTATAACTTTGCGCTCTTTGCGGTAAAATCAAGACTCCTACAAATCTTTGCGGTAAAATCATTAAACCGTTAAAACAATAAATAATATTAAAACAACATCATGTCTTACGAATCTATATTAAAAGAGTTTTGGCAAAAAGTAAAAGAAAGTATCCAGAGCGGAACTTTTGCTAAACTTACATTGGCTAAAACCATTGGTGACACCGAAATAAAAAACATCTATTTCCGTCTTGTCATCAACGAAGACAACACTTACGGTGTTTCTCTTACGGCACGTTATAAAACAGAAGAAATAGAAAGTTTCCATACTCTTGATGAAGCTTTTATTGTTCTCACTCCATACATCAAGAATCCTTTTTTAACGGCTTTATTGTTTACAACCGATGCTGATATTACTTTTAAAGTAAATAAAAAGAATGTAGGAAGTATTATCGAACAAGCTCCGACTTTTAAAAATGCATCTCCAGTAATGCTTGAGATGATTGAAAAAGGTATTATATAATCAAAGAAGCACTGCGGTGCGTCTCTACTAATCATTCATAACCAAAACCACCAAGAAATATTCCAAATGAAAACTACAGTAACATCTTTATTTTTAATAGCTTCACTTTTTATGAGCACAGCTATTTTCTCTCAAAGCACTTTTAAAGAGTATAAAGCAGGACACACTTTTGATATCAGTTTGCCTGATTATATGAGCAAAACTGCTGATTTAAACAGCTCAGCTGCCATACAATATAAAAACGTAGTAAAAGATATTTATGGAGTTGTCATTTTTGATACTAAAGAAGAATTGAAACTTCTTGAAATGAACTACACCTCTACTAACGAATTTTACGAGGATTTCATTAAAGACTTTCTAAAAGATGAAGAAAAAAGAAATGTATCAAAACCAAAATCGACAAAAAAAGGAGAGATCAGTTTTATCGAATGTGATGCAAGTTATTTTGACAAAGAAATCAATAATAGCATTTACTACTTTGTTGGGATTGTAGAAACAAAAACCGCTTTTTACAAAGTTTTATCCTGGTGTTCTATGGAGAACAAAGACAAGTATAAAGCAGATTTCCAAAAAATACTTTATAGCTTAAAAGACTAAAAAAGAGCCTAAGTTTAATACATAAACTTAGGCTCTTTTTTTTAAAGGCTTCGACTCCGCTCAACCTGACAAACTAAACTCTTCTTACTGATTACTTTTCAGAGTTTACATTTCACTAAAAACTGAATACTGAGACTGAATACTAATACTACTTCACTCCTTCCCACTCAGCATAAAACTGCGAAAGGAATGTTTCCATAAAACGATGTCTTTCGGCAGCGATTTGCTTTCCAGTTTCGGTATTCATTTTATCTTTTAGCAACAATAATTTCTCATAAAAATGATTAATTGTTGGTGCATTATTCTTTTTATATTCTTCCTTAGTCATATTGGTAATCGGAGCAATATTGGGATCATAGATAGTTCTATCCTTGAATCCTCCGTAATGAAACGCTCTTGCAACACCTATTGCACCAATAGCATCTAAACGATCTGCATCTTGTACGATATCTAATTCTGTCGAATTAAATTTCTTTTCAAAATTGCCTCCTTTGTATGATATGTTTTCTATAATACTTACAACATGCGCTATAATCTCTTCCGAAACATTTTCTGACTCTAAAAACAATCTTGCTGTTCTTGGTCCAATAGTTTCATCTCCGTTATGAAACTTACTATCGGCAATATCATGTAGCAAAGCACCTAATTTTACCACTGTAACATCACAAGGTGTGTTATTAGCGATTAAAAGTGCATTTTTATACACTCGCTCAATATGAAACCAATCATGCCCTCCTTCGGCATCATTTAGTTTTTCTTTTACAAAAGTGATTGTTTTACTTATTATCTCAGAATTATTCATATTCATGTATTTAATTAGTGCTTCTCTGCAAGACTAAAAATAGTATACAGATTTTGCAGATTAACAGGATTTAAATAAACAGATTAGCTCTAAATCCTTATTTTAAATAAAAAATGTTGATTGTCAAAGTCTTGAAAACCTTAACAATCAACATAAATATTTATATTTTTTCAAAGTTCAGCTTCAAAATAGAAATTCAATTTAAAATCCTAAATCTAAACTCAAAATCAGAAATTTAAAATTTAAAGTCTTGCAGGCTCTACCCATTTAAAGATATGTGATTCTTGAGGAATAACTAATCTTTCGGATATTTTTGCCATTCTTCCTGGTAATTTCATCAAGTAATCACGCGCTTTTTCAGCTTCGTCTGTAAGACCACCAATTTTGTCAATTTCCCATTTGTCAATTAACTTTTGCATGATATCTACATAATCGCTAGCTGTGTAAACACCGATACGTTGTGCTGAATCAGAAAATTGCTCAAAAGCAGAACTTATCTTTTGCCCTGATTCTCTAAGGAAATGCGCTGGCATAACGATTTTTTGCTTCATCATGTATTGAAAAGCAAGCATCATTTCGCTAGGATCTACTTGAAAAATACGAGTAACAAATTCGCTATACGCATGATGATGGCGCATTTCGTCACCAGCAATCATTTTACACATTTTAGACAATTTATTATCGCCATATTTCTTAGCCATTTGTGCTACTCTGTTATGAGAAACATACGTTGCAAGCTCTTGAAAACTAGTGTACACAAAGTTTTTGTATGGATCACTTCCTGTTCCGATATCAAAACCATCATTGATTAAATGTTGTGTGGTCATTTCTATTTCGCGCATATTTACACGACCAGACAAATACAAGTATTTATTTAGCAAATCACCGTGACGGTTTTCTTCACCAGTCCACTGTCTGATCCATTTAGACCAACCGTTTCCACCATTTTCTACCTGATTAATACCTTCTACATCCATTAACCAAGATTCATATGTTGGTAATGCTTCTTCGGTAATTGTATCACCTACTAAAGTTACCCAAAAATCGTATGGTAATTCTTTTGCTATTTCGCGTAGTTCTTTTACCTCTTCAAAAAAAGTATCTTTTTCAGAATTGGGTAAAAAATCTGACGGCTGCCAAATCTTTTCAACAGGTATTAAATACTGTTCAACGAAGCTGTCTACGTTTTTCTCTAAAAACTGCATCACTTCTAATCGAATGTTCTTTATAGACATTTTATATAATTTAAATTTTAACTCCTTCTACTACAGCCTTTTCCGACTTTTCCATTATCGTTGTAAAATCGTAATCCTTCACCGCTAACGGTTTATGGATGGTAAAGGTAAGATGATTTCCTAAACCCACAGGAAAAAAGCCAAATTTTACCATTTTCCATGAGTTATTAATACTAACAGGTACAACATATGCAGATGGTGCATATTTGCATAATATCTTCAAACCGTTTTGAGCAAATTCCTTTGGTTTTCCAGTTTTACTTCGAGTGCCTTCGGGGAAGATTACGGCAGCACGATTATTTTTTTCAATATATTCAGACAATCCTTTAATAGCAGGAATGGCTTGTTTAGGATCTTTACGGTCAATTAGGACAGAACCTCCATGACGTAGATTATAAGATACACTTGGTATTCCTGAACCTAACTCTTTCTTACTTACAAATTTACAATGAAAACGGCGTAAATACCAAATCATTGCCACAATATCGTACATGCTTTGGTGATTTGAAACAAAAATAATAGGAACTCCAGTTGGAATTAATTCTCTGTTTTCAAATTTATACGTTGTACCAACTAGGTTTGTACATCTAACCAAAAAGAAATTAAGGTAATCTACACTTTTTTTATGTGCTTGGTAGCCAAAAACATTAAAACAAACCCATTGAATTGGATGGAAAATTGCTAAACAAAATCCAAAACACAAATAATAAATAACGGAAATGGGGTACGAAATTAGTTTTTGCATGCTTAAAAAATTAGCTGCAAAAGTAATAAATATATTTTTAGCTCTAATTAAATCGCAAATAATAATAGGTTTGTTGTTAAATTGTACCTTTGTTGGATAATCCACAGTTTTTTCAAAATCAAAAAATGAGCTTTACTTACCCAAAAAACGAACGACTAAAAAGCAAAACAATAATTGGACTACTATTTTCTGAAGGGAAATCGGTGTCTAAATATCCGTTGCGATTGGTTTATTATTCTGGTGATATAAAGCAAGATGAGAAAATAAAAATGGGTGTTTCGACATCTAAAAAATATTTTAAAAAAGCTGTTGATCGTAATTACTTCAAACGTGTTTTACGCGAAACTTATCGTTTAAACAAGCATATCTTACTTGACAATTTAGACAAGCCTTATTCGTTTATGTTCTTTTATCAAACAAAAGACAGACTGTCTTATGAAGAAATCAATACTAAAACGATTCAATTGTTTGAAAAATTTGTGCTTCAGATAAACCCAAAACCTATTCCTGAAACCGAAACGGACGTACAAAACGATTCGATTCAATAGATTTTACCACTCAAAAACGTGTTTCGGTATAGACTCTCGTTAATGTTGCTTAATTATTCTTATTTTAGTACTCTGAAATTTAAGATAAATCACAAACATGGTCGCGTTTTTCAAAAAAAAATTTATAATCCCTATTGTTGCAGCTGCATTTTTATTCGTTGGAACTAGTTTTAAAGACGACTTCTTCGAAATCGCAAAGCAAATAGAAATCTTTACAACTTTATTTAAAGCTGTAAACACAAATTATGTGGACGAAACCAATCCTGGTGATTTAATGGATAAAGCCATTAAAAGCATGTTGGGTAGTTTAGATCCCTATACTGTTTACTTTAATGAGCAAGATGTTTTAAATTTTAAAATCAACAATACGGGAGAATATACCGGAATTGGTGCGCTGATTACCCGAAAGGCAGACCGATTGATTATTAAAGAACAATACAAAGATTATCCTGCCGATAAGGCCGGACTTAAAGCTGGTGACGAAATCATCCAGATTGGTGATGTACTAATTGCTGACTTTAAGGATGATGCTTCGCAATTGCTAAAAGGTGCTAAAAACACTAAGATCGCTATTAAATACCTTCGCCAGGGAAAAACGAATACTACTGATATCGTTCTTGATGAAGTAGATATTAAGTCCGTTCCATTTTTCGGAATGATTGATGCTAAAACGGGTTATATCGTTTTGGCACATTTTAGCCGTAAAGCTTCTGCCGAAACTCAAGCCGCATTAGAACAACTTAAACGTGATGGAGCAACTCAGATAGTTTTGGATTTAAGAGGGAATCCAGGTGGACTTCTTAATGAAGCTGTAAACATTTGTAATCTTTTTGTACCAAAGAATGAGGTTATTGTAACTACAAAATCTAGAATCGAAAAACATAATAACACTTATAAAACCACCAAAGAACCTATTGATACTCAAATCCCATTGGCTATTTTGGTTAACGGAAGAAGTGCTTCTGCATCCGAAATCGTATCTGGAGCTTTACAAGATTTAGATCGTGCAGTTATTCTAGGAAGTCGTAGTTTTGGTAAAGGTTTGGTACAACGTTCTGTTGATCTTACTTATGGAACTCAGCTTAAAGTAACGATTTCTCGTTATTATACGCCTTCTGGAAGATGTATTCAGGCGCTGGATTATGCGCATAAAGACAAAAATGGCGTAGCTACAAAAACGGATGCTAAGAACTTTAATGCGTTTAAAACCAGAAAAGGAAGAACTGTTTATGATGGTGGTGGGGTTATGCCTGATATCGAATTAGACGAAACTAAATTGAGTGCGATTACGAATGCGTTACTTAAAAACGATGGAATTTTTGACTATGCTACTAGCTATTATTATAAAAATCCAAATCTTGGAACTCAAATCCCGACGCTAACCGATGCTGATTATAGTAGTTTCAAACAGTTTTTGAAAACCAATAAAATTACTTTTGATACTGAAACTGAAGTGGCTTTAAAAAACACTTTGGCTGCAGCCAAAAAAGAAAAGATAGACGAAACTATTACTTCTGAATATCAGCAATTACTTAATGCATTGGAAAAAAGCGAAACTACTTTGCTTGACAAGAACCAAAAAGAAATCAAAAATCTGATTTTGGAAGAATTAATAAAAAGATACCAATATCAAGAAGGTTTGTATCAATATTATCTTAAAAACAACTCAGAGATTAAAAAGGCTGTTGGAGTTTTAAACAACCAAACGGAATATAAATCTATCTTAAAAATGTAATTAAATAAAGATCTGTTTTATAAAAAAATGCCAAAAGGAATATTTTTCTTTTGGCATTTTTTTATAAAAGTACAAGTTTAAGTCTATGATTTAATGTTAATTATACTCCCTTAAATTCTCCTATTGTCATGATTGCTGTGAGAAGTCTCCCGACTTCACACCCGCTCCAATAAACAACATATTTTTATAATCAAGCTAATATAAATAGTAAATCAAAAGTTGGGGTACGAAGTCGGGAGACTTCATACAGCGCAACTGTAATTATACACTCGTTTCCTTAAATGGCAACTACAATATTTTAAAAATAAATTCTATAAATATCTCTTTAACCAATCGGCTATCTGATTTAACAAATTATCGTTCACAATTTCTAAATCATGTCCTTCATTTTCATAAACCAATAAGCGTGTAGTATATTCTTTTGAGTTTAATTTGGAATAAAAAGCAAAGGCATTACTAATATCAACTTTTACATCTTTATTACCCTGAATAATAAAATGGGAAACTTTTTTATTCTGGATAGAATCTATTGCCAGTAAACTAGAGCGGGTTTTTAAGGCTGCAACAGAATCTTTGGCGTAACCAGGAATTCTTTCTCTATAAACCCCAAACATCTCTGGACGTTTCGTTTGGATTAAATCTGCCTGTCCTGCAATTGCAATATTGGTTTTTATACGATTAGTCTTTTTTAACATCAGGAAATTAGTCATAACGCCACGACTCCAGCCAAAAACACCAATCCTGTTTTTATCGGCATTTGGTAATTGATCTATAATATCAAAAAGACTTAAGACATCGTTTACATCTTTACCACCAAATTCGTCTACGCCTTCACTTACTGAAGTTCCACGGAGTTGAGAACCAATAACAATATAACCTTCATTGGCAATTTTGCTAAGAAACTCCGTTAAAAAAACAGAATTAACTGCACCAAAATTACCGTTACCACCGCGATTGTATATTAAAACGGGATAGTTCCCTTTCTTTTTAGGTTCTATTAAAAAACCTCTAAGTTTTAGGTTGTCAAAAGACTTGTAATGAATACTGCGGAAATTTAAAGAATCAAGAAATTGGTATTCTTTTTTTAAAACTATCTTTTCATTTATCTTTTCCGAAATAACTGGATTAAAAGGGTAATCCGTAATTTTTCGGTTCTCTAATGTGAAACTAGATTTTGATGTTTGTGCAAAACTGAAATTGAATAAAAACAGCAATACCAAAAGAATAACTTTCTTCATATTTTATTTAGTAATTGACTTCATGTATGTACCAGTATATTTATCTGCAAATTCTACATACCATTTGTTTAATGTTTCTTCGCCTAAATAATCATAGATAAGCTCATATTGTTTCTTTAAAGCTATTTTATAATCCTTTATACTTTTCTCAATATCCTTGTTCCACTCTTCGTTTTCTTTTCTGGTTTTTGGCTGATGATGAATATATTGTCCGAAATAAGTTTGACAAAAATCATTATAATCTTTTGTAAAAAGAATAAAATTATGCCACATTTCATCAATTATAATTATAGAATCATCACTAATAAAATTAAAATTTACATTGGAGCATAACCAAAGCCATTTTTTTGTTTCCTGAAAAATGCTAACTGCTTCTGATTCTTCTATTTTATAAAACTTTAGAAATCTATCTACAACATCTTCATTCTTATAATTGAGTACATTACTCAAACTTTCTTCCATACTTTTTTGCATTACTTGAAAAAATTTAAAAAAAAGGAGGCAATGTAAAACATTAACCTCCTTTTTGTGTTATTAAACTGCTGTTACAACACCTCTACAATCTCTACTAGCTGTACAAGATCCTGAAGAATTACCTCCTCCAACAATTTTCTCTAAACGCTCAAACTTTTTATCTAATAAATCATTGATTGTTTTTTTCTTTTTGTCTTCGTTAATTTTTTTCATCGTTTTTAATTTTTACGGTTAGATTTAAATTTTGTACTAATCTGCATTAAGCATTTCTTATCTCTTTTGCCTGTCGACTGGGCTATCAGAGATTTGAAATGATAACAAGATAGTTTTTCAAAAATAGACTCTAATGAAAATAATCCTTATGCATTTTTATGCGAATTATGTAAAACTTAAAGGACTCACACGTATAAAAAGCTTGTATAATTAACTAAAACTTTCAAAATATCATTAAAAGTGGGTATTGTTCTGAAAAAAATATTTCCTCATTTTTGCAGCAAACTAAAAAGAATAATGACCAAAAAGAAACTGCTACAAGTAAGATTAAACAAGGGATTCTCTCAGGAAAAACTAGCAGATTTAATTGGTATGACACAATCTAATTACAGCCGAAGAGAAAATGGACGCAAAAACATTTCGGAGGTAGAATGGCTAAAAATAGCTAAAGTTTTAGGTGTAGAAAAAGATACTATTTATGAGCCTAATGGCGATAATAGCAGTATAATCGATCCGTTTAATATCCCCGATTCTGTTTTTAAACAACTTGAGTTGCTAAGAACAGAAAATAGGGCACTTAAAGAAAAATTAAAAGCTCTTACAAACTAGTTCTTAGCTATTACACTTAATTTGTTGGGTGTAATTACTTTATCTATTGACTTTGCTTGGGCACAAAAGTTTCATTTAACACATAGAAACATAGATTTTATGTGTACAAAAGAGTACAAAAAGAAATACATTTCTTTCACATAGCCAGTCCCGAACCTTCGGGATGTATTTTAAACAAGTGAAACGCCTTTTTTGAAAGTTTCAAAATCTATGTCTCTATGTGTTAAAATAATTTCAACTTATATTTTGTACATAAAAAAACACTTGTAATTAACTTTTAATCATCTCGATATGCGGAATATCATCTTCAAGATACATTTCGCTGGTTTGTACAAAACCATGATTTTCGTAGAATTTTTTCAGATATAACTGTGCTCCAATAGTAATATCGGTTTTATTAAAATGGGTTTTAATTCCTGCAATTGCTTCTGTCATTAAATCATGTCCCCATTTTTTATCGCGATAATCCGGGCTTACTACAACTCTTCCTATCGAGGCGTTATCAAAACTAATTCCGGCATCAAAAAGACGTGCATGAGCCACAATTTTGCCTTCATATTCGCCTATTAGGTGTAAAGCAAGTTTGTCTTTCCCATCTAGATCTAAATAAACACAGTTTTGCTCTAATACAAAGACTTCACTTCGTAATTTGAGGGTATCGTATAGTTCGTGAACAGTTAATGCCTCAAAAGGCTTAATTTTCCAAGTTGGTTTCATGTTGTAATAGTATAATCTGATTTTATTTTAAAAGAGTATTATCGCTTATTGATTCTAACCGATTTTATAATGGCTTCTAGTTCCAACATCGAATCTCGTTCTTCATTGGATGGAGAATAACAAAATCCCTCGAGTACTAGTATTCGGTTATAGGCTTTATCAATAATTGCATAATTAATAAAAGGTCCTGTCATGAAATCATTTCTTAAATCCCAAGTTCCTTTGGTTTCATAAGCAGTTTTTCCGTCTAGGGTAATTTTAGAGAAATAAGGTGCATAAGCCTCCTCGGTAATCATTTGGGTATTGGGTTCTCGACCTTTTATATACCTTCCTACTGAATCCCGCATTTTTACGATGTTGCCAACAATATCGGAGTTCTTGGTAATACTTGTTATTGGAACCTGGTAAATAAGTAAACTGGTACTACCGCTTACCATTTCTTTTTTAAGCCAAAGAAAGTTACGCTTATGCAATGCATATTCATATCCTGTGGGAACATCTAACTTTATATGAAACTTATTGTTGAGAATGGCACCATCTAACAGTGATTTACTGTTGTTTTTTTGGCATTCGGCTATTTCGGTTTCCCTAATTATTCGAATTATTTGCGGTGTGTGTATTTCAAACGCTTCTATAATATCCGAAACTGATTTTCCTGATATACGAAATACATTTTGTGGTGATGTATAAACGTTTTTAGTGATTTCGAACTTACTTGTATTCGATTTTTTAACTACAATAATATTTCGCCCATCGGTCATGAAACCTTCTAGTAGTTTGGCTGGATATTGATTTATGGTAAATAATGGTTCTTCCTGGACAAGACCTACAACTGGTGAAGCAAATTTATTCCTGATGCTATCCCCCACTTCTCCGTACCACAACTGATCATCTATAATAATTGAGATTGTGTTTATTTTACTGCTATCGTTGTGCTGATGTATTTTCTCATTCTTTTTTAGACATGAGAAAAACAAAAACGGAAGTATTAGCAATAAAAAATGGGTTTTATTCATCTTTAATTTTTAGTTAAGTTATGAAATAAAACCCAAATTTATATACAATTTTTGATTATCCGTTTATTTTGAGCTTCATTCCTGGTTTAATAGCTCCGTTTTCGATATCATTCCATTTTTTAATATCAGAAATAGTTACTCCTGGATATTTTTTTGCAATGCTATATAACGAATCTCCTTTTTTTACATAGTAATCAACTCCAACATTTTTTACAACATCTGTTTTTTTCTTGAAAGTATTAATGTTGTTTGATGCAACAATAATTTCTGGAGTTTCAGATGGTTCTTGAATATTAGAATGAATTACTAATTTTTTCATTGAAGCAATCAAATCCATATTCTCTGGAGTCAAACCGTTCCATTCTTTTAAATCTGATAAAGAAACATTGAATTTCTTAGCGATTGTGCTTAAATTATCTCCTGCTTGTACCACGTAAAGTGACGGCTGAGATTCGGTTGTTTTTTTATCATCAACACTAGCAATTGCTTCTTCTGTATGTTTTTTATCAACTGCAGGAACCAATTTTACTTCATTGATATCTTTCTTAATAATTTTGCTTTCCGAAATAATTTTTAGACTTTTCCCAAGTGCAATTGAATTGCTCTTTAGGTTGTTCCATTTCTTCAATTGATTAATTGAAACATCATATTTACTTGCAATTGAACCTAAATTATCTCCTGAATGAACCTTATAAATTTGTGTTTTTGAAACAACAGTTTGGTTTGTTTTAGGCGAAGCTAATTTTGTAGCTGCAATTAATGTTTGCAGTCTATTTATTTTAGAACTTGATTCATGATTAAGATAAGCGTAAATTTTGTCTTCGTTTGAAGTAAAAATAGCCACTTTATCTTTTGGCAATCTCAAGAAATGCTCTTCGTCTTGATAAAACGGAACTACATTCAGTTTATAAGATGGGTTTAAAAGCTGAAGTTGTGCTTCGGGAACATCTAATAAATTAGATATTTGCCTAAAACTCATCTTTTCTTTAATTCTTACCGTATCTGTTTGAAAGTGTTGTACAACTGCTCTATCTGGAACAATACCATGTTCTTTATGATATTCGTAAAGATACATTGTAGCTAAAAATGCCGGAACATATCCTTGTGTTTCTTTAGGAAGGTAACTACGAATATCCCAATAAGTTTGTTTTCCTCCTGAACGACGAATCGCTTTGGATACGTTTCCTGGACCTGAGTTATAAGAAGCTAAAACTAGCTCCCAATCGCCAAAAATTTTATACATTTTTGACATATAATCTGCAGCTGCAGTAGATGCTTTTAATGGATCACTACGCTCATCAATAAACGAATCTATTTTTAGATTATATTGTTTACCAGTGTGGTACATAAACTGCCAAAGTCCTGTGGCTCCCATTTTAGAAACTGCTTTTGGGTTTAAAGCTGATTCTACAACGGCTAAATATTTAATTTCTAAAGGAACGTTTTGCTTAGCAAATGCTTCTTCGAACATTGGAAAATAATATTCTGATAAAGCCATTAATCGCGAAAATGATTTTTTACGATTCTTTAAGAATGACTTTATGATATTTTCCAACCCTTGATTATACTGAATATTAAAGGGTGATTTCTCATTCATTGCCTCAAGACGTTGCTTTAACAACTCGGTTGGCAATTCGTAATCTACCTTTGCATCGGTATTAATTGTTTGGATATCTTTAGATAAATCTTCGTATATGTCTAAACTCACTAATTCTTTCATCCAAAGACTGTCTACCCGAACTGCGTAATCGTCTTTTACAAATGAATTTTTAACTGAATCTAAATACGAAATCTTAATGTCCTGCTTTACAACTGGGTTTGTTTGCGCAACTTCTTGTGCAAACAAACCCATTGTAGACAACAGGAGTACTGATAATGTGGTATTTTTTACAATCATAACATCTATTTAATTGACATATTTCTTACAATTTCTATGCCGTAATTTTTGCAAACTTAAGGACTATAAAATGAAAGATTCTTTAAAAAGTGTTAAAAATGAGACAGTTAGTCCAAAATAGCTGCAATTCCAGGTAAAACTTTACCTTCTAACATTTCTAACATTGCTCCACCTCCGGTAGATACATAACTCATTTTATCTTCAAAACCGAACTGTTTTACAGCAGCTACTGAATCTCCTCCTCCTACTAATGAGAAAGCTCCATTTGCAGTAGAAGCAGCGATATAATCTCCTAAAGCGATTGTTCCTTTGGCGAAAGATTCCATTTCGAAAACTCCTAATGGACCATTCCATAAGATAGTTTTTGATTCCATGATTACTTTCTCAAAGTTTTCCAATGATTTAGGACCTGCATCAAGACCTTGCCATCCATCAGGAATTGCATATACATCTACCACTTGTGTGTTTGCTGTGTTTGAGAAATCATCTGCAGCAATAACATCAACTGGAATATGTATTTGAACTCCTTTTTCTTTAGCTAATCTCAAAATTTCAAGTGCTAGTTCTAATTTGTCATCTTCACAAATAGAATTTCCTACTTTACCACCTTGTGCTTTAATGAAGGTAAAAGTCATTCCTCCACCAATAATCATATGGTCAACTTTATCTAAAATGTTTTCGATAACCGTAATTTTCGAAGAAACTTTAGATCCACCAAGAACAGCTGTAACTGGTTTTTCACTATTTTTAAGTACTTTATTTAAGCTTTCTATTTCTTTTGCTAATAATGTACCGAAGCATTTTTCGTTAGGGAAAAATTGGGCAATTATTGTTGTCGAAGCATGTGCTCTATGTGCTGTACCGAAAGCATCGTTTACATAGATATCTCCTAATGAAGCTAATTCTTTTGCGAAAGTTACATCTCCAGCTTCTTCTTCGGCATGGAAACGTAAATTTTCTAATAATAAAACTTCTCCTGGTTTTAAATTTGCAGCAGCATCTTTAGCAACTTCTCCAACACAGTTTGAAGCAAACTGTACAGGAACTCCTAAAATATCTGAAGCTGTTTTTAAAATATGTTTTAAAGAGTATTTTTCTTCAACTCCTTTTGGTCTTCCAAGGTGTGACATTAAAATCACGCTTCCGCCTTGGGCTAAAATTGCATCAATTGTAGGTTTTGCAGCTTCGATACGAGTTGCATCTGTTACATTAAAATTTTCATCTAATGGCACATTGAAATCAACACGAATGATTGCTTTTTTATTCTTAAAATTAAAATCTTTTAACGTTTTCATTAAGGTAAGTTTTTTAGTTTTTTTTGAAAGAATAACAAATATAGAACTTTTAGCTTAGTAATAAATTCGATAAAAATAAAAAACAGGGGTTTACATAAACGAAAACGATGTAATTTGATAATTATTTTAAATTAAACACAAAAAATCAAAAATTGGCTAATTAATTATTAATCGTGAACTGGATTTTGTGTACATGGACAGTTACTAATTGCCTGAAGGAAATCGAATCCTATAGTTACAACGTGTGTTCCTGAATTGTAAGCTCCTATACGATTAAGTGATGCCTGGTATGAATAACCAAAGTAAAAACCTGATTTCTTAAAACCTGCCATAGGTCCTACCATTAATGGCTGGAAGAACTGATCATTTAGGAAACGATAAGAAACTCCTATCCAATAATAATCTTCATAACGATTGTATTGTCTGAACTTAAAGTTAAAATCGGTACTTGAACGCTGATCACTTGCAAACAATTGGTAATAAACTGATGGTTCGAACTCGATTCGGTTGTTCTCTGCTCCTTTAAAAACATATCCAGTATAAACTTGATAGTTTCGAAGTAAATTAGGCTCTATACCGTCGAATTTGTCGATTTCTTTATTCAGGATGTTACTCGCATTAAAACTTAAATAGAACGACTTATTACGATATAAAACACCTACATCGAAGTTGTTGTTAGAAACGAATCTGTTATCGGTAACACTTGGATCTGGTGCTGGGATTTCGTATGTTGGATTAAATTCGTTGATATCAATTTTAAAATTATTGATGTTATACGAAATACCAAAAGATAAGTATTGCTTAGAATAGTAATCCAGAATTAAGTGGTGCGCAAAAGATACTTTGGCTCCTGTTTGTCTTGTATATCCGTTACTATCGTTATAAAGCGATATTCCCACTCCTGAACGATCTAAGATTCTAAAATCCGCATAAAGCGATTGGTTATCTGGCGCGTCTTTAACTCCTACCCATTGTGTTAAACCATTGGCACGTATTCTTAAGTTATCACCAATTCCGGCAAAAGTTGAAGATACTACAAATGGGTTATCAGCAAGGTATTGTGTGAAAACTGGCAAATTTAACTCCTGGCTGTAACCTGATGTTACAGCCATAAGTAGAAATGATATGATAATTTTTTTCATTGTATTTTTAATTTTAGATAACATAATTACTTTGTTATTAGTTATCTGTAAAGGGTGAAATGTCCAACAAACTCTCTGTCATCTTTATTGTCATTGAGTTTCAATACATACCAGTAATCACCAGATGGTAATTCGGCACCATTGTATTTTCCATCCCATTTTTGACCCAATCTGTATTTGCAAATTATACGTCCGTATCTGTCAAAGATGTCGAATGTTAAATCTTTATAATTTACTGTACATCCTGGAGCCCAAGTATCGTTTATGCCATCTCCATTTGGAGTAAAGTGGTTCGGGATACAAACATCAATGTAAGGAACATATCTTGTAGCTGTAGCTGTACATCCATTTTTATCTGTTACAACAACTGTGTAAGTTCCTGTTTTGTAAATAATGAATTTATTAACTGATCCATAAGGTTCTCCATCTAATGTGTATTGGTATTCTCCACCACCACCTGTAGCTGTTGCAACAATTTCATTTAATCCACCATCGGTTAATGTTAATGTTAATGGTTGAACATCTTCTATCGTAAATGGTAATGTAGTTTGCTCACAACCATTAGAATGTCTTGCTGTTACCGTATGTACTCCCGGAGCAACATTAACAAATATGTTACTATCCTGATATGTTGTGCTACCATCTAATGCATAATCTACATCGGCTGGGTTTGCACTTTCATGAATTGTTATAGTCACAAAATTTGCAGCTACATTATTCACACAATCCGTATTAACCTTGGCAGTTGGCTCTAGTTTAACTGATTCTGGCATTGGAATTTCTAGTTCAGCCGTACAATTGTTAGCGTCCAAAACATAAACAGTATGTATTCCTCCAACTAAACCTGTAAAGAGATGGTTTGTACCTGTTACTGGTGCATAAGTACCTTTTCTGTCATCTAAACTTACTCTGTAAGGAGCAGTTCCTCCAACAATTTCGATACTAAATGATCCATTTTTCTCTCCAAAACATAACTCTGGTAATATACTATTTGGTACTAGAGATGGGCTTAAGATTCCTGGTTCTTTTATTTCGATATCTTTAATAGGTAACTCACATCCGTTTTCGTCCTGTACTAATACATGGTAGAATCCTGCTTTTAAATTGTCAAAAACATTAGATTCGAAGAACTCTTTAAAGTTTGGCGAAATCGCATATCTAAGTTTACCTGTTCCTCCAGAAGCTATAACTGTAATCATACCGTTTTTAGACGCATTACATGTTAAATGTGTAGGAACGGCATTAGCTGTTATACTCGTGTCTGGTTCTGTAATTGAAACTAATATAGACTTCGTATTACAATCTCCACTATCAACTCTTACAATATAATCTCCTTTTGAAAGGTCTTCAAAACGTCCTGCTACTTTTTGAGTTGGCGTAGGCACAATTGGTTGACCAGCTGCATCTAGCAACGTGTAAACATAGTTACCTAATCCACCTACAGCAGTTACATATATACTACCTGTACTTGATCCTTTACAATGAATGTCATAATCAGTAACACTACTTAAAACTAGTTCTGGAACTTTCGGCGGTGTAATACTATTAACAGTTTCGGTAGTACAACCAAATACATCTTGTACAAAATATTTATACGTAGTTTCTGTTGTCGTAAATGGCAATACAATTGTAACTGATGAATTAAACGGCGCACTATAATCAGTTCCATTTGTACTATACTTATATGGTCCTGTACCTCCTGTTGCAGTAAGTGTTAACTCTGGAACTATAAGACAAGTTTCGTTAGTTTTAATTGCTAAAGATCCTTTTACTATTGGTGGCTCATTAATTTCTACTGCTACAGATGTACCTGTACATGTCCAATTATCTGTAACTATCACTACATAACTAGCTGCTTTTAATCCTGTAAATACATTATTTGGTTGTGGACCGTTTTTAGTTACAACTCCATCAGGATATGTTGCAACCAATGTATATAAATATTTACCTGAACCTCCTGTAGTAGCTACTGTAATTTCTCCTGAATTATCACCAAAACAAGTTAACATTGCTTTAGCTACATTAGCTGTAACTACAATTGGTGCTGGTGTTTTTAATTCTATAGGCTTTGGAACTTCACACATCTTAGTATCTCTTACTTTTACAATGTAATTTCCAACTCCTAAGTTAGAGAACGTTGATTGAGTAGACCAACCAACTAATTCTGCTCCATTTAATACTAACTGGAACTCGTATCCTCCTGGCCATCCACCTTTAGCAGAAGCTATGATTTTTCCATCATTATTACCTGCTGCACAAGTAATTTCTGAATGCTGTACATCAAGTTCTAATGCTGCCAATGGTCTTTTGATTTCAAACTCAGCATCTACATCACAAAATGGAGAATCTATTAATGTAGCTGTTATTTTATAAGAACCTGCTTTTAAATTACCAATTGTAAGTGGTCCTAGATTTGCACTAGTGCCATTGCTTGATGTTGGGCCAGTAATTACATATTTGAATCCTTTAGGAAGATTAGATGGAATTACTTTAGAATCTACTAAAGTGAAATCTATGCTTCCATTATCTGAATCAAAACATGTAAGATCCTTAATGTTTGTTGCTTTTAACTCGAAAGTATTCGGATTATTAACATTATGAATTCTATCAATACTACATCCTGTATCAGGATTTTTAACTGTAATTGTATATTGCCCTACTGGTAAATCAGTAAAAGTATTTACTCCAATTAGATTCGTTTTAATTGTACCATCTGGATACTTTATAGAATATTCTAAAGCTGGTAATGGCAATACTCCTTCAGCAGTTACATTAACACTGATATCTTCATTAGTTAAACATGTGATGTAGGCATCAACTTTTATAACAGCATCTTTAATACCTACATAAGGCTTAATTACTGCTGTAGTGCTTATAGGGCAATTATTGTTGTCATAAACTTCTATGATATAAGTGCCTCCTGCTACTTCAGACGAAGTATATATAGTCTCTTTTCCTGACTGAACAATTCTGTCATCTGCTGGTGTAGCTCCTTTTTTAATAAATACATATTTAGTAAGCGGCTGAGTACCTCCTGAAGCGCTTACTTCTATCGTAGCAAACTTAGGTGCATTTGTTCCTGCATTACATTCAAATTCTGTAACAACTGGAGTAGCAATAACAATTATGCTTGGTTGTATAATTTCAGTTTTTGCTGAACCTGGACAATTTCTACCCGACATAACCGATACTGTATATTTACCTGCTGGTAAATTACTGAATGTAGGTTCTTTTTGTTCTGCTCTAGCAACAATATTACCTTTATAATCAACACCATCTAAAGTAAACTTATAGTCAGGGTTATTATTACTTGCATCTAGAGTAACTGTTATAGTACCATTAGCTCCATCAAAACATGTAACAGGAGTTGCTGTTAAATCAGCATCTACAATAGTAACAACTGCTGCTGTAGGTATTGTATAATCAATTGATGCCATACAATTTGTCACCATATCTTTTACCCAGAAATAATACTTAGTTCCTGGAGTTAAATTAGGGAATACAGCCGTTACGCTAAATGTATTTGGTGTTGTAGCAGTTCCAGTAGCATATTGATAATTAGCAGGAATTGTTCCTCCTAAACCTTGTAGAGTAACAACACCGTCGCCACCGTTACAAGTTGGGTATGTTGAAATTTCTGCCGATAACTCTAACGGTTTCAAAATTGTAAATGCTGCAGTTGCTTTGGTAATACATCCATTAGCATCTTTTACATATACATCGTATGTACCTGGTCCTTTTACTGTTAATTGATTGTTTGTCGTAAATGTTTCATCAACATTAGTTAAACTATATTTCAATGGTCCTACACCATTAGCAGTAACTGTTATTGTATAATCTGCACCAGCTACATAACATTGACTATCTGGTGTAGCTACAATAGCAGATGGAAGTGGATCTACAGTAATATCTACAGTTGTCATAACTGAACATAGATTTTTATCTATAACCCAAACATCCCATTTAGTGCTCACAGTTGGATCAAGTGTAGCGGTATTGCTATCAAAATACTTCCCAATTGGTGAATCTCCTGATTTTACAAATGCATATTTATAATCTGGTGTACCACCAATAACCGATGCAATAGGAACTGTTACCTGTGCACCTTTAGTTTTACAATTTTGTGGCACATTTGTAATTGGTCCTAAGCTTAATGCTAATAAAGGTTCCGTAATTATAACCGCAGTTGATGTTTCAGAACATTTAGGGAATCCCGTTTCTTTAACTACAACTGTGTAATTATTTCCTGCAGGTAACCCAGCAGTAATTGTTGAACCTAGAGTAGTATCTCCATTTCCTGCATCTACAGGAACAGCACTTATTCCGTTATAAACTTCATAAGTATATGCTCCAGTATATCCGGTAACATCGATAGTGATTTTTCCTGTGCTATCAGTTTTACATCCTACTTGAGTGGAAGCAAAAGCTGTTACTTTAAGATCATTAAATAATGGAACTGGTTGAATCTCTGATTTTATACTACAACCTGTATTATTATCGAAAATTTCGAATTCATAATAACTACCTGCAGTATCTGCTTCATAAGGAAATGTAGTACCTGTAACAGTCGTCAAACTTCCTGGAACAAGAACCCCATCTTTATATACTTGGTATGTAAATTCTTTTGGAGTATTTGTTCCTCCAGTAATAACAACATCCATTACTTGTTTCTTGTTTTCACAATCCATATCTGCACCAAAAGTTACATCCGCAGAAATTAAACTAGGGAATGGAGCGATTGGAATCGTTACACTATCGATACAATCATTTTCGTCCTTAACGTAATATGTTACGTTTTGAATTGCTTTGTCAGCACCTACATAAAATACATTATCATTTCCATAAGTAATATTGTCTTTACTATAAGTGAATTTTCCTGTTCCTCCAGCACCTGTAACAGTTACTTTTGTTGTTTTAGGAGTATTTCCTGTAGAACACTTAAATGGGTCTGGAGTTGCGCTAGCAACAACTTCAACAGGTATACCAATAGTAACTTTTACTGTTTCTTCACAACCTCTTTCAGATTTTACTGTAACATTATAATCTCCTGAAACTAAACCAGTAAAATAACCATTTGATAGTTGTGTTTTCGGAAGACCTGTTAACGGAGCAAGTGGCGTAAGTATGTATGTATAATCTGGGTTATTATTAGCTGCTGGTAAATTAACTTTAATTGTACCATTACTAACGTTTCCTTGAGCTGGTTGCCCTGCCGGAGTCATACAATTAGGTAATGTTACAACAATATCACCAATTGCTAATACTACTTTTGTAGCAAGCGGAATATCAACATCTACAGATTTTGTACAACTTGTACTTAAATCCTTAACTATAATCGTATAACTGCCTGCCGCCTGATTTAAGAAAACTCCATTGTTAAGCTGTACTACATCAAGAGGAGTAGGAATTACAGTCTTGTTTTTTAAAGTAAATTCAAATCCTTTTCCAGGACCTGTAGCGGTGTCACCTCCAGAAACTTCAGCGGTAATAGTACCATTTGCAATATCACAAACAGGGTCTAGGGTAAATTTAGCTTTAAGGTCTAACGGTTTGAAAATTTCTAATTCTACTTCATTACTTGTACAACCGTTCAAGTCTTTAACTTTAATTTTGTATTTCCCTGAAGTCAAATCAGCTATTGTAAATAATGGTGTTGTTGTAATCGCAACAGCGTTACCCCCATTTAAAGTGTATGTATATGGCCCTACACCAAGTGTAGTTATATTTACTTTGATGGCAAAATTACCTTCGGTAGCAGAACAGAAAGCTGGATCTATAACTGCATCAATTATTGGTTCTGGATCTTTAACAACTGTTACTGCTTTATATGCAATACAACCATAAGCATCACGAACATAAACCAAGTAATTACCTGCTTCTACTTTAAAAATGCTTGATGTATGTGTAGGAATAACGAAAGAATCTGCTGTAGGCGGAACATCTATTAATGGATCCTGACCTATTGCTCCATTATCAACAACAATTTGATACAAGTATGGAACCGCTGCAGAAGCTGGAATTGCTGGCGTAGTTGGTGTTGCTGGTACAGCTACAACCGCTGGCAAAGTAGTTCCTCCTTTTCCAAAAGCTTCGACAATTCCTTTCAATGGATTACAATTAGCATTGTTAGTTGACCTAGCATCTAATGTTAAAGGAGTAACTGATTCAGTAATTGTGAAAGTTTTAGATGCATTTATACAAACATCAACACCTAAATTATTAAGTTCTGTAAATAAAATATAATATGTACCTGGTTTCAATGAAGCAGGAATCTCATAATCAGTACTAGCTGTTGCCTTAGATATAGTTTCAAAAATAGCAGGAACTAATGGTTTATTTGTTTGTGAATTATAAATTTCATATTTAATATCTGTTGTCACCGTGTTAAAATCTGTAAGTTTAAACGTAACTTTTCCATCATTGTTCCCCATACAAGTAACATTTTTAGATGAAATTGTAGGTTTTAAAGTCGATGCAGTTTCTGTTGGTTTTTCGGCTTGCTTGAAATAATAACAGTTTGTTGCTTCATCATAAACTATAAATGAATAAACTACACCTGGATTTAATCCTGTAAAAAGAGATTGAAGATATTGTGGGCTTGTATTGTCAGTTGTATTAATAGCGTCCTGATAAGATCCAGTATTACTAGCATACTCATAAGGCGGTATTGATCCAGATATAATCGGATAAAGTGCAAAATGATATGGACCTCCAACAACACCAGGTTTCACAGTTACCAATAATTCCGCTGTAGTACATGATACTGGTGCACCAGTAACAGTTATGTCCATATCTTCTGGTGGAGAGGCCATTTTAATTGTTTTTGTTACAGAACAATTATTAGCATCTGTAACAGTTAATTCATAAATACCAAAACTTAAAATTGTGAATTTATGATCACCCCTTACATCTGAGATAGCATGTGGAGCTACTTGTGTAGGTTGTCCAACATTATTCGTCAATGTATAAGTAAATGGCCCGTCAGATACGGCAGGTGGTCCTACATCTGCAACTTTGGAACCTCCTGTCAAATTTTTAACTGAAATAGAACCATAAGACAATCCAGCACCATTACATTGCATATTTTCTATTTCTGCATCGAATTTAATCTTAAGTGGTTCTTTAATGATAGCAGTTTTAGTAAGAAAACAAGATTTAGAATCAGTTACTTTTACAGTATAATTACCTGCTGGAAGTCCAGTAGTTTGCTCAAAATACTTTGTATTAGTAGTTGTATTCAAAACATCTATTACATAAGGTCCTACCCCAAAAGCAGTGTCTATAGTTACAGTAATTGAACCTGTAGACTCTCCATTACATAAAATAGTTGAATTGGCTACTGCTGTAAATTGTGGGTCTGTTTTTGGTTTTACAGTAACTGTTGAAGTTACTTCACAACCTGTATTATCTTTTATAACAAATACATATTTGGTATCTGTTGTAGCTGTTGTAGCCACATTATTTGTGTAAGAGAACTTGTTTCCTGTTATTGTTTTAACAATAGGATCTGCAACTCCATTTACAGTTACTGTGTAAGTATAAGGCGCTGTACCGTCAAACACTTCTCCTTTAATAATTATATCTGGATCAGTAGTAGTACAATCAGCACTTTTATCCAAATTTACAGTTGCTCTTAGTTCTTTTGCAATATGTTGAGATGGTAATACTAATGTACAACCAGTTACTTTGTCTCTAACTGTTACAATATAATCTCCTGGTTCTAAATTAGAAAAAGTACCTGTAGGCTGATAAGTCCCATTATCAAGTTTATATTCGTATGTAGGCGATGGCACTACATCTGGCGTAACAATTATTGTTGCTTTATTCGTTTTATCATAACATAAATCTGAAGTTACATCTATTGTAGCCTTAGGTTTAACTTTATCTTTCAATTCAAATGTTTCTGATACTTCACAACCATTTAAATCTTTTACAGTTACTTTATAGTCTCCAACTTGTGTTAAATTATCAAAACTATTTGTTGATTGTGGACCAACTACAGTTCCATCAGGTTGTGTAAGGGTATATTTATTAGTTCCCCAACCTCCTTTAGTATCAACTACAACTTTACCATTAACAGCACATGTCATTGGTGTTACAGTTAATTTTGTTATTACTAATTCTTCAGCAGGAGCCAAAATTTTAGCAGTCGCTGAAGCAGTACAATTTGTTCCAAGATCTGTTATGATTAATTCATAATTCCCTGCTCCTAAATTTGGTACATCTACATCAAATGTTGTTGATCCCGTATCTTGTGTTGTACCTGTTACAGGTGCTCCTCCATTGATAGCGTATGAGTAATCAACTTTATTTCCTAAATCCTTGATAGTGAATTTTGCAGAACCGTTTGTAGCATTTAAACAAGTAATGTTTATTGACTCTTTTACTGTTACTACAATTGGTGTTAATGCTTTAATAGTATGCGGGAATGAGAACGTACATTTATTAGCATCTCTAACAGTAAATGTATAAGTACCCGGAGCTAAATCTTTGAATATATTTTCTGGCTGCCAAGCTCTTGTTAATCCAGTTGGTGCCGTTATTGAATATTCATATGCTGCTTTTCCTCCTGTTACGCTTGTAATTTTAACATCTACTAAATTAGATGGGCATTTAAGAGCTGAATTTGTAATATTCATCGCTGTAATCGGAACTAAATCCAGAATAATTCCTGCATCCTTAGTAACGTTACATCCTTTGCTATCAGTAATTGTAACTGAATAAGCTCCGCCTGTAGTTAAATCTTTAAATATACCTGTGTTATTAGTTGCTACTACTGTAGTAACTCCACCTTTGGTTATCTTCAATACGTAAGTATAAGTAGTACCGTTTCCACCTGTTGCCGAAGCTGTAATGATAGCTTTAGTTTCACAAGTATATGGTGTAGATATAGATACTGATGGTGTTATTACATCTGGTTGTGTAATATCAACTTCTACCTCTCCAACACAACCATTAGTATCTTTTACATAAAATTTATGCTTTCCTAAAGTTAAATTATTAAAAGTAGATACGCTTGTAAATCCTGTTGTAGGATTATCACTAAACTGGTAATCACCTGTTCCGTCATGTCCAGTTAATACAACTGAACCATCAGACAATCCGTTACAACTAATGTTTGTTTGCTCTGCCTTAACCGTAGGGTTTGTAATAGAAGCTACATTACCATCTACAGTTGTTTTACATTTATTTTTATCGGTAATTTCAAAAGTATATTTACCCGCAACAGTTGTAGTATATGTGAATTTTGGACCTGCAATAGTTCCTACACTTGCATATACTGGGTTACCTAAATTATCTTTAACTATATAACTAAATGGAGTTGTTCCTCCATTAATTGTTACTTCAATCTTAGCTTCTTTTGGATCGATACAAGTTAATGAAGTAGCTGTTTGGGCATCTGCAGTAAGATTAGCATTAATTGTTTGGCTAATTACTGTAGCCTCACAACCATAAGAATCTGTTATTACAAATGTGTAATCTCCTGTTGCTTTTGCCTCATATGTAAATGAAGTAGCAGGAGCTGGAATAGGAATTTTTGAACCTAATAGCCCTGTATTATATTTAACCTGATAGAAATAAGGAGCTACACCATCGGTAATATTAACTGTTATTGTTGCTACTTTACCGTCAAAACATAAACCTGTATTATTAGCAATTTCAGCTTTTGGAGCAACTGGTTTATCAATAACCAAAGGTATGTCTATATCATCTAAACAACCATTTTTATCTTTACCTGAAACCGTATACGTTCCTGGTTTAACGTCTGTTAATATCCCAGTAGATGGGAAAGTAACTACATTAGGCGGTGTTGCCGAATCTGTAAGTGTAAATGTATAGTCTTTTGTACCACCTTTTCCTGATGCAGTAACTGTAGCACCTATAGAACACTTAGCAGCAGTAGCTTTTGCTTCTACTTCAAACTTATCTGGTGATCCAACTGTAGGCTTAAGCGTAAAATCACATCCTACTGAAGTTGCATCGTAACGAACCTTAACCGTATGTTCTCCCTCTCCTAAACCATCAACAATAGTCTCTTCCAATTTAGAAATTTTCCAAGGCAGAACTCCATCTATTAAATATTCAAATCCATTGGTAGTATCAAAATTAGATGCAATAATTGTTAACCTTCCATCTTTATTTCCTTTACATTGTGTTGCGACAATATCTTTAACATCTGCAGTAAATTTTTTATTCGGATCTACAATAACTTCAAATTTTTTGGTAGATAAACATGATTTTGGTAATTGATATACTTCTATATCATCAACCGCAAAGTCAATCCCATCAACTTGAGAAACTTCAAGTCGTAATACAAAATCTAATGTAGTATTACTACCTGGATTTATTGTTCTGTTATATTCTACCCAACCGTCTGTTTTTGGTATTCCACCTGTAGATTGAGATGATAATGGTTTCCCTGCACTGTTTTGCAATTCTACAGTAAGGGAAGCGTCTGGCTGTAAATTACCTACTTTTAATAAATTAGTAGCAAAAAACCTAACCTGTATTGGCTGATCTGGCACAATATCTTTAATAGTTTTTCTATAAAGAACTGCGTTATTTGGAATAGCTGTTCCAGCATCAACTGCTAAATACCTGCCTCCAGTAGCAGCTGTACCAGTTGTATGGTCAATAGGGTTATGCCATCCGTAATAAGGATTATTTCGTAAAGAATTGGTAACCGTGTATTCTCCGTTTCCAAAGAACTTATTTCCATTACATTTTGTTGCTTCAACTTGTCTCTCCCAACAAAAAGCAGGGTTAATTCCAGGCGAAGTTTCATCTGGTCCAGAACCAAAATCTTCATTTAATAAATTACTAAATGTTGGTGCCGAAATCAATTTATATCTTACTTCTATTTTGTGTGGTGTACCAGGAACTGATGGTGGCACATTTACAAAAACATTTGGCGGAGTATTTGTATTTACCACTCCATTCAGTAAATATTCATAATCATAATTAGCACCTCCAGTATTTGTAACCGTAACTGTTGTTGATGCATTTCCGTCACAATTAAATGTTGGTGTTGATACCTCAATTGTAGGATCTGCAGGTTTTTCTTCTAAAATAATTCCTGTCATTGCAAAAGGACAACCTGGTGCTGGTGAACTATCTTTAATATAAAAAGTATACGGTGTAGTCCTTGGATTAATGTAAGCTTCATTTGAATCTTGCCAAGTAGTACCTCCGTCAAAACTATATTTATATGGAGGAATTCCTCCTTGAGCATTTGTAATTCTAACTTTACCTTGTTTTTCAGATCCTGTTGGTCCACAACCAGATAACTCGGCAACCCCTGCAGAAGCAGTAACTTTTGTTGCTGGTGCTGTTATTGTAATTTTTACAGACTCATCAAAACAATCAACTTTGTCATAAGTATATTTTACTACAACATCGTAATCGCCTGCTGCTAAATTTTTTATTGGAGAAATTGTACTAAATGGTCCAGCAAGTCCATTAATACTATACGATACTGTATAGTCTGAAGTAGCAGGAGTTAAAGTAAATGAAATCTCACCATCAGCACTTCCGTAACAATTAATGTTTTTCTGATCAATTTTAACAGTTGGTCTTACTAAGTCTGGAACTGTAATAGTAGGGATTGTAACACTACATCCCGCAGCATCTATAACAACTATATCATACGTTCCTGCTTTTGTAATTGGAATTAATGGGTCGGTTAAAGGAGTTTTATCACCATTAACATAATAGTAATAAAAATCTGGGAATCCTGCGACAGGCGTTCCTCCTGTTGCTACTACCGTAATCACACCATCATTACAAGTAAGAGGTGTTGTAATACTAGCTTTAGCATCTAATTTATTATCATTTATAGTAACTCTTTCTGTTTTTACACAACCATCTTTTGTAGTAATTGCTACATCATATACACCTGGTGCAATACCTTCAAAAAGGTTAAAATTCTTAGGGGCAACAATTTTTCCTGAGTCGCCTTTTACATCACCAGTTGCAACTTCAGTAACAATAAATTGATACCATCCGTCTACTCCAGTAACAGTCGCTTTAATAGTTCCTCCTTTTCCTGCACAACTTGGATCTGTAGTATCTATTTTTGTTTTAAAAGTTTTCTCTATAATTGTAACATCCGCTGTATACTCACATTTTTCAAATGTATTATCTACTGCTTTTGTTTTTATATGAACGATATATCTTCCTGCTGGAACATCATCGAAAACATTTGAATCCTGGTAAGGTTTTACGCCATCCAAACTATATTGGTATCCGAATCCATCATTTGGTTTTGGATTTGTAATGGTAATACTTCCCTTCGTATCACAAACAATATCTTGCTTTGTAAAGGTTGGGTCTACTACACTTTGAGTCACATTAAAATAATATATGTTTTCACATGTATTATTATAAGTAACTACAAGTCTAAAAGTACCTGCTCTATTAGCAGTATAAGTTGGCCCCTTAGCTACTTCTGTCCAGTTTGTAGCAGTTACGTCAGGACAACTATCATCTAGTGTTGATGGTCTTGGATCTTTTGTTTCTTGCCAAACAATACTTGATGCTCCTTCGATTTTAGTGTCAATATCTTTGAATGCGTTTTTACCACATAAGAATATTTTCGGAAATGGCTTACCATCATTAATACAAGTATAAGGCAATTTAGTTGTTGGGTCAATATTATCCGCAAAACTATTAACTGGATTATCATTAATGTTTACAGTATATTCCTTAACAATAAATGTTTGAGTTATTCCTTTGCATGGTGCTGCTGCACTAGTAACTACTGTATATGTACCTGGTTTAGTAACGGTAACTTCTTGGTTGTTACCTCCAAAAATATTTCCGTTAGGATCTTTCCATACATAAGTAGTATAACCACCTCCAGCTTTTAGTTTAACTGTACCACACAAATATAATGTTTGCTCAAATTTACATTTCTCTAAACCAATAAGAAAGTTAGTTGCTGTTGGTTTACCAACATTACAACCTTCCTCTGCGGAAAGACTTCCTTCTCCAAATGTATTATCGTTAATAACTCCGTTATATTTTGAATTAGCTGTATTATCAATAACATTTGAGCATGCGTCTGTTAAAGCATCACAATCTTTAACTGTCTTTACTCTAAATGTCAGAGTAGTGGTACCACTATTACTTACAACAAGTTCCGGAGCAACGTCAAATACTATGGTTCTTGTGGCCGCATCATAAGATTTTACCTTTACTCCATCTGGTATATCTAAAAAATCGGTTTTATCGTTAAAAATAATGTTATTAGGCAAAATATCTGTAATTGTAAAGTTTACAGCATTATCATTCCCTTTGTTTTGGAAGCTTATTTCATATTTTAATTCTTTATCGATACTGATGTCCTTACCTCCCGCATCATAATACTTACCATTATCATCTTTTGCAAAAACCTTTTTAAGAAGTACAATCCTTGGTGCAATGATTTCAACAGCAAAAGCATTAAAATAATAAAAGTAGAGATCCTGATCACTCCCCAAACTTATGATTGCCGAAGTATCTCCATTTTTAATTACAGAACCTCCCGGGAATTGAGTGGTTGGATCATTTTTTACTTCAAACACACCCGCATCAAATCCTAACGTATTGGAACTATTGAGATCTCTATCCTTTAGAATAGTCCCCATTGAAGTAACCGAACTGTTAAAGAAATTATCTTTAGTAACCCATTTTTTACCATTATAAAACGATTCCTGTGGTCTTTCCTGAGGTGTGGATTTAAATCCATTAATCGATAAATAATCACCTCCGATATCTAAATCTCCTTCTATTGCCGAAAAAGCAAATTTTGCCTTTACCTGACCCACTGGAATTGTAGTAAATCCAGAAATTTCGATTTTTAAATTATTCTTTTCGTCAATTGCACTAAATCCATCAAATGAAGTAATCGCTTTTTCTGGTAAAGTAGCATTTTCATATACAAAGAAAAGTGACCATCCTGCAGATAAACCTGTACCTCCAGAACTAGCATTAGCTGGTCTATTTGTACCTTGTGCTGTAGAAATATTGGCTACAGAATAATATCCCTGAGGATTAGGCCTAGGTGTTTTAGTAAAATAATCTGTTACATTGGCATAACATGCATAAGGCAAACTAGTACCTATTTTAGTACCGTTAGCATTATAAATAACAGTACCATCTATATCGACATAGCTACCTCCAGGCATTTTAAACTTTACCTTATCTATTGCCTCAGTACCCCTGGTAACTGCACTCCAGTAAAGTCCTACATATACGATTTTGGAACAAGCTGCATCAGGCAAGGTCAACTTAGCTTTACTTGAATTAAAAATACCAGCACCTCCATCAACATTAACATATTTCATCTCGAAACTGCTATTCTGATCCCTGTCGTTAAAGGGTACCTCTGGGCCGTCGCCACCCCACCAACTTCTAGAATCCCTATTCAGAACGCTATTTCCAATCAAGAGAATGTCTCCTCTTAAATTTTTATTATTGTAGCGAATATCAAAACTTTTATAATTTTGAGAATAGGAAATAATGCTCTGTAAGAAGATCAAAGCAAATAACGTAATTTTTACAATAGTAGGTTTTTTCATGGTATTTTCTATTTAATCATTTGCAATGCTTTCCTAAATGGGGGGTCCAGGAAAACAAGACAAATGGCACTCTAAATATTTATTCAGTAGCATGCTCTTCTAAAAAACTAGAAGCTCCCTTGCATACTTTTTCTTATAATTTTATACAATAATCGTTTTATTCGTTTTCGACTTTTACAATAGACATTTTTCCGTTGTATGGTTTATTACCTTTTGATTCTAATGCTTTACTAGCCTCTTGTAAATTATCAAACTTATCGTAATAGATGTAATATTTACTAGCACTTACATTGTAAAAGAAATTAATATCTGATTGTCCTGCAGAAACTGCTTTGGTCAAAAATTCATCTCTTTTATCTGAGCTACTATGTACAGCAATAATCAAATAATAACCACTTTCTGCATTTTTAACATTCTTGATAATTTGCATGTTCGATTGTTCATCGCCATAATCAAAATCATTTGCCTTTAATGGTTTACTACTTGGTCTTGTCGTTTCTTTTATACGTTTTAAAGTAGCAACATCTTGTTGGTAACGACCTTGATCATTCTCGAATGCCGCACGCTTAATTCTACGTCTTTTCTCTATCTCAGTTTCTAGTTTAATTTTCTCTAAACTAGCAATCAAATCTGCATTCGATTTTTCTGCTCTTAATTGTTCTGCTTTTAAAGCTTCAATTTTGGCTAAGTAACTTTTGTTAAGTGCATCGTTTTTATTCGGCACTTTTTTAAGTCGTTCATTATACAAATTCGTCAATCTGGTTAACGCATTTTTTTGTTCGCTGTTAACTTGAGCTATTTGTAATTTTAATGCCTCTAACTCGCTATTTTCAGACGCTACGCTCTTAAATGGTTTCGGTTCTTTATATATTCCTTTTTCACTTAAATCATTTTCTTCTCTAAGGTCATCAAGGTCTTTTTGTTTTTTAGCAACTGTAGCTGTCAATTGATTCAATAAATCTGTTTGTGTTTTATATGAACTATCAAACACACTAGTTAAATTATCAATTGATTTAGCAGTCTCATCTTTAGCCGCATTCGCAGCTGCGTTTGATGCTGCAAGAGCATCTGCATCTTGTCTCGCTTTTAGTTCAGCATCCTGAGCTTGTTTTGCCTGAAGTGCGTCAGCATCAGCTTTGGCTTTAGCATCTGCATCTAATTTAGCTTTGGCATCAGCATCAGCTTTCGTTTTAGCATCTGCTGCTAATTTTGCTTGTAATGCTATTGCGTCAGCTTTGGCTTTTGCATCAGCTGCTAATTGAGCATCTGCATCAGCTTTCGCTTTAAGTTTGGCATCTGCAGCTTCTTTTGCTTGTAATGCTGCAGCATCGGCTTTAGCTTTTGCATCTGCAGCAAGTTTGGCTTTTGCGTCTGCATCAGCTTTCGCTTTTGCATTAGCCGTTTCTTTAGCCAATAATGCTATTGCATCGGCTTTGGCTTTTGCATCAGCAGCTAACTTAGCTTGAAGAGCAATTGCATCAGCTTTAGCTTTTAATTTAGCTTCTGCAGCTAGTTTTGCTTGTAATGCATCAGACTCCGCTTTAGCTTTAGCATCGGCATCTATAATTGCTTTTAATTCGGCAGCTTCGGTTTTCGCCTTAGCGTCTGCTTTTATTTTAGCATCAGCATCAAGTTTTGCTTGGATTGCATCGGCATCAGCTTTAGCTTTTGCATCGGCTGCTAATTTTATTTTAAGTGCTTCTGCAGCATCGGCTTTAGCTTTATTATCCGCAGCAAGCTTAGCGTCGGCATCTGCTTTAGCTTTAGCATCAGCATCTAATTTTGATTGTAGTGCAGTAGCATCAACTTTTACTTTAGTATCAGCTGCAAGTCTTGCTTGTAATGCAGCGGCGTCGGCTTTAGCTTTTGCATCAGCATCTAATTTTGCTTGAAGTGCATCGGCGTCTGCTTTGGCTTTTGCATCTGCTTCAAGTTTTGCTTGTAATGCAGCAGCATCGGCTTTAGCTTTATTATCTGCAGCTAGTTTTGCTTGTAGTGCATCGGCATCTGCTTTAACTTTAGCATCTGCAGCTAATTTTGCTTGTAATGCAGCAGCATCGGCTTTAGCTTTATTATCGGCTGCTAATTTTGCTTGTAACGCAGCGGCATCTGCTTTTACTTTTGCATCTGCAGCAAGTTTTGCTTGTAATGCAGCAGCATCAGCTTTGGCTTTATTATCTGCAGCTAGTTTTGCTTGTAATGCAGCAGCATCAGCTTTAGCTTTATTATCTGCAGCTAGTTTTGCTTGTAGTGCGGCAGCATCAGCTTTGGCTTTATTATCTGCAGCTAGTTTTGCTTGTAGAGCGGCAGCATCAGCTTTAGCTTTATTATCTGCAGCAAGTTTTGCTTTAGCATCGGCATCAACTTTAGTTTTTCCATCAGATGAAAGAGCTTTCGTTTTAAGTGCTTCAGCATCTGCTTTAGACTTAGCCGCTTCTAATTTTGCTGCTTCTATTCTGGCTTGAGCTTCAGCATCGGCTTTAGCTTTATTATCAGCTGCCAATTTAATTTTTGCTTCAGCATCAGCTTTAATTTTTGCTTGTGCTTCTAATCTTGCCTGTATTGCAGCTGCATCAGCTTTGGCTTTTGCATCAGCGGCAAGTTTAGCTTTTGTAGCTCCATCTGTTTTTACGACAGGAGTTGTAGTTGTTTTGGCTGGTGCCACTTTTTTGACAACAGTAGGTTCAATAAGTGCTCCTTCTTCTTCGTCATCTCCATAATAGTAATTTTTGCTTTTAAATTTATAAGCAATAACAAATTCATGAGAAGCTCCAAAATTGGAAAAATTACCAGTCCCTTTTTCGTAGTTATATTCAATAGCAATTTTTGGTGTGATATTTACACCAAAACCTGCTGACATTCCGTATAAAGTGTTGTAACCTGCTTGTGCCCAAAATCCTTTAGGAATAGCAATCATTGCTAATCCAGAAATGACAGTTTTGTCTTTCTTGAATTCAGATTTTAAAAGACCTGAGAATTTACTTCTGTCAAAAAAACCATAGGCATCAATATAACCTGTGTACATAAGGTGAACTTCCACAGCTTGCTCTGGATCGTCTTTTACCATCTCTGAAGTGGCAAAATTGTACAGCAATAAATTATTTACAGATAAACCAACGTCTAAAAATGCGTTACCGTAGTTAACACCTGGGTTAATCGTAATTAGTGAATTTGAAGGAATGTCATCGATATTAAGATTCATATCGTTTGAGATGATTTTCCCCTGATCTAATCCGCTTTTGTAAAAACCAACATTTGCACCAAAAGTAAGATTACTGTCTTCTTGTAATACTACGTTGTGAGCAAAGTTTCCTATGATTCCAAAAGTAGTCATAAGACCATAATTTTGTTGGAATAAACCAATACCTATACCTTCATTTTCTCTAAATCTTCCTGAATAACTAAATAAATAAGTTTGTGGTGCATTATCAAATTGTACCCACTGACGCTTGTTATAAAAACTCGCATAGGAATTTTGTTCGCGAACAAAACTGAACGCTGGGTTAATAATATATCTATTAAATTTTAATGAATTTCTGATTGGTATTGAAAACGAAACAACTCCATCCCCTTTGACATTGTCTTGAGAATAGAGTACATGTGTTGAGCCGTAAAGAAAAGTAACGAATAGTAATATTTTCTTCATATTATTTAATTACAGTTATAGATCCTTTTTTTTCATCACTACCTTTTGTGATTATGTAATAATAAACCGGATTTATATTTTTAAAACTTTTTATTTCCCATTTTGAAGGATCGTAATCCACACCATTAAACATCACCTCTCCTTGTGAACTAACTATCATAACATTTGTATCTGCATTTTTATAATCAGCAGGAATGTCCCAAGTATTAAATGCGCTACTTAGGCTTACTATATTTGGAATATTTTTAAGATTTGAATCCGATACCTGAAAACCAAATTCTTTGGTTCCTGTACAACCTGTAGTTTGTGTAACAGTTACTTTATAATTACCCAATTCTTTAACCGAATAATTATTGGTAATAGCATCTGGGATGACTACACCATTTAAAAACCATTTGTAAGAAGGATCTACAGCATCGCTAGTAACAGTAACATCTAATGTCTCTCCTGTTTCTACATTAATCACGTTGCTATTGGGAACATTAATACTTCCTGTAAAAGAACCTTCACTTTGCAAGTTGATAGATCCATTACCAGTACAACCACCAAAATCAATCTTAACAGAATATAATCCGCTAACATTGGTCTCGTAAGTTTTATTATTTGCTCCCTCGATTTTAACTCCTTCTTTAAACCATTCAAAGTTTATTCCTCCAGAGACACTTAAAGTAGTGGTTCCTCCGTTTGGACAAAATGGATTTCCAAGGCTTGATGTAATTGTAGTACTTGCATCAGTTGTAGATTCGGTAACAGTAACTTTATTCGAGTAAGAATTTGCGCTTAATATACAAGCCCCATAATTGGTTCTGGCATAATAAATACCTGGCTGTGTAACAGTATAACTACCGCCACTTGCCTCCGCAACTAAAGTTTCGGGTAAGACAAGACCATTGTCTTTATACCAATTGTAAGTTAAGTTTGTGTGTTTTAAAGGAGAATCATTTAATGGTCCACCTGGATTATCAATAGATAAAACAAAATTCCCACCAGCACAATATGTCGCTGTCGGGATAAAATTGTTTAATGTATATTGAGCATTATGAACTTTATAGTACGCAGGAAATTCAACCGAAGGCTGACCAGTAGTTACTGGCGCCGTGGCTTTTACTCTAAGTCTATAATGTTCTCCAGCAGTATTCGTTGGAAATGCTATTCTTATTTTTCCTGGCGATGATACAATTTCTCCAACTGCAGAGGTGTAAACTACCGATGAGTTTGTAGTAAAGCTTCCGTCTGGGGCGGATAACTCAACTATAAACTGATTGGTTGCTAACAATCCTGTAACAGGCGAAAAGTTAAAATTTATATCATAGCCATTAAATCCAGGGCTAGCACAAACTGGGCTAAAACTAAACGTAGGTTGCCCTATAATTATTTGTGCTGATAAATTTGTATTGGCAAAAAAGATAACAATTAAAAAAAGAAAACTTCTGCGAAGAATAGTAGGTAATTCTTTCATCATATGATACGCTCTTTAATTACATCTTTATCAAAAAACAATAAGCTATCAATAAATGTTTCAGAAAAATCGTACTTACAGTTTACATCTAACACTTCAACTGGATTGTTGTTTTGTAGCGTAAACTTGGGTTGCGAACAGTCGGTTTCTATGTCATTAAAACTATTTACTACGCTTGAGTTTATAGCAAAGCTACCTATGGGGGCGGACAACTCTACTATAAACTCAGTTGTAGTATTTAATTCTAAAACTGGTGAAGAGCAAAGATTCTCTTTAGCAGTTTTTTCTATAGAATTAACGCAAATCGAGGTATCAGGAAAATCTGATTTTCCAGTAGTTGCCTCTTGAGCGAATGTATGATTAGTTGTTATAAGGAGCCCAAATAACAACAGATATGGTATTTTTTTACTATGTGGGGCGATCATTCTTTTTTAGATATATGTTTCCAATTAAAAGACATAAAATGTCTCTACGACTAAATTGTATTTAAAAAATTAAGAATCAAACAAACAAGTAGGTAAACTATTTGTTTGAAGCTGTAATTTTACCAATATTAAGTCTGTAGTCCGGTCTTTTTGGATTAGAGATATCTATAAAAGTTTCGTTATTATTACTTTGAGAATAAACGTTAAAGAAGATACTGTTTCCGTACCAGTTCTCTAAGTCTTCATTGTTAGAATTAAATTCTGAGAAAATATTTCCTTTACATAAATTGAAATACATTTCTTCAATTTTAATTTTTTTCAAATTAGCATCGTTGATCTCAATTTTACTATCTAATACAACCGCTGGATTAAATCCAGAGATAACACTTCTTTTAAGCTCGATAGCTGCATTACTACCTACGTAAATAGCTTCTTTTACTAATCCAGATTGAATATCTGCACTAATGTTATCGCTATCATTTAGCATGGTAATATTAGCTGCAGTAACCAACGTTTGTTTCTTAGTAAAATCAGTCTCTTCTTTCTTATCGTAAGAAGCAACTTCCATACAACGAGAACCTTCTTTATTACTAGTTAAATAAGAAGATCTAACTGCAAGAGAGTTATATATTTTACATTGAGTTCCTTGAGTAAATTTAAAATCGTTGTTGATAGACTTATAAGAAACAAATTTGTTAATGTTTAAATCTCCACCAATCATATCAAATGAGTCACCTCCAGAGAAGCTAGCCATAACGTTTTCTAAAATTGTTTTGCTTCCAACACCAGCCAAAGTTAGTGAGTTGAAATTTCCAGAACCTTTAACTTTTTTACCAGCAAATTCGATTCTAACATATCTTAAAATACCTGAATTTGCAGTAGTATTATCACCACCATAAGTAGTTAATGAAGGATCAAGATCATAATTTACAGATGAGATGTTTCCAAATTTATTTATCGGAGCATCCCCTAAAATTACAATTCCACCCCAGTCACCAGCTTTCTTAACAGCTTTGTTTGAAGTAAAAACGATTGGGTCCGTTTCTAAACCATCAGCTATAATCGAAGAACCTTTAGTAATAACAAGAGTTCCTTTAGAATCATAATCACCAATGATTAATGTTCCTGGCTCTATTGTAAGTACGGCATTGTTTGTTACATAAACATTACCTTGAAGAACGTAAATATTCTTCTTTAATAATTTTGTATTTACTGATATTTTTCCAGCCAAAATCTGATTGGCTTCACCATAATCAACTTTGTTGGGTTTAAATTCTGTCCAGTTGTTTAACCAGTTGCTATAACCCATTATACCTTTCTCTTGTTGTGCATTTACGCTGCACACAGCAAAAAGGGCAATCCAAATAATTTGTAATGATTTTTTCATGGTAGTAGGTTTTAATATTAACACTAAAGTGATATTTGAGTTAATGAAATTAAAAAAACTCATTTCGGAGTTTTCCTGATAAATCAAAGAAAACGCCGAAAACGAGTTGTATAAATATCCTGTATCTCATTATACGTTCTAATTAATGAGATTTAAGACATAAATAGATTCAAATTATTCGTTATTTTCATTGAAAAGGTGCAACGTTTTAAGTGTATTTTCATAAAACAAAATTGCTGCAACTAAATTATCTTTATCAGAGTAAGGCATCATTTTTCTCTGAAATTCTACTGTTACATCTAGGAATGAATTAGTCGACGCTACTTGAGCATCTTGGATTTTCTTGTTTTCACTATCCATCGGGATACCTAGATCAGCCATCGTAACTCCTGGTTTAGTAGCCAAAGCAATATAAGGTAAAGTTTTTACCAATACTTTGATACGCTCGATGTATAATTCTAACAATTCACCTTTTTGCATACCTTTTAATTCTTTCTGATCATGGTATTTCCTAATCAGTGCAGTTGTACTAATAATGCTTTGGGGAGCATTTTTAGCTTGAGATGATACCACCTCAGTTGACAACATTAAAAAGATGCTTAAAAAAATAATTTTCCCTTTCATAAATTCTGATTTTAAAAATTCAATTATAAAAACAAAAATATATAAATAAAGTTAACTTGCAATTTTTATTATCCTTTTTTTTAAACAAAAAGAGCCAAAATAGGACAAAAAAAGGCTATTAAACGACAAAATACGCTTCTTTGTCGATTTTTTTTGACAGTTTAAAAAAAACAGTTTTGTAGGATATAAGGCTATTTTAGTAGACTAATTATCAACGTGTTAATATTTTAATTACTAAAAAAAACCTTACCTTTTTTAATTAAGCCAAAATGATATTAACAAGAAAATGTTAATATATATTTGATAAAACACCCAATCTGGGATTTTTTGTTAATTTTTTATTTTTCTTAAAAAGAAATTAACTAAAAATCCCAAAACAATGTTTAAAACTATTAAATGGATCATTCCTGTCTTTTTAGATTTTAAATTTAAGAACACTATCGAGCCAAGATTGACATCAAACTTTATTTCTGAAAATTTTTGACTAAATCATTTTCTACTATCTTTGCTTCATGCTATTTTCTGAAATTTTAGGACAAGATTACATTAAAAACCACTTAATAAAAAGTGCTTCTTCGGGTAGGATCCCTCATGCACAATTATTTATAGGTCCAGAGGGCTCCGGAACTTTACCCGCGGCTATCGCATACGCACAATATATATTGTGTGGGAATTCTGGATCAGATAATGAAAATGGGAATGCTTCCTGCAACTTAAAGTTTCAGTCTATATCCCATCCCGACTTACATTTTATATATCCAACCGTAACAACCGAAGATGTAAAAACTAAACCTAAGAGTTTAGATTTTATTCAGGATTGGCGTAATTTCATTCAGGAAACACCATATGGTGGATTATTTGATTGGTATAAAATTCTTGGCGTACAAAACAAACAAGGAGAAATTCGGGTAGAAGATGCTCAGGAAGTTTTAAAATCACTTTCATTAAAATCTTATGAAGGCGGTTATAAAATCATGATTATATGGATGGCAGATAAAATGAATATTGCTGCATCCAACAAACTTTTGAAATTATTAGAAGAACCATCTGATAAAACGATGTTTATTTTAATATCAGAAAACGAAGAATCAATTATTCAGACTATACGATCACGTTGTCAAGTACTTCATTTTAATGGATTAAGCGAAAAAATAATTGCCGATGCATTAGTTGCTAAACAAAATATAGAAACCAATGCCGCATTAAAAATAGCGCATCAAGCACAAGGAAATTTCAACAAAGCCTTGCATTTACTAAGAAATGATGATGATGAATATCCATTTGAACAATGGTTTGTTACTTGGGTTCGTGCCGCATTTAAAGCCAAAGGAAATGCAGCAGCTATTCAGGATTTAATAGTTTGGAGCGAGCAAATTGCAGGATTAGGAAGAGAAAGCCAGAAGAAATTTTTAGAATTTTGTATAGAGATGTTTCGTCAGGCACTTTTGCTTAATTATCAAGCACCGAGTTTGGTATATATGGAACCAAAAGTAGAGAAGTTTAAACTAGAGAATTTTGCTCCATTTGTAAATGGAAACAACATAAACGATATATTCAAAGAGCTTTCTGATGCGATGTATCATATTGAGCGTAACGGAAATGCAAAAATTATTTTAACCGATTTATCCATAAAACTAACACGTTTAATTCATAAAAAATAAAAAGATGAACAATATTGCCTCCATACTAATTTTAGTATTTTTAGCTGTTACATTTATTCAATCTGCTTACGACAAAATATTTTATTGGAAAGATAATGTAAGTTGGCTAAAGGGACATTTTTCCCAAACACAACTTAAGAACCAAGTACCACTTGCCTTATTTAATATTCTGGTTTTAGAATTAATTTCAGGAATTTTATGTATCGTTGGTTCAATACAATTATTCTTAAACAGCGGAAGAGAATTTGGATTCTACGGCGCAATTTTTTCTTGTATTACACTAATAATGTTACTTTTTGGACAACGATTGGCAAAGGATTATGATGGTGCAAGAACAATTGCAATTTATTTCATTCCAGCTGTTATTGGCGTTTATTGGTTAAACTAAGAAAAATAGTTCAATAGATTTATAAAACAAACTTCCCTGTTTTAACCATTTTTTTAAGCCAAATGTTACTTGATATAACATCTGGTGAACAACTATTTGTTTCTAACTAACTAGATGATTATCAGAATTTCTAGTCGAGAAACAAATACCTGAAATTTAAAATTTATGAATCATTTAAAATTGAGCAAACACATTTTTTATCTTTTTTTGATATTCTCATTTCAAGGAAAATCATTTGGCCAAGAAGTATTTATAGATTCTATACAAGATAAGTACGGACTAAAAAACGAAAAAGGAATTGTTATTTGTTCACCAAAATATGATGCTATTTATTCATTTGATGAAGGTTTCGCACCAATAGTACTAGATTATAAATGGGGATTTATAGACGAAAAAGGAAACGAAATAACACCCCTAAAATACACCATGGTAACCCCCTTTGAAGAAGGATTTTCATCAGTTTCCCTTGATAACAAATGGGGATTCATCGACCAAAATGGCAAAGAAATAACATCTCTAAAATACGATGATACAGGCTTTTTTAATAAAGGTCAAGCCAATGTAATCATTAACAACAAATACGGACTAATCGATAAAACCGGAAAAGAAATAACTCCCATAAAATATGATAATATTGGTTGGTTAAGTGACGGTCTTACGTTAGTACTTCTTAACAAAAAATGGGGATTTATCGACCAAACTGGCAAAGAAGTTATCCCATTAAAATATGACGGAGTAACGCCGTTTAATAAGGGTATCGCAGAAGTAAAACTAAACGGAAAAACATTTTATATTAACTCAAAAGGAGAACGTACTTCTAAAAATTGAAATCTCATTTTATGAAACATCTAAAATTAAACAAAACCATATTCTTATTATTATTAGCATTAATAACTCAAGGAAAAACTATTGCACAAGAAGCTTATTCAGATCCTGTTACAGATAAATGGGGATTAATAGATGAAGAAGGAAACTATATCCTGGCTCCAAAATATGATAAGATGTTTGCGCCAGAAGAAGGTTTCTTTATCGTCGTTAAAAATAAAAAACAGGGCTTTATTGATGGAACAGGAAGAGAAATACTAGCGCCTAAATATGATGATATATTTGCTCCAAAAGAAGGACTTTTTATTGTAGTTAAAAACAATAAATCGGGTATTGTAAACAATACAGGAAAAGAAATTTTAGCGCCTAAATATGACAGAATATTTGCTCCAGACTCGGGTTATTTCATTACGGTTCTTAATAATAAATATGGATTTATCGATTTAAACGCCAAAGAAATACTAGTTCCTACATACGACGAAGTTTTAGCTCCCGAAGAAGGCTTTTTTGCTGTAAAACAAGGTTCTAAATATGGTACCGTAAATGAAGCTGGAAAACAAATTGTAGCACCAAAATACGATCAGATTTTTGCCTATCATAATGGTTTAGCAATTGTTGTCATTAACGAAAAACAAGGTTTAATCGATAATAACGGAAAAGAAATAACTCCAATAAAATATGATAAAGTTTATGGGTCTGAAGGTGGTTTTTCATTAGTAACTTTAAACAACAAAACTGGATTTGTTGACCAAACAGGAAAAGAAGTTGTATCTCTAAAATACGATGATGCCTTTGATTTTACGAATGGTTTTGCAATAATAGTTACAAACAACAAATGGGGGTTAATGAATGCAAAAGGTAAAGAAGTAGTTCCTCCTAAATATGATAAAATATTCGCTCTGGAAGGGAATATTGCACAAGTTATTCTTAAAGAAAAAGTAGGATACATCGATGTAACAGGTAAAGAAATTATTCCTTTAAAATATGATTCAATCTTTGCTTTTGATGGCGAATATACTTCAGCAAGTATTAATAATAAATGGGGATTAATCAATAAAAAAGGACAAACTATAATTCCTTTTAAATACGATTCTATGACATGCTATTGCGGAGAAAGAACAGAAGTAGAACTTAACGGCGAAACATTTTATTTGAACATCAAAGGAGAACGAATAGATTAAAGCTTTAAATAATTTATCAAAAATCTAAGAAGACTAACATTCTAAGAAATCTAATTATTGATTACATTTGAGCCAAATAATACATTTTAATGTTTTAATTATTAAAATATTAAAAATCAACAACATAACAATTAAATGAAACCTAAACATCCTTCAGAATCTTTAACAATATTAACCGATTTAGTTTTACCAAGCGAAACAAATCCCTTAAACAATCTATTTGGTGGCGAATTATTGGCCAGAATGGATCGTGCTGCAAGTATTGCTGCCCGAAGACATTCACGCCGAATTGTAGTTACAGCTTCTGTAAATCACGTGGCTTTTAACAGAGCAATTCCCCTGGGTGCTGTTGTAACAATTGAAGCAAAAGTGTCCAGATCTTTTAAAAGTTCTATGGAGATATTTATCGACGTTTGGGTTGAAGATCGCGAATCGGGATTTCGTACAAAAGCTAACGAAGCCATTTACACATTTGTAGCAGTAGATGATACAGGAAGACCAGTAGAAGTACCACCAATTGATCCGGAAACTGACCTTGAAAAACAACGTTTTGATGCTGCTTTACGTCGCAAACAATTGAGTTTACTACTTGCCGGGAAAATAAAACCTTCTGAAGCTACAGAATTAAAGGCTTTATTTTTATAGTGAAATTTGTGACAATTTGGAACAATTTGAGAGAATCAAACTTCAAAAAAAAGAACTAATTTTACAAAATTATAAATCAGTTGAAATCAAAACATTAGGGTAACTTTTTGAAAATGAAACTAGAATTACAAAAATTCAGAATGCCGATTGATTGTAAAATAATTGAAAATAAATTTTACACGTATGATCCTGAATTAGAATATGCTGAAGAAAATAATCTATTCTATCTTTGTGAAGATTTACTGCAAATCAAACTAGAAAGACTAGATCTAATTGTAGACTTAGGCTGGTATGGAAATGTTTCAAAAAATAACGGTATATTCAAAATATACATTATCAAAAATGAAAATTGGGAACATCCTGTAAAAATTGAAGCTTCAAAATCCCAAAAAGAAATTACCCGTAAGCTGGAAGAAATTTTATTTGAAATAACTGAATTACAAGCCTGATACAAATCTAAATCAGCAAGTTATTAACTTTCTGATTTGTTTTGAAATGAAAAAATTATAAAAATTCACATGAAAGAAAAAGAAAAAAAAGAGATGAGTTCAGAGAAAGAAGCCAAATTAAAAGCGCTACAACTTACGCTTGATAAACTTGATAAGACTTACGGAAAAGGAACCGTGATGAAAATGGGCGATAAAGCCATTGTTGAAGTAGAAACAATTTCATCAGGATCATTAGGAGTAGATTTAGCCTTAGGAGTAAACGGTTACCCAAAAGGAAGAATTATCGAAATATACGGACCAGAATCTTCTGGTAAAACAACACTAACATTACATGCTATTGCCGAAGCTCAAAAAGCGGGTGGAATTGCTGCATTTATTGATGCTGAGCATGCTTTTGATAGAAACTATGCTGAAAAATTAGGAATCGATATCGAGAACCTAATTATTTCTCAACCAGACAATGGAGAACAAGCACTAGAGATTGCAGAGAACTTAATTCGTTCTGGAGCAATTGATATTGTGGTAATTGACTCTGTTGCTGCTTTAACACCAAAAAGTGAGATTGAAGGAGAAATGGGAGATTCTAAAATGGGTCTTCACGCACGTTTAATGTCTCAGGCACTTCGTAAACTTACAGGTACAATTAGCAAAACAAATTGTACAGTATTCTTCATTAACCAGTTAAGAGAAAAAATTGGTGTAATGTTTGGAAATCCAGAAACAACAACGGGTGGTAATGCATTAAAATTCTACGCTTCGGTACGTATCGATATTCGTCGTTCATCTCAAATTAAAGACGGTGATAACGTAATTGGTAACAGAACCAAAGTAAAAATCGTTAAAAACAAAGTTGCTCCACCTTTTAAAACTGCCGAATTCGACATTATGTACGGAGAAGGAGTTTCTAAAACAGGAGAAATTTTAGATTTAGCTGTTGAATTTGAAATCGTTAAAAAAGCAGGTTCATGGTTTAGCTACGGTGAAACAAAATTAGGACAAGGTCGTGATGCAGTAAAATCGCTAATTAAAGACAATCCTGAATTGGCAGAAGAGCTAGAAGTTAAGATTAAAGCACATATCAAAGAATTGGCAAGCGCCTAAAATATAAAACCCGAATATAATTCGGGTTTTTTTGTGCTTTTTACGCAACCTTTTTCTAAAAATCACATCTATACAAAGAATAGTAGTTTTTAAGCCTTAAAAAGGCTCATTGTTATGAATTTTTAAAACATAAAAGATGAAGAAGAAACTGGAAACGTTATTCCAAAATCACTGGATAACAAAAAGAAAATTAAGAATTGTAATGAATTTTATTTCGAAAAAAATCATTCATCGATAAGGCAAAATTTACTTTTTAAGAATTAACGCTTGACTCTTGTTTTTGCAAGACAATATCTTCCTGAAAGATTTTGTCTTTGCGAAACACTAACAATTGCTTATAAATCAGCTGTCTTACCTGATCACGAAGATCTTTTCTATCTTCTGGATTCAGATTTGCTGTTTCTATAAACGAGTGAATTTTTACTCTCATTTTTCCTGGGCTTCCGCTAAAAAATGTATACGAAAATCGCTTTTTATTATCCGCATAAGTAATCGGAACAATCGGAATATGGTGCTCAACTGCTAAACGAAAAGCGCCATCTTTAAACTCGTCCAAAACAATCGATTCATCATCTGGAACTCCACCTTCAGGAAAAATACAAATGCTCAAACCTTGACTCAAACGCTTTTGAGCTCGGTTAAAAACATCCATTTTACTTTTAGATGATTTTCTATCAACTAGAATACAAGTTCTTTTGTAGAAAAATCCGAACAATGGAATCTTCGAAAGTTCTTTTTTTCCAACAAAAACGAACGGATTTTTAATAATAGCCAACGTTAGCATAATGTCAGTCATCGAAGTATGATTAGCCACAATCATGTAGCTCTTATTAGGATCTAAAGCTTGCTCCTTCTCTACTTTGTAATAAAAACCCATTCCGAAAAGAATAAATTTTGCCCAAATTCTTGCCATTTTAAAGAAATAGGGATAGCCACTTTCGGTAAGAATCGATAGTACTAAAAACGGAAACATTACCAATATCGGGATGGCCATTAAAACATAAAACCAAACACGCCAAATAACCCAAAAAACAATTTTAAATCCTTTCATAGATTCAAAAGTAATAAAAGAGAAATGAATTTTGCAAAAAAGAATTTACTAGCACTGAAATTAACTGCAAACTTTTTTATTTACCGCAAAATTAACAAGATGTTTATTTAACACAGAGAGCCCAAAGTTTTTCGCAGAGAAAAGAAAGTGAGAATTTAACCCTTTATGAAACAAAGAATAATTATAAGAAAAAATGTGTTAAATTTGATGTTTTATTCAAAATTCTAATGACTGAAAACGAAATATCAACAGCAATTATCGGATTAGCGATTCAAGTACATAAAGCACTTGGTCCAGGATTATTAGAGAATGCCTATAAAGAATGTTTATTTTACAAAATTACGAAACATGGTCTTTTTGTAGAGAAAGAAAAAGCAATGCCAATAACTTTTGAAGACGTAAAACTAGATTGTGGTTATCGTATTGATTTATTGGTAGAAAACAAACTAATAATTGAACTTAAAAGCGTAGAATCTTTAAATACAATTCATTTAGCACAAACGTTAACCTACTTAAAATTGGGAAACTATAAACTAGGTCTTCTTATAAATTTCAATGAAATTTTACTAAAAAACGGAATCAGAAGAGTAATTAACAACTTCTAAATTCCACAAAACTTTGTGCACACTGTGGTAAAAAACTTTACAAAAACCTTTGTGTTCTTTGCAGTTAAAAAATCTCGTTAATCTTAATAATCTGTGGCTAAACTTTATATTCTCTGCGAAAAACTTCGTGCTCTCTGCGGTAAAAAAGACTTACTATCTTTGCGAAAACCTTTGACCTCTCCGTATTTAAAAACCGCGTTAATCTTAATAATCTGTGGCTGAACTTTGTGTTCTCTGCGAAAAACTTCGTGCTCTCTGTGGTAAAAAACTTTACGAAAACTTAATGCTTTGCAGTTAAAAAACCTCATTAATCTTTATAATCTGTAGTTAAAACTTTGTGCACTCTGCGAAAAACTTTGTGATCTCTGCGGTAAAAAACTTTGCCACAGATTATAAAGATTAAATGGATTTTTAAAATTAGTGTTGATCTACATTTGTTCATAAACGCAATTCTGAAGCAAAAAACGTAACATTCTTTCCGATAAATAAAAACTTTGAGAAAAACTTTGCGGACTTTGCGTAAAACTTTGCGAACTTTGCGGTTAAGAAAAAATTTAGCATGGCAAAAATACTTACAGGCGTACAAAGTACTGGAACGCCGCACTTAGGCAACTTATTGGGAGCAATTATTCCTGCAATCGAATTATCTAACAAACCAGAAAACAATTCATTTTTGTTTATCGCAGATTTGCATTCGATTACACAAATAAAAGATGGTAAAATTCTAAGAGAGAATACCTTTAGCGTTGCTGCTGCCTGGCTTGCTTTTGGTTTGGATATTGACCGTGTTACTTTTTACAGACAATCAGATGTTCCACAAACAACTGAGTTAACTTGGTATTTAAGCTGCTTTTTTCCTTTCCAAAGGTTGACATTAGCACATTCTTTCAAAGATAAAGCTGACAGACTTGACGATGTAAATGCAGGTTTGTTCTCGTACCCAATGCTTATGGCAGCAGATATTTTGCTTTATGATGCAGAGTTTGTTCCTGTTGGAAAAGATCAAATGCAACATTTAGAAATTACACGTGATGTAGCCTCTCGTTTTAACCACCAAATGGGTGAAACTTTTGTAATTCCTGAAGTTAAAATTCAAGAAGACAGTATGTTAATTCCTGGAACTAATGGAGGGAAAATGAGTAAATCGGCTAATAATTATATCGATATATTCTCAGACGATAAAACGTTACGTAAGCAAGTTATGAGTATCGAAACGGATAGTACTCCACTTGAAGATCCTAAAAATCCAGATACTTGTAATGCATTTGCAATTTATGCTTTAATCGCAACTGAAGAGCAAATTGCCACAATGAGAGGAAATTATTTAGGTGGAAATTATGGTTACGGTCATGCCAAACAAGCTTTGTTTGAATTGATTACTGAGAAATTTAAAACCGAAAGAGAAAAATACAATTACTACATAAATAACCTTGACGAAGTAGATGCTTTACTTAAAAAAGGAGCCCAAAAAGCAGCAGTTATTGCTAATGAAGTTTTGGAAAGAGTACGAGTAAAACTAGGGTTTAACTAGAAAATAACTTAAAAAAAATCTCACCAATGTCTTACAATCATTGGTGAGATTTTTTTATAAACATTATACTAAATCGATTTAGTAATTACGCAAGGAGCATCAAAATAAAAAGAAATAGTAACTAATTTGAAGGTATTTAAACTCCATAATCTTGTCTTTTCTGTAAATGTTAGATATTTCGGTAACAAAATTTAACTTTAATAAATTTTGTTACGATGAGAAATAATAGTCAAGATTCCACTTTAGAGCGAAACTATTTAGAAAAGTATCGTTTTTTAATAAAAGAATATGAACAGGTGAAAAACAAAACTCATCCTTTGCATAAAA
>NZ_JSYP01000010.1 GCF_000813005.1 Flavobacterium sp. KMS | reverse complement strand
AAAAAAAAAAAAAAAAAGCTTATAAAGCCTGGCGCCTAAAGCTTATAACAATTTGAATATTTATTAATAACTATATTTTTTTTACAATGAAATCGATTACAATTAAAGGATCAGAAAGAGAAAGCGTGGGTAAAGTGTCAACTAAAGCCTTACGTAATGCTGGATTGGTTCCTTGCGTATTATACGGAGGAAATCAGGCAGTTCATTTCTCAGCAGAAGTTATGGCATTTAAAAACTTGGTTTACACTCCAAACGCACACACAGTTGTGATTGAGCTTGGAAAAGGAAAATCATTCAATGCAATTTTACAAGACATTCAAGTTCACCCAGTATCTGACAAAATCTTACACATTGACTTCTTTCAATTATTTGATGACAAAGAAATCACTATGGAAGTTCCAGTAAAAGTTGTTGGTACATCTAAAGGTGTTCTTGGTGGAGGTGTTTTACGTTTAAACACTCGTAAACTTAAAGTAAAAGCATTACCTAAAAACCTTCCGGATTTTGTTGAAGCAGACATTACTCCACTTGAAATGGGTAACAAATTATACGTTACTAAAGTTGGTGCACCAGAATACAAAATTATGCACCCAGACAACACAGTTGTTTGTCAAGTAAGAATTTCTCGTGCTGCTATGAAAGCTGCTCAAGAAGCTGCAAAAGCTGCAAAAGCTCCAGCAAAAGGAAAGAAAAAATAATTTTTTTTCAAACTATTACAAAAAACATCAGTTGCAAAACTGGTGTTTTTTTTTTGCCTTTTATTTTCCAGGAGCAGAAATTTCTCGATTTCAAACAACCTAAACCTCCTGCTATTCGCTATATCTTTTATTTTAAAAGAAAATAAAAGGATGCCGCTACTATCAGGGCTAACAATTACGCTTGGTTTTTCAAATGTTAAAAAAACGCGAAGACCCTGAGATTCTAACTAAAAACACCAAAATCTACATTCCCTTTTTCCTCTTACGACCTCTGCGTTAATTTTAACACACTTTGTGGTTAAAATCATTCGTTTAAATCTGCACCCTTTCCCTTTAGCACTCTTTGTGCTACAAACCCACAAAAAAGGAAGCTATCTAATTATCATATTTTCTAATTATCCAATTGCCCCATTATCTAATTAAGCTTACTTTTGTAAAATGATAAAATGGATAACAAACCTGTTTTCATCAACAAAAACAGAAGAGAAATCAGATTATATGAAGAAATTTTTAATCGTAGGATTAGGCAACATTGGCGCAGAATACGTAAATACAAGACATAACATAGGCTTTAAAATAGTCGACTTTTTAGCACGAAAAGAAAGCATCTCTTTCGAAACCGTAAAACTAGGTTCACTTGCCGAATATAAATTTAAAGGAAGAACATTTTTGCTTTTAAAACCAAATACCTACATGAACCTAAGCGGGAAAGCTGTAAAGTATTGGATAGATAAAGAAAATATTCCGTTAGAAAATATTATGGTAATTACCGATGACCTTAATCTTTCATTCGGAACAATTCGCATTAAACCAAAAGGAAGTGATGGTGGTCATAACGGACTCAAGAATATTAACCTGGTTTTAAACACGCAACAATATACCCGTTTTAGATTTGGGATAAGCGACGAGTTTAAAAAAGGTCAACAAGTAGATTATGTATTAGGTGAATGGGATGAAACCGAAAAAGCAAAACTACCTGAGCGTCTTGAAATAGCATCCGAAATAATCAAATCCTTCGGAACTGCTGGACTCGAAAATACAATGACAACTTATAACGGGAAGTAAGAAACCCCGAAAACATAAGTACCAAAAAATCAGATTATCAATTAATTTAATTTGATTATAGTCAAATAGTATTTTCTATTCCAAACTTAAATGTATAAATTTGGATTAAATTTAATTATAAATCGTAAAACAATAATATTATGGCTTTCGAATTACCACAATTACCTTATGCGTATGACGCATTAGAACCACATATTGATGCTCGTACAATGGAAATCCACCATACAAAACATCACAATGCTTACACAACAAATCTTAATGCAGCAATTGCAGGAACAGATTTAGAAGGAAAAACAATCGAGAACATCCTAATCAATTTAGATAAAAAAAACGCTGCAGTTCGTAACAACGGTGGTGGATACTACAATCACAATTTATTCTGGACAGTAATGTCACCAAACGGAGGCGGATTACCTACAGGAGATTTATTAGCAGCTATCGAAGCTTCTTTTGGAACTTTTGAAGAGTTTAAAGCTAAGTTTGCTAAAGCTGGTGCAACACAATTCGGTTCTGGATGGGCTTGGTTATGTGTACTTAAAGGAGGAAAGTTAGACGTTTGTGGAACACCAAACCAAGACAATCCATTAATGCCAGAAGTAGGTTGCGAAGGAACTCCAATTTTAGGAATGGATGTTTGGGAGCATGCTTACTATTTAAATTACCAAAACAGAAGACCTGATTATATCGAAGCTTTTTTCAGTGTAATTAACTGGACTGAAGTTGCTAGAAGATTTGCTTTAGATAAATAGTCGAAAATAGAGCAAAGAGTAAAGAAAAAAAGACGGATGACTTAAATGTTGTCCGTCTTTTTTTATGTTTAATTTTTTAAATTCTCTTTGTCTTAAATCTGCAATCTTTTTTCTATGTTCTTTATTCTTTTCTCTACTTAATAAAAAATAAAAAAGGTGGAATCTCTTCCACCTTTTTTGCCCCAAATCTACCATAAACTTAACCTACTAATGTTATGGTTCTTCAAATGTATGTCGACATTGTAGCTATACCAAATATTCCTGTTGAACTACAAATAAAATCGATGATTAGACTTATTTCATCATTAGAAGACCTTTTTAAGTCCTTCTCCTTGACTTGATTCCAATAAAAAAGGTGGAATTGCTTCCACCCTTTTTGCCCCAAATCTACCATAAACTTAACCTACTAATGTTATGGTCTTTCAAAAGTATGTTAGCAGTGCATTTTTACCAAACAATCAAGATAAACGGCAAAAAAAACCGATGAAATGCACTTTTTAACCTTTTGTTATGCTTTTTAATACGCTCTAGCGTCTTTTCCTTCGTAAAAATTCATGAAAGCGCGGTTTACCACTCTATTTCCTCCCGGAGTAGGATAATCTCCTGTAAAATACCAGTCTCCTAGATTTTTAGGACAAGCAATATGTAAATCCTCTACGGTTTGGAAAATAATTTTCACTTCGGCTTTTATTTCTGGTGAACTTAGCATTTCAGCAATTTTATCTGAAACCTCTTGTGGTTCAAATGGATCGTAAATTGCTGTAACATAATTTACAACATCACTATCCAAATAATTTTCTTGTGCTTTACATTTAGCATATACTTCATCTACAATATGATATAGATTACGCTCTTTTAATAATTCTAATGCTGCTCTAAAAGCTACCAATCCTTCTAGTTTTGCCATGTCGATTCCATAACAATCAGGGAAACGAATTTGTGGCGCCGATGATACTATAACAATTCGTTTAGGATTTAAACGATCCATCATTTTTATGATACTCATTTTAAGCGTAGTTCCACGAACAATACTATCATCGATAATCACTAAATTATCCGTTGGTTTTATTACACCATATGTTACATCATATACGTGAGCCACAAGATCATCACGGCTACTATCTTCTGTAATAAAGGTTCTTAATTTAGCATCTTTAATAGCCACTTTTTCTGTACGTATTTTTACAGCAAGTAATTCTTGCAACGTTTCGGCAGTAAGCGTATTTCTATTAGCTATTATATAATTGTTTTTTCTCTGATTTAAGAAATCCTGCGCTGCTTCAACCAAACCATAAAAAGAGGTTTCAGCTGTATTCGGGATATAAGAGAAAACTGTATTATCTGTATCACTATCAATTGCATTCAATACTGCAGGCAAAATTAATCTACCTAAGTTTTTACGTTCTTGATATATTTCAGCATCACTACCTCTTGAAAAGTAGATTCTTTCAAACGAACATGCTTTTTTAACTGTTGGCGTTAAAATTTCTTCCATAGAAACTTTACCACTTTTCTTAATGATTAATGCATTTCCTGGTTCAATTTCCTGAACACTTTCAAAAGGAACATTAAAAACTGTTTGGATAACTGGTCTTTCTGAAGCTACAACTACTACTTCGTCATCTTGATAAAAATAAGCAGGACGAATTCCAGCTGGATCTCTAAAAACAAAAGCATCACCATGACCTAATAAACCAGCCATTGCATATCCTCCATCTAAATTTTTAGCTGAACGCATTAATATTTTTCCAATATCCAATCGGTCTGCAATAACCGGAGAAGCTTCTCTTTTAGAATACCCTTCTTGTTTACAATCTTGATATAAAGACATTACTTCTTTATCAAGAAAGTGACCAATTTTCTCCATCACTGTAACCGTATCCGCCATTTCTTTAGGATGTTGTCCAAGCTCTACTAAATTTTCGAAAAGTTCTTTAACATTTGTCATGTTAAAGTTACCCGCCAAAATAAGATTACGATGCATCCAGTTACTTTGACGTAAAAATGGATGTACACTTTCGATACTATTTTTACCAAAAGTTCCGTAACGAACGTGTCCTAAAAATAACTCTCCTATATACGGAATATTTTCTTTTTGTTTTGCAACATCATTTGCGTATTCAGGATGCAAAGTCATCTCTTCATTAATACGCTCATTTATTTGTTTAAAAACATCTTGTATTGGTTGTGCGTGATTAGAACGAACCCTACTTATGTATCGTTGTCCTGGTTCAACATCTAATTTGATGCTTGAGAAACCAGCACCATCTTGTCCACGGTTATGCTGTTTCTCCATCATAAGGTACATTTTTTGTACCCCATAAAAAGCTGTTCCGTATTTTTCTTTGTAATATTCAAGCGGTTTAAGAAGTCTAACCAAAGCTATACCACATTCGTGTTTTAAAGCGTCGCTCATTGTATTTGTGTTTGTGTGTTGTTGTTGTAGTTTGTACTATTCTTTGTAATAACAAAATCAAAAAAGCCCCGTGAACGAGGCTTTAATTCTTTATAGTTCTATGTCAAACTGAGTTAGCGACTTAAATTGTTTTAATCTCGCAACTACTTCGTTTTTATCTAAGGCAACCATTCTTTCTGTCCCAAATTTCTCTACACAAAATGAAGCTAAATTTGATCCATAAATTACTGCATTTTTCATGTTCTTAAATGAAACATTTTCACTCTGAGCAATAAACCCTGCAAAACCTCCTGCAAAAGTATCTCCAGCTCCAGTTGGATCGAAAACATCTTCTAAAGGTAATGCTGGTGCAAAAAACACTTCTTTATCATGAAATAATAATGCTCCGTGTTCCCCTTTCTTGATTACCACATATTTTGGTCCAAGAGTATGAATCTTTGCAGCCGCTTTAACTAATGAATATTCACCAGAAAGTTGTCTTGCTTCTTCATCATTAATTGTAATTACATCAACACGTTTTATAACGTCTAGTAATTCTGGTAAAGCACAATCCATCCAAAAGTTCATCGTATCCAAAACTACTAATTTTGGTTTTGATTCCATTTGATCTAAAACACTGCTTTGTACAAGAGGATGTAAATTACCTAACATTACAACATCAGCATCTTTGAAGCTTTGTGGAACTTTAGGCTGAAAATCTGCCAATACATTAAGCTCTGTCGCTAATGTATCTCTTGAGTTCAGGTCGTTATGGTAAAGTCCGCTCCAAAAGAAAGTTTTCCCACCTTTTACGATTTCAAGTCCAGAAATATCAATATTTCTTGAAGTTAATAAATCTAAATGTTCTTGAGGAAAATCATCTCCAACTACAGAAACAATAGCCGATTGTAGGTTGAAAAACGATGCCGACAAACCAATATATGTCGCTGCACCACCTAATATTTTATCTGTTTTCCCAAAAGGGGTTTCAATAGCATCGAAAGCAACTGTTCCGACAATCAGTAATTTATTCATTTTATGAATTTCGAATTAAGGTGCAAAGATACTTTATAAGTTTCAGAGTTGCAACGATTGATTGTATCAAAATTTTCATAAAAAACGAAACTCAATAAATCAACCAAATACACTAAAAACCAAATACTTACACCTTACAAATACTAGATTATTTCTTACATTTATAAGAATAAATAAATCAGAAAAACCTAAAAAAACGCGATTTAGAATCTATATCTTTTATCGTAATAATTCTTCAATACTGGTATCTGAATCAAGGCCATTAAAGCTACAATTAAAACTGCATAAGATGTGTTTTTTGAAAACTGAAACAAAGGAGTCATATTATCAATTTTAGAATAAAGCAAATCACTTACAACCAAATCGTTTTGTTTCGTTTCGTTTCCACCAAAAATTACATACCCAACAAAAGCAATTAAGCATACCAGAATCACAAACCAAACAGATTTTGAAATTAGTGGTTTATACACAATGGCTTTACTTTTCTCTGCAATTAAAATTTGTGACATGATCTTTGAAGTAAAATCAGCTGAAGGCTTTTGCAAAGCACTTTCTGCCATAACTTTGTCTACTAAATTTTCGTAATATTCATCGCTCTCTTTCATAATAATCTAATATTTCAGGTTCTAATTGCTCTTTTAAAATAACTGCTAATTTTTTTCTACTCCGGAATAACTTCACTTTAACATTACTGACACTAATATCCATGATTTTAGCTATTTCATTTAAATTCTGATCGTCAAAATAGAAAAGTGTCAATAGAAAACTTTCTTCACTTGGTAACAAATTTAAACAATTCTGGATATCTTGCTTCTGTTCTTGATTTTCCAAAATACTTAAAGCGTTATCTGTAGTTTTAATCAAATATCCTTTAAGTTCATCGATAACAACGTGGTTTTCATCTTTCTTATTCTTCTTCAAATAATCCAAACACGTGTTATAGGCTATTTTATAAATCCAGGTCGAAAACTTAGAATCTCCTTTAAACTTATTCAAGGAATTAAAAATCTTAATAAAGGTATCCTGAGAAACTTCCTCGGCTATTTCTCTATTTTTTACCATCTTTATAGCCATAGTAAAGATCATGTCTTTATAACGATCAACTAATACTGCAAACATATTAGTTTCCCCTAAAAGAACCTGATTGATATAATACTGATCATTTACTTTATCCATATTCCATATGACGACAACAAACTCATTAAGGTTACAACTAAGTTAAAATATTTTTTTTGACAAAATCTGTAACCTCAGTTAAACTTATCTCGTCATATGGAATATCAATCAATTAAATTATAAAAAATTATGGGACCACAAATTTTAGTGCCAATTAGCCTTTTCTTAATGATATTCGGAATTATCTATCTTATTTATTCAACCAGAAACAGAGAACGATTAGCTCTCATAGAAAAAGGTGTCGATGCCAGTATTTTCATGAAAGGAAAAAACAATAGTACACCAATATGGAAAGTCCTTATTTTAAATTTTGCCTTTTTATTAATAGGAAGCGGAATTGGAATTTTCATTGCCTTACTAATTACAACGTACACTTCTTTGCAAGATGGTGCAGTTTATCCATCTACAATTTTTACCATGGCAGGAATTGGATTACTTGTAGGCTTCAATAAATCTAAAGATTTAGACAAAGAATAAAACAATACAATTACTTTAAAAAAAAACGTGTCAGGAAAATGTTTCCCTGACACGTTTTTTTATGCTTCTTTAGATCCTATATTTTCATAATAAGCATCTATAGAAAGTTGCTTTTGCATGGAAGCCATAACTGCCAATTCATCGCAACGCTCATTTTGAGGATGATTATTATGCCCTTTTATCCATTTAAAATCAACTTGGTGTTTTCTATAAATAACCAAAAAACGTTTCCATAAGTCAGGATTTTTTCTTCCAACAAATTTTTTCTTTTCCCAACCAAAAACCCATTTTTTTAAAACAGAATCAACCACATATTTTGAATCTGAAATAACAAGAACTTTCATATTTGGTTTTTTAAGTTTCTCTAAACCTACTATTACTGCCAAAAGTTCCATCCTGTTATTTGTAGTAAGACGGAATCCTTCATAATATTCCTTTTTATGTGGTGTTCCAACCAATTCCATAACTACTCCATATCCCCCATTACCAGGATTCCCCTTAGCCGCGCCATCTGTATATATATGTACTTCGTGTTGATTCATTTTAGACTGCTTAGATTATTAGATTTTAGACTACTTAGAATCTAGACTTACTTAGACTTCTTAGATTGTTAGACTACTTAGACAGTAGACTTGCTTCGCTTCTAGACTTCTTAGACTGTTCGATTATTGGATCATTAAACAATTAGCTTCATTTATGATAACTTAAAAATTCATAACAAAACATCAATTCAATTCTTTTTTTTAAATCTAGAATAAAATTTATGATTCCAATTAAAAGTCTAAAAATCTAAGAAGTCTAAGCCAGTCTAATTAATCTATCAATCACTTCTGGAAAGTGTTTTTGTTCTAATTCATGGATTTTAGCAGCCACATCTTCTGCTGTATCCGTATCAATCAAAGCTACTTTTTCCTGAAAGATAATCGCTCCTTCATCATAATTCTCATTTACATAATGAATACTTATTCCTGTCTCTTTTTCCTTATTTTCGACTATTGCTCTGTGAATGTGCATTCCATACATTCCTTTCCCTCCATAATTAGGTAATAATGCAGGATGAATGTTAATTATTTTATTAGGATATGCCTCGATAATGTTTTTTGGGAATTGAAGTAAGAATCCAGCCAAAACGATCAAATCTGGATCAATTAATTTTACTTTTTGTAGTACATTACCGTCAATTAATTCGGTTTTGGTGAAAATTTGGGCCTCAACTTGGTAGTTTTTGGCTCTTTCAATTACTTTCGCATTAGCGTTATTGGTAAACACAGAAACCACATTTGCAATTTGTGTTTCAGCGAAATATTTTATTATGTTTTCGGCGTTACTCCCTGAACCTGAAGCAAAAACAATAATTTTTTTCATACTCGAATTGATTTATTTTTTGCAAAAAACGGAATAAAAAACCAAAATAAATAACATTCGAACCCCTTTGTTGAAATTAATTTTATAAATTAGTGTTACATTTATTAACTAAATCGTGGTTTTAAAATAAAGTTTTTTATTTTTGCCAACAAATTAAATTCTAAAATTAAAGATTATGTCAGACATTGCATCAAGAGTAAAAGCGATTATCGTAGACAAATTAGGTGTTGACGAAAACGAAGTTGTAACAGAAGCAAGCTTCACTAATGATTTAGGAGCTGACTCATTAGACACTGTTGAGCTTATTATGGAATTCGAAAAAGAATTTGATATCCAAATTCCAGACGATCAAGCAGAAAACATTGCTACTGTAGGTCAAGCTATTTCTTATATCGAAGAAGCTAAAAAATAATAAATTCCCACCCGACTCTTAAAAATTACAAAAATCAAAAGTCAAATTCCAAGATTGGAATTTGAAATTTCAAAAAATTGGAATTTTTAGAAATCGGGTGTTATTATTTTTTATAAAAATTTAAATTTTGGGTTGATTTTCAATCAAAAAAATATATTTATATTGTAATACCCATGGCTCTTTTGTAATATAATACAATCAAGAAAGCGTGGGTTTTATTTGTTTAAAGCTAATAAAACACATTATTTATGGTATTAAGGCGAGTTGTTGTAACAGGATTAGGCGCACTTACCCCTATTGGGAATAACATCCAGGATTATTGGAACGCGCTTATTAATGGAGTAAGCGGTGCTGCCCCAATAACGTATTACGATACAGAGAAACATAAAACGAAATTTGCTTGTGAAGTAAAAAACTTCAACATCGAAGATTTTATGGATCGTAAAGAATCTCGTAGACTAGATAAATTTGCACAATATGCTGTTGCCGCAAGTGACGAAGCTATAAAAGATGCTGGTCTTACTGATGACAACGTCGACAAAGAAAGAGTTGGAGTTATCTGGGGAGCTGGAATTGGTGGTTTAGAAACTTTTCAAGAAGAAGTTATTTACTACGCTAAAGGAGACGGAACACCAAAATTCAATCCGTTTTTTATTCCTAAAATGATTGCTGATATTGCCCCTGCACACATTTCTATGAGAAATGGTTATATGGGACCAAATTATACAACTGTTTCTGCTTGTGCTTCTTCTGCCAATGCACTTATTGATGCTTTTAACTACATTCGTTTAGGAATGTGTGATATTATCATCTCTGGTGGATCTGAAGCTGCTATTACAATTGCAGGAATGGGAGGTTTTAACTCTATGCATGCTTTATCAACCAGAAATGATAGTCCTGAGACTGCTTCAAGACCTTTTGATGCTACACGTGACGGTTTTGTTTTAGGTGAAGGAGCTGGTGCATTAGTACTTGAAGATTACGAACACGCTAAAGCACGTGGAGCAAAAATATATTGCGAAATTGGCGGTGGCGGAATGTCATCTGATGCGTACCACTTAACAGCACCTCATCCAGAAGGACTTGGTGTTATTGCTGTAATGAAAAATACATTACGTGATGCTGGTATGAAACCTGAAGATGTTGATCATATTAATACGCACGGTACATCTACTCCACTTGGAGATGTTGCTGAATTAAAAGCGATTAGTGCTGTTTTTGGTGATCATGCCAAAAACATCAATATCAACTCTACAAAATCTATGACTGGACACTTACTTGGTGCTGCTGGTGCTATCGAAGCTATTGCTTCTATACTTGCTATGCAACACGGTATTGTTCCTCCAACAATCAATCATACGGTTGCTGATGAGAAAATAGATCCTTCATTAAATTTAACACTAAACAAACCTCAAAAAAGAGAAGTAAATGTTGCTATGAGTAACACTTTTGGTTTTGGAGGTCACAATGCTTGTGTTTTATTTAAAAAATTAGTTGACTAATTTTCTTATGAGTATTTTCAAAAAAATATTTTCAAAATCCCGTTCTCAAGAAGACGGGATTTTTTTTGATTCTATTCAAAAAATCCTTGGATTTCCACCTATTTCGCTTCAATTTTATAAGAAAGCCTTTACTCATCGCTCTTCTAATCGACTGGACGAAAACGGAAATCCTATTAACTACGAACGTTTAGAATTTCTTGGAGATGCAATGCTAAGTGCTGTAATTGCAGCACATCTCTTTAATAAAGCTCCTGCTGGAGACGAAGGTTACCTTACCAAGATGCGTTCTAAAATCGTAAGTAGAGAACATTTGAACGAACTTGGAAAAGATCTTAATCTGGCTCGTTTTATAGAAAGCAAAGTGCCTTTACAACACTTTGGAGAAAACATTCATGGTAACATTTTCGAATCGCTTATTGGAGCCATTTATCTTGACAGAGGGTATTCTTTTTGTGAAAAATTTATCCAAAGCAGCGTAATCGGTCCGTACGTAGATATTACCCGACTTGAGGGAAAAGTTATAAGCTATAAAAGCTTAGTTATTGAATGGTGTCAGAAAGAAAAAAAGATATTCCATTATGATATTTTTGAGGATAATGGCATTGGTGGAGAACGTTTATTTGGCGTTAAATTAAGTATTGACGATAAAGTAGTCGCAAGAGCGCGAGCAACTTCCAAAAAGAAAGCAGAAGAAAAAGCATCACAACGTGCGTATTTTGCATTTCAAGAAAAAATGGACAAGAAATAAAACTAGTTTTCTTAAAACTACATCGTTTTCGTTTATAAATTAACAAAAACATACCAATCTTAACTATTGAACCAGCAATAGAAATAGTATATTTACAACTTATTTTTTCAGGAAATGGCTATTCATAAATTAGAATTAGGCGAATTTGATGAAATTGATTATAATTTGATTGCCATACATACTTCTATGGAAGATTATCGACTGGCTTATTTTATCAATCAAAACTTCCCGGTTCTTTTGAGTAAAAGTAAAAATGAAATCCAAATTAATGTGAAAGAAGGTGAGACTCATTTTTCACGATTTGATTATTACGATGAAGAAAAAGAACTTTATTGGGATTTAATTCAAAATAAGAATGAAGTCATTCAGAATACACCAAATGACAGTCAGGATTTATTTTCAGATACTTCGATGGAGGTCGCCACAAAAGTATATCTACTACCTGAGTTTAAAAAAGTTGATTATTTTTTAAAAATTGAAAAGAGTGAGGAAGCTTTCGATATATTAAAAATACAACAAATATTAAATACCATTGATACCATCTCAACGGTTTATATAGTTGATACAAATAAAATAAAATCAAAAAACAATTTAATTTTTTAATAGAAATGCTTACAAACAAAAAAACCAAAATTGTAGCCACACTTGGGCCTGCATGTGGAACTAGAGAGATCATCAAGGACATGATCGAAGCAGGTGTTAATGTGTTTAGAGTTAATTTTTCGCATGCAGATTACGAAGGAGTAAAAGAGAAAATCAACATTATTAGAGGACTTAACGAAGAGTTTGGTTATACCACGGCAATACTCGGAGATTTACAAGGACCTAAACTTCGTGTAGGAGTAATGGAAGAAGGAGTTGTAGTAAACGATGGTGATGTAATCACTTTTACTACTGCTGAAGATATTATAGGTACTGCAAAAAAAGTTTTCATGAAGTACCAAAACTTTCCAAATGATGTAAATCCTGGAGAGCGTATTTTATTAGATGATGGAAAACTTATCTTTGAGATCCTTACAACTGATAAAAAAACAGAAGTTACCGCTGTAGTTATTCAAGGTGGTGAATTAAAATCTAAAAAAGGTGTAAACCTTCCTAATACTAAAATATCTTTACCTGCATTGACAGAAAAAGATATTGCTGATGCAATTTTTGCTATTGAGCAAAAAGTAGACTGGTTAGCTCTTTCTTTTGTAAAAACACCACGTGACTTACAAGACTTACAAGAGTTAATTGATAAACATTCTGATTATAAAATTCCGATTGTAGCTAAAATCGAAATGCCAGAGGCATTAGAGAATATGGATAAAATCGTTGCTTATTGCGACGCTTTAATGGTTGCTCGTGGAGATTTAGGAGTTGAACTTCCTGCTCACGAAGTACCATTGGTTCAAAAAGAATTAATCCGCAGAGCAAAAACTGCTCGTATTCCTGTAATTGTGGCAACACAAATGATGGAAACTATGATTACTAGTTTAACTCCAACTCGTGCGGAAGTAAACGACGTTGCAAACTCTGTTATGGATGGTGCTGATGCTGTAATGCTATCTGGAGAAACTGCTGCAGGAAACTATCCTGTTCAGGTTATCCAAAAAATGACACAAATTATCGAAGCTGTTGAAGACTCTCCGCTAATTCATGTTCCACAAAACACACCACAAATAAAAACAAAACGTTTTATTACTAAAACAATTTGTCAGCAAGCTGCACTTATGGCTAACGTTATTAAAGCTAAAGCAATTTGCACATTAACAAATAGTGGTTATACTGCTTTCCAAATTTCGGCTTGGAGACCATCTGCTCACATTTTAGTATTTACTTCTAACAAAAGAATCTTAACTCAATTAAGTCTTTTATGGGGAGTTAAATCATTCTACTATGACAAAGATGTAAGTACTGATGATACTGTAACTGATGTAAATCAAATCGTAAAAGATAAAGGATATGTTGTAAAAGGAGATTACTTAATCAACCTAGCAGCAATGCCTATTAAAGATAAAGGAATGGTAAACACCATGAGAGTTACTGAAGTAGAGTAATCTTATCTGATTTCAAAATATTAAATCCGTCTTGTAGTTTCTACTTGACGGATTTTTATTTTATATCCCCTAGATATTATTTCCCAAAGTTTTCCAAAGAAAAAAACACAAAGAATCAATAAGTTTTCTTTTTTATTATCCCACTTCACAACTAGCATTATGCAAGATTGGGAAATTACAAGAATTAGCTATAAAGCATAACTGATTTGCTTTTTTGTGCAGTTCTAATGCTAATTGAATTTTATCAGGATTAGCGATAGTAACTTTTGGATTTAATCGAACTTCAGTAAAGCGTCCGCTTCCATCAAATTCTACTTCAAGAGTTGCTTCAGCATTATCAGAATAACTCAAAACTTCAATTCCGTTTTGACCGCATACATAAAGATATGACATCATGTGGCACGAAACCAGACTACTTAACAACATGTCTTCAGGATTATATAACTCTGCATCTCCTTTAAAAGCTTTTGCCGCAGAAACACTCAAAACAGGCTTTCCTTCAATTATTATCTCATGATTTTTAGAAACGAAACCTTTCTCATTTTTATTTGATGACCATTTGGCTTCTGCTTTAAATAAATGTTTAAATCCCATACTTTTTTATTAGTTAAAAAATGCAACTTCTGAGTTTCCGATTATAATGAGTTACGCATTATAAGTGACGATTTATTTTCGATGTTTTGCTTCTTTCCAGACAAAACCATCTTTGCCATAATTTTTCCCATTTCTTCAAAATTTGTCGAAATAGTTGTTATCCCATTTTCTACCACTTTTTTTAATGGTGTTTCATTGTAAGAGATAATTCCGAAATCGTGACCAAGTTTTAGATCCTGACGCTTTGCTTTTTCGATAACCCGAACCAAATCTCTGTCATTAGGGATAATATACACTTCTCCTACTTTAATTTCTCTTTCTCTAAACTCAGTAATCACTTCATTCTCAAATAAAAAATCATTACAAAAATTTAGAAACCCAATTTTCATTCCTAAAGGTTCTCTAAATCCTGGAAAAATCATAATTAATTTGTTGTACTTATCCAGCTTAGGTTTTCCCTTAACTAATGCATCATAAATATCTTTTGGGAAATTCTGACAAACTGAAGGATATGCTTTTAAAGCTTCACTCGTCTGATCCAAAATATAAACCTCATTTACTGGTAGGGTATTTATACAGGAAGCTGCATCTGCCAAATCGGTTGGCATAATTATATATTTAGTGTATGCTCCGTTATTATCATTTATTAGTTTCTTAAAAACCTTTGTATTGAAATAATAAAAAAAGATATCAACTTGTACTTCTTCTCCAATATTTCTTAAAAAGGAAATATAGATATCTTCTTTAAAATTATTAAGCTCATCAAAAAGTAAAAAAACGCGCTCTTTGATTGTGATTTCGACACTTTTAATATAATACCCCTTTCCTGGTATGGCATAAATAATCCCTCTTTTTTTTAATTCATCATAAGCCTGCAAAACAGTATCTCTTGATAAAGAAAAAGCCAAACACACTTTATTTACTGATGGCAATCTATCGCCTTTCTTTAAGTTTTTCTTATTAATACTACTCTCGATTGAAGCTATAATCTGTTTGTATTTAGGAATACCTAGATTATTCTGGATAGAAATTATATTCATAAAAGATAATATTTTCATGCAATATACAAAAAACTGGTAGGTGCTGGTATGGATTACATTAATAATATACATATTTTTGAATTTCATTTTTCACAAAAAAATAATGAAAATAAAACACAAATCACATTTTACAGATATAAACACAAAAGAATTCTTTGGTATATTACCTGACAACGAAGCTATTCATTCCTATAAATTAACCAATAAAAATGGCATGCAAGCCACTATTATCGATTATGGTGCAACGATTACTTCATTAATCGTACCGCTAGAAAATGGAGAACTTATAGATGCGGTTTTAGGCTTTGATACCTTAGATAAATATTTAGAATCATACTCTTTATCTGGCGCTCCCTATTTTGGTGCTACAATAGGACGCTATGCCGGCAGAATAAACAACGGAACTTTTACCTTAAATGATAAGACTTATCTTTTAAACAAAAACAATAACAATCATGCTATACATGGCGGAACTATAGGTTTTGCTCAGAAAAAGTGGGAAGTTGAAGCAATTACCGAAGGTGAAAATCAATCAATAACCATGACTCTTTTAAGTCCTGCAAATGAAGAAAATTATCCCGGAGATTTGTCTGTAAGCCTAACCTATACGCTAACTGATGACAATGAGCTACAATTAGAATATAATGCTACTACGACACAGGATACCATTATAAACTTAACGAATCACAGTTATTTTAATCTTAACGGACATGGTTCTAGCGTTACTGACCAAGAAATGATTGTAAACTCGGATAAAATATTAGAAACATCCTCTGAGAATATCCCAACAGGAAATATCTTAAATCTTTTAAACCATCCTTTCGATTTTAGAACTCCTGCAAACTGTCCGCCTATTATTGATAATTCATTTATAATAGAAACTAAAAATGATATTGCCGCTGCACTTTATAGCCCAACAAGCAGATTGCGAATGACGGTTTATACAGATCAGCCAAGTGTACATGTTTTTGTAGGTGGTAATTGCTCCACCGAAATAAAAGGAAAAGAAGACGTTACTTATCATGCTTTAAGCGGTATTTGTTTTGAAACTCAAAACTATCCCGATGCGCCTAATCAATCTCGTTTTCCTAATTCGATACTAAGAAAAGAAGATAAATACCATCATAAAACTGTCTATAAATTTCAGTGTATTTAAAAAAACCAATAACTATAACCACGAAATACTTTATATTAATTACCTCCTTAAACACAATTAACCATGAACCAAAACCTTGCCATCGCAGATTATGCGGTTTTTATAATCTACTTTATCGTAGTATCTACCTACGGTTATACTATATATCGCAAACGTAAAAAAGACGAAAAAGACGCCAAAGCTTATTTCCTTGCCGAAGGAAACCTGACTTGGTGGGCAATTGGAGCTTCATTAATCGCGTCTAATATTTCGGCAGAACAGTTTATCGGAATGAGTGGCGAAGGTTTCTTTTTAGGAATTGCAGTTGCGGCTTACGAATGGGTTGCTGCTATTACTTTAATAATTGTAGCCGTATGGTTTATTCCTGTTTATCTTAAAAATAAGATATACACCATGCCTCAGTTTTTAAAAACACGTTATAATGAATCAACAGCTTTGATTATGGCTGTTTTTTGGTTGTTTCTGTATGTTTTTGTAAACCTTACTTCTATTTTATACTTAGGAGCTGTAGCCATAAACGGATTGGCGGGAGGAGAATACCTTCATGTTATTATGATAGGATTGGCACTTTTTGCTTTGATAATTTCATTAGGAGGGATGAAAGTTGTTGCTTACACAGATGTTATTCAGGTTGCTGTTTTAATCATAGGCGGATTAGTAACTTCTTATATTGCTTTAACAACTGTAGGACAATATTTTGGCGTGGGTCAAAATGCAATTGCCGGTTTTAAAGTTTTGATGCGAGAAGCTCCAGAACATTTTAAAATGATTATCCCAAAACCAACAGCAACTTCTTCTCAGTTAGAAATAGATAAGTACTTAACTTTCCCTGGTATATTGTCTTACGTAGCTGGTATCTGGATTATCAACCTTAACTATTGGGGTTGTAACCAATACATTACTCAAAGAGCCTTGGGTGCCGATTTGCAAACTGCTCGTACGGGTATATTATTTGCTGGTTTCTTAAAACTATTAATGCCTCTAATTGTTATGTTACCTGGTATCGCCGCTTATGTTTTATATCAAAACGGACATTTACCTCAACTTGTTGGCGGAAAAGATGGAGCGTACTCTGCGGTATTAACTTTCTTGCCAACAGGATTAAAAGGACTTTCGGTAGCTGCATTAACCGCGGCAATTGTAGCTTCATTGGCTGGTAAAGTAAATAGTATTTCGACTATTTATACGCTAGACATTCATAAAAAATATATCCAAAAAGAAGCTGGTGAAAAACAACAAGTAAACATTGGTCGAATTGCTGTTTTTGCCGCAATGCTTTTGGCTGTTTTATTTACTTGGAATGATATTTTAGGAATTGGCGGTGTTGGAGGTTTTACCTACATCCAAAAATACACTGGATTTATAAGTCCTGGAGTTTTTGCCATGTTTATTCTTGGTATGTTCTGGAAAAGAACCACTGGAGCTGCAGCTATTGTAGGTGTGATTTTAGGATTTGTATTATCTATTTTATTCAATGAATATGCTCCAATATTATTTGGTAACGACACATTGTTATATACTGCTTATCCAAACGGAAAAGGAGCTTACGAGATTCCGTTCCATATTTGTATGGGATTATCTTTCTGCTTTACTACACTTGCAATGGTTCTTATAAGTTTTGCAGGTCCAAAAGTAAACCCGAAAGCATTTGAGCTAGACACTACAATGTTTAAATTAAAACCACAAACAACTGTATTAATAGTAATTACTTTATTGATTATTGCCTCTCTATATGTGAAGTTCTGGTAATACGATACAGCTTAATTAATAAAGAAAGGATACTGTAAATGGTATCCTTTCTTTATTAAATAGAATAAGTTCTTTTAAAAAGCGAACATTAAAAAAATTAACAAGATAAATAATATTTTACAAATAACCTTTAATTACATTTGAGCACTAAAAAAATTAATAAACCAACCGTTTAAGCATAAACAAAAAATGAAAAAACTAATAGTTGCCTTTTTATTCCTCTCTTTCGCAATGTCTGCACAAGACATGAAAGTTGTATCTGGAGATTTTAAATTCTTGAAAGACCAAAAAGAAATTAATACCGAATTTGATTATAGCAACTTTACTATGATGAAAGAAAATAAACCAGAAGCACAATATGTTGAAGAACACAAAGTCGATTTAGACAAAAAAGCAAAAGGGAACGGAAATCTTTGGTACAAAAGATGGGTCGTTGCCAAAGAACAAATCTGGACTCCAAAATTTTTAGAAATAGGAAACATTGTATTATCTAAAGCTGGTAAAGACGTAAACTTTCAGGAAGGTTTAAATACCCCTTATACTTTAATCGTACAAACAGTATGGATTTATCCGGGCTGGGACGCAGGAATTATGAAACAACCTGCAAAAGTTACGACTAATTTAAAATTTGTAGAAACAGCTAATAAATCAAATGTATTGTTAGAAATAAAAAGCGAAGAAGCCCCAGGAGATCAATGGGGAAATAATTTTAATAATGAAACAAGAATTGGAGAAGGTTATGCCAAAACAGCAAAATCACTTTCTAAAATGATTCTGAAGAAAGCATACAAATAAGATTCAAAAAAAACAAAAACCCTAGTTTTCACTAGGGTTTTGTTTTTTCTTACTTTCCATATTTAAGAGGTAAGCCATATTTTTAATTACATTATCGTGTTTTTTCACAAATGGGTTTTCTTCATCCCAAACATATCCAGCAAGCACAGCACAGATTTTACGTTTTACATCTGGGTTCTCTGGCTGATGAAAGAATAACGTTTGTAAATTTCCTGTGTACCATTCTTTCACGTAAGTGGTAAAAACATTAATTCCACGTTTCATATATTCGGTAAATTCTACTTCCCAATCTACAGGAATTCCTTGAGATTGTTTCAAATAAAGTTTTGCAGCAAGCATACCCGATTCGGTAGCAAAAGCAACTCCCGATGAAAATACAGGATCTAAAAATTCAGTACTATTTCCTGTCAAAGCAAATCCATCACCATACATTTTCTTTACCGAGCGAGAATAGTTTTCTAACTTAATCGGTTCAAATAAAAACTCTGTTCCCTGAAATCTTTTAATATAATAATCTGAAAGCTGAATAGCATTTTTTAATGCTTCGGCATTGTCTTTATTCTCAGAAAGTGAATTGATGAAATCTGTAGGGCCTACCACTCCTAAACTTGTATTTCCGTTAGAGAAAGGAATTACCCATAGCCAAACTTCAGTTTCAAGAACATCAAAAGAAATCATTGTTCCCTCTACACCTTCTGGTCTGTTAATATCTTTTACATGCGTAAAAATAGAAGAATGCGGATCTAAAGCCGATGGCTTGTCCAAATCTAAAAGTCTTGGTAAAACTCTACCATAACCACTAGAATCAATAATAAATTTGGCGTGAATCTCTTTTAAATTTCCATTTACATCTTTCACAATAGTTTTTGAATTGCTTCCTTCAAAAGAAACTTCTATAACTTCCGACTCAAATTCTAAATCAATTCCTTTTCGAATTAATTCCTGAGCCATCGTATTGTCAAAATCGGCTCTTGGAACTTGCCAGGTCCAATCCCAACCTTCAGAAAATTTATTAGAAAAATCAAAAACACAAATTTCATTTCCTCTTATAAATCTCGCTCCTAACTTTTTCTCAAAGTTCATTGCATTGAGACTATCAAATAATTCTGCTTCGGCAAAATGATCCATTACACGTGGTATTAAACTCTCACCAACAACAATTCTAGGAAATTTAGTTTTCTCAACAACCTTTATCTTACAATTATTCTTACGTAAATAAGCTGCTGATACGCATCCAGAGGGTCCCGCTCCTATTATTAAAACATCTACAAACTCCTTTAACATATACGAATTGTTATTAATTATTGCCTTACATTTGCCATCATCAAAATAACTACATTTATTTTAATAAATAAAATTAATTTAGCATAATCAAAAAGGGTTAAATGAACACAATTGGCGAATATTTAAGTTTAAAAGAATTTGAATCCATAATCTTTGGAAATAGTAAAATAGACATTAGTAAAACTGTCTTAGACCGGGTAAATGAAAGCTTTGATTTCTTAAAAGAATTCTCTGGCAACAAGGTGATCTATGGTGTAAATACTGGTTTTGGACCAATGGCACAATACCGTATCAAAGACGAAGACCGAATTCAATTACAATACAATTTAATAAGAAGCCATTCTTCAGGAACAGGAAAACCATTAAATGCAGCTTGTGTAAAAGCAGCAATTCTAGCTCGATTAAACACACTTTCTTTAGGGAATTCTGGAGTACATCCTTCGGTAATTCATTTAATGAAAGAATTCATAAATAAAGACATTACCCCATTAATTTTTGAACATGGAGGAGTTGGAGCAAGTGGAGATTTGGTTCAGTTATCTCACTTGGCATTAACATTAATAGGTGAAGGCGAAGTTTTTTACAAAGGCGAAAGAAGACCTACAAAAGAAGTTTTTGAAATTGAGAACCTAACTCCTATTCAGGTAGAAATAAGAGAAGGTCTTGCGCTTATAAACGGAACCTCAGTAATGACGGGAATAGGTGTAGTAAATGTACATCACGCCAATAAATTATTAGATTGGTCATTAAAGTTTTCATGCGCAATTAATGAAATTGTACAGGCTTATGACGACCATTTTTCGGAAGAATTAAACCAAACAAAACGTCATAAAGGACAACGAGAAGTAGCTGCAAGAATGAGAGAAAACCTCTCGGACAGTACCTTAATCCGTAAAAGAGAAGATCACTTATATACTGGAGAAAATACCGAAGAAATCTTTAAAGAGAAAGTACAGGAGTATTATTCTTTAAGATGTGTGCCACAAATTCTAGGTCCAATCTTAGAGACTATCAATAATGTAGGTTCGATTCTAGAAGATGAGTTTAACTCGGCAAATGACAATCCTATTATAGATGTAAAAAACAAACATGTATATCATGGAGGTAATTTTCATGGCGATTACATTTCACTAGAAATGGACAAGTTAAAGATTGTTATTACCAAACTTACAATGCTTGCAGAACGTCAATTGAATTATTTATTAAATTCTAAAATAAACGAAATCCTTCCTCCATTTGTGAATCTTGGAACATTAGGATTTAATTTCGGAATGCAAGGCGTTCAGTTTACTGCAACCTCAACAACTGCTGAAAACCAAATGTTGTCTAACCCAATGTATGTACACAGTATCCCAAACAACAATGACAATCAAGACATTGTAAGCATGGGAACAAATGCTGCTGTTATTACTACAAAAGTGATAGAAAATTCATTTGAAGTTTTGGCTATAGAACTGATTACTATTGTTCAGGCAATTGATTACTTAGAACAAAAAGATCAAATCTCGTCTGTTACCAAAAAAATATATGACGATATTAGAACAATTATACCTAAATTTAAAGAAGATCAGGTTATGTATCCTTTTGTTCAGAAAGTAAAAGACTACCTGATAAATAATTAATTTTTTATTTTACATTATTAATCTTGAATCTTAAAATCATGAAAAAAACACTTATTTTTTTATTGCTGTGCAGCATTCAATTTGTTAATAGTCAAGAACTGGCATTAGTTAAGAAAAACGGAAAAATTGGATATCTTACTAAAGATGGAACATTTCGTATTGAACCTCAGTACAAAACTGCAAGAAGTTTTTCTGAAGGCTTAGCTGCTGTAGAAGATAATGGAAAATGGGGGTTTATCGATACTAAAGGAGCTTGGGCAATTCCAGCTACTTTTGATAACGCCAAAGATTTTAATAGTGGGATTTGTATCGTATCTAAAGATAAAAAATGGGTTTACATCAATACCAAAGGAGAGGTACAAATTGCACCACCTTCGGATAAATTATATGATTTTGGAGATGGTGTTGCTTTTATAAAACAAGGAAACAAAATTGGATTAATCAATTCAAAAATGGCAGTTGTTTTAGAACCAAAATATGATGTTATCAAACCTTTTGAAAATGGTTTTGCAAGAGTAGAAAACAATAAAAATTGGGGAATTATAAATACTGCTGGAAAAGAGGTTATAGAACCTGCTTATGCCGAAATTGGTAATTATAATAAAAACACGGCTTGGGCCAGAAAAGACAAAATTTTTGGATTAGTATCTGGTGGGAAATTTATTCCGGTAGAAGGTGCTGATAAAATTTGGGATTTCGAATCTCAAGATTTGACTTATGCCAGAAAAGATGGAAAAATCGGATTCATTGACTTAAAAGGAAGTTGGGCAATTCTGCCAATATATGATAAAGCAAAAGCCTTTTCTAAAAATCTAGCTCCGGTTTGTATTGGATCTAAATGGGGATATATTAACCCTAAAGCAGATTTTGTTATTCCGCCAACTTATAGTGATGCCGAAGTTTTTAGTACAAACGGATTAGCTCCTGTAAAAGAAAAAAACTGGGGATTTATTAATGAATCAGGAAAACTAGTAATCCCAACTCAATATACCATAACAGCAAACGGATTTGTCATTGCTCTATTTGTACAACAAGACAAAGGATTTATAGATGGCTTAGCAAGAGTAAAAAATGAAGGAAAATGGGGATTTCTTAAACCAGACGGAACTGTATTAGGTAACCAATGGTTTGAAAACGCTGAACTATTTTCGCAAACAAAAGAAAAAAATACTATAAGTGAAATCGCCTCTGATAAACCAAAAACGGAAACAAAGTCAGAAACTAAAACAAAACCGGTTACAAAACCAGTAAGTAAAAAAAAGCGATAACATAAATCGACTATAAAAAAACAAAATTTACATATATGAAATCGCGACTAATAAAAATTGTGTCACCAAGACCAATAAATAAAAAGGCGATACCATATATGACCTATAAAAAACAAAATTTACATATATGAAATGTGCATTAGTAACTGGTGGTTCACGAGGAATTGGGAGTGCTATTTGTAAAAAATTAGCTGTAGATACAGAGTACCACATTCTGATTAACTATCATTCAAACAAAATTGCTGCCGAACAAACGCTTGAAGAAGTAATAAAATTAGGCGCAACTGCTGAGATTATACAATTTGATGTTTCTAATTTTGAAGAAGTTCAAAATGTATTAACCAAATGGCAGGATGCAAATCCTGAAGCCATCGTTGAGGCAATTGTAAACAACGCCGGAATTACAAAAGATGGTTTGTTTATGTGGATGTCACAAGAAGACTGGAATGGAGTTATGAACACAAGTGTAGGTGGTTTTTTTAATGTCACACAATTTTTTATTCAAAAAATGCTCCGCAATAAATACGGACGCATTGTAAATATGGTTTCAGTTTCGGGAGTAAAAGGTACGCCTGGTCAAACCAATTATTCTGCTGCAAAAGGCGCAATTGTAGCTGCTACCAAAGCATTGGCTCAAGAAGTAGCCAAAAGAAATATTACCGTAAATGCCGTTGCACCAGGGTTTATAAAAACTGATATGACGAGCCAGTTAGACGAAAAAGAATTATTAAAATTAATTCCTGTTAATCGTTTTGGCGAAGCAGAAGAAGTGGCAAATTTGGTAAGCTTTTTGATTTCAAATAAATCAAGTTATATAACTGGTGAAGTTATAAACATAAACGGCGGAATATATTCTTAAAAAATTACTATAAAAAAGAAGATGAATAGGAGAGTTGTAATTACAGGAATGGGAATTTACTCATGTATCGGAACTTCATTAAACGAAGTAAAAGAATCCTTGTACAATGGAAAATCAGGAATACAATTTGATGCAGAGAGAAAAGAATTTGGTTTTCAATCGGCCTTAACTGGTATGGTTCCAAAACCAGATTTAAAAAGTCTACTAACCCGAAGACAACGTATGAGCATTGGTGAAGAAACCGAATATGCTTATATGGCTACCATCGAAGCATTGAAAAATGCTGGAATAGATGATTCTTTTTTCGACAATAACGAAGTTGGTATTATGTATGGTAACGATAGCGTATCTAAAGCTATTATTGATGCAACCGACATTGTTCGAGAAAAAAAAGATACAGCCTTAATTGGTTCTGGAGCAATTTTTAAATCCATGAACTCAACTGTTACAATGAACCTTTCGACAATCTTTAAGTTAAGAGGTATTAATTTAACCATAAGCGCCGCTTGTGCAAGTGGATCTCACGCCATAGGTCTGGCTTATTTTTTAATAAAAAGCGGATTTCAAGATATTGTAATTTGTGGTGGAGCACAAGAAATCAACAAATATGCAATGAGCAGTTTTGATGGTTTAGGTGTTTTTGCTTCCGAAGATGATGACCCTACCAAAGCATCAAGACCTTTTGATTCTGGTCGTGATGGCTTAGTGCCTAGTGGCGGAGGAGCAACTTTAATCTTAGAAAGTTATGAATCTGCGATAAAACGTGGTGCAACTATAATTGCCGAAGTTGGCGGTTACGGATTTTCATCAAATGGAGGACATATTTCGACTCCAAATGTAGAAGGTCCAGCCATAGCAATGCAAAGAGCACTTGATGATGCAAAATTAAATGCGTCGGACATTGACTACATAAATGCACATGCTACCTCTACTCCTGTTGGAGATGAAAATGAGGCCAAAGCAATCTTTGAAATCTTTGGAAAAAGCAATCCTTATGTAAGTTCCACAAAATCAATGACAGGGCATGAATGCTGGATGGCAGGTGCAAGCGAAGTCATTTATTCTATACTAATGATGCAAAATAATTTTATAGCTCCAAACATCAATTTAGAAAACCCAGACGAAGCCGCAGCTAAATTAAATTTAGTTAAAACTACGTTAAATAGAAAAATTGATATATTTTTGTCCAATTCCTTCGGATTTGGAGGAACAAATTCTGCACTCGTAGTTAAAAAGTTTAAATAGAATAATGAATAAGCAAGAGATAATAGAAAAGATTAATGGTTTTTTGGTTGATGAATTTGAAGTTGATAATGATGACATTGAACCGAACGCTAATTTAAAAGATACTTTAGGACTAGATAGTTTAGATTATGTAGACTTGGTAGTATCTATTGAATCAAATTTTGGCGTAAAATTAGTTGAAGTTGATTTCGTTGGCATTGCTACTTTTCAAAACTTTTATGACCTTATCGAAACCAAACTAAAAGCCAAAACTGCTTAATGAGCAAATGGGATGGCAAATCAAAAGGAACTGTTTTAGGATATAGAATATTCGTTTTTTTAATACAAAAAGCGGGTGTTAGATCTGCCTACTTTCTCCTGTACTTTGTCGCATCTTATTATTTCCTTTTTCTCAAAAAAAGCAATCGTGCCATCTTTTATTACTTTAATAAAAGACTAGGCTATTCCTATTTTAAATCCAAAAAAATGGTCTTCAAAAGTTACTATACTTTTGGACAAACCATAATAGATAAAGTCTCCATTTCTGCCGGAATAAGAGAACAATTTACCTATGAATTTGATGGAATCGAAACACTAAAAAAACTACTTGCCGAACAAAAAGGTGGTGTTTTAATTAGTGCCCACATTGGGAATTTTGAAATTGCAGAACATTTCTTCGGAGAAATCGATATCAATTTTCAAATCAATTTGGTTACTACCGACTTGGAACATTCGGATATAAAAAAATATTTAGAAAGTGTTACCCAAAAACCAACTGTCAAGTTTATTATCATAAAAGACGATTTGTCTCATATTTTCGAAATCAATGCTGCTCTGGGCAGAAACGAACTTATCTGTTTTACAGGAGATCGTTATTTTGAAGGAACAAAATCATTATCAGACAAACTATTAGGACAAGAAGCTAATTTCCCGGCAGGACCATTTTTAATTGCTTCCCGATTAAAAGTTCCCGTAGTTTTTGTGTATGTAATGAAAGAACCAAACTTGCATTATCACTTATATGCTCGTGAAGCTGCTGTAAAACATCGCGATGAAAAAGGGTTATTACGTGCTTACATAGAAAACGTTGAATCCATGCTTGAAAAGTATCCCCTACAATGGTTCAATTATTTTGATTTTTGGAATCAATTAAAAAACACAAAATAAAACAAGCCACTACACATATAGTAAGAATTCTTTTATACTTTAGCAAATCTTAAAATAAAGTATGAAAGAGCTTGATACTATCATAATTGGTTCAGGAGTTGGCGGCTTAGCAACAGGAATTTGTTTAGCAAGAGCTGGGCAAAAAGTCTTAATCCTCGAGCAACATTATGTTCCAGGTGGCTGGAGTCATAGCTTTATGTTAAAGGGACAACGTTTTAGTCCTGGCGTACATTATGTAGGTCTTATAGATAAAGGAGCGTCTACCAATGAACTTTATCGTGGCTTAGGAATTGCCAATGATATGGTGTTTTTCCGAATGAATAAAAAAGCATACGAACATTGCCTGATCGGAAACCAAACTTTTGATTTACCAGCAGGAATCGACAACCTCAAAAAAACACTTTCATCACATTTTCCTAAAGAAGAAAAAAACATAACCGAATATCTTTCCTTAGTCGAGAAAGTAAATTTTGAATTGCAACTAATGCCAAAACTAAAAGGTTTGTGGCAGAAAATAACAGTTCCCTTCCGAACCAAACATTTTGGCAAGTTTGCCTTATTCCCTTTAAAAAAAGTAATTGGCTGGCATATAAAAGATCCAATGCTCAAAGCTGTCCTTAATATACAATGTGGTGATCATGGGCTTTCGCCAAATAGAGCCTGTTTCCCTGTACATTGTTCCGTGATGGGACATTATTTTGATGGAGGCTTTTATCCCATGGGCGGAGGTGGAGGTATTGTAAAAGCAATGACAAATGGAGTAAAAAAACATGGTGGAGAAGTTCGCATAAAGCAAAATGTCAAAAGAATAATTATTGAGAATAAAAAAGCAATAGGAGTTGAACTCGAAAACGGAGAAACCATTTTTGCTAAAAATATTATTTCCAATGCTGATCCGTCTATTACCTATTTAAACTTAATAGGTAAAGAACATTTAAGTAAATCACTTATTAAGAAACTACAGAAAACTAAATACTCCGTAACCTCATTAATTTTATTCCTGACATTAGATATGGATGTTACCCAATTTAATATTGATTCGGGAAATATATGGATGATGAAAGATGAAAACGACGATGAAAATTTTGAAAACCTAATGAGTAACAACATTGATTCTGGCGATTCATTTCCTGCCGTTTTTATAAGTTGCACAACACTTAAAGATCCAGCAAGTTTTAACGGAAGATATCACAATTTTGAAATCGTTACTTATGTAAATTATGACAACTTAAAAGATTTTAACGGATTAGAAGATTATCATAATGAAGAATATAAAGTTTTCAAAGAAAAAGTGATTGATAAACTGATGAACAATCTGGAGAAAATCATCCCAAATGCAAAACAAAATATTGTTCAAGCCGAATTAGGAACACCAAAAACAAATGAGTTTTATATCAATTCGACCAAAGGCAATGTATATGGAACTGAAAAAACATTAAATCAAGTTGGTCCATTCTCCTATAAAAACAAAACCGAGATCGAAAATTTATTTTTATGTGGAGCGTGTACACTATCACATGGTGTTGCAGGGGCAACCTATTCAGGAGTTGCTGCCGCCGCTTTGATTCTTAATTGCACATCCGACGAATTACTTATTGAAGATAAAAATCAAGAAATTCGTATTTATGATGCCGAAGATGAATCGACTTGGCCAGATTGGATTCACACAAAGCGAACCGATAAAATCAGAAAATTCGTTTCATAAAATTAATTACTTTTGCCATAACCAAAAGCCACAACCAAAATGAAAAATGTTCTTTTTATTTATTACTCTCAATCTGGACAACTCGAAAGTATAGCTCGGAATATAGCGAAACCTTTCTTGAATTCAGACGAGTTTAAAGTAACGTTTCATGAAATACAATTAGAGAAACCTTTTCCTTTTCCTTGGGATAAAGATTCTTTTTTTGATGCTTTTCCTGAGTCATTTAGGCAAATCCCAACAGCATTAAAACCAGTTCCCGAAGAAATATTAAATACAAAATTCGACTTAGTTTTATTAAACTATCAAGTTTGGTATTTATCCCCTTCTATCCCTATTAACTCCTTTTTAAAAAGTCCCGAAGCACATAAAATATTAAATAATACTCCTGTAGTAACCATAAGTGGTTCAAGAAATATGTGGATTATGGCGCAGGAAAAAATTAAAGTTTTACTAAAAGAAGCCAATGCAAATTTGGTTGGAAACGTAGCTTTAGTAGATCGTGTTGGCAATTTAATAAGTGTGATTACTATTGTAGAATGGATGTTCTCTGGAGTTAAAAAAAAGTATTTGGGTATTTTCCCTTTACCAGGAGTATCTGAAAAAGACATTCAGGAATCCTCAAAATTTGGAGATATTATTGCTTCAAATCTAAAAGAAAATAATTTAAAAGACCTACAACCTAAACTAATCGCAAATTCAGCCGTTCGTATTAGTTCTTATTTGGTAACCGTAGATAAAACTGCTAATAAAATTTTTACCAAATGGTCAGGATTAATCTCCAGAAATGATAAAAACAGAAAGGTACTCCTTAAGGTATTTAATGTTTATTTATTCCTCGCGATTTGGTTAATATCCCCAATAGTGTATATATTGCACGTTATTACATATCCTATTAAAATAAACAAAATAAAAAAAGAAACTCAATATTACCAAGGAGTTTAGCACCCATATTATGTTTGAAGTATATATTACAAAAGCCGCAAAATATTTGCCAAATGAAGCTGTCACAAATGATGAAATGGAAAGCTATTTGGGCCTTATCAACGATGCCGTTTCCAAAGCGAGACGTATTATTTTGCGCAATAACAAGATTGTAAGTAGGTATTATGCAATAGACAAAGAAGGAAAAAGCACGCATAATAATGCGGAGCTAACGCATAATGCTATCGTAAAATTATTTGATAACGATTTTACTCCACAAGATATGGAAGTCCTTTCTTGCGGAACCTCAACACCAGATCTTTTTTTACCATCCCATGCAGCTATGGTTCATGGATTACTAAAGAACAAATCGGTTGAGTTAAACTCTTCATCAGGAGTTTGCTGCGCAGGAATGAATTCGCTAAAATATGGTTTCCTTTCTATTAAATCAGGAAATTCAAAAAATGCCGTTTGTACAGGATCCGAGAAAGTTTCGTCATGGTTCTTATCTCAAAAATATAATCCAGAAGTTTCTAATTTAAAGAATCTGGAAGAACTTCCTATAATCGCTTTTAAAAAGGATTTTTTAAGATGGATGTTATCCGATGGTTCTGGTGCTTTTTTATTAGAAAATAAACCAAGAGGACCTATTTCCTTAAAAATAGAATGGATGGAAGCTTTTTCGTATGCTTATGAATTAGAGACTTGTATGTATGCTGGAGGAGACAAATTAGAATCTGGCGAGATAAAACCCTGGAGTGATTACTCTCCAGAAGAATGGTTAAACGAATCTGTATTTTCTATCAAACAAGATGTAAAATTATTAGATGAATTTATCTTGGCTAAGGGCGCAAAAAGCATGAGTGAAGCAATGGCAAAAAATGCCGTTACTGCAGACCAGATTGATTATTTTATCCCTCACGTTTCTTCTCATTTTTTTGTTGAAGGTTTAAAGAAAAACCTAGAAGAAAACAATGTAGGAATAGCCGATGAAAAATGGTTTATGAATCTTGCTAATGTTGGAAACGTAGGTTCGGCATCCATTTATCTTGCTGTTGAAGAATTAATGAACTCAGGAAAATTAAAAGTAGGCGACCGCATTCTTTTATCAGTTCCCGAAAGCGGACGATTCTCATTTGCGTATGCGTATTTAACGGTTTGCTAAATCATGACAAAACCTATTCTAGATAAAGAAGCAGTCGAAAATTTATTACCTCAAAAGTTCCCTTTTGTAATGGTAGACAAAATGTTTTCATTTGATGAAAGTTCTTTGGTTGCTGGCTTAAAAATTCAAAGTGAAAATATTTTCTCAGAAAACGGAATTTTTTTAGAAGCTGGATTAATAGAACATATGGCGCAATCTGTGGCTTTACATACAGGATATGTTTTTTTCTTAAAACAAGAAAAAGCACCGACAGGATATATAGGTTCTATAAAGCAAATTGATATAAAGAAATTGCCTAATGTTAACGACGAGATACAATCGACGATTACTATTATACAAGAATTTGCCGGAATAACATTGGTAGATATTGTTACGACCTTAAACAACGAAGAAATTGCCAACGGACAAATGAAAACCGTTTTGGCTAAATAATATAACAAATGGACACTCTAGTAGACATCCGAAATTATCTCCCGCACCGTGAGCCAATGCTTATGGTAGATTTGATTCTTACGATAGATGCTCAAAGTGTAGAAACCATTTTTTTAATTAAAGAAGATAATATTTTTGTCGACAAGAATATTTTTATCGAAGCCGGATTAATTGAGAATGTGGCGCAAACCTGCTCTTCTATTGTAGCACAAAAATATTTTGCTAATCCTGACAAAGAAGAAAATGTAAGCGTTATTGGTTTTATCAGTACGCTTAAAAATCTTAAAATATACGAATTGCCAAAAGTGAACACGAGCATAATTACACGAGCAACTTTAGTTTCTAAATTTGCTGGAGACGATTATACATTATGTACGATGAGTTGCGAAAGCTTTCATGAAGAAACACAACTTTTGGAATGTGAAATTAATTTGTTCATTCAAAAGACAAATCCAATCATGCAATAATTTAAACATGGATTTAAAAAAGATATTGTTTCATGTTTTAATACGAATAGCAATTTTAGCATTATTGCTAGGAAGTCTTTTCCTTATTTGGAGTTTTACATATGATCCTCATAAACATTGTGACGGAGATATGCACCGACATGTTGATGGTGGTTTAGGATTATTCATTTTTGGATTCCTAATTATCCAAATGTATTGTATTGGTCTATTTGCTGAAATGATCTATTTATTTATCAAAAAAAGAAAAAAACCAGCTTTTGCAAATTTGGGCATTTTAACAATTCTTGCTTTTATAACAGCTGCTTTTATGTTCGGAATATCATAGTTTAAAGACAATATGGAAAAAGAAAAAGTACCACAAGACCAAGGGAATTTAACCAAAAACAATATGAAAGAGCTTGTATATGCAACCGACGAAAACGGTAATTATACTACAGCTCTAAGTACAGGTTGGGAACCTAAAACTATTGCACTTTCTAATTCTATCGATGAAATAAACGAACGCATCGCCGATGCAAAATTGCAAGTCAAAAACGGAGAACTAAGTCCTATTTGCTATTTTATGGAATTGAACCGAATGGATTTGTTAATCCTTTCTAATTATGTTGGTCTGTGGAAATGGCGCGTAAAAAGGCATTTTAAACCCGCTATCTTTGCAAAACTAAATGACCGCATTTTACAAAAATATGCTGATGCTTTTTCAATCACAGTATCCGAATTAAAAAATTTTAAAACAGATTAATGCAAACTACTTTTACACATCATCAATCGGCGCATTGCGAAAATGGAGTAGCTTCAAATTTGCTAAAAAACAGCGGTTTAAATTTAAGTGAACCTATGGTTTTTGGTATTGGCTCAGGGCTTTTTTTTGTGTACCTGCCTTTTATAAAAGTTAATTATGCACCTGCAATAAGTTACAGAACCTTGCCAGGACAAATTTTTAGGAGAGTTGCCAATAGATTACATTTAAAAATAAAAAGACAAAAGTTTTCATCCATTTCCAAAGCAAGCCAAGCTTTAGATGAAAATCTAAAAAATAATATCCCAACAGGATTACAAGTCGGTGTTTACAACCTAACTTATTTTCCAGACGAATATCGCTTTCATTTCAATGCTCATAACTTAGTGGTTTACGGAAAAACCGATACCGATTATCTTATTAGCGACCCTGTAATGGAAACCGTTACCACGCTTACACATGTCGACTTAGACAAAGTACGTTTTGCCAAAGGTGCTTTTGCTCCAAAAGGGCAAATGTATTATCCGATTCATATTCCTGAGAACGTTGATTTAAAAAGTGCAATTATCAAAGGAATAAAAAATACCTGTCGCGATATGCTTGCGCCAATGCCTATTATTGGTGTTAAAGGAATAAAACTAGTTTCGGGAAAAATACGCAAATGGCCTCTTAAACACGGAACCAAAAAGGCCAATCATTACCTTGCGCAAATGGTACGAATGCAAGAAGAGATAGGAACTGGTGGCGGAGGATTCCGTTTTATATATGCTGCTTTTTTACAAGAAGCTGCCGTTATTTTAAACAATGAAGATTTAAAAATCCTTTCGAAAGAAATGACCCAAATTGGAGATTTATGGAGAGATTTTGCTGTAGAAGCTTCAAGAATCTACAAAAACCGAAGTGCCAAAAATGATGCTTACAATACTATTGCCGACCAACTTTTGGACATTGCCAATAGAGAAGAAGTGTTCTTTAAGAAATTAAAAAAAGCAATTAGCTAATATATTTTGCAACCCATTATTCAAATAACATCCCTTTCTAAAAAGTACAAAAATGCAGAAATGTATTCTTTGAACGATTTAACGCTTACTATAAACGAAGGTCAGATTTTTGGTTTATTAGGTCCAAATGGAGCCGGAAAAACCACATTAATTTCTATGCTTTGTGGTTTAGTCAAGCCTACTTCGGGTTCTTTTACAATTAACGGAATGACATATGGAACTAATGCTACCAAAATAAAAAAATTTATCGGCGTTGTTCCTCAGGAGTATGCCTTATATCCTACCCTAACCGCACGAGAAAATTTGCATTATTTCGGGAGTATGTACGGCTTAAAAGGTCAGGATTTAAAAGACAAAGTAATCGAAACTTTAGACCTTTTGGGTTTACTGAAATTTGCCGATAAACGCATCGAAACCTTTTCGGGAGGAATGAAAAGAAGAATCAATCTAATTGCAGGGATATTACACAATCCTAAAATTATATTTCTGGATGAACCAACAGTTGGTGTCGATGTGCAATCTAAAAATGCTATTATTGATTACCTAAAATACCTCAACCAAAACGGAACTACTATAATCTATACTTCGCATCATTTATCTGAGGCGGAAGATTTTTGTAGTGATATTGCAATACTTGACCAAGGGAAAATTTATGCCCAAGGCACTCCGTCAGGATTAATATCGAATACACAAAATGCCCAAAACCTAGAGGACGTTTTTATTTCATTAACTGGTAAAGAACTGAGAGATGATATATAAACTATGGATGTCCGTTGTGAAAGAATTTCTTTTACTAAAAAGAGATTTAGGAGGATTAATCATTTTATTTGTGATGCCTCTGGTACTTGTTATTACCGTAACCTTAATTCAGGATAGTACATTTAAAACCGTAAGCGATTCTAAAATCGAAATTCTTCTCGTTAATAACGACAACGGTTCAGTAGCCAAAACAGTTTATGATAATTTGCAAAAAAGCAACCTGTTTACTGTAGTAACTCAAATCGACAACATTCCTTTAACCGAGGCTGTTGCCAAAGAAGCTGTTTATAAAGGAAAATATCAATTAGCAATTGTAATTCCGCAAAACTTAAGTAAAGATTTACAGGCAAAAATCGACCAGAATGTACAAAAAATAGTGAGCAGCATTGGTTTAACCGATACACTTGCCCAAACAGAAACTCCTAAAATAATCAACCAAAAGGAGGTTAAACTATACTTTGACCCTGCGGTACAAATGAGTTTCAAGAATGCGGTTATGAACTCTATCGATAAGATGATCTCGCAAATAGAAACACATTCTATATACACTGCTTTTCAGGAACAACTAGGAGAAGGAAGCGCTAGTTTTGAGCAAAAAAGTTTTATCACTTTCAAAGAAATAGTTCCTAGAGTAAACAACAAAGAAGTGTTGCCAAATTCGACACAACATAACGTTCCGGCTTGGACACTTTTTGCTATGTTCTTTATTGTGATTCCGCTTTCGATTAATATTGTAAAAGAAAAAACACAAGGAACCTTCGTTCGATTATTAACAAATCCCGTTTCAAATCGTGTTGTAATGATGGGCAAAACAATTACGTATTCCGTAATTTGTATGATTCAGTTTTATATGATGGTTGCTGTTGCTGTTTTTCTGTTTCCAGAAATTGGTTTGCCACCACTTAATATCGAAGGACATTTATTTTTAATGAGTATCGCTGCGTTGTTCTCTGGATTTGCAGCTATTGGTTTCGGGATTTTATTAGGAACCGTTGCCAAAACACAAGAACAATCGGCACCCTTTGGCGCAACAAGTGTTATTATCTTAGCTGCAATTGGAGGAGTTTGGGTTCCTGTTTTTGCAATGCCAAAAATTATGCAAATTATCGCCAAATCATCACCGATGAACTGGGGATTAAATGCATTTTATGATGTGTTATTACGTAACGCATCTATCTTAGAAATCATTCCAGAAATAAGTTTATTATTTCTGTTTTTTATAATTACCACAACAATTGCCTTAGCATATGATAAGAAGAAAAGAGCAGTATAACGAAGCTATTGCATTAACAGTTACCGAAGAAGTTAGAGTTCGCTTTAACGAAACCGACGCGCTCGGAATCGTTTGGCACGGCTATTATATAACTTATTTTGAAGATGGTCGTGAAGCTTTCGGGCGTAAACACAAACTTACCTATCTGGATGTTGCCGAAAGTGGCTATACAACCCCAATTGTAAAATCTATTTGCGAACATAAATTATCTTTACGTTATGGCGATGTCATCCGAGTAGAAACAAGTATTGTAGATACTCCTGCCGCAAAAATAATTTTTAGATTTAGAATTTTCAATACCAATAATGAGATTGTCTGCACAGGCGAAACCACTCAGGTATTTTTAAATAAAGAAGGGAATTTAATGCTTACCAATCCTCCTTTTTATGAGGAATGGAAACGAAAAGTTGGATTATTGAAGTAAAAACAAACACGAATTATCACGAAATAAAAATAATCCGTGTAAATCTGCTTAATCTGTAAAATCTGCGTGCCTTTTTAGGTAACACAAGATACAATCACAGGAAAGCTTTCCAACAAGGTTTTTTTTACCTTGTAGATATGATAATAAATACAAGATCCCTAACAGGTTTTAAAAACCTGTTAGGATAAAACAATAAAAATGACAAGAGCAGTTTACATCGCGCAAACCAATTGCATCACACCATTAGGGTTTAATGTTCCATCAAACATTGAAACTATCCTACGTGGTGAATCTGGTATTCAGTTGCATGAAGATGTATCGTTGATGCCAAATCCTTTTTATGCATCCATTATAAATGATGAGAAACTAAATACCGCTTTCGCGAAAGTTAGTTCCGAAACCAACTATTCGAGATTAGAGAAAATGATGATTTTGGCTTTAGAGCCAATTGTCAAAAACTCAAAAATAGATTTAGATTCAAAGACAGCCTTTATACTTTCGACAACTAAAGGAAATGTTACTGCATTAAAAAATGATTCGCAAGAGAGTTTTCAGAATGCACATTTGCATACTTTGTCGCAGACAATAGCTAATTATTTTGGATTTAAAACCCAGCCAATAGTAGTTTCAAATGCTTGTGTATCTGGAATTCTAGCCGTTTCGGTTGCCAAAAGATTAATACAAAGCGAACTTTACGACAACGTTTTTATCGTTGCCGGCGATGAAGTTTCAGAATTTGTTTTGTCTGGCTTTAATGCTTTTCAGGCAATGAGCAATTTACCATGCAAACCGTATTCTTTAAACAGAACTGGGGTAAGTCTTGGCGAAGCTGCTGCGGCAGTTTTAGTTTCGGCGGAAGCCAAAAATTCAAAAATAAAAGTTACTGGAGATAGTTCAATAAACGATGCCAATCATATTTCGGGACCTTCAAGAACTGGTGAAGGCTTATTCAGAAGTATTCAAAATGCCCTGAACGAAGCACAAATAAAACCAGAACATATCGATTATATTTCCGCACACGGAACCGCAACATCTTTTAATGACGAAATGGAAGCCATCGCTTTCAACCGATTAGAAATGGGAACAGTTCCTGTAAATAGTCTGAAAGGTTTTTATGGTCATACATTGGGCGCGTCAGGATTATTAGAAACAGTTATTGCCATCGAGTCTGTGCTCCAAAACAAGCTTTTTGTTTCATTAGGTTTTGATGAATTAGGCGTAAGTCAATCGATAAATGTTATTGAAAAAAATGAAGATAAAAATATCAAGACATTCCTAAAAACAGCTTCGGGATTTGGAGGTTGTAATACGGCTGTGGTTTTTGAAAAAGTGAAACACGAATTGCACTAATTTTCACAGATTAACTGATAATAAACATGAAATCATCAACCGGTATATTTATATTCATTATTCTTCTTTCTTTTTTTGGATGTAAAAAAAAGGAAATTGAGAAAGTCGACGAACTACAATTTGAGAAGAATGTTATTAATAATGTTTTTCTTGAAATAGTTGACTCAATATATATGGATAGAAGAACTATTCTTCCACCGCCAATGCCAAGAATTGATTTTAAAACCAATAAAGAAGATACAATTGGTTATCATGCTGAATTAAAAAAATATAATCTTGAACAGGATAGTATCAAAAACGATAAAACTCGAATTTTAATTGGTGTTTATGATGATGTGAAAAAAATTAGTCCTCAAGAAACTGAAATGATTATCAAAGAAATTAATCTTTCCAAATACTCTTATGACATTTCAAAAGAAACAGACGAATACAAATTTGATTTAAAAACTTTTGAAAATAATAAAAAGTTTAATTTTCAAAGAACATCAAAATATCCTCATGAAAAAAATTGGAATCTCGATGACAAAAGTAATTTATTGCCTGTTGGAACTATTTCAGTATCGAGAATCCAGTTTAATAAAACAAAAACCTCAGGGATACTATCTGCCGGTGCTTCTTGCGGAGGTGGAAGATGTGGAAGAGGCTTTTTAATTATAATTGAAAATAAATCTGGAAAATGGAAAATCGATAAAATCATTCATACTTGGGTTTCATAAAATAAAAGAAGTATTGCGATTATACATTTTAAAGTATTCAAATCTTAGTGAAATTTAAAAAACCAAAAAATTAGTGCTAATTAGTGTTTAAAATAAAATGACTCAAAACAAAACATACATACAATCCTATTGCGCAATCCAAAACAACGAAATTGTTTTGAATGAAGCTTCTGTATTCAAAACAGAACCCACTTTATTTGCTGATTTCTCGAAACAAGCGTATCGCAATTTTGAGATTAATTATCCTAAGTTTTTCAAAATGGATTCTTTAAGCAAACTTGCTTTTTTAGGAGCCGAATTACTTTTGAAGTCTGAGACAGAATCGGACCCGAACGATAGTGAACTGGCAAAGCAAACAGAAAACAATACCGCTTTACTTTTAGCCAATAAATCATCAAGTTTAGATACCGATGTAAAGTATCAGGAATCTATATCTGATAAAGAGAATTATTATCCAAGTCCGGCCGTTTTTGTTTATACCTTGCCAAACATTTGCTTGGGCGAAATAAGCATACGTCATCAATTAAAAAGCGAGAATTCTTTCTTTATATTTGATGCCTTCAATCCAGAATTCATGAACAGTTATGCCAATACGCTTTTGCATACCAATAAAGCGGAAAAGGTACTTTGTGGATGGGTTGAATTTTTTAATGAGGAATATAAAGCTTTTCTTTGCCTGATTGGTAAAGACGAAAACCATAAGTATCAAAACGAAACGATAGAAACATTATATAATAAATAATCATGGACGCATTAAAATTAGAATTAAAAAATAAAATTATTACTGTTTTAAACCTTGAAGATATTACCCTTGAAGATATTAATGACAATGACCCTTTGTTTGGAGATGGTCTAGGTTTAGACTCTATCGATGCTTTGGAATTAATTGTTATTCTTGATAAAGATTACGGAATTAAATTAGTTGACCCGAAAGAAGGAAAAGTAATTTTCCAATCAATTGAGTCAATGGCTGCTTACATAACAGCTAATAGAACTAAATAGACTTTTTCAGACTGCTTAGACTGGCTTAGATTTTTATCCCGATCCCGAAACGTCGGGACGGGATTAGATAAAAGTATTGTCTAAAATCTAAAAAGTCTAAAATAGTTTCAAAAAGCTTTTTCAAAGTTTAAAATAATAAATTGTTCGATTTTTAAATTATTCAACTATCCTCTAGTTTTTCATGAATTTTTATCTAGAAAATCTAAGAAGTCTAAGTAAGTCTAAAAATCTAAGTCGTCTAAAAAAATGGTAAAAGGAGTTGCTATAACTGGTATGGGAATAATTTCTTCAATCGGGAATTCGGTTGAGGAAAATTATATTTCATTAATAAATAACAAAGTTGCTATTACAACTATCGAAAACATTTCGACAGTTCATGCCGATGTTATTAAGGTTGGTGAAATAAAAAAAACCAATGCTGAGTTAATCGCTCAATTACAACTTGACGAAGAAAACAACTTTTCAAGAACAGCTATGCTTGGTACAATTGCTGCCAAAGAAGCTGTAGCAAATGCAGGAATTACATCAATTAATGAATATAAAACGGGATTAATTTCGGCAACAAGCGTTGGCGGAATGGATATGACCGAGAAATATTATTACGATTATTTCGATAATCCCGAACTCGAAAAATACATTAGTTGTCATAATTGTGGCGATGTAGCTCAAAAAATTGCCGACGAACTCGGATTAATAGGAATGGTTACTACAATAAGTACGGCTTGTTCTTCGGCTGCAAATGCAATTATGCTTGGTGCACGATTGATAAAAACCGGAAAACTAGACCGAGTAATTGTTGGTGGAACCGATGCTTTGGCAAAATTTACAATCAACGGTTTTAAAACTTTAATGATATTATCTGATGGATATAATAAACCATTTGATGATGAACGCAAAGGATTAAACCTAGGCGAAGCAGCTGCGTTCTTAGTTTTAGAATCTGAAGAAATTGTAAAAAAAGAAAACAAAAAAGTACTTGCTCGTGTTTCGGGTTATGGCAATGCCAATGATGCTTTTCATCAAACTGCTTCATCCGAAAATGGCGATGGCGCTTATCTTGCTATGAAAAAAGCATTTGATGTTGCTGCTATAAACCCTGGCGAGATCGATTATATAAATGTTCACGGAACAGCAACTCCCAATAATGATTTATCTGAGGGAAGAGCAATTCTTAGAATTTACGACCAGAAACCTGTTCCCGATTTTAGCTCAACCAAACCTTTTACAGGACATACACTTGCGGCGGCAGCAGCAATCGAAGCGGTTTATAGCGTACTTGCTATTCAGAACAATGTGGTTTTCCCAAGTTTAAACTTTGAAACTCCAATGCAGGAATTTAACCTAACGCCACAAACAACATTAAAACATAAAAATATCGAACACGTATTATCAAATTCTTTCGGATTTGGTGGTAATTGTTCTACTCTTATATTTTCTAAAAGCAAATGAGGAAAACATATATAAATGGTACAGGTTGTCTTTCAGCTCAAAAAACATTTGATACTGTTTTTTTAGAAGATGCTGAATGGAATAAAAATGACAACGTTTTATTTTTAAAAAAACCTGTCTACAAAGATTTCATTTCTCCAGTTGCAAGCCGAAGAATGGCTAATGGAATTAAAAACGGGATCGTAGCTTCGGCTTATGCATTAAAAGAAGCCAATATTTCGAATATCGATGCTATTATTACTGGAACTGGAATGGGTTGCATCGAAGATTCGGAGAAATTCCTAAAAGCAATTATCGATAATAACGAGGAGTTTTTAACTCCTACTGCTTTTATACAATCAACACACAATACTGTTGGAGCACAAATTGCCCTAACATTGCAATGCAAGGGATATAACTTTACTTATGTAAATGGTGCAATCTCCTTTGAGTCGGCTCTTTTGGATGCAAAAATGCAGATTGAAGGAAACGAAGCCAACTCAGTATTAGTGGGTGGAGTTGATGAAAACGGAGATTATACTATCTCACTTTTTAAATTAGCAGGATACATAAAAGGAGAAAGAAACGAACCTTACGAACTTTTAAACGAAACCACAAAAGGATATGTTTGTGGTGAAGGAGCTAGTTTTTTTGTTTTAGAAAATGAAAAAAAAGAAACTACTTATGCTGAACTTCTAGATGTAGAAATCAAGAACAAGTTACAAGAAAATGAAGTTGAAGCTGAAATTATTAAATTCTTAAAATCGAATAATTTAAAAATTTCGGATATTGATGCTGTGGTTTTAGGCTTAAATGGTGATGTAGAATTCGATTCTTATTATACCAATTTAACCGAAAATGCTTTCGCAAATACACCACAGGTTTATTACAAACATCTTTGTGGAGAATACAATACCGCTTCGTCTTTTGGATTATGGGTTGGTTCTAAAATTATCAAAACACAAACAATTCCAGAACTGATTAAAGTTAATTCACTAGAGAAACCAGCATATAATACTATTTTATTGTACAATCAATTAAACGGTAAAGACCATAGTTTTACATTAATTTCAAAATGATAACGCATAAAAACACTTCTTTGTTTTTTATCATCATATTGCTTTTACTGCTTCTTTCGAAACTTTATATCGCAATCAATATTTGGTGGTTTATTATCATTGGAATAATCTGGTTGAGTATTGCTGCGATAAACTCGGCACGAATAAATTCTAATTATCATGTAAGAGCCTATTGCAATAATCCATCATTGACCAGGAAGAAAATTGCATTAACGTTTGATGATGGTCCGAGCGAAACTACATTAGAAATTCTGGATGTTTTAAAAAAATACGATGTAAAAGCTACCTTTTTCTGCATTGGAAAAAACATCGAGAAACATCCCGAAATTATAGAACGTATTTTATCCGAAGGACATTTGGTAGGGAATCATTCTTATAGTCATTCTGATTTTTTTGATTTTTACAATGCAAAAAAAATACTCGAAGAACTGAGGAAAACGGATGCATTGCTGGAAAAATTTACTTCAAAAAAAATACAATTTTTCCGTCCACCGTATGGCGTAACAACACCATCTATACGAAGAGCTTTAAAAATAAGTAAACATAAAGTAATTGGTTGGAATATCCGATCCCTTGATGGCGGCATTAAAGACCAAGAAATCATTTACAATCGCATTATAAAACGAGTTTCTCCTGGCGGAATTGTACTTTTGCACGATACAGCCAAGCATTCGGTTTTGGTCTTGGAACAGTTCTTGCAGTTCTTGCAGCAAAACAATTACACCGTAATTTCGGTTGAAAAACTTTTGAATCTTAAAGCATATGAAGAAGACTAAAATATACTTATCCGTTATAATTCTGAACCTGTTCGTCTTGAACTCCTTTGCACAAGAACAAAAAATGTCTGATAGTGAAATTGCAGCTTTCAAGCAATCTGTGAATGTAGTTTCTAAAAAAATAAAAACATTAAGTACCGATTTCATTCAGTACAAACATTTGGATTTTTTATCCAAGGATATTGAAACATCTGGAAAGATGATTTTTAAGGAACCAAGCTTATTACAATGGCAATACAAGAAACCATATAATTATAGTATTGTTTTTAAAAACGGTAAAATCCTGATTAATGACGAAGGCAAAAAAAGTGCTGTTGATATTGGAAACAGCAAAATCTTTGGTCGAATCAATAAACTTATTGTAGGTAGTGTAAGTGGCGATATGTTTGATGATAAGGAATTTAGCATCAGTTATTTTAAATCAAAAAACCAGAACATTGCCAAGTTTATTCCAAAAGATGTAACTTTAAAAAAATACATCAAGCAAATAGAATTGACTTTTGATAAAGAAGACGCAACTGTTGTTCAGGTAAAATTACTTGAATCATCTGAAGATTATACTCGAATTGTACTTAAAAATAAAGTGATAAATGCAAAAATCGACGACTCCGTTTTTACTAATTAATTGCTTTCTAGTCATTTTCTTATTTTCTTGTGGTCAAAAAATTACCAAAAATTATACTCCAAAACCATTAGAAAAAACGACTTACGAAGCTCCTTATTTTTCTAATCCCGAAATTGATTATGTCTATAAAGCAAACATAACGGTTTATGGTCATGAACTGTCAGGAATTTTTATTGCCAAGAAAATAAATGATACTACACATCGAGTAGTATTTACAACTGAATTTGGTAACAAATTATTAGACTTTGAAATTTCGGAAACCAGTTTTAAAGTCAACTCAATTGTATCCGAATTAGACCGAAAAATTCTTATTTCGACCTTAAAAAAAGATTTTCGTTTACTTCTTAAAAAGAACTACATAATCGACAAATTATTTGAAAATCAAGAAAATACCATCTACCAAACCAAAGATGACAACCAATATAATTTTATATTTTTATCTAAAGAAAATAACAAACTAGAGAAGGTAGTACATGCCTCACAAACAAAAGAAAAAATAACTATTAGTTTTAGTTCAGAAAACAATATTTTTGCAGAAAAAATAGAGATTTTACATCAAAATATAAAGTTAAAAATAGAGCTGAATTATTTTAAATCAGAGTAAAACTTAAACGAATCATTAAAAATTAAATCAAAAATGAAAAAATTAATCTTAATCGCAGTTGTATTCCTTGTTGGAATCCTTAACACACAAGCTCAGGTAACTGTAAGTCCAGGAATTCGTGGGGGTTTAAATATTTCGAACTTAACTAATTTTGGATCTAGCGACGCTAAAACAGATTTTTATGTGGGGGGTTTGGTAGCCATAAGATTCAATAAATATTTTACCCTTCAGCCAGAATTAACCTATACAAGACAAGGTGCAGAAGCACGTGAATACGCATTAGGATCATTTAGATCAAGAAAAGTAACCTACGAATTAAATTATGTTTCATTAGGTGCAGTTGCTAAATTTCATTTTGCGGGAGGTGGATTTCATATATTAGGTGGTCCGTCGGTAGATTTTAAAACAAGTGACAATTTCCCTTCATACGACTACAATCCTGTTGGAGTTGATGTTGCTTTCGTTGCTGGTCTTGGATATACTTTGCCTAATGGTTTAACTTTTGAAGCAAGATTTAAACAAGGACTAATCGATATTTACGGATATGATGGTATTGATAATAACAACAACTACTACGACGACTACTATGATAACATCATCTTAAATAACGTTTTCCAAATTGGGATTAGTTATACATTTAAAGTAAAATAGAACAATGAATTATAGAAATTTATTTTTTGCCGCATTCTCGATTATAGGAATTTTTCAGGCTCAAGCACAAGTAACTTTTAAACCGGGAATTCAAGCCGGAATTAACATTTCAAAATTGACAGATTCAAATCTTGGAAACAAAACCGATTTTTACATCGGAGCATTTGGAGCTTTAAAACTTTCGAAATTTTACACATTACAACCTGAATTAACATATTCAAGACAAGGAGGTAAAGGAAACGTTTCTATGGGAACTATAACTATTTATGACAATGCAACAAATAGTTATTATATTACTGGTTATAAAGAAGCCAATGTAAATGCATCACTGCAATATATTTCTGGAGTAACGATTAATAAATTTAATTTTACGGAAAGTGTTTATGTATTAGTAGGACCTTTTTGTGACATACTTATTGCAGATACATTTAAAGTAGACCCAAATGATAAAGAAAGAAATTTCAATAAAGGGCAAGATATCGATTTAGGAATTATTGGTGGATTAGGATACAGCCTTAAAAATGGAGTTTCATTTGAAGCAAGAATTAAAAAAGGTCTAACCGATGCATTTACTAATTATTATGCAAATGGAGCTAATAGTACTAATTTAGTTTATCAAATAGGAGCAACATACACTTTCGGGAAATAAAAATACAACTATGGTTTTAAAAGACTTTTATAAAATACTTTCATTAGAAAACACAAATGATTCTAAATACGATGCTGTCATTTTGGTAAATGATAAACACGATGTTTTTAAAGGTCATTTTCCAGACAACCCGATAATGCCGGGAGTATGTATGATACAAATTATAAAAGAACTTTCGGAAACAATTACCAAAAGTAACCTAATGATGCAAACGCTAAGTAATGTAAAGTTCATGGCGCTAATTAATCCCGAAGTTACACCCGAATTACGTTTAGAATTGGATATCACCACAACCGAAGACGGTTTAGTAAAAGTAAAAAACACGACTTATTTTAATGAAACGGTTGCTTTAAAACTAAGCAATGTTTATAAAAAGACTTAATCATGAAATTATTTTTATCCTTATTTTTATTAGTAAGTCTGGTAAGTACACCAGATCTTGCAACTATCAGAAAAATATATCCAACAGCTTCAGGTTCTGAAACAAGTGCAAAAGATTTTACTGCAAAACTAAATGACATTTCTACCACAGACGAAAATATTCTGGTAGCATATAAAGCCGCTTCTATCCTATTGGATTCTAAATATGAGAAGAAACTTTCGTCCAAAATGAGTCGTTTTAAAGAAGGTGCTAAATTATTAGAAAGCACTATCGTAAAAGAGCCAAACTCGATAGAAATTAGAATGATTCGATTAAGTATTCAGGAAAATGTTCCTGGAATTACGGGTTATAAAAAAAACATCAAAGAAGACAAAAAATTTATTCTGGCACATTATAAAGATCAAAATACTGTGCTAAAAGAATACCTAAAGAACTTTATCCTACAATCTAAAAGTTTTTCTGCAGAAGAAAAGCAAACTGTAAAGTAGTTAAAGAAAAACCACAAAATGGAACCTATTTTATCTCAAGAAGAACAACTTGCCCAAACTAATTTTTGTGTTATTGTACCCACGTACAACAACCACAAAACGTTAGCAAAAGTTCTTGATTCTATTTTAACCTGCACCAAAGATGTTATTGTAGTCAATGATGGATCGACAGATAAAACAAGAGAAATTTTAGAAAATTTTCCAGAACTCATACAAATTCACCATCCCGAGAATCAAGGAAAAGGAATTGCATTACAAAACGGTTTTAATAAAGCAATTGCTTTAAATTACGAATATGCAATAACAATCGATTCCGATGGACAACATTTTGCTTCGGATATTCCTTCGTTTATTGATGCTATCCAAAAAGAACCAAATTCCTTGCTTATTGGAAGTCGTAATATGACTCAGGAAAATGTACCTAAAAAAAGTAGTTTCGGAAACAAATTTTCAAACTTCTGGTTTTGGTTTGAAACAGGAATTCGACTTCAGGACACACAATCTGGATTTCGATTATACCCTTTACGATTAATTCCCGAGAGACATTTCACGCCTAAATTTGAATTTGAAATCGAGATAATTGTACGTGCTGCCTGGAAAGGCATTCCGGTTAAAAACATTCCAGTCAAAGTTTTATACGACCCACTGGAAAGAGTTTCGCATTTTCGTCCATTCAAGGATTTTACCCGAATCAGTATCTTAAATACCGTATTGGTTTTTATTGCTCTTGTTTACATTAAACCCAGAGATTTAGTTCTTAAAATTAAAAAAAAAGGACTTAAAAAATTCCTACTAGAAGATATTCTGGAAAGCGATGAATCAAATTTTAAAAAATCGGCAGCAATTGCATTAGGAGTTTTTATTGGAATTTCACCATTTTGGGGATTCCAGACCGTATTACTTCTTTTCTCTGCCACCTTATTCAAGCTTAATAAAGTCATCGCTTTTTTGGCATCAAATGTTAGTTTCCCACCATTCATCCCATTAGTAATATATGGATCTTTAAAAATGGGAAGTCTTTTTATAACAAATACAGCTCCTTTGGTACTAAATGATTCACTATCACTTACAGATGTATCAAAGAATGTAACACAATATGTTGTTGGGAGTTTAGTATTAGCATCCGTAATGGCATTATTATTAGGATCAATAGCCTACTTACTTTTAACATTGTTTAGTACACCCAAAAATAAAACCAATAATTAAATTAAATATTTTGCCACATATTAAAGGATTAAAGAAAATTATATTCGCAACGGGAATAATCTGTGCGGATCAGTATAATCAGTGGCTAAAAAAACTATAAGCATGCATCATTATTTCTACGCCATACATCTATTTGTAAATAAGAGAAAATCGTTATCGGTTTTCTTGGCAATTGCGATGCTTTTTATATTTGGATTTTTTGCTTCAAAAATTAAATTTGAAGAAGATATCACCAAACTTATTCCAACAAACGATAAAACCGATGTTACTGCCAAAGTACTAAAGCAACTTAATTTTGCAGATAAAATTACCATTATTTTCCAAACTGAAAAAGACGGAACAGATGAAGATTTAAAAGAAATGGCAGCAGTTTTTACAGATAGTATTGCCAAAACTTGCAAACCTTATATAACAGCTGTACAAGGAAAAATCGATGAAGAAAACATTCAGGAAACTATCGATTTTGTTTACAACAATGTGCCACTTTTTCTAGACGATAAAGATTATGCAACCATACAATCAAAATTGCAACAAGATAGTATTGCGGCAACAGTGCAAGGAAATTACAAATCGATAATCTCCCCTTCGGGATTTATTACCAAAGATTTTATATTACAAGATCCATTAGGGATTTCATTTATAGCCTTAAAAAAATTACAGCAATTAAATGTTGGCGATGATTTTACCCTCGACAATGGTTTTGTAATGACCAAAGACAAAAAAAAATTATTGTTGTTTATTACTTCTAATTTGCCTTCGAGCGAAACAGAACAAAACTCCATTTTTGCAGCAAAGCTTAATACAATAAAAGACAATTTAAACAAGCAATTTAAAACAAAAGCTTCAGTAAGTTATTTTGGTTCAGCACTTATTGCTGTTGCAAATGCCAACCAGATTAAAGGCGATATTGTACTTACTACAACTATTGCAATGATTACGCTAATGCTTATTCTGATTTTGTTTTATCGCAAAGTATTTATCCCATTAATCATTTTTCTCCCAACCGTTTTTGGAGCTTTATTTGCCGTTGCATTTTTATACTTTGTCAAGGAAAGAATTTCGGCGATTTCACTTGGTATTGGTTCAATTCTTTTAGGAATCACAATAGATTATTCTATACATATCTTAACACATTACAAGCACAATAGCGATGTAAAAACATTGTACAAAGACATTACGATGCCAGTAATCATGAGTAGTTCTACAACTGCTGTTGCATTTTTATGTCTGCTTTTTGTAAAATCGGATGCGTTAAACGACTTAGGAATTTTTGCTGCAGTAATTGTAATGGCTTCCGCATTTTTCTCCCTTCTCATTGTTCCGCATTTGTATAAACCAAAAGAAAACAATTTTGAACACAAGAAAAATGTGATTGATAAATTGGCGCATTTTTCATTTCATAACAATAAATTCTTAATTGGCTTTTGCGTTCTTATTACAATCATTTGTTGTTTTACTTATAACGATGTTGGTTTTAATAATGATTTATCACAACTTAATTTTGTTCCAAAAGAAATTAAAGCTGCCGAAAAAGATCTTGAAGAAAGTACAACAAGCTTAACTTCTAAAACTATTTATCTGGCATCCTACGGAAATAGTATGGAAGATGTTTTGCAAAAAAACAGCTTGCTTTTTAATGCTCTTGCAAAAGAAAAACAGGAAAACAAAATATTAAATTATAGTTCTGTAGGAGGAATTATGCTTTCGCAAAAGGAGCAAAAGCAAAAAATTGATAAATGGAATTCATTTTGGGATGCCAATAAAAAGCAACTATTAAAATCTCAATTAATAAACGAAGGTGCAAAGCTTGGGTTTAAACCCACAACCTATACCGCATTTTTTGACCATCTTGATGCTAGCTTTAAACCTATAACCTATCAGGATTATTTAAAGATAAGTGCCTTACAACTACAGGAATTTATTAGTGAGAAAAACGGCTTTTTCACCATCTCAACATTGGTAAAAGTTGCTCCCGAACAACGTGACGCATTTGTAAAATCGGCTTCTGCCAAAGATGGTTTATTGGCAATCGACCGCCAGCAAATGAATGAAACTTTTTTTAGCACACTAAAAACCGATTTTAATTCTCTTGTAAATTATTCATTTGTCGCTGTGATCCTTATTCTGTTCTTCTTTTTCAGAAGAATTGAATTAGTTATTATAAGTTGCATTCCGATTGCATTAACCGGAATTGTAACTGCTGGTATCATGGGGGTTTTTAACATCGAATTGAATATTTTTAGCATGATTGTATGTACTTTGATTTTTGGTCATGGTGTCGATTTTAGTATTTTCATGACAAGCGCCTTACAAAAAGAATATACAACCGGAAAAAATGAGATTGCGATATACAGAACATCAATTATACTTGCGGTAATAACAACCATACTAGGAATTGGTGCTTTGATATTTGCCAAACATCCCGCATTACAATCTATTTCATCAATTTCATTAATTGGGGTTTTTGCAGCACTAATCATTACGTTTATCTTCTACCCAATTTTATTCAAGCTATTCTTGTCTAATCGCCCTAAAAACGGAAAAGCACCATTCCAGCTTCGTTCCTTTATACATGGCGTATTATCATTTTTATACTATGGTCTTGGTGGAGTCCTAATGTCCCTTTTTTGCCTGACATTTATGAAAATTCTTCCTCTAAAAGAAGAGACAAAAATAAAAGGATTCCGATATCTGATTTCTAAATTCATGAAATCCGTTTTATATACAAATCCATTTGTAAGCAAAAAAGTAATTAATATTCATAACGAGAAATTCGAAAAACCAGCTGTAATTATTGCCAACCATTCTTCCTTTTTAGATATTTTGGCAGTTGGAATGCTAAGCCCTAAAATCATTTATCTGGTAAGCGACTGGGTTTATAATTCTCCTATTTTTGGTGCTACGGTAAGAAAAGCAGGTTTTTATCCCGTATCAGAAGGTCTTGAAGGAGGTCTTGAACATTTACGCAAAAAAATTGACGAAGGATATTCCTTAATGGTTTTCCCAGAAGGAACAAGATCTGAAAGCAATCAGGTAAAACGATTCCATAAAGGCGCATTTTATCTTGCAGAACATTTTAATCTGGATATTATTCCTATCCTGATCCACGGTACTTCAGAAGCGTTGCCAAAAGGAGATTTCATTATATATGATAGTGCAATAACCATTTCTATTCTTGAGCGAATTACTCCTGATAATCTTTCTTTTGGGAAAAATTATACCGAAAGAACAAAGCAAATAAGCACCTTCTTTAAAGCCGAATTCCATAAAGTACGAGAGCAGCTTGAAGGACCAGATTATTTCAAAAAAATAATTATCAATAGTTTTGATTATAAAGAATCAGAAATAATAAATAGTGTAAAAAAGAATCTAAAAACCAATTTAGAGACCTATTATCTATTAAATAAATACATAAAACCTAAAGCCAAAATCTTGCATCTTACCAATGATTATGGCCAACTCGATTTACTATTAACATTACAAGAACCACAACGAAAGATTGATTCTTATACAACCGATGAAGAAAAACATAAGGTTGCACAAACCAATTATATCGTTAAGAAAAGAGCCATACATTATCTGGAAAATCTAGATGTGGCATTACAAAAACAATATGATGTTGTTTTAGTTTCCGACGAAAGTTACAACTCAATTATTGAAAAAATTATTCCGACAACATCTTGTTTTATTTTAATAAATAGCACAAGTTTAAAGGACACATTGCTTAATTTTGGCTATACTTGTACAAATGAAGAAGACAAAATTATAGTCTTAAAGAAAGAATAGCATGAAAGAACGTTATGATGTTGTTATCGTAGGAAGCGGTTTAGGCGGTCTTGTTTCGGCTATTATTCTTGCCAAAGAAGGATATAGCGTTTGTGTGCTCGAAAAAAATAATCAGTTTGGTGGAAACCTCCAAACATTTGTGAGAGATAAAACCATTTTTGATACAGGAATTCACTATATCGGAGGACTGAGTGAAGGACAAAATTTGTATAAATATTTCAAATATCTAGGCATCATGGATAATTTGAAACTAAAAAAAATGGATGAAGATGGTTTTGATATCATCTCATTTGAAGATGAAAACAAAGAATATCCACATGCTCAAGGATATGATAACTTCGTTGCCCAATTATTAAAACACTTTCCAGAAGAAAAAGAAGCAATAGAAAATTATTGCACAAAAATAAAAGATACCTGCGATTCGTTCCCGTTATACAACTTGCGTTGGGAAGGGAAATACGATAGCGATATCCTGACCTTAAATGCCAAACAAACCATCGATGAGATAACCGATAATAAACAACTAAGAGCTGTGCTTGCTGGTTCTAATTTTTTATATGCTGGTATTGAAGATAAATCACCTTTTTATGTACATGCTTTATCTGTAAACTCATACATTCAGAGTTCTTGGAGATGTATAAATGGTGGAAGCCAGATTACAAAACAACTCATTAAACAATTAAAAAAATACGGGGGTGAAGTTCATAAATACAAAGAAGTCGTTCGCTTTAATGTTGAAGACAACAATGTTACCAACGTTAAAATAAAAGATGGAACCGAAGTTTCGGCAACGTACTTCATCTCTAACATTGAACCCAAAACCACTTTAAAAATGGTTGGCGAAGAAAATTTTAGAAAATCATTTTATAGCCGAATCCAAAGTCTCGAAGGTGTAATCTCAGCGTTTAGTTTGTATTTGGTTTTTAAACCAAATACCTTTAAATATATCAATCATAACTACTATCATTTTAAAAATAGTAATGATGTTTGGACTGCCCATGAGTATAACGAAAACTCTTGGCCAAAAGCATATATGGCATCTATGAACGCATCTAAGAAAGATGAAGAATGGGCGGATGGAATGACTTTTATTACCTACATGAAATTCGACGATTTATTACCTTGGGTAGATACATTTAATACGACTGCCGAAAAGAATGATCGTGGCGAAAGTTATGATGAATTTAAATCCCGTAAAGCAACCAAGTTTTTAAACGAAATCGAGATAAAATTTCCCGGGATAAAAGATTGTATCCAATCGATACACACTTCTACTCCACTTTCTTATCGTGATTATATTGGTGGACATAATGGTAATATGTATGGTTACATTAAAGATTCTAACAATCCTATGAAATCATTTATTGCTTCTAAGACCAAACTTAACAACCTGTATTTAACAGGACAAAGTATTAATATGCATGGCGTTTTGGGCGTAACTATTGGCGCCGTTGTTACTTGCTCAGAAATAGTTGGGAAAGAATATCTAGTAACCAAAATCAATCAAGCCTCTGAATAATTTTGATTATGAAAAAGCGAATTCTGATTGTATTCTTAATCGGTTTTTTGTTGGTGTTTCTCTCCTGTGGCACTTCAAAATCAATGCATCATCAGCCCAATATCGCAGATTATGATGCTATTTTACCTATCGTAAAAAAACAATCCAATTCTGTATTTTCAGTTGGAAAGAACTCTCTTTTAAAAAACAAACAAGGTCTTTGGGAACTTTATGTAGAAGGCGACGCTTATCAAATTGGTCTTAACTCTGGAGCATTAACTGACTCTCTTTTAAAGAAGCAAGAACTCATATTTTTCTCAAAAATTAAAGATTTAGTACCTTCAAAGTTTAAGCAAAATATGCTTCGGAACTTTTTAAAATGGTACAACAGGAAATTATACCTCAATGTTCCCGAAGAATATCAAACCGAAATTTACGGTGTTTCTCAATATACATCTCATGATTATGATGCCATCGCATCGCAATATTTACGCAATTTATATTTACATGCAGCGCACGATATTGGGCACGCATTACAAGATTTGGCATTAGTAGGTTGTTCCTCATTTGCTGCTTGGGGAGAAAAATCTGAAGATGGGAATTTAATTCTTGGTCGCAATTTCGATTTTTATGTAAATGACGCTTTCGCGAAAGACAAAATCGTAGCCTTTATAAAACCAAAAACAGGTCATCCGTTTATGATGGTAACCTGGCCGGGAATGATTGGAGCAGTTTCAGGAATGAATCAGGAAGGATTAACAGTAACCATCAATGCAGGAAAATCGAAAATTCCGCTAATTGCCAAAACTCCTATTTCTGTTCTCACCCGTCAAATATTACAATATGCAACTAACATTGATGAAGCTATTGCTATTGCAAAAAAGACAACCGTTTTCGTTTCCGAATCTATAATGGTAGGAAGTGCCAATGATAACAAAGCCGTTTTAATAGAAGTTTCTCCACACAAATTTGGAGTTTATGAAGTCTCAAACAACAATCAGCTTATTTGTTCCAATCATTTTCAAAGCGACGCCTTAAAAGATGACAAACGAAATGAGAACCAAATTCTAAACAGTCATTCGAAATATAGATACGATAGAATGGTGGAACTTTTTGAAGAAACACCAAAAGTAAATCCTAAAAAAGCATCCGAAATACTCAGAAACAAAGAAGGTTTGGAAAATATTAAATTGGGTTATGGTAACGAAAAATCCTTAAATCAATTAATGGCGCACCATGGCATAATTTTTAAACCCGAAGAAAAATTAGTTTGGGTTTCTGCCAATCCGTATCAACTGGGAGAATTTGTTTGTTACGACTTGAATAAAATATTTAAAAACAGAGAGCAAACAGATACAATTGTATCTTTGTCTGAGAGTGAATTGAATATTGCCAAAGATCCTTTTTTGGCTACAGCCGAATTTAAAAATTATCAAAAATTCAGAATTGAAGATGAAAAAATCAATTCTTATTTAAAAAGCAAGAACGCAATTTCACCTGAATTTATTCAGGAATATCTATCCTTAAACCCTGATTACTGGGTAGTTTATTACAAAGTGGGATTGTATTTTTATCAGAAAAAAGAATATGCTTTGGCACAAAATCAGTTTAAAAAAGCATTGACAAAAGAAATTACCACACTTCCTGAAAAACAGAAAGTTGAAAAATATATTAAGAAAATCAAAAGAAAATTAAGATGATTCCAGAAATAGAAAAAGGTTCTTTAGAAGAAATTAAAGTTTTTCAAGAACAAAAATTAGTTGAACTTTTGACTTACATAAGTCAGAATTCACCTTATTATAAAGACCTTTTTGAGAAAAAAAACATTGATGTTTCTACTATCAAAACACTGGAAGATCTTCAACTTTTACCTGCTACTACCAAAGAAGATCTTCAGAATAATAACGATGATTTTCTGTGTGTACCAGTTTCTAAAATCATCGATTTTGCAACCACTTCGGGAACTTTAGGTGATCCTGTAACTTTTGGTTTAACCGATGCCGATTTAGACAGATTGGCTTACAACGAAGCTATTTCTTTTGACTGTGCCGGAATTAAAGAAGGTGATATTGTACAACTTATGACTACAATTGATCGCAAATTCATGGCTGGACTAGCTTACTTTTTAGGATTACGAAAATTAAAAGTAGGTGTAATCCGTGTTGGTGCAGGAATACCCGAATTGCAATGGGATTCTATCTTAAAATACAATCCTTCATATCTAATAACTGTTCCTTCATTTTTATTAAAACTGATAGAATATGCCGAAAGCCATAATATCGATTATAATAATTCGAGCATAAAAGGCGCAATTTGCATCGGAGAATCGTTGAGAAATCAAGATTTTTCAATGAATATTTTATCTAAAAAAATAACAGATAAATGGGATATTAAGCTATTCTCGACTTATGCATCTACCGAAATGAGCACAGCCTTTACCGAATGTGAACATCAAAACGGAGGACATCATCATCCCGAACTTATCATTGTAGAAGTCCTTGATGAAAATAATAATCGAGTAAAAAATGGCGAAGCTGGCGAACTTACTTTTACCACTTTAGGTATTGAAGCCATGCCTTTATTGCGTTTTAAAACTGGCGATATTGTTCAGTTGCACGATACTCCATGTGCTTGCGGAAGAAATACTTTGCGTGTTGGTCCAGTTATCGGGCGTAAAAAACAAATGATAAAATATAAAGGAACAACGCTTTATCCACCCGCAATGAATGATGTTTTAAGTGACTTCGATGCTATCGAAAATCACATCATCGAGATATTCACCAATGATTTAGGAACAGATGAAATCCTGATTAAGATTGCTGTGAAAAGTCAGTCGAATGAATTGTTGCAAGAAATCAAAGACCACTTTAGAGCAAAATTAAGAGTAACTCCAAAAATAGAATTCACTTCAAAAGAAATATTAAATTCTTTGGTTTTTAATCCAATGAGTCGCAAGCCGATTCGTTTTTTTGATAATAGGGTTTCTTAAAAAGAGGGACAAAGGTTCTGAGGTTCAAAGGTTCAAAGGTTTTCCGTAGAGACGCACCGCAGTGCGTCTAAAATTGCAAGGGTTTAAAGAAGGTTCTGGGGCTATGAGTAACAAAGGCGCAGAGGTTTTCCGTAGAGACGCACCGCAGTGCGTCTAAAGTTACAAAGGTTTAAAGAAGGCTCTGGGGCTATGAGTAACAAAGGCTCAAAGGTTTTAAAATTGGAAATAATGCGATCCTTTTTTAAAACCTTTGAGCCTTTAATCTTTTTATAGAGACAAACTGCCACACCTCTATAGAAAACCTTTGAACCTCTGAACCTTCTCTAAGCCTTTGCACCTCTCCTCCCCCTTTGAATCTCTAAATAGCAAGGAATTAAACTAAAAGTTGTAATTTTGCAAAAAATAATGAAGATGGTCAAGATTGGCAACATAGAATTACCCGAATTTCCTTTACTACTCGCTCCTATGGAAGATGTGAGTGATCCACCGTTCCGTAGATTGTGCAAAACACACGGAGCAGATTTAATGTATTCGGAATTTATTTCTTCGGAAGGATTAATTCGTGACGCTATTAAAAGCCGAATGAAGTTGGATATTTTTGATTACGAACGCCCTGTTGGAATTCAGATTTTTGGTGGAGATGAAGAAGCGATGGCAATGTCATCAAAAATTGTTACTACAGTGAATCCTGATTTAATTGATATTAATTTTGGTTGTCCTGTAAAGAAAGTAGTTTGTAAAGGTGCTGGTGCAGGAGTTCTTAAAGATGTTGATTTAATGGTACGTTTAACCAAAGCTGTTATCGATAGTACTAATTTGCCTGTTACTGTAAAAACTCGTTTGGGTTGGGATGATAACTCGATAAATATCGATGAAGTTGCCGAACGCTTACAAGATATAGGTGTACAAGCATTAACGATTCATGCAAGAACACGTGCTCAAATGTACAAAGGCCATTCAGACTGGTCGCATATTGCACGTGTAAAAAATAACCCAAGAATTACGATGCCTATCTTCGGAAATGGCGATATCGATAGTCCAGAAAAAGCATTAAAATTTAAAAATGAATACGGTATCGACGGTATTATGATTGGTCGTGCTGCAATTGGCTATCCTTGGATTTTTAACGAAATAAAGCACTTTTTTGAAACTGGTGAGCATTTACCCGCTCCAACCGTTAGTGATCGTGTAGAAGCCGCAAGAAACCACCTTACGTGGTCGATGGAATGGAAAGGCGAACGCTTAGGAATTGTAGAAATGCGTCGTCATTATACCAATTACTTCAAAGGAATCCACTCGTTTAAAGAATACAAACAAAAACTAGTTACAATCGATGATCCTCAAGGATTATTTAATGTAATGAACGAAATCCAGGAAGTATATGCTGGATACGAATTTGTTTAAAAAGCATAAAAAAAGGAGAAGTTTTAAACTTTGACAAAGATGTTTTAAAATAAAAGACCGTCAATTGACGGTCTTTCTTATTTTACAATCATAAATGATTCTTCGTTTTTCCATTCTTGTATAATTACCGCGGATTAATTTGTGGAAATTCGTGCAATCTGTCTTAGTCTTTTAAAATTACTATACCTGAGTACGTTTCCATTTTCCTTTTTTGTAAAGTACTATACTTGCCAACGTTATCGCCGTTTCGGCAACTGGAATTGCAATAAAAACTCCTGTTGGTCCCATTTTAAAATGTTTCGCTAATGCATAGGCTAATGGAATCTGAAATAACCAGAACCCAAAAAAGTTAACCAATGTAGGTGTCCAGGTATCTCCAGCACCATTAAAGGTATTAATTAATACCATCCCAATTCCGTAGAAAATGTATCCAGAACTCATAATCTGTAATGCTTCGACAGCTATGTTTTGGATAAGGATATCATTGGTAAAAAATGAAACTATATATTTTGCAAAAAAGAAGGTGATTAGCATAATTGTAGCCATAAAAATGACATTGTACTTTGCGGTTGTAAAAACCGATTTTTCAGCACGTTCTATTTGTTTCGCACCCAAGTTTTGCCCAACCAAAGTGGCTGCAGCATTACTTAATCCCCAAGCCGGAAGAATAAAAAACATCATGATACGTAATGCGGTTTGATATCCTGCAGAACCATGATCTCCACCTGTTGTTGCTACCAATTGTGCCAGAAAAATCCAACTACAAGATGCAATAACAAATTGTAATACTCCTGGTGCAGCAATTTTTACCAATGCCTTGATTTGCTCAAAGTCTGGAATAAAGTAAGATGAAATAATCTTTAAAACTCCACGACCATTAAACAAGTGGTACAATTGATATAACACACCAATACTTCGTCCAGAAGTTGTTGCTATTGCAGCTCCAACTAATCCAAAAGCAGGAATTGGTCCTAGTCCGTTAATTAAAATAGGACATAAGATAATGTTACAAATATTAGCAATCCAAAGACTTTTCATGGCTATAGCAGCATTTCCTGCTCCACGAAAAATTCCGTTGATAAGAAATAAAAGCATCACACATAAGCTTCCGCCTATCATTATTTGGGTGAATTTATAACCATATTCTGCCGCTTCTGCAGACGCGCCCATAAGTAACAAGATGTCTTTGGCATAAATAAAACCAAAAATACTAATCACACTATTAATTGCAAAAGCAATAATAATAGCTTGCATTCCTGCTTTTGCTGCGGCAACAGGATCTTTTTCGCCTATACGACGAGCAACAACTGCTGTTGCAGCCATACTAATCCCGATTGCAATCGAGTAAACAATCGTAATAACCGACTCTGTAAGTCCAACTGCCTGAATAGCAAAACTGCTATGCTCCAGATGTCCTACGAAATATAAATCGACCAATGCAAAAACCGATTCCATAAGCATTTCTAATACCATTGGAATAGCAAGAAGAATTACGGCTTTTTTGATACTGCCCGAAGTGTAATCAAAAGATTCATCTCCTTTGATAGCTTGTTTTATTGTTGAGAAAATTCGAGAAAATAAACTTTTCTGTATTGTTGTTTCTGTCATGATAATTAAGGATATATGATAAAATTGTCCAGAACCAATTGTTTATTGGCTGGACTTAAAAAATTTGAAGGCATCCTAATTATTCTAAAAATAAAATAGGATTAGGCAGAAACTATCATAGCGTATTTTTTTTAAGACGATAAATATAAGTAATATTTTTAATTTTAGAATAAAAATTCTAATCTAGCAATTTTTCGCTAACGCGCTTACTTGCTATAAATGAAGCTATAAATCCAAGTGAAAATATAGTCCCTAAAACAATAAATACATTTTCGAGAGTAAAAACAACAGGAAATGCTAGCGTTGCAGTAATCATGATAAGTTCAAATCGTTGTTGTAATAGGACCAAAATAACACCTAAAACAAGACCAATTAATCCTCCAAATACACTAAGCAAGGTTCCTTGTAGCAAAAATATTTTTCGCAAATCTTTGATTTCTGTTCCTAGATTAAAAAGCGTTTTTAGATTGCCTTTTTTATCCAAGATCATCATGATTAATGCTCCAATTAAATTAAAAAGAGCTACTATAATTACCAATGTAAAGATTAAATATACCGCAATGTTTTCGGTATTAAGCATTTTATACAAAGACGCATTAAGTTGAGCCCTATTTTTTGTAGTGACTTTATTATTGAAAATCTTTTGTAATTGCGAATTGATATTAGATTCGTTTGCATTCGGTTTTAACTTAAACTCAATTCCCGAAATCTGATTCGGCTTATATTCCAATAACTCCTGAACCAATCCTAAATCGGCAAAAACATATTTAGAATCTAAATCCTCGCTTATCGAATATATCCCAACAGGCAATACATCGGTTTTACTAAAAGCTTCTTCAGGATTTTCGATTGCGCCCTTTCCTGGTTTTGGAGCAAATACTTGCAATGGATTTTCGAAATCCAATATTCCCATCGAAAAGTTTTTAGAAATCCCATACCCTACAACAACCTGATACGTATCGGGTTTTAGCCATTGTCCGTTAAAGAGTTTTTTTCTAATATCGTTTACAACAGGATAATTACGATCAACTCCTTTTAAGTAGGTAACTTGTTGTTTTCCATTAAAAATAAACAAAACCCGTTCTTCGATTATTTTAGTGTACAAAGCAACTCCTTCAATTTTTTTAATCTGAGATTCCTGATCTGGAGTAACCAAAAATGATTTTCCGTAGGTACTTTCAATTTTTAAATCAGGATCTATCTCATTTGTAAAAGAAAGACTGAATACTTTTAATCCGCTAAAAACGGATAAAACCACAAACAAAGCCATTGTACCAACAATAATTCCAAGGCTGGCAATACGATTTATGATATTGATAGCATTGTTTTTACTTTTGCTAAAAATATACCGTTTGGCTATGTAAAGGGGAAAGTTCAAACTATGATTTTCTTCTTTTTTCTAAAAGATCACGATTTTCTATTGGGTTATCTCTATTTGCTAATGCATTATCTATTTTCTCAATATAATCTAATGAGTCATCTATAAAGAAAACTAAGTTTGGCACTTTACGTAATTGTAAACGTACGCGTTGTGATAAATCATGCTTAATCAAAGTTGAATTTGACTTAATTGCTGCCAATGTTTCTTTAGCTTTATCCTGAGGAAAAATACTTAAATATACTGTTGCCACAGATAAATCTGTAGTTACGCTAACTTTGGATACTGAAATTATCAAATTGTTAATTCCATTTTTTCTCACTTCACCTTGCAAAATATCAACCAAATCCTTTTGGATGACACCGCCTATTTTTTTCTGTCTATTTGTTTCCATAGTGCAAAAATACTATTTTTAAATTTCAATCGATACAATTTCAAATGAACAATAAGATGATTTTTCTATTCTTATCTTCATTAGTGCAAATTTCGATACTCTTTTTTAATAAAAGCCTAAAATTGGAATAATTATTCCTCCTCGATTTCATTTCTCCAATGTGATAAAAATCATATTTTTTATCAGAAATATTTTACACCTTTAATAGAAATATAACAACACATCTATTATGAAAAAGAGAGAACCAATTAGTCATATAATGACTAAAACCGTAGTAACTGCAAATGAAAATGACGGCTTAAGAATGGTAGTCGAAAAGTTGAAAAAAAATACCATTAGACACATCCCAATCGTTCGAGGTAAAGAAGTGATTGGTATTATAAGTCGTACAGATATAAACCGATTAACATTTGGAGCTTTATTTGAAGGACAAGAAGGTGCCGATGAAGCAATCCTGGATATGCTTACCATTCCTCAAGTAATGACATCAAAACCTATGACGGTATCATCGGATTCGATTATAAGAGATTTAGCAGAAATTTTTGTGAAAGAAGAATTCCACGCTTTACCTGTAGTCGATAATGGAGAACTTAAAGGTATTGTTACAACAACCGATGTTGTAAGATACTTTTTAGAACAATACGATTAAATCAAAATATAACCATAAAAAAACGGGACTAATGTCCCGTTTTTTATTACATATTATACAACCAACTTTGCGGATTGTTGTATGTTGTGTTTTGTAGTATTAAGAATTTAATGGTTGTTTTTCCTGTTTCTCCACTAGTTCTAATCTTACCTATATTTTGTTTGATACTTACTTTATCTCCTTTACTTACAGATACAGAACTTAAATTTTGATATACTGTAAAGTAATCTCCATGTTGGATCATTACTGCCTTGTTTATTGGAGATAATACCATAACGCTAGATACAACTCCTTCAAAAACTGCTCTTGCGTTTGAACCTGCTTCTGTCGTGATTTCGACACCACTATTATGAATTACCAGAGTATTATAAATAGGATGTGGCTGATCACCATAACCCAATGATACAAATCCTTTTTCTACCGGCCAAGGTAATTTACCTCTATTAGCTTTAAAGTCGGCAGCTAGTAATTTAGCTTCGGCTGTTAATGCAATTTTTGTATCAGATACTGCAGCAACAGATTTTGTTCCAGTTTCTTTTTCTTTTTCTGCAGCAGCTTTACGGTTGGCAGCGGCAATAGCTTCACGAATTAAACGATCAATTTGTCTGTCGATTCTTTTCGATTCTTGTTGTTTACTTTTCGTATCAGCAATAATCTTATTTTTATCTTTCTTAATCGAGTTAACTAGTTTTTGCTGTTCTTTCTTTTCTTGCTCTAATGCTACTTTTTCCTTTTCATTTTCGGCAATGATTTTTTTCTTTACCTGTCTTTGTCCGTCTAATTTTGAATTATAATCAGCTAATTGAAGTGATTTTGATTGAATTTCTTCTCCTTGATTTTTTCTAAAATTAGTATATTGTTTCATATACTGTGCACGTTTATATGCTTGCAAAAAACTCTCCGATGATAATAAGAACATCGCTCTACTTTGTTCTGAGCGACTTTTATACGATTTAAGAATCATCTTAGCATAATCAGCTTTCAATATCTCTAACTCTTTCTTAAGCTTATTAATTTTTGATTGATTGATATACATATCATTACTCAAAAGCTTCGTTTGCTTTTCGGTAGTATTGATTAGTTTTTCTTTAAGTTTTATTTTATTAGACTGAACAATAAAAACATTCACCGCAGATTTTTCTTTCTTCTTTACAGACTGCAACATTTTTTCGTTATCTCTAATTTCTTGTTGAATCTGAGCTTTACGTTGTTCCAGTTTTTCTTGTTGCGAGTCTTGCGCCCACATAAACGAAGTGGTGCAAATAAGAATTAGGCTTAGGAGAAATTTTGGCATCTTTAAAATATATTTTTGCAAACTTACTTAATTATAATTTTTTTATATCCATTTGGGACACTATAAGGAAAAGAAAGTTCTTCATTAAATGTAATTGTATTGTAATTTAAATTGATTTCTGTTTTTCCTTTTGGTTGAATCGCTTCTATTGCAATACTTGTTGGAAGTATTCCCTGATCAAAAGTTCTATTCTCACCATATGCAATTTGCATCATGATATTTTTGGAAGTTTGCGAAATTTGTTCTTTTTCCAATAAAAATTTATCTGCTTCAAAAAAGAATGATTTTTTAATATCCGTTTCTTTTGCCTCGTCCAAACGATATAATCTGTCAATTAATGTTTCAGTGTATTTTCCTTTTTTTAAGTCGTCGATTGCTTCACCTATCAAAAGATTTTGAACTTTATTAAAATCTAAATCTGTTCCTAACCATTTGCTCAAACTACTAAAATCACCATCATAATAAGTGCTACTAATTTTTTCATAATAGCTTACCGAATTTGGTGTAATTAAAGCTTTTGCCATTGTAATTCCAAGAAAACGAATGCTTACCAAAATCTGTTCGTCTTTTTTTATTTTTATCTCAGCCGTAACATTCTGATTTTGTTTATCATCCGAATATTTTGCACTAGCTTTAATATATAAAGTCGAAAACTGTAATTTATTATTATAATGTCCGTCGATAATTTTATTCGCAGAAACTGGATTTACTTCCTCTTTGTTCGTATTATTTCCTTGTACTGCACCCGATTTCGATTTGCACGAAACAATAAAAACGAGTAACAATAACATTAGATATTTCTTCATCAGAATTTATTTGTTTTGAACTTTTACCTAAAATAAAAGATTCTTATTTTTTTTGTCTTAATAATTGATTTGCCTTCGCAAAATACGCTTCTTTTTTCTTCAAATCTCCTAAACCATTATAAGCTTCTCCTAACTGAATGTTAAAATTTGCTTCTAAAGTTACATCATCTACAACATAATCAAGTCCCATTTCTAAAACGTCTTTTGCTTTTTTAAATTGTTGCAACTGATTATTAGCCAATCCCGAATAAAAATAAAACTGCGGTTGCGTTGGGAATGTTTCTATCATTACCTGCGAACGTTTTCCCATCGGTTCGTATTGTTTAGTTTCGGTGTACGCTTGAAGCAAAAGTAAATTTGTTTCTATATCTACTTGCGAAGCCGAATTTACTGACAACTCATAATATTTAGTTGCCTGATCAAATTGGTTTTTGCTATGATAAAACTTCCCTATTTCTTTTGCAACATCTACATCTGGGTCATTCTTAAAATAAGTAATCGCTTTATCCAAATCAGGACTATATTGTGGATTCTTACCTACAAAAATTAGAAATTCGTTTAATATTCTATGTTTGATTTTCGAATCTATTTTAGAATTTTTTAAAACAACATCCATTGCCTGGATTGCTTTTTCAGGTTGGTTCTGATCTAAATACGTTTTAAAAGAACTTACTTGTGCCCACTCCGATGTTGGAATTGCTTTCTCTAATTGTTGCGTAATTTCCAATACCTTATTAGCATCATTATTTTTTGCATACAAAGAAATCAAAGCAATATAATTAGACTCTTCTTTCGGGTTTTTCTTAATCTGATCCGTAAGACTTTCTATTTCGACATTTTGATATTTTCCTTGTGACAAAATCTGTGCCTTATATAATTCTCTTTCACTTGATTTTCCAAACTTGTCATTCATTTCATTAATCAATGCAAGCGCTTTGTCCCACTGATTTGTAATCATGTACAAAGAAATCAGATCGTCTTTATATTCCTCATCAAACGGAATAATCTTCTGGATCGTTTCTATCGCCAAAGGATAATTTTTAGTCTGGTAAGAAACATCATAAATACCCAACCAAAACCACTTGTTTTTTGGATTTATCTGTACCGCTTTTTCAAACGAACTTTGAGCATTTCTATAATCTTTTAAAGACAGGTAGTTTTTACCTAATTCAAAATAAACAGTTGCGTCATTAGGTTGCAATTTCTCGCATTTTTGCAAAGCTGTTATTGCTTTGTCATAATTCTCGATACCTTTTTGCAATAACGATTCATAAAAAGAGTCCTGAAATTCATCGGTAGCCATAGCAATATCTTCTGGTTCAGTTTGAGCCATTATCGAAGCCTGATTGCCAAGCAAAGCCATAAATACAATTATTAAAACTCTTTTTTTCATTTTTATATTATTGACATTTAAAGTAAAAACGAACCCTTTTTGACTTCTTGTTTATTCTAAAACCGAATAATCACCTATGCTAATGCTAGTAAACTTACCATCGTAAACAACGTGATTTCCTATCATTGCATTGTCTAAATTAGCGTTTTTTATTTGTGCATTAGTTTGCACCAAACTATTTTTGATTGAACTATCAATAACATAACATCCTTTTCCTAGAGATACATTAGGTCCTACAGTTGCATTTTTCAATACTACGTTTTCACCAATGTAACACGGTGGAATAATAGTTGAGTTTTCTAATTTTACATCATAATCTACTAAATGTTCTCCATCATTATGCAAGAATCCTAACATTCTGGAATTAGTTTCGACAGTAACATCTTTATTACCACAATCCATCCATTCATCTACGCTACCGGTTTTAAAAACTTTTCCGTTAGCCATCATTGCTTTAATACCGTCATTAATCTGATATTCTCCACCGTTCTGGATATTATTATCCAAAACTATTTGAAGCTCATTTTTAAGAATTTCAACTTCTTTAAAATAATATATTCCTATAACAGCTAAGTCACTAACAAACTCTTTTGGTTTTTCGACCAACTCTGTAATTTCATTATTAGCATTTAACTTAACTACTCCAAATGCTTCTGGTTGCTCAACTTGTTTTACCCAAATCACAGCATCTGCTTCTGGATCTAATTCAAAATCAGCTCTAATTAAAGTATCTGCATAAGCAATTACCGCAGGCCCTGATAAAGATTCTTTGGCACACATAATAGCATGTCCTGTCCCCAAAGGTAAATCCTGACGATAAATAGATGCTTTAGCTCCTAACCCATTTGCTAACTCTTTTAAACTTGCTACGACATCATCACCAAAAAAAGCTTCATCACCTAATATAAAAGCAACCTCTTCGATAGGCTCTTTAAGAATTTTAGCAATATCTTCGACTAAACGATGTACAATTGATTTTCCTGCAACCGGAATTAATGGTTTAGGTATAGTTAATGTATGTGGCCTAAGTCTTGATCCGCGACCTGCCATTGGAACGATTATTTTCATATTTTTTTATTGTAAAGATTAAAAGATTGAAAAATTGAAAGATTACAGAATCTTTAAATCATTGAATCTTTAAATTATTTAATTTTTATTTCACCCCAGTACTACCAAAACCTCCTTCGCCTCTTGATGTTTCCGAAAGTTCGTTAACTTCAACCCATTCAGCTCTTTCATGTTTGGCAACAATAAGTTGTGCAATTCTTTCTCCATTTTCAATCACAAAAACCTCATTGGATAAATTTACTAAAATTACTCCTATCTCTCCTCTGTAATCCGCATCTACAGTTCCTGGAGAATTTAAAACGGTGATTCCTTTTTTAGCAGCCAATCCACTTCTTGGTCGCACTTGTGCTTCGTAACCTATTGGTAATTCTATAAAAAGTCCAGTTTTAACTATTGTTCTTTCTAAAGGTTTTAATGTTATTGGTTCAGATAAATTAGCACGCAAATCCATTCCTGCCGAAGCTATTGTTTCGTAGTTAGGTAAATCGTGTTGTGATTTGTTGATAATATTAATCGTCATTTTTATATTTTTAAAGCTAAATGTAAATCTTGAATTTGTTATTTTTTGCTAAGAATTCCTTTTATCGTATCCTTTTCGTTATGATAAACGAAATAAACAAACAGAAGGAACAATGGAATTCCGACAAAATAATTTTCTCTGAATCCGTAAAAAGAAATAACCGAGAATACAATTGAAATTCCTAAATAGGCTCCAATTTTCTTCATATCATAAGGTATCGGGTAATACTTGTTTCCTAAAACATACGAAATAAGCATCATGCTTCCGTAAGCCGAAATTGTTGCAATTGCTGATCCATAGTAACTATACTTCGGAATTAAAAGATAATTTAATACTAAAGTTAGTATAGCTCCAACTATCGATATGTAAGCACCAATTTTTGTCTTATCAGTTAGTTTATACCATACCGATAAATTATTATAAATTCCTAAGAAAAAGTTCGCCAGGATAATTAACGGAACTACTTTCATAGCTTCCCAATAAGATTTATTTTCTAACAGTAGTAATTTTAAAATATCTGCAAAAACAATTACTCCTAACAAAATCAAAGATCCAAGAATCACAAAATATTTCGTGATTACTGCATAAGTTTGAGGTGCATTTGCATTTTTAGCATGACTAAAAAAGAAAGGTTCTATTCCTAATCTAAATGCTGTTGCAAATAAAACCATAAATAAACCCAATTTATAACATGCTGAATACGCTCCAACTTCTGACTTTGCTATGTTTTCCGGCAATAAATAACCTAGTAAGATTTTATCAAAATGTTCATTAACCGCAAAAGCTAATCCAGCCACCAAAATTGGCAAACCATACTTCATCATTTTTTTCCAAAGTATAGGGTCAAATTTTCGTCCAAGCGAAAGATAATTAGGAGATAACACTATAAAAGTAGCCAAACTAGCAAGCAGGTTAGCAATAAAAATATAAGCAATTTGGAAATTTTCTACATATAAATTATCCCAAACTGAATTTGGATTATCAGCCGCAAGTTTAGGTAAGTACATCAAGAAGAAAATATTCAGAACAAGATTTACTATTACATTTCCAATTTTTATTGCTGCATAAACCATTGGTCGCTGATTGGCTCTAAGCTTAGAAAAAGGTACTAAAACCAATGCATCCAAAACTAAAATCCAAACCGAATAGGTAACAAACTGCACATCGACTTCGGCAAGAGTTGCAAGTGTATTTCTAAAAATTAATGCTGCAAAAAGAAAAATAATTGATGACCAAAAAATAGAAATTGTAGAAGTCGCAATGACATTTTTCTTATCTGGTTCGGAATTATAAAACCTAAAAAAAGCAGTTTCCATTCCGTAAGAAAGTACTACGTTAAAGAAAACCATCCACGATAACACGATAGAAACCTCACCATACTCTGCTGTTGGTAAAATTCCGGTGTATAATCGTACTAATAAAAAACTCAGCATTCGTGGCAATACTGTCGCAAGCCCATAAATAGCTGTCTGTTTAAAAAGATTTTTATATAATCCCAAAATATTTGTGGTAATAAAATTTATAAAACAAAAATAACCAATTCTTTGGTTTAATATCGTTTTTATCGATTCATTAAGGAAATGTTATGCTTTTTTATATTAAGTCAACTTATTTTCATCTAATATTTTTACAAAATGAAATCCTTTAGGGCCATAACCTTGATTATAATAAAAACGATGTGCGGCAAAATTAGAAGTAAATGCGTCCAAAACAATATTAGAACATCCTAAATCAAGTGCTTTTTTCTCAATATAATCCGTCAGTAATTTCCCGATTCCTTTAGAACGATGATCTGGATGTACGACAAAATTATCTATCTCCAAATATTTTCCAGACCAAAGCTTTGTAGATGACCAACATCCTGTAATTCCTAAACATACATCATCCTCAAAAACAGCAATTTGGGTATAGTTATGAGGAACCATTTCTGATAGGTATAATTCATATTTCTCCAAATCCAGATTAGGATATAAATACTGCATGGTCGCAATTTGAGCAACCATTTCTTCAATAGTAGTAAGTTCTTTGATTATAAATTGCATGTTGATATAAAAATAGAAGCCAAAATTAATCAAAAAAACTGATTAATAATTGGTGTCACTATAATCATGATTCAATTGGAGCCAATTGATGATAGGCTATTGTTTTATAATATCGATATAAATGATCATAAATTAATAGTTCATACATTCTTTGTTTGGATGTATACTGCCTATTTACCATCATGTGTATGTGACTCTTTAAAAAACTTGATAGAGAAATTTCTAGATTTTCTTTAATCTGTAAAATCACTTTATCTACTTCGTTTTGTTTTTCTTGTATAAATTCAAAAAACTCAGGATTGTCATTTATACTTTTACCAGATAAAAATCGATTCATTTCAGGAAATAACTCTCGATAGTGTTTATCCATTTCTTTTTTAAGATTCTTATCGCCATTAAATTCTTCTTTAAAAGATAATTGCAACTCATCCATTAGTTTTAGTTTATCTGCACTTGTTAACAAAAATGAATTTAGAAAACTATCAATCGCACAAAAACTAAAAAGCAATGGTATGTTGTTATTTGCAAATCCCGATTTTAAGATTAAATATTGCAAAACCATTTCACTGTCTTGGTAGAAAAGTAATTCTGAATCAATCATTGTGTTCTGGCCATACCTTTCAATTTCTCTTTTATAAGTACCCGTTTTTACTTTCCAAACAATGTCTTGCTCTAACATCTCATCCAAAACAGGATAAAGCATTGCTATTATTTCAGATAATTTATCAGGTGAAGCTAGCAAAAAACGAATTCTCAAATGTTCATCAGGGTCTTTATATCGTATAAAAAACCATTTACTTATTAGATTTTTCTCTTTTAATAATGAAATAATAGGATATAGTTTTTCTACTAAAACAATATCGGTCATTTTAACTCCTGTGTATATTTTATAATACAACCATTCACTCCCTAAACAAAAATCTCTTTTCATTTTTATGTTTTTTTAACCGCAAAGATTTAGCAGATTTTTATTTGTATAATTTGTAGCAAAAAAATTAACCGCAAAGTTTAAAAGAGTTTTCACAAAGTTCGCAAAGCTTTGTGTCCCCTACGTTTCTTCTTAGCGTGCTCTGCGGTAAAGACAACAGAAAGAAAATCCGCTTTTATCCGTGTTTTCGCGGTAGCGAATCCGTATCATCCGCGTCCATTGCGTCTCTATTCTCAAAGTCTATTTACTCTTTGTAAAATGACAATATAAATTGATTTGTAAAATCTTCTCCATTGGCATCTTTAACAACAGAATCACCAGTAAACAAAAATTCTTCCAGCGTAATTTTATTATAGTTTTGAACCGATTTTAAAAACATCTTCATACAAATCTCTTTTTCTAAATCAAGTAAAAGTGTATTATCTGTGTTAATCCAATTTACAAGTCGGGGGATATTGCGTTCATTCTTCCAAATTGTAAAAGCTTCAAATAAACCGCTTTCTTCCATTTTTAAAAACTGGTTTATTTCCTTTTTATCCACCATCCATTTTGCTTTCGAAAGAATAACGTCTTTATATAATACTCGTGGGAAATAATCATAATGCAAATCCAAAACACCCCAATTAAAACTATAAATAGGTTTTAAATCCTGACTTTGTAAGTCACATAAAAAATGATAAATGGGTAATGATTTATTATTAGAATAATCATGAGCATTAGATAAACAAGGAACAACTTCTTTATTGTACTTTTTAGATCGCAAAAAAATCCTATTCTCTTTAATAGAAATCATCAAATCATTTAAATCGATTGCTTTCTCTTCTGCTACACCAGGAATAGAAAGATAGGCAATTTCATAATCTCTTAAAACTGGTCTTCGTAATATATTCCCTGTTCTTGATTCAGGAATATGTACCACTTCTGCCAAGATTTTATCAGAATGATATTTTGTTTCTTTTTCAATAATTTCTTTTGTCAAATTATGAATCCCCTTGTTTCCATTACAAAAGCGTCCTAATAATTTTGCCGCACTACTATTTCCTGAAGATTCAATACTAATTTCTTCATTTTTTAAAAGTTCGATCATTACCGAAAATGTAGCTGGAGCGTTATCCCAATTGGCATCAAAATCAGGAAAATCTTTTTCTGAAAGTAGAATGCTTTTCTCTTTCTTTACAACACTCTCTTGCAATTTTTTCTCTATGATGTAATCATAAGCACTCCAAGATTGATTCTCTATTTTCGGTTTTGAATCTTGAAAAGAGAACCGTTCTAATATGTCATGAACATCATTCATATCTGAATCTTGAAGATAACCAATACCCGTTTCTGTATCCAGAACTGTAGTTAGTGGCATTTCTCTTGATTCATATCTTTGAGTAAATCTTCTTATAAAATTAGTCTGATTTGTAAACTTTTTAGAATTTTGAATTCCGTTTAAAAAACGAATCGCTTGCATTACTTTTTCTGGAACTTTTTCGCTTAATACATTTACATAAGTAGCTGTGTTTAAATCAGTCTGAAAAAGATATTTTTCATCATAAGACAAATCCATGTTTTGGATTAATTCCTTTATTTCGGTATAACTATTTTCAACAGGAATCAAGCTCTTGTCTAATTTTAAAAGCCCTTTTTTAAGAATTTGCAATTGTTTATTATCATGTTGTAATTTGGGAATTTTATTAAAAATAGTAAATACACTATCCCATTCCTCTTTACCTGTTATAGTACCATCAATCTCGCTTACAAGAAACTGAAAATCTATTAATTGGTAAATAAAAGCCAATGCGTCTTCCTTTTCAGAAGAATCATCGATAAGATGTAAAACCATTTCATCAACCCTTATTCCTGACTTTGCATGAAGTAATACTGTGTCTAAAAGTTCTGATTTTCTTAGTGCCGAAATACTATGCTCCCTTTTAGTATTTACATATTTATACTCTACATAGCGATAAAAATCGCCAAGAGTATAAACTGAAGTATTAGGATAATATTTAAGATGATTTCTAATTTCTTTTCGTTTCCCAAATTCCTGCAACATTCCTAACCAGAACTGTCTATCAAATTGCGTAAAACGATTAAAACTAGCTGGCGATTTAAGAATACAATTTGTTTCCGAATCTATTTTTCCTGTAGTACAACCAGCAAATAACCCAAAAGGAGTACACCTTGCAGACATTCTGGCAATGTATTTTAATAAGGTAATCTCTAAACCGTTCTCTTTTTTGTTCGAATAATCAGAAGAATCATTTTTCCATTTGTCTAAAGCCAATACCAATTCTGGTGATGCGATATAAATTGCTTCCCGAACCAACCGGTTTTCAAACGCCTCTAATAATCCTTCCTGAGAATAATTCTCTATTACATTTAAATAAAAAGAAATAGGAAATAAAGGCGTTCGTAAAACATACTGGGAGAAATGATGAACTTTACTATTCTTTCTCATTATTTAGCATAAAACTTAACTATTTATTCCATTAAATATTAAATTATTGTTAGCAAAATCTCGATAGTGCCTGCAATTTATTAGTATTTCCTGTTATCGTCCCATCTCCTCCACCCCCTTTAACTAAATGTAATTTTTTTAATTTTGCTATTTCAAATCTTTCTAAATCAAATTTATTAACTTCTTTTTTTTCTTTTTTCGTTTTCATCTTTATAAATTTTATTTATTATTACACTTACAAATATAGAATACCTCTCTTACAAAACCACTAAACAACACCCTAATGCATGACGGAATTCAGGAATTTCGAGTTGTGAAATTTCTTTAAAAATTTAAATATTAAACCTTTACAATTATACTACAGTATCCAATTCTTTAATAAAATAAGTTGGTTTAATCCCTGTTTTTTTATAAAAAGCGGCTGAAAAGGATTCAGCATTGTTAAAACCAAACTCCAAGGCAAGTGCCTGAATGGTATATTTTCTTAACATCTTGTTTTCTTGTAATTGTGTAACTGCGTATTCTATCCTTAAATCATTTATATATTGGGTAAATGTTTTTCCTTTGTACACATTTACTATTTTGGAAACATATTTTGTATTCGTCTCAAAGGTCGTTGATAATATTTGTACCGTAATATTTGATTCTAAATATCCTTTTTTGTTTTCGAAATCATCCAGTTTTTCCAAAATCTGATTTACCAATTCTTCTGCTATACCAATATCTTCAATTTTTGTCCCTGCAATTTTAATTTCTTTTCCCTTGTTTATCTCAATTTCATTATCGCCTATTATGGCCGTTCCCTTCATTATTTTTTCAAATCGGGAACGATATCTCTTCTTAAGTTTATACTGATAGATGCCAAAACCTCCCGCACCAATAGTAATTAAAAATAAAACCCCAAATCTCCAATATGTTTTTATTTTATCATTATTTAGGGAGGTAATAAGACTTTCTTTATCAGACATTAATCGAGGAGTGTCATATTCCTTATGTACCAACTTATTAAGTTCCCTATAATTTTTCTGTAAAGTATTGTCTATCGTCATATAGGCAGTTATGTACTTTAATTGATTTTCCTTATCTCCCAAATTTTTATAATAAGAAATCAAATACGGATATCCATCTATAAATTCGGTACTTATTTCTTTTGTTACTTTATAGATAGAATCTACTTTAATAAAATTATCAGCAGCTATTGCTTTTTTACCCAGCCCCTCATAAGCTTTCCCTAAATAAAAATACCCCGCTAATACATTACCAATATTATTATATTCAATCATCTTGGGCAATGCTATATTAATACTATCTAATCCTACTTTATAATTCTTTCCTTCTACTTGGTTCGCTCCCTCATTTAAAACAAACAGGTATTTATATTCTTCGTTTTTTGTAATATGAGATTCTCTATAGCCTAGTTTATTGTAATAAGTAGTGGAATCTATATTACGCAACGATTTATAACAATCTGCTATTCCAAAAATAATACTTTGATAATCCCGCGCATACTTTGAACTCCTTACATCTTTGCTTTTATAATATTTGTAACATTCTGTATAAATATCTAGTGCCTCATTATAATCTCCTAAATCTTCTGATTTCGTTGTACCTATATATTCCCGCACTACATAATAATAATCGATATTGGTTTTAAAAGCCATTTTTTCTGCCAAATTGTAATTAACTAGAGCTTCTTTAAACTTGAATTGTCTTTTAAGTAAATCTGCTTTTTCACAATAAGCACCAGCAGGGAAAAATTTGTCACCTGTATTTTGGGAATATTTAATCACACTATCCAGATACATAATGGCTTTATTAATATCTGTTTTATAGTATAAAATTGCAAATAGGTAATTTGCCTTAGCTTTTTGGATAGGAATATTTTCTCTATTGGCTTTAGTCAAATAGATGTAGGCATATTCCAATTGATTTGCTTGATTTTTTTTATTCTTCCAATACAAAGCTCTTAACTCATCATATGAAAGTGTAGTATAATCCTTTTTAGGGGATTGTGCCAAGCAAATTATTGGCAATAAAAACAATAAAACCTTTATGTTATAGCTAAAGTTCTTCATTAAATTTAATTAAACGTAATTTTTTTAATTTGGCTACACTCATTTTATCTAAATCAAATTTGTTAGCTATTTTTTCTTCTTTACCGTTTTTCATTTTTTTTAATTTATTAAATTAGTATGAATGCAAATATCAATTCTGGCGATGCGATATGAATTGCTTCCCAAACCAAAGGATTTTCAAAACACCTCTAATAATCTTTCCTGAGAATAGTTTTCTATTACATTTAAATAAAAAGAAATAGGAAATAAAGGTGTTCTTAAAACATATTGGGAGAAATATTGAACTGTATAAGTGTTTATTATCGTTTCTTTTTACTCACTTTTTCTGCCAATTGCATAGCATCATAAACATTCAAAACCTTACCCGATTTAGACAATTCCGAGAAAGGCACTTTTTTGTCTTTTGTACCCGGAACTATAACTTCTAAATCATAAGTAGTTCCCGAATCCATAATGATTTGTTTAACCTCCTGAACTGTAAGATTAGGATAATATGACCAAATAAGTGCCGCTGTTCCGGAAACCATTGGCGCTGCAAGAGAAGTTCCTGAATCTGTCCCATATTTATTATTTTTAAATGTGGTGAAAATTTCTTCTCCAGGTGCAAATAAATCCACATTTTGTTTTCCGTAATTTGAAAAACGGGAAACAAAAGTGCTGTCTAATCGCGATGAGGTTGAACCAACATTAATGAAATTATTACAGATCTCTGATTTACCATCAAAATTATTATCGCTAGGATAATATGGATTTTCATCAGCATTAGAGCTTTCATTCCCTGCGCTATGAATTAATAAAACATTATGTTTTTCAGCATATTTAAATGCATCAGAAACCCATTGTTGATTTACCGAAAATTCTTTTCCAAATGACATATTAATTACTTTTGCACCATTATCAACAGCATAATAAATTGCCATTGCAATATCTTTATCATTTTCATTTCCTGAATAAGAAATGTTAAGCGGCATAATTTTTATATCGTCAAAAAAACCTTTTATACCGATATTGTTCTTTCTATTTGCTCCAATAACACCTGCTACTTTGGTACAATGCCCTTGGATATTTTTAAATCCTTTTTTAGAAATACTAATATTATTGCTTCCATATCCTTTTTCTAAAATATTTGAATTATCGCCAATTACTTTTCTATCATTAAAATTTTTATTTAGGTTTCGATTTACAATAGAATCAATTTCTCTTTCTGTTTCCAACATTTTTTCAATTGTATTTTCGTCATTTTCAAAACGAAATTTCATAAAACCTATTAAAGCTCCTATATCTCGATCATCATCTTCTCTTCGTTGTCTAAAAGTTTTATCGTTTATTTTATAAATTTTATAAAGACTATCTAATTCTTCATAGGTATAATCTTCTTTTGGAAAATAATGTTTCAAACTATCTTTAACGACAGGAAATAATGCAACACTGTATCTGCATGATTTTAGCCAATTGTTATAATTGGAGCTTTCTTTTTCATAAACTTTCAAAGCCCTTAGATATTCTTTAAAATTTAACAATTCTTCAGATGATATTTGATCTTCTTTTTTTTCTTTAAATATTGGTTCCCATTTTCTAATAATTCTAATACACGAAAAATTACCCCACACAACATAATCCTCTTTTTTATTTGAGGTGAAATTCCAACCATTTACATCATCAACATATCCATTGCCATCATCATCTATATTATTATTAGCAATTTCTTTTGGGTTTACCCAAAATCGTCCTTTCAAATCCTCATGGCTTATATCAATTTGAGTATCTATTATTGCAACGATTATATCTGATTTAGATTTTTTCTTATTTTGATTGTACCATTTATCTAATGAAATACCAGGTATTTGATTGCCTTTATAATCTTTAAGATACCACTCTTTTGAATTATCCTTAGACTGTAATATAACAAGCTTGTTTTCCTTTGCTGATTTACAGCTAATAACAAAAAAACAAATCAGAAAGGTGAATAGAATAATTGATTTCATAAATAGTTGGAATGATTTTTTTAAAAAGTTTGACCGTCTTGCTTCATAGAGTTTGTTAAAGTTTTATCATCACCAGGAGCTTTTCCTCCATTAATAGATCGTGAATTTTTTAATTTTGCTACACTAAATTTTTCTAAATCAAATTTATTGATCTCTTTTTTAGATTTATTCATTTTCATAATTGTAAGGTTTTTATTTATGTAAATATATGTGACCGCGATTAAATTTATAATTATTATTTACCTCGATTTATCGAAATTCCTGAATTTCAATAAATAAAAACAAGTAAAACACTGTTTGTTAGTGAATTAGTTTTTAGACAATTCTTCTAATTCTTTAATAAAATAAGTTGGTTTGATACCTGTTTTTTTATAAAAAGCTATTGAAAAGGATTCCGCATTGTTAAAACCAAATTCCAAAGCAAGAGCCTGAATGGTGTATTTTCTTAACATCTTGTTTTCTTGTAATTGGGTAATTGCATGCTCAACTCTTAAATCATTTATGTATTGGGTAAAAGTTTTTCCTTTATACACATTTACTATTTTAGAAACGTATTTGCTATTCGTCTCAAATGTAGTTGATAATATTTGTACTGTAATATTCGATTCTAGATAACCTTTTCTTTTTTCGAAAGCATCAAGCTTTACTAGGATTTGGTTTACCAATTCTTCCGCTATACCAATATCCTCAATTTTTGTCCCCGCTATTTTAATTTCTTTATCCTTATTTTCCTCAATTTCATTATCGCTTATTATAGCTGTTTCTTTCATTATTTTTTCAAATCGGGAGCGATATCTCTTCTTAAGTTGGTACTGGTGCATTCCAAAACCTCCTACACCAATAGTTGCTAAAAATAAAGTTCCTAACCCCCAATAAAATTTTATTTGTTCATTATTGAGAGATTCTATAAGATTTTCTTTTTCTGAAATTAAATTAGGTATATCATATTCTTTTTGTAATTTTTTAGTCAGTTCCTTATAATTATTTTGCAACACACTATCAATATACATATATCTCGTTAAATATTTTAATTGATTTTCCTTGTCACCATTATTTTTAAAATAAGATATCAAATAAAGATATCCGCTTGTAAATTCTGGTGTAATTCTTTTTGTGATAGTGTATATTGAATCTACTTTAATAAAATTCTTAACCGCGTCTTTCTTATTTCCCAATCCATCGTAAGCTTTACCTAAATAATAATAAGATGCTAAAACATTACCTGTGTTTTTATAAAAAACAATTTTTGGAAATGCCTTATTTATACTGTCTAAAGCAGCTCTGTGGTTTTTTTTAAGTGTCAGATTAGCACCTTCATTTAGTATAAAAAGTGCATTATACTCTACATCTTTCATTGATTTTGATTCTTTATACCCTAATTTGTTATAATAAGTGGTAGAATCTGTTTGATTAAGGGTTATATAGGCATCTGCCAATGCAAATATTACATCTTGATAGGCGTAATAATACTGTCGATTTTTAATATCCTTTTTTTTGTAATAATTAAAACATTCTTTGTATAAATCAAGAGCTTCATGTACTTCTCCTAATTCTTCAGATCTTAAAAGTCCTATTGAAAATTTAACATCATAATAAAAGTCAAGATTATTATTTTTTGCTAGTCGTTCAGCAATTAAAAAATTGTCAATAGCTTTCTTATATTTAAACTTATTTTTTAGCTGATATGCTTTTTTAGAGTAAGCATAAGCTGGAAATTTTGAATCATTTAAATTTTTAGAATAATATATTGTACTATCTAAAAGTTTGATTGCTTCATCTCCATCTTTTAATAATGCCAGTAAATAAAAACCACGTGCTTTTTCAATAGCAATATTATTTTTTTCTGCTTTAGCCAAATATGCTCTGGCATATTCTAATTGAGCATTTTTATTTTGCTCATTTTTGATAAAAAGCTCTTTTAATTTAATAAAAGGAAGTCCATCTAGATTATTTTTTTTCGATTGGGCAAATAAAAAAGAGGAAAAAAGAACTAAAAATAAGATGATAAAATATTTAAAATGCGTCATATCTTTTGGTTTTATCCAAAAGTATATTATCTCTCGAGATTTTACTTATAAATAAGATAAAATTTACAAAAACATATTTTACTTATAATCAATTACTTATATTTATAATAAATTGCAATTCCTGAATTGCTTGTCGAAATTCGGGAATCCAGATAACGACTATTTGCTTTCAATATGATGTTTGACATAGTTTTGACAAAAGAAAACGAGATTGTTTTTTAGTAAGACGTTACTTTAGAATACTCTATTTTTCTATAAATTATAATTTAGAGAAAGAATAGGATTGTTTAATTGTTTTATAACCTTTAAAAATAAAGCAAATGGGAATTCAATAAAATTAATATTAACCAATTAAATATTTATATCATGAAAAAATTAGAATTAAATCAAATGGAAATTTTATTAGGAGGTCAAATAAAACCTAAAAAAGACGATGATGATACTGGTGGTGGGAGTTCAACTTCCAGAGAATGGGGTTGTGCTTTAACTGGCTTAGCTGCTGGTGTTGCAGCAGGTTTGAATCCATTAGTTGGTGGTCTAGCAACTGCTGCTTGTTTTCTACTAAATTAAAAAATTATGAACAGAGGGTCAATAACAATGATGTTGCTAATTATAATAATAGCAATAGGTTATAGGTATAAAATTTATAAGGACAGAAAAAAATGATTTTGCCTCTGTTTAAAATATTTAACCTCAAATATAATATGTTTGAGGTTACTTAAAACTTATTTTATGGAAAAATCGGGTTTTCATAACTTTTGCCAATATTTATTATACTTTTTTTGTTCGGAAAAAAACATCTGAATTAATAAAATTATGAATAATTCGGTATTAATTTTATCTCTTCTAGTTATAATAATTGGATTAGGATACAGATTCCATAAAAAAAGACTAACAAATAATTCATTTAAAAGCGACCTTTTAAACAAACTTTGTTTGAGGTCGTTTTTATTAAAAACAAAATCTATGGGAAGATTAGGAACTACAGAAATTTTACTTATAATCCTTGCAATTATATTATTATTTGGAGGAAAAAAAATACCTGAATTAATGAAAGGTATCGGAAATGGCATCAAAGAATTTAAAAAAGCATCTAATGACAATCTTAAAGAAGATGAAACTGAAAATAAATAATAAACTCAATCTTTTATTTTTATGATGTTTATAACACAAGTTTGCAATCCTTCTTGTAATCAAGAATCGTTATTAAATATTTTAAAAACACATATCTGTTCTGTACTTCATGCTGCATAAATCAAGGAAGGATTGTTGCGTATTTTTAAATGAAAAAAAATGAAAAATCCTTTTATTAAATGCTTGTTTCTTTCTATCGCTTTAATCCTAATTACTGAGATTATAAAATCAGTTTTAAATATTGACAAGTTACTTTACAATTCAATGGCAGAAAATCTAAGCTCTCAACAACTAAACCACTTTTTTGAAATTCAAAATAAATGGAAGTGGGTTTCTTATTTTTTCATTCCTGTATACATTACAATAAAAACAAGTGTAATCGCCATTGTGTTATACATGGGTACTTATTTTTTTAGCCAGAAAGAAGTAGCATACAAATCATTATGGACTATTGCAATTAAAGCTGAGTTTGTCTTTCTGCTTGTTCCTATTACTAAAATTATTTGGTTCTATTTTTTTCAAACCAAATACGATTTAGAGGATATTCAATATTTCTACCCCTTATCAGCATTAAATATAGTAGGCTACAAAGATTTAGAATCTTGGTTTATTTATCCGTTTCAAACACTCAATTTATTCGAGTTGGCATACTGGCTTATCCTTGCTTATTTTATAGGCAAAGAAACCGAAACCAATATGGATAAAGGGCTTAAAATTGTGGCTTATAGTTATGGTCCCACTTTATTATTATGGATAACTATCGTTATGTTTTTTACCCTTAATTATTCTTAAAATGCAAATATTTAGAAAAATTCTTTTTATTTTAAGCTGCATTATGATTACAATTTATGTAGTAAATTATTTCATTTATGACGAAGGAACTCTACTAATAACTTTAGCCAAAATGCTTCCTGCTATTTGTACAATTATAGTAATTGTAATAAATAAAAAAGAAAAAAAATGAAAAGCACCATAAAAATCATTCTTCTTATAACATTCATTGGCATTTTACTTTTTTTAGGTTACTTAATCGTATCTCAGATAAATCATAAAAAAGAGATTGCACAAAATATAAAAAGCATCCCTGAATTTTCATATCAAGATATAAAAGGAGGAATCTTCACCAATCAAAAATTAAAGAAAGAGACTGCAACAATTTTTATTTATTTTAATACAGATTGTGAATTTTGCCATGAAGAAGCTAAAATGATTAAAGAAAACATGGAGCGTTTGAGTAATTTCCAATTAATTTTCGTCTCATTTGAAAAACCGGAAAACATAAAAATATTTGCCCAAAAACATCAATTAACCACTTATGACAACGTTTATTTTTTATGTGATAACAAAGTTACTTTCGCTTCTACTTTTGATATTAAGTCATTGCCATGTTTAGTCCTTTATGATAAAGAACAGAACCTAATTGAGAAAATAAAAGGTCAGACTAAAATCGACGTTTTGATAAAAAAAATGAATCCACAATAACATATAATGAAGATAAAACTAATCCAAAAAACACATACACTACAATTAGACCAATCCGATTGTGGCGTAGCCTGTTTATTATCGATTATAAAATTATATAGCGGGAATCAGTCTACCGAAAAACTTCGAGAAATAAGTGGCACAACAAAACAAGGTACTACAATACTAGGGCTTTACCAAGCTGCAAATAAATTAGGTTTTATGGCAGAAGGTTGTGAGGCAGATATAAAAACGCTTATTACTCACAAACAACCTGTTATTCTTCATGTCCTTATAGACAACCAACTGCAACATTATATTGTGTGTTATAAATATGATGATAGCAAAGGTTTCTTGATTGGAGATCCTGCAAAAGGTCTTTACCATTTATCCATAGAAGAGTTAGGAACAATTTGGATTTCAAAAACTTGCTTGACCCTGGAACCAAATGAAAATTTCATAACTGAAAAGACAGATAAAAAAGCTCAGATAAAATGGTTTCTGGACGTAGTGAAGGAAGATTACAAACTTATTGGGATTTCTGTTTTACTAGGTATTTTTATCGCTAGTTTAGGAATGTCGATGGCATTATTTTCTCAAAAACTCATAGATGATATTTTACCTTCACACAATATCAAAAAGCTAATCTCAGGAATTTCTCTATTAGTCATTTTGCTTTTGGCCAAAGTAGGAATAGCTGTTTTAAGAGAATACTTCTTACTACAACAATCCAAAGATTTTAATAACCGAATAAACAATTCATTTTTTTCTTCTCTTTTACAATTGCCAAAACCTTTTTTTGATACTCGACAAATAGGAGAACTAGTAGCACGATTAAACGATGTACAACGTGTACAAGGTGTAATTAAAATGCTCACCAGTACTTTAGTTATTGATGTTTTAGTAGCCATCATTTCGTTAGTATTCCTGTTTGGTTATTCATGGAAGCTGGGCTTAATTTCCTTATTAAGTTTGCCTATATATTTTTTCATTATTTATAGTAAAAATAAAAAAATAATGGACTCTCAAAAAGAAGTTATGCAGAGTTACGCTCTTAATGAAAGTAATTATATCAATACTATTCAAGGGATTTCAACTATAAAAATTGACAATAAACAACCTCTTTTTAATAAATTAAACGAACATATTTTTTCTGATTTTCAAGAAAAAAAATTCAATCTAGGAAAAATCAACATCACCCTGTCTTGGCAATCTGGATTGGCGAGTCTTATTTTTTCAATCAGTATTTTGATTTATACTTCTGTTCAGGTTTTTAATGATGAAATTAAAATTGGTGAATTGATGGCTATATTAGGCATTGTAGGAGCTTTGCTCCCTTCTATTGCAAATTTAGCTCTAATATCAATTCCTATAAATGAGGCTAAAATTGCTTTTAATAGAATGTATGAATTTGCATCGATAGAAAAAGAAACTGAAGATGGTTTAGAAGTTTTTGAAATTGAGAAAATTTCTATTCAAAATCTTTCTTTTCGATTTGCAGGAAGAAGTGAACTTTTCCATGATGTAAATATAGATATGGAAAAAGGTAAGTTTATAGCTGTTGTTGGAGAAAGTGGAAGCGGGAAAAGCACCTTAGGGCAAATATTACAGCGCTTTTATGATTTTGAAAACGGAAATATTATTGTAAATAATAAATACTCCCTTAAAGAAATTGGTCTTAAACACTACAGAGATTTACTGGCTGTGATACCTCAGGAAATTACCATTTTTAAAGGAACCGTTATTGATAACATTTTACTTGGCAAAGAGGAAACACCAGAAGGTTTCATGAAATTTATAACCGAATATGGTTTTGATTTTTATTTTAGTCAATTGCCTCAAGGCTTAACAACTATTCTTGGTGAAGAAGGAATCAATTTATCAGGAGGTCAAAAACAGATTATATCTTTGGCTAGAGCAGTATACAAAAAACCTCAATTTTTAATTCTGGATGAAGCTACCGCTGCAATGGATCGAAACACAGAACAATTTACTATAAATCTATTGCAAAAAATTAAAAAAGAATGTGCCATTTTTTTTATCTCACATCGCTTAAATATGCTAAAAAACATAGCCGACACTATTTATATTCTAGAAGACAAAACAGTTTCCATATCAGGAAGTCATTTAGAATTAATGGAAACTAAAAATTTTTATAGTGAATACTGGGAATAAAATAATTATTGCTGTAATGAAACTAAATCTAACTCAAAAATAAAATTGATTATTCTTTCTTCTATTTACTCACTTATAATATTTTTACAGATTTTGTTTACAAATACTATAGTGTTATGATAAATAATTCTATATTTAGGGTGTTATTATCTTAAAAATATATAAATGATGAAAAAAGAAAACAATCTTATAAATATCGACACTCTTGCTAAGATAGTGCTATCAGCAGTTATATTATGGGCTAGTTTATATTTTGCAGGATACGTAATAGGAAAAACATATTATAACTTCATCCATTAACAACGATTAAAACTAGTAACTAATTAAACTATAAAACATGAAAAAGTATATGAATAAAATCGCTCTTTATGCCAAAGAGGAAACCACCAATTTCATAGTATGGTTATTATGGATATCAGCTATATTAACTTATATTGGTTTTGAATTGGGCAGATTTACATATGCATTTATGAATAGATAATTTATGCTATGAATATGTAAAATTTCGGAGATTTACCAATATATACACAATACTACTTAAATTAATAGCTATGAACTTATACATAATATTGTTGTTTTTATTATTTGATGTTGTTGTTTTAATATTTTTGGTAACAAAATACCAAAAAAAGATATGGGATTTCTCTGGCATTTTAAAAGCTTGGAAAAAAGAGTTTGAAGGATAATAATTGTATTTGATTATTTGCGGCTTTGTTTTTTTATCTATTTTGCAGCCTTTATAGCAGGAAAATAATATTTACATTTTGCTTAATGACTGCTTTTTAAAATAAGAAATGATAAAAATATTAAAGTATTTAATCCTAATCCGATTTAGAAAAATATTACCAAAAGATGACTATTTAGCAATAGGATTGTTCTTGGCTTTTTACGCAGTTATTATTTATTTTCTAAATCAATTATTTCCAAAATACAATTATTTCTTTTTAATAACAACTTTAGAAATAGCCTTTTATCATCAGAACAGAAAAGACATAGAGCTATTGAGGGTAAATAAAAATTATCGTCTTTTATTGTTCCTGGAATACACAATATATAGTTTTCCGTTTATAATTATTTATCTTATAAACCAACGTTGGGATATTCTTATAATACACTTTCTAATACTGTATTTCTTGATTCTACTAAATAAAGTAGGGCTTAAAACCATAAAGTATCCCTTCAGATTATTTGATCCATTTTGGCATATTTGCTTTAGAAAAAATAAACTTATCCTTTTTATACCTTTGATTATTTTCCTTAATGTAATGGGAGACCAATACAATAATGATAATCTAAATCTTGCCAGCTTATTTTTAGTTTCTTTTATTGGCTGTTTACCATCCTTTAATAGAGAGAACATAATTCATATAAAAATAAGTTCTTTCGATTCTGGGAAATATCTTTTAAAGCAAATTCAAATTGCGATATACAACACCTTACTATTGAGTACAGCTTTAATTTTATGTCTATTAGTATTCAAAAAATGGGATTTACTGCTGTTTGTACCATTAGTTTTTTTATTTCCAATAATTAGCATCTTGTTTAAATACGCTTTTTTTAGTAATAGTTTATTACAACAGATTTTTTTCGCTTTATTTATTATAAATATCCAAATTGGAATACCTTTTTTAATTTTACCTTATTTATACTATAAGTCTATAAAAACAATAAACAATTTGAAATATGTTACAGATTAATATCAAGAAGAAAGCATTTGGAAATAAAACTGTTTTACAGGATATAAATCTTTCAATTTCAAAAAATGGAATATATGGAGTCGTTGGGAAAAATGGCGAAGGTAAAACTACATTATTTAAAATTATAACTGCTCTAATAGATTTTGAAGGAACAATATCCTACATTGATTTGCCCATTAAACATAACGAAATAGCATTTTTTCCAACTGAAGTACCAATATACGATGAACTTACTGCAACAGAATTTTCAGATTTTTATAAAGAATTGCTAAATCTAAAAACTGGAAATAAAACCAATTTGTTTGATGTGTCACAAGATAAACTCATCAAGACATTTTCGACTGGAATGAAAAAAAAGGCTTACATGAATGCCGTATTCCAAAGAGAATATCCAATTTATATTTTTGACGAACCTTTTAATGGTCTCGATTTAGAATCTAATTATTTGTTGATGAATTACATTAGAGAATTATCAAAAGACAGCATTGTTTTTATCTCTTCGCATATTCTAGAAATTCTATACAAAGATTGTGACAAAATTTTTCTGGTGAAGAATACTGCAATTAGAGAATTTGAAAAGCAACACTTCATAAAAATTGAAGAAGAGCTTTTCTTAAAATAAGTTTGTTTCTGTAAAATATCAAAATTATTGGCAAAAAAAAGAACCGACAATTACTTGTCGGCTCTTCTTATATATTGTAAATTTTTCTTATCCTTCCTATGCTTTGCATTTTGAAGATCTGAAAAATTAAAATTTTTCTTATCCTTTTAAAGCTTCCGCTCCACCAACGATCTCTAAGATTTCGTTTGTAATAGCAGCTTGACGCGCTTTATTGTAAGTTAATTTTAATTGATTTCTTAACTCAGTTGCGTTATCAGTTGCTTTGTGCATTGCAGTCATACGTGCACCGTGCTCAGAAGCAAATGAATCACGAATACCTTTGTATAATTGTGTTTTTAATGATTTTGGAATCAAAGTTAACACGATTTCCTCTTTCGAAGGTTCAAAGATATAATCTCCTGTCGAAACTGGTACATCTGATTTTATTGGAGCCAAAGGCAAAAACTGTTCAGTTTGAACAATTTGAGTCGCAGCATTTTTAAATTGATTATAAATCAATTCAATTTTATCATACTTTCCAGTTAAGAATTGTTGAGTTAAAATTTCAGCAATTTCAGCTACGTTATCAAAAGTCAAGTCATCAAAAACTGAACTTTTATTGTCTATTACTGAATGTGTTTTGCTTAAAACATCATTTCCTTTTTTACCTATAGCAAAAATGTCAACTTGTTTTCCGGCATAAAATTCAGAACGTACTTTTGCTTCCTTTATTACATTGGTATTAAATGCACCACATAAACCTCTATTAGATGTTATTGCTACAATTAATACTTTCTTTACTTCACGTTGTGTAGTAAAATCTCCTCCTACATCACCATCAAGTGTTGCAGAAAGGTTTTGTAATAATTCCGTTAATTTCTCGGCATAAGGACGCATCGCTGTGATTGCATCTTGTGCTTTCTTAAGCTTTGCAGCAGAAACCATTTTCATCGCCGATGTAATCTGCATCGTAGATGAAACGGAAGTAATTCTATTACGGATTTCCTTTAAATTTGCCATCTTTTCTAATTAGAAAATTTGAAAATCAGCTAATTAGATAATTAGAAAAACACTTTGATTTTTCTAATTATCTAATTATCCAATTATCTTATTAGTTATATTTTGCTGAAATTTCTTTTGCTACTTTTTCAATAACATCTGTAATGTTATCGTCTAGTTTACCTGCTTTAAGCGCATTAAGAGTATCTTTATGCTTGCTGTTTAGGTATGCTAAGAAATCTGCTTCAAATTCTTTTACTTTATTTACAGGAACGTTTCTTAATAAGTTTTTAGAACCAGCGTAAATAATAGCAACTTGGTTTTCAACTGTATAAGGATCATTTAAACCTTGTTTCAAGATTTCAACGTTTCTTTTTCCTTTTTCAATTACGTTTAAAGTAACAGCATCTAAGTCAGAACCAAATTTAGCAAACGCTTCCAATTCACGGAATTGAGCTTGGTCTAATTTTAAAGTACCTGATACTTTTTTCATTGATTTAATTTGTGCATTACCTCCAACACGAGATACTGAGATACCTACGTTAATAGCAGGACGAACTCCAGAGTTGAACAAATCTCCATCAAGGAAAATCTGACCATCTGTAATCGAAATTACGTTTGTTGGGATATATGCAGAAACGTCACCAGCTTGAGTCTCAATAATTGGTAAAGCAGTTAATGAACCACCACCTTTTACGATAGACTTAATAGAATCTGGTAAATCGTTCATGTTTTTAGCAATTCCATTATCTGCAATTACTTTACAAGCACGCTCTAATAAACGAGAGTGTAAGTAGAAAACGTCTCCAGGATATGCCTCACGTCCCGGTGGTCTTCTTAATAAAAGAGAAACCTCACGGTAAGCTACAGCTTGTTTAGATAAATCATCATACACAATAAGTGCTGGACGACCTGAATCTCTAAAGTATTCTCCAATTGCTGCACCTGCGAAAGGAGCATAAACTTGCATTGGAGCTGGGTCAGAAGCATTTGCAGCAACAATAACTGTATAAGCCATTGCACCTTTTTCTTCTAACATTTTAGCAATTCCTGCTACTGTTGAAGCTTTTTGCCCAATTGCAACATATATACAAAATACAGGTTTTCCTGCATCGTAAAATTCTTTTTGATTTAAGATTGTATCGATACAAACAGTTGATTTACCTGTTTGACGGTCACCAATAACAAGCTCACGTTGTCCACGACCAACTGGGATCATAGCATCAACAGCTTTAATACCTGTTTGCAATGGCTCAGTTACTGGCTGACGGAAGATAACTCCAGGAGCTTTTCTTTCTAAAGGCATTTCATATAATGTCCCACCGATTGGACCTTTTCCATCAATTGGAAAACCAAGAGTGTTCACTACACGTCCTACCATTTGCTCACCTACTTTAAGAGAAGCAATACGTTGTGTTCTTTTTGCAGTTGATCCTTCTTTGATTCCTGTTGATGGTCCTAAAAGTACCACACCAACATTGTCTTCTTCAAGGTTCAATACAATAGCTTCAAGTCCGTTTTCAAATTCAACTAACTCACCGTATTGTACATTAGATAGCCCGTAAATACGAGCAATACCATCTCCAACTTGAAGTACCGTTCCTACTTCCTCTAGCGTAGCACCAGATTCAAAACCTTCTACTTGCTTTCTTAATATTGCTGAAATTTCAGCAGGTTTGATTTCCGCCATCTTAAATTTATAATTTAGACACTTTTATGTGTAATAAAACTAATTACTTAACTCTCTTTTTAATACTTGTAATCTGTTTGCAACAGATGCATTATATTGCTTATCGCCTATTCTTAAAATAAATCCTCCAATAATTGAAGCATCTACATTATTTTCTATTGTAATTTTTTTATCTGATAATGTTGCAATTTTAGCTAATACTTTAGCTTCTAAAGCAGCATCCATAGGAATTGCTGTTGTAACCGTAGCTACTTCAACACCAATACTTTCATCAAATAATTTATTGTACTCTAGTGCAATTGCTCCTAGAATTTCGAATCTTTTGTTTTCAAACAATAAATGAAATAACCCTTTAGTTACACCATTTACACTTGCAAAAACTTCTAAAAGAGCACTCTCTTTAACTTCAACTTTTATAGTTGGGCTTTCGATAAAGGTACTCAATTCTTCATTTGCTCCTATTGTTGAAGCAATTGATTTCATGTCGTTATTGACAGCTTCGGCAACACCTTTAGAGTTTGCTAAGTCTAGAATTGCTTTTGCATAACGAATTGCTGCTCTTGTACTTGCCATAATATTAGTTTAGCTTTACGTCATCTAACATTTTCTCAACTAATTTAGTTTGAGATTCTTTGCTAGATAATTCTTCTTTCAATAATTTTTCAGCAATGCTTAATGATAAAGTTGAAACTTGAGATTTCAATTCAGCCATAGCTGCATTTTTTTCATTTTCAATAGCTGCTTTAGCTTGAGCGATCAATTTTTGACCTTGCTCTTGAGCTTCATTTTTAGATTCAGCTATAATTTGCTCTTTCATTTCGCGAGCTTCTTTTAACATCGCATCACGTTCTGCACGAGCTTCTTTTAAGATACGCTCATTATCTGCAGTTAAATTTTGCATTTCTCTACGAGCTGCTTCAGCAGATGCTAAAGCCTCATTGATAGATTCTTCACGGCTTTTTACCGCTCCTAAAATAGGTTTCCAAGCATATTTTGCCAAAAGAATGAAGAAAACAATAAAGATAATTGTTGTCCAAAAAATTAAACTTTCTGGTGAAGTTAATTGCATAACATTATATATTTAAAAATTGTTTGTCTTTTTTAAAAAAACTTCCTGGAGCCAACCGCTACAGGAAGTTTTAAATTTTAATTATGCGTTTGTGATTAACGCAACAACTACTGCGAAAAGAGCAACACCTTCAATAAGTGCAGCAGCAATAATCATAGCAGTCTGAATTTTTCCAGCAGCTTCTGGTTGACGAGCAATAGCGTCCATTGCAGAACCACCAATTTTTCCAATACCAAGACCTGCACCAATTACAGCTAATCCAGCTCCGATTCCAGCTAATACCATAATAATAAATTTATATAGTTAATAATTAATAAAACTCTAATTAATGATGATCGTGCTCTTCAACAGCCTGACCAATAAATAATGCTGAAAGCAATGTAAATACATACGCTTGCAAAGCAGCAACTAACATTTCTAATACGCTCATGAACAATACGAATGCTCCAGCAACTGGTCCGATAGCAATACTTTTGAAAATGAAAATCAAAGAAACTAAACTCAAGATAATAATGTGACCAGCAGTGATGTTTGCAAATAAACGAATCATCAATGCAAATGGCTTAGTAAGCATTCCTATAATTTCTACAGGAATCATAATTGGAGCCAACCACACAGGAACTCCTGGTGTATTAAAAATGTGTCCCCAGTAAGTTTTATTTCCACTTAAAGTTGTAACTACGAAAGTAATAAATGCCATTACAAATGTAAAATAGATATTACCTGTTAAGTTAGAACTAAATGGGAAGAAAGGAATTAATCCGATTAAGTTATTAATCCAAATAAAGAAAAAGATAGTTAAAAGATACGGCATATATTTTGCGTATTTTTTTGGTCCAATGTTTGGAATTGCAATCTCATCTCTAACGTATGTAACTAGTGGCTCTAAAAATCCAGCCAATCCTTTTGGTGCATTTGGGTTTTTCTTGTAAGATCTTGCTACAGCAAAAAATAAGAAGAACAAAACAATTGCCGACATCAACATTGAAAAGACATTCTTTGTGATAGAGAAATCTAAAGGTCTTGCATCAAAAGCAAAAGCTCCAGTGTTTTTCTGATCAGCTGTCATTGTTTCAAATTTATCAGCGTAAAAAATTATCTCTTTATAACGAACTAATTTCTGTCCATTAATATCAACTACATGCTCACCTGAATTATCATGGTGAAATTTTGCAGATGAAAAAATTTCTAATCCATTATTAGTCCACAAAATAATTGGCAGACTCATAGAAATAGGATGACCATCCCAATCAGCGATATGAAAATCATGAGAATCTCCAATGTGCGAATTGATCAATTCGCTAGCATTAAATTCTTTTTCTATTTCGTGACCAACACTTTCTGCGTGACTTTTTCCTTCTGCTACTGCAACGTTTTCGTGTTTAACTGAAACACTGTCAACAGGAGTAGAGGCGAAATTTATCGACGAAGAAAAAGCTAATAAAGTAACTAATAAGTACTGAACTGGTTTATTTGAAAATATCATTATTAAATCTTTATCTAATTTTAGGTTCCAAAAATTTTTTGCAAAGGTACATTTTAAATTGAAAATTGAAAATTTATAGATGTAATTTTTAAAATTACATCTATTTTAGTCAATTTATCTAATAATGAAGCGATTAACTTTTATTTATTAGACGAACGGTGAAATATGTTTCAAAAAGTAAAAATAAAAAATAAGGGATAAAAAACGTACCCAAGTCTATTATTGGGTCTTTTACATGAGCTTTTATTAGCGGAATTAAAAAAATAATGGCTAACATCATTCTAAAAAAACTTGCGCCAAGGAAAGCAAAACCTGTATAAGTTGGGAAATTTTTATTGACAAAAATTAAAAATAGATAAACTAAAAAAGTAGCAAGAATATTAAATATATAAATACTCCACGCCGAGTAAAAAAAAACTAATTTCTCTGAAAGAGATTGCATAATAAAGTATTGTGTGGCAAACAATACAATCGAAAAAGGGATAAAATACTTAAGAAAATCAACAGTTCTATTCATTATTTATTTAAATTTTTAACTTGTCGCAGGACATTATAAAGTGCTAAGAAAACCGAAAACAAAGATAAAACGATTGTCCATAAAGAACCCCCGTTTGAATATTTTTCATCTAACCAAATACCCAGATAGGAAAATAAAAATATAATTACCCCCATCTGAAATGGAATATTAATAAGCGCGATCCATTTATTATTTGGCTGATTATCCTTTTTTGGTTCCTTGTCCGTCATTTATTTCAGTTTTAAAATCTGTTGCCATTATACAAGTCGCACTAAAATCGGCTCCTGGTTCTACCGATAATTTTCCTATGGTAACTTCACCGGTAATTTTAGCTGTGGCTTTTACGTTTAAAAGGTCTACAACTTTAATTTTTCCTGTAAATTCTCCCTCGATATCAGCGTTTTGACAAATGATATCTCCTTTAACTTTACTTGCTGGGCCAATTACAATTTTTCCTTTTGAAGTAAAATTCCCTATTAATTCACCATCTAATCTAAAATCGGCTAGCGATGTAATATCACCTGTTATTATAGTTCCTTCAACTATTCTATTTGTTTTTCCTAAGTGCTCTGTGCTAAATTTGGGTGCTTTATTAAACATGATTACGGGGTTTTAGGCGCTAAATAAGCTTCTAAATTTTTATTAATTTGTACTATACTATAATTATCACTTGATATTATTACTGCAGGATATTCTACCAAGTTATATTTTTTATTTTCTTTTAATACTTTAGCAACATCATTTGCATAAACTTCTGATCTTAAACCATGAACAGTAACAAATCCTGAATCTAAATCGTATTTATCGAAAGAAAAAGTAAGCTTTTGGAAATTTTCATCTGCAAAAAACTTTTTAATAATATCTTCAATTGTTTTTCTTGCTTTCTCATCCTGAATACCAATTTTATACAGGATTTTCCAATTTTTTGTGTCTGTTGTGGTAAAAACTCGCTTCTCTAAAAACGGAATTTGATTTGTTAAAATATCTTGAGCTTTTTTTCCTTCTTCACTATTTGGATAATTAGCAGCTACGTTTTCTATTGCTTTTTTATAAGCAACTAATCCTTTTGCTTTACCTAAAGTATTGGCTTTTAATAGCTCGTATTTTGATACGATTTCATCTCCGGAATATTGATTAATTAAATTATCAATATTACTTAGGACTTCGCCATACTTTTCTTCCTGAAATAATTTATACCATTTCTGATATTCTTTATCAGGTGCTTTGCTTGCCGATTCTTCATCTAAACCATTGTTATTTATGATTTGTGCATAACGTGAATTTGGATAACGTGAAGAAATCTCATTTTTTACCGCTGCCGCTTTCGCTGGATTTGTTATCTCATAAATTTTGTAGAGATTATACATCGATGGTAAAATCAATTTTTCTTCAGGGTTATTCTGTAACAATTGCTCTAACTTATTGCTAGCCAATTCATACTCTTTGAATTTCTCTTTATAAATAATCCCTAATTGATAATAAGAAAAATTGCGTTCTTTAACAATACTATCTATTGCAGATTTATCTTTTGGAAGTTGTTTTTCGTAAAAATCTATAGTATACTTTTCAACTATTGCTTCTGTTTTAATAGAATCATTTACAACTACATCCGTCGATTTATCATCATCCGAAGTCATATTTGGTTTATTAGATGGTAATCTCCAATTACTATTTAAGACTCTATTTCCCCACAATTTTTTAAACTGTAGTTTTCCGTAAGCAACTGTAGATGGGTTATAGAAATAAAAATTGCTGGCAACTTCGTTTCCTGTTGGCGGTGTTGGAATACCACTTTTTTCAGGAGTTCCAGGTACAGCACCCGTTGCCGTTACTGTTTCTAAACCACCTCCACCTGTGTTTAGCGCAATATTAGCCAGTTTCTGTTTTTCTTTTTCTGCGAGAATTCGTTTTGCTTCGTCTTCAGTTTTTATTTTGGCAATATAATCTCTAAAATATTTTACTCTGGCTGAATCTGGTAGTCCAACTACTGTTATAATACTATCATTACGTTTTGCAATACCTTCGTATTTTATTACGTCATCCAAATTTTTTCGCGTTTTCTGGATATAAACATACTCTCTGGTTTTAGGATCCATTTTTACCAAAGTACTATCATAATACTTTGCCGCCATTGTATAACTAGCTTTCTTAAAGTACATATTACCAATGTTTCGATAAGTAGATGCTGTTAAATATGGATCTAAGGATTTTCGTTTTAATGAAGAATTATAAAACTCTAATGCCGATTTTTCATTTTTACGCTTGTCAAAGAAAACTCCCATTTCATAATAAATCACATCCAGGAATGGTCTATTTTCTCTATCGGCAATTAGTTTATTATATGTTTTAATAAAAACGGTACTATCTCCTGTTTGATAATCAAATAACTGAGCTTTTTTTGAGTAAGCATGTATTACATACTTTCTCTCTGCTCTTCTGTTCATATCAATTACCGATTGATAAAAATAAAGTGCACTATCTCTTTTATGTGTTTCCTGATACAATTGTCCAAGGATGAAACGATATCTAGCTCTTTCAGGATTTCTTTTGGTAAACTCCTCAGCAATTTTAAGTTTTGTAATTGCGCTGTCTTTTTGTTCTAAATTGATAAAAGCTTCTGCTAATAAAGCATTTGCATCAGCGTAAACTTGTTTTTTTAATGCAACTCCTTTTATTAATTTATAGATATTTTTTATAACCAACTCATCATTACCTAAACGCATATTGGTTTTCTCTCGCCAAATTCTCGCGGTATTAATGTTGCTACTTGTTGGGTATTTGTATAAAATATAATTAAAAGCATCCAGGGCTGGTAAAAACCTCTGATCATAATAACGTGCCTGACCAAGCATAAGATATGCTTCGTCTATCTGGCTATTTTTTTCCCGACCTCCAATATTCATCGAATGTTTTTGAATAGCTTTGGTAGCTTTGGTCTCGGCAAGTTCAAAATCAGCATTTTTAGTTTTTGCTTCATCCAAATTCCCTTCGTTAATTTGCATTCTTTCAATAGGCAGTAATTTCCAGAAATTATCTGTATAATTAGCTTCTATAGCTTTCATGCCTTTATCAAAACCTACTTGTCCGTTGTATAATATATTATACTTTGTACTCAAAGCATGAGAATTTCTTGCTAAAAATGTATCTCTTTTGGTAGAACAAGCTATCAAAAGGGAAAAAAATAAGAGCAGAAATATGTATTTAAGTCGATTGTTTTTCAATGGGAAACATTTTTAACATTTAACATCTAAAAAAGTTTTTTAGTATAATAACTGGTAAAAATACGCTTCTTTTTGAGATATTTATATTTAAACGGCAAAAAACGATTCCAGTTCTTGAAGTGTTTCTCTAGAAGTTTGAATATCTTTCACAATTTCTCCTTTATTTAAGGCAACAATTCGGTCGCAAACTTCGACTGTGTGCTGTAAGTCATGACTCGAAACTAAAACTGTAACATTCGGATTATCAGCTAGTTCTTTTATTATTTTTTTTAATCGACTTACAGTTGTTGGGTCTAAATTTGCAAATGGTTCATCTAAAATAATCACTTCGGGACTACCAATAAGTGTAGCTATAATTCCTACTTTTTTTTGATTTCCTTTAGACAGATCTCGCAGGTATTTTTTGTTTTTTAGAATTTCTCCATTAAAAAATTCCTCATGTTTGAGTAATAATGCATCAACATCGGCCTTATTTTGTCCTCGTAAATCTCCTACAAAATAAAAATACTCTTCGGGAGTTAAATATCCTATCAAAAAGCTTTCATCTAAAAATGAACCTGTAAAAGTTTTCCAACTTTCATCATTATTTACCTGAATAGAATTTGTTGTAATATTTCCTGTAGAGGGGTGAATTAAATCTAATAGCAAACTAAAAAAAGTAGTTTTTCCCGCACCATTATTCCCTACTAACCCGAAACTTTGCCCTTTTGGAATTTCAAGATTATCGATTTTTAAAACTGTTGTTCCGTTATATGTCTTTGAAAGTTTATTTACTTGTATCATTTTTTAATGTTTAATTGTTGATCTGCTTAATTGTTAATTTGATGTTTTTTTGATTATTGGTCAGATAAAAATTATCAAATTGACACATTTTATAATTACTCTAGTTCTTTTGTTTATAAGCACTTATAGTAGAATATTTTTCGATTTTATATCTTTTTTCGATAAGCAAAAAGACTTTATCCTTAAAAGCAAAACCGATTATTCCTGCTATAGCAACTAATGCTAATCCTATATTTGGATTTCCAAGCCAAAGACCAATCCAATATAATCCCAATGGTAGCAGCATTTTAGGCAACGTAAGTAACATTGCATTTACGTTAAAAGCTTTTTTATCTCCAAATGCTCCGCTTGTAGATGTTAAGTCAATTGGTGTTTTTGTAAATGCTCCTCCCAGAAGTACTAAATGTGAATTAACACCAATATTATAAATGGCTCCAACAACAATTGTGAGATACACTTTCCATCCAAAATAAAGATAAAATGAAGCAATAATCGTCGATATAATTGTTGCAATAACTATTAACCACCATTTAGAAGTAATATATCCTTTGTACGGAATATTTTGTGTCATCATGAGTTGGTAATATGAACTGTCCCAACTTGGTACAAATTGCCCGAAAGTAAAAAGGAAACCTCCTGATACAAAAATACCTGCTAAAATTTGCATTACTGGTGGCTGGTGCGTACTTGCACTAAAAAACAGTAATCCGTAAAGCAAAAAGAAAAGACTCATAATAATAGTCATCTTAGATCTTTTATTTCTCTTTATAAGTTTAATATCGTTTTTAAGAAAAGTTCCTAATGTCCCGAATTGATTAAGCCAGGTTAAGTTTTCGGTTGTAGCAACATCATGTTTAGTCGAAAGTCCAGCGTCGAGATATAAATTATCTTTAAAATAAATAAAAGTCATGTAATAAAGCCCTGCCAAAACCAAAACTGGAATAAGAAAGAGTCCTTTTATGTTGTAAAAACCATCAAAAAGCAAAACGGCATAGTTTGTAATATCAAAAAAATCATAATACTGCAGTCCTCCTAAAATAACAATTATCCCAAGAAAAACAACAAACAATTTGTCGATGTTACTCAACAAAATATTCAAGAAATTATTGATATAAATTAATGCTATTATGGCTAAATGCCAAAAGATTACACTCAATATATCATATCCTTCTATTAATAATACTATTGTAAAAGGTATAAAAAAGAAAGCATGAATGATATTGAAAAACGATAAGACGGTTTTGCCAAGTGAAAAATGAACAATAGTTTTCTTTTGGATAGACAATGTTAATAACGGTTTGATATTAAGTACCGGAATGGCTTGCATTAAAAGCCTAATCACTAAATCGAATAAAAAATAATAAATCAAGAACTTATTTATGGTTAATAACGGGTCAAGATTCATCTTTTTAAGTAGGTAAAAAATACCTGTTCCCGCACCAATTAAAATAAGCGAAAAATAAATTGCCAGAAAACCTATTACAATTTTTAATGCAACATTGGCACCAAATGATGCCGACCTTGAAAAGGATTTCCATTCGAGATAAATAAACTTTTTAATCATTTTTTTTGGTTTAGTTTGATACGTAAGTGTGTAAATGTAGGAAAACGTTACAAACAAAGTAAAATATTACTGTTTAATACCAATCATTTAATAGCTGTTTGCTACTTTTGCAAAAAAATAATATCATGCCTTCATTCCTAAAACTAATAATAAAAGAAGTAAAACGTGAAACTGCAACTGCTGTTTCGATACTTTTTAATGTTCCTGAAGAACTAAAATCAAACTATACTTTTATTGCAGGACAATATATCAATTTACGATTAACACTAGATAATAAAGAGCTTCGTCGTGCTTATTCTATTTGTTCATCTCCAGAAAGTGGTGAATTACGCATTGCTGTAAAAGCCGTGAAAAACGGTGTTTTTTCGCAATTTGCAACTACACGATTAAAAGCTGGTGATGTACTAGAAGTAGGTAAACCCGAAGGTAAATTTACATTTGAACCTGAGTCAGAAAAACAAAAAAACTATGCAGCATTTGTTGCTGGAAGCGGAATAACTCCTGTACTTTCTATCCTAAAATCGGTTTTAAAAAGTGAGCCAAAAAGCTCTTTTGTATTGGTTTATGGAAACAAAACTGTCGAAGACACTATTTTTCACCAAGAATTACACGATTTACAATTGCAATATGTAGGGCGCTTATTTGTACATTATGTTTATAGTCAAGCTAAAGTTGAAAATGCTTTGTTTGGTAGAATCGATAAATCGGCAGTAAATTTTGTGTTGAATAACAAACACAAAGAATTACAATTTGATAAATTCTATTTATGCGGTCCTGAAGAAATGATTAATACCGTTTCGGGAATCTTAAAAGAGAAAAATGTAAAAGAATCGGCTATAAAATTTGAATTATTTACTTCTTCTACACAAGAAAATAAAATTGATACTTCATTAGAAGGACATTCTAAAATTACTGTTTTAGTAGACGATGAAGAAGTTTCTTTTGAAATGTCTCAAAAACAAACAATTCTTGATGCAGCATTAAAACAAGGAATCGATGCTCCATATTCTTGCCAAGGCGGAATTTGTAGTAGCTGTCTTGCTCGTGTAACTTCGGGTACTGCAGAGATGAAAAAGAACTCAATCCTAACCGATAAAGAAATCGCTGACGGATTAATTCTTACTTGTCAAGCACATCCTACCTCTGAGTCTATTTATGTAGATTACGACGACGTATAAAAGATTAAATTCCAAATAAAAAAAATCCAAACTCCAACTTTATAATTGGGATTTGGATTTTTTTGTTTTATAATCATTGTCTTAATGAGAATGTTTGTCTAGAACTGAAATTACAATAAAAACAAAATTTTATTAAAATATTGTCAAATTTTCATTATTTTAGTGGTGTTATTAAAGTAATCGCAACCTCATGTTTTTACATGATTTGTAGAGCTAAATCAAATTTGTCAACACGTTTAAATATTAAATATTATGACAATACATCACTTCCTTCGTTTATCATTTGTAGCAATTTTTGTAATAACAGCTCTTATTTGTATCTATTTTATAATTAAAAAACACCGAAATAAAAAAGGTCCCAAACTACTTACTGAAGAAAAATATAGCTCAACAATGCTTGGCAAAATGACTGAAATAACAGTTTTTGACAATATCTTTAATATTTGGCCTTACGTAAGCAAATTAAAAAGTGCTAAAGTATTATCGCATAAAATTAAAGAATCTCAATTGGTGCATAAAGTTTATAGAAATTCAACCGAAGATTTTGAACACATTTTGCTGCCTACAGAAAAAGAAAATCATTTTGTTATAATTGTTGCTGATAGAAACAAAAAGAAAACAATTGGGTATTTTCTCCATGATTTAAATGGATTATATGCTTAACTGTATTTTTTGAACAATTTCATTTGTAGAAATACTTCTCATCGCATCCTCATACCCTTCTACCATTTTATTTCCGTAAACAGAAGTTGGTAGTTTTGGATATTGATTTCGGTCTGAAGTTAATGCGTTTTCTAAACTCTGATTAAATGGTAAAAATCCTGCGTATGGATGTGTAGCACCCCAAAGTGTAATTACTTTTACGCCCAGCATTGCTGCTATATGTGCATTTCCTGAATCCATAGAAAGCATAACATCTAGATTACTAATAAGTTGTAATTCTTGCTGAAATTTGATTTTCCCAGCCATATTAACAACATTCTCATACGGTTTAGAAAGTGAATCCAGAATTTCAATTTCTTTTTTTCCTCCTCCAAAAAGTAAGATGGCATGATTTTTATTTTCAGCTAGTTTTGCTATTACTTCCTGCATTAAATCCAGCGGATATACCTTAGAATCGTATTGTGCAAAAGGTGCAATTCCTATTAATCTTTCATACTTATTTCCGATTAAATCAACTATTTCCTGACTTAAAATTGGTTTTGTAGGGAAAACAGGATTCGATAAATCAAATGGAAATCCTAGTTCTTCAAACACTTTTTTGTGACGTTCAAACATAGTAGGCAATGGCTTGAAGATTTTATTCTCAGCTCGCATCAATGCCTTTTTCTCTTCTCGGGCTTTATCAACAAATGCAGTTTTTTTTCCGCTTAAAGCGAAAAAAGTACGAACAACTTTAGAGCGTAAAACGTTGTGCAAATCGGCAAAAGCATCGATATGTAGCTTTTTTAAATCTTTGTATAAACGTACTAATCCTAGAAATCCTTTATGACGTTCTTTATCATCAAAAACAAAGAAAGTCAGATTCGGAATTCCATCAAAAAATGGTTTAAAGAATGGGCGTGAAATTACCGTTAATTTTACCTCAGGATACTGTTTTACAAAAGCGCGTAAAACAGGAACCGTCATGGCAACATCTCCCATTGCGGAGAGTCTCATGACGGCTATATGCTTAATTTTATTGGACAATTCTGCCAATTATTTTTTATTTTGATATAAAACAGGATTCAAATCATCATCATTGTACATTTTCATTTGTTTGTACACTTTCATGAATTTATCACCGTTCTCAATGTCAGTTAACAAATCATCAATTGCAGTTGATAAGTCACTTCTTTGTTCTAAAAGTACGTTCAATTTTTCCTGGCATTTATCTCTATGCTCTTGTGAAGCTTCTGCACGAGTAGCTTCCTCATTCATATGATAAATTTTTAAAGCCAAAATAGATAATCTATCAAATGCCCATGCTGGACTTTCAGAATTGATTTTGGCACCGTCTTTTACTTTTACATTGCTGTATTTTTGTAAAAAATAACTATCGATATATTCCACCATATCAGTACGTTCCTGATTAGATGCATCAATCCTTCTTTTTAAAGTAAGTGCAGCAACTGGGTCAATATTCGGGTCACGAATAATATCTTCAAAATGCCATTGTACGGTATCAATCCAGTTTTTTAAATATAATAAATGTTCAAATTTATCTTTAGGATATGGATTGTTTATTGGCTGATCAACATTATCAAATTTATGATAATCTTTGATACTTTGTTCGAATACAGAATATGCTAATTTTGAAAACATGTCTTTAAATTTTATAGATACAAAGATACTTTTTATACTTTTATAAAAAAATATCAAATCATAAATCTATTTATAACAAATTAGGTTTTAAAATAAATTTAAAAATACCATCATGCAGATTCATTATTTATCCGAAAATAACAGCGTATTAAACCATTTTTTAGGTCAAATACGAAATATAAAAGTTCAAAACGATAGTATGCGTTTTCGAAGAAATATTGAGCGGATTGGTGAAATTATGGCGTATGAAATAAGTAAAGATCTATCTTATAAAAACGTAGAAATCGAAACACCGCTTGGTATCAAAAGCACTACCGAAATAGATGACAAACTTATTTTATGTTCTATTTTACGTGCTGGATTACCCCTACATATTGGATTTTTGAACTACTTTGATGAAGCCGAAAATGGCTTTGTTTCGGCATGCAGACATCATCCTAATAATGATGCCGAATTTGTCATTTTAGTCGAATATCAAGCCTTATCTAGTATAAATAATAAAACTGTTTTATTAATAGATCCAATGCTCGCCACTGGTCAATCGATCGTTGCTGTATATGAAAAACTAATACAAAATGGTGTACCAAAAGAAATGCATCTTGCTGTTGTAATTGCTGCTCCAGAAGGTGTTGCTTATCTAGAAAAACACCTGCCAGATTCTTGCCATTTATGGATTGCTGCCTTGGATAGTAACTTAAATGAGAAAAATTATATTGTTCCAGGATTGGGCGATGCCGGTGACTTAGCTTATGGTAATAAACTATAATTGAGAGAAAAAGGTAAATAGACTACACAAAATCAGGACTCCATAAACAATTTCATTATTTAGTTTGTTTTGTGAAAACTCAATATGGCTTGATCCCATAATAGCCAAAGGTGCTACTGTAAACAATAATAAATCGTTGCTTTTATTAGGAGATATTAAAAACACAATTATCCCTATAAAGAAATAGGCAACGATTTTTTTGTATGAAGAATGCAATAATAAGGGTCTGTTTGATAATGTTAACAACAACGAGACAACAAAAAACAATGCAACTGCTACATAAATTGATAGTGCTCCATTTTGGTAATTATTGGTAAAATAATTAATTCTAAAATCAACTGCTGCACGGTTCTGAAAGAATGTAATTACATCAATATTAAACATTAATGATACTAATAGAAATAGTGTAGCTATAGTAAAAAGAGCTATAAATGGTAAAATCCAGTTTCTATAATCGCCTGCAACGTGAAAAATTATTGATATAAATACCAATATAAGAAATAAAATACACCAAAACTGGAACAATGAAGCCAATAGTATCCATAAGGATGCATCAAATATTTTTTCTTTAGATGATTTTAGAGATTGTAATGATAACAATCGACGAAGCGCTAATAACACAAAAAAATTGGCAAGTAAAACATTAGGGTTATTTAGTGCCGACGGAAAAAACAAGGATAACAATAAATAAAAGAATATCGTGTAACCATTGTCTTTACTAAGTCCGTTTTTCTTGACAACAAAGTTGGTTATCAACATTGATCCTAATACAACTATCAATAAACTTATTTTTTCTGAAACTGAAATAAGCGATTTTACCCAAGAAATTTCTTGAAATTGATAGATGAAAAAGAAAACCAGCATTAAAATTACGACCAATGAATAATTTAATGGTGTAGATTTTTTAAAAACACTTGTTATCATAAGGATATTTTATACTTTTGTGACTGTAAATATAATACTTGTTTAAAAAGGAAACCAACAAGTTGAAATAAAGATTCTGATTATCGGGATTTATAACTTCAATGTGTTACAAAACAATAAATAACAAAATAATTTTATAAATTATGACAACTTTTTTTGAAGGAATACAGTACTTATTCGTAAACATTTTATTTGCTCCACTTGATTTTTTACGTTCATTAGAACTTGTATCATGGTTTGGTGCTAATACAATTAACTGGATTTTCATGATTATCTGTGCAGCTGCAATGGTATATTGGATTAAACAATTACGCATTTTTGATGCAGCCGGAACAGAAAATCAAGATACTACGGCTCACTCTTTTTTAAAGTAAGTCGAAGCCAATATCTTTTCTAAAATACATCTTATCAAAATTTAGCTTGTCTATGTTTTGATAAGATTTTTTTATGGCCTCTTGGAAGTTGTCTCCATAAGAAGTCACTGCCAAAACTCTTCCTCCATTACTTACCACATTGTTGTTATCCAACTTTGTTCCTGCATGGAAAACAATAGAATCTGAAATATTTTCTAATCCAGAAATTACTTTTCCTTTTTCAAAATCCTCTGGATAACCCCCTGAAACTATCATGATTGTCGTAGCACTTCTTGGATCTACCTCTAGAGAAATTGTATCTAGTTTTTCATTGGCTACAGCCAAGAACAATTCTACCAAATCAGTTTTTAATCTAGGAACTACAACTTCAGTTTCTGGATCACCCATTCTTACGTTGTATTCTATAACGATTGGTTCATTCTTAACATTTATCAATCCGATAAATACAAAACCTTTGTACTCGATTCCGTCTTTTTGAAAACCTTCTATTGTTGGTTTTACGATGCGTGTTTCTATTTTTTCCATTAAAACGGCATCAACATAAGGAACTGGAGAAACTGCTCCCATTCCGCCTGTATTTAATCCTGTATCACCTTCGCCAATACGTTTGTAGTCTTTGGCTGTTGGTAGAATTTTATAACTTTTACCATCTGTTAATACAAAACAGCTTAGTTCAATACCATCAAGAAACTCTTCGATAACAACTTTTGAACTCGCTGCACCAAATTTTTCATGAACTAACATGTTTCTTAATTCGGTTTTAGCCTCTTCAAGATCCTGAATAATCAAAACTCCTTTTCCTGCTGCTAAACCATCTGCTTTTAAAACATAAGGAGGCTGCAATGTTTCTAGAAACTCACATCCTTTTTCTACAGTTTCTGCAGTAAAACTATCGTAAGCTGCTGTTGGGATATTGTGTTTCATCAAGAATTCTTTGGCAAACTCTTTACTTCCTTCAAGTTGAGCGCCTAATTTTGATGGTCCGATAACCGGAATATGTTTTAAACTTTCGTCGTTTTTAAAATAATCGTAAATCCCTTTTACCAATGGATCTTCGGGACCAACGACAACCATACCTATATTTTCCTGAATTACTAAGGTTTTTATCGCTTCGAAATCGGTTGGACTAATGTTTACATTATGAGCAATACCAGCTGTTCCGGCATTTCCTGGTGCAACAAATAGTTTTTCGCATAGCGGACTTTGAATCATTTTCCATGCAAATGCATGCTCTCTTCCTCCTGAACCCAATAGTAAAATTGTCATTGTATAGTTGTATTTAGTTGTGGTGCAAAAATAATTGCTTTTAACCTTAAAACAGAATTAATTTTTAAAAAGTTGTTGGTTGTTGAACTTTAGTTGTTGGTAAATATTATTTTTGGTGAAATTTATGCTCCAAATGCTTCGACTTTTTGATCTTTCTCTTATTATAAATGGATTTCCGATTAAGGAAGCTAAAACCGAATTGGATACCATTATTCAGCTTTCCGAAGAAGAACATGCTCAATTTATTGAACATAAAAAAGAAGGAATTGTTGCTTATCATTTACAAAATAATCCATTTTATGCAATGATAGTTGGTGCTGTAAATACCAAAAACTGGAATGATTTACCCGTTTTGAATAAACAGAATTTGCAAAAACCACTTTCTGAGAGATTATCTAAAGGTTATTCTATCAAAAACGTATACCTCAACAAAACCTCTGGGTCAAGCGGAACTCCTTTTGTTTTTGCCAAGGATAAGTATTGCCATGCCCTAACCTGGTCTTCAAATATTATGCGTTTTGGCTGGCACGGAATAAATTTTAATACTTCCTATCAGGCTCGTTTTTATGGGATTCCGATGGATTTTATTGGATACAAAAAAGAACGATTTAAAGATTTTTTGAGTAACCGTTATCGGTTTCCGATTTTTAATTTATCTGATGCCGTTTTAGAAAGCTTTCTAAAAAAATTCAAAGCCAAAAAATTTGATTACCTCAACGGGTATACAAGTTCAATTGTTTTATTTGCTAAGTTTTTAGAAAAGAAAAACATCATATTAAAGGATATTTGCCCTAGTTTAAAAGTTTGTATCGTAACATCTGAAATGCTTTTTGAAAGTGATAAAATTCTTTTGAAGAAGCAATTTGGGATTCCGATCGTTAATGAATATGGAGCATCTGAACTTGATTTAATTGCTTTTGAAAATCCTGATGGAGAATGGCAAATAAATGCAGAAACTCTTTTTGTTGAAATCTTGGACGAGAATAATCAACCAGTTCCTAACGGGACTGAAGGTAAAGTTGTAATTACATCATTATATAATAAAGCCCATCCGTTTATAAGATATGAAATTGGCGACATGGGGATTCTGGATGAAAAAAGTACATTACAAAAGCCTATTTTAAAACAATTGATTGGTAGAACCAATGATATTGCCATTTTACCAAGCGGGAAAAAATCGCCGGGATTAACCTTTTATTATGTGACCAAAAGCATCATAGAAGACGATGGAAATGTAAAAGAGTTTATAATCAAACAAACGCAATTAGATTCTTTTGAAATAGAATATGTTAGTGATAATGAACTCGATAAAAACCAAATTCAGAAAATAGAAGAGGCAATAGACCTTTATCTGGAACCTGATTTAAACTTCACTTTTACCCGAAAAACAGTTTTAGAAAGAACCAATCGCGGAAAACTAAAACAGTTTAAATCTTATTTATAATATAAATAAAATCTTACATTTGTTTTTTTATAAAAACTTATGGACGATCAACCTTTACTTTCTGAAGAAACTATCTCAAACAAAATATATTTTATGCGCGGTCAAAAAGTGATGCTCGCATTTGATTTAGCAATGCTTTACGATGTTCAAACAAAAAGATTAAATGAACAAGTAAAAAGAAATTCATCTCGATTTCCAGAAGATTTCATGTTTCAACTTACGGAAAGTGAATTTGAAAACTTGAAGTCGCAAATTGCGACTTCAAGTTGGGGAGGAAGTAGAACATTACCTTTTGCATTTACGGAACATGGTATTCTCATGATATCAAGCGTTCTAAAAAGCGATAAAGCAATTCAAACCAATATTCAGATCATGCGTATTTTCACGAAAGTGAGACAAATGCTTTTGGACACCACAGAGATTAAGGTTGATATCTTACAGATTCAAAAGAAATTAGAGAATCATGATAAAAATATTGAATTGGTGTTTTCTTATCTGGATGAATTAACAGAGAAAAAAGAAGACGAAAGTGAAAGAGTAAAAATTGGATATAAAAAATAATAAATTCTTTAAGGTCACAAATTGTGACCTTAAAGAATTATAAAAAATATGTCTTTATATATCTTGGTTTAATAACCAATTGTGTGAACAAAAACCGAGTCATATAGATACAGGAAACCACAAAATTAAACCCATGGAATCGTCTGTAAACACCGAAATTATGTTTTATCAATTTGAACTTTGAAGATGAAATGGAATCTTTTCTTATTCTGTAATAAGCCAATGATTCAGGAACAGGTTTTGCTTCTTTGATTTGTTTTAAAATTGTGAGCCACAAACGCCAATCTTGCCTTTTTTGAGTCGCTTCTATTCTGATTTTTCCGAAAAATTCAACATCGTAAATTGCAGTTAAGTTCCCCACATAATTACAGAAGAACAATTCTTCGTAAGTTAAATTTATTGGAGCTTCTATCTTTTTATTTAAAACATTACCTTCTTCATCAATCCACTCATAAAAACTAAATGTAAACGGCAGATCCTTATCTTTTAAGAACTGTATTTGTTTTTCTAATTTTAAGGGAAACCATAAATCATCTGCATCAAGAAACGCAATATACCTTCCAGCTGCTTTATCTAAAGCTATGTTTCTGGCAAAACCATTTCCTGAATTTTTTTCTAATTCAGTTAGTTTTATTCGATTATCGTCTTGAGCAAATTCTTTTATTATTACTACTGTATTATCTGTAGATGCATCATCTACAATAATAATTTCCCAATGAGAATAACTTTGGTTAAGTACTGATTGTATTGTAGAGCGGATGAAATTTTCGCAATTATACGTTGGAATTAAAATAGAAACTAAATCCATTAATATGCTTTTTCATCGCCTTTGAGCGTATTATAAACGGTATCAAAAATGATTTTTATATCTAATAAAATAGACCAATTTTCCATATAAAAGATATCATATTTTACGCGATTGATAATGTCTTTGTCTGTTTCGACTTCACCACGAAAGCCGCTCGTTTGAGCTAATCCTGTAATGCCTGGTTTAACAAAATGGCGTACCATGAATTTATTAACCTGTACGGCATATCTTTCGGTATAACTAACCATATGCGGTCTTGGCCCAACTACCGACATATCGTTTTTTAGAACATTGAAAAACTGAGGTAATTCGTCAATACTGGTTTTCCTCATAAATCTACCAAGTTTAGTAACCCGAACATCATTTTTAGTAATCTGATTCAAATGGGCCACATCATTTAATTTCATTGATCTAAACTTATAACAATCAAACTCTTTATTATTAAGTCCGTTTCGTCTTTGTTTAAAAAATATAGGTCCTTTGGTTTCTAATTTTATTAAAATGGCTAAAATTGGTGTTAACCAGGAAAGTAGTCCAATTAAAATTGTTAAGGAGAAGACAATATCAAAAGCACGTTTAATAACTTTATTAAATTTATCATCTAATCGAATATCTCTTAGTTTTATAACTGGTATGTAGTCATAATATTCGAACATGAAATTTCTGAAAAATATTTGTTTTTCGTCAGGAATAAATTTTAATGTCTTCAAATTATTATCTGCAAAATGAATAATATCTCTCATTTGTTGTTGAGATAAATCGGTCATCGAGCAATACATTTCATCTATTTTATGTACTAAAACAAAATCCAGCATTTTATTAATATGATCTTCCTCTTCACTTTCAATATCAAATATATGAATCAGTTTATAGCCGTAATCCAGATTTTCTGTGAAGAAGTTTTGCAGCGGGGTAACACTTTTGCTGTTTCCCATTAAAACAACTCGTCTGGAATTACCTCCATAAAGAACTCTATATTTTTTTAGGAAAAAATAAACAGAAAACTTAATTGTTAGTATCACCAGGAAAGATGCGCTAATGAATACTATCACTGCAGGTAAGCTTATTTTTTGAGAATAAAAATAAGCTATTGCAAATGTTATTAAGCTAAATAAAACATATTGACTGAGTGCACAATTTAAGATTGCAATTACTTTGGTATATCGATATACTTCATAAAAACCTAAATGAACTGCGATACACAGCCAAGCGACGCTTAAAGCTATAGGAAATGCTATTTGATTAACAGGAAAATCAATTATATAAACCGCAAATACATTGATGATAATTAAATCTATCAAATATGAAAAGGGTCGGATATAACCTGAATATCTTCCTGTTTTTGTCCGCATTTATCTTATATAGTTTGAAAAATCTTTATGTTCTTCTTTTGATAACTCTTCTTTAGAAAGTGATTTAAAATAATCATATGTGATTTTCATACCGTCGGCACGATTTACTTTTGCTTCCCAACCAAGTAATTCTTTTGCCTTTGTAGTATCTGGTTGGCGCTGTAATGGATCGTTTATTGGTAAAGGATGGTAAACTACTTTTTGGTTTGTTCCTGTAAGTTTTATAATTTCTTCAGCAAAATCTTTAATAGTGATTTCATCTGGATTCCCAATATTAACCGGATACACATAATCTGAGTGTAGTAATCTGAAAATTCCTTCTACCTGATCATCTACATAGCAAAATGAACGAGTTTGCATACCATCGCCAAAAATCGTTAAATCTTCGCCACGAAGTGCCTGACCGATAAAAGCAGGAATTACACGACCATCATTAAGTCGCATTCTTGGCCCGTAGGTATTAAAAATACGTACAATTCTGGTTTCTACTCCATGAAAAGTATGATACGCCATTGTTATTGATTCCTGAAAACGTTTTGCCTCATCATAAACTCCACGTGGTCCTATTGTATTTACATTACCATAGTATTCTTCTGTTTGTGGGTGAACCAAAGGATCTCCATAAACCTCAGATGTTGAAGCTATCAAAATTCTTGCTTGTTTTACACGAGCCAATCCTAATAAATTATGTGTTCCTAATGAACCTACTTTTAAGGTTTGAATAGGAATTTTTAAATAATCTATCGGACTTGCTGGTGAAGCAAAATGTAGTATATAATCTAAATCTCCAGGAACATGTACAAATTTTGTGATATCGTGATGATAAAATTCGAAACTTTCAAGTTTAAATAAATGCTCGATGTTTTTTAAATCACCAGTAATTAAGTTATCCATTCCGATAACATAATAACCTTCTTTTATAAAACGGTCGCAAAGATGTGAACCTAAAAATCCTGCTGCTCCTGTAATAAGTATTCTTTTCATTGTATTTTTTGTATGTGGCAAATGTAATTGAATTTATAAATTACATTCTTTAAAATATTGTAATCTAATCTTTGCGATAACATCAATCGCAAACCTATTTTTTGTTTTATCAAGGGCACTTTTGTACCCTTGTATGTAATGCTATTACTTAACGTTAAAAATCTGCTCTAGAATTTTTATCGTAATCAAATATGTTGGTTTTACACCTGTTGTTCCTAATCCTCCAGAAGCCAAAGTACTTCCTGTTTCTAATGGGTTATCTGATGCATAATAAGCATATCTAACTTTTATATCATGCGGAACGCTTTTTCTAATTTTTGAAGCCGATTGAATTGCTTTTTGGTAATATGATCCTTCCATTTCCAGACCAATAACGCTCCAAGTCGATTCGTGAAAGAATTTTAATAAATCACGGTTTTGTAATGATGTTCCTAATACGGTAACCATTGCTCCTTCAAAAACTGCAATATCATTTCCTTCAAACATTGCTCCTTTTAATTCATTCTCGAAAAAGTAATTATCCGCAGTTCCTTCATTTATATGTGCTGTAGGAATCATGATATCTCCTTTTCCTCCTTCTAGAATCCCTGCTTTACCCATAATCGAAACCGATTTTACGTTAAGTAGCGTATCTTTTTTATAAGGTTTTAGTAACTCATCGATAGTTTCATAAGCTTGTTCTCCAAACGCATAATCCATAACAATGATTACTGGTTTTTTATCTCCTAAATCGGCTTTTGGAAATGCTGTTTTTGCCCAATCAATCTTAGCCGTATCAAAAATTTGTACGTCGATATTTGTTCCTGAAGTATCCAGCAACGAAATCATTCCATTTTTTAAGGCAACTGTTTCAACATCTTTACGTATTGCATTTGCTCCTGACTTGCTTAATTCTTCATAAATAAAGAAATCAGACTTGTCCTTGAACTTAGTTTTTAAAACTGGTGTTGCAAAGATAGAATTCATTACACTATGCATGTTAGCACTTATAACATGTATAGGACGGTCAAGAAGCGCATTTGCTTTTAAAACCTCCTTGATGTTTGTTGCCCAGATTTCTCCGTGAATATGGTGTCCTAAACGCTCTCGCAAAATAGGACTGAATGTAATTGTACGTTTATTATTCTCAACAACTTCTTCGATTGCTAATTTTCCTAACCAGTAAATGATATTTAAGAACCTGTCTGGTTCAGCTTCTGATCCAAAAGCATCGTAGATATTAAGAACATCTTCAAATGTTCTTCCTAAGATATTTGCTACATGCGATATTGCTTTCTCTTTCTCTACAAGTGGTAACTTTTTGGTTTGCATTACTGCAAGTTCAAGTTTTAACCAATCGCGTGAAACTTCGCCTCCATCATCTAATAAAACTCTGTTTCTGATTTTATGAGATTCGATAAAGATAAAAGTCAAATGCGTTAAAATATCATAGATATCTGAACGACCACGAGTAATTTCCACGTTCATTTGCTCCTCGTCGATTCTATAACAATTTCTTCTTCTTTTTGGAGGAACAATCGCTTGAAAATGCGATTTAGAATATCCTTCATCTGAAGTTAAATTAATAAAACGACATTGTTCAATTCCTACCGGAAGTCGTTCTATAACATATAAAAGTCCGTTAAGTTCTACTTTCTCTTCGGCAATATTTCCGTAAATTTCTGGTCGTAAAGCTAATAATGCTTCACGTAATGTATCGCCCGAGATTCCCATTGGTTTATAAAAACCTCTGTTAAACAAATGGCGCATTGTAATGTACATTTTTTCGATAGCAGCTGATGATTCTTGTGCTCTTGATCTCGAAATGTTTTTTGATTCTTTCATGCTTAATATATTTTTTGAAACTTTTAAGTTTTATTCATTTTTTAATGCGTCTGCTATATCTCTGTTATTAGACAGTCGCGGAATTTTGTTTTGTCCTCCTAATTTCCCTTGGGATTTCATATAATCCTGGAAACCATTTTTAGTAACTTTGGTTATCACAACCTTTTGCAAAATATTTCCAGTAATTAAATCGTCGTAATAAATGTTTTGCTTTCGCATAGAATCATCTATTGCTTCGGCGAAAGTTAACATATTTTCTGGTTCATTTTCAAATTCTACAAACCATTCATGATATGGTAATCCTTCGGTTGGATTTATTTGTGGTGCAACAGTAAATTCATTTATACGGATATTGGTGTTTTCCATGGCTTCTTTCATAGCGTTTTCGACCTCATTACCAATAACATGCTCTCCAAATGCCGAAATATAATGCTTGATTCTTCCCGATACAATAACTCGATGCGGATATAAAGATGTAAACTGAACGGTATCTCCAATATTATAACCCCAAAGCCCGGCATTTGTAGATATAATCAAGACATAATTTATACCTAACTCTACCTCTCCTATTGTTAATCGTTTTGGATTTTCGCTAAAGAACTCATCTGCTTTTATAAACTCATAAAAAATTCCCGAGTTCAATAACAAGAGCATTCCTTTAGATTTTTGAGAGTCTTGATAGGCGAAGAAACCTTCTGAAGCAGGAAACAACTCGATACTATCAACTTTTCTTCCAATCAGGTTTTCAAACTTCGCGCGGTATGGCTCGTAATTAACTCCACCGTAAATAAAGAGATTGAAGTTTTTAAACAAATCCCCTACTTTCTTTCCGCTTTTCTCTTCTAATCGCTCAAAATACATTTGTACCCAAGACGGAATTCCCGAAATAATAGTCATATCCTGATCTATTGTTTCATCGACAATTGCATTAATTTTAGTTTCCCAATCTTCAATACAATTAGTTTCCCATGATGGTAAACGATTTTTTTGAAGATATTTTGGCACAAAATGAGCTGCAATACCAGATAAGCGACCTAGTTTTATTCCGTTTTTTTCTATCAATTCAGGACTTCCTTGCAAGAAAATCATTTTACCATCTACAAAATCAGCATTTCCCGTTTCATGAATATAATGCAAAATCGCATTTCTTGAAGCTTCAATATGATATGGCATTGATTCTTTGGTAAGCGGAATATACTTTGCTCCCGAAGTTGTACCAGATGTTTTAGCAAAATAAAGTGGTTTTCCTTTCCAGAGAATGTCTTTCTCTCCTACTCGTACTTTATCTATATATCCCTTTAAATCTTCGTAATCTCTTACAGGTACATAGTTTTTAAAATCCTGAATGGTTTTTATTTTATCAAAGTGATGATCTTTTCCAAACTCAGTATCTTTTGCCCCATTTATCAAACTCTTAAAAACCTTCATTTGAGTTTCGACAGGTTTTTTGGCCCAAGCCTGTGTATTGTTATAAATTTTGCTGGCAAATAATTTTGCAGCGACTGATTTTATAGACATTCTTTACTTTTGTTTTTTATCACTTTTATTCTTTTTAACAGAACTAGTGTTTTCCTTTTTTTCTTCGTTTGCCACTTCCTCACGCAGTTTTAATTCCTCTTCGGATGGAGCTAAGTTTACATCTTCCTCTTTTACTTCAACACTCGACAAGATTGAATCTTTATTAAATTTAGCATATTCTAATTGGCCTGTTAGCACTTTTTGAATAGCTTTAATATAAGTTTCATTTTTCTTTAACGCCACCGTTAATGAATCAGATTTTAGAGCTAATTCAGTTGCATTTCTCTTTAATTCTGTTGATGAATATCCTGGTATAAATTCTCTTAACGGAGTAAATGCTATAATAAAAGTTGTAATTAATATTAAAAAAATTGCTCCAAGAGTGGCTACCACAAAAACATTCATGAGGTTAAGTTTGAAAGAAAAAATTTCTTCAAAAGTATCTTCGTTCAAAATAACCAAACGGTTTTTGACAAACAATTTCTTTCTAAACTTGATTCGTTTTAATTTTTTCTCAGACATCGTGGTACTTTAATTGACAAATATAATAATTAATACTGTTGATAAAACGGACAAAATGCAATAGGACTGCCTTTAAAATAGGTTTTTATTAAATATTTAACTTAACAAGAAATAAATTTTTTATAATAAAACCAATTCATATTAACTAATTCTGTATACCTTTGCTTTTATTATATACAAATTTGCTCCGGCAATTAATTATTCAATCATGGGAAGATTAGGTGTTACAGAAATCCTTGTTATATTAGCAGTTGTTTTATTACTTTTTGGAGGTAAAAAAATTCCAGAATTAATGAAAGGTTTAGGTAGTGGAATTAAAGAATTTAAAAACGCTGCAAAAGACGATAACAAAGAACCTGCTGATAAAAAAGAAGAAGAAGAAAAAAAATAGACTTTTAAGTTCTCAAGTCTTAAAATTCGAAATCCCAATAAATATATTGGGATTTCGAATTTTTTTGTTTTATAATATCATTGTTAACTGAATACGCTTTCTATCTTCATCAACCTCAGTCACTTTTACATCTACATGTTGATGTAGTTTTACTACTTCGTTTACATCACTTACAAAACCAGCTTTAAGTTGAGAAATATGAACCAATCCACTTTCTTTAACACCAATGTCAACAAAACAACCAAAGTTGGTGATGTTATTAACAATTCCAGGTAATATCATTCCAGTTTTTACGTCTTTTATCGTTTTTACATTCGGATCAAATTCAAAAACCTTAGCCGATTTTCTAGGATCCAAGCCTGGTTTTTCTAATTCTTTGATGATATCTTTTAATGTTAATAAACCAATTTCTGGCGTGATATAATTCTCTGGTTTAATTAAAGCTGTTCTTTCTTTATTAGCAATAAGATCATTAACTGTTAGTTTTAAATCTTTAGCCATCTTTTCAACAATACCGTATGCTTCAGGATGTACTGCCGAATTATCCAGCGGATTTTTTGCATTGGTAATTCTAATAAAAGCAGCTCCTTGTTGATACGCTTTATCGCCTAAACGAGGTACTTTTTTTAATTGTTTACGATCTTCAAAAGGGCCGTTTTCCGAACGATATTGTACAATATTCTCGGCAAGCTTCTCTCCTATTCCACTCACATAACTTAATAAGTGCTTACTCGCCGTGTTTATGTTTATTCCCACCGAGTTCACACAACGAATTACGGTATTGTCTAGTTCTTCCTTTAATTTTGATTGATCAACATCATGTTGATATTGTCCTACCCCAATTGCTTTTGGATCAATTTTTACCAATTCTGCCAATGGATCCGAAAGTCGTCGCCCTATAGAAACCGATCCACGAACCGTAACATCATAATCAGGAAACTCTTCACGAGCAATTTTAGATGCCGAATATACCGATGCTCCAGCCTCAGAAACTATAAATACCTGAACCGGTTTATCAAACGCTATTTTTTTGATAAAGAACTCTGTTTCACGTGAAGCTGTTCCGTTACCAATAGAAATTGCATCTATTTTATAAGAGTTTACCATCGAGCGAATTTTTTTCATCGCCATAGCATCTTCATGTTGTGGTGCGTGCGGATAGATGGTTTCATTGTATAACAAATCTCCTTTTTCGTCCAGACAAACCACTTTACAACCACTTCTAAATCCTGGATCAATAGCTAAAATTCGTTTTTCCCCAAGTGGCGGCGCAAGCAATAACTGTCCTAAATTATTAGCAAAAACCTGAATAGAATTAGCATCAGCTTTGGCTTTGGCCTCTTGCAAAGTCTCATTTCCTATAGCAGGATTCAACAACCGTTTATAACTATCCTCAATCGCTAACTGTATATGTGGTGTTGTGTTATTTTGTCCTTTTATAACCAGTTCATCAATAACATCATAAGCTTCGTCAATATCAACTTCGACTTTCATTTTTACAAATCCTTCGTTTTCAGCACGAAGCATTGCCAATAATCGGTGTGATGGTGCTTTTGTCAATGGTTCTGACCAATCGAAATACTGATTGAACTTTTGTGCATTTTCATCATCTTTCTTAGTCTTTACAACCTTTGTTGCAATTGTCGATTTACGTTGGTACAATCTACGTAATTGCTTACGAACGTAAATATTTTCGTTAATCCATTCGGCAATGATATCACGAGCTCCTTGCAAAGCAGCTTCTTCGTTTATAACATTCTCATTAATATATTGAGTCGAAATAAAATCAACATCATCATTGCCTTGCGACATGATAATTTTAGCCAACGGCTCAAGTCCATTTTCACGCGCCACATCGGCTTTTGTTTTTTTCTTCTTTTTAAACGGAAGATAAAAATCCTCTATCTCTTGTAAATCAAAACTTTGTTCTATTTTTTGCTTTAATTCAGGCGTAAGTGATTTTTGTTCTTCTATCGATTTTAAAACCGCTTCTTTACGTTTTACAATAACTTCGTATTCTTTTTGCAGTTTTGCAATTTGCTCAATTACAACTTCGTCAAGATTTCCTGTAGTATCTTTTCGATATCTTGAAATAAACGGAATCGTACAATCTTCCTCTAATAATTTAACTGTGTTTTGAATGTTAATCGCTGCTGTTTGAACAGACTTAGCAATGAATTGAATATTAGTCATTCTTATTTAATTTTAACCACAAAGATGCAAAGTGTTTTACAAAGTTTGCAATGGTTTTAGTTATTTATTGGTTTAACGTTATCAAAATTGAACTAAATATTTTAATTCTAATTTACTTTAGCTTTTTTTTTTCAGGAGGTAAAAAGTTTTCTCCTGTTACTACACTTTTTCCTGTTTTATCTTCTAAAGCTATACGTGCATTTTTTGCAATTGCTCCTCCTTTTTTACTTGCTTTCGCATTTTCTATAAGTCCTTTTGCTTCATCACTTTCAGCAATTTGTCGAGTAGAAAGTTCTGCCAAAGCGGTGAAAATTAGTTCCGCTTCAGGCATATGGTCTCTTAAATTTTGAGATTCTAATCCTTTTACTTCCTTATGCTTCTTTACAGATAATCCAGTCCATTCTTGGTGAATAATATTTGTCAGCATCGCAAATTCGTCCTTCTTCTCTACTCCAGATTCTTTCCAGTAATCAGTCAATTTATTACGTGTCTCCTGCCCTGTCATTCGTTGTTGAATCCATTTTTCGCTGCGTCCTAAATTTTGCCAATTTTCGCGGGCGCGATCTAAACTTTGAGCCGGATCAGCCAATTCTTGAATCCTTTCATAGCCTACTTTAGCCAACCATTGTTTAAAAGGTTCTGCTTTTGGAGAAGGAATAGATTGAATTAATCGTAAAAGTTGTTTAGTATCAGCTACATCTGTAATTCTTTGTTTACCGTCAGCTGCTTCCATTTTCAACTGTCCGATAAAATCGGACACTTCACTTCCCTCTTTTAAAAGTTTATTTTTTAAATCTGCCCAATATTTTCTAGGTCTATCAGTTCCTGTTAAAATCTCAATCACATCAATTACCGAGAAATACCAAATTTCCTTTTCAGCATCATAATGGCTTCTTACTTTTTTTTGCTCAAATAATTGTACTGGACTCATTGATTATGAATTACATTATTTATATTCTTTCCCTAAATTTTGATGGGACTAAAATAATATCTTTGTTTTTAATTTTAAGCCAATGAAAGTTTTATTAGTGTATTTTTTTGTTGTAAATAGTATTGCTTTTATCTTAGCCGGATACGATAAATATTTAGCTGTTAAACATAAACGTAGAATATCCGAAAATATGCTGTTTTCAATAACTGCTCTTGGCGGTTCTGTTGGTTTATTATTAGCAATGTTATTGTTTAGACATAAAACGAGTAAACCTTCTTTTATGATAAAATATGCAGGTATTATCCTCCTTCAGGTAGTAATCGCTTTCCTTATATTTTTTTATTACTGTGATGCAGAAACTCTTGTTTGGTTTATGGTAAGTAACAATAAATAGTATTGTTTTTATGTTGTTAATAACTCTACAAAAACCTATTTATCAGATAATTAAATCTAAAAATTTTAAAGATTTACTTCGAGTTTTTTTTGTTAGATTCTTATTAGTAATGCTATTCTTCAAACATAAAACGAGCAAACTTCCTTCCTTCATTAAATACTCTATATTATTTTCTTCAAATAGTAATGCTGACTTTATAATTGCAATCAAAAAATTGTGTTGTTTTAATCAAATCTAGTAATAAAAAGTGTTGTTTTTTCATTGTTAACAACTCCACAAATAGCTATTTATCAAATAATTAAATCTAACATTTTTAAGAATTTACCAATACTACATTGCAATATTCATTATTAACAATGGTATTATATAAATATAAAATAACTAAACCTTCTTTTATAATAAATAGAAGAACTGTCCTTGATAATCACAATCAAAAGGTACTGTTTTGGTAATCAAATCCATTAATAAAGTGTGTTATTATTCCAATTGTTAACAACTCCATAAATAGCTATTTGTCAAATAATTAAATCTAATATTTTTTTTAAATTTACTAATAGTAGATCTACAATATTCATTATTAACAATGGTATTATATAAACATAAAATAACTAAACCTTCTTTTGTAATAAATTAGAAGTACTGTCCTTAATAATTATAATCAAAAGGTACTGTTTCGTTAATCAAATCCATTAATAAAGAGTGTTGTTATTTATTGTTAACAACTCCACAAACACTTATTTATCAATCAATTAAAACCAGTTTTTTTAAACGAAAAAACCGGGTGAATTTTAAAATCCGCCCGGCTTACTATTTTATTGGTGCGAAGCACCCGTTTTTTTGAACTTTTTACTGACAAGCAATCTTATTTACTCTATTTTGGTGTCTTCCACCTTCAAATTCAGTATTTAAAAACGTTTCAACTATTTCTACTGCTTGTGGAATCGATGTAAAACGCGCTGGAATACTAATAATATTAGCATCGTTGTGTAAACGAGTTAAATAAGCAATCTCCTTAGTCCAACATAAACCAGCTCTTACTTTCGGGTGTTTATTAACAGTCATTGCAATTCCGTTTCCGCTTCCGCAAATAACAATTCCAAAATCTGCCTTACCTTCAGATATATCTGTAGCAACAGGATGACCAAAATCTGGATAATCTACAGAATCCTCAGAATCTGTACCATAGTTAGTTACCTCATGTCCTTTTGCTTTAAGCATAGCAACAATTGCTTTTTTATATTCTGGTCCTGCGTGATCGTTTCCTATTGAAATTTTCATTATTAAGTTATATTAAGTTGTGTAGTGCAAATTTAACTAATTAATAAATGGTTGCCACGAATTTCCCTAATTTTCCCTAATTTTTTACTTAATAACTTTTAAAAACATAGTTTTAGTAATTCGTACTTATTGATGAAATTTGTATTAGAAAAAGCTTAATATATAACTCACTTCATATCAAAAACTTAACACTTATTAACATTATTAACAACGCTATAAGTATCTAGTAATCAATGAAAAATAAACATCTTTTTTGTTAAAATTTTATATTGTTAATAGCAAAAGCTAATTCGTTGATATTCAGTTAACTTTAAATTAACATCTTTTGTTAATAACTACAGAAAGAAAATTAGAAGTTTTTTTTGGTTGTGTCATAAAAAAACCTAATCCAAAACTGGAACTTAATAACCTAATAAAGTTTGGTGAATTTTTAGAAAAGTTATCAATATCAAAAAGTACATTTTCAACAAATATCAACATATGAAGTTATCTACAAAATGAATTCATTTTAGGTTGTTAACCAATGTTAATTAAAATCTAAAAAGTCTTAGAAATTAATCCTTTAACAAAATATAAGTATGTTAATAACTCTATATAACTAAGAGAAACTTCATTTCAATGCTTTTAAAAATAAATTTATATGACATATTAACACACTATAATAACAACCAAAAATTAATTAAATTTAAATTTTTCTTTTTTATATATATAATATATGTTGACAACTTTGAAAATTTAAAAAGAAAAAAAATTTGAGAATTTGAATTTAAACGATTGAAAGTGGATTATTGAGGTTGTCAAGAATTTCCTGAACTCTTTCGAAATCCTCTGGATGAACGTTGAGTTTGATCCCGCCCAAAGCTGCTGAGTAAAAAGGAGCCACCGATAAGGTCATTTCGTTCTCCAGGTAGTATGGAATGTCTTCTTGTTCTAGTAAGTGTTTTAGAACGACTGTTTCGTGCAGATAATTGAATGTAGCAATAGTTTTAAAGCTTTCCATAAAGGTCTTTTCGTAAAGATACGAAATGGGCATTATTAAAAATTTGTAGCTAACAGTAATTTAAGTATGCTAATTACAAATGACCTTTGAAAATCAATAAATATCTCCCTTTGAAAGTTATATTTTTAATAAAATGTACCCTAAAAAGTATTATCTGATATCTTCTTTGTAATTTTAAACCTTATAAGAAAAGATATATGAGTAAGAAAATTAGAAAACCGATAAAGAATGAGAAAGATTTCTCAAGTAAGATTATAAAAATTTTATCGCAACATGCTAATAAACCATTTAATTACAAACAAATAGGAGCGAAGCTCGAACTAGACGATACTAAAAGTCGTAACCAAATTATAAAAGATTTAAAGATTCTGGCTTCTCAAAATAAGATTGTAGAATCAGAACCAGGTAAATATTTAATCAAAGCAATTAGTCAGGATTATTACGAAGGTACGATTGATATGACAAGTCGTAAAACAGCATATTTTATTTGTCCTGATTTTACTGAAGATGTTTTTATCCCTACAAATAATTTAAATCGTGCACTAGATAAAGATAAAGTAAAAGTTTACGTTTATAATAGAAGAAAAGGGAAACGTCCTGAAGGAGAAGTAATTGAAGTAATTGAAAGAAATAAAACTGACTTTGTTGGAGTTATTGACATTCAGAACAACTTCGCTTTTGTCTCTACTGCAAATCCTAAAATGTACACTGATATTTTTATTCCAAAAGATAAAATAGGTGAGGCACAAAATGGTGATGTTGTTTTAGTTACAATAGAAGATTGGCCAAAAAGAGCTGATAGCCCGTTTGGATCAGTGGTTAAAGTTTTAGGAAAACCTGGTGAACACGATACCGAGATTCATGCTATTTTGGCTGAATATGGTTTACCATCAGATTTCCCAGTAGAAGTAGAAGTTTATGCACAAAAAATAGATACATCCATACAAGAAAGCGAAATTGCTAAGCGTCGTGATATGCGAGATACGCTTACGTTTACGATAGACCCAAAAGATGCAAAAGATTTTGATGATGCCTTATCTTTCAAGAAATTAGAAAACGGAAATTACGAGATAGGTATTCATATTGCTGATGTTTCGTATTATCTGGAGGAAGGAACTATCCTTGATGATGAAGCTTATCAACGTGCAACATCAGTATATTTAGTAGATAGAGTAGTACCAATGTTACCAGAAGTGTTATCTAACTTTGCATGTTCATTACGACCTAACGAAGAGAAATATACTTTCTCGGCAGTTTTTGAAGTATCAGAGAATGCACAAGTTATTAACCAATGGTTTGGTAGAACAGTAATATATTCTGATCAGCGATTTGCTTATGAAGAAGCACAATATATTATTGAAACAAAAGATAATACAATTCCAGAAGAAACTTCTATTACAGGAAGTTCTTATGTAGTTTCGGACGAAATTGTAAATGCAACTTTAAAACTGGATGAATTAGCTAAGATTTTAAGAAAGAAAAGAATGGCCAATGGAGCTATTTCTTTTGATAAAGTCGAAGTTAAATTTGATTTGAATGCCGAAGGAGAACCAGAAGGAGTTTATTTTAAAGTTTCGAAAGATGCCAATCATTTAATCGAAGAATTCATGCTTTTGGCAAACAGAAAAGTTGCCGAATACATTGGCAAACAAAAGAAAACATTTGTTTATAGAATTCACGATGAACCAAATGAAGATAAATTAATTGCAATGCAATCCGTAATTGCTAAGTTTGGTTACAAGATAGATTTCCGAAATAAAGGAGATATTTCTAAATCATTAAATGCTTTAATGGAAGAAGTTAATGGTAAAAAAGAACAAAACTTAATTGATACTCTTGCTATTAGAAGTATGAGTAAAGCCAAATATTCGACAGATAATATTGGTCATTATGGTTTAGCTTTTGATTATTATAGCCATTTTACATCGCCAATACGTCGTTATCCAGATGTTATGGTACATAGATTATTGCAGTATTATCTAGACGGAGGAAAATCTGTAGATGAAGAAACATATGAAACCAAGTGTTTACATTGTTCAAATATGGAAGGTTTAGCTACAAATGCTGAGCGTGATAGTATTAAATACATGCAGGTTAAATACATGCAAGATCATAGAGACGAAGAATTCCTGGGTGTTATTTCTGGAGTTACAGAATGGGGAATTTATGTTGAAATTGTTTCTAATAAATGCGAAGGTATGGTAAGAATCAGAGAGATAAAAGATGACTATTATACATTTGATGAAAAACAGTATGCGCTTGTTGGAGCTACTTCAGATAAGATATTACAATTAGGCGATGAGATTTACGTTAAAGTAAAAAATGCTGATTTAGTTAAAAAACAATTAGATTTTCATTTTTTAAGAAGAGCAGAATAAATAGTAAAAATTAAAAAGGGAAAACATGAAAAAGATTTTGATTGGAGTTGCAATTTTATTTGTACAAATGTCATTTGGTCAGGTAACCAAAAGTTTAGGGGATTTTGATAAAGTGAAAGTATTCGATAAATTGAGTATTACATTAATTGAAAGTTCAGAAAACAAGATAGTTATAAAAGGAAAAAGAGAAAGTGAAGTAGAAGTTGTTAATAAAAACGGAGAACTAAAACTAAGAATGCCTTTTCCTAAATTAATGTCAGGAGATGATGTTTCTATCCAGCTTTATTACAAACGTATCGAAAGCATTGATGTAAGCGAAGGAAGTATTGTTTCTAGTAAAGAAACTTTCAAGCAAACAACAATTGATTTAAACTCTAAAGAAGGAGGAGAAATCAATGTAATTTTAGATGTTGATAATGCCAAAGTAAGAGCTGTTTCTGGAGGAATTATAAAAGTATCTGGAGATGCTAAAACACAAGTTGCTAATTTAGGTTCAGGAGGAATTCTTAGAGCAAGAACATTACATACCTCACAAACGACAATAAACGTTTCTGCGGGAGGAAATGCTGAAATCTATGCTACTACCTTAGTTGATGCAAAAGTTAACGCTGGAGGCTATATTTACATCTATGGTAAACCAAAACAAATTAACCAAAAAACGGTTCTGGGCGGTAAGATTGAAGAGAAAGAAGAATAAATCGAAATTGTATTTTAATGATAAATGATATTTTAGCAGGGATTCCATGGGGAGTATTTTTAAGCTTTATGGTAGGCCCAGTATTTTTTATATTACTTGAAACAAGTATTACCAAAGGTTTTAGAGCTGCATTGGTTTTTGATTTAGGTGTAATTCTAGGAGATATTTTCTTTATAGCTATAGCTTATTTAGGAAGTTATAGATTAATTAAAAGTTTACAAGATAAACCAGCTCTTTTTATTTTTGGTGGTATAATCATGTTAGCTTATGGTATTATTTCGTTTGTACAACTCAAGAAAGAAGAGAAAATAAATGACGAAGAAATAGACCGTGACATTATCAAAAGAAACTACGGAAGTCTTTTTGTAAAAGGTTTTTTCCTAAACGTTATTAACATTGGAGTTCTTGGTTTTTGGGTTGCGATCATTATTTCAATCGGTCCAAAATTAGAAATGCAAACTTCTAGAATGATGACATTTTTTGTTACAGTAGTAGTAACTTATCTAGTTATAGATTGTATTAAAATTGTTTTAGCAAAGCAATTAAAGTCTAAGATGACACCATCTAATATTCTTAAAATTAAAAAAGGAATAAGTGTTGTTCTAATGATTTTTGGTTTTGTTTTAATTATTCAAGGATGGTTTCCAAAAGAAAAAGAAATGGTTAAACATGCTTTTGAGAAGATAGAAAAGTAATTATTAATAACTGCAAATTATAGTTTTAAACCTCTCATTATGAGAGGTTTTTTTATGTTTAAAAGCTTTGAAACTCTTTGTCAAAGTTCAAAAATTTTACAAAGATAATTACACTCTCATATAAGACTTCAATTCCGTTCAATCTGACATAAAGTAGTAAAAATTAAGCACAAAAAAAAGAGACACATTTCTGTATCTCTTTTTGAGGCATCGTCCGGATTCGAACCGGAGTAGGAGCTTTTGCAGAGCCCAGCCTAGCCGCTCGGCCACGACGCCATTGTTGAACGGATGGCAAAAGTAACCATAATCTTTAAATTTTAAAAACTTAAAGCCAACTATTTTTAAAAATTATTAAAAGAAATAATTTTACTTCTTTCTAGTTTCTTTCATTCTAATTGTAACCGACTCAACATCACCACCAATAGGAGGATTAATTTTAGAAACCTCTACTATTGTTTTTGTGATCATCGGAATCTCTTCTAGTACTCTTGTAATGATTCTTTTGGCTACATGTTCTAATAATTTAGATCTAATTGCCATTTCTTCTTCCACAATTTTGTTTAAATGTACGTAATCAACAGTATCGGCAAGATGATCTGACTCGGCAGATTTTCTTAAATTGGCATGAATTTCTAAATTCACTTCATAGTCAGATCCAATTTTTCCTTCTTCAATTAAACATCCGTGGTAAGAAAAAGTACGGATATTTTTTAGTTTAATAATTCCCATTTTTATAATTTTATTCTTGTAATATTTGGATTTTGGTAATTGGATGTTACAGCCAGTACGGAAACTAATTTCTCGTTTTCATCAATTGTAAAATGAATTGTATAAGGTAATTTCTTTAAAGGTAAAGTACGAACAATATTATATTTTTCTTCAAAAAAAGGAAAGGTCTTTAAAGTTTCTACGTAATCTTGATATTCATTAAAGAATTTTGTTCCCAGTCCATTAGTTAAAGATTCATAATATTCAGCAATTTCATCTACTTCTAAGTCAGCACATAATAGAATAATTATTTCATACATTTATTTATTCCATTTAGCGTTGAGCTTTTTTTTAGATTCTTCCCAACTTATATAATCTTCTGGTTTGGCATTTTTCATACGTTCTAAAACCATTTCCTGCTGCCATAACGGAATTTCATTCGGAGTGTTTTCGTCTATAGAAACATCTGGAATATGTTTGAAAAAACTAATAAAAGTTTCGTAAAAATCGTCTGGTATTGTAACAGTTAATTGTCTCATAACTTTGATTATTTATGCAAAAATAGCAATAAATTTAATTCAAAGTCTCTTAGGCCCAAATCTCAATCTATCATCTATTTTTTTATCTTTGCTAAAATTACTATAAAATAATGGCATCAGAAGAAAAATCACTCAATTTTATTGAACAAATCATAGAAGAAGATTTAAAATCAGGTCTATCAAAAAATAAACTTCATTTTCGTTTTCCACCAGAACCAAATGGTTATTTACATATTGGTCACGCAAGTTCTATTGCTTTAAATTTTGGATTAGGACTTGATTATCAATCTCCTGTGAATTTACGTTTTGATGATACTAATCCTGAAAAAGAAGAACAAGAATTTGTTGATGCAATAAAAAATGATGTTGAATGGTTAGGTTATACTTGGTCAGAAGAGCGTTATGCATCCGATTATTTTCAACAATTATATGATTGGGCAGTTTTATTAATTAAAAAAGATAAAGCTTATGTTGATAGTCAATCTTCTGAAGATATGGCTATTCAAAAAGGAACTCCATCTACAACAGGTACAGATAGCCCATATAGAAATCGTTCTGTAGAAGAGAATCTAGACTTATTCGAAAGAATGAGAAATGGAGAATTTGAGGCTGGAACTCATATTTTGCGTGCAAAAATAGACATGAAATCTACCAATATGTTGATGCGTGACCCTATTATGTACAGAATTTTACATAAAGAACATCATAGAACTGGAGATGCCTGGAAAATATACCCAATGTACGATTGGGCACACGGACAAAGTGATTATCTAGAAGGTATTTCACACTCATTTTGTACATTAGAATTTTTGCCTCATCGTGAATTATACGATTGGTTTTTAGATCAAATTATAGATGAAGATAAACTACGTCCTAAGCAAAGAGAATTTGCAAGACGTAATCTTTCACATACTGTTGTAAGTAAAAGAAAATTACAACAACTAGTTAAAGAACACCATGTTAATGGCTGGGATGATCCAAGAATGTCAACAATTTCTGGATTAAGAAGAAGAGGATATACTGCTGCTTCATTACGTAATTTTGCTAATTCTACAGGAATTGCAAAACGTGATAATTTAATAAGTGTATCCGTTTTAGAGTTTTGTATTCGTGAAGATTTAAACAAAATTGCACCTCGTGTAATGGCTGTTTTAGATCCTGTAAAATTGGTAATTACTAATTATCCTGAAGGAAAAGAAGAGTTGCTTGACGCAGAAAATAACCAAGAAGATGATACTGCTGGATTCAGAAAAGTACCATTTTCAAGAGAATTATATATAGAAAGAGAAGACTTTCTGGAAGAAGCTCCTGCTAAATTTTTCCGTTTAACATTAGGAAAAGAAGTACGTCTTAAAAATGCTTATATCATTAAAGGAGAAAGTGTTATAAAAGATGCTGAAGGAAATATTACAGAAATTCATGTTACTTATGATACTGATTCTTTAAGTGGAAGTGGAAGTGAAGCAAGCCAACGCAAAGTATCTGGAACGTTACATTGGGTTTCGATTGCACATGCAGTAGAAGCTGAAGTTCGTTTATATGATCGTTTGTTTATAGATGAAGCTCCAGACAGTTATAAAGAGAAAAATTTCTTAGATTTTGTAAATCCAAATTCACTAGAAATTGTTACTGGATTTGTTGAACCAAGTTTAGCTACAGCTCAAAATGAAGATAAATTTCAGTTTCAACGTTTAGGTTATTTTACTGTTGATAAAGATTCAACTCCTTCAAAATTAGTGTTTAACAAGACTGTTGGACTTAAAGATGCTTGGGAAGAAAAAGGTAAAAAAGAAGAAAATAGCATTAATAATTCTTTAAAAGATATCAATAAATATTTTAAAGTTGAAACTGCTGATGAACGTTTAGTAATTGAAAAAACAATTGCTGAGAGTATCAAGAACATTTCTAGTTTTTCTTTATTACAAAATTCATTAAAGAAGAATATTAATAATAATAAGAGTTCTTTGTTATTTGCTCAATTCATTTTGAAATTTTCACATTTAAAATATTATGATTTTGATAAAGAAGATATCAAAAAATTATTTACAATGTCGCTAAGAAGTGAATCTACACATGTGCGTTATGAAGCTCTTTTAAATTCAAGAGATTTAAATGATCTTGATATTAAGAATAGTTTTTACAGTGATTTTTTAAAATTAGAAGCAAATGTTCCTAAAAATGCTTCGGAAAATGAAATTTTAATTATATCTCAGATTAGTGAAATTTATAAATAAATATAATCTATCGAAAAGCGCTTTTAATAAGCGCTTTTTTTATTATTTATAATTTCTATTAAAAAGTAAAATTTAATAGTTTTCTCAGATTAAAATCGACCTCCATAAATTGATTTTAAGACGTTTTTAATAATCAGTCAATATAATTATCGTTTTTATAAAAATAATTAATTAGCGTTCTTTATTTTAGTTTTAGACTTAATTTTAAGATGATTTTGTTGTTGTTAACATCCAAATGTTTATAAGTATAGGATCTTTGCAATTCTGATTCATTTTGCACGATATTCAATTCAATTTTTCACTTAGCTACTGTTTTACAATTTTGATTTTACAATTTCATGTTTTGAAATCATTTTGACAAATCAAAAAATAATTCTCCCAACTTTAAAAATAGGATGAAAATTAATTATCAATTTTATTTATGTAATTGTTTATTATATGTTGTTTTATTTATTATTTGTATTAGTTATTGTTTTGAAATTTTATATAGTTTTTATAGATTAAAATCAGCTTTCATATATTGATTTTAAGACGTTTTTAAGATTAAGATAACTCTATTATTGGTTTTGTAAAAATAATTCAATAGCGCTCTTTATTTTAATTTTAGACCCGATTTTAAGATGATTTTCTCGTTGTTAACATAGAAATGTTTATAAGTACATATCCTTTCCAATTTTCATACATTTCAGTCGATTTATAATTCAATTTTTTACGGAGTAAGTATTTTACTTTTTGAATTTAAAAAAAATTGGTTTTCTAAGATTATTTCGATCCCTCTAAAAATACAATTCTACTAACTAGAAAATTTCATTGCATAATTAGTATGAAAACAATATATCAGTTTTAATTATATTAAAGAATATTATTTAAGTTTTTAACTATTATTAATATTTATTATAGATTTATAGATTTTAATAGTTTTTATAGATTAAAAACAGCTTTCATATATTGATTTTAAGACGTTTTTAGAAATTGGATAACTCTAATATTGGTTTCCTGAAAAAGATTGAATGACGAGCTTTATTTTAATTTTTCGTCAAAATTAAGATGGTTTAACGGGTTGTTAACACAAAAATGTCCGTGAAAGTGTTATTTTTATAAAAAGCCAAATAAGTAAATTTTTAGAAAATGAATTTATTCATTTTAAAATAAAAATGGAGTGGGCTATGATTACAAAATTATTTTTCAAACTTCAGAATTTGATCTTAATGCAAATTCTAGTTTTTGAATAGTTTTAGATGAAATTCTTAAAATTAATTTATCGTTCGTATTTAGATTGTGATTTAGTTTTGATAATATTTTTTTATTTAAAGTGTTTTTCAATTTTATTTCATGATTACCAAAATCGCCTAAATTGATTTTTTGATTATTTTCAAAATTGTTTATTTCATTTTTTATGATATACTTTATTGAGGCTTAATTTTATATTATAAACTTAATAGCAGTATTTATGAAAATCAAATTTTTAATACTAGGAATATTATTTACGAGTTTTGCTTTTTCGCAAACGCATCAAATAATCAAACATAACGGAGAACAATTAGATGTTAACTATATAAAACAAGATAATGATCTTCTTTACTATTCATTAAACGGAAGTTCAGAACAATTTACTATTAGTAAATATGCGGTTTCTTCTCTTAATGAAAAAGCAAGTTCTAAATCAGAATCTATTTCTCCAAAAATTACAGTATCTGATAAAAAGGATTATAGTTCGGTTAAAGTTTTAAAACCTAGCCAAACTATTGGACTAAAAGAAGTTGAAACTTTTTCAGGGTTATCCACAAAAACAAAAGGGGAGTCTCCTTTAGCATTAAAGGAACAAACAGAAAGACGTATCAAAACTAAGTCTGCAGATAATGGATATCCGTTTGTGGCAATTGTCGAAAAACCAGATGGTAAGTACCAAGCAGTTGCTTATGTATATTAAAATTATATTAAACATTATTCCCTAGAATTTTATTTGTAAAAAAAAGATTATCTTTAGTATTAACTTTTAAAAATTATAGTTATGTCAAACAACACAGGAAACACAATATTAGCACTTCTTACAGGTGCAGCGATTGGAGCAGGAATTGGAATTTTGTTTGCACCAGATAAAGGTTCAAAAACCAGAGGACGTATTAAACACGGAATCGATGATGCAAAACATAATTTAAAACATAAATTAGAACATTCTACTGAAGGATTACGTGACAAGTTTTTGAATGCAAAAGAAGATTTAGATGGAACTTACGAAAATCTACTTTCTAATATGAGCTACAAAACAGAAGAAGTAATTTCATTTTTAGAAACTAAATTGGCCGATTTGAAAACTCAAAACGCTAAGTTGCAAAAATAAATAGCCTGTTTTAAGGCATAAGCAAAGTACACATTGAACTTTAATTGTTATTGTTTCAAAAAAATTAATTAATTTTAAGAATCACAATACATTGGTTTCATTGTGTACTTTGTATTTTTATCAATATCACTAAAATAGTTATTATGGCTTTTGAAGAATTAAAAGAACATACCGAAAATATTCAGGATCAAGCGAAAGCTTATGTTGATAGTCACCTGGCTTATTATAAGTTGTGGGGTTTTAAAGTAGCAATGAAATCTACAACAGTAATATTCAAATTTATTTTAATCTTATTGGGTTTCAGTATGGTTATGTTATTTGGATCTGTTGCTGCTGCATTTGCCATTAGTGCCGCTTTAGGAAGTTATACTTTTGGTTTTCTTATAGTAGGAGGGTTGTATCTTATAGCTACAATACTTATTTTCTTTATAAGAGATAAAATGGTAGAAGGACCAATCTTGTCAAAATTTTCAGAAATCTTTTTTAACGACTAAATTATGGAAACTAAAAAATACTCATCATACGCTGAAATTGAACGAGAATTGGAAATTCTTAAATTAGAAAAACAAATCAATTATCAAAAGCTTGTTCTTAGTGTTCAAAAAACTAAAGAATCATTAGAACCAAAAAATATAGTAAATGGATTCTTGGGTTCTTATAAAGACATGCTTTCGAATTCTTATATAAAAATTATACAAGCCGCTATCCCTTATTTGATAGCTTGGTTTATGAACAAAAAAAGAGGCAATTAAGCCTCTTTTTTATTTTATAAATTCTGATTATTCTATTGCTTCCGGAGTTTCTGGAGCTTGATAATCTAGGTTAGTTTCAGTTTTTGGTTTAACCTTTTTATTAGTTTTCTTCATCATTTCGCCAACCTGGTTAGATGCACTAAAAGAAGCAACCATGTTATTTAGCATATCGCTTCCTGCCTGTGGTGAATTTGGTAACAAAATCAAGTTAGAATTTGCATCTGCACCAATAGCTTGTAACGTATCATAATGTTGAGTAACAACAATTAATGCTGAAGCTTCCTGAGAATTAATTCCAACTTTATTTAAAACGTCAACACTTTCCACAAGACCTCTTGCAATTTCTCTTCTTTGATCTGCAATACCTTGACCTTGTAATCTCTTACTTTCAGCTTCAGCTTTTGCTTTAGCAACAATTCTAATTCTAGATGCTTCTGCTTCAAATTCAGCAACAGTTTTTTCTCTATCAGCAGCGTTAATTCTGTTCATTGCATTTTTAACCTGAATATCTGGATCAATATCAGTAACCAAAGTATTGATGATTGTGTACCCATAAGTAGTCATTGCTTCATTCAATTCTCTTTTTACAGCAATAGCGATATCATCTTTTCTTTCAAAAACATCATCCAGTTTTAATTTAGGAACTTCGGCACGAACAACATCAAATACATAAGATGTGATTTGATCGTGAGGATATTCTAATTTATAGAAAGCATCATAAACAGTTTCTTTGATAACCATAAATTGAACAGATACTTTTAGTTTCACAAAAACATTGTCTTTAGTTTTCGTTTCGATGATAACATCAAGCTGTTGAATTTTAAGATTTACACGTCCGGCAATTCTATCGATCATTGGTATTTTTAATTGTAAACCGGAAGTTCTTACACTAAGAAATTTTCCAAAACGTTCTATAATTACAGATGTTTGTTGTTTTACTGTAAAGAATGAAGAAAGGAAAATAAATAATCCGAAGACTAAAAGAAGAATAATTGGAATGTTCATAACAGATAAATTTAGTTTAAATATTAATGGTCAAATTACGAAATTTCTTCCATTTTAATGCGTTATGTTTTTATTAAAATAAAAAAGCGCTAAGAATACCTACTTCAGGTGTTCTTAGCGCTTTTATATTAATTAGATTTTTTGTTTTTACAAAGCTACTATTGCTTTCTGTATTCTTGAGATTGTTTCTTCTTTTCCTATTATTTCAACAATGTCAAATAGGTGAGGACCTTTTAATGCTCCAACTAAACTTAATCGGAAAGGTTGCATAACTTTACCCATTCCAATTTCATTTTTCGTCATCCAATCTTTTACTATAGTTTCAATATTTACAGATGTAAAATCTTCAATATTTTCCAGAACAGATGTAAGTTCTTGCATTAAAGCAGGAGTTTCTTCTTTCCAGTTTTTGCTTGCTTTTTCATCAAAAGATGTAGGAGACTGGAAAAAGAAATCACTTAGTTCCCAAAATTCAGAAACAAAATGAGCACGTTCTTTTATCAAAGAAACTATTCTAACAAGATCTACTTTTGAAACATCAATACCTTTTTCAAATAAAATAGGAGTGAAGTCTTTGGCTAAATCTTCATTACTTTGTTTTATCAAATGTTGGTGATTGAACCATTTGTTTTTCTCCGGATCAAATTTAGCACCTGCTTTATGAACTCTATTCAAATCAAAAGCTTCTACTAATTCATCTAATGAAAATATTTCTTTGTCAGTTCCATCATTCCAACCTAATAAAGCTAGGAAGTTTATAACAGCTTCTGGGAAAAATCCTTTCTCTCTGTAACCAGATGAAATACCTTCTTCAGTTTTCCATTCTAATGGGAATACTGGGAAACCAAGTTTATCACCATCTCTTTTAGATAATTTTCCGTTACCAATTGGTTTCAGAATTAATGGTAAGTGTGCAAATTCTGGAGCATCCCAACCAAAAGCTCTGTATAATAAAACGTGTAGAGGCATAGATGGTAACCATTCTTCTCCACGAATTACATGAGAGGTTTCCATCAAATGATCATCAACAATATTTGCTAAATGGTAAGTAGGCATACCATCACTTTTAAATAAAACTTTATCATCTAAAAGGTTAGTTTCAAACTTAACTTCACCACGAATAATATCTTGTAAATGCAATGTCTCGTTAACCGGAGTTTTAAAACGGATAACATAATGTTCTCCATTTGCAATTCTCTTAGCAGTTTCTTCTGCAGAAATTACTAGAGAAGTATCTAGTTTTTCGCGGTTATGATGATTGTATATAAATGTTTTTCCTTCAGCTTCATGTTGTTTCCTATGAGCATCTAATGATTCTGGAGTATCAAATGCATAGTAAGCCCAACCCGAATTGATCAATTGGTCAGCATATTGTTGGTATAAATCTTTACGATCACTTTGTCTGTATGGTCCAAATTTTTCATTTTTTCCAACAGTTTCATCCGGAGCAATTCCTAACCATTCCAGAGCTTCCATAATATAAGCTTCGGCACCAGGAACAAAACGGGTCTGATCAGTATCTTCAATTCTAAGATAAAAAACACCGTTATGTTTTTTTGCAAATAAATAATTAAATAGGGCAGTACGAACACCACCAATATGTAATGGTCCAGTCGGACTTGGTGCAAAACGCACACGAACTTGCTTTGACATTTGTTTAAATTTTAATGCAAAGATACGACTTTACTTAAATTCCAATTTTTTTAATTCCAAATTCCAACTCTATAATTGGAATTTGGAATTTATTTTTTGGAATTTCAATTAGTATAATTGTTACTTTTATAGGTTATAAGCAAAACAGAATACTATTGTGAAAACAGTTCCATTTATATATCAAAAGTTAGAAGCTTTTATCAAGAAATATTATACCAATGAGTTGATTAGAGGTTTACTTCTTTTCACTGGTTTTGGATTGTTGTATTTTTTATTTACGATTTTCATCGAATATTTTCTTTGGTTAAAGCCAGTAGGAAGAACACTTTTGTTCTGTGCTTTTGTATGCGTGGAAGTTTTTTTACTGTTTCGTTTTATTATGTTTCCGCTTTTTAAATTATTCAAACTTCAAAAAGGGATTGACTATAACCAAGCTTCGGCAATTATAGGAAATCATTTTACTGAAGTAAATGATAAACTGACTAACTTCTTGCAACTTTCGGCTACAGATAATGATATCGAAAAGTCTGAATTAATGTTGGCTTCAATAGAACAAAAAGCTAATTCGTTGCAACCAATTCCGTTTAGTAATGCTATTAATTTTAATTCAAATAAGAAATATTTACCATTAGCTTTAATACCAATATTGTTCTTTTTGGTTTTTTATATTTCTGGAAACAGTAGTATTCTTTCTCAAAGTTTAAATAGAGTAGTGCACTTTAATGCTGCTTTCTTGCCTCCAGCCCCTTTTAAATTTGTTGTTCTAAATTCTAATTTACAAACAGAACAGAACAAAGATTTTATTCTTCAGGTACAATCAGAAGGTAAAGTGATTCCTGAGAATGTTATGATTCATATAGGAAACGAAAGTTATTTTATGGAATCGACCAAACCTGGAGTATTTGAATTTAAGTTTGAGAAACCAAATACTAATGTTGAGTTTTATGTAGAAGGTAATCTTGTTACTTCTCCATCATATGAATTAAAAGTTATCACAGTTCCATCTATTGCAAACTTCGAAATGCAGTTAAATTTTCCATCTTATCTTAATAAGAAAAGTGAAACCATTAGCGGAACTGGTAATGCTATTTTGCCAGAAGGTACTCGAGTAACTTGGAAAATGAATACTAAATCTACTCAAAGCGTAGATTGGAAAGAAGGTACTACATCTATTCCTTTTACTAAAGCAGATGATAGCTTTGTTTTATCAAAAAATGTAACTCAAAACACAGAATATCAAATTCTTACATCAAATAACAAGGTTAAAAACTACGAAAAGCTTAATTATCAGCTCTCAGTTATCAAAGATCAGTTCCCAACTATTAATGTGAGCGTTGCTCCGGATAGTTTAAAGCTAGGCAAAGACTATATGTTAGGACAATTGTCTGATGATTATGGTTTGTCAAAATTGCAAATTGTATACTACGAGCGTAACAAACCTAACACTGCCAAACGTGGAACAATTGCAGTTAAGAACAATGTATTCGATCAGTTTGTTTTCTCATTCCCGAGTAATCTTCCTGTAGAGCAAGGAGTATCTTATGAATATTATTTTGAAGTTTTTGATAACGATGCACCACATAATTTCAAGAGTGCAAAGTCATTAGTATTCTCAGATAGAGTTGCTACTACAGATGAATTGCATGAACAAGATTTAGAGATGCAAAATAGTAATATTAATGCTTTATCTAAATCATTAAAAAGTCAGGATAAGCAAATTTCTGAATTAGAAAAACTTCAAAATCTAGGAAAAGAAAAGGATAATTTAGAATTTAAAGACCAACAAAAAGTAAACGATTTTGTCAAACGTCAGAAACAACAAGACCAGATGATGAAAGAATTTGCTGAGAAGATGAAGCAAAATCTAGATAAATTCAAGACTGAAAAGAAAGACCAAACCATTGACGATTTGCAAAAACGTTTAGATAAAGCTGATAAGGATTTAGAGAAAAACCAAAAACTTTTGGATGAACTTAAAGACCTAAATGATAAAATTAAGAGTGATGAATTGTTTGATAAGATAGATAAATTTAAACAAGTTTCTAAAAATCAATCTAGAAATCTAGAACAATTGGTAGAGCTTACCAAGAGGTTTTATGTGTCTAAAAAAGCAGAACAACTAAAAGATAAATTAGATAAACTTGCCGATAAGCAAGAGCAACTTTCTAATAAAGAAAAAGAAAACACTGCCGATAAACAAGATGAAATCAATAAAGAATTTGACAAGGTTCAGGAAGATTTAAAGGATTTAAAAGAAGAAAACAAATCTTTAAAAGCACCTATGGAAATTCCAGCTGACGCAAGTAAAGAGAAAGATATTGATAATGATTTAAAGAAAGCAGCTGAAGAATTAAAGAAAAATAATAGCGCAGGAGCAAAACCAAAACAAAAAAATGCAGCCAAGAAAATGAAAGAGATGGCTGAGAAAATGAAAGAAGGAATGGAGGGTTCGGAGCAGGAACAACTAGAAGAGGATGTAAAAATGTTGCGTCAGATTCTTGATAACCTTCTTGCTTTTTCATTATCAGAAGAAGCAGTTATGTTACAATTTAAATCGCTTAAGTTAGGATCATCTGTATTTAACAAGAACATAAAGATACAGCAAAATTTAAAGTTACAGTTTAAGCATATCGATGATAGCTTGTTTGCATTGTCTTTACGTAACCCAAAAGTAGCAGAAGATGTTACTAAAGAAATTGGAAACGTACAATACAATATGGACAAAGCTCTTGAAACGTTAACCGATGTTCAGATTCCTAAAGGAGTTTCTCACCAGCAATACGCAGTTTCATCAGCTAATAAACTGGCAGATTTCCTGAGTGATTTATTAAGCAATATGCAAATGTCAATGTCTAGTCCTAGTTCAGGAAAACCTAAACCGGGTCAAGGAGAAGGAATGCAGTTGCCAGATATCATGAAGAAGCAAGAAGGTTTAGGAAAGAAAATGAAAGAAGGAATGGAGAAAGGGCAGGAGCCTGGTAAAGGAAAAGATGGTAAAGATGGCAAGGATCCTAAGTCAGGTGGGAAAGGTACATCTGGAGACAATGGAGATGATGGCGAAGGTAATGCTCAAGAGATAATGGAAATCTATAAAGAACAAGTTCGTCTTAGAGAAGCTTTACAAAACGAATTAGAGAAACAAGGTCTAGGACCAAATGGTCAAAAGACATTAGAACAAATGAAGCAACTAGAAAAGCAACTCCTCAATAAAGGATTTAAGAACGAAAACATGCAGCGTATTTTAAATATCCAACAAGAATTATTAAAGCTAAATAATGCTGTTCAGGAGCAAGGTGAAGAGAACAAGCGACAATCCGAAACAAATAGGAAAGAATTTAATAATCAATCGAATGCGTTGCCAACGCCCTTATCAGATTATTTAAATAGCATAGAGATTTTAAATAGACAATCATTACCTTTGCGCTCGAATTTTAATCAAAAGGTTCAAGAATACTTTAATACAAAATGATCAATTTTAATTACGAAACAGACTTCGTTTTAAATAATGAAGAAGCGTTTGAAGAATGGCTATCGGCTGTGATTCTTTCAGAGAATAAAAAAGAAGGAGAGATAAGTTATATATTTTGCGACGATGAATATCTTCATAAGATAAATGTAGAGTATCTAAACCACGACACACTTACAGATATTATTAGTTTTGATTATACTGTAGGTAACGAACTAAACGGAGATATTTTTGTTTCTGTAGAACGAGTTCGTGACAATGCTCTAGATTTTAATGTTCCGTTTGAGAATGAGTTGAAGCGAGTATTGGCTCATGGTATCTTGCATTACTGTGGATACAAGGATAAGTCAGAGAGTGAAGCTGCTTTAATGCGCTCTAAAGAAGAAGAGAAAATTGCAATGTTCCACGTGGAACTATAATTATAAAACTCTTTTTTTGATTACATGTTCCACGTGGAACATGTAATTTAAATTTTTACTTTGTGTGTTCCACGTGGAACATGAATAATTTTAATTTGTTTCTGAGTTGTTTCGAATGCGAAGCATTCAGAAAAAATCCATATCAAAAAATGTTTTTAGAAGAATACGATGTTATTGTAGTCGGCGCAGGACATGCCGGCTCAGAGGCCGCGGCAGCGGCCGCGAATCTTGGGTCTAAAACTTTGCTTGTAACAATGAGTTTGCAAAACATCGCACAGATGTCATGTAACCCAGCGATGGGAGGAATTGCAAAAGGACAAATTGTACGTGAGATTGATGCGCTTGGCGGATACTCGGGAATTGTTTCCGATCGCACGGCAATTCAATTCAAGATGTTGAACAAGTCAAAAGGACCAGCAATGTGGTCGCCAAGAGTTCAGAGTGATCGAATGCGTTTTGCTGAAGAATGGAGAATGATGTTGGAGGGAACTCCAAATCTTGATTTCTACCAAGAAATGGTGAAAGGTCTGATAATCGAAAACGGAAAGATAAAAGGAATCAGAACTTCTCTTGGAGTTGAAATTCGTTCTAAATCGGTTGTCTTGACAAACGGAACTTTCCTGAACGGTTTGATTCATATCGGAGACAAACAGTTTGGTGGAGGTAGAGCAGGCGAAAGTGCTGCATACGGAATCACCGAAGATTTGGTTCAAGCAGGTTTTGAATCAGGAAGAATGAAAACGGGAACGCCTCCACGAGTTGATGGGCGTTCTTTGGATTATTCTAAAATGAACGAAGAAAAGGGAGATGCAAAACCAGATAAGTTTTCATACTCTGATGTCACTTCGCCTTTGGTTCACCAAAGGTCTTGCCATATGACATACACATCCTTGGATGTGCATGATATTTTGAGATCTGGTTTTGATCGTTCGCCAATGTTTAACGGAAGAATAAAAAGTATTGGTCCGAGATATTGTCCATCTATCGAAGATAAGATTAATCGTTTTGCTGATAAAGAACGTCACCAATTATTTGTAGAGCCTGAAGGCTGGAATACTTGTGAGGTTTATGTAAACGGATTTTCTACTTCTTTGCCAGAGGATATTCAGTTTAAAGCGTTGCGTACAGTTGTAGGTTTTGAGAACGTGAAGTTCTTCCGTCCTGGTTACGCAATCGAGTACGATTACTTTCCGCCAACACAGTTAAAACATACGCTTGAAACTAAATTAGTCGAAGGTTTGTATTTTGCTGGACAGATTAACGGAACAACAGGATATGAAGAAGCAGCTTCACAAGGATTGATGGCAGGAATAAATGCGCATTTAAAAGTGCATGAAAAAGCTCCATTAATTTTAAAACGCGACGAAGCGTATATTGGTGTTTTAATTGATGACCTTATTACGAAAGGAACAGAAGAACCATATCGTATGTTTACTTCTCGCGCAGAGTATAGGACATTGTTGCGTCAGGATAATGCCGATTTTAGATTAACTCCAATGTCGTACGAAATAGGTTTAGCTTCAGAGAAACGTTTACGCAGAATGGAGCATAAACTGAATGAGTCTGAGAAAATGGTTGCTTTCTTCAAAGAAACGAGTGTTTCTGTTGCAGAAGCAAATCCTATTTTAGAATCTAAAGGAACGGCTTTGATTTCTCAAGGAGATAAAATGTTTAAAGTTTTCTCTCGTCCGCAAATAGAATTAGAGGATATTTTGAAATTTGATAAGGTTAAAGAATATATTAATGAAAACGACTTAGATCAGGAGATTCTGGAACAAGCCGAAATTCAGGTTAAGTATTCAGGTTATATCGAGAAAGAAAGAAATAATGCTGATAAGCTTACGAGATTAGAAGAAGTGAAAATTCCTGAGAATTTCGATTATAATAAAATCAAATCAATGTCGATAGAGGCGAAGCAGAAACTAAGTAAAATTCGTCCTGTTACAATTTCTCAAGCATCAAGAGTAAGCGGAGTTTCACCTAGTGATATTTCGGTTTTGCTTATTTACATGGGAAGATAATAATTGCAGACTTCAGATTGTAGCGCTTAAATTTATAAAAGCTAGAATCTAAAAATAATATGTTCCACGTGAAACTACTTTGTTAAACCCCGACTTTGTTGGGGTTTTTCTGTTTATGGATTATTCTGAAATTAATACAATATGAAATAATTTGTTGATTGTTGTATTTGATCCATATCCTTTTTAGTTCAAGGCATAGTTCTGTAATCTATCTTTAACCTTTTGGTTTGAGTTTTATAAATGTTTTGTTACTGCAATCTGAAATCCAAAACCGTTAATCTAAAATAAAATGTTCCACGTGAAACTACTTCGTTAAATATTGGTTTTGTTGAGTTTTTTAGATTTACTAATTAATCTAAAATTTAAAGTTTTCTTCCTTTATTTCAAAAACGTTAGAATTTAGTGAAAAAGATTAATTAAAAGAACAATGTAATATGATACGCCAGTTCGGAATTTTAATTTGAGTAGATGAGAATCCGTTTTGATTATTATTGTCTTTATAACTGAATTTGATTTCAATATTATTGATTGTATTCTTTAATTAGAAATTAAAGTAGGCGAGTAGTGGGTTTGTGAATTCGTAATTTTGATGAAATATTGAAAATTTAAATCAAAAATGTATTGTTCAATCTGAATTGATACATTGTTGCAATTGTTTGTTTTTTGAATTGTTTTTATGAAATTGTTTAAAAAGTAATATGAATTGCGGTGTAATTCTACTTAATTTTAATCTGAAATTTATTCAAACACGAAACTACTTTGTGTATTCTTTAATTTGGTTAGTATTGAGTTTTTGAATTTTGAACGAGTTTTTAATATGAATTAATAGTTTCGAGCAATTTTTGTTTCGAAATTTTGTTTTTCAGTCCCGAATAGTAATGTCATTAAGTTAAGGAAAATCTATAATACTGTATCGGATAAATTTATCGTAAAGGCACAAGTTTTTTATAAACTTTAATTATGCACAATATTTTTCATTTGACGAAGGAGACTCGAGCGATAGCGAACAGACGTAGTAAATCTCCAGAAGTAACTCCGCAACGAGAGTCCTAGCTTTTTAGAGTTACTCGCGAAGATTTACTACGTCTGTTCGTTATCGCTCGGGCAATGTCATTAAGTTACGAAATACAGCTGCAATACTGTACGGTATGTATCTCACGCAATCCTGAAGCGTCGGGAGCAAAAGCGCAAAGGTTTGTCTTTTCGACGAAGGAGAAATCTCCTCGAGAAGCTCGACAAAGATTGGATTCCCGCTGAAGAGTTACTTACTGAGATTTACTAGGTCTGTTCGCTATCGCTCGGGTCTCCTTCGTCGAAATGAACAATATTGTGTTTATTCTTAGATTTGATGAATAATTTATGTTTTAAATTAAAAATGATTTCTTTAATCTGATTTTATACATTTGCCGAATGTTAGCTTTTCGAATTGTCTTAAAGAAATATAATGGAAGATGCATTATGAAAGGGTTTTTAGAATTGTTTCTAAAGTTTAAATAGAGAATATTTGTTTTGAATATTCTTGAAATTTTAAGTGATTGAAACTTTACAAATGGATGCATTTTTAGATCTGAATTGATATCTTCGTATCATATTTGTTTTGAGTTTTTCTTGATTAGCATTTGAACAGAGATATTGTTGATAGCTGATTTTCTGAATTGTTTTCTGAAATTAGAATAGGATAGAATAAGGCTTGTGAATTTTTGGCTTAAGAGTTAGTTTTGTAATCTAATATCAGAAAATTTAAAATTGTGTGTTCCACGTGAAACTCCTTTGCGAAGCATTGAATTTGATGAGTATTTCTTTTAGTTCTAGACTTTGCTCTTCAATCTAAAATATGATATCAGAAATCTAAAATTAAACTGTTCCACGTGAAACTACTTTGTGAAGTCTTGATTTTATTGAATGTATTAAGTTTTTAATTTTTTAGATTATGAAGATTGTTCACGAAGAAGTTTTATCATTAGAACAGAAAGAAAGCTTATTGCAACTTTGGAACAATGAATATCCAAAGAATTTAAATCATGAAACAATTCATGATTTTGATTTGTATTTAAATAGCTTGTCAGATGCAAAACATCATTTTTTAATTGATGATGAGAATAGAATCAAAGGCTGGGCGTTTGCTTTTTTGCGAGATGATGAAGATTGGTTTGCAATTATTATCTGCAGTCAAATTCAGGGAACAGGAAAAGGTTCGTTGTTAATAGAAGAATTAAAAAAGAATAAGAATAATTTGAATGGTTGGGTTATAGACCACGAAAATGAAATTAAAAAGAATGCAGCGCCGTATAAATCGCCATTGTTGTTTTATGTGAAAAATGGATTTACTATTTGTACAGAAACAAGAATTGAAAACGAAAAAATATCGGCTGTAAAAATAAATTGGAATCGTAAAAGAGAAAAATAAAATATTAAGAACAAGAAACCCAAAAAACGAAATTTTCAGTTTTTTGGGTTTGGCGTAAAATTAAACCAAAATACCAATAATTATAAAATGGACGTTTTAAACAAAAAACATTTTCTTACTGTAAAGGATCACTCAGTTTCTAAAGAAACTTTTGAATTGTATTATGATGAAACTTTGGACATGTTAATCACATCTCCACAACCCGATGAAAATAATCTGGGGAAATATTATGAAAGCGAAGATTATATTTCGCACACAGATAACAAACGTTCGTTATTTGAAAAAGCATATCACATTGTGAAAAATATAGCTTTAAAAAATAAGCTGAATTTAATTAATTCTGAAAATCCACAAAAAGGAAGAATTTTGGATATCGGAGCCGGAACAGGAGATTTTTTATTAACGGCAAAAGATAACGGTTGGGAAACTGTTGGAGTTGAACCGAGCGACAGAGCAAAATCTATCGCAATAAAAAAAGGGATTTCTTTTGTAGAAAAAATTGCTGACCTCGAGAATAATTCTTTTGACGTAATTACGATGTGGCATGTTTTGGAACACGTCCCAAATTTAGAATTACAAATTCAGGAATTGAAGCGATTATTAAAACCAACTGGAACGTTAATTGTAGCAGTTCCAAATTTTAAATCTTTCGATGCAAATCATTATAAAACTTTTTGGGCAGCTTATGATGTGCCAATTCATTTTTGGCATTTCTCAAAAAAAGCGATTCAGTCCCTTTTTGAAAAAGTAGATATGCGCCTGGAAAAAATCCTCCCAATGAAATTTGATTCGTTTTATGTGAGCTTACTTTCGGAAAAATACAAAACTGGAAAAATGAATTATCTATCTGCATTTTTTATTGGTTTAAAGTCAAATTGGAAAGCAAAACGAACTTTAGAATATTCATCGCACATTTACGTCCTAAAAAACAAGTAAAAAGCGTTTTTAGCTGCTTTAAGACACGCTTTTGGTGATAAACGAGCGTTTGTATTCCTCTTTTGAGAAAGCGCCTTAAAAAGCAGCTATTAAATCTAATATTAATAGCAGTAAATTATATAAAACAGGGGTTTGATAACAAAAATTGATACTAGAAAAATCGTGCATTTTTTAAACTTTATGTCGGTGCTATTGATTTTTTTATATTTTTGTCTTTCATACTTTAAAAAAAATAGAAATTAACAAAATGAAAAAAGCATTAGTAATTATCGCACTTTCAATTTCAGTTGTTGCTTGTAACAAAACAGCAGAAGTTAAAGAAGTAAAAACAGCTTACGTTGACACTTCAGTTTTAATGAAAGAGTACACAGAAGCAAAAGACCTTGAAGCTAAATACAAAGCACAAGCAGAGGAAAAAGGGAGACAGCTTCAAGCCGAGATTACTCGTTTTAAACAAGATGCTGCTAATTTTCAAAGCCAGGCTCAAGCCAATGGTCAAGCATGGGCACAACAAAGAGGTGCTGAGTTACAAAAAAGAGAACAACAATTGGGGTATGCGCAACAAGCACTTGCTCAACAATTACAACAAGAAAGCGGTGCCGAAATGGATTCTTTGGTTACTGGAGTTAAAAAATTCATCAAAAATTACGGTAAAGAAAAAGGGTACTCTTACATTTACGGTACAGGTGATGCAGCATCAATTTTATATGCTGAAGACAAATATGATATTACAAAAGATATCGTTAAAGCTTTGAATGACAATTACAAAGCTGGAACAAAGCTAGATACTAAAACTGATGCTAAAGCAAAAGATACAACGACAGCTAAAAAATAATACAAATAAAGAAACTATTTTTGAAGCCTATATCCGAAATGATATAGGCTTTTTTTATTATAAAATATCTACAATTAGGTTTTTAACTCGATATGTTCTTCTACTTTTGCAAAAAGAATTTCTTATCAGAATTTCGAGTTTTTTCTTTTCTAAAATACAAGCCTAATGCAAAATATTTCCGAAGCAGCTTCATACACGCTACAGTTTATTAACCAAACACAACGTTCCATTTTTCTTACAGGAAAAGCCGGAACTGGTAAAACCACATTGTTGCGTGAAATTATCGAAACAACACACAAAAACACTGTAGTTGTGGCACCTACGGGAATTGCTGCGCTTAACGCTGGTGGTGTTACGATACATTCGATGTTTCAGTTGCCATTTGCAGGGTTTATTCCGGATAATTCTTCACCACAATTCTCGGAAACTACCAAGTTTGAAACGAAAGCTACTTTGCGCAGGCATTTTAAAATGAATAATGTTAAGCGTTCGGTTATCCGCAACATGGAGCTTTTAGTTATTGATGAAGTCAGTATGTTGCGTGCGGATTTGCTTGATGCTATGGATTTTATGATGCAAACGGTTCGTAAAAACAGCCAACCTTTTGGTGGTGTTCAGGTATTATTTATTGGTGATTTATTGCAATTGCCCCCAGTAATTCGTGATGAAGAATGGCGAACTTTGAGAACATATTACCGCGGAAAATTCTTTTTTCATTCGCATGTAATTCAGCAAAATCCGCCTTTGTATATTGAATTATCTAAAATTTTCCGTCAAACCGATGATTCGTTTATTTCGGTATTAAATAATCTGCGAAATAATCAAATTACACCACAAGATATTCAGAGTTTAAACCAGTATGTTCAACCTGATTTTGACTTAAAAAATAACCCAGGGTACATTACCCTTACAACGCATAATGCTAAGGCTGATACAATTAATAATCAGGCAATCAATGATTTAAAAGGAAAAATGAATAATTATTTTCCTGATATCGTAGGAGATTTTCCTGAAAAAATATATCCGCTTGATCCAAATCTTCAGCTTAAGGTTGGTGCTCAGATCATGTTTGTGAAGAATGATATGTCTTTTGATAAAAATTATTTTAACGGAAAAATGGGTGTGATTAAATCGCTTTCGAGCCAGGAAATCATGGTTCATTTTCCTGAAGAGAATAAAACCATCGAAGTTGAGAAATACGAATGGCAGAATATTCGATACAAAGTCGATGAAATGACCCAGGAAATAGAGGAGGAGGTTTTAGGAACTTTTGTACAATATCCTATCAAGCTTGCCTGGGCAATTACGGTGCATAAAAGCCAAGGTTTAACTTTTGACAAAGCTGCGCTCGATGTATCGCAAGTTTTTCTTCCTGGACAAGCATATGTAGCATTATCACGTTTACGTTCTTTAAATGGGCTTATTTTGCTTTCTCCGTTGCGTATGAATGGTATTTCTAACGATCAGGATGTAATGGATTATGCTTTGAACAAAGCTTCAGAAGAATTATTGAAGAACTCATTGCACTTTGAGACCAAGAATTTTATCCATAAGTATTTGGCTAACAGTTTCGATTGGGCTAATTTGGCACAAGAATGGCGTAATCATCAATACAGCTACAACGATAAGTCTGAAAGTTCAGAAAAAGCAAAGCATGCGTTATGGGCTAAAAAGCAAACTTTGATTATAGAATCGCTCGTAGATCCAGCTATAAAATTCATTGTTCAGCTTAATAGAATTTTTAATAATGAAACGGTTGATTTAATTCATGTTTCTGAACGAATTGAAGCTGCTTACGGCTACTTCATGAAACCAATGGACGAATTGGTTTATGAACTTTTATACAAAATGGAAGAAATTCAGCGTGTAAAAAAAGCTAAGGCTTTTTACGATGAATTAGTTTTGTTAGAAGAGCTGCAAACTAAAGCCGTTTTACGCCTAATGAAAGCTCGATTATTGATAGAAACGGTTGTTGCCGGAGATCCTATCTCTAAAGAGAAATTAACGTCGCCAGAGATCAAAAGTTACAAGTCGAAGAAAACGACGACAATTCGAGATAATTTTAAAAGTAAAAATGGAGATTTATTGGATGACGATGAACCTGTGGAACGTTATTCGTCTAAAAAACCGAAAGAAAAAACGGTTAAAAAATCTACTGTTGAAGAAACGTATGAGTTGTGGCAGGAAAAAATGTCTATAAAAGATATTGCTAATATTCGTAAACTGACAACACAAACCATTGAATCTCATTTGGTAAAATTGATTCAAACTAAAGTAATTTCAGTTAATGATGTTTTACCAGCAGATAAAATTGCTGCATTAAAAGAAGCTTTTCAGTTTTATCAGGAAGAATCTCTTAACGGATTGAAAGAGAAGCACGGAGAGAAATTTACCTGGGATGAACTACGTATGTATAAAGCCAGTTTGAATTAACTTTTTAATTTTTCTTAAAAACATAAAAACCCTATTCGGCTGAATAGGGTTTTCTTTTTTATGTTGTTTTTTGAGCTATTTAGAATCTAAAATTTTAGTTAGATTTTGTTGCTGTTCTGTAAGCTTAGATTGTAGTTTTAATATCTCAAGTTCCTGTTCTTTAGACTTTATCATTTTTTGCTGAATCTTGTTTTCAGGTAGTTTGTTAGCATTAATTTCATTCTGAATTTTCAGATTTTTGTCTTCCGTTTTCTTAATTTCTTTTTTAGTTTTTTCAATTTTATTCTGAGCGTCTTCTATTTTTTTCTGACGCTTCTCGGCTTTTTTTTGATCTTCTTTTAATTGATCTTGTCTTTTTTGTAATTCTTTCTGATTTTCTAATGTTTTCTTCGCGTCATCTTTCTCTTTTTTCAAGAGCATTTCCTGAGTAAGACTGGTTGCAATTTGTTGTGCGTAAAAAGATTGTGTTGTAATAAAAAGGCAAATAATGATGCCTAGTTTTTGTGCAATTCTCATGGTATTAAAATTTTAATGTTCTAAAATCATTAGCAAACACCATTCCAAAATGTAGTAAAAAACCTATATTGTTGTTTTTTTTGACTTTTATTGTTGTAAAAAAAAACACCATTTTCTTTTATCAAGAAATGGTGTTTTAAAGTATATAGTTTGTCTTTTAATCTTAAAGGATTGTTCCTTATATGATTAAAGCGTTTCTATTAAAATCCAAGCATCTGGATTTATAGTATTTTGGATTTCTTTTTGAGCTTTTTCTGCTTCACGCATTGTAGCATAACTACCATACAAAACAGGGAAAAGACCATGTCTGTTAGCAGGAATTATTTTAGCATCATACCCAGCTTTTTTCAATTGATTATATGCTTTTTGAGCATTTTTTTCACTTCTAAAAGCACCTGCCATAATATGATAAGGCATTGGTAATTTATCTTCTTTTACAGAAAGAGTTACCGCCGGCATTGGGTTTTTTATAAAGAATGTAGCTTCTTGAATTTTATTCTGAACTTGTTTTTGTACAGCAGTTTCTACAAGAACAGTTTCGTTTGCAATTTGGTTTTGATACATTGGGTAACCAATACTACCAGTAACACCTAACGCAAGTATAAAAATTGCAGCATATTTTAAATAAGAATTTCTGTAACCAGATAATCCAATTGCTTCATTTTCATCAGCCGTTTCTAGTTCTAAAGCTTCGATTTGTTTTTCAAAAACTTCTCTTTTTACCATAGGAGAAACGAATGGGCTTAAACCAAATGAAGAAGCTAAATAATTGTTCTGATCATTAGGAGTAAACACAAGGTTTTTATCTGCATTGACTCTAATTTCTCCAACGTTTTTAATAGAAAGAAAACCGTTATCTTCTAATTCTTTTTTCCAGCTTAAAACTTCATAATGAAGTGAACTCACAGCAAATTTATACGATGTTTTTTCGGTTTGAGCAATATGATTTGCCAACAAGCCGTCGTTGTTTTTGATAAGTGAATTGAAAGAGATTAATTTTTTCGGTGGAAAAAAAGAATTTGTGCCTTCATTAAGTTGAGCCGATTGAATTTCGGTTAAAAAAGCTCCAAACCCAGGAACCGTTACACACTGATAACGATACAATAACTGCGCGATGTAAGTTTCGATTTTCATAGTAACAAAGTTAGACAACGTAAATAGTTATCAAAATTTTATTCACAATTTTTATTAACAATTCAAAACTTTATGTAAACAATTGAAATCTATATATTTATAAAAATGACTAATTTTTTATATTTTACGATTTTTTTAAAGTTTATTTTTTTTGGCAAGAATTTACGTAAAATTATCATCTTTGTAAATAACAAATAGGGGATTTGTTTTATTTGTGTAACCAAATTTTATAGACAAATGTCTGAACAGGATTTATTTTATTTATTAGCCTTACAAAGTGTTGATGGAGTGGGAGATATAATGGCAAAGAAGCTATTGTTGCATTGTGGTACTGCCGAATCAATTTTTAAAACTAAGTCTTCGCAACTTGCTTCTATTGATGGAGTTGGATCTGTTTTATTGAAGAATATTCAAGAAAAGTCAATTTTTGAAAAAGCGCAAAAAGAACTTGATTTTATTCGTGCAAATGAGATTAATATAACTTTTTTTCAGGAAAAAAACTATCCTGATCGTTTGAAACATTGTATTGATTCTCCTGTTTTGTTATTTAGCTCCGGAAACATTGATTTGACGAATAAAAAAATCATAAGTATCGTAGGAACGCGACAAATCACGTCGTACGGGATGGAATTTTGCAAAAAATTGATCGAAGATTTAGCCCCTTTGGATCCTGTTATTGTAAGTGGTTTTGCATATGGTGTTGATATTTTTGCACATCAATTGGCAATGGATCATAATCTTCAGACCATAGGCGTTGTTGCACATGGATTAAACCAAATATATCCTAAAACTCATAAAAAATACGTTGCCAGAGTAGAACAGAACGGTGGTTTTATGACCGAATTCTGGAGTTCTTCTAATCCTGACAAAGAAAATTTTGTACGCCGAAACCGTATCGTTGCTGGTATTAGTGAAGCTACAATTGTAATTGAATCTGCAGATAAAGGAGGATCACTCATTACGGCTAATATGGCTAATGATTATAATCGGGATGTTTTTGCAGTTCCAGGCAGAACAACTGATAAATTTAGCCAAGGCTGTAATAACTTAATTAAGACACAAAAAGCAAACGTGCTGACTAATGCTGCCGATTTGATTTATATTTTGAACTGGGACGTCGAAAACACGTCTAAATCGGTACAGAAGCAATTGTTTGTAGAATTAGAACCCGATGAACAGAAAATTCATGATTATTTATTAAAAACCGGAAAGGATTTAATGGATACTATCGCTTTAAAATGTAATTTCCCGATTTACAAAATCTCAGGATTGTTACTGAATATGGAACTTAAAGGCGTGATTCGCCCTTTGCCAGGAAAATTGTTTGAGGCGATTTGATTTGAATGATTCTTTGAATAATTGATTCATGTTTTCTTGAAATCAATTGACAGAGAATTTAACCGCTAGATTTGCAAAGTTTCTTGACAAAATTGTCTTTTCGACGAAGGAGAAATCTCCGTAAGAAACTCGACAAAAATTAGCGATTCACTTTATAGAGCTCTTTGTGGAGATTTCTCCTTCGTCGAAATGTAAAGGTTACTTATTTCGGTAACGGATTAATCATTTCGATTGGTTTTTTTCCGTCAATTCCTTGATGTGGTCTTTCATGATTATAATAATATAAATATTGTAATAATTCTTCTTTTAATTCTTCTTGTGTATCGAAATCTGTATCTCTTAATAAATCATCTTCTAGAG
>NZ_JSYP01000009.1 GCF_000813005.1 Flavobacterium sp. KMS | reverse complement strand
TTGTAAAGAATTATACGATAGATTAGTCGAAAAAGGAAAAGCTAAAAAAATAGCTTTAATCGCTGTAGCAAACAAACTACTTAAACAAGCATTTGCTTTAGCATCAAAAAATGAATATTATTTACAAAATAATTAAAAATAAATTTGCTTTTAAACACAGTTCATTTCGAGGAACGAGAAATCTCCGTAAGAAATTCCACAATCTTTGTCGAGCTACTCGTGGAGATTTCTCGTTCCTCGAAATGACAAGTTTATGGTAATTCTGATATAGCTTTAACAGATTTCAAAAATATTTTAATCTGTGACAGAAAATAAAACAAGATTATCTCCGAAGATGACTATGGTATAAAAAGGTTTAGAGTTTTTTAACTTTGAACCTTTTTCTTTTGAAATATTGCTTTGTACCTTTGAAGCTCATTAGTAATAAACGTAGTCCCAATCCCAAAATCTGGGGACAGTATAGTAACTCAATACCTTAGCACCTTAAAAAATGAAATACACTACAATTCCCAATACCGATATTAAAGTAAGTAAAATAAACCTTGGTACGATGACTTTTGGTCAACAAAACACTGAAGCCGAAGGACACGCTCAGATGGATTATGCGTTAGAACAAGGCGTTAATTTTTTTGATACTGCCGAGATGTATTCTATTCCTGCAAGTAAAGAAACTTACGGAAGTACAGAAAAGATTATAGGAACCTGGTTTAAAAAATCAGGAAAAAGAGAAGATGTGGTTTTGGCAACCAAAATCGCTGGACCAAATGATAATTTTGGCTATATGCGTGAGAAAATAGATTTCTCGCCAGCAAGTTTAAAATATGCATTAGACCAAAGTTTACAAAGATTACAAACCGATTACGTAGACATATACCAACTGCATTGGCCAGAGCGTAAAACAAATTGTTTTGGACAACGCGGACTTAAAATTCAGGACGACGCTTGGGAAGATAATATCCATGAAGTTCTACAAACTATGGAAGGTTTTATAAAAGAAGGAAAGATTAAACATGTAGGACTTTCTAATGAAAATCCTTGGGGAATTATGCGTTTTCTAGAAGAGAACAAATACAATAATTTACCAAGAGTTAAAACAATTCAAAATCCATATTCATTATTAAATCGTCTTTTCGAGAATGCTTCTGTTGAGGTTTGTATGCGAGAGAATGTAGGTTTATTAGCGTATTCGCCAATGGCTTTTGGAGTATTATCAGGTAAGTTTTTGTCTGGTGAGAAACATCCAAACTCAAGACTTAATTTGTTTCCTCAATATACAAGATATAGTAGTGAGCAAAGTACCAAAGCGGCACGTATGTATCAGGAAATTGCTAATAAACATAGTTTAAATTTTGCACAAATGTCATTAGCTTTTGTAAATCAGCAACCATTTGTAACAAGTACTATTATCGGAGCAACTACTTTGGAGCAATTAAAAGAAAATATAGATTCTATTAACCTTACATTATCAGACGAAGTTATTGCCGAAATAAATGCGGTTCACGCTGTAATTCCTGATCCAGCACCGTAGTTAAGTTTTTAGCTTCAGTCTCAGTTTTCAGTTACTACAATCTTTTATAGCATAGATTGTCTATAAAGGAACGCGGATAACACAGATTTACAAAAGTAAAGACGCGATCCCGAAGCGTCGGGACGGATTTTTTAAAAAGACTATAAATAAAATCTGTTTTTATCTGCGTTTTCGCCTTAGCGAATCCGTTTTATCAGCGTTCCATATTAAGCATTACTGGAGATATTAAAATAAAAATCCCGATACACGTTTAATTGTATCGGGATTTTATTTTGAATGATATTTATAAATTTAATACCTGATCTTTAGGATATCTTACTTTATAACTAATTCGGAATTTCTTGATTTCATTAGGCTTCATTTGTAATTGCCAAGTTAGGATTCCAGTTTCAGAATTTACTTTAGCGCTATCACTTTGTAATAATTCAACTTCGATTTCTTTATTCGTAGTCAAAGGATATTGATCTTTTAACAAAAGCTCAATAGCTTCTTTCTTGTTGTTTCTTACAGTGATATCGTAAGTAAAAGTTTGTTCTTTTTTAGAAGATAAAAACTTAGTTCCCGATTTGTCGGCTACTTTTTCACGTTTTATAGATACTTTCTTATCACGACCCATACTTAAATTTAAAGTATCACTAGTCTGACTTGGTTCGATAAAAGTTTTACCTACATACATTCCTTCAAAAATAATATTGGCTTCACCTCTTAACAAATTGTATTTGCTATAATCTGCAATTTCAGCAAGAAGGAAAGCTTCGTTTTCTACTCTTGGCGCAGCATAATATTTATATGATGAAGGCAATTTTATTTCTTTTAGAGAAACACTATGTACCTTACCGTTAGATAAAATGTCATAAGGAATATCAATATCAAAAGAAACATTAAGTTGATTCTCTTCGACAGTCGTGTAATCTGAAACAGATGATTTCTTCATTGCAACTGGTGCTACAACTACAGTTTCCATTAATGCATTGTCTTCTGCAACTCTTCCTTGCAGTTGATTCATTACACTTTTTTGTTGGTAAGCATATGGTTGACTAATATTATTATTTCTCAAAAACCAAGAACTTAGTATCGGTGCTTGATTATTCTGGTTAGGATAACCACTAGATAAAGTAAGTTTTACTTTTTTCCAATCGATACCTGTATTTTGGATTACCTGAGCTTTGTACATCATATTAATAGGCGATGTAACACTTTCGGCACGTAGGTCATAAAACGGAGTCCAGGTAGCATTATTTGTTAAGTACGAAATATCCAATGGCACAGCACCTGCAACTTCATTCATAACCTGAACGATTAGTTTTCCCGATGAGGTTTTCTCTTCTTTACTCGTATCAACTTCAAGTTTATTATTTAGTTTTTGAAGTGTTTCGTTAAGCTTTTGTTGCTTCTCAGTAAGTGTATTAATAGTATTGGCAATTTCGATTTGCTTGTTTTTATAATACTCAACCATTTTCATTAATTCAGTAACATTCAAACCAGAATTCACACCCGAAATTTGTTGATTTTTATCTAAAAGTTGAATCGTTTTTGTTTCAGAATTTATCGTGTTATTAACTTTCTGAAGCTCTTTCTGAACCAAAACAATACTATCTCTAACTCTTTTTAAAGCGGGAGATTTAGTATCTACTTCATATTCGGAGATATAATTATTAGTAAACTGAACCGAAAGAACAGTCACTGTCGATGGAGTTCCTATTTGTATAGAATTTTCATTTAAGTCTACGGCTACATTTTTTATCACAATCTCGCTTGTTCCTAACGGAAGATTAGCGCTTGCAGTTTGCGAAATTTCGGCAGCATTAAAATATACTGTTGCGGCTTTTACTTTAGCCGTTGTAAAGATTGGCTTTTGGGCAAATGCAATTGCGCCAATCAATAATAAAGCTGATGTTACTATTTTTTTTATCATGAGTTTAATATTTAAATTGTTTGTTTAGGGGAATAAGGATTACAAATAACGAAAATTTGAATGGGTTTTAATAGTAGATAACGAGAATGATTTTCTTTTTAGAGTTATCAATTATGTTTTCAACTACACCAAAAAACTTTTCATTTACCATCGGACATCCATAACTGTTGCAAATCGGATTTATTTGTTCTTCAAAAGGAACATCCTTATATTTATGCAAAACAACATTTCTATCAAAAGCATTATCGTTGGTTTTGTCCAAGCCGTATAATTTATATGCTTTTCCAAAAGTGCCTTCATACGAATTCCCAATCGAGTATTTTCCTAATGAGGTAGAAAGCGAATTCTTTACGTTGCTAAATTTTAACTTTCCAGGGATTCCCGTTTCTGAACCAGAGCCATGACCAACCAGGCCTTTGTTAAGTAGTTTATCATTTTTTAAATCATATATAAAAAAGCGTTTCTTGCCAGAAGCAATTCCCATATCGATAAAAAAGCCAACTTCGGTATTGTATTTCGAAGATGTGTTTACAAACTTTTTAATCTCGTTTATCTGGCTTTCTAGTTTTTCTTTTGAAGAAGATTTTGAACTAGTTGATTGAGGATTTTCTTCTTTATGGATGCATTTAAAACTAACAGAAAATACTCCTATAAAAATCAAAAAGAGAATACTCTTTTTCATATTCTTAAATAATTTATTTTTCACACTTTATTTATTTCTCAACAGTATATCCTTTAACTTTTGCAAGAGCAACAATCGATGTATTTATGGCATTACCTAAATCATCTTGTTTTTTTGTCTTTTTTGCTTCGGTATCTATATAGCCTTGACGTTTTTTAGCAAGTTCGCTAATTTCCTTTTGAATATTTTCTCTTTCTTTGGTTTTTTGCGCAACAATTATTTTTAATTCGGCAGTAGATTTATTCTGAAGTTCAGCAGGCAATTCTTCTTTTTTTATTTTCGAAATAGCTGTAGCGTCATCTTTTACTTTATCAACTAAATCCCAACTATCGTTTTTATAAACAGCTTTAGATTTACTCACTGCACGCTCGGCATAATTAGATGCAGAAACTCCCTGAGCATTTCTGTCTTGTTTTTCCTGATTCATTTTTTTCTCAGAGCCTTTTGAACCATAACCAATATAAGTTTTATTGATTTTTTCATTGCATTTAGTAATTTCCTCATCATAAGGAGTTACTATATAACGAACCGTTTGGTTGGAATCAATATTAAAGTATTTGCCTTTTCCGTAATCGGCACCATCTTTCCATAATTCATTTATACCTTGGGTTTTATCGCCACAATAAATAGTATTTACATAAATGTCATTCTTTAAAGCATTGCTAATGGCTTCTTTATAATTAATTCCACCCTGATTAAATTCTTCGTTTCCTGCAATATAAATTAGCTTCATATTGTTGTTGTCCTTTGCCCATTTTAATTGTTTGGTCGCATCCTGAATCACAGCTCCGCAGTATTCGTTACCACCATTTGTACTTAGAGAAAACAGTTTTTCCGAAATCAAATCCAAATCTGTCGAAAGCGGTGCTATTTGTCTGATATAATTAGATTGTTTAGACAAACCATCATTACCATATTCATACAAAGCAATTTCGATATCGGGATTTTGTCCGTTGTATTTTAAAGTTGTTAAAGTGTTTACAATATTCCAAAGTCTAGATTTTGCTTGGTCAATTAAGCCATCCATACTACTAGAAGTATCTAATAATAAGGCAACTTGTATTTTGGTCTTTTCCGCTGTTATAGGTTTTTCAATTTCAGTATTTTTTTTAAGATTAGCATTAGTATAATTGCTATTTGCAAAAGTAAATGTAGTTGCTAAAAGTGCTGAGATAAGGATTGATGTTTTCATGATTTCCTATGTTTTAGATTGTGATTATAGACCAAACTTATAAACTTTAAGAATTCGTTTTTTGGACAAATGGTGAAACGGTATTTTCACTTGGTGAAACGAGTTGTAAACGGAATATAAAATACTTTACTTTACAGTATTGTTTTTGAAGGTTCTGAGTCACCTATAAATTAAGGTGCTAAGATTTAAAAAAGGATATAATATATGAGACATTTATTAGCTGTTTTTTCTTTATTTCTAATGTTGTTACTTCCTTTTGGAGTAATGGCACAGGATTCTCTTGCTAAGAAAAAAGCAGTGCCAATTTCTAAAATGAGCAAAGTATCTAAAGAGTTACAAAAATCATTAGATATAAATGACGAGACACAAATAGGTCAGAATTATGAACGCCTTGCCAACGAGTTTCTTAATAAAGGAGATAATGCAAAAGCCGAAGAATATTATAAAAAAGCATTAGCAAGTTATACCAAACAAAATCTTGCCGAAGATAAAATACGAGTAACAAGAAGTATTGCTAAAGTACAAGAGAATCAGAAAAAGTTTGATTCGGCAATAAAAAATTATGAAGCAGCAGGGGCTATTTCAGAAGATAAAAGCGAGGAAAAAATAAACCAGAATGACGCTAACCGATTGCGCACACAAGCAAGCCCGATTACACAAGCAGGATATGTAAATTCGAATATAGAGTTACTTAAAAAAGATAATAAAAGTGATGAGGTTGCAGCAGCTTATGTTCAAAAAGCAGAAAACTCTTTGCAGCAAAGAAACAAAGTGGTTGCGATCGAGAGTTATAATAAAGCACTCGCTTACGCAAAAGATAAACCAGAAGAGGTCATTAAAATTAAAAATGAAATTGCTAAAGTATATGCGTCTGATAGTCAGTTTGAGAAAGCAATTGGTATAAACGAAAGACTTTTGGCGGAAGCCAAAACCAAACAAGATTTTAATACACAAATAAAGCAATTGCAATCTTTGGCAAAGCTTTATTTTAAAAAAGAAGAACCCAAAAAAGCAATCGTCTCACTTAAAGAAGCCTATAATTTAGCATCCAAAAACGGAAATTCTACCGAAGCTAAAAAAAGTTTGTCGGCTTTAATTGAGTATTATAAAACTAAAGGAGACGATAAAGAAAGTATTGCATTGTATGAACAATTCTTTAAGAATTTTGATGAACTAATTCAATCGGATACTACGCTTATTGATGCCAAAACATTTCAGGTAACCGAAGATAAAATTCGTCAGTTAGAAAAAGAAAAAACCTTAAAAGATGAATTAATTACAAAGAAAAACACCTTCAATTATTTTCTTTTAGGTTCTATAGTATTGCTCTTGCTTTTATTCTTGTTTATTGTAAAAGCCTTGTATTCGATAAAAACCAAAAATAAAGAAATCGCTTTGCAGTCGCTCAGACGAGAAATGAATCCGCATTTTATCTTTAATAGTTTGAATAGTGTGAATCAGTTTATTTCGGAAAATAAAGAATTAGAAGCCAATAAATACCTGACCTCTTATTCTAACCTAATGCGAAATATGATGGAAAACTCCAATAAAGATTTCATCACATTAGATAAAGAAATTGAACAATTAAAAAAATACCTGGATTTAGAACATTTGCGTTTTCAGGACAAATTCGATTTTAAAATTAGTGTTAGTGAAGCTTTGGATGCCGAAACTGTTTTGGTTCCCAATATGATTATTCAGCCACATCTGGAAAATGCAATTTGGCATGGATTGCGTTATCTTGATAAAAAGGGATTTTTGAATCTTAATTTTGATTTTGTAGCCGAAAAAGTTGTGGTTACTATAGAAGATAACGGTATTGGTTTAACCAAAAGTCGTGAACTAAAAACAAGCAATCAAAAAGCACATGAATCCCGAGGATTAAGTAATACTAAGGAACGTATTGGTTTGCTGAACGAATTGTATAAAAAGAATATTTCTTTTGAAATTATCGAAAAAGAAATGCCTGAAACAGGAACGATTGTTAGAATTGTTTTTCCGTTAATAGATAAATTATGATGACTTTCCAGAAGATAAAAAGTGTAATTGTCGAAGACGAACTTGCAGCACGAGAAGTACTCAAAAATTATTTGAGTAAATATTGTCCGCAAGTTGAGGTTATTGGCGAAGCACAGAATATAAAAGAAGCTGTCCCGTTATTGCACGAACTACAACCACAATTGGTTTTTCTGGATGTAGAAATGCCTTTTGGGAATGCTTTTGATGTTCTCGAAGCGTGCAAGGATTTACACTTTGAAACGATTTTTGTTACGGCTTTTTCCGAATATTCATTAAAGGCTTTAAACCAAAGTGCTGCTTATTATTTGCTAAAACCCATTAGTATCGAAGAACTAATTGTTGCAGTAAACAAAGTGCATCATCAGGTTATGAACAATGAAATTTTTAATAGAAACAAAATTATCGTTGAGAATTTTCATGAAACCAAACCCGAAAAGCAACAAGTAATCTTGCCAACATTAGAAGGTTTTGAAGTGGTTAAAATGGAAGAAATTGTCCGATTAAAAGGCAATGGAAACTTCACCGATTTATACCTAAATAACGGAAATAAGAAAATGGTTTGTCGATTCTTAAAGCACTTTTCCGAAATTTTACCCTTACCATTTATACGAGTTCATAAATCGCACATCATTAATATGAATTGCGTAAAAGCATATAATAAAGGCGGAATCATAATGCTAAATGACGGAGCCGAAATTGAAGTTTCCCCAACATATAAAGAAGATTTTCTGAAGAATTTTAAATAAGGATTTTAAAATATTTTTGACTTTTGCTGACGCGAGCGTCTCGCTCGTGAACACAATCAAAATCAAGTATAAATATGTAAACTTATTTAAGGACGAAATGATTTCATGCTCACGAGCGAGACGCTCGCGTTAGCAACCGATCATATATATCATGCTGCTAGGTTACCGAAACCTTGAAGTATCTACTAAAAAGATTTAAAGATCAAACTCATCATCTATAGACATAGAATCTACAGGAACTGCTGTAGAATCGGGTGCTTTTATTCGCAATAGCGAGCGAGCATTCCCCGAAATGTAAACGGGTAATCTGTTAATAGTATCTTCAGAAGTTAAAACACCGCGACGCAACATAATATTACTTAGGAATTTTTGATTTCTGATAGCGTAATCTTTCAAGTTTCCCTGGTCATTAAATTGGTAAGTAAACTTTCTTGGACTTGGAATAATCGTAGCCAGAAATAGACATTCGTTAAGACTTAAATCTGACGGACTTTTCTGGAAATAAAAACGGCTTGCTTCGCCAATTCCATATACATTTGGTCCCCATTCGATGATATTAAAATATACTTCGAGCATACGTTGCTTACTTACCACACGATTATTTTCGAGTATATAAACCAGTAAAATCTCTTCGAGTTTGCGTGACAACGTTTTTTCTCGGGTAAGGAAAACATTCTTTATTAGCTGCATACTTATGGTACTTGCACCACGAGAAAACTTCTTGGTTCGGATGTTTTTTAATATCGATTGTTTAAAAGCTTCATTAATAAAACCACGATGAGAAAAGAACGAAGGATCTTCGGTAGTTAAAACACATTTTTGAAGATAAGGAGAGATTTGTTCAATCGGGGTATAATTTGGATTCCCAGCACCTACTAAAATTGGTCTTTGCAGTACATTTTTTATAATGGCACGATATACAAATTCACCATTTAATTTGGTAAGGTTTGCTTCTCCATATTTAGTGATAGCAAGGTTTTCTTTGTTTAGTTTACTATCAAAAACTAAGCTGTTTGGTTTGTTTTTGTTGAATTTAAAATCAAGTTTATAATCGAAATTCCCAGTAGCTTCCATGCCTTGAAAATGAGTAAACAAACCATCTGGTAATGAAACAATAAAGTCCTGCGCTTTCATTTTAGGAATAGCAACTTTAAGAGTATAAATAGTATCCGATTGGGTATTATAGGATACATAAGGATGAAATTTTATTTTATTCAACTGAACGGTCGATGTGCTATCTATCGAAATAAAATCAGAACCCAATAGGAAACGATAATCAAAACGGGCATTTTTTATAACAACATCTTTGCTAGCAATTCTGGCATGGTTAATTTTTAAATTTGTGATAGAGGAATAACCATCAATATGAAGTTCGCTTCCGTCTTTTTTAATGTTCTCAATATTCAATCGTATAGAGTCAAAACTAGCTAGCATATTAAAGCGGTCATCAATGTAAGGTACTCTTATTGCTCCTGTGTCAAGATTAAAAAAGCGGATATCGGCTTTTTTATTCCTTGGGTCAGCAAATCCTTTTATGTTCCAGCGTTGGTCAAATGTATTAGTTTGAACATGTAAATTGGTCTCGAGTTCTTTATCGACTAAAACTAATTTATTTATTGCAATTTGTGCTTTCTTACCATTATCATCAATCTTAAAAATTAAATTTTCCAGCTTCATATCGGTAGGAACAAGATTTAATAATTTAGATATTATTCTATAGGCATACGCTGCATATTCTCTTTTTTCGTTTTTAGAAGTATTGGTACTGTCTTTTTTTAAGAATGCATCAAAGTTCTTGATATTTCCCTTTTTTACTAATTGTATAAAGCCTCTGTCTATTTTTAAAGTTCCAATCTGGATATCTCCCACCAATAAATGCGATAAACTAATACTAGTTTCTATATTGTGAATATTACAAAGCGTATCTGCATTTTTTGGTACCAAGATTACATTGGTTAGTTTTATCCCCGAAAGCCCATCAAAAGAAGCGGTTTTTACCGAAAACGTACTGTTGTATTCTTTGTTCATTTTATCGGAGACCTTCGCTATAGCTTTATGCAAAAGGGCATCTCTAAAAAAGTAAAATCCTAAAAAAAGTACCACTAAAACTAATGCAAGTATTAGAAATGCTTTGAATATTTTTTGTTTTGGAAACTTCATAAATTGAATTGCTATTTGAAATAATTCGGCTTCTATTATCTGAATTAGAATTATCAGTCTATAAAGAAAATAAAAATCCATTAAAGAATTGGAAAAGTTGACGCAAAAGTTTTCTTATTCAGTATGTATATTTTGATTCAATTTTGCAGTTTTTTAAATAATGCATTTTTCATAGTACAAATCTTATATATTTGCAGAATTATTAATAATTAAAATCAGTTTAAATGAAAACTTTAAAGAAATTTATGTTTATGGCTGTTGCCATCTTTTCACTAGTAGTATCATCTTCTTGCAGCAGTGACAATTCATCAGAAGACAATGTAGAGGAAAGTACTAGTGCAGAAGGGTATATTAAATTTAAATATAATGGGGTTGCTTATAATTTTAATCCTGCTATAATTACTTCAGGAAGCATAAATATAATGGGGTATGAGGGAATTGATGATACTTTTAAAAGTATTTCTATATGGCTGCCTTTGGATTTTACAACAGGAAGTCATCCAATTGTATATGATTTGTCAAATCTTACAACTACCTACCAAGTAAATTTTAGTTTTAAACCTGAAATAAATAATATTAGTGCAACATCAGGAACTGTGAATATTACGGAGAAAAGTGATAAAAAAATCGCAGGGACATTTAGTTTTTCTGGATCAAGAGATGGAAAAACATTTACAATTACCGAGGGAAGTTTTAGTGCACCAAAATTTTAGTAATTGCTTTATAAAAAAATCTCGCTCAAAATCTTATTAAATTAAGGTTCTGAGCGAGATTTTTAAAATATAAATTGTTGGATTAACCAAAAAGAATACTGGCTACATCTTCGATTTTAGCAACAAGCTCAATTTTTATTCCTGTATTTTTTAATGCAATTTTATTGTACTTAGATACAAAAATAGTCGAAAATCCTAATTTTTCTGCTTCTTGTATGCGTTGGTCAACTCGGTTTACAGGACGAATTTCACCTGATAAACCAACTTCTCCTGCAAAACAAAAACCTTTAGTTACTGGAATATCTTCATTTGAGGATAAAATAGCTGCAACGACAGCAAGGTCTATTGCAGGATCATCTACAGAAATCCCTCCAGTTACATTCAGGAATACATCTTTTGCTCCCAAGCGAAATCCTGCTCTTTTTTCTAAAACAGCCAAAATCATGTTTAATCTTTTGGCATTATATCCTGTAGTGCTTCGTTGAGGTGTTCCATAAACAGCGGTACTTACTAAGGATTGTATCTCGATCATTAACGGACGCATTCCTTCAAGTGTCGAAGCAATTGCTGTTCCTGATAATTCTTCGTCTTTGTGCGAAATTAATATTTCGGACGGATTACTTACTTCTCTTAAACCACTTCCCAGCATTTCGTAAATTCCTAATTCGGCAGTAGATCCAAAACGGTTTTTAAGTGATCGTAAAATACGATATACATGATTTCTGTCTCCTTCAAATTGTAAAACCGTATCGACCATGTGTTCCAAAATCTTAGGACCTGCTATGTTTCCGTCTTTGGTAATATGCCCAATCAGGATAACAGGAATATTGGTTTCTTTGGCAAACTTGATTAACTCAGCAGTAGTTTCTCTAATTTGAGAGATACTTCCGGCTGTTGATTCGATATAATCCGTATGAAGCGTTTGGATAGAATCGATAATTACTATCTCGGGCTGAATAGCTTCAATTTGTTTGAAGATATTCTGGGTTTTGGTTTCGGTAAGAATGTAGCAATTGTCACCATTTGGCGTGATTCTTTCGGCACGCATTTTTATTTGTTTCTGGCTTTCTTCTCCCGAAACGTAAAGAGTTTTATAAGGTAGTTGTAATGAAACTTGAAGCAAAAGTGTACTTTTTCCAATTCCGGGTTCTCCTCCTAAAAGAGTTAATGAACCAGGAACAATACCACCACCAAGAACACGGTTTAATTCGCCGTCAGTTGTGTCCATACGAACTTCCTGAGTCGAATCTATTTCGTTTATTCGTAAAGGGCGAGGAGCCTTGCCACTAGGTGTAGGTTCGCTCTTCCAAGCAACTTTTTCTTGTTTTTGGATAATTTCCTCGGCTATGGTATTCCATTCTTTGCACGAATTACATTGCCCTTGCCATTTGGAATATTGGGCGCCACAATTCTGGCAAAAAAATGTTGTTTTAACTTTTGACATTATTTCTTTTTAATAAGACCGTTCATTTCATCTATTTTGTCATACATCAAGTCTTTGTTTAATTTACCAATAGGTTCCATTTGGGAAGCATTTTGGTATTTTTTTGAAGCTCTTTTTGCATCACCCATTTTTTCATACATCAATCCTAATTCATATTCGCCTAGCATTGCTTTAGGATAGCTTGTATTGGCGATTTCGGCTAATATACCCAATTCGTCGTAAGCATTGTTTTTTAATATAGCGGTTTCTACTGCTATATAATCATTCATTCGAACAGGCATTTCTACACCTAATGTTTTTGTGATGATATCGTATTTATTTCTTAGATAATCAACATAACCAGATTTAAGAATGACTATTTTGTCATTATACTCAGCTAAATTTATAGGTTTGTATGCATCAAAAATTTGATTTAAAGCATTTGGAATCGAGTATAAAACCACTGAATAATAAGTCGTATTTTTAAATAAATCGTATTTGTAATTTATTAAAGGATTGTTTGCTATTTTAATGTTTTGATCTAGTTTTTGAATAGGTTCTTTTGTCTTTTTAACATCTCCATCGGCAGCCGATAGATAATAAAATAAAGGTGTTTTTAATTTAGCAAATTTTTCAGGAACACGCACTTCCATTTGAGTTGCCAATTCTGGACTCATAGAGATGTATGCATTAAATATAGGAACTTCTTTATACAAGAAAAAATTCAAATAACCTGCAGTTACACCATGACCTGCAATAATTCGGAACGGGGCTGTGCGGTATTTTCTTTCCACTAAAGGGATTACTTCTCCCGCGACAAATTCGAAAAATTTAGCTCCTTTTTCAAAAGGTAAACCATTAATTCCGTCGAAGGTAGAATCGTCTTCGCGTTCATCATTTTTATTTTGATGAATAGCTACAATAATAACTTCTGGTAAATCATCCCAATAGGTACCATATTTTAAAGCACCACTAAATGGATCAAGAAGATATTCTCCATCGAATAAATAAAGAACTGGGTAATTTCTGGTTTTATTATTTTCGTAAGAAGCAGGTAATTCTACAGTAATGGTTCTTGTTTCTTCTAATGATGTTGAATTAATTGTTTCTGTTTTTCTTTGAGAAAAAGCTGTAATTGAAATAAAAAGAAGTAGTAGGTAAACTTTTTTCATAATTTGGGATTTCTGAAATTTTAAGATTGTTAAAATAGAGTAGCAATATAGTACTTTATTTTTCTTATTTAATACTTGTTAATTGCAAATTGGCAAAGCAATGTTGATTAGTTGGCTTATAGATACGACAAAAATCCTTTTACAAATTTTAACTTTGAAAAAGGATGATTTTATTTGTTAAGAAATGGATTTATGTCAACGAATTGTCATTTTCATTTGGGAAAACGATCCATGGTTTGAAGGTTTTGGCTTCTTCAAACTCCAATGTTGCGTAAGAAATGATTATGATGATATCATCTTTTTGTACTTTTCTTGCTGCAGGACCATTTAGGGTTATTTCGCCCGAATTTCGTTCTCCTTTAATAGCATACGTTTCAAAACGTTCGCCATTATTGATGTTTACAATTGCTACTTTTTCACCTTCAATAATATTTGAGGCGTCTAGTAAGGCTTCGTCAATAGTAATGCTGCCAATATAATTAAGATCGGCTCCAGTTACTTTTACACGGTGTATTTTTGATTTTACTACTTGAATTTGCATGCTACAAAAGTAAATTAATTTAATGAAATAGTGTCAATCAACCTAATAGAATTAACAAATACTGCTATAAATGCGCGGTAATTTTTGTCTTTATTTTTGTGTTCTATAGGTAATAATGTAGATTCATCGGCAATTACGAAATATTCTAATTCAAACTTATCATTGTCTTTGAAGGAATTTTCTACAAATTCAATTGTTTCTTTGGGACTTTTAGTCTGAAATATTTCTTTTGCTTCAGTTAAGGTTTTGTAAATTATAGCTGCTTCCTGACGTTCATCGGGTGTTAAACGTTCGTTTCTGGAACTCATTGCTAATTGGTTTGATTCTCTAAAAATAGGGCAACCAACTACATTTACAGGTAAATGGTTCTTTTCGACCATTTTCTTTACAATTTGTAATTGCTGGAAATCTTTTTCTCCAAAATAAGCGTTTGTAGGAGTGATTATCTCGAATAAACGTTTTACAATTGTACCTACGCCATTAAAATGCCCAGGCCTGAATTTTCCCTCCATTTGGTTTTCTAATCCGTCGAAATCAAAGGATTGAGAAACAGTATGACCTTCGTAAATATCTTCGACAGTTGGAGCGTATAAAATTATTTTATCGCTTAATGTGCGCATTTTTTTTACATCTTCGTCTAGAGTTCGGGGGTATTTTGCTAAATCTTCTTGGTTGTTAAACTGTGTTGGATTTACAAAAATACTTACAACTGTGTCATCATTTTCGTTCAATGATCGTTGCATTAATGCTAGGTGACCTTGGTGTAAAGCGCCCATGGTTGGTACGAAACCAACACTCGAATTTTCGGTTTTAATAGTTTTTAAATAAGCTATTAAAGCAACTTTACCGTAGAAAATATGCATGGTGGTATTATTAAAATTTAGTGCAAACATAATATATTAGTTAATAACTGCATAAAATTTTGTAATTTTGCATCGTTTTTATTACCAAAAATTAAGCAAATTACTATTATGAAAGATAAGAGGATATTGTATGTATCATCTGAAGTCGTGCCTTATTTGGCTGAAAATGAGGTTTCTTTAATGTCTTATGATGTGCCAAAAATGATTAATGATCAAGGCGGACAGATAAGAATTTTCATGCCAAGATATGGGAATATCAATGAAAGAAGACACCAGTTGCACGAAGTAATCAGGCTTTCAGGCATGAATTTGGTAGTGAACGACTTAGATATGCCATTGATTATTAAGGTAGCATCTATCCCAAAGGAGAGAATTCAGGTTTACTTTATAGATAACGATGAGTATTTTAAAAGGAAAGCAACCTTTGCCGATGAAGAAGGCGTGATGTATCCAGATAATGACGAACGAGCAATTTTCTTTGCAAAAGGAGTTGTTGAAACCGTTAAGAAATTAAACTGGGTTCCAGATATTATTCATGTACATGGATGGATGGCAGCAATGTTGCCTATTTATATGAAACATTATTATAAACATGAAGCGTTATTTTCTGAAACCAAGATTGTAACGTCTGTTTATACGCAATCGTTTGATGAAACATTAGACCCTGAAATGATTAAGAAGGTAAAGTTTGATGGTATTCCACATGAAGCTGTTTCAGACTTAGAGATTCCAAATTATGAGAATATTTTAAAGGCAAGTATTCTTCATTCTGATGGAGTAATTATAGCTTCAAATAACCTATCTTCAAGTTTAACAAAATTTATAGAATCTTCGGGAAAACCTTTTTTACCTTTCGCCGCAAAAGATGCATTCGCAGAAGCGTATACAAATTTTTATAAAAACGAGATTCTTTAAAATTTAACTTTTTTATTACACATGTATAATACTTCTTTTTTTAAGAAAATACTTTTAGTTGCAAGCGTTGTTCTTTTATATTCTTGCGATAAGGATTTCAATGTTATTGGTGATGATTTAATTGGTGATAATCACTTTGATTTAGCGATATATAATTCAAATGTTGTAGCTTATAATCAACAAATATTTCCAATACAATCTAATAATTTAAATATAAATCAATTAGGGATTTATGATAATCCAGCATTTGGTACTACAACGGCTAATTTTGCTACTCAGTTGACATTAGCAGCTGTGGCTCCGGTTATTGGTGCAAGCCCAGTTGCGGATAGTATTGTGTTAAGTGTTCCATATTTTAGTCATATGACGGCGCAAAATACAGATGGAAGTAGTGTTTATAAATTGGATTCAATATATGGTCCTGATTTATCTAAAATAAAGCTAAGTATTTATGAGTCGGGTTATTATATGGCGGATTTAGATCCAAGTAATAATTTTCAGAATAAGCAGCTTTTTTATACGAATCAAAATTCTGATTTTTATAATGCTAAAGTTGCTAGTCGTTTGAATAATGCTTCAAATCCATTGAATAATGATGCATTTGTTTTTAGTCCAAATGAAATTAGAGAAAGTACAAGTGATGCTACTGGAAAGTTGACTGTTACAAGGAGTGCTCCAGCAATGAGATTAAAATTAGATAAAACTTATTTTGAAGATAGAATTTTAAAAGCTTCAGCATCTAATTTAGCTACAAATGATGTTTTTAAAAATTATTTCAGAGGATTATATTTTAATATTGATAAGTCTGGTAGTGATCCTGGAAATATGGCAATGATGGATTTTAAGAAAGGTAAAATAACAATTTATTATAAAGCAAAGACTGTTATAACAACAGATCCAGAGGAAACAATGGAGTCAAAAACGCTTGTTCTTAATTTAACTGGTAATACGGTAAATCTTTTAAATCAAAGTAATACAAGTGCTAATTATAATACTGCAATAACTACTCCTAAAGTTACAGGTGATGATAAACTGTATTTAAAAGGAGGAGAAGGATCAATGGCAGTGTTAGAGCTTTTTGCGCCAGGAGAGTTGGATGAAATTAGAAGTAAAGGGTGGTTGATTAATGAAGCGAATTTAGTTTTTAATATTGATTCGGATGCTATGAAGAATAGCTCAGAACCAAACAGAATTTATTTGTACGATTTTAATAATAATCGACCTATTGTTGATTATTATAATGATGGAACTTCAAGTGCTTCTACTGATGTGAAAAAAGCAAAACAGATTTTTAGTGGTATTATAAATGTTGATCCAACAAGTAAAAGAGGTACCAGTTATAAAATCAGAATTACTAATCATGTTAGAAATTTGATAAAATATAAGGATTCAACTAATGTAAAGATGGGGATAGTAGTTACAGAGGATATAAATACAATCACTTCTAATAAATTAAGGGATTCAGATAAAAAATTAACTGCTAGGCCTGAAATTCCTTTTACTGCAGCTCCGAGAGCATCCGTTTTGAATCCGTTAGGGACAATTCTTTATGGAGGAACTCCTGCGGCAGCTGATAAGAGATTGAAACTTCAGATTTACTACACGAAACCAAATTAATTTAAATAGATATGTGTGGAATTGTTGGATATATAGGATATAGAGAGGCGTATCCTATTGTAATTAAAGGACTAAAACGACTCGAATACAGAGGATACGATAGTGCTGGCGTTATGTTATATGACGGAGAAGCAGTTAAACTTTGTAAAACAAAAGGTAAAGTTTCGGATCTTGAAGCTAAGGCTAAAGATAATTTTACGACAAACGGAACTATAGGAATAGGACATACGCGTTGGGCAACACATGGTGTTCCTAATGATGTGAATTCGCATCCTCATTTGTCAAACTCAGGAGACTTGGCGATAATACATAATGGTATTATTGAAAACTATGCTCCGCTTAAAGAAGAGTTGAAAAAAAGAGGATACATTTTTCATTCAGATACAGATACTGAAGTATTGGTGAATTTGATTGAAGATGTTCAAAAGCAAGAAAATCTTAAACTAGGTAAAGCAGTTCAGGTTGCATTAAACCAAGTTGTAGGTGCTTATGCTATTGCAGTATTTGATAGAAAAAATCCAAATGAAATTGTTGCTGCCAGATTAGGTAGCCCGTTAGCAATTGGTGTTGGAGAAGGTGAATATTTTATTGCATCTGATGCTTCTCCTTTTATCGAATATACTACAAATGCAGTTTATCTGGAAGATGGCGAAATGGCTAATATCAGATTGCATAAGCCAATTAAAATCAGAAAAATTAAAGATGATTCTTTGGTTGATCCTTATATTCAAGAACTTCAAATGAATTTGGAGCAAATTGAAAAAGGAGGTTACGACCATTTCATGCTTAAAGAAATATACGAACAACCAAGCGTTATAAAAGACACTTATAGAGGAAGACTTCATGCAAATGAAGGAATTGTTCAGCTAGCAGGTGTTGAAGATAATTTGGAAAAATTTCTTAATGCTGACAGAATTATTATTGTTGCTTGTGGTACTTCATGGCATGCAGGTTTAGTTGCAGAATATATCTTTGAGGAATTTGCCCGAATTCCAGTAGAGGTTGAATATGCTTCGGAATTTAGATACCGTAATCCTATCATCAATAAAACAGATGTTGTTATTGCAATCTCTCAATCGGGAGAAACTGCAGATACAATGGCAGCTATTAAATTAGCAAAAGAACATGGGGCATTTGTATTTGGTGTTTGTAATGTTGTTGGTTCATCTATTTCTAGAGAAACTCATGCAGGTGCTTATACTCATGCAGGTCCAGAGATTGGAGTTGCATCTACAAAAGCATTTACAACTCAAATTACTGTGTTAACAATGATTGCTTTGCGTTTAGCAAAAGCAAAAGGAACATTGTCTAATCCAGATTTTCATAGATATTTACAAGAATTAGAGCTTATACCAGACAAGGTAAAAGAAGTTTTAGAAACTAATGATGTTGCTAAAGAAATTGCAGCTGTTTTTAAAGATTCTCCAAATTGTTTGTACTTAGGAAGAGGTTATAACTTTCCTGTGGCGCTAGAAGGAGCTTTAAAGCTAAAAGAAATCTCGTATATCCATGCTGAGGGTTATCCTGCGGCAGAAATGAAGCACGGACCAATTGCTTTAATAGATGAGCAAATGCCAGTAATTGTAATTGCGCCTAAGCAAGGACATTACGATAAAATTGTAAGTAATATTCAGGAAATAAAATCCAGAAGTGGAAAAATCATCGCTGTAGTTACTAAGGGAGATACACAAGTACGTGAATTAGCGGATTATGTGATTGAAATTCCTGAAACATCAGATGCTTTATCGCCATTAATTACTACAATTCCGTTGCAACTTTTATCTTATCACATAGCAGTTATGAGAGGTTGTAATGTTGATCAACCAAGAAACTTGGCTAAGTCAGTTACTGTAGAGTAAAACAAAAAATAAAACATAAGTGTTTGAAAAAGCGAGATTTATATCTCGCTTTTTTTTATGTCAAAAAAATAAGAATTCATTTTTGTAGAATATTCAATTTTTTGTTAAAAATAATATGTATGCATAGTATATTTCAATGAGTTAGGGCTTTATAGTTGTCAAAAGTTTAAAAAACAGCAATGTGAAAAATGTATTTTTGTTGCTAAAAAAATAAAGAAAATTAATTTTTTTTAACAAATTTTTAGTAATATCAAAAATATTTGTACTTTGGCAATATAAACCAACTAAATCTAACCAAATGAGAATGTATTTACTTATTCTATCATTGTTCTTCTGCGGCGTTTCTTTTGCGCAGAGTACAATTTCAGGTTCTGTTACCGATAATAAAAATCAATCGATTCCAGGGGCTAATATTAACGTTGTTGGAGAGTCCAGTAGTACCTCTACTGACTTTGACGGATCATTTACTTTAAAGTCCTCAAAAAATTTTCCTTTTACAATTAAGGTTACGGCAGTAGGCTATGAAACGAAAACGGTTAATGTTACTTCGGCTTCGCAAAAAGTTATTGTGTCGTTAGCAGAAGAAAGAACAATGTTAAACGAGATTGTAGTTTCAGCTTCGAGAACTCCAGAAAGAATTATTGAGTCGCCTGTTACAATTGAGAGAATGGGGCTTCAGGAAATAAGAAATACAACGGCTCCGTCTTTTTACGAAGGATTGGAGAATATGAAAGAGGTTATTTTTAATACTAGTAGTATTTCGTTTAAATCGGTAAATACGAGAGGTTTTGCAACTGTTGCTAATACTCGTTTTATGCAATTGGTTGATGGTATGGATAACTCTTCTCCTGCATTGAACTTTGTATTAGGGAACTTAATTGGTCTAAATGATTTAGATGTTGCTAGTGTGGAGCTTTTGCCTGGAGCATCGTCTGCACTTTATGGAGCTAATGCTTTTAACGGTATTTTGTTTATGAATAGTAAAAGTCCTTTTACAAATCAAGGAATTAGTACTTATTTTAAATACGGTCAGACATCTCAGGATGTTGCAGGGACAAATGATTATGTTGATTTTGGGTTTAGAGCGGCTACAGCATTTACCAAACATTTTGCACTGAAGGCAAACTTTAATTATATAAGCGCTACTGAGTGGATAGCTGATGATCAAAGAAGTATGACTGGAGGTTCTATTGGTCATGTAAATAATCAAAATTATGATGGATTAAATATTTATGGAGATGAAGTTACTACCTTTCTTTCTAATGTAGGGCAGGTAAGTAGAACGGGATATCATGAAAAAGATTTAAATGATAATAAATCTAAAAGTATAAAGGCAGATTTTGCTATGCATCTTAAACCATGGGAAAGTGAAACTGAGATTATACTTCAGTATAAGGTAGGTGTAGGAAGCACTATTTATCAAGGAGCAAATAGATATTCTTTGAAAAATTTCTTTATGGATCAAACCAAATTAGAAATTAAAGGAAAGAATTTCTTTGCGAGAGTTTATATGACTACAGAAGATGCTGGAGATTCGTATGATATGCGTTTTGCTGGTTGGAACGTAAATAGAGCAGCTAAATCAGATACAAACTGGTTTACAGATTATGCTAAATCATTTCAATTATCATCGGCAGTATTAGGTCTTAATGCAAATGATGCTGCAAATTATGCTAGAAATTTTGCAGATTATAACGTTTCGCCAGGTTTAGGTCTATCACCAAATATTGATCCTAATAATCCAAGTGCTCCAAGATCTGCAAGATTTGAACCAGGTTCTCCTCAGTTTAAAAGTGCATTTGCTAATGTGGTAAGTAATCCAGATTTAACACAAGGAGCTAAATTTATTGATCACTCGAAATTGTATCATTCAGATGTGAATTATAATTTTAAAGACCTTATCAAATTTGCTGAAATTCAAGTTGGGGGCTCTTGGAGAGAGTATTTAATGAATTCTGAAGGAACAATTTTTACAGATTATGACGGACCTTTAAAATATAAAGAATATGGTGCTTATACGCAATTGGCAAAAAAATGGATGGATGATAGATTGAAATTTACTGGATCTGTTCGTTATGACAAAAGTCAGAATTTTAAAGGGAATATATCTCCAAGGGTAGCATTTGTATATTCAGCAGGAGCAACAAGAGTTCATAATTTTAGAGTTTCTTATCAAACAGGTTTTAGAAATCCAACAACTCAAGATCAATATATTGGTTTGGATTTAGGGCCATTTGCATTAATTGGTTCTGCTGCAGAAAATCTTGATCGTTTTACAGAAATTAGAGATGTGAGTCCTGCTGGTCAAGCTGCAGGTAATCCTGCTCAGATAGAAATGAGTGGACAAAATGCTTATCATAATGCATATACTGTAGCTTCTGTACAAGCATTTGCGGCTTCGGGAAATCCAAAAGATTTACAGGTAGCTAATATTGGTTTGGTAAAACCAGAAGAAGTGCAAGCTTTTGAGGTTGGGTATCGCTCAGTAGTAAGAGATTTTTCAATTGATCTTAATGCATATTATAATATCTATGATAATTTCATGAATACAGCTCGAGTAATTAGTCCGTATTATGGAACGGTGGGAACGGATATGACTAATCCGGCGGTATTGCAAAGTTACCAAGCGTTAGCGTTTGGAGATAGAAGAGTTTATCAAGTTTATACAAATACAAGTGCGCAAATTACCTCTTTTGGTGTTGGTGTTGGTTTATCTAAAAAAGTATATAAAGACTTTGAGGTTGGCGTTAACTACAACTATTCACAATTTAATTTTGATCAGTCGAAAGATCCTGGATTTGTTGCAGGTTTTAATACTCCAAAACATAGAATTAAAGGTTCGTTAGGAAATTCAAAATTATTTAAAAATTTTGGGTTTAACATGAATATAAGATGGAATACAGAGTATTTATGGGAGGCATCTTTCGCAGATGGAATGGTTCCGGAGAATACGGTATTTGATGCTCAGGTAAATTACGGAATTCCTAAGTTGAAATCGGTTATCAAGGTTGGAGCAACAAATATTTTTGGAAAAGATTATATTCAGGTTGTAGGAGCAGGTTTAATAGGGCAACAATGGTTTGCTTCATGGACAATTAACCCATAAAAATTATAGATATATAATTAAGTACTTCTTGTTGAATTAAGAAGTTTTGGGAAAATGAATATTAATGTATTAAAATAACAAATCATGATAAAAAATTTTAAATGGCTACTATTGGTTTCATTAGCCTTTGTAGCATGTAATAACGATGATGAAGATACAACACCAGCAGAAGTTCCAGTAACACCAGGTTCGGCAGTTTTTACAAAGTATGTAGCTTTGGGAGATTCATTTGCAGCAGGATATAGTGATGGAGCTTTATTTGTAAAAGGACAGGGAGGTTCTTATGCTAATATATTATCTCAGCAGTTTATTGCTGCTGGGGGTGGGGACTTTAAAACGCCGTTGACTTCGGATAATGTTGGAGGGTTGTTATTTGGGGGTGTTCCAAATCCAAAATTTCCACCAAGATTTGCAATATTAGGATTTAATCCAGATGGTACGCCAAAGATTGCGCCTGTACCATTTGCTTCCACAACTGAAGTTATGGCGCACATAACAGGACCTTTTAATAACCTGGGTGTTCCTGGGGCAAAAAGCTTTCATTTAATAGCGCCAGGATATGGTAATCCTGCAGGGTTATCTTTAGGTGCTGCAAATCCATATTTTGTTCGGTTCGCTACTGTACCAGGAACTACTATTTTGAAGGATGCTACAGATCAAAAGCCTACTTTTTTCTCTTTATTTATAGGAGGAAACGATGTTTTAAGTTATGCAACATCAGGCGGAGCAGGAAAAGATCAAAAAGGGAATCCTAATCCAGCTACTTATGGTAGTGATGATATTACGGATCCTACTGTATTTGCAAATGTGTATACAGCTTTAGTTGGAGGTTTAACGGCAGGGGGAGCTAAAGGGGTAGTAGCAAATTTACCTTACGTAAATGCATTGCCTTATTTTACAACTGTTCCTTATAATCCAGCTGCGCTAACGGCTCCTTTGGTAGCACTATTAAATTCTGGATATGCTACTTATAATGCAGGTTTGTTAAGTATGGTTAAAAATGGATTACTGACTGAAGCCGAAGCGGCTCGTCGTACGGTAAAATTTGCAGCTGGAAATGGTAATGCAGTTGTTATTGTAGATAGTTATTTAACAGATCTTAGCGCATACGGGCTTCCGTCTTACAGGCAAGCTACGAAAGAAGATTTCATGGTCTTGACTTCCAGAGCATTTATAGGTACTACAGTTGGTGGAGATCCAACAAAAGTAAATGGTTTGTCGGTACCGTTGGCAGATAATTGGGTGTTGTCAAAAGATGAAGTAAAAGAAGTTAGTACAGCAACAGATGCTTATAATATAACAATTGAAGCAATCGCTAAGGAAAAAGGGTTAGCTTTTGTCGATACAAGAACTGTTATGGCAAAATTATCTAATGGGGGTCTTAATTTCGGAAATTTTAATATGACATCCGCTTATGTAACAGGAGGAGCATTTTCGCTTGACGGAATTCATCCAAGTGCGCGAGGGTACGGGTTAATTGCTAATATCTTTATAGATGCCATTAATGCAAAGTATGGTTCCACATTGCGACATGTTGATTTGTCTACTTATCCAATTCAATATCCAGCAATATTACAATAAAGCCAATTTTTTTTAGTAGGAAAGCCACCCGTTTTAACAATGTGGTGGTTTTTTTATCTCCTTGTAAAGATGGACTTTTATGCAATCGATGTACTTATTTTTGTAAACTGATAAAAATATAGTATTTTTCTAAAAAAAAGTTATTGATTTTATATTTTAAAAATTATCTTTGCGCTCTGAAAAAAGAGGTATTTTCGTTAAACCTAAATAGCTATTTAATAAACACATACAGTAATGTCAAAAGTAATAGGAAAAGTTGCCCAAATCATTGGACCAGTAGTTGATGTTGTTTTCAACGGTAAAGATGTTGAACTTCCAAAAATTTATGATTCATTAGAAATCACTAAAAAAGACGGAACATTGTTAGTTCTTGAAGTACAATCTCACATCGGAGAAAATACAGTTCGTACAATATCAATGGACTCAACAGATGGTTTGAGTCGTGGATATGAAGTAGTTGGAACAGGAAACCCAATCCAAATGCCAATCGGTCCAGACGTATATGGTCGATTATTTAATGTAATCGGAGATGCAATTGATGGTTTAGGGGACTTGCCAAAAACAGGAGAAAATGGTTTGTCTATTCACAGACCAGCACCAAGATTCGAAGATCTATCAACTTCATCTGAAGTATTGTTCACAGGTATTAAAGTAATCGATTTGATTGAGCCTTACTCAAAAGGAGGAAAAATTGGATTGTTTGGTGGTGCAGGTGTTGGAAAAACAGTATTGATTCAGGAGTTGATTAACAATATCGCAAAAGGTCACGGTGGACTTTCTGTATTCGCAGGAGTAGGAGAAAGAACACGTGAAGGAAATGACTTACTTCGTGAGATGTTAGAGTCAGGTATTATTAAATACGGAGATGATTTCATGCACTCTATGGAAAATGGAGGATGGGATTTATCTAAAGTAGATATGCCAGGAATGAGAGAGTCTAAAGCTACTTTCGTTTTCGGACAAATGAATGAGCCACCTGGAGCTCGTGCACGTGTAGCACTTTCAGGATTATCTATCGCTGAGTATTTCCGTGATGGAGCAGGAACTGATCAAGGTAAAGACGTATTGTTTTTCGTTGATAACATCTTCCGTTTTACACAAGCAGGATCAGAGGTATCGGCACTTTTAGGTCGTATGCCATCTGCGGTAGGATACCAACCAACATTAGCAACAGAAATGGGTGCAATGCAGGAACGTATTACATCTACAAACAAAGGATCTATTACATCTGTACAAGCGGTTTACGTACCTGCGGATGATTTAACTGACCCGGCTCCGGCAACTACTTTTGCCCACTTAGATGCAACAACAGTATTGTCTCGTAAAATTGCTGAGTTAGGTATTTATCCAGCGGTAGATCCATTGGATTCTACTTCTAGAATCTTGACTCCACAAATTTTAGGTGATGAACACTATGATTGTGCACAAAGAGTAAAAGAAATTCTTCAAAAATACAAACAATTACAAGATATCATCGCGATTCTAGGTATGGAAGAGTTATCTGAAGAAGATAAATTATCTGTATCAAGAGCACGTCGTGTACAACGTTTCTTATCTCAGCCTTTCCACGTAGCGGAACAATTTACAGGTATTCCTGGAGTTTTGGTTGACATTAAAGATACTATCAAAGGATTTAATATGATTATTGATGGTGAGTTAGACCACCTTCCTGAAGCAGCATTTAACCTTAAAGGTTCTATTCAAGATGCTATCGAAGCTGGAGAGAAAATGTTGGCAGAAGCGTAATTCAATTGATAATTATCAATTGAGAATTATCAATTATCAATTATAACGAATTATGATTTTAGAAATAGTATCACCAGAAGCAAAATTATTTTCAGGAGAAGTTACTTCGGTTACACTACCAGGAGTAGATGGAAGTTTTCAAATCTTAAATAATCACGCGCCGATTGTTTCTTTGTTACAAAAAGGGACTGTGAAAATTGTAGGAACAAGTTTCAATTTCTCTAAAGAAGCAGCAGATAAATTCACGAAAGTAAATGATAAGACCTATACATTAGAAATCGTATCAGGAACAATCGAGATGAAAGACAATAAAATAATTGTTTTAGCAGACTAAGACAATTCAGAATAAAGTTGAAAAAGCCAGACATAATTTGTCTGGCTTTTTTGTTTTAGATTGATGTTCTTTTTTATACGATTCCCCAAAAACCGCTAGAGATATAGGCGTTAACAGTAAATCCTGAAACAATTCCCCAAAAAATAATTCCTAAAGCACTTACAGTAAAAGCTTTTGCGAATTGAAGTTTTGTGTTTTTATTTAAAAACTTATAATAGAAAACAGTAAAATAGAGGAGCTGAAAAAGAAGAAAAAGTACTGTGGAGTAATTAGATGAAAGGTGGAATAATAAGGATATTGGTAGTATTAATAATGTGTTGATTAAAATACAAAAACCTAACATATACATTCCGGCGACTAGGTGTTCGGTGTAGTTGTAGTTTTCTTTTCTGTAAAAAAGCCAAAAGAAAAAGGCAGTAAGTGGTAAGGCCATCATCGCCATTAGATTAGAATATTTTTTTATGAAATGAAGCATTTTTTCTTTTCGTTCGTAAAGATGTATCATTTTTTCTTTCTGAGCAGGATTGGAGATGCTATTCAGTTCCTGATTTTCTTTCTGAATATCTATAGGAGGTACTTCTTTTGGGATATTAGAAATAAAAACAAATATTGCCGCAATCAGGAGGAAAAAATTAAGCGGAGGGAAATATTTTTTTCTTTTTCCGTTTATGTATTCCTTAGCTACAATTCCACTTTTCAGTGTCAAATCTCTAATTAGTTGAAAAATTCCTTTATCAGCATGTGTGAAATAATGAACAGCTTCATGAAAAACCTCATGTGAATTTATGCGATGTAAATTGGCTTTTTGGCTACATTGAGGACAATAATTAAAACTTGAATAGTGTGAGGTTTCACAGTTTTTACAAATGATTTTCATTTTTTTTTCTTTTTAATGTAATATACAGATTACAGATAGTCAGTTTGTCGTTTTAAAATTAGAGAAAAAATATTTTAATTAACAAGAATTATTTAAAATTCAAATTATAAACAGCGAGTTAGATATGACTCGCTGTTTATTTAATAATGATAATCAATTTCATAACTTTGCTCTATGAAATTACCAGAAAATCTTATTCAAAAATTAGTTGTACGAAAGCAAAATAATGCACTTAGGCAATTGCCATATACGAGTGCATCAATTGATTTTACTTCCAATGACTATATTGGGTTTTCAAATTCTGCAGCAATTTTTAATAAAACACACCAATATTTGCTTGATACTAATTGTACTAAAAACGGAGCAACTGGTTCAAGATTAATTTCTGGGAATCATTCTCTCTATAAAATCACAGAAACGTTTATAGCTCAATTTCACGAGTCAGAATCGGCTCTAATCTTTAATTCGGGTTATGATGCCAATGTTGGTTTTTTTAGTGCTGTACCACAGCGTAATGATGTTATTTTGTATGATGAATTAAGTCATGCTTCTATTCGGGACGGGATTTTGATGTCGAATGCTAAATCTTATAAATTTAATCATAATGATTTTGAAGATTTAGAACGACTTATATTAAAACACCAAAACATTGCCATTCCGAGTGGAGAAAAGGAAAAGAAGACAGTTTTAAATACGATTTATATTGTAACCGAAAGTGTTTTTTCTATGGATGGCGATTGTCCAAATCTAGAGGAATTAGTAGTATTGTCTGAAAAATATAATTGTTACCTCGTTATTGATGAAGCTCATGCTTTAGGAGTTTTTGGCGAAAAAGGCGAGGGATTAGTGCAATTTTTAGGATTGCATAATCGGGTTTTTGCCAGAGTAATGACTTTTGGTAAAGGTTTAGGCTGTCATGGAGCAGCAGTTCTTGGTTCAGAAGAACTAAAAGAATACCTCGTTAACTTTGCAAGAAGTTTTATTTATACCACAGGATTATCTCCACATTCCGTGGCAACTATTTTTATTGCCTATCAGCAATTGGAAATAGAAAAAGAAACCATTGAAAAACTACGCCAAAACATCGTTTACTTCAACCAACAAAAAAAACTTCTAGGATTACAACCGATGTTTGTTCGAAGCAAATCGGCTATTCAATCAGCAATTATTCCTGGTAACGAAAATGTAAAAGAAGTTGCTAAAAAAATGCTGGATAAAGGGTTTGATGTAAAAGCAATCGTATCGCCAACAGTTCCGGAAGGACAGGAAAGATTGCGTTTTTGTATTCATAGTTATAATACACAAGAAGAAATAATTGAGGTATTGAATTTGTTGAGTAGTTTTGTCTTTTAAAAATAATTATAACACAAAGATTCTCGAAAGATGATTTATGAAAGAAAAATATAAAGTCTTTGTATATCTATTTTTTCGAATTTATGAATCTTTGGGAAACAAAAAAATCATGAAATTATTTATAACAGGAATATCCACCGATGTTGGTAAAACAATTGCTTCGGCTATAATTGTAGAAGCGCTGGAAGCAGATTATTGGAAACCGATACAAGCAGGAGATTTAGAGAATTCGGATACGGCAAAAGTTCAATCAAGAATTTCAAATAATAAGTCTCAGTTTCATAAAAATGCCTATGCTTTAAATACGCCAGCAAGTCCGCACTTGGCAGCAAAAATTGATGGTGTTACTATTGATTTAAAAGAAATAGTTGAGCCAATAAGCAATAATCATTTGGTTGTAGAAGGTGCTGGAGGACTTTTTGTTCCATTAAATGATAAAGAATTTGTTATTGATTTAATTCAGCCAGATTATAAAGTAATTGTGGTTTCGAGACATTATTTAGGAAGTATCAATCATACATTGCTGACTATTGAAGCATTGAAGAATCGAAAATTAAATATTGCAGGAATTATTTTTAGCGGAAGCGAAAACAAATCTTCTGAAGCAATTATTATTAATAGCACCGGAATAAAATGTATTGGTCGAATTGATGAAGAGCCCTATTTTGATCAAAACGTTATTAAAGAATATGCTGATTTATTTAGGGAAAATTTACTTGGTTTATAGAAGGAGAAAATAGAGATAAGAGAACAGAAGCAAGAGGATTGAGAAAAGATTGTAGATGAAAGAGGATGGAATGTAGAGGTGAGATTATGGAATAAAGAAAATAGACTTTCCTATCTTTGCTAAAATCTATAGATGTTTAGTCTTTTCTTTCTAAACTCTATTTTCTATATTCTAAATAAAATGACATTATCCGAAAAAGACAGCCAATACCTTTGGCATCCTTATACCCAACATAAAACCGCAGCAATTCCTATCGCCATTTCTAGAGGGGAAGGCGCATTACTTTGGGACGAAAACAATAAAGAATATATAGATGCGATTGCCTCTTGGTGGGTTAACCCCTTTGGGCATAGTAATCGTTTTATTGCCGATGCGATTTACAAACAATTAACTACTCTGGAACACGTTTTGTTTGGCGGTTTTACACATGAACCAGCAATTGTTCTTGCCGAAAGACTCATCGAAATTTTACCAAAGAACCAACAGAAAATATTTTTTTCAGACAATGGTTCTACAGCGGTAGAAGTTGCGATAAAAGTAGCTTTGCAATATTTTTTTAATAAAGGAGAAAAACGTACTACTATTATTGCTTTTGAAAATGCTTTTCATGGAGATACATTTGCTGCAATGGCTGCAAGCGGAATTTCATTTTATACACAAGCTTTTCAGGGGATGTTTATAGATGTGGTTAGAATTCCGGTTCCTGTAAAAGGACAAGAGCAAGTAAGTTTTGATGCTTTAAAAGAAGTAATAAAAGATAAGAATTGTGCAGGATTTATTTTTGAACCTTTGGTGCAAGGAGCAGCTGGAATGGTTATGTATGAGCCAGATGCATTGGCAACTCTAATCCAGATTTGTGCAGCAAATAATGTTCTTACAATTGCCGATGAAGTTATGACGGGCTTTGGTAAAACAGGAAAAACATTTGCGATGGATTATCTGGATGAAAATCCAGATATGATATGTCTTTCGAAAGCACTAACAGGAGGAACTATCCCGATGGCTATTACGACTTTTACCCAAGAGGTTTTTGATGCGTTTTACGATGATGATATTAATAAAGCATTGTTTCATGGGCATACCTTTACGGCTAACCCTACAGGATGTGCTGCTGCTCTGGCAAGTATCGATTTGCTACAAACAGAGGAAATGCAAGCTAATATTGCGCGTATAAATAAAAGCCATTTACATTTTCAGGATAAAATAAAAAATCACTCAAAAGTTATTACAATCAGAGTTTTAGGAGTTATTTTTGCATTGGAAATAAAATCTGATTCTGAAGAAAGTTATTACGGTTCGATGAGAACGAAGCTTTATAATTTCTTTATTGATAAAGGAGTTGTTCTAAGACCAGTGGGGAATATAGTTTACATTTTGCCGCCATACATTATTAGTGATGAGCAGCTTGAAAAAGTATATTCGATTATTGAAGAAGCTCTAGAAATGGTTTGATAAATTTAGACTTCTTAGATTTTTAGACTATTAGATTAGTTAGACTTTTGGATTTAATTAATTATTAAAACCTTGCGAATTTTCGATTAAATAAAATATTGACATTGAATAAAAAAATTGCCATAACAGCCTTTTCTTCTATTTCACCTTTAGGAAATAATCCAAAAGATATTTGGGAGAATTACTTAAATAACAAACATTGTTTTACTGTACAGCAACTAGATAAGCAAGAAACTCCTGTTGCTGCACTTACTACAGATTCTAAGCAAATTGTGGAACAAGTGCGTAATTCGGACATCAAATATAAATTTCTTGATAATAGTGTTTTGTTTGCTTTGGCGGCGTCTCGAGAAGCAATAAAAAATTCAGGTTGGGATTCTGATGCTGTTTTCGGGATTAATATAGGTTCTTCTCGTGGAGCTACCGATTTATTCGAAAAACATTTTCAGGAATATTTAGAAACCGGAAAAGCACAAACATTAGCTTCTCCAACAACTACATTAGGCAATATCTCTTCTTGGATAGCGCACGATTTACAAAGTTCGGGTCCAGAAATTTCGCATTCAATAACTTGTTCAACAGCTTTACACGCTTTACTAAACGGGGTGGCATGGTTAAGAGCAGGAATGGTTGATAAATTTTTGGTTGGAGGAAGCGAAGCTCCATTAACAGATTTTACGATTGCACAAATGCGAGCTTTAAAAATTTATTCTCGGGCAGATTTGAATACCGATAAATGGCCAAATCTAGCATTCGATTTAAATAAAACTCAAAATACTATGGTTCTGGGAGAAGGGGCTGCAGTATGTTGTATTGAAGCTGGAGAAAAAGAAAACGCTATTGCTTATGTTATAGGTGTGGGATATGCTACAGAAGTTTTAGAACACAATATATCGATCTCTGCTGAAGCTACTTGTTTTCAAAAATCAATGAAAATGGCTCTGGAAGGAATTAATCCAGAAGATGTAGATGTGATTGTTATGCATGCTCCAGGAACTATAAAAGGAGATTTAACAGAATATAAAGCAATCCAAAAGATATTTGCCGAGACTAAACTTCCTCTGCTTACCACTAATAAATGGAAGATTGGACATACTTTTGGAGCTTCGGGAATATTGAGTGTAGAAATGGCAATCTTAATGATGCAACACAATACATTTATAGGAGTTCCTTTTGCGGAAGCACAACAACAAATGAAACCTATAAAAAAGGTATTGATAAATGCAGTTGGTTTTGGAGGAAATGCGGTGAGTATTTTACTCGAAAAAGCCTAATAAATATTTAGACTCTGTTAGACAAATTTTACAGATTTGATGTAAGTAATTTGAAGCAGATTGTCTGTTTGAACGGAGTCGAAGATTTATCTATACTTAAATATAAAAACTACTTGACATTGGTTTCAAGTTCCTTTACTTTTTCATAAATCATATTGCTTTCAAAACCTCGGCGCAATACATAATCACAAAATTTTTTACGCTTTTTGAGTTGATTGTTTTCGTGTAAATTATCCCAACATTTTTGCGTTAATTTTTCAAATGTTTCTAGATATTCATCATTACTAATTCCTGCAAGTGCAAGGTTGATATTGGTTGATGTAATATGACGTGCCTTAAGTTCGTTTACAATTCTTATTTTTCCCCATTGCTTTATGCGGTGCTTTCCTTGTGCAAAACTACAAGCAAAACGAGTTTCATTTAGGAAGTTATCTGTAATAAGTTGTACCACAATAGAGTCTATTTCGTCTGGTGTCATTTTTAGACTATATAGCTTAGACACCACCTCGTCATGACAACGTTCCTGATAAGCACAAAAATGTTCTAGTTTTTGTAATGCTTCTTTGGGAGTACAATCCGTTTTCATATAGTCTATTGTAGTTTTAGTATTGAATAAAGAACAAATGTAAAGCTTTAATTTTTTTTCAAAAACTTGTTTTGCCTCGAAAGTCTATTTCGAAATAATCTTACTTAAAAAGACTTATGTAAATCATCTAGTAGAGATAGAAATTTTTATGTCAAATTGTGATAATTGAGAGGTATTACCTTGTAATTTGTTAAATATATGATAAAACCTCAATCTTAAACGTTGTAATACATGATAATATGAACAATATATGAACTTCTTTTAGGAATTTTTAGTTAAATTTAAGAATGTATTATATAAGTATCTTTGCCCTAATGAGTTACGTTGTATGATTTTTTTTTTGAGAAAAGAATATGATGCTGATAAATCTTCAATCAGTATCGACACCTTTTCAATACCACTCATAAATATTACAAAGAGTTAATTGATTTTTTTTATCATTAAAACCTACTATTATGAGACTAAAATTATCTTTGTTTTTCGTTTTTATTATTACTTATTCGTGGTCTCAGACTACAAACACATTTACAGCTGCTGGTAGTGGTACTTTTGTTGTCCCCGCTGGTGTTACTTTGTTAACTGCAGAATGTTGGGGAGCTGGAGGTGCCGGAGGAGGTAATGATGATAGTAATTCCGCAGCTGGAGGAGGAGGAGGAGGCTACAGTAAGACTACTAGTCTTAGTGTAACTCCTGGTAGTTCAATTAATTATACTGTTGGTACTGGAGGTCTAGGGTCTAAAGCAAATGGGACTAGTGGATCAGCATCCAATTTTTTAACGGTAACAGCTAATGGAGGTGCAGGAGGAACAAGTGGAAATGGTGGAAGTGGAGCTGGTATTGGTGGTACTGGAGGAGTTGGAGCAAATTTTTCTGGAGGTAAAGGAGCAAATGGAAGTTTGGTGCTTGGATTATTATTTTCAGGAGGAGGAGGAGGTAGTGCTGGTACAGCTTCAAATGGTAATGATGGATCAGCAGGTGGCGGAGGCGCTGTTGTGACTGGAGGAGGTGCCGGAGGTAATGGAGCAACACTAGCAGGTAATGGACAGTTAGGACTTCCGCCAGGAGGAGGAGGAGGAGGAGGTTTAGTTTTATTAGGCCTTGGTAATAATAATGGAGGAAATGGAGCAGCTGGACAGATAAAGGTTACCTATACTTGTCCTACTTATAATATTACAGGTGCTAGCGCAACAAATGTATGTATATCTGTAGGTACAACATCTACAGTAACAGTAACAGCGAGTGCTGCGTTATTGCCTGTTGGTAATTATGTAGTTACCTACAATAGGAGTAATCCAGTTGCTGGTGGTACAGGATTAACTGCAAATATGACTGTTAGTACGGCTGGAACTGGATTCTTTACGGCTACGGGACTAACTACAGCAGGATCTAGTACTATAACAGTTACTGCGCTTACGTCAGGATCTTGTTCATCAACGGTTAATTTTGGGGCTACATTAAGTGTAAGCGCTTTGCCTACGATAACATTAGCAGCCACTGCAGCCACTGTTTGTTCTAGTGCTAGCGTACAAAATACCACATTAAGTTATAGTGCTACAACAAATACTCCCACAACATATAGTATTACTTGGAATGCATCACCTACAAATACTTTTGCAGCAGTGACTGATGCAGCATTACCAGCAAGTCCTATTACGATTGTTGTTCCAGCAGGTACAGTTGCGGGTACTTATACAGGCACATTAACGGTAAAAAATGCTGCGGGTTGTGTTAGTAGTTCAGGCTCATCTTTTACAGTGACAGTAAATACGACGCCAACAATAACATTAGCAGCAGCTACAACAAGTGTATGTCCTAGTGCAAGTGCTCAGAATACTACATTAAGTTATAGCGCTACATCGGGCACTCCCACAACATATAGTATTACTTGGAATGCATCGCCTACAAATACTTTTGCAGCAGTAACAAATGTAGCATTACCAGGAAGTTCTATTACCATCGCTGTTCCAGCGGGTACAATTGCAGGTACTTATACAGGCACATTGACGGTAAAAAATGCAATTGGATGTGTTAGTAGTCCTGCCTCAACTTTTACAGTAACGGTAAATCCGACTCCAACAATAACCTTAGCAGCAGCTGCGGCAACAGTTTGTCCTAGTGCAAGTGCTCAGAATACTACATTAAGTTATAGTGCTACATCAGGTACTCCCACAACATATAGCATTACTTGGAATGCATCGCCTACAAATACTTTTGCAGCAGTTACAGATGCTTCTTTACCAGCGAGTCCAATTACGATAGTTGTTCCAGCGGGTACAATTGCAGGTACTTATACAGGCACACTAACCGTAAAAAATGCAGCGGGTTGTGTTAGTAGCCCTGCCTCAACTTTTATAGTAACGGTAAATCCGACTCCAACAATAACATTAGCGGGATCGGCAGCAACAGTTTGTTCAAGCGCTAGTGCTCAAAATACCACATTAAGTTATAGCGCTACAACAAATACTCCCACAACATATAGTATTACTTGGAATGCATCACCCACAAATACTTTTGCAGCAGTGACAGATGCTTCATTACCAGCAAGCCCTATTACGATTGTTGTTCCTGCTGGTACACTTGCAGGTACTTATACAGGTACATTAACGGTGAAAACTGCAGTGGGTTGTGTTAGTAGCCCTGCCTCAACTTTTACAGTAACAGTAAATCCGACTCCAACAATAACATTAGCAGCATCAGCAGCTAGTGTCTGCTCAAGTGTAAGCGCCCAAAATACTACATTAAGTTATAGCGGAATAACAAATACTCCAACAACGTATAGCATTACTTGGAATGGGACTCCGACAAATACTTTTGCGGCAGTGACAGATGCTTCATTACCAGCAAGCCCTATTACGATTGTTGTTCCAGGAGGTACAATTGCGGGTATTTATACAGGAACATTAACGGTGAAAACTGCAGGAGGTTGTGTTAGTAGCCCTGCTTCAACTTTTACAGTAACGGTAAATCCGACTCCAACAATAACATTAGCGGGATCGGCAGCAACAGTTTGTTCAAGCGCTAGTGCTCAAAATACCACATTAAGTTATAGTGCTACATCGGGTACTCCAACAACATATAGTATTGTTTGGAATGGATCTCCCACAAATACTTTTTCGGCAGTTACAGATGCTTCATTACCAGCAAGTCCTATTACGATTGTTGTTCCAGCTGGTACACTTGCGGGTATTTATACAGGAACATTAACCGTAAAAACAGCAGCAGGTTGTGTTAGTAGCCCCGCTTCAACTTTTACGGTAACGGTAAATGCAACACCAACAGCTCCAGTTATAGGAGTTATTACACCTCCAACATGTGCGGTTTCTACAGGAAGTGTTGCTTTAAGCGGATTACCATCTGGTAATTGGTCAATAGTAACAAATCCAGCCACTATTACTACCACAGGTTCAGGAACAAGTACTGTTATTAGTAATCTTGCACCAAATACATATACTTTTATAGTAAGTAACTTAACAACAAGTTGTACTTCTGCAGCATCTCTTCCCGCTATAGTTCCTACTTTGGTTACTAATAGTTGGAGCGGTTCCGGATGGTCTAGTGGTACACCAACGGCAAATCAAAATATTATTTTCTCAGCAGATTATACTTCGGCAACAGGACCAGCAGGTGATTTAACTGCTTGTTCTTGTCAGGTGAATTTGACAGCTAAAGTTACAATTAAGACGGGAGCAACTTTAGCTGTTACTAATTCGGTTACAGTAGCTTCTACGGCTAGTTTAAAATTTGAGGATAAAGCGAGTTTATTTCAGGTAAATGATAATGCAACTAATAGTGGTAGAGTTACTTACGAACGTATTTCTCCACAGATGAAAGATCAGGATTACGTCTATTGGTCATCTCCTGTATTTGGTCAAAAATTTAGTACGCTGTCATTAGGGACTAATTCTTATTTTGCTTTTAATATTGCGACAAATAGTTGGATATATGCAGCTGATAATATGGAAGTAGGCAGAGGATATATTATAAAAGCACGTAATGCTGGCCCATTTCCTTATGATCAAAAAGTAGCTTTTGAAGGGGAACCTAATAATGGCGCACTTACTCTTGGCACACCAACTAAATTAGATGAGTATGTTTTGGTAGGAAATCCATATCCTTCGGCTTTATTTGCAGATGATTTTTTAAGAGGAAATTCTACTACTCTAGACGGAACTCTTTATTTCTGGACCCATATTACTCCACTCGCATATAATGGTAGTAAATGGGATTATGCATCTGAAGATTATGCAACATATAATTTTACTGGTGGAGTTACTCCAGGCCAAGGAACTGGTTCTGATTCAGGAAGTGCTCCCCCATTAGGATATATTGCAGCAGGACAGTCCTTTTTTGTTAATGCAAAAATAGGAGATGCACATGTCGCTTTCAATAATAGTATGCGTGCTTCTGGGCAAAATGGACAGTTTTACAGACCAGGAAAAACAAAAAAAGTAACAGCAATAGAAAAAAATCGAGTATGGTTAAATCTTACCAATAAGGGAGGTGCATTCAAACAAATATTGGTAGGTTATATCGAAGGAGCAACGGATGATTATGAGAGTCTGTTTGACGGAATTTCTCTAAACGGAAATACTTTTATTAATTTTTACAGTGTTCTTAAAGATAAAAAGCTCAGTATCCAGGGTCGTGCCATACCATTTAAAGAAACCGATTTGGTGTACTTAGGATATAGTTCAGAAATAGCAGGAGATTTTACCATTGAGATAGATGATGCAGATGGTTTATTAGCAGATCATGCTATTTACCTGGAAGATAAAGTAACTGGTGTTATACAGGATTTACGCCAAAAAGGTTATACGTTTAGCACAGTAAAAACTGATGGTGTCGATAATCGATTTGTATTGCGATATACTAATAAAACTTTAGGTACAGGAGAGTTTGAAGTAACAGAAGATGCAGTTAGAATAGCCGTTGAAAATAAAGAGATTCAAATCAATACACTTAATCAAACTATAGATGCCGTATATGTTTACGATACATCGGGCAAACTACTTTATCAGAAAGATAAAATAGGAAATCCTAAATTGAGAATAGAAAACTTAAAATTAAGTAATCAGGTTTTAATCGTAAAAGTTATTCTGGATAATAAACATACCGAAACCAAGAAAGTGATTTACTAAATAAAACTTAGATTAAACTTTAAAAACCATTCCTTTTTGCGGAATGGTTTTTTTGTTTTTTAACAAATTTATTTAGGATGAAGAGAAAAATCAAATGGATTTAGTTTCTAGTTTAATTCTTAAATATCATCAAGTTAACAAAAAGTAAGTATTTACGTCGTTAATATGTATTTTATCTTAAAAAAGATGCAGTTCAACGGGTATTTAAGTAAAATAGCGAAAACGTATTTTCCAAAAAAAAAAATCTTGTGAGAGGTTTTTTTTTGTGCTTTATTTGGTGCGCATTAACAAAAAATAAATATTTTTTAATTTTAAATATTTAATAATCAAGTTATTATGGTTGTTTTGGAATGTGTAAAAAAGTATAAAAGCATTTAATCAAAATCAGTTTATACATAAAAACTTACAATATGTTAAAATTATTTTTTAAAACGACATAAAGTTGAAAATGAAAAAATAATAAATGCTGATTTTCTGCATGTTATTGAAAAAGTATTAAGTAATGAATTGTTAAAATAAAGATTGCAAAAACGCAGAATATCAAATTAATTTTCAAATAAATAATATACCCAAAAAAAACAATTTATAATTCTAAATCCTACTTATGAATAAAAAATTACTATTAAATCTTTTTTTGAAAAGGAAACAACCAACAAGTAAAATTTATTTTGGTTTTCTTTTTCTTTTCTTTTTTAATTTCTCTAATGGCCAAGTTGCAAATTATACTTTTGGGCAAGCATCGGGAACTTATACATCTATTTCTGGACCAAGTGCAAATGTTGTTTTTAGTTCAGGATGGGATGATACTGTTAGCAGTAGTATTGGTTTTCCTTCAGGTTTTAACTTTGTTTTTAATGGAACTTCTTATAGTTCATGCATGGTTAGCACAAATGGATTTATTACGTTTGGTAGCTCAGCACCAAATTCAACTAATTTTACTCCAATTTCAAGTAATGAGGGTTTAGGAGTTATTAGTGCTTTAGGTAGGGATTTGAAAGATAATGGTTCTCCAATAGTCTATAATACAATAGGTGCTGCTCCTAATAGGGTTTTTGTGGTGGAATGGAAAAATGCAAGACGTTATTCAGGAGGTCCTGTTAATGGTGATTTCAATTTTCAAATCAGATTAAACGAATCAACTAATGTAGTACAAATTGTGTATGGAAATTGCACTACTATGAGTAGTACAGATTTACTAGTTCAGGTAGGATTGAGGGGAACAACAAATAACGATTTTAATAATAGACTGGTAGATAATAGCTGGTCAACATCTAATAACTGGTCAACATCGGTGCCCGGACCGAGCAGAAACTCAACATGTAATACAGGCAATTCTACAAGTAAATTACCCGTATCTGGTTTAACCTATACTTGGACTCCAAGTGTATGTAAATTTAGTAATTTTTCAACTGTAAGACCAATTACAAGTGTTGTATTAAGTAATTTGAATAAGACTAGCCTAGCTTCGGGTGCACCAGCTTACGAAGATTTTACAGCTTCAGTTGCTAATATATTTTCAGGACAAGCATACACATTGGTTGTAAAAGGAAATACAGGTGACAAGCAAACAATTAGATATACTGCTTTTATTGATTGGAACAAGGATAACGATTTTAATGACTCAGAAGAATCATACGAGATTGGTTCAATAACAAATTCATCGGGATCAGATGACAATTTAGCATCATTATATTTTACTGTACCAACAGGAGCTACTTTAGGATCTACAAGAATGCGAATTATAGGGCATAGAGATTCTTATAATACCACACCATGTTCATCGATAGGTGGGTACAGTGAAGGGCAAGTAGAAGATTATACTGTAAATATTCAAGCGCCATGTTCTGCTGCGCCATCAGTTCCAGCAATTAATGTTTCAAAAAATCCAGTTTGTACTAGTGAGCCTTTTACTTTGTCAGTAGTTTCGCCAGAAACAAATGGAATTACTTATAAATGGGAAACCTCTCCAAATGGAAATGCTCCATGGGCTAGTGCGCCTACAGCTCCGGTAGATTATTTTAATACAGATTTTTCATCTGGAATTCCTACTGGCTCAGTTGCTTATGGAGATGCTGCAATATCTAGTGGTGAGATGGTATTGACTCCAGCCTCATCATCTAAGAAAGGTGGATATGTTATTACTAAAACACCAGTACCTAATATCAATGCTTTTACAGTACAATTTGATTATAAAATGGCAGGAGGTAATGGAGCAGATGGTATAAGTTTGAGTTATGCGTCTGATATTATTACTACTGATGCTGGACTAGGAGAAGAGGGAGAAGGTAGTGGTATAAGATTAAGATTGGACACGTACGATAATGATGGTATAGGAGTAGGAGGTACAGCTACGGGTTCTCGTATCTATATTAAATATAATAATCAATTAGTTTTTGCAAATGGCATTGATGCATTCTTATTAAGAACGGCTGGAGGTACCGATTATAATACGGTGATGTTATCTGTAGATAATGATGGTTATTTAACCTTGAGAATTAGAAAAAATGGAGGAGCAACAACAACAATAGTCTCAAACCTTTTGTTACAAGGGTATAAATCGGTAAATAAAAGTACTTGGAGATATAAGTTTTCATCACGTACTGGTTTACAATATGATAAGCAAAGTATTGATAACCTAAGTATTAAATATTTAGATTTAGTTAATTCTAATCCTAGTTTGACTACATCGCAAACAGCTCCAACATATTATCGTGCTGTTGCTACCTGTTCAAACGGTGGTTCTGGAACTCCTTCGGCTTCAATTTTAGTTGATGCTTCGCTAAAAATTAGTACGCAGCCAGTTGATTTAACAATTTGCGAAGGTACAAGCGGTTCATTTACAGTAGAGACTTTGGCTTTGGGTTCAACATATCAGTGGCAATATTCACCAGATGGTACAAATTGGACAAATGTAGATACTGCTCAGGAGCCTTATGTGTCTGGATATACGACAAAAACACTAACATTAACAAATGCGCCTGTAGGATGGAATAGTAATAGAGTTAGATGTATAGTAACTAATAGTGGTTGTTCTACAACTTCTAATGTTGTTTTGTTAACAATAAATCCATTACCTACTAAACCAGTTGCAGGAACAATTACGCCAGCAACTTGTGCAGTTCCTACAGGAAGTGTTGTGTTAAACGGGCTTCCAGCAACTGGAACATGGACAATTGTAAGTAATCCTCCTGCAGTAACAAAAACTGATACAGGAATATCTACAACAATTTCAGGACTTGCTCCTGGAGATTATACTTTTACAGTAAAAAGTACAACATCAACTTGTACATCTATAGCATCAGCAAAAATTACGATTCCAGGTTTGGTTACTAATACTTGGAACGGTACAGCATGGTCATGGCTTGGTGGTGCGCCAACAATAGATCAGAATGTTATTTTTACTGGAAACTACAACTCCCCAACATTAAATAATCCTAATGTAGATATAAATAGTTGTACTTGCGAGGTAAATGCAAATGTTGTGATTAAATCAGGTCGTACATTAACAGTTATTAATTCACTTAAAGTTGCTCTTACAGCTAGTTTAAGATTTGAAGATCAAGCAAGTTTGTATCAGAAAAATGATAATGCGATTAATACAGGATCAATTACTTATGAGCGTCTTACTAAAGGCATGAAAGACCAAGATTATGTTTATTGGTCATCTCCTGTAGTTGATCAAAAATTTAGTAAGCTGTCATTAGGAACGAATTCTTATCATGCTTTTAATATTGACACAAATAGTTGGGTATGGACAGCTGATAACATGGAAACTGGTAGAGGTTACATTATTAAATCTCGTAATGTAGGTCCTTTTCCTTATGAGCAAACAATTGTGTTTAATGGATTTCCTAATAATGGTGCTCTTGTTCTCGGTACCCAAACTAAAGCAGATGAATATATTTTGGTAGGAAATCCATACCCTTCGGCATTATCTGCCGATGAGTTCTTGCGAGGTAATAAGGATGTTTTAGACGGGACGTTATATTTCTGGTCACATATTACACCACTTAAATATGATGGATCCAAATGGGACTATGCCTCTAATGATTATGCGACGTATAATTTAAGTGGAGGAGTTGCTGGAGGTTCAGGAGAAGGTACTGCTTCAGGATCTAAAAGTCCTAAACCATTAGGAAATATAGCAGCAGGTCAATCTTTCTTTGTTAATGCTAAAACTGGAGGAGCAAATGTTACTTTCAAGAATAGTATGCGTGTAGCAGGTAAAAATGGTGAGTTTTTTAAGCCAGGTATAAATAATAAAACAACATCTTTAGAAAAAAACCGCGTGTGGTTAAACCTTACTAATAAAGGCGGTGCTTTTAAACAAATGTTGGTAGGTTATATCGAGGGAGCATCAAATGAGTATGAAAGTATTTACGATGGTCTTTCTTATAATATGAATGCTTATATTGATTTTTATAGCATTAATAAAGGTCAACAGTTCGTTATTCAAGGACGAGCATTACCATTTAAGGAAACCGATCTGGTTCCCTTAGGTTATAGTTCAGAAATAGCAGGTAATTTTACTATAGGTATTGATGCTGTAGATGGGGCATTAACAGATCAAGGTATTTATTTAGAGGATAAAGTTATTGGGATGATCCATAATTTACGAGAAACAGATTATACATTTACTACAGCAGCAGGAACATTCAATGACCGTTTTGTGTTGCGATACACCAATAAAACATTAGGTACAGGAGAATTCGAATTAGCAGAAAATGCAGTTTTGGTAGCTGTTGCAAACAAAGAAATTAAAATCAATGCTTTTAGTCAAACTATAGATAAGGTATTTATTTATGATGTATCAGGTAAATTAATTTACAAGAAAGAGAAGGTAGGAAATCCTACATTGACTATCGAAAACTTAAAATCTGCCAATCAGGTTTTAGTGGTAAAAGTTGTCCTGGATAACAAACATATCGAAACCAAGAAGGTGATTTTTTAAATACAGTTTAAGTTAATTTTTAAAAACCATTCCACAAAACGGAATGGTTTTTTTATTTTAAGAAGTTTTTTAGAATTTAATAATGTAGCGTAATATTTACAAAATAATTAAGTTTTAATATTGTGTTTTGTTTTTTAAAGATTAGTTTAGCGATAAATTCCTACTAATTAATCATTTTAGAAATAACTTTTAAAAGAAGATTATCTTGAAAACAAAACAATATTATCTGCTGGTTTTGATAAGTTTTATATTTATTACTATTTGTAATGGGCAACAAGGGAATGTCGATGCTACGTTTAATACCTATGACGATGGGCATTCTGGGGATGGTTTTGATAATATTGTGAGAACAATAGCCTTACAACCAGATGGGAATTTAATTGTTGGTGGAGATTATTTTAATTTTAATGGAACTTCAGCACGTTACTTATGTAGGTTAAAACCAGATGGGAGTATAGACGAGGACTTTAATATAGGTAGTGGATTTAATGGAAAAGTATATGCTTCACTTATACAAAAAGATGAAAAAATAATTATCGGAGGGGCATTTACAACTTATTCGGGAATAACTTCCAATCGGTTGATTCGCTTAAATCCCGATGGGTCTAGAGATAATAGTTTTAATACAAATGGAGCAGGAAGCGGAATCATATATGATATTGCACAACAAACAGATGGTAAGATTATCGTTGTTGGGAGTTTTACCCAATATAATGGAGTTGTAGTAAATAGAGTGGCTCGAATATTAGAAGACGGAAGTTTAGACACGTCATTTTCAACAGGCACAGGATCTTCAAAAAATATTACAAATATTCAAATTCAATCTGATGGAAAAATTATTCTATCTGGGAATTTTACCGCTTTTAACGGAACAGATTTAAATCATATTGTCCGCTTAAATCCTGATGGTACTATCGATACTACTTTTAATATAGGTTCAGGTTTTAACAGCGATGTTGCAGCATTGACATTACAGACAAATGGAAAAATTTTAGTAGGGGGGAAATTTACAAGTTATAATGAAACACCTGCAAATAGAATAATTCGGCTGAATAATGATGGATCTGTAGATTCTGATTTCTTGTCTGGAACAGCATTTAGTAATGATGGTGTTACAGTTATCAAGACAGATGCAGCTAATAATATAATGGTTGGAGGTTCATTTACAGGAAAGTATAATGGTATAACAGTAAATAGATTGGTTTTGTTAAATTCTGACGGAACAATGAATTCTGATTTTGATATTGGTTCAGGACCTGCATCAGCATCAGTACTTGATTTAGCAAATAATACAGATGGTTCTTGGTTTGTTGGCGGTTCATTTGCCGTTTTTGATTCCCAGAATCAAGGAAGATTGGCTAAGATAGATTCAGAAGGAGCATTAGATATAGGATATCTTGCGGCAGGAGTTGGATTTGATAATTCGGTTTCGAAGATAATTTCTTTAGCAGATAATAAATCGATAGCCTTTGGTAATTTTACAAAATTCAATGGAGAATCAATCCTAAGAATCGTAGGATTGCTCGAAGATGGAGCTTTGGATGTTATATTTAATCTAAATGGAATTGGAGCAAATAATGCAATTAAAGCAGCTGTTTTACAATCGGATAATAAAATAGTTTTTGCAGGAGCTTTTACAAATTATAATGGAAAAGTTTGTAACCGAATTACCAGAATTTTGCCAAGTGGTAGTATTGATGAAAGTTTTACAGTGGGAACAGGATTCAATAATCAGGTTTATGCATTGGCAGTACATTTAGATTCCAAAATTATTGTTGGAGGGAATTTCACGAGTTATAATGGAATGTTATCTGTAGGCAGAATTGTAAGATTAAATCTCGACGGAACTATTGATACAGGTTTTGTAACAGGTTCAGGAGCCAATGCAATAATAGAAACATTGTTTGTACAACCAGATGGAAAAATCTTGGTAGGTGGAAGATTTGAGACATTTAATGGACACTTATCTCCAGGTTTAGTTCGTTTAAACTCAAACGGAAGTATAGATACTAGTTTTAACGTAGGTGATGGTTTTGATAAATATGTTTATGCAATTGCATTACAATCTGATGGTAAAATAATCTTAGGAGGTACTTTTTTAACATACAACGGAGTTGCCCAAAAAAGAATTACAAGATTAAATCCCGACGGAAGTTTAGATACTGGTTTTACAATTGGTTCAGGATTTAGTAATGGAGATGTTCGTAGTATTTTGGTTCAAAAGGACAACCGAATTTTGGTTGGAGGAGCATTTTCGGGAACTTATAATGGAGTGGCTTCAATGCGAATGCTTCGATTATTAAAAGACGGTTTATATGACACATCTTTTGCAGTAAACTTAAATAGTACATTATTCAGTATGAGTTTTACACCCGATAATAAACTTCTTATAGGAGGTAATTTTAATTCAGTATCAGGAGAAACAAAACATAGGATTGCACGATTAAAATTATGCACAGATAGTTCTACTTGGGATGGTTCAAACTGGACAAACGGATTACCATCAGAAGGAAAAGAATTAATTTTTCATGATAATTATACTTTTTCAGGACAGGTTAATGCCTGTAATTGTAGTATTGATGCAGGAAAAAAAGTCACGATTTCTAGAGGGAATACTTTAGAATTAAGTTTAAATTATTCAGGATTGGGAACCTTGGTTCTAGAAGATACAGCAGCTTTATATCAATTGGATGATGAGGTGGTAAATACAGGATTTGTTGAGGTAAAAAGAAAGACGACTCCCATCCTAAAACATGATTATACGTATTGGTCATCACCAGTAGAAAGCCAAAACCTATTTGATGTATCGCCAAATACAGCATCCAGCAATTATTTTTCATACAATGCAACCAAAATAGCTTGGAATAAAGAAAATTCATCAACCAATATGATAATTGGTAAAGGCTATATTATAGAAGCTCCTGGAGATTTTTCAAAAAGTATTGCAACAGTTTACGAAGCTGTTTTTAAAGGAATACCGACTAATGGTAAAATTTCGGTTTTATTAGATAATCAAAATGGTTATGATTTAATAGGCAATCCATACCCTTCGGCGATAGATGCAGATGTTTTTATATCAAAAAACAGAGAGAATGTAGACGGAACGCTTTATTTCTGGACACATAATACCCCACTTATTAATAATGATTATAATTCTGATGATTATGCAGTGTATAATTTATTAGGAGGAGTTGCGACAAGACCCGCTTTGTCATCTGGAATTAATGAAACGGAACCCAACGGGATTATTGCTTCCGGACAAGCATTTTTCTTAGGTAGTAAAGGAACAGGAGAAGTTAATTTTGATAATAGTATGCGAATAATTGGTAGTAATTCAAAATTTTTTAAACCGAGTAAAGTTCAAAAACAAAATAGAGAAAGTTCAGTCGAAAGACACCGTATTTGGTTGAATCTAACGAATAAAGAAGGAGCTTTTAAACAAATTTTATTAGGATATATAAAAGGAGCAACCAATTCGTATGACTCTTTTTTTGATGGAGAAAATTTTAACGGAAACAAATTTGTGAATTTTTATAGTATCAAAGAAGATAAAAAATTAGTAATCCAGAGTAAAGGATTGCCATTTGATGAAGCTGATTCTGTACCGTTAGGTTATAGTTCAGAAATAGCAGGGAAATTTACTATAGGCATCGATAAGTCCGATGGTTTATTGGCAAACCAAATGGTCTATTTAGAAGATAAATTAACCAATGAGATCCACGATTTGTATAAAACAGATTATACTTTTTCTACAGAAGTTGGAACTTTTAATGATCGTTTTGCATTGCGATATACTAATGAAACATTGAAATCTGGAGAGTTTGAAACAATAGAAAATACAATTTTTGTTTCGGTTGTAAACAAAGAGATTAGAATTAATGCTTTTAACGAAATTATCGATAAGGTATTTGTTTATGATGTATCGGGTAAGAAAATTTACGAAAAGAATAAAGTAAATTCAAATCAGTTAGAAATAGCAAAAATTAATGTCGCATCACAAATGGTAGTAGTTAAGATACTATTGCAAAATAAAACTACAGTTGTAAAAAAGATAATGCTTTAGCAAAGGAAGAAATCCCTATTAAAACTAATTAATAGGGATTTTTATATGTCTAAATTCAGATTATTTTGCTTTAACCGAAGCTTCTAAGTTTCTTTCGATAGAGTGTCCAGGTCTTGACCATTTTGGTTTTTCACCAAGAGGTGCAAATTGAGAATCTTCTGCTTCTACAGTTTCTGGTTGAGAAACTTTAGTAAAAGGCTTTTGAGGAATCAAACCTAATAAATCAAACATTTTCATGTCTTCGTGTACATCCGGATTTGGAGTAGTAAGTAATTTATCGCCGGCAAAGATAGAATTTGCTCCGGCAAAAAAGCACATTGCCTGACCTTCGCGACTCATATTAGTTCTTCCTGCCGATAAACGTACTTGAGTTTCTGGCATTATGATTCTGGTTGTTGCAACCATTCGTATCATTTCCCAAATTTCTACTGGTTTCTCTTCTTCCATAGGAGTTCCTTCTACAGCAACCAATGCATTAATTGGCACCGATTCAGGTTGAGGATTCAAAGTAGAAAGAGCAACTAACATTCCAGCACGGTCTTCGATACTTTCTCCCATTCCTATAATTCCTCCGCTACAAACAGTAACATTGGTTTTACGAACATTCTCTATAGTTTGCAAACGATCTTCAAAACCACGAGTTGATATAACTTCTTTATAATATTCCTCAGATGTATCTAAGTTATGGTTGTAAGCATATAAACCAGCTTCGGCCAAACGTTGCGCTTGGTTTTCGGTAATCATACCAAGAGTACAACATACTTCCATGTCTAGTTTATTAATGGTACGTACCATTTCCAGAACCTGGTCAAACTCTGGTCCGTCCTTTACATTTCTCCAGGCAGCTCCCATGCATACACGAGATGAACCACTAGATTTTGCTCGTAAAGCTTGAGCTTTTACCTGACTAACTGACATTAAATCATTTCCTTCTACTCCAGTATGGTAACGAGCAGCTTGAGGACAATAGCCACAATCTTCAGGGCAACCACCTGTTTTAATAGATAACAAAGTAGATACCTGAACTACATTTGGGTCATGATTTACTCTGTGAATTGATGCTGCTTCATAAAGCAAATCCATCATTGGTTTATTATAGATAGCGATAATCTCGTCTTTCGTCCAATTGTGTTTTGTACTGTTCATCTATGCGATTTTTTGATGCTCAAAAGTAATTAAATTGTTCTAATGAATCAATGCAGTATTTTAATTTCAGTCTATTAAAAGTTTTTGCGGTTGTATTTTAAGACACAATTTACGAATGTAGGTACGTAAAGACATCCAAAAAACAGTAATTTATCCTTTTGGAATTCTCAGATTTATTAAAAAAATAATTTAAAAAAAGTGCTAAAACAAATTAGTCAGCAGCATATTTATTGTTCCAATACAACATTAATAGCATGGTTACAACCACTGATGAAGCGATACCTTCAAACAATAAACAAATACAGTAGGTTGGAACAGATGGGTTACCACCAAACATAAAAGTAGCAGATAAGGTTTTTACATACGCATCTCCACCGCGAGCATAACTGTAAATAAGTAATCCGAGAATACTAAGTGCAACTCCAATTACAGATGTTGTCATGGCCGAAACAGCATTAGAAACAGCATTGGTTTCGCCTTCAGCAAGATTCATTTTTATAGTTCTGTTTACCCCATAAACAACAAAAGCTACGTTCAGTGCACGTAAGTAAAGTATATGAGAAAGACCTAAAACATTCATTAATAAAAAATAAACACCAATACCTAGGAATATAAGAATCCCATTGTATAATTCTTTTGAAAGTTTCATAACGATTATTTTTAAGAAGTTAATAGTATTTGGTTGATATACAGTATAATGCTTATCAAATTTACTAAAAAAATCACTACGTTATCATTATGAATGGCACAAATAAATTAAAGGAATTATAATTTATTTGTGAAGGCTATAGTTGTTTCTTTGTCTTTTTTTAATTGTTCTTTTAAAAGGTCGAAAGAGCCAAATTTTTGTTCCTCACGAACATATTGCAATAAAGAAACGGAAATTTCTAAATCGTAAATATCTTCATCAAAATCTAAGAAATGAATTTCGATAGACTGAGCCTGACCACCCACAGTTGGGTTAAAGCCAATATTCATCATACCATAAACCACTTTTTTATTGATGATAGATTTTACAATATAGACTCCATTTTTAGGAATTAATTTGTATTCTTCCTCAATTTTTAGGTTAGCAGTAGGAAAACCAATAGTTCTGCCTAATTGTTTTCCTTTTACAACAGTACCAGTTAGGAAATAATCATAACCTAAATATTCATTGGCAAGATTCATATCGCCATCGGTTAATGCTTTTCTTATTTTGGTAGAACTTACAGATACATCTTTTATTTCTTGTGCCGAAATTTGCTCTACTTCAAAACCATATTGCTCCCCAAATGCAATTAAATCATTAATATCAGCGGTTCTGTTTCTTCCAAAACGATGATCGTGACCAATGATTATTTTCTGGATATGAAACTGATTTACCAAAATTGAACTCACAAAATCCTCGGCAGTTAATCTAGAAAAACTTTCGTTAAAAGGATGAATGACAAGGTTTTCTATGCCTGTGTTTTCTAGGAGTTTTGTTTTTTCGGCAATTGTATTCAGTAATTTTATTTCTGATTTTTCCTGTAATACCATTCTAGGATGAGGGAAAAAGGTAAGAACCAAACTCTCATATTTTCCGTCCTGAGTATTTTGGGTAATCTTTTCAAGTATTTTTTTATGACCAATATGTACACCATCAAAGGTGCCAAGAGTTAGTATTGTTTTCTTGGTAGATCGAAAATCGGTTATAGAATGAAAGAGCTTCAAAGCAAATAGTTTAAGATGTTGCAAATTTATACTATCTATTTTAAATCTAATAGTAAGGAGAATTGATTTTTTATAAAGTTGGGGATGATTTTGCTAAAAAAGCTTTATTTGACGATTTTATATAATTACTTGACGATTAAATCTTTTTATTCACATTAATTGAATTAATTTTGAACTTTAAATATTTCTCAACATGAAAAAAACTATACTTCTTTTATTAATTATCTTTAGTTCTGTCCAAATTCAGGCACAAAGTAACGAAATGTGGAAAAAAGTTAGTCAAAGTACCACTTCGATTACCGAGAGAGGAAATGTAAAGTCAGACGATAGAGAAAAGATTGTTTATAAACTAAACGAAGTTTTTTTGAAAGAAAAACTCGCTAGTGCACAACTTAAAACTGATAAAAGAACTACAGCCGAAATTACGATTCCTAATATGGATGGTGCTTTCGAAAAATATACTGTTTGGGAATCTTCTAATTTTGATCCTCAATTACAAGCAAAATACCCAGATATTAGAGCTTACGAAGGAATAAGTAGTAAAGATAAAACAGCAAAAATTCATTTTAGTGTTTCTCCAGAAGGAATCCAGACGATGGTTTTAAGAGCTGATAATGCTTCTGAATTTATCGAACCAATTACAGAAAATAGTGGAGAATATACCCTGTTTACTGCTAAAAGCAGAGATAAAGGAAGTTTGCCATTAACATGTAAGACAAAAGATATTGTATTAAATAAAGAATTAAAAGCCAAGACAGCTAAAATAGCAGCAAACAATAAAGTATTTAAAACTCTACGATTGGCATTGTCTTGTACAGGCGAATATGCGGCTTATTTTGGAGGTACAAAAGCTAACGCATTAGCAGCAATGAATGCTACGATGACAAGAGTTAATGGTGTTTTTAATAAAGACTTGGCTTTAAGATTAATCATAATAGCCAATAATGAAGCTGTTATTTATACAAATGCAGCGACAGACCCTTATTCTGATGCAGCCACAGGAGCTAAAGGAGCTTGGAATCAAGAAGTTCAAACTACTTTAACAAATGTTATTGGCGAAAATGCGTATGATATTGGTCATTTATTTGGAGCATCAGGAGGTGGCGGAGATGCGGGTTGTATTGGTTGCGTATGTGTAGATAATTCTAAAGGAAGTGGGTTTACATCTCCATCTGATAGAAAACCGCAAGGAGATACTTTTGATATTGATTTTGTGTCACATGAATTTGGGCATCAATTAGGAGCAACCCATACTTTTTCTTATGCTATAGAAGGAGCAGGCGTAAATGTAGAACCAGGAAGTGGTTCTACAATCATGGGATATGCAGGAGTTATACCCGAGGATCAGTATAATATACAAGACCACTCCGATGATTATTTTACGTATGCTAGTATTTTACAAATTCAAGAAAATCTAGCGACAAAAACATGCCCGGTTAGTACACCTTTAGTAAATAACCCTCCAGTGATTAATGCGGGTGCCAATTACAGCATTCCGGTTAGTACTGCTTTTGTTTTAAAAGGGACGGGGTCTGGTAATGGTGCAGATTCGATTACTTATTGCTGGGAAGAAAACGATTCGGCAACATCAACATCAGGAGGTGCTAGCGTTGCTACCCCAAATAAATCAGATGGGCCATTGTTTAGATCATTTCCGCCTTCGAGTTCACCTATACGTTATATGCCAAATTTAGACCTTGTTCTTTCAGGTAAAGTAACGAGTACTTGGGAGTCGGCTCCGTCAATCTCCAGAACTTTACATTTTACATTAACAGGTCGTGATAATGCTGCTGCGGGAACTGCACAAACCAATACAGCTGCAATGATTGTAAATGTAATAAAAGATATTGGGCCATTTACAGTAACATCACAAAGCACAAATGATATTGGGTGGCTTCATGGAACGAGTCAGATTATTACTTGGGATGTAAAAAGCACGAATACTTTGCCAGGATCTGCCAATGTAAATATAAAACTTTCTACAGATGGAGGTTTAACCTTTCCGATTGTCTTGGCTGCAAATACACCTAATGATGGTTCTCAAACAGTGGATGTTCCAGAGGATGTAACAGCAACAAATTGCAGAATTTTAATTGAACCTACAGCCAATATTTATTATGCAGTAAACAGTAGATCATTTGCAATTGGATATAAAGTTGATGCAACATGTACTTCGTATCCACTTGGAGCAGCTTTTGCAATACCTAATGCATTAGCATATACAACAAGAAATATAAATGTTCCAGCCGATGCAGGGATAGTTTCAGATGTAAATGTTTCCGTAGGATTGACACATACAAGATTGTCAGATGTAGAGATGCAACTAGTAAATCCTCAAGGAGCAATTGTACGATTGTTTAATAGAAATTGTGGAGATGTAAACGCCAGTTTGTTATTAAAGTATGATGATTGGGGAACAGCTTTAGATTGCTCAATACCTACTTTACAAACTGTAACTCCTACTGATTTGCTTAACAGTTTTAATAATAAAGATGCTGCAGGAACTTGGGCATTCAAGGTAAGAGATGCTTACGTAGGGAGAGATGGTACAATAGATTCAGGCTCAATTGAGATTTGTACAAAAAAATACACTTTGCAAACAGAAGTTATTGTTATGCCAAAGGAGCTTATAGCTTATCCTAATCCTACTAAAGGAGATCTTGAAATTGCTTTTAGATGTGAATCAACAGATGGAGTTAGAGTCTTTATATACAATGATGCGGGTAAAGAAGTTTACCGTAATACATTTGAAAGTATGGCAAATTTCAAGCAAAAAATTATACTGAATAATCGTTTAGATACAGGGATTTATTTCTTGGTTGTATATGATGGAGATAGAAAAACAGTAAAAAAGATTGGTTTCGAATAAATACTAAAGCTAATTTAAGAGTGTGCCATTGCCATGCAAACAATGCTGATTTTGGCACCTGGAATTTTTAGTAATGCACGAGAACAAGCCTCAAGTGTTGCTCCAGTTGTGATTACATCATCGATAAGTAAAAAATGCTTATCGTGTTTGTCTTCGGTAAACGAGACATCAAATATTTCTTTAAGACCTTCTGATCTTCCTAAAAGATTCTTTTTAGATTGGGTTTTAGAGTATCTGGTTCTAATCAACAAAGTATCGTTGTAATCTATTTGTAAACCTTGAGAAAGAGCGCGGCCAAATGTAGTTACTTGGTTGTAGCCTCTTTCATGAAATTTCTTTCGATGCAAAGGAACTGGAATAATCATATCAAAAGGTACATCTAGTACTAATTCTTTTAAATCCTCGACATGCCATTGGCCAAGCATAGTGCCAATATTTTCGTGCCCTTTGTATTTTAAGTTATGAATGAGTTCCTGCACAATTCCTTTTTTATTAAAATAAAGAAAAGCAGAAACATGTTCGACTTCAATTTTTCCATAAAATTTCTTAAAAGCTTCGTTTTTTGGATTTAAATAATATTGGGTTAGAGGCATTTCATGTCTGCAAATGGTACAAATTATGGTTTCATTTGCCATTAAAAAAGAGTGACATCCAGCACACGCTTTTGGGAAAAACAGGTTAATAATGTAATTAAACACAAATAGAAAGAATTTAGTTACAAAAATAAAGAAATTCAGGCTTCAATCTTTGCAATTTTTCTTTTTTTTACAAGGACTTTTTATATTTTTGCATTACTATGGCAAAACAAGACGATTTATTTAAGAATGTAGTTTCGCACGCAAAAGAGTACGGATTTATTTTTCCGTCGAGCGAAATATACGATGGTTTAAGTGCAGTATATGATTACGCGCAAAACGGAGTAGAGTTAAAGAAAAACATCCGTGAATATTGGTGGAAATCAATGGTTCAGATGAATGAGAATATTGTAGGCTTAGATGCCGCAATATTAATGCATCCAACAACCTGGAAAGCTTCAGGCCACGTTGATGCCTTTAATGATCCGTTAATTGATAATAAAGATTCTAAAAAAAGATATAGAGCTGACGTTCTAGTAGAAGATTATGCTGAAAAGCTAAATCTAAAAGCTAAAAAAGAAATCGAAAAAGCGAGTGCTCGTTTTGGAGATGCTTTCAACGAACAGGAATTTGTAACAACAAATGCCAGAGTAATTGAATATTTAGCTAAAGAAAAAGAAATCAGAGAACGTTTAGGACGCTCTTTAGGTAATGGAGATTTAGAAGATGTTAAAGCTTTAATCGAAGAACTAGAAATTGCAGATCCAGAAACTGGATCTAGAAACTGGACAGATGTAAAGCAATTCAACTTAATGTTTGGTACTAAGTTAGGAGCATCTGCAGAGTCTGCAATGGACTTGTATTTACGTCCAGAAACAGCTCAGGGTATCTTTGTGAATTTCTTGAATGTACAAAAATCAGGAAGAATGAAAGTTCCTTTTGGAATTGCACAAACAGGAAAAGCGTTTAGAAATGAAATCGTTGCAAGACAATTTATTTTCCGTATGCGTGAATTCGAACAAATGGAAATGCAATTTTTTGTACGTCCAGGAGATGAAATGCAATGGTACGAGCACTGGAAAACGACACGTTTAAACTGGCATTTATCTTTAGGTTTAGGAAAAGAAAATTACCGTTTTCATGATCACGAAAAATTAGCACATTATGCTAATGCAGCTGCGGATATCGAGTTTAATTTCCCTTTTGGATTTAAAGAATTAGAAGGAATTCACTCGCGTACAGATTTTGACTTAAAAGCGCATGAAGAATTCTCTGGTAGAAAACTACAGTATTTTGATGCTGAATTAAATCAAAATTATGTTCCTTATGTGGTAGAAACTTCAGTAGGATTAGATAGAATGTTCTTGGCAGTTTTTGCAACTTCATTAAAAGAAGAAACATTAGAAGATGGTTCTACAAGAACAGTCTTGAAACTACCAGCAGTTTTAGCACCTACAAAAGCAGCAGTTTTACCATTGGTAAAGAAAGATGGCTTGCCTGAAATTTCTAAAAAAATCATCGAAGATTTAAAATGGGATTTCAATGTTTCTTATGATGAAAAAGATGCAGTAGGAAGACGTTATAGAAGACAAGATGCATTAGGAACTCCTTTTTGTATTACAGTTGATCACCAAACTATCGAGGATCAAACAGTTACAATCCGTCATAGAGATACAATGAAACAAGATCGTGTAGCTATTGCCGATTTAAGATCAATTATCGAAAATGAAGTTTCGATGAAAAATTGGTTAATGAAAATGTAAAATAAGAATCGATTATTAGTATAATCGATAATTAAAAATAAGAAAAAAGCTTCTCATTTGAGAAGCTTTTTTTGTTTAGAAAAGGTATGTTTTAAACATGCAAAAAATAGAGATAATATATTAAAGAAGACTTTATTTTGTGCATTTCATCGGATATATTTGCACTTCGTCTTAATGTGTTAACATTTGTTTAAAATATATTAACAATAAAATCTTTAAAAAAAGGAAATATGTAAATTTAATTGCTTTATTAAAGCTAAAAATAAGATTTTATTGTTGAAATTCCAATGAAGGAGATAAATTTGCATATAATTATCAGTTCGGTTCTTGTAAAATAATACCACTAAATCTACAAAAGCATTGAAAAATTATTCATACATTATTATTGATGATAATCAAGAAAGTGTTCTAAAAACCAAGGAATTAGCAGATGGTTTTTCAGAGCTAATTTTTGTTGCTATTGCAAATACATATCAGCAAGGATTAAATTTAGTTTTAGAGCATAATCCAAATATTATATTTCTTGAGATAGATCCAAATGATAATACAAGCAATCTTTCGTTATCATTTATAAATGAGCTTTATCATTATTTGCGGATAGTTCCTAAAGTTATTATTACAACCACCAAAAAAGATTTTGCTTTTGATGCGATTAAGTATGGCGTAATGGATTATTTGCTAAAACCACTTAAACGGGCAGATTTACTCAAAACGATTTTAAAACTAGATTGGCCTAGTTATGAGGTAAATTTAATTAGCAATCAAACCGTTCAGGATTTTAAAACCTCGCTTAAAGGAGATGCTATCGAGGTACAAAAAATAAATCAATCTTTAGTGTTATGTGTCAAATCGTATGGAGATTATCGATACATTCAAGCTAAAGATATTACCTATATTCAGGCAGATAATAATTCGACAGATATTTATTTGAATACTGGAGAAATGATAACAGCTTTTAAAACATTAAAATATTTTGAAGCTATTTTATTACACCCATTTATACGCATACACAACAGTTATATCATCAACAGAAACCATATTGCGAGGATACATACTGGGAACTCAGTTTGTTACATAAAAAACTCTACAAAAAAACTACCATTTTCTAAGACTTATAAAAGAAATGTAGAGATAATAATTGCCGAGTTTGCTAACGGAAACTATATAGAGGTCTAGCAACTAAGTATTTACACGTATTTGACCTACGTACACTACCATTTGGCAGCATTCCACCATATATGCCTTTTTACAGAGTTGAAAAGGGGATTACAGTACTAATTTTACACCATGATTTAGCAATAAGCGATCATTTAAAACGTAAAAAAATACTAACAATAAAAATCCCCAGATTATGAAAACTTCAATCACAACAATCGCATTATTTTCTTTAGCATTAGTAGCAACATCTTTTACTACTCCAGAAACAACTAAAAACATTTCATTAAATGCAAAAAGTGAGATAATACCACCTATTGATGGCGGTGGATCAGCAGGAGGAGGAAGAAAACAAGATGTTTACATCGATTTATCTATTGATGGTGGTGGATCAGCAGGAGGAGGTAGAAAACAAGATAATGGTTATATGTTAGATTTGTCAGCAACTAACAGTTATAGACAGCCTATTGATGGTGGTGGATCAGCAGGAGGAGGAAGAAAACAAGACTAGAACAAAGAGTTTATATGTAAAAAAAGGCTGTCAATTTTTTGACAGCCTTTTTTTGTGTCTATAGTTTTAGTATTTTTGATAAAAGCCAAATGTACTATTGAAAAAAATCTACCCTATATTATTGTTATTAGTTTTTGTTTTTTTTGGCTGTACCAAGAAAAGCATTGTCGACAACAATGTGACTTCTTCTGTAGATAGTTTGTCTCTTTATTTGTCATTGGCAAATGATATCAACGTGTCATTTAAGTCCAAACAAGAGTATAATAAAAAAGCATTCGATATAATTATCAATCAAAAAGATGATTCGGTTAATAGAGTAAATTTATTTAAAGTAGCCAATCGGTATTACAATATGAATGATTGGAATGCCTATCGGGAAACAACAAAACTCATACTAGAACGATCAAAAAATAACCTTGATACGGTTAGTATGGCTAAGGCCTATGCTTATTTAGGAGATTACTATAGTTTTAAAACAGTTCCTGATAGTGCTTTTAGGAACTACTATAAAGCAGAGAAATTGTATATCCGGATTAATGATGACTATAATCTTGCCAGAACTTTTTTGAGTAAGGCAACTCTACAATATAACATAAGCGATTTTTTTGAGAGTGAAATAATGGTTTTTAAAGCCTTGCGGCTTTTGAAGCGTCAGAAAAAAGTAAGTTATTTATTGCATGAATCCTATAATCTTTTAGGGATTTTATACAAGGAGCGAGAAGAATATGATAAGGCTTTGGAATTTAATAATAAGGCCTTAGTTATTCTTGAAGATAAATCAATCCCATTAGATCTTCAGCTAAAAGCTACTTCGCTAAATAATATTGGCTTTGTTTATTTAAGTATGAATGATTATAAAAAAGCAAAAATATATTTTCAAAAAGGATTAGAACAAAAAAACTTATTTAAGGAAAAACTTATATTATATGCTATGTTATATGATAATTTGGCTTATTCTAAATTTAAGTTGCATGAGTCTGAAGGACTTCCAGATCTATTTTATAAATCTTTGAAAATTAGAGATAGTCTAGATCTTAAGTCAGGGGTCATATCTAGTAAAATACATTTATCTGAGTATTTTGCTTATAAAAAAGATACTTCAAAAGCAATGCAATATTGTAAAGATGCACTTAAGTTATCCCGAAATTCGAATAGATTAAGAAATACACTTGAGGCACTTAAGCAAATGGCTCTTGTAGATCCAACAAATGCATCGGTTTATTCGAAAGAATATATACAGATAAATGAAAAAGCACAAAAAGCAGAAAGAAAGATGGGAGAAAAATTTTCCCGAATAGAATATGAAACGAATGAAATAAAAGATGAAAATACGAGTTTAAATGTTCAGAACCGAACATTGATATATGTTTTTAGTATCTGTGGTTTATTAGGACTCTTTTTTTATGTTTATTTGGCACAAAAAGCCAAAAATAGAGAGCTGCTTTTTAAACAGCAGCAGCAGATAGCCAATGAAGATATTTATAACCTGATGATTTCGCAACAAAATACAATTGAAGCTATTCGAATTAAAGAGAAGAAAAAGGTAGCCCAAGATTTACATGATGGTGTTTTAGGGCGAATGTTTGGGGTTAGGATAAGCCTAGACAGCTTAGATAAAGTAGATGATGCAGCAGCAGCTGTAAAGCGCAAAAAATATTTATCAGATTTAAAAGAAATTGAGCAAGATATTCGGGAAATTTCGCATGATTTAAATAAAGAGAAATCAGAATTGATTAATAATTTTGTAATGATTCTTGATAAGTTATTGGAAAATCAAAGAGTTACTTTTAAATCAAAATTAATCTCGAGTATTGATTCAAGTATAAGATGGGATTTGGTAAGTAACTCCATTAAAATAAATCTGTACAGAATTATTCAGGAAGCATTGCAAAATTGTAATAAATATGCACAAGCAGAAACAATAAAAATAGAGCTTAAAAATGAAGTAAATCATTTGGCGTTGTTGATAAGTGATGATGGAGTAGGATTTAATGTAAATAGAACCAAAAAAGGAATTGGTTTGCAAAATATTTTCTATCGAGTAAAAGAATGCGATGGAACCGTTGATATAAAATCTAATAAAGCAGATGGAACAGTTATAGTAATTAAAATTCCAATTGATCAAAAAATAAACCTTCAGCATAATGACAACTGATAAACCTCCAGTAGAAATAATTAAGAATAACATATTTATAGTAGATGATCATCCTTTTATAATTGAAGGGTACAAAAATGCGATTACGAGATATAATCCTAAAGAATATGAATTTTTAATTACTCAGGCCAAAGATTGTAAATCGGGTTACGAGGTAATTATGGATCCTGCAACAACAAGTTTTGATATTGCATTTCTAGACATTAGTATGCCTGCTTATGAAGAAATGGAAATATATTCGGGAGAAGATTTAGCAAAGCTGATTATGGAACATATGCCAAATTGTAAAATAATTTTGCTAACAATGTATACCGAATTACTAAAGATAAAAACAATCATTAGAACAATTAATCCTAGAGGATTAATCATAAAAAATGATTTAACATTTGATGAGTTGTTATTTGCTTTTGATAAAGTGATGAAAAAAAAGACTTACTACAGCCAGTCGGTTGTTGAAATGTTAGAAAAATCACCAAAAGACTCCATCGAAATTGATCAGATTGACGAACAAATTCTGTTTCATTTATCCAAAGGAACTAAAACAGACGAAATGCCACATTACATTCCTATTTCTTTGAAAGCGACAATAAGAAGAATAGAAAATTTAAAAGAATTGTTAAAAGTAACTGACGGTACAGATGATGATTTAGTACACGAAGCCAGGAACAAAGGACTTTTATAAACAGCGCTTCTATAAAATAAAAAAAGACATCTGATAAGATGTCTTTTTTATGGATATATGTAATTATTCGCTTAAAGCATCCCATCCGCGGGCTTTTAAAGCAATTTTTGTATTAGCACGAGTTACTAAATGAATCCCTTCGCTTTCTTGCGTCATATGACCAATAATTGAGAAGTTTGGATTTGCTTTTATCTTTTCAAAATCTTCCATTGCAATAGTAAAAAGTAATTCGTAATCTTCTCCACCATTAATTGCTACAGTTGTACTATCGATATTAAATTCTTCGCAAACATTTATAAATTGAGGATCTAGCGGTAATTTATCTTCATATAAGTTACAACCTACTTTAGATTGTTTGCACAAATGAATAATCTCCGATGATAATCCGTCTGAAATATCAATCATAGATGTTGGTTTAATCTCCAAGGCATGTAACAAAGTACGAACGTCTTTGCGAGCTTCAGGTTTTAATTGGCGTTCTATTAAATAAGTATAGGCATCTAAATCAGGTTGCGAATTAGGATTTACCTGAAAAACTTGTTTCTCTCTTTCTAAAACCTGTAATCCCATATATGCGGCTCCAATATCGCCAGTTACAACCAATAAATCAGTTTGTTTAGCGCCATTACGATATACGATTTCATTTTCATCGGCTTCACCAATAGCAGTAATACTAATGATTAATCCTTTTTGGGATGAAGTAGTATCACCACCAATTACATCTACATTATATTCTTTGGCAGCATGCGTGATTCCTGCAAATAATTCTTCTAGAGCTTCTAATGGAAAACGATTAGAAACAGCTACAGAAACAGTTATTTGTGTTGGTTTAGCATTCATGGCACAAATGTCTGAAATGTTTACCACCACAGCTTTGTAACCTAAATGTTTTAAAGGCATATAAGCCAAATCAAAATGCACACCTTCGATTAATAAATCGGTAGAAACGACTACTTTTTTGTCTTTAAAATCTAATACAGCAGCATCATCGCCAATACTTTTTAAAGTAGATTCTTGTGTAACATCAAAGTTTCGTGTTAAGTGCTCAATTAGTCCAAATTCGCCTAATTGCGCTATGCTGGTACGTTGTGGGTTTTTATCTTCAATCATTTTGTTACGGTACTAAATTTCTTAGGTGCAAAGGTACAAAGATGCAAAGGTTTTGACTAATTAAAAAGAAGGCCATTTACTAGAGGTATTTGTTTTAAGTAAAATTTGTTTAGCCTTTTGTGTTTTTATGTCAATATAAAGATTTTTTAAAGAAAAATTATACATAAATTTTTTATTTATATGTTTGATTATTAGTTGTTTATGTTTTATTTTTGAAATAATTTTAAAAAATAAAATCACTACTGACAAACTGTTGTCACCGACTCGATTTACTTTTGAAGTAATAAAAAATCAAAACTTTAAAATTATGAAAACACTAGCAGCACAAGTTATTACTCCAGAAGATTTATTAAAACATTGGCAAGGTCATCGCGCATTGACACGTCATGTAATTGAAGCTTTTCCTGAAAAAGATTTCTTTGAATTTTCTATTGGCGGAATGCGTCCTTTTTCAAAATTGACAGATGAACTTTTGGCGATTGCGGCACCAGCCTTAAAAAGTATCGTAAATCGAGACAGTCAGCCTTTTAAAGAAGGAGAAGAGAAATTAATTTTTAAAGCGCAATACCTTGAAAAATGGGATGAATCTACCGATGAGATTAATAAATATTGGGAGCAATTAAAGATAGAAGATTTTAGTGAAAATTTTAATTTGTTTGGACAATATGAATTTCCGATCGTTCAGAATATCTTATATTTTATCGATAATGAAGTGCACCACCGCGGACAAGGGTATGTTTATCTAAGAGCATTAGGTATTGAGCCTCCTTTTTTCTGGGAAAGATAATTAGAATTAAATAATCCTTTCAATCATCAATCAAATTATATTTTCAAATCAATTCTTATTCAGAAAAACTAAAATAAATTATCATGAGCTTAAAAAAAATAATGACAAATTATGCAGACTATAATTTATGGGTAAATCAGCAATTTGTTAATTGGCTTTCTGTAAAATCAGACGAACTGCTTCATAAAGAAGTAGCTTCGAGTTATTCTAGTATTATTAAAACACTCAATCATATTTGGGCAACCGAAGAATATTGGTATTCGATAATAGCAGAGACTTCTGAATTTGATAAAAGAGAAAACACAGAATTGATAACTAAGGAAATATTTGAAGGATTAGTAAATAGATCAGCTCGTTTGTCTGAATATATCAAATCACTTTCAGAAGAAGAATTATCCAGAAAAATTAAAATTGAAAGTCCTTGGTTTCAATGTGAGTTGCCAATATGTGATTATTTATTGCAGGTTGTAAACCATGGTACGTATCATCGAGGGCAGATAGTTACAATTGGTCGTAATATTGGTATTACAGATGCATCAAATACAGATTATAATTTTTATAATGTTGTTCATGCTCAGCAATAAAAATTACGAATATTTGATATAGAAAAAACTCCTAAAATGAAATCTCATTTTAGGAGTTTTTTTATAAAAGTCTTTGTCTGTTAATTTCTAATAACTCTAAAGTTCGTGTTTTTAATCGCTCAGGTTCCAGAATTGTAGCGTAATCTCCAAACATTAAGAACCAACGCGGAAAGCCACTTTCAATATCTCGGCTCATAAAAGTCATCTCGATATTCCCATCGATTTCTTTTTCGGAGATGAAACCATGGTATTTTCGTTCGTGAGATAAATATCTTGCTATCTTTTTATCAATCAGAATGCGCACTTTGGTAGTTGGGATAGTTTCATTTTTATTCAAATAAGTTTCAAGAGAATCATGTTCTAATGTAAAATCTTTTTCTGTTTTTTTTATGCTATGTACACGGTCTGTTCTAAACTGGCGATAATCGGTGCGCAAATGGCAATATCCTATAACATACCAATTATTGTGATCATGAAAAATGCCAACTGGTTCAATATTTCTTTCTGTAATTCCGTCTGAAGTAAAAGCTTGATAAGAAAGAATAACTTGTTTCTTTTCGGCAATACTTTCAAAAAGTAAAGTGAGTGTATTTGGAGATTTATCGTTAAAAAGTTTCTCGGCAGATTGCATTAAAACACTCGATTCAATTGTAGAAACCCAATCTTTATCGTCGCTTTTAAGCACAGATTTTAATTTATACATTGCCGAAGCATAATGATTTCCCAAAGTAGTATCAGTAAATTTTTGCATCAATTTTTCAGCAGCAATAAAACTACTAGCTTCTTCTCGGGTAAACATAACTGGCGGTAATCGATAACCATCCATCAAAGCATAACCAACACCAGCTTCGCTATAAATAGGAACGCCAGATGCTTCTAGAGTGCGAATGTCACGGTAAATTGTTCTTAAACTTACTTCGAAACGATTGGCTAGTTCTTGTGCTTTTACAATCTTTTTAGATTGTAGCTGAATAAGAATTGCAACAATTCGGTCAAATCGTTTTGGGGATTCATCGAGCATTTTTCTTTTGAGTTTTTATAGGTACAGAGGTTCAAAGATACAAAGGTTTCGTTTTTATTGCTTTAAATTATAAAACTGTTAAACTAAAAAACCCAATAACGAAAGTTATTGGGCTTTTCTATATGCTGTACTTTATTTTCTAAAACCTAGAGTAGATTTCTAAACTAGTATTAAAATTTATAAAGTAATCCAAATTTAGGTTGTGCAAAAATGTTATTAAACAAGTTGATGTTTAAGTTAAAACTACTAGTTGATGTTCCATTTTCAGGATTTGCATTATTGTACGTTAAGATGTCGGCTAGAGCAAATGTAGCAGCCCATTTCTTGGTAAAGAAATAGTTTAGTCCCACTGTTATGTTTGCCTTAATTCCATTTGTTGTGTTTTCTACATTTAATACTTCTGTTTTAACATGACTATAACCTAATCCTGCTTCTCCATATACTTTAAGACGTCTAGAATCCAATTCTAAGAAATAGTATCTGGCAAATGCTCCAACACCAAATTGATTGTTTTTTGTTTCTGCGGGAGTTCCTTTGCTTGTTGTAGATCCAGATACATCCAAGTCAAACCCGATAGCTATATTGTCGGCAATAAGATATCCAAATTGAGGGTTTATAGCAAATGCGTTTGAATTATCTTTTACAGTGCTAACCGATACACCCCCCTCAATAAACATGCTTCCTTTTTCGAATCGTACTCCTTTGGCAGTACTAATTTCTTCTTCTACTTCTTTCTGTTGTGCGTTTGCAAAACAAAATGTAAATAACGCTACAAGTGTTGTGATTTTTGTTTTCATAATCATTGCTTTTAAATTGTTTAAATAAAATCTGATTAATTCATATATGTAAAAATAATTAAAAACTTACAAATAAATACTTAATAAAGTGAGATTTTATCCATTATTTAATTAACAATGCGTTGATATGTAGTGGTTTATTTAGATTTTGTGGGCTGTAGGGATTTAAAAGAGCATAAAAAAACCCAATAACGTTAGTTATTGGGTTCATCTATATTCTATTCTCTTTCTTCTTTTATCTAAAATAAAAAAACTAGTCGTTCAATTTTAAAACAGCCATAAATGCTTCTTGAGGAATCTCAACGTTTCCTACCTGACGCATACGTTTTTTACCTTTTTTCTGTTTTTCAAGTAATTTACGCTTACGCGAAATATCTCCACCATAACATTTTGCAGTAACGTCTTTACGTAATGCTTTTATAGTTTCACGAGAAATTACTTTTACTCCAATTGCTGCTTGAATCGGAATATCAAACTGCTGACGTGGAATTAATTCTTTTAGTTTTTCACACATTTTTTTACCAATGTGGTAAGCATTATCTACGTGAATTAAAGAAGATAAAGCATCGACAATTGTAGCATTTAATAAAATATCAACTTTTACTAAGCTTGAAGTTCGCATTCCAATTGGTGTGTAATCAAACGAAGCATATCCTTTTGAAACCGTTTTAAGACGATCATAAAAATCAAATACAATTTCGGCAAGAGGCATATCAAAAGTCAACTCAACTCTTTCGGTAGTTAAATATGTTTGGTTGGTAATTAAACCACGTTTTTCTATACACAAAGACATAACATTACCTACGAAATCAGATTTGGTGATAATTGTTGCTTTGATATAAGGTTCTTCTACGTGATCTAATTTTGATGGTTCTGGTAAATCAGAAGGATTGTTTACCACAAATCCTACAGTAGGTTCTTTTTTGGTATAAGCCAAGTAAGAAACGTTAGGAACTGTAGTAATTACAGTCATATTAAACTCACGTTCTAATCTTTCCTGAATAATCTCCATGTGTAACATTCCTAAGAATCCACAACGGAAACCGAATCCTAAAGCCGCAGAACTTTCAGGTAAAAATACTAATGAAGCATCGTTCAATTGTAGTTTTTCCATCGAGTTACGTAACTCCTCGTAATCTTCTGTATCTACAGGATAAATCCCAGCAAATACCATTGGTTTTACATCCTCAAAACCAGTAATCATATTAGTTGTTGGGTTTTTCGCATCCGTTAAGGTATCCCCAACTTTTACTTCTTTAGCTTCTTTAATACCAGAAATTAAATAACCAACATCACCTGCGGAAATAACACTTTTTGGAACTTGATTTAATTTTAAAGTTCCAATTTCATCAGCAAAATATTCATTACCTGTGGCCATGAATTTAATTTTTTGCCCTTTTTTAATTTGTCCGTTTTTTACACGGAAAATAACTTCAATTCCTCTAAAAGGATTGTAGTGAGAGTCAAAAATCAAAGCTTGTAAAGGCTCATCGATTTCTCCTTTTGGAGGAGGAATTCTTTCGATAATTGCTGCCAATATATTTTCGACACCTAAACCTGTTTTACCAGAGGCATGAATAATTTCTTCTAGTTTACATCCTAATAAATCTACGATATCATCGCTAACTTCTTCAGGATTTGCACTTGGTAAATCGACTTTGTTTAAGATTGGAATAATTTCCAGGTCATTTTCCAGAGCCAAATATAAATTTGAAATTGTTTGAGCTTGTATACTTTGTGCAGCATCAACAATTAAAAGCGCCCCTTCGCAGGCAGCAATTGATCGTGAAACTTCGTATGAAAAGTCAACGTGTCCGGGAGTATCAATTAAATTCAGGATATATTCCTCTCCTTTATAAGTATATTCCATCTGGATGGCGTGACTCTTTATGGTAATTCCGCGTTCACGTTCCAAGTCCATATTATCAAGCAATTGCGCTTTTTCTTCACGTGCAGTAACGGTTTGTGTTGCGCCTAGTAAGCGATCGGCAAGTGTACTTTTTCCGTGATCAATGTGTGCAATAATGCAAAAGTTACGTATATTTTTCATTTTCTTTTATATCAATTCTCTATACGAGTTTAAGTATTTTTTGTTGTGATTTTATAGTATGGCTGTGCCATACAGGCGCGTCATTAATCGGCAAAGATAATGCAAACTTTTGGATTGTAGAATCTTGATGTATTATTGTTGAATCTTTAAGAAATAAAAGATGGATTCGGCTGTTTTTTACACTCTTGAATGCTTATTCTAAAATTTAAGTTTAAAGCAAAACAAGTGTTTTTATAATCTAAGAATAATTATGATTCTTTAGTTGCCGAAGACTCTTTTTTGGCCTCGCTTTTCTTTAACGTATCATACCAGTTTTCTATAGATGGATAAATAAAACCAGCTATTTTTTGTATCGGATTATAAAATATCGATTTGTCTAATGTTTCTTTTTTTGCAAAAGTATGATTGAAATTTATTTTTTCGAAAAGACTAAAAACAATACTCAAAATAAGAATCGTTTTTAGAATTCTAAAAAGACCTCCGCCTAATTTGTTTAACCATCCTAGTTGAGCAAAATCAGCAATTCCGGTTAAAAATTTAGCTAATAAATATACTGCGATAACTACTAGAATAAAGGTTAGGATAAAAGCTGTAATCTGGATTGTATTTGGGTTCCATGAAACATGTTTCATGATGATTTCTTTCATTAAAGACGAAAATTTTATTGCTAGGTAAATCCCAAGTAATAAAGAGATAAAAGAAGCAACTTCTACAAAAAGCCCGTTTTTAATACCTTGGTATAAACCGTATGCCAATAAAACACCCAAAATCATATCGAAAAAACTCATATTCCTGTTTTTGTTTAATAAAGGCGCAAATATAGAAGAATTATCTGTTTTTTAGGTTCTGAGGTTCAGAGATGCAATCCCGTCCCGACGGTCAATGTCATTGAGTTAAGGAAAAGATAAAAAGATTTAAGATTTTTGACTAACGATTTTTGATTTCAGATGTATGAAACCTCAGGAAAATCGACAATCGATATTTACAAACACTAAATCTTCAATCTCTTAACTTAATGACATTGAGCGTCGGAATAGAAGAAAATCCGTGTTTAATCCGTGTTTTCGCTATAGCGAATCCGCATCATCCGCGTTCCCTTCTAGATAATCTTTGTCGAGTATACAATTAATCATAATTTGCTAAAAAAGCTTTACTGAATGATATTGCCCGACAGTTCGGGATCGGGACAGAGGTTTTAAATGTTGATGTTTTTGATTTTTCGGAATCAATAGACAAAAGCATTGTCTCAAAATGATCCTTTTTAGAACGTTAAATCTATGAATCTATACGTTTAATTTTTTAAGGTGTTTGGATTTGAAGTCCGTATCTTTGCAAACTAAATTTTATGACTTTTGAATTTATAATTCATAATTCATAATTCACACCTATAAAAATGTCAAGAGACGCACAACTTAAAGAACGCTGGGAACAGCTTGTAAATATACTTTCCGATCAATTTTCACAAGGAGAAAACCTAGATTTAGATTCCATAATTTATTTAATTGGAGTACAAGAATTAGGGAAATTACATCGTGAATTTAAAAAAGATGAAAAATTAAACCTCATGCATATTGCTATTTGTAGGTTATTAGAGCCTTATGGTTTTTATGAATTTGAGTTTTTTGATGAGGAAGGTTGGCCACATTATAAGGTAAAAGAAGAATTACCACCATTAAAAGCGGGAGAACAATCGGTTTTAATGAAAGAAGCAATTGTGAGTTACTTTTTAGAAAGAAAACTTATAGAGTAGTTTTATTAGTATTCAGTGTTCAGTCTCAGTTTTCAGCGTGTGCTAAATTGTAAACCGCGACTGAACACTTAACACTGCTACTGTAAACTAAAAAAATATGTGTAGATACGCAATGGTTTCCTATAAGCCACATTACGCTTGTTTTGATTGTCGTAAGACATTTAAAAGAAGGTTGATGACTGATATAGAAAGAGGAGAGAAATCTGTTCAGGAAGCAAAGTGTCCAGAATGCGGAGAATTAATGGCTAATATGGGACTTGATTTTGAATCACCTAAAAAAGATGATGTAAAAAAATGGGAGCATATTAAAAGTCTGTATTCAGTTGGAATTGCATTTCATTCCTGTGGTTGCAGCGGACCAGGTTATATTCCTAATTCTAAAGAAAAATTAATCGAGTATTTTGAAAACTTAAGAGATACTTATCTTAAGAATATTAATTTTTGGCGTTCAAGAACAGAGCCTACCAATAAACAGGAAAGAGAGAAAGATTATCAAAAAAATTGGCATGAATTAGGTAAGGTTTCATCTAATTCTAAAAAAGAAATTATTAAGAATCAGGAAGGAATAACCTTTTGGTTAAATAGAGTAAAGGAAATTGAAAGTAAAATAAGTTTGATAAAATAGTTATAGATTAAACTTGTTTTTGCAATAGAAAATGGATTACTACTTTAATCAAGTTTATATTTTTGTCAGGCTTACTCGTTTTATTTGTTAATATTATTACGATTTGCAAAGGAAACTTTAAACTTTAGACTTTAAACTTGAAACAAATTATGTAAATTTGTATTCTCAATTACGGAATGAAAATGATAGATAAGATAAAAGAATATATTGGGGAAGCTCAAGCTTTTTCAACTGAAAATAAGGAAGAGTTAGAAGCATTCCGCATTAAATTTCTTGGAAAAAAAGGTGTTTTAAACGATTTTTTTGCTGAATTTAAAACGGTACCAAATGACCAGAAAAAGGAATTTGGACAGGTTATAAACGCTTTAAAAACAGCTGCGGAAGATAAAGTAAAAACAATAGTTGAAGCTTTAGAAAGCAAAGAAGAAATTAAAGGTATTTATGGAGATTTAACTCGTGCTGCCGAGCCAGTAATTATTGGTTCTCGTCACCCGATATCAATCGTAAAAAACCAGATTATAGATATTTTTGCAAACATTGGTTTTAACGTTTCTGAAGGTCCGGAAATCGAAGACGATTGGCATAACTTTACAGCATTAAACCTTCCGGAATATCATCCGGCACGTGATATGCAGGATACATTTTTTATACAAACAAATCCTGATGTTTTGTTGCGTACGCATACATCATCAGTTCAGGTGCGTTATATGGAAAATCATAAACCGCCTATTCGTACTATTTCACCAGGACGTGTTTTCCGTAACGAAGCAATTTCGTCAAGATCACACTGTATCTTCCATCAGGTAGAAGGATTGTATATTGATAAAGATGTTTCGTTTGCAGATTTAAAACAAACATTGCTTTATTTTACTAAAGAAATGTTCGGGAAATCAAAAATCCGTTTACGTCCGTCATATTTTCCGTTTACAGAACCTAGCGCCGAGATTGATATTTATTGGGGTCTAAAAACCGAAACTGATTATCGTATCACCAAAGGAACAGGTTGGTTAGAAATTGGAGGATGTGGAATGGTAGATCCAAACGTATTGAAAAATTGTGATATCAACCCAGAAGAATATAATGGTTTTGCATTTGGTATGGGAGTAGAGCGTATCGCAATGTTGTTATACCAAATTGGTGATATTCGTATGTTTTACGAAAACGACGTTAGATTCTTAGAGCAATTTAAATCAAACATATAATTTAAGTCCAAAATTTGTAAAGTCGAAAGTTTCAAAACATGAAGCTTTCGACTTTATGACTTTATAACTTTTTACAACTATGAAAAAAGATATAATTATTCCAGAAGTAGAGAATATTTTTATGGCCGTTGTTCAGGAATGGAGCGACGATTTTATGGAGAAAGTATGGTATGCTTATCTTGTAAATGACAGTGATTTTAATATTGAAAGTGTAATGGTCGTTTCAAAAGCTTTTGGAACAATTGATGGCGAAATGAAAAAAACGTCACTTTTGCGTCATGCTTTTGTTGAGGTTCCATCGGTTTCGGTAGTAAAAATCGAAATGGTAGAAAAAAGTGTATTAGCTTTAAACAATGAGTTTATGGTTACTTTTTTTATCGGAAACACATTATACGACAAGAAATATATTTTTAAAGCACATTCTATACATGAAGATTTCTCTGAAGAAGTGCCTATCTTGTTTGTAGATGGCGTTATAGTGAAGTAGCAGTTTTTAGTTCTCAGTTGCAGTTTACAGTCTCAGTATAAAAACAGTCTCAGTTTACAGTTACAGTAAAAACAGTAAATTGGTTAGAGAATAAAATATAAGAAAAGAGTCAAGGCGAAATAAATTAGTCTTGACTCTTTTTTTTATGCCTAAAAAAAAATACTTGTTAATTTTTCGGTTGCTGGAGGCATAACTCCTAAAGTATTTTTGTGATAAATAATTGCAATATACTATGACAACAAAATTTGAAGAATTTAGAAAATTACATTCTGGTGAAACGCCATTATTAATCGGAAATGTATGGAATGTGCAGACAGCTTTACAATATGAAAAATTAGGATTTAAGGCTATTGGTACTTCGAGTGCAGCAATTGCAAATGACTTAGGTTATGAAGATGGAGAAGATATGCCATTTGAAGATTATTTTTTTATGATTAAAAGAATTGCAGTTTCGACAAAGCTTCCTCTAACAGTCGATTTGGAAGCAGGATACGGAAGCACAGCCGAAGCAATAATTACTAACATTATAAGATTGCATGAAGTAGGAGTTGTCGGAATCAATATTGAAGATTCAGAAGTAAAAAAATCTGAACGTAAAATAGAAGATGCAGAACATTTTACAATCAAACTAAAAGCGATTGTTGGTGGTCTCAAAAAAAGAAATATCCCAATGTTTATAAACGTTCGTTGTGATGCTTTTCTTTTAGATTTATCAAATGCATTAAATGGAAGTATACACAGAATAAAACAATATAGGACGGCTAACATAGATGGTATTTTTCTCCCTTGTATTACAAATGCGAATGATATAAAAATGATTGCAGAGACAATAGATGTTCCGCTTAATGTTATGTGTATGCCTAATCTTCCTAATTTTGAAGAATTAAAAACATTAGGAGTAAAACGTATTAGTATGGGGAACTTTATGCACGCATTTTTTAACAAACAGTTGGAAGTGGTTACAAAAGAGATAATTGAAAAAAATAGCTTCAGCCCAATTTTCTAAAAATACGATTATGAAACTCACAGATGATATAATGTATCAGGCAGCAGTAAATAAAGATACTTCATTTGAAGGTGTTTTTTTTACTGCAGTAAAAACTACAGGGATTTTCTGCAGACCTACGTGTACTGCAAGAAAGCCAAAGAGAGAAAATGTAGAATTTTTTACTTCTTCAAAAGAAGCTATTTTAAAAGGATACAGACCATGTAAAGTTTGTTTTCCATTAGAAAAATATAATGAAACACCCGATTTTATAAAAGATATTCTTAGAGAATTATCTGAAAACCCATCTCTTAAATTTAAAGATTATGATTTGGTTAAACGAGGAATTGAACCCAGTAAAATGAGACGATGGTTTTTAAAAAATCACGGAATTACATTTCAGGCATATCAAAGAATGTTTCGTATTAATAGTGCTTTCAAAAAAATAAAAGAAGGAGAAAGTGTTACAGCCACAGCCTTTGACGCAGGATATGAATCATTGAGTGGATTTAATGATACTTTTAAATCTGTATTTGGAGTTTCTCCTAAGAATAGTAAAACACAGAATTTAATTGATATCAAAAGGATAGAAACTCCTCTGGGTACAATGTATGCTTGTGCCGTAAAGCAAGGAATTTGCCTGCTTGAATTTACGGATAGAAAAATGCTTGAAACTGAATTAAAAGCTTTAGCAAAAACTCTAAATGCAACTATTATTCAAGGGGAGAATGAGCATTTTAATGTGTTAGAAAGTCAATTAAAAGAATACTTTGATGGAGAAAGAAAAGATTTTACAGTTCCGATTTTTTCGCCAGGTTCTGATTTCCAAAATCGGGTATGGACAGCTTTAAAAGCAATTCCTTACGGAGCCGTAAAGTCGTATAAAGAGCAATCTATAATAATTAATAAGCCAGAAGCGGTTAGGGCTGTCGCCAATGCAAATGGGATGAATAGAATATCTATACTTATTCCTTGTCATCGAGTTATAGGCTCGAATGGTGAGCTGACTGGTTATGGTGGAGGTTTATGGAGAAAAAAATGGCTCCTTGAAATGGAGGAAAAGAATAAGTAGTTTTCAGTTTTTAGTCTCAGTCTCAGTTGTAGTAAAACAGTAAAGAGGTTCAAATAAATAAAAAGAGAGTCAAGACGAAATAAATCGCTTTGACTCTCTTTTTATTCTTATAATATAGTAGATATACTCTACATTTTTTAGTTCTTACTTTCTACCGCAAACTGAGACTGAAAACCGCCACTGTTTTTACTGCGACTGTAACTAAATACTAATCCAATACATCAGTAAGTTTCTTGAAAACAGTTTTAGCATCTTTACCTTCGTATAAAATAGCATAAACGGCATCGATAATTGGTGTTTTTGCACCATAACCTTGGTTTAGTTTATAAGCACTTTTGGTAGCATAATACCCTTCGGCAATCATGCTCATTTCCATCATCGCACTTTTTACAGTGTATCCTTTTCCAATCATGTTTCCAAACATTCGGTTTCTCGAAAAAACAGAATATCCTGTAACTAATAAATCACCCAGATAAGCAGAGTCATTAATGTTACGTTTCATTTTATGGACTTTCTTGATGAATTTCTTCATTTCGCGAATAGCATTACTCATTATAACCGATTGAAAATTATCGCCATAACCTAAACCATGGGCAATTCCTGCAGCAATTGCATAAATATTTTTAAGCATTGCAGCATACTCGGTACCTATAATATCATCAGATATCTTGGCCTTTATATAATTTCCAGATAAGTTCTTGGCAACAACACTAGCTTTAGTAGAATCTCCGCATGCAATTGTTAAATAAGATAGTCTCTCAAGAGCAACTTCTTCGGCATGACATGGTCCTGTGATAACACCAATGTTATAATACGGGATATCATATTTTATATGAAAATGTTCTCCAACAATTAAACTTGTTTCAGGAACAATACCTTTAATAGCCGAGAAAATAACTTTGTTATCTAAGGAAACTGTTAATTTTTCTAATTCAGCATTTAAAAAAGCCGATGGAATAGCAAAAATAATATAATCAGCATATTCTACGGCTTCATTTATATTATTAGTAAGCTTTAATTTAGTAGTATCAAACTCTACCGAACTTAAGTAATTCGGATTGTGTTTGTATTTGTTAATGTGTTCGATAGCAGCGTCATTACGCATGTACCACGAAATTTCGGAAAGATTTACACATAACATTTTTGCAATGGCGGTTGCCCAGCTTCCACCACCAATTACTGCAAATTTTAAATTTTCGCTCATTATAATTATTAATTTTTATCAAAAGTACTAATATTATACGAATAGTACGAAAAATTCATGCTAACAAACGCTTTTGGTATGAAAAATACATATCAAAATATACAGAAACTATCTCGTTTTTTATTAGTTTAAAATCTAATAAAAAAAAATAATTATTTTTTACAAAATATACAATAAGTAGCTGATTCTTACGTTGTAGTAGTTTATGAATTAGAATTTTAGTTAAATGAATTTACAAAGAATTGAGTTAGTTAGTTTTGTTTTAGTATTGTAAAAAGGCGTCCTTAATAAGTTTTAAGAACGCCTTTTTTTAGTTTTCAGTTTTTAACTAAGACAAAATACTGCGACTAGTAGCTCATTTCTACAATCGATTTTACTTTATCTAAAGTAACCAATTGGTTTTCTCCTAAACCTTTCCAACCTCTTTCTTCAAAACGATTTACTATAAAGTCGGCTGTTTTATCATAGTCGTTTGTATATTGAGATAGTTTAGTATCCATTCCCATAGTATGGAAAAAAGCAACTGTTTGGTTAATTGCTTCTTTTGCTACTTCATCATCAGAACCAGTTAGGTTAAAAATACGTCTTCCGTATTGTGCTAGTTTTCCCTTTTTAGTTTCAAACATTACACGATATAAACTAGGCCCAACAATTGCCAATGTTCTTGCGTGATCGATACCATACAAAGCAGTTAATTCATGACCAATCATGTGAGTTGCCCAATCGCTCGGTACACCTTTTTGTATTAATCCGTTAAGCGCCATTGTACAGCTCCACATAAAGTTTGAAGCCAGTGCATAATCAGTAGGGTTTTCAACTACTTTTGGACCAATTTCTATTAAGGTTTGTAAAATACCTTCGGCAATTCGATCTTGTAAATATCCTTCATGAGGATAAGTTAAGTATTGCTCCATTACGTGCGTATAAGCATCTACAACACCATTTTGTAATTGTCTTTTTGGTAAAGAAGCAATAACAGTTGGGTCACAAATAGAGAATTTAGGAAACAAAGCACTACCACCAAAAGCCAATTTTTCCTGAGTAGATTCGATGGTTACTACAGCACCAGAATTCATTTCGCTTCCCGTTGCAGGCAATGTTAAAACTGTCCCGAATGGTACTGCATTTTCTTTAATCAATAAACGTTTTTGAAGGATATCAATCGGGTTTCCTTCAAAATTAACCGCAGCCGAAATAAATTTAACTCCATCAATAACAGATCCACCACCAACAGCTAAGATAAAATCGATTTTTTCGGCTTTAATAACAGCAACAGCTTTCATCAAAGTTTCAAAATGAGGATTTGGTTCAATTCCACCAAATTCTACAATATTAAATCCTTTTAGATTATTGATTACTTGTTCGTGAATTCCGTTTTTAAAGATGCTTCCACCTCCGTAAGCTAATAATATTTTAGCTCCTTGAGGAACAAGGTCTTTTAGTTTTTCAATTTGTCCTTTTCCGAAAACTAGATTTGTCGGATTGTATAATTCAAAGTTTAACATTTTTTTTGTTTTTTAGTTACTAAGATACTAAGGCGCTGAGGTTCTAAGTTTTTTTTTAATCTCAGCGACTTAGCGACTCAGTATCTTAGATTCTTATTTAGTTAATTTTTTTAATAATTTTTCAGCTACCAATTTTGATGATGCTGGATTTTGTCCTGTAATTAATAATCCATCTTCAACTGCGTATGGTTCCCAGTTTGGTCCTTTAGAATAAATTGCCCCATCTTTTTGTAATGCATCTTCAAGCAAGAACGGAACTATTTTTGTTAATCCTACTGCTTCTTCTTCGGCATTAGAAAAGCCAGTAACTTTTTTTCCTTTTACTAAAAATTCCCCATTTACCTTAACATCCTTAAGAACTCCAGGAGCGTGGCAAACAAAACTTACAGGTTTATTTTGTGTGTAAAATGCGGAGATTAATTCTGCCGAGTTTTTGTCTTCGGCTAGATCCCACAAAGGACCGTGACCACCAGGATAAAATACAGCGTCATAATCAGCAGGATTTACATCTGATAATTTAATGGTGTGTTTTAATTTTTCTAATAAAACTTTATCAGCATCAAATCGTTTAGTGTCTTCGGTTGCCGATGCTGGGTCTGCACTTTTAGGATCTATAGGTGGTTGAACCACCAAGTGGTGTTGCTATTGTTATCTCAACTCCTTTATCTACAAGAGCATAATAAGGCGCTGCAAGTTCTTCTGTCCAAAATCCGGTTTTTTCGCCTGTGTTACCCAGCTTATCATGACTAGTAACAACAAATAATACTTTTTTCATATTTTTTTTATTTACTTTTTGCGCAGTAGTTTTAGCACAATTTATAGTTAATGCGATAATAACAAATAGAGCGATTTTCTTCATAATGTATTTTATTTGATACAAAATTAGAGCAATTAAGGTATTAGTAAAAATAAAATAAATTATGTTTGTGATAAATATATTTATATCATGGTTAATCTAGAATGGTACAGAACGTTTAAATCGGTATATAAAAATGGCAATTTTTCTTTGGCTGCCAAAGAGCTTTTTATTAGTCAACCCGCAGTTAGCCAGCAGATATCAATGTTAGAAGCACACGTTGGTTATAAACTCTTTAACAGAAAATCAAAAGGAGTCGAACCAACGGATTACGCTAAGTTACTTAATAATTTGATTATAGATGCGCTTGACCGTCTCGAAAACGTAGAGAATGGGTTTCGAGCCAAAGCATCCGATGCAAATCGATTAATTTCTGTTGGCATTTCTAAAAACCTGTTTGCTAGCTTAGGTAGTGTCTTAATATCTAAATTTGATTTTATCGATTTTAGTTTTAATGATAATGATACTCTTTTTGAATTAGTAGATGCCAAAAAACTTGATTTTGCAATTATTACCAAGCAATTTGATACGTTTGATACTATTCAGGAAGTTGTTGGAAAAATTAAATTAGTTATGGTTTCGTCACCACAACTTGAGGTAAATGAGTTTACGCAGAAGTTAAAAACTAAAGAATCCTCTGAAATAGAACAATGGCTTAATGAGCAAAAATGGTATAGTCATGATGCACGAATTCCTCATGTTAAATTATTCTGGCTGCACGTTTTTAATAAAAAAAGACCTTCGATGGTTCCTAATTATATTATTCCTAATGAAAGTGAAATGCTAAGAGTACTCTCTAAAAATAGCGGAATTGGGATAACCTGGAATTGCAATGCAAAAGAATTGATTGAGGAAGGTAAACTACAGTTATTATGGGATAGTAAGGAAATGCCAAGTATTGATGTTTTCCTGTTATCAGGAAAAAACAGTAACCTGAGTCCGATTTTTGAAATTATTGCTACAGAATTAAAGTTGTTTTTTAGTAAGATATTTTAGCCGTAATCCTTTATTTTTTATTTTTAAAAGAATAATTTTGATGGCTAAACAACTTAATTTTTGAAAAATGAATAATTTAAAAATAATTTTAATAATGATCGCTGTAGTCTTTATGAGTAATTCATGCAGTAAGAGCGAAGATGAGGCAATAGTAGATTGCTTAGGAGATTCAATTTTAATGAAATTAAAACATTCTGAAGATGAAACTGATTCTAAGAAAATTAATTATTCTATAGAATATTATGGAAGTAAAACGATAAGTTCTGTAAAATGGACTTTTGGAGATGGATCTCCTTCTGAAGTTATAAGCACTACTACGGGATCAGTAGCACATACTTACAGTGCTGCCGGAACATTTGAAGTTACAGCGGAAGTAACTATTTCCAAAGACGGAGGCAGTTGTACTACAAGCCCAAAGAAAAGTATAACGGTAAATTAAAAAAGCAGGAAGAAAACATATTTAGGAGAGTCAATTTTATAATTTATTGCAATAGCATAAATTATAAAATTGACTCTTCTTTGTTATATTTGTGTAAATTTTACGCATTAGAGTTATGATAGAAAATCAAAATATTAGAGTTGCTGTTGATGCGATTGTTTTTGGATACCAGAACAATCAATTATATGTGCTTTTAATTCAGCAAAAATTTGGAACTAAAGAATCGTATTGGGCTTTACCTGGTGGTTTAGTAAAAAATGATGAATCACTAGAACAAGCTGTAAAACGTGAGTTAAAAGAGGAAACTAATATTACGGTGAATCACTTTGAACAATTATTTACTTTCGGTGATGATGTTTTCAGGGATCCGAGAAACAGGGTAATTTCTGTTGCTTATTTTGCATTGGTAGATCCTTCGAAGTTAAAAGTTAAAGCCGATTCTGATGCAGATAATGCACAATGGTTTCAAGTGGATGCTATTCCTGCTTTGGCATTCGACCATAATTTAATTCTAAAAAAAGCGATTGAGCGTTTAAAAGCAAAACTTACTTACGAACCAATCGGATTTGATTTGTTGCCAAAAGAATTTCTATTTTCGGAACTGGAGAATTTGTATTGTACAATCCTGGAGAAAGAAATAGACCGAAGAAATTTCAGAAAAAAGATCTTAAGTTTTGGGATTATTCAGGAAACAGATAATTTTTCGCCTAATAAAACAGGAAGGCCCGCAAAATTATTTAAGTTCAATCAGCAGAAATACAATGCTTTATTGAAGGAAGGATTTCACTTTGAAATTAAGTTTGCGTAAATTTTACACAAAATAATTGTTTGTATAAATATTAAATGTATATTTGCGTATAATTAACGCAAAACAAAAAAACTATGATACTTAATTTAGACCCAAATTTTACCCCTTTTACAGGACAAAAAGAAATAGATTTTAAAAGCTTTACTTTTTCTGGAGGAGAACCACATATCAAAATTAATCCTGATTTTGATGTCAATCAAAAAATTACAATCACACATAGATTAAATTCATTCAACGATTTAGGATTGTTGTGTCTAACAGTTGATGCTTTAAGAAGAATGGATGTAAAAGTTATTGATTTGTTTATTCCTTATTTTCCAGCAGCAAGACAAGATCGTGTAATGATAAAAGGAGAACCATTGTCTGTAAAAGTATATGCGGATATTATCAATGCAATGCAATTAAACAAAGTGTTTGTTTTTGATGCACATTCTGAAGTTACACCAGCTTTGGTAAACAATTGTGAAGTAATCCCGAATCATACTTTTATAGCAGCAGTTATTAAAACAATAGGAAACGATGTAAAATTGATTTCTCCTGATGGTGGTGCTTTGAAAAAAATCTACAAAGTTTCTGAGTTTTTAGGAGGAGTAGATGTTGTTGAATGTAGCAAAAGTCGTGATGTAAAAACAGGAAGATTATCTGGTTTTAAAGTTTATGAAGAAGACTTAAAAGGAATGGATTGTCTTATTGTAGATGATATCTGTGATGGTGGAGGAACATTTGTAGGATTGGCAGAAGAACTAAAAAACAAGAATGCAGGAAAATTATATTTGGCTGTAAGCCACGGAATTTTCAATAAAGGCTTTGAAGTTTTAGATTGTTTCGAGAAAATATTCACAACGAATTCTTTCAAAGATTTTGAAGGCGAAAGTGTTGAAGTGATAAAATTAGAATTATGAATAAAAATTATAGAGTAGAAATAGCAAATAAAACTTTAGAAATCATAAAGAATGGTTTTTATGAATATAAAGGGGAAAAGATTGTCATAGATAAAGAACTTGAAGAATCTATAGAAAATACGTTTACAATTGAGCCAAACGATTGGGATGCAATCTTGAAAACTCCAATTGAAAATAAGTTTGAAACAGAGATTATAACGAAAAATTGTTCTACAATTGAAGCAATTGTTCAAGAGAAAAACGGCAAAATTTGCGTCTTGAATTTTGCTTCTGCAAAAAATCCAGGCGGTGGATTTTTAGGAGGTGCTTCTGCTCAGGAAGAAAGTTTAGCTAGATCTTCAAACCTTTATGAAACACAAATCAAAGACAAAGTGATGTATGATTTTAATAGAAATCAGTCTTCATTTCTATATTCAGATTACATGATTTATAGTCCGAATGTCTTGTTTTGGAATGATGATAGCGGAAATTATTTTGAAAAACCATTAGTTGCAGACATTATCACATCTCCAGCGCCAAACAAAGGCGCGATGCTGCAACATAATAGGAAAGAAGAAATTGCTGCAACAGAAGAGGTTTTTAAAAACAGAATGGATAAAGTCTTGGCAATTGCTTTAAAGCAAAAAAGTGATACAATAATTTTGGGAGCTTGGGGTTGTGGCGTTTTTAGAAATGAAACCAAAGATGTAGCACATTTGTTCAAGGAAATTATTACTGAAAAATACGCAGGTGCTTTTAAAAAAATAGTCTTTGCAATATTTAGTAATTCCGAAAAAAAATCAAGTTTTAAGTGTTTTGAGGATACTTTTAAAAAATAAATCATGAAATACATTATAGAAAACCTAACATCGGAAAGTAAGTTTTTATTTTTCTGGGGACATCAGCCCAATAAAGACGGAAGTATCTCTAAAACTTGTTTCAGTCAGTGGTGGTTAAGTTCTTTTGAAGTTGATAAAGTAGTTTACAAAACGGCAGAACATTGGATGATGGCTAAAAAAGCCGAACTGTTTAAAGACAATGAAGTTTTACCAAAAATTATTAAAGCAAATTCTCCAGCCGAAGCTAAAAAGTTGGGAAGAGAAGTAAAGAATTATAATGAAACTCTTTGGTTAGCCGCTAGATTTGAAATTGTAAAAGAAGGGAACTACCATAAATTCAGTCAAAATGAGGAATTAAAGACTTTTCTGTTAAATACAAAAGAGAGGGTTCTAGTAGAAGCAAGTCCTGTCGATGCAATTTGGGGAATCGGGATGGCGAGCGATCATAAAGATGTTATGAATCCTGGAAAATGGAAAGGGTTGAATCTTTTGGGTTTTGCCTTGATGGAAGTTAGAGATGAATTGAAATAGTAGGGTATGAAAGATATTCAATATATAAAAGGCGATGCAACATCTCCAGAATCTGGACATAATAAGATAATTGTTCACATATGTAATGACATAGGTGGATGGGGAAAAGGGTTTGTAATGGCTATTTCAAAACGATGGAAAAAACCAGAAAATCAATATAGAGAATGGTTTAAATCGAAAGTTGATTTTGAATTGGGTAAAGTTCAATTTGTCCAAGTTGAAGAGGATCTTTGGGTTGCTAATTTAATTGGTCAGCACAAAATTAATAAGGACGAGAATGGAAATGCTCCAATAAGATACGATGCTATCGAACAAGGCTTAAAAGAAGTTGCTCTTTTTGCAAACAAGAATAAAGCTAGTATTCATATGCCAAGAATTGGCTGTGGTTTAGCAGGAGGAAAGTGGGAGATGATAGAACCTATTATCTTGGAAACACTTTCTGATAATAACATAGAAACAACAGTATATGATTTTTAGATAAAATTAAAAATCAATCTGTTTTAATTAAAACAGCACAATGAACATATTGTGAGCAAAATAAAATGAAAATAGAATTAAAAAAATATGATGAGCAAATTGCAGAATGGCCAAAATCAGGTTATCACATTATGGCTCAATATGACGAGGAGGAAATAATAGTTTATCAATCATACCGAAAAGAAATAGGGGATTTTGCAGTTGAAAATCAATTTTTTGGTGGAGAGTTTAGTCTTACTAGAATGACTTGGATTAAGCCTAATTTTCTGTGGATGATGTACAGAAACGGATGGGGAACAAAAGAAGGACAAGAAGTGGTGTTGGCAATTCATCTTAAAATTTCAGCATTCAATAGGTATTTACAAAATGCAGTTTACTCGTCTTATGATTCATCACTTGGAATAAGTCGTGAAGAATGGCAAACGCAGGTAAAAACATCATCAATAAGATTACAATGGGATCCAGATCATGATCCTTACGGAAATAAGTTAGAGAGAAGAGCCATTCAGATTGGTTTAAGAGATGACTTTATAAAATCTTTTGCAAAAGAGGATATAGTATTAATCGAGGATATTTCAGATTTTGTAAAAGAACAATATGAATTTGTTCAGAATAAACAATTAGAATATTTGATGGTTTCCGCTGAGAGACCTTTCCTTTTTGAGGATGAAGAATTAAATAAGAAATTAAAAATTTCATAGAAATCATGAATGAAAAAATAGCAAAAAACATTAGCAAATTCCTGAGTTTAGTACTCAGACATTCGCCAGAAACCATAAATTTAAAACTAGACGAAAATGGTTGGGCAGATGTAGAAGAATTGATTGCAAAATGTTCGAAAAACGGAAATACATTAGATTCAGAACTTCTGGATTATGTAGTAGAAAATAACGATAAGAAAAGATTTGCTTTTAATGAAGATAAAACTAAAATAAGAGCAAGTCAGGGGCATTCAATTTCGGTTGAGTTAAACCTGAATGAAGCTGAACCTTCGGAGTTCTTGTATCACGGAACAGTTGGGAAGTTTATGGATAGTATCAAAAAAGAAGGACTCCAGAAAATGAGCCGTCAACACGTACATCTTAGCCAGGATAGAGAAACAGCTATTAAAGTGGGTGGAAGAAGAGGATCTCCACAGATTTTAAGCATTAGAAGTGGTGCCATGCACAGAGACGGATTTAAATTTTATTTGTCTGAAAATAATGTTTGGTTAACAGATGCTGTTCCGGTTAGATATATTCAATTTTAATTCAAAAATATGCTGCATATAAAATTGGTTTACTTAGAAGATGAACTTGGCAATTCATGGAGAAATGATTTTTCAGAATGTGAGAATCTCAGTATAATAAAAGGGGATATTACAAAAATAAAATCTGATGCAGTAGTAAGTCCAGCAAATTCATTTGGATTCATGGACGGAGGATTAGATTGGCATTTGTCAGAAAGATTTGGATGGCATTTGCAGGATGAACTTCAAGTAAAAATTGCTCAACTTGATGAAAGAGAACTCTTAATTGGAAGATCAATCACATTAGAAACAGGAGATAGTGAAGTTCCCTTTTTAATCTCAGCTCCAACTATGCGAGTTCCGATGAGCTTTAATATTGCAACTTCACTAAATGCCTTTCTAGCTATGAAAGCAATTTTGATAGCTTGTATAAATAATCCTAAAATAGAAACAGTCACAATTCCGGGTTTATGTACTGGATGCGGAAGAATGCCTTTTCATATTGCTTCTAATCAAATGTTTTTGGCTTATGATGAAATTATAAATAGAAATTACAAAGAATATAAAACTTTCGGCGATACCCAAAAGTACCAATATAGACTAAACGAAAAAGGACTAATCTGGGATTATTAAGTAACAAAAACCACTACTTCATTTATAAATAAATATAATGAGAACATTAGTTATTGGAGATATTCACGGAGGTTTAAAAGCTTTGGTTCAATTATTAGAAAGAGTGGAGGTTAAAGAAAATGACCACCTTATTTTTTTGGGAGATTATGTTGATGGTTGGAGCGAATCGGCAGCTGTAATTGATTTTCTTATCGAATTGAATAAAACACATAGTTGTATATTTATTAAAGGAAATCATGATATTTGGTGTCAAGAATGGTTACAATCAGGAAAGCCAAATAGTATTTGGTTGCAACACGGAGGAACGGTGACTATAAAAAGCTATGAAAATTATGCTACTGAGAAAATAATGGAGCATTTGTTCTTTTTCGAAAGTATGAAAGATTATCATGTTGATGAGCAAAATCGCCTATTTATTCACGCAGGATTTTCATCAATGCACGGTCCAGAGAAGGAACATTATTCGAGTAATTATTCTTGGGACAGAACATTATGGGAAATGGCGTTGATAATGGATAAACGAATAAAAAAAGATTCGCTTTTATACCCCAAAAGATTATTACTTTACGAAGAAATATACATAGGTCATACACCAACATTAAATTACAATATTCAAGTTCCTATGCAAGGTTGTAATGTTTGGAATATTGATACAGGAGCTGCTTTTTACGGGAAATTATCCTGTATGGATATTGAGACAAAAACAGTTTGGCAAAGTAATATAGTTCAGGAATTATATCCGAACGAAAAAGGAAGAAATAAATAATAATAACAATAAAACCATGAACCCACTATTATTAACAGATGGTTACAAAGTTGACCACAGAAGACAATATCCAACAGGAACATCATTAGTATATTCTAACTGGACACCGAGAAAATCTAGAATCGAAGGAGTTGATGAAGTTGTATTTTTTGGATTGCAATATTTTATCAAAAAATATATTATTCAGGATTTCGATTTATACTTTTTTAAACAACCAAAAGAAGAAGTTATAAAAAAATACTCTCGTAGAATCAATAATTATTTAGGCGAAAACCAAGTTGGAACCAAACATATTGAGGATTTACATGATTTAGGATATATACCGATGGTTTTTAAAGCATTGCCAGAAGGAGCAAGCGTTCCTGTTCGTGTGCCTATGTTTACGATGTATAATACAATACCAGAGTTTTTTTGGTTAACAAATTATTTCGAAACATTACTTTCAGCAGTAGTTTGGTTGCCTTGTAACTCTGCAACAATTGCTAAGCAGTATAGAATTGTACTTGATAAATACGCACAAGAAACTTCATCAGTTCCAGAGTTTGTAGATTGGCAAGGACATGATTTCTCTATGAGAGGAATGGGAGGAATAGAAGCTGCGGTAACTTCATCTGCGGGACATTTATTAAGCTTTACAGGTTCTGACACAATTCCTGCAATTGATTTTCTAGAGGAATATTATAACGCTAATTCCGATGTTGAACTAGTTGCTGGATCTGTAGCTGCAACAGAACATTCTGTAATGTGTATGGGAACTACTGAGGGAGAATGCGAAACTTTTAAAAGATTGATTTGCGAAGTGTATCCTAAAGGAATTGTTTCTATCGTTTCTGACACTTGGGATTTATGGAAAGTGTTAATTGATTATTTGCCTCGATTAAAAGAAGAGATTCTTTCTAGAGAAGGTAAAGTAGTAATTAGACCTGATAGTGGAGATCCTGTTGACATTATTTGTGGTAATCCAAACGGGAAGACAGAACAAGAAAAGAAAGGTGTTATTGAGTTAATCTGGGATGTTTTTGGAGGAACTACAAATAGCAAAGGATATAAAGAATTAGTACCACAAATTGGGGCAATATATGGTGATAGTATTACTGTAGCGAGAGCCACTCAAATTTGCGAAAGATTAAAAGCCAAAGGTTTTGCTTCTACAAATGTGGTTTTAGGAATTGGATCATTTACGTACCAATACAATACCAGAGATACTTTTGGTTTTGCAATGAAAGCTACGTATGGTGAAGTAAACGGAGAAGGAAGAGCAATCTTTAAAGATCCAATTACTGATGATGGAACTAAAAAATCGGCTAAAGGATTAATGAAAATTGACCTAGTAGATGGTGTATATCAATTAACAGATAATGTTTCTTGGGAAGAAGAGGGTAAAGGGGAATTAAAAGAAGTCTTTAGAGATGGAAAATTATTAATCGACCACTCATTAACTGAGATTAGAGCGAGAGTTAAAACTCAATTAAGTGTAATGGTGTAATGTTTTCAACGGATTAATTCCGAAGCTTCGGGATTAATTCGTTCTTAGTAATGTTTGTTTTGCCGTTGTATTTGTCTTTTCGACGAAGGAGAAATCTCCACTAGAAACTCGACAAGGACTCACAACATTAGGAAGGAGCTACTTGTGTAGATTTCTCCTTCGTCGAAAAGACAAGATTGTGTGTTAAGAATCTTTAAAATGATAAAAAAAGCTGTCTGAAAAATATTTTTCAGACAGCTTTTTTACTTCTTATAAAAATTATTGTGGTCAATATATTCCCAGACTTTCTCGGGTAATAATGGCTGAATATTTTTTCCTTCTTTAATATTATTACGAATAAAAGTAGAAGATATTTCTACAATTGGCGCATCTATTAAATGAATTTTAGGATGATTTTTTAGTTCTAAATTTTCTACTTCAGATGAAATTCTTGGATAAACATAAATGTCATAATCTTGAAGAATCACTTCGTAGTTCTTCCATTTATGAAGTGTTTTTAAATTGTCTTCGCCCATAATCAATGAAAATTCATGATTAGGATATCTTTCTTGTAAATGAACTAATGTATTTACAGTATAATTAGGCTGAGAGAGTTTAAACTCAATATCTGAAGGTTTTAATTTATCAAAACTATCTGTAGCCAAATGAACCATTTGTAAACGATGGTAATCGTCTAGTAATGTATCCTTCTTTTTAAGAGGGTTATGTGGTGTAACTACCATCCAAACCTGGTCTAAATCGGCATGTTCTGCCATGTGATTGGCAATGATAAGATGCCCAACATGTATGGGATTGAAAGTTCCGAAATAAAGACCAATTTTCATAAAAAAGGTAATTTTGTTTGATAGATTAAATAGCTTTAACTACATCAGTATTTTAACTGGATGAGGTTTTATCTTTTTTACTTTCAAATTGTTCTAAAATAATAGCTGTTAAGCTTAAAAACGACTCTTTTTACTAATGAAATTGTCTATCGAGAATTTACCACTTCCTGTTACAAAAAGAAGTAAATAAAATAATAGATATAAAATCGCCATTTCTTTAACATCGATTGGGTCAGCTCCGTGAACAACAAATACAGCAACTAACATTGTTATTATTAAAGGAATCGAAGCTAATCTTGTTGCTAAACCTATTGCAATAAGAAATGAACATACAACTTCGGCAAAAACAGCAAGACCTAAAGAAAACGTACTACCTACTCCCAGAGGATCCGGAAATTGAATTTCACCTCCGGCTAAAAGTGTATTTAACTTTGGTAAACCATGAAAAATCATCAATGTTGCAATTGATAATCGGATTATAAGAATAATAAAATCGACTTTGTTTTCGCTTCTTTTTACCTGAAATAATCTGTTCATAATAGTACTGTTTTTTATTTTTAAAATAATTGGCGTTTATATTGCTTTTTAGAGCGTGATCTTATTTATTAATAAACTCTTTTACCAGTTGGTAAGCTTCTTCTTTGGCAGTATCCAAATCGTAGTTCTTGATGATTTTATCAAATTGCGGAGCAGTTGCCAATTCTACAGATGCTTTTGCAATACGCATATTAATTTTGTCTTCACTTTCAGTCGAGCGTTTTTTCAAACGAATTTTCAACTCATCGATACTTGGTGGTTTTACAAAAACGGCAAGAGTTTCTTCAGGAAATTTATGCTTAATACGTAATCCTCCAGAAACATCAATGTCAAAAATCACATTTTTTCCTAAAGCCCAAATGCGTTCGATTTCGCTTTTTAAAGTCCCATAAAAATTATCACGATATACTTCTTCCCACTCCAGGAAATCTTCGGCTTTAATATGTTTTTTAAATTCTTCTAATGAAATAAAGTAATAATCAGTTCCATGAACTTCCTCTCCGCGAGGTTCACGTGAGGCTGCTGAAATAGAAAATTCTAAGTTTAAATCTTCTTTACTTAATAAATGTCTAACAATGGTTGTTTTTCCTGAACCGGAAGGTGCTGAGAATACGATTAATTTCCCTTTTTTCATTACTTATGCTTTTGGCCTTAAGCATTATGCTTTAAGCTTTTATTTAGTATATCTTTTTTGGTTTCTAGTTTTTACAAAACATTCAAAACCTGCTCTTTAATTTTCTCAAGTTCATCTTTCATCATCACGACCAATTTTTGCATTTGAGCATGATTAGACTTAGAACCCATAGTATTGATTTCACGTCCCATTTCTTGAGTTATAAAACCTAATTTTCTACCATTGGCTTCAGTACCATCGATAGTTTGAAGGAAATAATCAAGATGATTGGTCAAGCGTACTTTTTCTTCAGTTATATCTAGTTTTTCTAGATAGTAGATAAGTTCTTGCTCAAAACGATTTTCATCAACATTTACTTTAAGTTCAGAAATTGCAGTTTGCAAACGGTCTTTGATAGCCTGAACACGTTCTGGGTCTAATGCTAAAGCATCTGTCATGTACTGACGGATATTACCTATTCGTAATTGAAATTCTTTTTCAAGAGATTCACCTTCATCTTTTCTAAAATTCAAGATGTTTTGTAAAGCTTCCTCGATTACAGTTTGAATTTGTTCCCAATCATTCTCATCAATTTCTTCACGTTCCGTTTTTAATGTGTCTGGCATACGAATAGCCATTTTCATTAATTCAGTTTCATCAGCTTCAGGATAAACTTCCTTCAGTTGGTTGATATAAATTCTCACGATAGGAACATTTACTTTCGTAGATGTTTGTTCGGAAGTACTTTCGATAAAAATAGAAAAATCGACTTTACCTCTTTCTAGTTTCAGTGCAATCTGATTGCGTAAACCCAACTCCATTTCTCTGTAAAGTGAAGGCATTCTCACATTAAGGTCTAAACCTTTACTGTTTAACGATTTTACTTCTACAGTAATTTTTTTTGTTGGTAATTGCAAAGAAGCTTTGCCGAACCCTGTCATGGATTGTATCATATAAATTGGATATAGAGGGGCAAAGATAATGAAATATTTGGTGTATTGTTGATGATGGTTATTTGGTTAAAACCTTCATTACCTGTAAGATATTTTGTTGCGAGTTGCCAATGTATATTTTTTCGTCAATAATAAAGACAGGTCGGCTCAAGAAAGTATAATGTTCTAATATGTATTTCTTAAAATCGGCTTCGGTCAGGGATTTGTTTTTTAAATCCATAGATTTATATAATTGGGCCTTTTTGCTAAATAAAGCCTCGTAACTACCAGATAGTTGATGCATTTCCTCAAGCTCAGTTTCAGTAATTGGATTTTGCTTGATGTCATGAAAAACCAAGTCATTATCTTTAGGTAATCCTTTTATAATTTTACGACAAGTATCGCAAGAAGCGAGGTAGTATATTTTGTTCATAGTATCAAAGTTTTGAGTGCAAAGAAAATTCATTTAATATTTAAATTGTTTATTTTTATAAAAAAAAACATAATCATGAATCAAGCATTTGAAGCAACTAGAGTAAGCAGAAATTTAATTTTACAATTTTTAGATAATTATTCATTAGAGCAATTAAACAAAGTTCCTGAGGGATTTAATAATAATATAATTTGGAATGTTGCGCATATTGTTGTTACACAACAACTTCTGGTTTATAAGTTATCAGGGTTGCCAATGATGGTTTCGGACGAGTTGGTTGCAAAATATAGAAAAGACACCAAGCCTGAAGGTGATGTATCACAAGCAGAACTTCAAGAAATTAAATCTTTGCTTTTTGAAACTATAAAGAAAACAGAAGCAGATTATAATGCTAATGCGTTTAAAACATATAATGAGTTAACAACAAGTCTTGGTTTTATCTTTAAAAATATTGAAGATGCATTGTCTTTTAACAACTACCACGAAGCACTCCATGTTGGAATCATGATGAGTATCCGAAAATTTATTTAATTTTTTCTATTGTTTCGATAGTTACAGTCATTGCTCCGGCACCTTTGTGTTTAGTGATGTCCATAAAAGCACGTTTTGATAAGTCTATTTCACGTGTTCTTACAAATGGGCCTCTATCTGTGATTTCTACAATTACAAATTTTCCATTGGCTTCGTTTGTAACTTTTACTTTAGTACCAAACGGAAGTTTTTTGTGAGCAGCAGTATATTTATTGTTGTTGAAGCGACTTCCGTTTGCAGTTTTTCGACCATTAAAACGATCTGAATAATAGGAAGCGTGAGCAGATTTTTTGTAAATTTTTAACTTGGAATTTTTATCTATAGTTATAGAGTCTTTTTCTGTATTAGTAGGGGAGGCAACAGTTTTATTTTTTTGGTTTTTTAAAGTATCCTGTATTACTTTAGGATCTACTGGTTTGGTTTGACCGTTTAGATATGAAAAACCACAGCTTAAAAAAGTAATGATTAGGATAGAAAGTATGATGGTTGTTTTATTACTCATAAATTTTATTTTTAAGATGGATATACTTACACAAATAATATGCCGAAATTAAAAAAAGCCCTGTAATTAGGGCTTTATTTGTGTTTTTAGAACCATAACTTCCATGGTAATCTACTTAGAATCAGTACTAATCCTAATCCGTAAAATATTGCAAATGTTTTGAATTTTGACTCGCTAGTAGTCAGGTTTTTATGTTTTGACCATCCGATAGTTATCAAAATGATAGCTATAATATTGATTAATGGGTGTTCTAATGATGTAAGTCTAAGGTCTGCGTTTGACATTTGTCCGAAAGCAGCTTTTCCAAGAGGAGAAACGAAATAAAGGATTAATCCGATTAGTAATTGCGTATGAGTAGCGATTAATGTAAAAAGACCAATTTTACGATCTGTTGGTGTAAAATCTTTTTTTGAGGTAAAACCAATAATTGCATTTATAACTGCAACTAATAGAAGGATTAAGACAATATAAGCCCATCCTGAGTGAAATTTTTGTATGAATTCGTACATAGAACTAAAGTTTTTTAAACAAATATAAGCAAAATTATGGCATAAAAAAACGGCATTAAGCTAAAAAGCCAATGCCGTTTTTGTGAATTTTATGTTGTGATTTTTTTAGAAATCGTAACGTAAAGTAAAGTTCCAAGTTCTTCCGAAACCAAAGAATACTTGGTTACCTGTTGCTACACCGTCATATATTTTTCCAGCTGAAGCATAAGTAGGTCCATTTTTTCCATTGATGAAATCGTCAGTAAAATAATTAGTTCTAGATTCAGCAATGTAAATTTTGTCTAAAACGTTGTTTACGTTTAATCTAAAGTTCATTGATCTGTTTTTGTCTTTACCTACAAGCATTTTGTATGAGAAACCTGCATCCATTACTCCGTAATTAGGTAGCTCTAATGCTCCTTTGTTATCTGGAGATGTAAAGTTAACTGGGCTTAATCCTGCATATAAGTTGTCATTGTAATTGTAATTAGCATCAACAGTAACTCTTGGTAATACTTCGTAAGAAGCTCCTAAAGAAGCTGTCATTTGCGCTGCATCACCTACTTTTACTTTGTCCATGTAAACGGTAACACCTGTATATGCTGGAATTGGAGTGTTATCTGCTTGTAAATAAGCATTTACAGTTGCGTTTCCTTTGTATTCCCAAATTCCGTAAGAGAACATAGCGTTAACTTTTAATTTATCTGTTATGTTAGAATTTGCTTCAAACTCAATTCCAGAGTGAACTTCATTAAGTCCTAAATATTCTGTATAAGTTGTATTTGAAGGGAATTCAGTAGTAGTTGGAAGTGGGTTACCTTTTAAGTATCTGTCATTCCAAGTTGTGTTGTAAACGTTTACAGTAGCATTAAAGAAACGAGAACGGAATCCGTATCCAGCTTCAAAACCAATAATCTTTTCGTTTGTAAGGTTAGGGTTTACTGTAGATTTGTTATTTGGGTAAACTGAGTTAAAGAATGGTTGTTTAGAGTAATAACCTGCATTTACATACACATTGTTTTTCTCATTAATGTTGTAGTTTGCACCACCTTTTACGTTACCACCTAAGATGTTTTTAAAATCTGTAGAAGATAATGGATCTGTAGTTTTGTATAAGAAATCATCTTCTCTTTGGTATCCTTGTTGAGAAATTGCTCCTTGTATAAATGCAGTTAGATTATCTTTAGAGTACTCAAGTTGAGTAAAAGCTCCGTACCATCTTACATTTCCAGTACTGTTAAATGAAATTTTGTCATAATCCTTATTTTGGAAAGGATTCCATTGTACAGATGTTGAGTAAGTAGAAGTAAGGTGTCTACCGTCTGGTTTTAAATCGGCAACACTGTTATCAAAGAATTCTCCACCACCAAATAAGTCATTTACAACTGTATAGTGATATCCTTTGTAAGTTCTAGCATCAACTCCAAAATCTAAAGTTAATGTATTGCTTAATTTTTTATTCAAGTTGATTACTGCTCCATACCAGTCATGAGAGTTGATAGAAGAAGTTTGTGAAATTCCAGAAGTACCAGTACTAGCACCTTCAGGAGCATTAGTTCCAGAACTAAAACCGTTTTGGTAAACTCCGTCTATTTTTGCTCTAGTTTGTGGACCTGTAAAACCATTGATGAAAACTGATTGACCAGAGTTGTATGCTGCGATTTTATCATAATCTACTAATCCGTTAGCATCTCTAAAAGCAACAGCATCGCTATAAACTTTTCCTCTAATTCCTCCTGCACCACTTGCTCCGGCTCCACGTCCCCATGATGCATAAAGTACACTAGAAAGTTTAGTAGTTTCGTTTATTTTATAATCCCAGTTGATAGATGCAACAGGCTTGTGGTAGTAATTTTTTTTGATATTGTATCTCTCACCATTTAAGTACCCATTATCAGCGTTGTATCTTGTATTTGGGTTTTCAAGAGAACCGTATTTTTGGTAAGTTTCAATTGATATGTTTGTTGATCTTTGGTTGTGCCATTGTGGCGCACCAGTTACAGTAAATTGAAAATCGTGTTTGTTGTCTTTTGTAGCATATCCTAAAGCTACGAAGTAGTTAGTTCCTTCAAATTCAGTTCCGTTAATATATCCATCTCCCATTGTTTGAGATAATAATACAGAAGCAGAAAGTCCGTTATCTAATTTTCCAGTATTGTAAGATCCTTGTAATTTTAAATAATTTGCATTACCAAATCCAGAAGAAAATGAACCTCCTTGTTTGATGTCAGAAGATTTAGTTACAATGTTTATTGTTCCCCCTACAGATGAAACAGCAAGTTTAGAAGAACCTAAACCTCTTTGTACCTGCATTGCAGAAGTTACATCAGAAAGTCCAGCCCAGTTACTCCAGTAAACAGTTCCACCTTCCATGTCATTAATTGGCATACCATTAACCATTACGGCAATGTTTTTTTGGTCAAATCCACGAATGTTGATTCTTGAGTCTCCGTATCCACCACCACCTTTTGTAGCGTAAACTGAAGGAGTATTTCTTAAAACCTCAGGAAATTCTTGAGTTCCTAATTTTGCTTGGATTTCTGAAGCTTTAATAGTAGAAACAGCAACAGGAGTTTTTCTGTCCTTAGCGATATCAACTACAGTACTTTTTACAACAATCTCGTCTAGTTGGTTAGAGTTTGATGTTAAAACGATAGCTCCTAAATTAACAGTTCCTCCATTAGAAACAGAAAATTTAATTGTTTTAGAGTCGTAACCTAAGTAAGAAACAACTACTTCTCCAGAGGCTACTGAAGTTGTAATAGAAAATTTACCATCAAAATCGCTTGAGCCAGCGTCTGATGACCCTTTAACTACAGCATTAGCTCCAGGTAAAGAATTAGAACCATCGGTAATTGTACCTGTGATTTTTCCTTGCGAAAATACGGTTGAAACCATCATGAACAATAGTCCCGTGAGTAACCAATTTTTCATTGTCTTCATTTGTTATTTAGTTAATTGTTTTTGGCAAAATTATAACATTTTAATCGGATAATGTTATCAAAACGTTAAGAAAATATCGTTTTGCGTAATCTCTTGAGTATTAAAGTGATTTTGTTGATTTATACTAAGGAAAATGGCATTTTTTTAAATTTTATGGATGGTTTTTTGTTAAAATATCAAAAAATAAAATCAATAAAAAGCGAGCGTATGTTAATTTTAGATAAAGCGAATAACTTGAGGATTAGTATTATAAGAAAAAGCTTATTGATTGCCAGAATCAATAAGCTTTTTGTGGATTATGTACTATAAGTTTCTAGTTCTTACTTATTCTTCAAAAAATGATTTAATAAGAAAGAGGTTGAACTATCGTGATTTTTTACTGTTTTTGTATTGATCTCATCTAATATAGAATTTGCCAATTGTTTACCTAATTCTACTCCCCATTGGTCATAGCTAAATATATTCCAGATAAGTCCCTGAACAAATATTTTGTGCTCATATAAGGCAATTAATGAACCCAGAGATTTTGGAGTTAGTTTTTGTATTAAAATAGTATTTGTTGGTTTGTTACCAGTAAATACTTTAAAAGGCAATAAGAATGCGGCTTTGTCTGCAGCAAGTCCTTGTTTGTCAAATTCAGCCTGAACTTGTGCTGCCGTTTTTCCGTGTAATAAAGCTTCGGTTTGTGCAAAGAAGTTTGACATCAATTTATTATGATGATCTTCGTTACCATATAAAGGTTCTACATATCCAATAAAATCTGTTGGGATTAATTTTGTCCCTTGGTGTATTAATTGGAAGAATGCGTGTTGCGAGTTTGTTCCAGGTTCTCCCCAAATAATAGTTCCTGTTTGGTAGTTAACAGGTTTTCCGTCACGACCTACGCTTTTTCCGTTGCTTTCCATTGTTGCTTGTTGCAAGTACGGAGCAAGTTTTTGTAAATATTGAGTGTAAGGAATTAGTGCTTCACTTTCGGCACCGAAAAAATTATTATACCAAACACTTAATAAAGCTAGAATTACAGGTAAGTTTTGGTCAAATTCAGCTGATTTAAAATGTTCGTCAGTTTCATTAGCACCGTCTAATAATTGGTTGTAATTATCAAAACCAACTGCTAAGCTAATGCTTAGGCCAACTGCACTCCATAAGGAGAAACGTCCGCCAACCCAATCCCACATCGGGAAAACGTTGTCAGGGTTAATTCCGAATTCAGTTACTTTTTGAATGTTAGTAGATACAGCAACAAAATGTTTTGCAATATCTTCTTGTGAAGCCGATTTTAAAAACCATTCTTTAATAGTTTCAGAATTGGTTAATGTTTCCTGAGTAGTAAAAGTTTTTGAAACAATTACAAATAATGTAGTTTCAGGGTTTAGTTTCTTAATAACTTCATTTACGTGATCACCATCTACATTAGAAACAAAATGTGTAGTTAAATGATTTTTGTAAAACTGTAAAGCTTCAACAGCCATAACAGGACCAAGATCTGAACCTCCAATACCAATATTAACAATATCTGTAAAAGCTTTTCCTGTAAAACCTTTTCTTTCTCCAGAAATTACTTCATGGCTAAATTTTTTGATTTTGTTTTTTACTTCGTAAACTTCTGGAATTACATTTTCTCCGTCTACTTTTATTACAGCAGATTCTGGCGCACGTAAAGCAGTGTGTAAAACAGCTCTGTTTTCAGTTTGGTTAATTATTTCACCACCAAAATATTGAGAGATCGCGTCTTTTAATCCAATAGAATTTGCCAGCTCTAATAAAAGAGAGATAGTTTCCTGATTAATATTGTTTTTAGAATAATCTAGTAGAAAGTCATTCCATTGTAAATTGAATTTTTCAACACGAGTTGCATCTTGTTGAAATAATTCTTGTATCGTAGTTTCGTGAATTGCGTTATAGTGGTTTTGTAGATTTTTCCACGCTTCAGTCCCAGTTGGGTTTGTTGTGTTTAAAGCCATTTTTTTGTCTTAATTGAAAATTTGGTTATTAAAACACAAAAATACTGAAATTAGTTTTTAATAGTGTAACGCTTCACGATTATATAACAAATAGTTACGAAAACGTTTTATGTGGCTAAATACTATTATAATGATTATTGGATTTTAATTTTCTCCCATGATGCAACTAGTTTGCCTTCTATATTGACATCTTTAATTTCATAATATTCAAGATTATTTTTAGATGTTTTTCTGAATAGCTTTTTAAAATCTTTGTCAATGAAATATTTATCGTTTAAAACAAAAGAGAATGATTTTATTTCTTTCCACTTAGAATCTTTTAAGCTATATATCGTAATTGCTTTGTATCTACTTGCGCATGATGAATAATATTCGGCTATTTCACTTTTACCATCTTTATCAATGTCTCCAATGTTTATAATACTTGAAGGATGGCAACAATTAGAGTCGGTTAAAATTCGGGGAATGCTATTATCTGTAAAATAATAAGAATCTCCTTCTTCGCAATAATTCAATGCATGTAAAACAAAAACATAATCTTCTTTTTTGTCACCATTTAAATCTCCTAGATTATTAAACCCTTCATTATAATATTCATCAAACATTTTCTTTTTAAGTCTAAAAGGCAAGCATTCTTTTGTTTTGCTTTCAGCTTCGTATTTTGAAATGTCTAATTTGAATTTTCCTTTTAAAATAGAATCGTTGATAAATTGAATGTCATTTGATAAAACAGAATCTTTTGATATGCCATTCTTAACTGCGAATAATTGCCAATCATAAGAAATTTGATTGGGCTCTAGGAATACTTTTTTTGTTCCAGTTTTTTCAACGTCATTTTTGCAAGATGTGATGCTTAAAATAATAATTATAAGGAGTAGTTTTTTCATCACCAAATCTTCCACCAAGGTTTTTTGTTTACTTCAATTGTTTTCTTGGCAGTATTGATTTCTATTCTTTTTGGAGATTCCGTTTTAATTTTAGAATCATCAAAGAACATTTCGCCATTGTCGTTCATTCCAATTGGAGTTTTGGTTCTTTCTTTCCAATCGTTGGTTTGTAGTTCAGGAATTAGCGGCAAGTTTCTTTTGTTAATAAATTTCTCTCTTGCTTTTTCTGTAATTTCTTCTTCCAGGTTTGAAGATGAATTTTTAAATAGTGTTAATGAATTGTCTGGAATGTTTAAAAGAAAAACTTGTGTTTTGTCATCAATTCTCTGAATATCTAATACTTTAAAATAAGCAATAGTATCTAATAGATAGTGACCTATCTTTGCTGAATCAGGATTGAATATTGACAAATCTTTTGCGTTAGCGCTTGCAATTAAATATCTGAAATTTCCTGAAAGACCACCGCCAAGGGTACTCATGTCAGTAAATCCTTTTTCTTGAATTATCTGTCCGACTCTATAATTTGAAATTAAATCTTCGGGCAAATTTGTATCTCTGTAAAATAGTTTTAAACCCGAAAAAGTTTCATTATAAATTGCTTTAAGACGAGTGTTTTTCATTGTTCCTGTTTTTAGAGAATGTGTTTCAGTAAAAATTATATATTCCCAATACTATCCAATTCTCTCTTTAAAGGCTCTATTTGTTTCATGAAACGGGTTTTCTCATTTCCTGTTAGAGATTCTCCAGTAGGTAAATTAAGTCGAAGAGCATCTACCTGAACGCCGTTTTTCCAGAAACGATAACATACGTGAGGTCCAGTTGCAAGTCCGGTGCTTCCTACTAATCCGATAGTTTGTCCTTGAGTTACACGTTGCCCGCGTTTTACTAATATTCGGGACATATGTAAGTATTGAGTAGAATAAGTACCGTTGTGTTTTACTTTTACAAAGTTTCCGTTTCCTGCCGTATATCCTGTAGCTTCAACAACTCCAGAGGCTGTGGTTGAAATAGGAGTTCCTGTTGGAGCTGCATAATCAGTTCCTTTGTGTGCTTTCCAGGTATGTTGTACCGGGTGAAACCTGTTGGCAGTAAATCTAGATGTGATTCGGCTAAATTTGATTGGAGTTTTTAAGAAGAAGTTTTTCAGTGTTTTTCCTTCATCATCATAATATTCAACTTTTCCTGAAGTTGTGTCTCTTTCAAAAGGAAAGGCATATATAATTTTGCCTTTATATTCAAAAAATGCAGCTTCAAGTTCTTCAACGCCATCATAAGTTTTGCCGTTTATAAAACGTTCTGTAAAAATTAATCCGTAGCGATCTCCTTTTTTAAGTTTGAAGAAATCGATAGACCATGAGAAAACTTTGGTGATTCGGCTTGCAAGTGCAGTTTCTACACTTTCATTTCCTAAAGTTTCTGATAAGGAGCTTTTTAAAACTCCTCCTATTATTTTTCGTTTAAGGGTGACAGGTTTTACTTTTTTGTATGCTTTTGCAATACTATCGCGTAAGTCGACTACGTAGTAGCTTAATGCGTCGGGTTGATATATGAAAACTTGTAAATCGTTTGTTTTGTTTTTTGATCTAAGAAGCGTGTATGGTTTATGGTATCTAATGGTTCTTACATTAAATGAATCTTTAATTTGTTCTACAATATTATAGACTTGTTTGCTTCCAATGTTTTGTCCTTGGATAATAGTCCCAAAAGTTTCACCTTTTTCTATAGTGTCATTAACCACATTGTAGTCAGCATAATTAAACCCAAAATCAACTTTTTGTGGTTTTGGTTTGGTAATTTTAGTTTCAATTTTATCCGTTGTTTTATTACATGATATTATTAAAAATAACATTATTATAATTGCTGATACTTGTTTCAAACTCTTCTTTTTTTATTAATTATATTTCTTTTTCATTTCCCCAATCGGCCAATTCTTCTGCGCTCCATAATTCTGGAAAAAATATCCTGCGTTGGTATTTAGGATGCATGTATTTTTGCCAATCACTTCCGCCTGTTGCTTCTCCATTTCCTTTTCCGCTTTCAAGAATGTATTTTCTGGCAGTATTTAAATGTTGCATTACCCAAGTAATATTTACGGTGTGGTCATAATGGCGCATTGCTTGAACTAATGCTGGGTTTTTTTGATCTTCTTCGGGAAGTTGTTTGAATTTTTGCCAAATATTTTTGGTCTTGTATTCTTTCATTTGTGTTAGAAATTGAGATTTGTATTTTTTCTCAAATTCTTGAAGTAAATATGATTTTTGACCTGTTTGATAATCTTTTCCAGCTGCTTGCCAGTATAAATGTTCAAAGCTAGTTTCTAGGTCGGTATTTGCGTCAAAGCGGTCTTTGTATCTGCGATCTGTTAAATTGATTACATCGGTTGAAGAGAATTCGACTAATCGATATTGTGCGCTCTGAAAACCACTTGCAGGAGTTAATGTATTTCTAAATTTCATATACTGCTCGACTTCCATACCGTTTTCCATAATGCTAAATGAATTGGTTAGCATATCAAAATAACGTGTAATTCTGGAAAGGCGCTCACTAAAAAAATCAGTTTGAATATTTTCCACTTCCGAAACTTGCTCAATCTCCCAAAGAATCATCTTGAAGATTAATTCGTTTACCTGATGGTACATAATAAATACCATTTCGTCAGGAAGAGTTGTTCTTTGTATTTGAAGATTTAAAAGTGCATCAGTTTGGATGTAATCCCAATACGTAATAGGTTTTGACCAAAGCAGACCTTCTAATTGTACGTCTGTTTTTTGGTTAATAGCATGGTATTTTTTATCAATTTCTTTTAAAATTGATTCTGAATTATCAGTGATATTCATTATTTTTTTACTTTAAATGGATTTTTTAATCCTTTGAATGCGTCCAAATCGGCTTTTATAGAACCAACGGCAAGATCTGCTTTTATTCGGACTGGTAATTTATTATCGTCATCTGTTATCCAGAGTGTTACGCTTTCTTTTTCTTTAAAAACTCGTCCTGATTGTACCAATGGTTTAAAAATCATTGTCGGAACGGTTCCAAATTTAGTTGTAATATCCTCACGACCTACGAATTTTAACTTAAATTTTGTTGTTTCGTCGTCAAAAAACATGTCAATTGTTATCGATTCTCCTGATTTTAGTTTGTCTATATTAGGATGGTTCCTTAAATAGTAAAAGGAGGACATAATATCTTGTACGTTTTTACCAATAACAATTGTTTTCTCTGTCTTGTGTTTGTAATCTTTTACAAGAACACGCCCATCTTGGTTAAAAAAACCTTCTTGATTCTTGGTGTAGCCGCCTTCGTCTATTTTTCGTACAAACTGATATGGGTTTCCAGTTTCTTTGTCAAAATAGCTTTCATATAAATCATCTACTTTAAAGAAAAAACGTGACATTCCGGTTGTGTAACCTTTACCCACGGCATGAAACACTTTTTTGTTGTTTACAGTAGCATCTTTTATTTCGAGTGTTGCATATCCAGCGTTTATGATACCATAATGAATTCTGAATTTGAACCATTCACCTACATCAAATGAGTCTTCTTTTTGAGTATCGAAGCTAAGTGTAAGGATTACGAATATGGAGAGGATTAGTTTTTTCATAAGATTCTTTGACAATTTATAAAATAAATGCAAATTCTATTCCAAATGTATTAAAACAAAAAAACTCAGTCAAGGAATGACTGAGTTTTTATGCTATTAACTAACCAAAAAACTATAAATTATGAAATTTATATCAATTTAGGAAGGAAACCACCCCCTCCTGTTTTGCGAGTGCAAAGATAGATATAAAGACATTAAAAATAATAGTAAAAAAGTGAGTTTAACATATCATTTGCAAAAAAAGCATCGGTTTAAAGAGGATTTTTTCACATAATGCATAAAAAATGCGTTTTTACAGCGTTCCTCGCAATTCTTGTTCTCTCTCAATCGACTCAAAAAGTGCTTTAAAGTTACCAGCACCAAATCCTTTAGCTCCCATTCTTTGAATTATTTCGAAAAATAGGGTAGGACGGTCTTGAACTGGCTTCGTGAAAATCTGTAATAGATACCCATCTTCGTCAGCGTCGACCATAATTGCTAATTTTTCAATTTCGTTGATATCTTCTTTCATCATATCCATATGAACACCTAATCTTTCAGGAATTGCCTGATAATAAGTGTGCGGAGGAGCAGATAAAAACTCAACTCCACGCGCTTTTAATTGCGATACTGTTTTTATGATATCATCGGTTGCGATGGCAATATGCTGAATTCCTGGTCCGCCATAGAAATCTAAATATTCTTCTATTTGAGATTTTTTCTTTCCTTCGGCTGGTTCATTGATTGGGAATTTAATTCTTCCGTTTCCGTTAGACATTACTTTACTCATCAAGGCCGAATATTCTGTTGTGATTTGTTTGTCATCAAACGATAAGAAATTTACGAATCCCATAACGTCTTCGTAGAATTTTACCCATGTATTCATTTCGTTCCATCCCACATTTCCAACCATATGGTCGATATATTTTAATCCTGTTGGTTCTGGATTATAGTCTGATTTCCATTCTTTGTAACCTGGTAAGAAAACACCATTATAGTTTTTTCTTTCTACAAAAATATGAACCGTTTCTCCGTAAGTGTAAATTCCAGAACGTACTACTTCTCCAAATTCATCTTTTTCGACAGTTGGTTCCATAAATGAACGTGCACCACGTTTCATAGTTTCTTCGTAAGCGCTTCTTGCATCTTCAACCCAAAGAGCGGCAACTTTTACACCATCACCATGTTTTTTAAGGTGTTCGTGTATTGGTGAATCTTGTGTTAAAGGGGTTGTTAAAACAAGTCTTATTTTGTCTTGTTTTAAAACGTAAGATGCTTTATCTCTTACTCCTGTTTCTAATCCTGCATAAGCTAATGATTGGTAACCAAAAGCTGTTTTGTAATAATGTGCCGATTGTTTTGCATTTCCTACGTAGAATTCTACATAATCTGTTCCTAATAACGGAAGGAAATCTTGTGCTCCTTCAAAGATTTTTTCTAATCCGTATTCTACTGATTTTACCTGTTTCATAATTAGATAATTTGATAATGAGAAAATTAGATAATTTTTGACGTGTTAATTAAATTAATTTTCTAATTGACACATTTTTTAAATTATCTCATTTTTTCATCTTAGATGTTGATATTATTTTGTTTAAAATTTTTAAAATTTCTGATAATTCATTTAATAATCCTTTACAGTCTGGATAACCTTTATGAGCATCACATAAGAACAACCAATATTCTGCTTCGTCTGCTTCCTTAATGGCTATTTTTAATTTATGTATAAAATCGGCTTTACTTTCTGCGTTTTGAGATTCTTTTGAATTGGCTCCAATTGATGTTCCGCTTTTTAATAACTGATTTGCAATTACGAATTTCTTTTGTTCTTGAAGTTCAGTCGTGTAATCAATTATGTTTAATGCGAAATTGAATGTTTTAATTAAAAGAGCGTTGTCTTTATATTTTTCGTTGAAAGTCATTTGTTTTAATTTGATAATTAGAAAATTCGCTAATGAGATAATTAATTTGTAGGTTTAAAGTTATAAATTAATTAAATTTTCTAATTGATTAAATTATCTAATTATCAAATTGGCACATTGACTAACTATTCCGTCCAGGATTTGTAATACTGTCCATCATCAAGACCCATTGCTTCTTCCGTGACCATAAGTGGGCGGAAAGTATCAACCATTACGGCTAATTCATGAGTTTCTTTGTGACCAATACTACGCTCCATTGCGCCTGGCGCTGGACCATGCGGAATTCCTTTTGGGTGTAAAGTGATATGACCTTGCTCAATATTATTACGACTCATAAAATCACCATCAACATAATATAGTACTTCATCAGAGTCTATATTGCTGTGATTGTATGGTGCCGGAATTGCTTTCGGGTGATAATCGTAAAGTCTTGGGCAGAATGAGCAAACGACAAAAGTTGCCGTTTCAAAAGTTTGATGTACTGGTGGCGGTTGGTGTACACGACCAGTTATAGGCTCGAAATTATGAATCGAGAATCCGTATGGGAAATTATATCCATCCCAACCCACAACATCAAAAGGATGTGTGGCATAAACCACTTCGTGAATCATGCCCTCTTTTTTGATTTTAATTAAAAAATCACCTTTTTCATCATGTGTTTCCAATTCGTTTGGCAAAATAAAATCACGCTCACAAAATGGAGAATGCTCTAAATGCTGACCTGATTGGTTTTTATAACGCTTTGGGGTATAAAAAGGAGCGAAGGATTCGACATAAAAAAGGCGGTTTTCTTCGGTCTCAAATTCTATTTGATAAATAATACCTCTCGGAATGATTAAATAATCGCCATACTCAAAAGGGATATTCCCAAGCATGGTTCTCAATTTTCCTTTTCCTTTATGGATGAAAAGCATTTCATCGGCATCGGCATTCTTGTAGTAATATTTTCTAAGCGATTCTTTTGGAGCTGCTAAACCTATAATACAGTCTTTATTGACTAACATGGCTTTGCGGCTGTCAAGAAAATCATTTTCAGGTTTAAGTTCAAAACCTTTAAAAAGTAATGATTTTATGTTTTTTCCGATTGCAATTTTTGGTTCAACCGAATAAGAATTTAAAATTTCTTTTACTTGTGTTGGTCTGTGAACATGATAAGACAATGATGAATGTCCGTGAAAACCTTCGGTTCCAAACAATTGTTCGTAGTATAACCCTCCGTTAGGTTTTTCGAATTGGGTGTGTCTTTTTTGAGGAAAATCTCCAAGTTTATGATATAATGGCATGGCTTTTCTATTAGATAATTTTAAATTAGATAATTCGAAAAATTTGAATTGTGTGAACAGATAATTAGCTCAATATTGTGTAATTGACTAATTATCTCAATTCGGTAGTTTTATTCAGGATTTCTCTTGATAAGGAATTGAAGATACTCTAATAAACCTGTCCATTTTGTTTTCATTATAACAAATGTCGTAATTTTTATGAATCAAAATTACATATTATATTATTTATAACATAAATTTTCTCTAAAAAACTAAATTAAAACACAAAACCTATTTTAAACCATGTATAGCCTTTGGTGTTTTCAGGCGACCAGGAGTATTTTATTTCTATAGGACCTATTATTGTCTCTAAGCCATAACCTACGGCATAACCTGTGTATTTTGGTACTGAAACCCACTCGACTCCTTCAAAAATATTGTTTCCAAGGTTTGCGAAGTTGGCTGTGAAATTAATATGATTTTTTTTGAATATTTCGTAATCAAAGGTTGCTTCGGCTTTTATAAGACTGTTTCCTGCAAGACTTAAAAAGTCATATCCGTAGAAATAATTAAAATTATCTAATTTATAATAACCATATCCTCCTAAAACATAATTGAAAAATGGTACACTTGTTTGACCAAAAGTAAGTCCTGCATTAGCTTTAAAAACTACAGTTGCCTTATTGAATATGGTTTTTGCTACACCAATTTCTGCTTTTGCAGTAGAGAAAGGTTCAAAGACATTTGTATAATTTGAGGAAAATAGATAAGATTGAATATTACCTGAAAAACCCCATCCTCTTTTAGGAAAATCTTTATTATCGAAGGTGTCATAATTCATATATCCAAATAAACTAAAGTAACTGCTTTTGTCTATGTTTGGGTCTATAGCGGCTAAGGTCTTTGAGTGTATTTTTAAATATTTATATTCGACTCCTCCACCTATCAGGAATTTTTGGACAAAAAGTGTTTGAAAATAGGCTTGATTAGTTATGTCGAGAAAATCAACATTAACTAAATTAGGATCTGTACTTTTAAGAAGCGGACTACTTAGTTCTTGAGTTATATTTCGATTAAATTGTGTTAGTCTTGATTTGAATCCAAAACTTATATTGAATCCGTTCTCGATATAATAGTCAAGATTGTATCTAAAATTATCTCCTAAAATGATATCCAATGAAGTAATGTCGTTTTTAAAGAGCGTTTTTCTGTGGGTAAGATTTACTAAAATTGCACTTTTGTAAAGTCCGTCATAATGCAAACCAAATTTTAAATAGGTTTGAGTTGGATTTTCTTTTAAAGTTAAATTTAAGTCATCACGAGTTCCATTTGGATCTAATGAATAGGAAATTGCACTAAAGTTTTGGGTGGCATTAATATTATTGACACCTTTTAAAAGGTCACTATAAGTTATTTTTGATCCTGCTTTAAAGCGTAATTTACTTGTAATATATTCGTGAGTAAAATTTTCCAGGTGATTGCAATTTATATCTTCGATTTGCAATGTATCTGAAGCTACTTTTAACTCAGGTTTTTTGTAATAACCTTGTTTTTCGACCAATGCTTTAATTTTTTCGTAAGTCGCAAAGGTTGCATCTTCTCCTCTTCGGATAATTTGTTCTCCTTTATCAAAAGAGATTACACCATATTCTTTAATATCTGGTTTGATATATATATCGGTATTTTTAATTTTTCTCTTCATCTTATCGATAGATTGAAGATTGGTTATTTGTACTAATATACGAGTAGCATCTTTCAGTTTTGTGCGATCTAATAAATCATCCTGAACATCTACACCTATGATTATATCTGCGCCTAGATTCCGAACTTCTTTTATAGGATAATTATTTACAACTCCACCATCTACGAGTAGTTTTCCGTCTATTTCTACAGGTGAGAATAGGGAAGGGAATGCTGCGCTGGCAATCATGGCTTGCGCCAAATTTCCTTTGTTAAGCAATACTTCTTCGCCAGTTTCGATATTGGTAGCGATACATAAAAATGGTGTTGGTAGCTGATTAAAATCGCGAATGTGTCTTACGTTTCGAGTAAGGCTGCTTAATAAATTATAGTTGTACATTCCCTTGGAAAGTGCTTCGGGAATTCCAATTTTAAAATTGCTAAAAGGTAAAATTATAGCGTATAATTCGTCGTTTCTTTTTTCGTAAAAGTTTTTGGATGATCTTGGAATGTAGTCATTTATTAAATCATCAAAATTGGTTCTCTTAAAAATTGAATCAATCTGAGATGCATTGTAACCAGATGCATAAAGTCCACCAATGATGGATCCCATACTGGTACCTCCTATATAATCGATTTTGATTCCTGCTTCTTCCAGAACTTTTAATACCCCAATATGAGCAAATCCTTTGGCTCCACCACCACTTAATACCAAACCAATTTTTGGACGATAAGAGGGATCATTTTTATCTTTTTTTATAGTATCCTGAGCAAATGTGTTCTGAGTGAAACCTAATGTTATTAAAACAACTAATGTTTTTATGCCCCAGATGGGAATGGAAAACTGCGAGTGAAGAAAAACTATTTTTTCTTGTAGAAAAAGAGCGACCCAAGAAGCTCCTTTTTTTGCAATAGAAAAAAAGTTTTTTAATCGAGTATTTGTAATGGACAGCTGGATGAGGCTCATAGAAATAGCTGGTTTGTTCTGTAAAAGTCGGAAATATTATCGAACTTTATATGTCATTTTTGTTTTAATAACATTATTTCTTCAATAATATAAGGTTTTTGTTTTTGTCGAATTTCCAAACATCAGTATGCCATCGTGCACCACCTCGACAACTTGATTGAATTGTTTTTTTCTTTTTGTTTATTTGGATGTCGCAAAACTCATCGCATTCTGGTCCGAAGTTTCGAGGCATTTTTAATTGTTTAAACTGGCTGCTTATTGGGTCGTAAATAAAAAGTTGAAATATGGTGTAAACTCCCATTCCATCGTCTAGATGATAGGTAGAAAAGTCTTGATAGCCATCAAAATTGTAATCTTCAATCGCAAAATGCATTTCCCTGTCAGAAATTGAAGTTTCTATGCTATCTATAATTTGTGTTTTATTATTTTTAGATGTGGTGATTTCTATTTTTTCGAAATCATTAACTGCCTTTATTTTTATTTGCGTACTGTTTTTTTGATAAATTTCAATACTTTTCTGGCTATAACTATGGTATGAAAATAATAGAATGATGTTTAAAAGGATTATTCTCATGGGGTTATTCTTGATTGGTGTTACTGTAAAATGTTGTTATTTTTTTTGCTTTGGATGGACCTACAACATCTGCTATTTCTTTTTCGGTTGCCAGTTTTAATCGTTTTACACTTTTAAAATGTTGTATTAATGTAAGCATGGTTTTCTCGCCTATTCCCGGAATACTTTCTATAGAGGAATTTAATGCTGCTTTGCTACGTTTGTCACGATGAAATGTGATTCCGAATCGGTGTGCTTCGTTTCGTAATTGCTGAATTACTTTTAGGGTTTCGGATCTTTTATCTAGATATAATGGGACTGAATCTCCAGGATAAAAGAGTTCTTCGAGACGTTTGGCGATACCTATTATTGTAATTTTACCACGTAATCCAAGTTCGTCGATACTTTTTAAAGCCGATGATAATTGTCCTTTTCCTCCATCGATAATTATAAGTTGTGGCAGAGGTTCATTTTCATCTAATAATCTTTTGTAACGGCGATATACTATCTCGGTCATAGAGGCAAAATCATCTGGACCTTCGACGGTTTTTACATTAAAATGACGATAATCTTTTTTGCTTGGTTTTCCATCTTTAAAAACCACGCAGGCTGCAACGGGATTTGTTCCTTGTATGTTGGAGTTATCAAAACATTCTATATGACGTGGCTCAACTGGCAGGCGTAAATCTTTTTGCATTTGTGCCATAATACGCTTGGTATGACGGTCGGGATCTACGATTTGTAATTGCTTGAGTTGTTCGATTCGGTAAAACTTAGCGTTTCTAATCGATAAATCTAATATCTGTTTTTTATCGCCCAGTTGTGGAACGGTAACTTTAATGTTTTCTCCCAAATCGACTTCAAAAGGAACAATGATTTCTTTGGATAATAATTGGAAACGCTCACGCAGTTCAATTATAGCAAGTTCGAGTAATTCGGCATCGGTTTCGTCTAGTTTTTTCTTGATTTCTAAAGTATGAGAACGAATAATCGAGCCATGCGAAATTTGAAGAAAATTGACATACGCCGCGCTTTCATCCGAAACTATCGAGAACACATCGATGTTGGTAATCTTAGGATTTATAATAGTCGATCTGGATTGATAATTTTCCAGAATTTCTATTTTTTCTTTTATTTTTTGTGCTTCTTCAAATCGTAAATCTTGCGCCAATTGGGTCATATGACGCTTAAAATCTTTCATGCTTTCTTTAAAATTTCCTTTTAGGATTTCGCGAATAGCATCGATTTGTTTTTGATAATCTTCTAGTGTTTGTAGTCCTTCGCACGGACCTTTGCAATTACCAATATGATACTCTAAACATACTTTAAACTTACCACTATCAATGTTTGATTTGCTTAAATCGAAATTACAGGTTCTAAGCGGATATAGCTCTTTTATAAGATCTAGTATTGTATGTACGGTTTTAAAACTGGTATATGGACCAAAATATTCTGAACCATCTTTGACCATTCTGCGTGTAGAAAAAATACGCGAAAAAGGTTCTCTTTTTATGCAAATCCAAGGATAACTTTTATCATCACGCAATAATACATTGTAGCGTGGTTGTAGGGTTTTTATAAGGTTGTTTTCTAATAAAAGCGCATCGGTTTCGGTAGGAACAACAATGTGTTTTATCGTTACAATTTTCTTTACCAAAACATTGGTTTTGGCAGTATCATGAATTTTATTGAAATAAGAAGAAACTCTTTTCTTTAAATTTTTGGCTTTGCCTACATATAATATTTTTCCATCTTTATCATAATATTGATATACGCCAGGATTATCTGGTAAAGTTTGGATTTGAAGTTCGAGAGGAGTCTGCATACAACAAATTTAAACTTTTGAGTTTGAATTTTATAATTCTTTTGAGTTTCTTCCAAAAAAAGAGCCCGTTTTTTTATAGAAAACGGGCTCTTTTTTTATTTGGAATTTTTATTTAATTGTAAAGTATTCGGTTTGTAGTAAATGCGTTCTTTCATCAAATGAGAAGTCTACATATTTTGCATCGTCTTTTTTAATAGAAACTTCTAAACTGCTTCTTCCGATTTCTTTTTTATCGGCATCAAAAGCTTTTAAAACAAGATTTCCTTTAAAATCTTTTTTAGCAATTAAGTAAATTGTTACTTTCTTTTGTTTATCAGTATCTGCTCCGTATATTTTTTCGGCTTTGCATTCCTCAAAGTTTGCTTTAAAAGTGGGTTCAGAAGTCACTTTAGAGGTGTTGATGCTTTCGCTCATTCCTGAGTTTATTCCTTTTATAACATCTCCAATTCCTTTAGATGCGCTTTTGGCGGCGTCTTTTCCTTGTTCTTGGAGTGCTTTTCCTGCACCTTCTATTAATTTAGATTTTACAGCAACTGCTTCGTTTCCGTCAGCTTCTGCTTCTTTCATTTTCTCTTCTTTACTCATGCAGGAAACCAGAAGGGTTAATGCGCCAAATAAAACTGCTATTTTTTTCATTTTAAATTTTGATGTGGTTAGTTGGTTAAGATTATAAGTGTTAAAGTCAAAGATATAAATTTAAAATATAATTTCTATATTTAGCTTTTATTATTGAATATGAGAAATAGTAAACCATTGGTGATTTTTGGGGAATCCATTTTACCAGGTGAAAGCAAAACCGTTAACGTCGAAATTGCTCGACTGCACACTACAACCAAATTAAACATTCCTGTTATTGTAAGACGTTCGAAGATTGAAGGGCCTGTTGTGCTTTTTTCGGCAGGGATTCATGGTGACGAAATTAATGGTGTCGAAATCGTACGTCAGATAATAAGCAAGAGAATTAATCGTCCGCAAAAAGGAACTATCATTTGTATTCCGGTTATAAATATGTACGGTTTTGTAAATAAAGCGCGTGAGTTTCCTGATGGACGTGATTTAAACCGAGTTTTTCCTGGAAGTAAAAAAGGCTCTTTGGCAAGCCGTTTTGCTTATCATATTGTTACCGATGTTTTGCCAATTGTAGATTATGCTGTCGATTTTCATGCTGGTGGAGCAAGCCGTTTTAATGCACCGCAGATTAGACTCTCTGAGAATAATCATGACTTAAAGATTCTGGCGGATGTATTTAGCGCACCTTTTACTTTGTATTCTAAAAACATTTCGGGTTCGTTTAGGAGTATCAGCGAAAAATTAAAAGTAAAAATGTTGCTTTTTGAAGGCGGAAAGTCATTAGATATTAATCATGAAATTGCTAATATTGGTATTGATGGAGTAAAGCGTTTGCTAGCTTATTTAGGAATGTTAGATTCTAATCATATTGTTGCAACGCCTGAAGAACCGTCTATTTATATCGAAAAATCGGTATGGCTACGAGCTAAATGCTCAGGGTTACTACATGACTACAATACAATTGGAAAGTTTGTTAAGAAAGGAACTATTCTGGCAATTATTACCGATCCTTTTGGTAAGTTTGAAAGAAAAGTAAAAGCACCGCATGATGGGTATATTATTAATGCAAACCATTCGCCAATTGTGTACGAAGGGGATGCTATTTATCATATGTCCAAAAACAATCTAGAAGAAGATGACAACTAAAAAAGAATTGCGCTTACAAAAAAAAGGGTTGAGGAAACAACTTACTGAAACTGATATTGACGAATTGAGTTTGGTTATTGCCAATAAAGTACTTTCATTACCAATTTGGGAGAAAACTTATTTTCATGTTTTTTTACCAATAGTAGAACATAAAGAAGTAAATACGGAGTTTATTTTGCATTTACTTGCCGGAAAAGACAAAGAAATTGTAATTTCTAAAAGTGATTTTGAGACCCGAGAAATGACTCATTTCTTGCTTACTGATAATACTAAAATAAAGAAGAACGAATATAATATTCCTGAACCTGTTGATGGTCTGGAAGTTCCGTCGAGTAAAATTGATGTTGTTTTTGTTCCTCTTTTAGCGTTTGATACTTCTGGAAATAGAGTAGGATATGGAAAAGGATTCTACGATAAGTTTTTATCTGAATGTAAACCAGAAACAATTAAAATAGGTTTGTCTTTCTTTGAGGCTGAAACTGAAATTACAGATGTTTTTGAAGGGGATATAAAACTTGATTATTGTGTTACGCCTGAGAAGGTATATAAGTTCTAGGTTTTGGGTCTTTTTACCGCAAAGTTCGCTAAGAAATTAGGTTTAGTTTGTGGTGAATTAAGGTTCGCAAAGTTTCTCCGTTTGTTTTTTTTACCACAAAGTTCGCTAAGAAATTATATTTAGTTTGTGTTGAATTAAGGTTTGCAAAGTTTCTCCGTTTGGTTTTTTACCGCAAAGTTCGTAAAGAGATTATGTTTAGTTTGTGTTGAATTAAGGTTTGCAAAGTTTCTCCGTTTGTTTTTTTTATTGAAAAGTTCGTTAAGAAATTAGATTTAGCTTGCGCTGGACTAAGACTCGCAAAGTTTAAGAAAACAACATTCAATTTTAAATCGTTTATTTTCATTTGTAGAAAATTTTTAAAGAAATTTTGGCATTGAATTTGAATTGGCTCAAATCGCAGATAATTTTAACTAGTACATCCGGAATGCTAGCCATTATTTGAAAGAAAAATCAATTTACTAATTCTTAAAATTTATTTAAATGAAAAATAAACATTTTTATTTGATGGCATTCCTTGTTCTTGTTTTATTTAGTTGTTGTAAAAAACGTGAGTACAGCGATGAGGCGGCGGCGGCTGATGATGTAGTAGTTTATGATACGGAAATTCCCGAAAACATACTTCCAGATTCTAATACCGAAAGTTATGTTGGCCTTGAAGAAAATCCTTTTGAATCTCCTATAAAATCACCACTTTCTACTTTTTCTATTGATGTTGATAACGCATCTTATACCAATATCAGGCGTTTTATTAACAACGGACAAAAGGTTCCTCAAGATGCTGTTCGTGTTGAAGAAATGATGAATTTCTTTAAGTATAAATATCCACAACCAGAAGGACAAAATCCATTTTCGATTAATACAGAATTAAGCGATAGTCCCTGGAATAAAAACAGTCAATTACTAAAAATTGGTTTGCAAGGAAAAGATATTCCAATGACGAATTTACCAGCATCAAATCTTGTTTTTTTAATAGATGTTTCTGGATCTATGAGTGATGATAATAAGCTTCCGCTATTAAAAGAATCTATGAAGATTTTAGTAAAAGAACTCCGTAGAGAAGACAAAGTTTCGATTGTAGTTTATGCTGGTTCTGCGGGAGTGGTATTAACACCAACTTCGGGAGATAATAAAGAAGAGATTTTAGATGCTTTTGATAATTTAAGCGCAGGCGGAAGTACAGCTGGTGGAGAAGGAATTGAATTGGCTTATAAATTGGCACAACAAAACTTTATTAAGGAAGGAAATAACAGGGTTGTTATTGCTACTGATGGAGACTTTAATGTAGGAGCTTCTTCAGACATGGAGATGGAAAAACTAATTGAAGATAAAAGAAAATCGGGTGTTTTTTTAACTGTTCTTGGATTTGGAATGGGGAATTATAAAGACAGCAAAATGGAAGTTTTAGCCGATAAGGGGAATGGGAATTACGCTTATATTGATAACATTCAGGAAGCTAATCGATTTTTAGGTAAAGAATTTAAAGGTTCAATGTTTGCCATTGCAAAAGATGTAAAAATTCAGATAGAATTTAATCCTAAGCATGTTCAGGCTTATCGATTAATTGGGTATGAGAACCGTAAATTAAAGCCCGAAGATTTTAAAAATGATGCAATTGATGCTGGAGAATTAGGAAGTGGCCACACGGTTACGGCATTGTATGAAATTATTCCAACAGGTGTTGAAAGTGATTATATTCCTTCTGATTTAAAATATACAAAAGTAAAATCGGATGAGTCGAATTATAATGATGAGCTTGCAACTATTAAATTTAGATACAAAAAACCAGATGGTGATAAAAGTATAGAAATGGTAAGTACTATTGATAATAAGAAAGTCTCTTTGGATAGTAGTTCTTCGGATTTTAAATTTACAACAGCAGTTGCTTGGTTTGGATTAAAATTAAGAGATTCCAAACTTATTGCGAATAGTTCTAGTGCGGATATAAAAAAGTTAGCAAAATCAGGATTAGCAAATGATGATGAAGGTTATAAAGCCGAATTTATACGATTGGTAGATGCTGTAAATTAGATAGATGTAGCAAACAAAAGAAAATCCCAAATTCAATATTATATAATATTGAATTTGGGATTTTTATTTTTTTAAGCAAATGAATTATTTCACCTCTTTAACAGCCGAGGATTCTATCCAACCTTCGGTTCCATCGGTTAATTCTATTTTTTTCCAGTTTTGTAATGACTGTTTTACGTATACTTTTGCTCCTTCGTGAAGGGTGAAAATTGGTGAACCAGCTTTTTGAGGTTCGCTACGTACTTCGGCAATTTCTGCAAATACTATAGCAGGTCTTTCGTTATCAAAATGACTTTTTTCTAAAAACCCTGCTGTTAAGCTTACCAATAAAGCAAGTAATATCAAAAACATTCCGATAAAATAAACTCTTTTAGAACGTGTAAGTTGCGAAAAATAGTACCCAATAAAGCAAAGCAAGAATGCCGATGCTATCCCTACAGAAATCCATGCCCAGGTATTGTAATGATATATTCCGGTAAAGTTTCGGATGAGTTTTGCAAAACCCACTTTAGGAACTTCTTTTATTTCGTCGATTGTTAGTTTTTTAGCAAATTTTAAATTGTTTAGAGCCTCTGGATGATTAGGGTTTAATACTAAAGCTTTTTCGTAATTGTATATTGCTGGAGCTACTTTATTTAGTTTGTAATAGCAATTACCTAAATTATAATATAATTCAGCCGATTGTTTTTTATCAACTTTTATAACGTTTTCATACTCTTGTACTGCTTGCTCGTATTTTGATTCTTGGTATAAAGCATTCGCTTTATCAAAGCTATTTTGAGCAAAGAAAATTTGGGATAATAATAAGAATAGGTATAAAAGAATATTTTTCATTTTATTGATATGTAATAAGAGTTTCAACTTTGCGAACCTTAATTCAGCGTAAGCTAAATTTAATTTCTTAGCGAACTTGTGTGGTTAGAAACTATATTAAACAATTTGTTTTTCTAATTCTGAAATTATCAATACAGCTTTATCAAAATCTTGCTGAATAGAAGCGCTAGATGCTGGTGCATATCGTGCAAACTCGCAGTTCTCGGTTAGGCTAATGAAATTTTTAACTGATTCTGGATTTGCTTTTCGAGACAATAAAAGCTCTGTGATATTATCCTTGCTCATTTCTGAAGTTTCGATATGTAATTTGGCTTTCAGGAAATTATGCATTGCTTTTTCAAGCGCAATATAAAACGGCTCTTTGTTATTGATTTGTTTTTTAGCTTCAGATAAATATTTCTTAGCCAGTTTATTGTTCATTTTAATTCTGTTTCCAGTAATGTCACCATCAATAGCTTCTTTTTTCTTCTTAGCTAAAACTATAATTGGTAAAATCAGGAATGGTAAAAACAATAGGGCATAAAACAAGTTTGATCCATAAAAATCATCGTTTACGACAGAGGTAAAATTGCTTTTTAGCTTAATATACTTGAACTGTTCTGTAGCCGATATTTTGTTTTTTGCAGTTGGGCTAGAAGCCACATTTGCATCTGATGGCGTTGGACCATCAAGAACATTCACCATGATTTCTGGAGAAGTAACTGTTTTGTAACTTCCTGTATTTAAATCAAAATACGAGAACTGCATTGGTTTTATGGCATAATTCCCTTTGTATTGTGGTATAATGGTATAGGTGTCTGATATTTTTCCAGACATTCCGCTAAGTGTTGTGCTTACCTTTTCGTCATGTACAGGGTCGTACATTTCTAGCGCATTTGGTACAACTGGTTTAGGCAGGGTAAATAATTTCATATTTCCGCTACCAGCAGCACTAACAACTAACTCCAGGCTTTCTCCGTTTTTTAACGTAGTTTTAGATGGCGTTACTTTAAAGTCAAATCGACCTACAGCACCCGAAAATCCTTCTGGTTTGCTAGATTCAGGAAGTGCTTTTACATTGATAGTTTTGGCACCTGCCGATACACGTTTGTTGCCATCGGTAACTACAACCTGACCAAACATATTTCTTCGGTTAGTAGGTAATTGCACATCGATATCTAATGCTAAAGGTTCAATCACTAATTTACCTGATTTTTGTGGATATAATACCGTTTTTCTAAGTACTACGTAACGATATTTTTCGCCTTTAAACATACCTTCTTCAGCAACTAGTTGCTTAATGTCAATATTTTGACTCCAGAAATCATTGTATTTAGGTTTGTCTAATTCTCTCCAATTTGTGATACCGATATTATAGCTGAAATACAATTTGTAAACAACAGTAATTGGTTCGTTAATATATGGGTTCGTCTTAGATATATCGGCAACTAGATATAAATTATCATCGGCAGATATTTGTTGTGGATCATTTGGATCTCTTTCTTGTGCTACTGCAGCAGTAACATTTATTTTTATAGGAGATGTTTTGTAAACCTGACCATTATATTCTATTGCAGCTTGTCTTATAACAAGGCTTCCTTTTTGGTTTGGTAATAAGAAATAGGAATACACTTTCTCGAATGAACTTCTTCCGTTTACCCATGACTGACTTACTTGCTGACTTGGTCCTGCAACAATTCTAAAACCTTCAAATGTGGGCTGAACAAAGTTATCGCCATCAACATTCATAATGAAGTCAATTCGAAGTCTTTCGTTTAAACCAAGCGTAGTTTTGCTTACTCTGGCCTCAAATTGAACTTGAGCCATAAGCCCTTGGAAACTTAATAGTAATAGAATTAAATATCTTTTCATTACCTGTTTAATCGTTTTTTTTAAATCGTTTAACTGTTTAATCGTTTAACCATTTATTGTTTGTCAAATAAACAAATAAACAGTTAAACGATTCAACTTTATTTTACCAGTCTTTTTCAGTTTTTCTAGGAGCGCCTTTTACTTTTTGACCGTTTACTTTATCCTGAATTTTCTTTTCTTCATTATTTACTGCATCAAGAAGATTCTGTAAACGTTCTTTAGAGATTCCGCCAGGTGTAGGTTTTGGTTCTCCTTTATTATCATCTTTCTTAGGGTCGCCTTTATCGTCTTTTCCGTCTTTTTTATCTTTATCAGGATCTCCCTTATCATCTTTTTTATCCTTGTCCTTATTATCTCCTTTGTCGTCTTTCTTGTCTTTTTTATCGTCCTTCTTGTCGTCTTTTTTGTCCTTGTCCTTATCTTTATTCTTGTCTTTGTTTTTATCGTTTTTAGGAGGATTTTCTTTTAGCATTTTCTTAGCCAATGCAAAGTTGTAACGTGTTTCTTCATCTGTAGGGTTGTTACGTAATGCATTTTTATAAGCTTCAACAGCTTGCCCATAATCTTTCTCTTTCATAAAAACATTACCAAGGTTGTGAAGTGCTTTGTGTTTTTGAGATGGTGTTTTGGCATTCTTTAATGCTTTTGCGTAAGCAAATTTAGCTTCGCTAGCTTGGTTTTGCTTATAAATAGCATTTCCTAAGTTATAAGGTGCAACGCTACGATTTGGGAATTTAGATTGCGAGATTCTATAATCAGCTTCGGCATCTACAAATTTATTCTGTTTATATTCTTCATTAGCTTTAGGCAACGCTTTGTCCTTTTCTTGAGCCGAAACAGCCAAAGAAAGCGTTAATAAAATATATAGAAGTAAATTTCTCATTCTAATTTTTTTGTTTTTTTGTTTCAAAAGATAACTGTGTTGAAACAATTATTTTGTTTCGTTAAATAAATTCAACTCTTTAACCCAATTTGTTTTTCTTTCTAATAAGAAAAGATCAATGAATAATAATGCAAATGCAATACCAATAAACCATTGGAATTGAGACTGAAAATCGGCCATTTGCGTAGCTTCAAATTCTGTTTTCTGGATATTATCTAAAGCATTTTTTACATAATCCAAAACTTCTTTGGTATTACTGCCATAAACATAACCACCTTTGGTCGCTTTTGCAATAGCTTTTAGCCCTTCTTGATTTAATTTTGTTATAACGACTTCATTGTTATTGTCTCTTTGGAAACTCTCAACAACTCCATTTTTTTTCAATGGGATTGTAGCTCCTTTTTCAGTTCCGATACCAATAGTAATGATTTTCATTCCTAGTTTATTGGCTTCTTCGGCAGCAGATTCGGCTCCTTCAGAGTGGTCTTCTCCATCTGAGATTAAAATCAATAGCTTACTTGTTTTGCTTTTTTCGTCAAAATAAGTTGCAGATAATTTTATAGCTTCATCAAGTGAGGTTCCTTGCGATGAAACCATGTCTGGAGTCATGCTTTGCAAGAACATTTTGGCAACGCTATAATCTGTTGTAATTGGTAAAACTGGAAATGCACTACCTGCATAGGCTACGATTCCTATTCGGTCGTTTCCTAGCTGATTGATAATTTGCGATACTAATTGTTTACTTTTTTCTAAACGACTTGGAGCAACATCTTCGGCAAGCATACTTTTAGAAACGTCTACTGCAAATACAATATCAATTCCCTCACGTTTTACAGTTTCCATTTTTGTTCCAATTTTCGGATTAACCAATCCTAAAATTAATGCAGCGAAAGCCAAAAGGATAACTCCTAACTTTAAAAATGGTTTAAAAACAGAATGCTCCGGAGTTAGTTTTTTTACTAAATCCAAATCTCCAAATTCGCGTTGTTTTTTTCTTTTCCAATACATATTGAAAAGAAAAATGCACACCAAAATTGGAAGCAATATAAGAAGGTATAAATATTTTTTTTCGTCTAATTCCATTTTTAAATTCTAGTTTTCAGTTTCTAGTTTCAGCTCTCAGTTATTTACTGTGACTGTAACTGAATACTGAAATATTAAATAAAGCTTCTGTAAACAGTATTTCGTAATCCAATTTCCAATAATAGCAATAAACCAGCTAATATCACAAAAGGTCTGTATTTTTCATCATAATCATAGAATTTTAATTCTTCGATTTCGGTTGTTTCCAGTTTATTAATCTCGTTATAGATAGAAGCTAATTTTTCATTACTTGTAGCTCTAAAATATTTTCCGCCAGTTTTGTTTGCAATGGTTTTCATCATTTGCTCATCAATTTCTACTTTCATCATTCTAAACAAGAACTGACCATTTGGAGCAATTGCATAAGGAAACTCTGCCATTCCGTTAGTTCCAATACCAATTGTATATACTTTAATACCGTATTGTTTTGCAATATCTGCTGCTGTATCTGGCTCAATAAATCCAGCATTATTAACACCATCGGTCATTAATATAATAACTTTACTTTTGGCTTTACTGTCTTTAAGTCTGTTTACGGCAGTTGCCAATCCCATTCCTATTCCAGTTCCGTCAACAAGAACATTGTCATATTTTATACTTTTAATAGCCTCAAGAATAATTGCTTTATCACTTGTTACCGGAGTTTTTGTATAAGCTTCAGATGCGTATAAAACAAGTCCAATTCTGTCGTTTGGTCTTTCGCTAACAAAGTCGGCAGCCAATTTTTTAAGCGCTTGCATACGATCTGGTTTTAAATCTCGTGCAAGCATACTTCCAGAAACGTCTATTGCCATTACAATATCAATTCCTTTTGTTGTTTTTGTCTTATTACTTACATCTACCGTTCTAGGTCTTGCTAGTGCAATTATCAAAGAGCTTAAAGCTAAAATTCTAAATACACCCAAAAAAGGTTTTAGTTTTGCTAATAATGATTCTGAAGATTTAAAACCTTGCAGTGAACTCATTTTTAATGTTGCCGATTGCTGATTTCTTTTCCAGAATAACCAAGCAATTGCAATGGGAATCAAAAGAAACAACCAGAAAAACTCAGGGTTTAAAAAAGTTATTTTATCCATTAATTAGTTGCTTTTTTTAGTTCTACAGAGTTTAATATGCGGTCTGCAATATCATTGGCATAAGTATCTCCTTCTTCGTGAAAAATCATTATTTGTTGTAATCCGCCTTCTTGGCTAAATAAAAGGATTTCGTAATACATTTTGGTACTCGATTTAGTGCCTTCATCTATACTAGAGAAAGTACCGTAACCTTTAACTCCACGAATTCCTTCTTTGGTTTCGAAATCTTCTTGTTTTACAATCATATTTCGTGCTCCTTGTGCTTCGATAGTTTTTATGGTAACTTCTAGAGATTTTGATAAATCAATTTGAGTTTCTTCCTTATATTTTAAAGTAGAAATCATCAATGAGAAATTATCAACCAAGCTTCCGTATCCAAAGGATTGCATTTCTTTAATTAACGCTAAACCTTCTTTAGGGAACATTTTAGTCAAATCCATTCTTTTTAAAACTTTTGGAGTTTCAATTAAGATGCCAGGATTTCCGTATTCACTTTTTACCCATTCTCCTTCTAATAATTCTTTAGATGGATGCCCGATAATATTATCTTTTACATAAGTAAAACCTTTGGTCGCAATAAAATAACTGGTAACAAGAACAATCAAAAACAATACAGTTGCTACTGATAAGGCAATACGTTTGTTGCGTTTTTTTAGTAACTGAAGTTTTATTTGTTTCTGTCTTTGCGCTTCGTTTAATAAAGTATCTTCCTCGACAACTACTTCTACAGGAATTGCGCTGTCTAGAGTAAGGATTGCTTTTTGAATTTTATTTCTGTCTTCGGTAATTTCAAAATCTAATGGTTTAGATTTTGCAAATTTTACTAAATCAGCTTGTTTTAATACACGCTCTAAGTTCTCGACAGTTTCTGGCGTTAATGCCATTTTTTTCTTTACTGATGCTGCTCTAATTCCTTGTATTAATTCAGAGGTTGTGCTTTCCATTGCTGGAATTTCGATTGCTTCCTCGATATAATTTCTGGCAATATCAGTCAACTCGCTATAATAGGCTTTAACTTCACCTTTTTGCCAAAGTTCTTTTTTCTCTAATGTGTTAAGCAAACTTGTTGCTTTTTCGATAGGAGTTTTATAAACTTCTTCTTCAATTTTCTTTTGCTGTCTTTTTTTGATAAACCAATATACAAAAGCACCAATTCCTAAAATTAAGGCTAGAATCAAAAGGTATTTCCACCAATCTCCAATTCCATCTTCAACTTTAGTAATGTCTTTAATGTCATACATTTTTTGTTGCAATGTATCTACTTTTACATTTGCAACTTCTACTCGAATAGAATCAGATAGGTAAGGTTTTTTATCGATGAGGATTTGAATACTAGGAATAGTATATCTTCCAGAATCAAATTGAGTTAAACCATATTTTTTAATCAATTCATAACGGTCATCTTTTTTGACAGTATCAATTGGATATGATTTAATTACCTCAAGAGGGCCAATATTTTTAAGTTTAGGGAAAACAACTTTCGACTTAGAATCGACAGAAGTTTTAATTGTTAACTTAAACTCAGCTCCAATTTTATTTTTAGTAGTATCTATACTAGTCTCAATCTGTTTTTGTTGTCCAAAAACAGTTGCCGATAGCAAGAATAAAAATATGTAAAGTTTTAATTTCATTTGATTTTTTTGATTCAGATTTTGGTCTAAAACGAATGCTTAAAAATGGAACGATGATGATACAGATTTAAGCAGATTTTATTTTTATTTTTTTCTTCGAATTATGTTTAAAATCTAATTTTCTAACAATCTAAGAAGTCTAATTAATCTAATTCTCTTATCTCGATTTAAAATAGCCTAATAATTTGGTTACATAACTTTCGTCTACGCGAGTATTTACAACACCTGCACCCGATTTGCTAAAAGTCTCCTTAAAATAAGCTACTTTGCTATGGTAGTGTTTTTCGTAATTTGCTCGTATTGTTTTGGAACCTGTATTGATTAATTGTGTTTTACCAGTTTCGGCATCAAGCATTGAAACCATTCCGATATTTGGTATTTTTTCTTCTCGAATATCATATACTCGAACACCTGTAATATCGTGTTTTTTGGATGCAATTTTCAAGGTATGCTCATAATCATCAGACATGAAATCGGAGATTACAAAAACGATGGCTTTCTTTTTTTGTGTACCTGATAAAAACTTTAATGCTTGTGCAATATCAGTTTTATGACTTTTAGGTTCGAATTCTATTAATTCGCGGATAATACGCAATACGTGAGATCTTCCTTTTTTAGGTGGAATATACAATTCGACTGTATCCGAGAATAAGATTAAACCTATTTTGTCATTATTTTGAGTTGCCGAAAAAGCCATTGTGGCTGCAATTTCGGTTACAATATCTTTTTTAAACTGATTTTTAGAACCAAAACTTTCAGAACCCGAAATATCCACCATAAGCATCATGGTAAGTTCGCGTTCTTCTTCAAAAACTTTTACGTGGGCTTCATTATAACGAGCGGTTACATTCCAATCGATAGCACGTATATCATCGCCATATTGGTACTGACGCACCTCGCTAAAAGTCATACCACGACCTTTAAATGAAGAGTGATATTCTCCCGAAAAGATATGATTACTCAATCTTTTGGTTTTGATTTCTATTTTACGTACTTTTTTTAATAGGTCTTTTGTATCCATTTTTAATTTGTTTAAAGTTTAAGAGTTTAAGGTTTCAAGTTCGATATGCGACAATTTGAAACTTTAAACATTAAACAAATTTTTAAGGTACTTCAATTTCGTTTACAATTTTATTGATGATGTCTACAGAAGTGATGTTTTCAGCCTCTGCTTCGTAAGTAATACCTACTCTGTGACGTAATACATCGTGAACAACTGCACGAACATCTTCTGGAATTACATATCCACGACGTTTAATAAAAGCATAACATTTTGCTGCATTGGCTAAGTTGATACTTCCACGAGGAGATGCTCCAAAACTGATAAGTGGTTTTAAATCAGCTAATTTGTATTTTTCTGGGTAACGCGTTGCGAAAACAATATCAAGAATATATTTTTCTATTTTCTCATCCATGTAAACTTCACGAACAGCTTCTTGTGCACGTAAAATTTGCTCAACAGAAACAACTGGATTTACTTTCTCATAACTTCCTTTTAAATTTTGGCGAATTACTAGACGCTCTTCATCCATTTTTGGATAGTCAATTACGGTTTTAAGCATAAAACGGTCAACTTGCGCTTCTGGTAGTTGGTATGTTCCTTCTTGCTCAACAGGGTTTTGAGTTGCAAGTACTAAAAACGGGCGATCTAGTTTAAAAGTAGTGTCCCCAATAGTAACTTGTTTTTCTTGCATCGCCTCCAAAAGTGCCGATTGTACTTTGGCAGGAGCACGGTTAATCTCATCGGCAAGGACGAAATTGGCAAAAATTGGTCCTTTTTTGATAGAAAATTCATTTGCCTTGATGTTGTATATCATCGTACCAACAACATCGGCAGGTAATAAATCGGGTGTAAATTGGATACGGCTAAACGAACCTTGCACTGCTTGGGAGAGTGTATTTATCGCTAATGTTTTGGCTAATCCAGGAACACCTTCTAATAAAATATGACCCTGACCTAGAAGTCCGATTAATAAACGTTCGACCATATGTTTCTGACCCACAATAACTTTGTTCATCTCCATTGTGAGAAGGTCTATAAAAGCACTTTCTCTTTCAATTTTTTCATTGATCGCTCTAATGTCTAAAGTCGTTGTATTTTCTTCCATATAAATATTTTTAAAACCTTGAATTTAATGCCTTACTTTTGAGAGTGCAAATTGAATATTTTTTGAGAAGTAAGATGTTAAAGAATGGTTAAAACTTCGACCAAAGCTCTAATTTTAAGGTTGAATTGTGATTCTATTTTTATATTTTTAAGAACTTTGATGATTATGTTTTAGAAAGCAAGATTTATTACTACAAATAATGTTATATTACCATGAGCAAAACGCTATTATCGCCTATAATTGTGGGCACTATGAATTGGGGAGTTTGGGATAAAAATCTAACTCCCAAAGAAATGGAAAACCTTATCCAAATATGTTTAGAGAATAAAATAACCACCTTTGATCACGCAGATATTTACGGTTCATATACTACCGAAGCTGATTTTGGAAAAGCATTCGCAGCAAGTAAAGTTTCAAGAGAGAAATTGCAACTGATTTCGAAGTGCGGAATCCAGATGATTGCCGAAAACAGAAACAATAAAATTAAGCATTACGACTATTCTAAAGAATATATTACTTGGTCTGTAGAAAACTCTTTGAGGAATCTTAAAACGGATTATTTAGATGTTTTTTTACTACACAGACCAAGCCCTTTAATGCAAGCTGATGAAATTGCCGAAGCTGTTGAGAAACTAAGAACTGAAGGTAAAATTGTAGATTTTGGATTGTCTAATTTTACAAGTGCACAAACGGAATTAATCCGCCAAAAAATCGATGTTAGTTTTAACCAAGTACAATTTTCGGCTACAAATTATGAGCCGATGGTTGATGGTAGCTTTGATTATATGCAAATGCACGGAATTCGTCCGATGTCATGGAATCCGCTAGGGACAGTTTTTAGAGAAGACAATAAACAAACGCGAAGATTAAAGAAATTATTGGCAACATTGGTTTCTAAATATAGCTTAGGGTCAGATACTATTTTACTAAGTTGGATTTTAAGACATCCTGCAAAAGCTCTTCCGATAGCTGGAACAGTAAACGTAGCCAGAATTCAATCGTTAATGAAAGCGGTAGAATTAGAATTAGAAAAAGAAGATTGGTTTGCTATCTGGACAGAAAGTATGGGAGACGATGTGCCTTAATAATAGTTTTAAGTGTCAGTATTCAGTTTTCAGCAGCTATTAGTATGAAAAAATATTTGCCACAGATTAAAAGACTAAAAATATTTTTTTAATCTGTGGCTAAAAAATAAAAAACATAGAATGAAAAAAACAGTTCTAATTACTGGTGCTACAAGTGGTATAGGTAAAGCCACGGCACAATTAATGGCAAAAAATAACTATAAAGTTATTCTTTGTGGTAGAAGACAAGATCGATTATCAGAATTAGAGAAGGAACTTTCGGAATTTACGGAAGTGCATACTTTGGCATTCGATGTTAGAGATAAAGAAGCTGTTTTGGAGCGCATTAGTTCTTTGCCAGAATCATTTTCTGTGGTAGATGTTCTTATCAATAATGCAGGAAATGCGCATGGATTAGATCCAATTCAAACAGGAGATTTAGACGATTGGGATGCAATGATTGATATTAATGTGAAAGGACTTTTGTATGTTTCTAAAGCGATTATTCCGCAAATGACAGAACGAAAATCGGGACATATTATCAATATTGGTTCAACTGCAGCCAAGGAAGTTTATCCTAACGGAAATGTATATTGTGGTACAAAACACGCTGTTGATGCAATAAGTAAAGGAATGCGAATAGATCTGAATCCATACGGAATTAGAGTAGGAGCAATTCATCCTGGAATGGTTGAAACTGAGTTTAGCGAAGTACGTTTTAAAGGCGATGTAGAGAGAGCTTCAAATGTTTACAAAGGGTTTGCTCCATTGCAACCAGAAGATATTGCGGATATTATTCATTTTGTGGTTTCAAGACCTTATCATGTAAATATTGCCGATTTAGTAGTTACGTGCACAGCTCAGGCATCCTCGACTATTGTTAAAAGAAATTAATTAGATTATTAGACTAGCTTAGACTTCTTAGATTTTTAGACTAATAAAAATCGTTAAATGAGATAATTGAGGTTTTAATAATTGCACTAATATGAATTAAGATGGTTTTATTTATGTTGTCTTACGATAAGACAATCGAACAATCCAGTAATCAAATAATCCAACAGTCTAAGAAGTCTAAGCTAGTCTAATAACCTAAGAAGTCTAAATAATGATTAACAAACGCCTTTTAATAAAAAACCTACTCGCTCATAATGATGAGAGTAGTTTTTATGATAAAAAAAGGCAATTGAACTTGCATTCTCGCGAAGGGAAAGCAAAGTTTTTAAAGCATATCTGTGCTTTGTCAAACTCGAACCCTACTAATAATTCTTATATAGTTGTAGGTGTTGAGGACCAGGATAATGAGATTGTAGGAGATGACTTTTTTGACGACAGTCGGATTCAGAATCTGGTAAATGCTTTTCTTGAAAATCCTCCAAAAATTCAATATGAAAATGTACCTTTTCCTAATCTTCCAAAAGATAAAGTAATAGGATTAGTTACAATTAAGCCTAAAAGTAAGATCTCTTATTTTAAAAAAGGAATTCATACCATTGTTGCTAATAGTGTATTTATTAGACGAGGAAGTAATTCGGTTCCGGTTGAAGGGGAAGTGGAGAAAAATTATCAAAATACTGAAACCGTAATTGGGATAGAGAATAGTTCCCGTAATAGTATAGAGTATACGCTGGATGGTGTAATCGACTTTATGAATTTTCGACATAAAGATATGTCGCCTAAGTATAAAGTTTTTAAAGAATTATTTGTTATTTGTTGGGCTGGAGTTCCTAATAAATCTCGTGATAAAACGTTTTTGTCCCGTGTAGATATCGAGCTGATAAACGAACAAATTAAGTTGTTTTATTCGGCACAAGATGTGGTCACAATTACTTTTGATGAAGATAGTTTTACTATTCTCGAATACGTTCCGTTGGGCTTAAATGATAAAACAAGTTATTATCCGCTGGAACAACAAACAATTCATTTTTTTGATAATGGCTACTATAAAATAGATAGAGAAATACTTTTTCAGCCGCCAGAGTTTAATCGAAAAATGCTTTATCATATATACAACTCCAATATTGCATTGCTTGGCAAACTACAAAAAGGAGTCGCCTTGTCTAATCGTGAAATGATTGATCTGGAGAATTTACCTTCGACTTTTATGATTTGTTATCTTAACGGTTTTGAAGATGCAAAACAAAAATTAATTGATGCAAAATTACTTTTAAAGCCTTTTACTCAAGTGTATTTATCTTTTAAAGAAGCTTTACGAATCTTGAGAAAGATGAAATATGATGTTTAGTGTGAAGGTGCTGAGGCTCTGAGAGGCAAAGGTTCAAAGGTTTTTCGTAGAGACGCACCGCAGTGCGTCTAACTCAAAAAAATCTAATTTTTAATATTCAAATTAATGATTATTTAAAAATTAAATAGTCATTTACTTTATCGTAAGGCAATAATAATTCTTTTGGACCATCTGCGTACGAAGCAGCTTCATACGAATTGTAATAAAGTAGTAATCCTTCTTTAGTATAAAAAATATTTAAAGGTAGATTGAACTTTTCATTTTCAAACATTAATCCTGTTGCATTGATGCTTCCGCTGGCAGGAATTTTATATTTGTTTCTGAATTCTTTTTCGGCGAAAGCCTTAAAATCTTTTTCGCTTTTAAATAATTGATTGTTTGTAATTGTTTTTCCTGTTTTAGGATTAAATAATAAAGAACGATATCCTTGGTAACCATGTGCGCCACCAGTAAAGGTATAATGGTTAAATTTTATGTTTAGAATGCTATCAGATTGATATTCTACATTACCCTCAATTTTGGCCTCCCAACCAAATTTATCTTCGGGAAATTTTTTCTGCATTTCTTCGTAAGAGCTAATAAAGGATGCAGTTAAGTCATTATAGTCGGTAGATTGGAATGGTTTTTCTCCAAAATAAACGATTTCTTTTAAGACAGAAAATACTTTCTTATTGATGCTATCTGCTACGATTGGAACATTTTGAGCAATCGGAACTTTTAAACTAATCTGAGGACAATTGGTTTTGCAAGGTAAAGCTGATTTCTTTTCGAATGTTTGTTCTTTAAAAGAAAGTTCTTTGGTGCAACTTGTTAAAAACAAAAGGCTTACGAATAAAAAGGTATATTGTCTCATCTTGAAAAATGTTAATTAAATACAAAGGTATTAACTTGTAACTTGATTAAAATAAATTAATGGGTAAATTTGTAGAGTATTTTGGAGTCTCAAAAATATAAAGGTATGAAATTGATAAGATTTCAAGCATAAAATTATAATTAAGTAAAAACAGTGCCATATTGCACTAAAAAAATAAATATTATCTACATATGAAATTCAATACAAAAGTTATACATGGTGGTCAGCATCATGACCCAAGTACAGGAGCAGTAATGCCTCCAGTATATCAAACATCTACGTTTATCCAAACAAGCCCAGGACAACCTCTTGGAGATTACGAATATAGTAGAGCATCAAACCCTACAAGAAGTGCTTTGGAAAATGCCTTGGCTAGTATTGAAAACGGAACACGTGGATTAGCTTTCTCATCTGGATTAGCTGCTACTGATTGTGTTTTACGCTCATTTAAAGCTGGTGATGAAATCATTGCTATGGATGATTTATACGGAGGAACATACCGTATGTTTACACGAATTTATAAAGATTCAGGAATAAAATTTCATTTTGTAGATATGAATGATATCGCAAAATTTGAGTCTTTAATAAACGAAAATACAAAATTGGTTTGGGTAGAAACACCTACAAACCCGTTGATGAAATTGGCGGACATTCAGGAAATTGCCAAAATCACTAAAGAGAAGAAAATATTATTTGCAGTCGATAATACTTTTGCGACACCATATTTACAAAAGCCTCTTGATTTAGGAGCTGATATTGTAATGCATTCTGCTACTAAATATTTAGGTGGACACTCAGATGTTATTGCAGGAGCTTTAATTGTAAAAGATGAAGCTTTGGGTGAGCAATTACATTTTCAGCAATTTGCTACTGGAGGAACTTTAGGGCCAATGGATAGCTTTTTGGTTTTAAGAGGGATTAAAACGCTTTCGCTAAGAGTACAAAGACATTGTGAGAATGGAGAAAAAGTGGTTGATTTTTTAAGTAATCATCCAAAGATAAAAACAGTTTATTATCCAGGTTTACCTAGTCATCCGTTTCATGAAATTGCTAAGAAACAAATGAAAGCTTTTGGAGGAATGGTTTCCTTTACTTTTGTTTCGGGTAAAAAAGAAGATTCGATCACTTTCTTGGAAAAATTGAAAGTTTTTACTTTGGCAGAATCTTTAGGAGGAGTAGAATCTTTGGCAAATCATCCGGCTTTAATGACTCATGCTTCTATTCCCGCGGATAAAAGAGCAGAAGTAGGAATTACAGATGATTTGGTTCGATTAAGCGTGGGTATTGAAGATGCAGAAGATTTAATTGCTGATTTGAAACAAGCTTTAGAATAATAGAAAAATAAGAGAAATAAAAAACCCCAACATTTATAAAATGTTGGGGTTTTGCTTTATGTGAAAGTTTCTAATAATCCAAGTAGTAAACATAACCTAATGTAAACCAAACCTGAGAATCATTGGATTTATTTTCTGTGAATACTTTCGAATTTGGGTTCAATCCGTCAATCCAATCTGAGTTGTAAAATTGAGCTCTCATTTCAAATAATAAATCGTGCATAGGAGCTAATTTAAATCGTGTTCCGATACCAGCGGTTAATGATAATACAGTTCCGCTTTCGCTAGAAAACCCGTATGGGTGCCCGTCTGAAGGAACTAAGTATTTATAAAAAGTAGTTGCAGGATCTCCTAAAGGTCCAAGAGAAGAACTTACTTTAGTGTTGTAATAACTAAACTGAATTCCTCCACTTATATAGGGGCTAAAACTACCCATAGTATTTTCGTAATCATGCATTTTCATAAATGGCGAATACTCTAGTTGTGTACCAAGATTAACCAATGATGTTTTTCCGCTCATTGCTTTAAGTTGAATAACTCCTATTTTATTAGGATTGCCATTAACCGTTTCACCAAAGTGGTCTAAACTTGTTTGGTTGTATGAAATTTCAGTACGTACTTTAAAGTGTTCATTAAAATACGCTTCACGTCTTGAATTGTATGAAAAATTTAAAAAGTGTACTACACCAATACCAAAACCTGTGTTTTTGGTATTTGTAGAGTTATCATTTCTTTGGCCATAGTCTGACTTGAAAGCAGAGGGGCCAAAAATAACACCAACTTCATGAGCTAGCCTAGATTGTGCCTTGGAATTGTATGAAAAAATAAACGAAATTAATAGTGAGATTACTGTGTTTTTGAGCATTAGGTTTAAATTTCTTTTCGCGACAAAGATATAAATATCCATCACAAATCATAAAATTTTCAAAAAAAATAAAAATGCTAAGGAGTATGTTGTTTTGACATTAAAACTATAACGTTTTCGTGCAAGACATTGCGTTAAAAATATCTATTTTAAAAAATATGTATTAATAATACAATTCTACTCATAATTTATAAAATATCAAGCCCAATTTCTTTATTAGGCGTATATTTGTGGAAAATAACAAAAGGATACTTTTATGTGTGTTTTTTGTTGTTTGGTTGAGTAAATAATAAAATTAATTTATTTGATAATTTTTTTAGAAAATGAAACAAAAAATAAATGAATTTATGGCTCTTGTAGAGTCAAAAAATCCAAATGAGCCTGAATTTATTCAAGCAGTTAGAGAATTTGCTGAAACAGTAATTCCATTCATTGCTGAACAAAAAAAATATGACGGTAAGAACTTGCTTCTTAGAATCGCAGAACCGGAACGTTCTATAATTTTTAGAGTGCCGTGGGTTGACGATAAAGGAGAAATTATAGTAAATAGAGGTTTTAGAATTCAGATGAATTCGGCAATCGGACCATATAAAGGTGGAATTAGATTTCACCATACAGTAAATTTATCAGTTTTGAAATTTTTAGCTTTCGAGCAAGTTTTCAAAAATAGTTTAACTACACTTCCTATGGGAGGTGGAAAAGGAGGTTCTGATTTTGATCCTGAAGGAAAATCTGATGGTGAGATTATGCGTTTTTGTCAATCGTTTATGACCGAATTATGTCGTCATATCGGACCAGACTTAGATGTACCTGCCGGAGATATTGGTGTTGGAGCTAGAGAAATTGGATACTTATTTGGTCAATACAAAAGAATCAAAAATGAGTTTACAGGAGTTTTAACAGGTAAAGGAATTGCTTACGGTGGTTCATTAATCAGACCAGAAGCTACTGGATATGGTGTTGTATATTTTACAGACCAAATGTTACGTACTATCGGACATGAGATTAAAGGAAAAAGAGTTGCGATTTCTGGTTTCGGAAACGTTGCTTGGGGTGTAGCTTTAAAGATAAATGAATTAGGAGGGAAGTTGGTAACAATTTCTGGACCTGATGGATATATTTATGATGAAGAAGGTATTTCTGGAGAGAAAATCGAGCATATGGTAGAAATGAGAGCAAGTGGAAATAACAGAGCAGAAATGTATGTTAAGAAATATCCAAATGCTCAATTCCATAAAGGGAAAAGCCCATGGGAAGTAAAAGTGGATATCGCTATTCCTTGTGCTACTCAAAATGAATTGAACGAAGAAGATGCTAAGAAATTAATCGCAAATGGTGTTTTATGTGTTACAGAGGCAGCAAATATGCCATGTACACTTGATGCAATAAAACAATTTGTAGGTAAGAAAGTTCTTTTTGCTCCAGGAAAAGCTGCAAATGCTGGTGGAGTTGCTGCATCTGGATTAGAGATGACGCAAAACTCAATTCGTTTAAACTGGACTAGTGAAGAAGTAGATCTTAGACTAAAAGACATAATGGTAGGAATCCATAACCAATGTAAGAAATATGGAGTTGGTGCAGATGGTTACGTAAATTATGTAAAAGGAGCTAATATTGCAGGATTTGTAAAAGTAGCAGATGCTATGCTTGCTCAAGGAGTAGTATAGTTTTTTAAATACAATTAAAATGCCTCCATTCGGATTTTCGAATCGGAGGCATTTTTTATTTATATCAGAACGAAATTCAAATACTTTTGTTTGTATTATATTTGTGGAACCAATTGTATAGGTATAGATAATGGAAAAAAAGTTTCTTTACGTTTTGTTCTTATTGCTCATGCAATTTGGTTTTGCACAAAACAAATTATTATGGCAAGGTTATTTCTCTTATAACCAAATAAAAGATGTTTCGGATTCTCCTACAGCAATTTATGCTGCTACAGAAAACGCATTGTTTTCTAAAAATACCGCAACAAATATTGTTAAGACAATAAATACTGTTGATGGCCTTTCTGGGCAGTCTATCTCGTCTTTATATCATAGTGAATCATTTCGTAAAACACTTATTGGGTATGAAAACGGATTGATGACAATAATTAATGAAGTTGATGGTAGTATCGTAAAAGTGGTTGATATCATTAATAAACAACTCCCTGCGAATCTTAAAAAAATTAATCATTTCATGGAATATAATGGGATGGTTTATGTTTCATGCGATTTTGGAATTGTTCAGTTTAATCTAAAAACATTGCAGTTTGGAGATACTTATTTTATTGGAGACAGTGGAGCTCAAATTAATGTAAGACAAACTACGATTTACAACGGATTTATTTATGCAGCGACTAATAGTGGTATAAGGAAAGCTAATATTACGAATCTTAATTTAGTCGATTATATTCAATGGTCATTAGTTACTGCGGGCGATTGGTCAAGTGTAGAAACAAATGACACAAAACTGATTGCAATTAATACTTCAGGTTATATTAATAACTACGATTCAGGTTCTAATACTTTTGTTGGTTTTATGTCGCTTCCTCAACCATCAAAAGATATGAGAGCTAAAAATCATAATTTATTTATAACTACAGCAAGTGCAGTTTATGTATATAATAATCAAATGGTTTTACTACGTCAAATAAATAATAGTGACGTTTCGACAACAGGATTGAGTTTTACTTGCGCAACTGCTATTGGCGATAATATCTATATTGGAACAAATGAAAGTGGGCTTTTTGTTTCTACGCTTTCAGGGGCATCTATGTTTGAAAACACGATGCCAGCTGGGCCATCACAAAATAATATTTTTGCTATTAATGTTACGCCAAATTCACTTTGGGCAGTTTATGGTAATTATGATGTTTTTTATAATCCATATCCATTGGATAGTTATGGGATTAGTAAATTTAGTACTGCGGGATGGTTAAACATACCATACGAAAAATTATTTCAGGCAAAATCTATATCAAGGATTATAGTTAACCCTAATAATGAAAATCAAGTATATGCAAGTTCTTTTTTTTCAGGATTATTAAAAATAGATAATGAGACTCCTTCAATTTTATTTAATCAATCAAATAGCGGATTAGAGACTTTAACATTTTTGGGACCGAATTATATAGATGTTAGAATAAACGGAACTGCTTTTGATAAGTCAGGAAATTTATGGGTAACCAATAGTTTAATTAAAAATGGACTAAAGGTGTTGAGAGCTAATGGGCAATGGCAAACATTTCCTATTGGTGCAGTTCTTAGTAAGCCTGAGGATGCTAGTTTTAGTAGTATGACTATAGATAAGAATGGAACAAAATGGATTGGTACAAATAGAGATGGCGTAATTGGTTTTAATGAAAGTACAAATACAGCCAAAAAAATTGCAGTTGGTATCGATAATGGAAATTTACCAACTACAGATGTAAGAGCAGTTGCCGTAGATGCTAAAAATCAGCTTTGGATAGGTACAACAAGAGGACTTCGTGTTTTGAGTAATGTAAATAATTTTCAAACAGAAAATCAATTAAAAACAAATCCTATAATAATAATGGATGATGGTTTGGCTCAGGAATTACTTTACGAGCAATTTATCTCGGCAATTGTTGTAGATGGGGCAAATAATAAATGGATTGGAACCACAGATTCAGGTGTTTTTTTTGTTTCACCAAATGGTCAGGAAACTAAATATCACTTTACGATAAATAATTCGCCATTACCAAGCAATCAAATTAATGATATTGGGATAAACAGTGTCACTGGAGAAGTTTATATTGCGACAAGTAAAGGAATGGTTTCGTTTAAAGGAATCGCTACTGAAGCCAATGAAAATTTAAATAATGTATATGTATATCCAAATCCTGTACGTCCAGAATTTTCGGGAACAGTAAAAATTGCAGGATTACTAGATAAAGCCAATATTAAAATTACAGATATCGAAGGTAATCTTGTGTACGAAACAACATCCGAAGGAGGAACAATCGAATGGGATACGACTGCTTTTGGAAAATATAAAGTAGCTTCTGGTGTGTATATGATTGTTGTTTCGGCTGAAGACGGAGGAGAAACCAAAGTTAAGAAAGTAATGATAATACGATAGTTTTTAGTGTCAGTCCCAGTAATCAGTCTCAGTTTCTAAAAATCTAAGAAGTCTAAGCAAGTCTAAATAATCTAAGAAGTCTATTTTGCAAGTTAAAACCAAAGCAATTGTCATTTCAGCTATAAAATTCCAAGAAAAAAGCTTGATTGCCAAGTGTTTTACGCTTTCGCATGGATTGAAAACTTATTTTGTTAGAGATGCTTTTTCAACTCGTAAATCCAGTCAGAAAATAGCCTATTTTCAGCCATTAACTATTCTTGAGATTGAGGCTGTACATAAAAATAAAGGGACATTAGAAAATTTCAAGGAAATAAAAATTGGAACTCCTTTTCAGACCATTCATACCGACATTGTAAAAAGTACGATTGTCATGTTCTTATCCGAGATTCTGCATTATTCAATTCAGGAAGAAGAAAAGAATGAATCACTTTTTATTTTTTTAGAAACAGCTTTGTTTTGGTTGGATCAACATGATGAAATTACCAATTTCCATCTTATTTTGATGTTAGAAACTACTAAGTACCTAGGCTTCTATCCCGATGTTTCTGATGCCGATCTGCCGTTTTTCGAAATGAATGAAGGTGTTTTTACTCTTTTTTATGGGTTAAGTGCCCTAACCGAACATGAAACTAATTTGTTCAAAAAGCTAATAGATTTGAAGTTTGATAATGATCAAAAAGTTTTTCATGTTATTGAACGACAACTACTCCTGAAAATCTTAATAGACTATTATAGTTTTCATTTAGATGGCTTTAAAAGGCCGAAATCACTAGAGGTTTTGAAAGAAATATTTTCTTAAAAATCGAATCCTATTTTTATATATTTGCGCTGTAATTTTTATAAAATTTTGAAGTTTTCAATCTTTTATAATTAATTTCAAGAACATTATTCATTCTTAACTATAAAATTTTAAAAAACCAAACATGAAGAAAATTACGTTTTCGATTATTTTACTTTTATTAGTCAGCTTTTCGGCTATTTCCCAAAGGAAATATGACGAAATAGTTAACACAGAGAATACCGTACAAGATATGGTACAAAATGGAATTACAGGAATTGTTGTTTTTAATGAAGGAGGAACAATAAAAGGTTTAGATCCTGAAACTAAAAAAGTTGTATGGACTTTGACCAAAGATGATTTTGGAGGTAAATCAGCATTGACTATCATAGGTGATACCGATCTTACAAAGCTTTTTGATGATAAAAGTGCTTTAACTACCGTTGCCGGAAGTCCTTATGTTGAAGCTTACATCAATAACAAGTACATTATCATCAATACTGATACTGGTAAAGTGGTTTACAACTCTTCAAAAGAATCTTTTTGGGTAACACAATCAGATTTTATTCCTGAGACAAATGAGTATTTGCTTACTTTGAAAAAAGATGGCGACATGGCAATTGCATTATTGGATATGACGACTGGCGAATTAAAATGGAATACTACTGTAGATAAAGCGAAATCATTATTTAGCTTCTCTTTTAGAGAATCAGTAAATACAAACGTTGCTAAAGTACACGGATCAGTAATTTATTATTTACTGTACGGAAAATTATATTCTTTTGACAGAGCTACCGGAAAGTTAAACTGGAAAGGTGAAGAAGATTATTCAAAATTCTTCCTGACACAAAATGATAAAAATATTGTTGTAGTAAACAACACTGGAACTTTTTCGAATAAACAATATTTGAATGTTTTGAATACAGAAAACGGAAAAAGTATCTGGAAAGAATCAATCAAAACAAAGAGAGTTGTTTATCTTGAAGATTGGGGAACAAAATTGTTAGTAGCTCACTATAGTGGTTTTAACTTTTTTGATTTAAAAACAGGTGAGAAAATCTGGAAAAAAGATGCTCGTGGAGATGGTTTGAAAAGAGTAATTCCTATCGATCAGGATTTTTTATACGTTGCTGAGAACGAAATGATGTTGATCAATAAAGACGGAGAAAAACTTTGGAAAAAATTTATTGAAATTTCAGATGATAAAGAAGATCCAATTTATTATTTAGGTAAAGTAGGTGAAAAAGTAATGTATCTTACAGGTACTTACGGAAACATGGTTGATTATAAGACCGGAGTTAAACTTTGGAAACGTAATATCAACTTTGATAAAAACCGCCCGGTCTTACCAACTTATGATGAAGCAACAAACTCGTACTTAGTATATAATGATGAGAAGTTATATAAATTTGATCCAAGTATTAAAGATAAACCAGAGCCTTTTGCTAAAGTAAATATCAAAAAAGAAAAAGACTTAAACAGCATCGAATTATTTCCTTGGGGAGTAGTGCTTTCAGGACCAGTTGAGGTAATGGGAGTTAATATGGATGGTACAATCAAATATCACCTTACTTATACACAACCAGGAGAGTCAACAAGACGCCTTCTAAAAAGTGCTGCCATTGTAGGAAGTATCGGTTTAGGAGTTGCTGCAGGAGTAAGTGATTTTAAAGGTTCAGAAGTAACCATGACATATCGTGATTCTGGCGGAAACATGAGAACTACAGTTGTGAAGGCAGAAGATCAAACGAATAAGGATCAGGCAAATGCTTATGCAGCCGGATCTGTAGCTCTTGGTATTGTAGCAGCTAAATTTAATTCTCGTTTTAATGCAATGAAACAAAATAGAGATTACTCTTATATTTTTGCAAAAGCAGAAACAGGAGAAAAAATTCTTGTAAAAGTAAGTAAAATAGACGGTGTTGAGGTTGATAAAATTATTTTTACAAACAACAAACCGGTTTATGAAGTAGATCCTGCAACACAAAACATTTTTTATGTTTCGGATAAATCTATTCAGATCTTTAATAAAAAATAAGAAAAATAAAAACCCAAAGCCATCAGAATTTATTTCTGGTGGCTTTTTTTTTGCCTATGAAAAAAGTATTACTCTTAGTGGCTTTGCTTGTAATTGGATCAATTCAGGCACAAGAAAAAATAAGCTCAAAAACAAAGAAATTTAAAATTCCGATAATTAGATATTCTGAATTTCCAGCTCTTGATAATGTATTAACGCAAACGGCTTTTTATCAAATGGATAAATCGCTGCAGGAAGAAGAATCTAATTTAAAGAAGGATTTTTTTAATATTGATGGATTTATAAAAGATCCTGTAAACGGAAAGCTTAAACTTTATTTGACCTTTGCGATGCCCAGATATACAGACACTCAAATAGATAGTGTGTATGATAAGGAAAAAAATCGTTGGACTTATAATGCGCACTCTAATTATATAAATAATGTAAAATTAGATGTTAAGCTTGGCGATAAAATTATATTGACTAAGGATTTTGGAGGTTCAGATTCTTATTCGGTAAGTGTGGGAAATAGTATGGGTGCTTTGAAAGTTGTAGCCTCAGAACAGGATAAAAAAGTAAAGACAGCTGTAAAGAACTCAGATTACAGTGATGTAGGGCTTGGATTTGATAATGTTGTCTACAAAGCGGCAATAAGAATCCAAGATTTTTTAAATTATAAATTTGGATATTCAACTAGTGTAGTAAAGGAAAAATTTGAGTTTGTAACTTCAAAAGGGCATTCGGAATACAAACAAATGCTTGCTTTCGAGACAGAAATTACAGCTCAGCTGGAGAAAGTAACTCTTGAGAAAGGTTTAGACGAGAAATTACTAACGCCACATTTGCAGTATTTAGAAAGTCTGTTGGTAAAATACCCACTTTCTCCGGCAAATGAAGATATTCGTTTTATTGTCACCAACAATTTGGCTGAAACTTATTTTTTACTTGAGAATAAAGAAAAAGCCCTGAAATATGCTAATTTATTAATTGAAAATGATAAACAAGATTCGAGAGGATCTACAATTATCGAAAGAGTTAATAATGGCTATTTTGCAGATAAAAAAATAAGAAGCCATACACCTCGTTTTGCAGAGCTTAAAAAATTAGGTTTAAAAATTGCCGAAGAAAAAGAAGAGTTGAGATTAGCTTTTTTTGAAAAAATTGACCGTCAGGAAGCTGATTGGAATATCGAAAAAGAAAATAGAGCGGCAGCCTTAGAAAAAAGTAAAATTCAACGAGAAAATATGCTTGATTCTATTGCATATCAATCTAATCCGGATTTGTTAGCGAAGATTATTGCTAATCTTGGTGGAAGCAATATTCTAAAAAAAGTAGAGAAAACACATTTGGTGTCTAAGTTAACTTTAGAAGAAAGTAATATACCTCACACCGAAGAAAGATGGGCGACAACGACAAATTATCTTTTGAAAAAGAAAATGCCGGAAACCTATTATGAAATCGTAAATGGACCAGAAGCATGGAGTCACAGTGATCGCGAAAGTGGAGTGGAAGCCAAATGGGCAAAATTGCCAATTTACAAGTATAGTAATCTTTCTGCAAATTTGGACCCTGTGAATTTCTTAACTGCTTTTAGACTTGATTTATGGAATAAACTGGAGCTATTGCAAGATGAAATGGTTGACGGAAAATGGTGTTATCACTTTAATTATTTCGAAAAAACATTGAACACAAGTAATAGAACCATTCCTAAAACAGATTATCATCTTTTTATTGATAAAGAAGATTTTTCGATTGTTGCAACGGAAAGAACAGAATTTGATGATGGAAATAAAAGTTTTTTTGAGCGAAAGCTTTTCAAAGATTATCGTCCTGTAGCAGCTTTAAATTCAGGAAAAATTCCGCATAAGATTAATTATGAAATTGAAGATTTTTACGGAGATACTTCCTATCAGGAAAACCGCGAAAAAGTGGAAGTAAATGCCGTTTTTGGTAATAGAATTTTTATGAAAGAAGTTTATTTCGGAAGTTTTAAATAAAGATTAATACTATTAATGACGACCGTCTTTTTTGCTAATAAAAGACTGTTATGTTTTCGCTTTTGTGGACACTAAGAAATATTTTCTTGAAGATTGAATCCTTAGGGTTTTTAATTTTTGAGAAAATATTTCTGTTTAAATCAATAACTATTTTTTGATAAATGCGGAATTATAAATGTATTAACAAATTTAATTAGTGAATTGGTGGCTAAAAAAATCAAAATTCCTTACTTTCGCACTTCGATTTAAGAAAAGGATAAAATGAGCACAAAATTTACTGAATACAAAGGACTTGACTTGCCTACTGTAGCGTCTGAAGTACTTGACTTTTGGAAGAAAGAAAATATATTTGAAAAGAGTGTAACTACTCGCGAAGGTGCAGTGCCTTACGTATTTTTTGAAGGTCCTCCTTCGGCAAATGGATTACCAGGAATTCACCACGTGATGGCACGTGCGATTAAAGATATTTTTTGCAGATATAAAACTCAAAAAGGTTTTCAGGTAAAAAGAAAAGCTGGTTGGGATACTCACGGATTGCCTGTAGAGTTAGGTACCGAAAAAGAACTAGGAATTACAAAAGAAGATATTGGTAAAACAATTTCTATCGAAGAATATAACGAAGCGTGTAAAAAAACCGTAATGCGTTATACCGACGTATGGAATGACTTAACCGAAAAAATGGGATATTGGGTAGATATGGAAGATCCATATGTAACTTATAAACCAAAATATATGGAGTCTGTTTGGTGGCTTTTGAAACAAATTTACGATAAAGGTTTGTTGTACAAAGGATATACTATTCAGCCTTATTCTCCAAAAGCAGGAACAGGATTGTCTTCTCACGAAGTAAATCAGCCTGGAGCTTATAGAGATGTTACAGATACTACAATTGTAGCACAATTTAAAACATTGCCAGAAACATTGCCTTCGTTTTTACAAGGTTTTGGAGATATCCACATCTTGGCCTGGACGACAACTCCATGGACATTACCATCGAATACAGCTTTAACAGTTGGTCCAAGAATTGACTACGTTTTGGTAAAAACTTTCAATCAATATACTTTTGAGCCTGTAAATGTTGTTTTGGCTAAAAATTTAGTTGGAAAACAATTCGGAAAAGGATTTTTTGCAAGTGAAGATGATGCCGATTTCGAGAATGTAAAAGAAGGTGATAAAAAACTTCCGTATAAAATTTTAGCGGAAGCGAAAGGAGCTGATTTAGTTGAGATCCGTTACGAACAATTATTACCATATGTATTGCCATATCAAAATGCTGAAAATGCATTTAGAGTAATAGCAGGAGATTTTGTGACTACCGAAGACGGAACGGGTATTGTACATACCGCTCCAACTTTTGGTGCTGATGATGCTAAAGTAGCAAAAGAGGCTAAGCCTGAAGTACCACCAATGTTGGTTCTTGACGAAACTGGAACGGCAGTTCCTTTGGTAGATTTACAAGGAAAATTCACTTCACATTTAGGAGATCTTGCTGGTAAATATGTGAAAAATGAATATTATGATGCAGGTCAGGCGCCAGAGCGTTCTGTAGATGTTGAAATTGCTATTCGATTAAAAGAAGAAAATAAAGCCTTTAAGGTAGAGAAATATGTGCACAGTTATCCACATAGCTGGAGAACTGATGAGCCGTTATTATATTATCCACTAGATTCTTGGTTCATTAAAGTAACCGATGTAAAAGATAGAATGTTCGACCTGAACGAAACTATCAATTGGAAGCCTAAGTCTACTGGTGAAGGGCGTTTTGGAAATTGGCTTAAAAATGCCAATGACTGGAACTTATCTCGTTCTAGATATTGGGGTATTCCGTTGCCAATTTGGAGAACTGAAGATAAAAAAGAAGAAATTCTTATTGGTTCTGTTGAAGAATTGTACAATGCGATTGAGAAATCTATCGAAGCAGGTTTTCAAAAAGAAAATCCGTTTAAAGGATTTGAAATCGGAAATATGTCTGAATCTAATTATGATTTAATCGATTTGCATAAAAATGTAGTCGATCAAATAACTTTAGTTTCGGCTTCAGGCCAGCCAATGAAACGCGAAAGTGATTTAATTGATGTTTGGTTTGATTCTGGAGCAATGCCTTACGCACAATGGCATTATCCTTTTGAGAATAAAGATAAAATTGACGAGAATAAAGATTTTCCAGCTGATTTTATTGCTGAAGGTGTCGATCAGACTCGTGGATGGTTTTATACGCTTCACGCAATCGGAACTTTAGTTTTTGATAAAGTAGCTTATAAAAATGTGGTTTCAAATGGTTTGGTTTTAGACAAAAATGGAATAAAAATGTCTAAGAGTAAAGGAAATACAATTGACCCTTTTAAAACCATTGCAGAATACGGTCCTGATGCCACACGTTGGTATATGATTATGAATGCAAATCCTTGGGATAATTTAAAATTTGACCTTGAGGGAATTGCTGAGGTTCGTCGTAAATTCTTCGGAACATTATATAACACCTATTCATTCTTTTCGTTGTATGCAAACATCGATGGATTTAAATATGCTGAAGCAGAAATTCCGATAAACGAAAGACCAGAAATTGATCAGTGGATTATTTCTGAATTAAATACACTTATCAAAGAAGTTGATGGCTTTTATGCCGATTATGAGCCAACAAGAGCTGCTCGTGCAATTTCAGACTTTGTACAAGAGAATTTAAGCAATTGGTATGTTCGTTTATGTCGTCGTCGTTTTTGGAAAGGAGAGTACGCGCATGATAAAATAGCAGCCTATCAAACACTTTATACTTGTTTGTTAACTATAAGTAAACTAAGTGCTCCAATTGCTCCATTTTTTATGGATAAGCTTTACAGAGACTTAACAACTTCAACACAGTCAGAAAATTATGACAGTGTACATTTGGCAGAGTTTCCAAAATACGTTGAAAACTTTGTTAATAAAACGTTAGAAAGCAAAATGCAGAAAGCGCAGACTATCTCATCACTTGTTTTATCACTTCGTAAGAAGGAAATGATTAAGGTACGTCAACCGTTGCAAAAGGTAATGATTCCAGTACTTGACGATAATCAACGTAGTGAAATTGAGGCAGTTTCAGAGCTTGTAAAAGCAGAAGTTAACGTGAAAGAAATCGTTCTTTTAGATGATGCTTCGGGTATTTTGGTGAAACAAATTAAGCCTAATTTTAAAGCATTAGGACCTCGATTTGGTAAAGATATGGGCTTGATTTCCAAAGAGATACAGTCTTTTACAGCGCAGCAAATCAGTCAGTTAGACAAGGAAGGTTCGTTAGATATTGTTATTGCAGGAAATAATGTAACTTTATCATTAGAAGATGTCGAAATTACATCACAAGATATCGAAGGTTGGTTGGTTGCAAATTCAAACGGAATAACAGTTGCGCTTGATATTACGATCACGGAAGAGCTGAAAAATGAGGGTATCGCAAGAGAATTGGTTAATAGAATTCAAAACATCCGTAAAGATTCTGGATTTGAAGTAACTGATAAGATAAAGGTACAGATAAAGAGAAGTGGTATATTAGAAACTGCAATTCTTAAAAATGAAGACTATATTAAGTCTGAAACATTAACAGATAGTTTGGTTTTTTTAGACGAATTAGAAAGCGGCATAGAAATTGAATTTGATGATATAAAAACAATGATATTAATTTCAAAATAATATAAAAATGGTAGATGAAATTACAAGATACTCTGACGCTGATTTAGCTGAATTCAAAGAGATCATTTTGGGTAAAATACAAAAAGCGCAAGCAGATTTAGACTTGATTAAAAGTGCTTACATGAATGATTTAAATAACGGTACAGATGATACGTCTCCAACATTTAAAGCATTTGAAGAAGGAAGCGAAACTATGTCCAAAGAAGCAAACTCACAGTTAGCTATCAGACAAGAAAAGTTTATTCGAGATTTAAAGAATGCGTTATTTCGTGTAGAAAATAAAACATACGGAGTGTGCAAAGTAACAGGAAAGTTAATCGGAAAAGAAAGATTAAAGATTGTTCCTCATGCTACAATGAGTATTGAAGCAAAAAACTTGCAACGATAGTTTTTTAAATAAATAATAAAGCGCTCCTATTTAAGGGGCGTTTTTTTTGCATCAAAATGAAGAGAAGTAATTTAAGTGTAAAAAAGGAAGTAGTTAAATTAAAACTGTCTTTGTGCAAGACAGTTTTAATTAAGAAAGTAATGCTGTTACGCTAGATTTTTTTCCAAATCAGTTTTGTATTTTCTTAAAACAGCTCTTGTCATTCCTAAGTTGGCTTTTGTAGAGTCTGCGACTAGATAAACCATGAATTTATTATTTGGTGAAATATCAATAATGTGAATTTGATTGGTAAGGGTAATTAAGATATCCTCGATGTCTTGTTTTAAATTTAAGGCCTTTACAGCACTTAATTTAGCTTTAACTACTTCAAGGTTGTATGCAGAAGCTAATTCGGGATCAAATGCCGAATCGATGCTTAAATTACCATAACTAAGCCCTGTTTCAATCTCGGTTACAGCTACAGCTATAAAACCATTCACATTTGTTTTCATTTCAGTTAGAAAAACATTTAAAAAGTCGTTGCTCATAATTTTTGGGGATTTATTGGTTATTAATTATTTTAAAAGACTGTTTTTGTTAAGCTGAGTGGCTAGTTCATCGATATTGCGCAGAAATAATCCGAGATTGCTACCATCATTAGAGAAAACGATGATGCTATGAGAATTGTTTATTTTGTTCATTACAGCGACTCCATTGGTGGTTTTAAGGTATAATTGTTTAAGTAGTCCTTTGTCTAAGTCATTAAGGAATTTGTCGCTCATAGATAGGATTGCGTCGCTCATTGCGGCAACACTGTCACTATATTCTAAGTGTAAAGAGGTAATCAATTTTCCTTTTGTACCCGATATAAGTGCCGATGTTGATTTGGTCTGAATTAAAAACTCATTTAGCATGGAAGTGATTTCATTCATTGTGTGGAGATTTGGGGAGTTGTTAAAAAATAATTGATTAAGCTAATTTAATTAAAAAATCATAGCTTTATCATGTATTATCTCGTTAATTTATTTAAAAAATATAAAATTTTTGCGTATTATTGTAAGAAAGGAATGGAGGATTAAGTAAGTATTAATTTAAGATAAAACGTTATGGCTAAAGTGTTGAAGTTTAAAGATGTGAAGTCGGATGTTGATAGTAGAATAAAGGAATTTGATAAAATAAGGGTTAAGTTGAATGTTGCCAAAGCAAAAAAGGCACAGGGTAATATTGTTAAGACTACAGATGGGAAAAAAGAAGCTAAAGGATTGTTCAATTCAATCTCAAGTTTTTTTTCTGAAGGATCTAAGCCAGTTAGAAATAATGGAAAATAATAATGAAACATTTTGTTACGAAATAATTAACGCTCCTAAGGGGGCGTTTTTTTTGATTTAATTGTTACTTTTGCGCCAATAAAAAATTATAAAATGTCACTACGAAAAGCGTATTTACTTATTTTCATTATTTTACTTATTGATCAGCTTTCTAAAATTTATATAAAAACCAACTTCGTTTTAAGCGAAGAAGTGGAGGTTTTTAAGTGGTTTAAGATTCTTTTTATTGAGAATGAAGGAATGGCTTGGGGAACAAAAATACCAGGAGAATACGGGAAATTGATTTTAACCGTTTTTAGGATTTTTGCTGTTTTTGGTATTGGATACTGGTTGTATGACTCTATTAAAAAACAAAGCTCAACATATTTAGTTGTTGCTATTGCTTTAATTTTGGCTGGAGCTGCAGGAAATATTATAGACTCTGTTTTTTATGGTGTAATATTCGATGACAGTTATAACAACTTAGCAACACTATTTGCTCCTGAACATTATGGAACGTGGTTTCATGGTAAAGTAGTAGATATGTTGTATTTTCCTATTTGGGAAGGAAATCTACCAACTTGGTTGCCAATATGGGGTGGACAACAATTTAAATTTTTTAATGCAATTTTTAATTTTGCCGATATGGCAATTTCTACAGGTGTTGGTATTTTAATTGTTTTTAATAAAAAAGCATTTAATAAGCACTAATTAATTTTACTTTATAGAATTTTAGTTTTTTGCAACCGAATAGTTCTCGGGATGTTTTATTTTTACAGTTCGAAAAAATTAAAAAATGCAAAGACCTTCCTTTTCTATATATGATGCATCCGCAGGTTCAGGAAAGACATATACCCTAGTTAAGGAATATCTTAAAATTATACTTTCGGCTCCTAAAAATGATGCGTATCGCAATATTCTTGCAATAACTTTTACAAATAAGGCAGTTCATGAGATGAAAAGCCGAATTGTAGGTAGCTTATCTGAGTTTGCCAAAGAAGAACCTTCCGCGAAAGCGATAGATTTAATGGAGGATTTGGCGAGGGATACTGGCCTTTCAATCATTGAATTAAAAACAAAATCACAAAATATCATTAAGCATATTATTCATAATTATGCTGCTTTTGATATTTCTACAATCGATAAATTTACCCATAAGGTTATTCGTGCTTTTGCGCATGATTTAAATTTACCCATGACTTTTGAGGTAACTCTGGATACGGAAAATTTACTCATAGAGGCAGTCGATGCAATTATTGCACAAGCGGGACAAGATGAAACTTTGACCAAGTTGCTGATTGATTTTACGATGGAGAAAACCGACGATGATAAAAGTTGGGATGTTTCTCGTGAAATTCTTGAAACAGGAAGGTTAATTTTAAATGAAAATAATCGAAATGAGATTACTCATTTTCATGATAAATCAATTGGGGAGTTTGTTGAGATAAAAAATAAGCTAAAGGATTTGTGTAAAAATCTTGAGGAAGAAAATGCTGTTTTTGCAACTGAAGCTCTTTTGTTAATTGAGAAAAACGGAATCGATTTAAAATCTTTTTCAAGAGGAACATTTCCGAATCATCTGGAGAGCATTCGAGATGGGAAGTTTAATCCCAAGAATAAAACATTTCATGAGTTTGATGATATTGCAATTAATAAAACGGCCAAAGACAAAGCCGTAATAGAAAATATTATTCCAGAATTACTTCAAATTCTGGATAAGATCTATAAAAATTTCGAAAAGAGGGATTTCTACAAAGCGTTTCTTAAAAATATTACGCCATTGTCATTGCTGAATACAGTAAGCAATGAGTTAGAAAAGATTCAGAACGAACAAAATGTTTTGTCTATTTCTGAGTTCAATGCAATTATTCATCGCGAAATCCAAAATCAACCTGCGCCTTTTATTTATGAACGTTTAGGAGAAAAATACCGTCATTTTTTTATTGATGAGTTTCAGGATACTTCCGAAATGCAATGGCAGAATTTAATTCCGCTAATCGATAATGCTCTTTCTGGGCAAGATGATTATGGGGTAAAAGGGACTTTGATGATTGTGGGAGATCCGAAACAATCTATTTATCGTTGGAGAGGAGGAAAAGCGGAGCAGTTTATTGAATTAAGTAAGGATTTAAATCCGTTTAATAATCCAGATAAGAAAATAACACATTTAGATACTAATTACAGAAGTTATAGTGAGGTTATTGAATTTAATAATGGCTTTTTTAAATTAATCTCTTCAGAGTTTGAAAATGCAGACTATAAAGATTTATATGAGAATCATAGTTATCAAAAGACAAATGCGAAGAAAGGCGGTTATGTAAATATTTCGTTTCTTCCAGTTATTGATAAAAATGAACAAATTGATGATGATGCTGCTCTGGAGAAAACTGATTTGTATGTTTTGGCAACTTTAAATACAATCCAGAAAGTTTTACGTGAAGGATTTGAGTATAAAGATATTGTTATTTTGACTCGTAAAAGAGATCAGGGTATCGCTGTAGCAAATTATCTCACAGAGCAAAATATTCCGTTATTATCATCAGAAACATTGATGATTCAGAATGCAACCGAAGTTCGATTAATTATTCATTTATTAAAGTATTTGAATAACAATGCAGACTTAGAAGCTAAAGCTAATTTTTTGCATTTCTTAACTAAGAATATTGAGATTAAAAGGCCTGTTCATGACTTTATAGCCGAAGGAATGGCAGAGAGAAATGAAATTGCTTTTGAAAAATGGTTAGAGAAATTTGATATTTTGCTTTCGTTTGAAAATATTCGAAAGAAATCACTTTATGAAGCCGTAGAAACTATCGTTTCTGAATTTGTGCGTCTGGAATATAATAATGCCTATGTGCAATATTTTCTTGATATAGTTTTGGAGCGCGATATTAGGAATCAAGCTGGTATTTCGGATTTCTTAAGTTATTGGGATAAGAATGCGGGGAAATTTAGTATTCCGTCTCCTGAGGGGAATAATGCTGTTCGTATAATGACAATTCATAAATCAAAAGGATTAGAGTTTCCAGTGGTAATTATGCCTTTCGCAGAAGAAGATTATAGTCGAAAACCAAAAGATAAGTTATGGTTAAATGCGGAGGAGTCAGACTTTGGATTGCCAAAAGTGTTAATAGATAATAGTAGTGCGGTAGCTGGTTTTGGAGAAGATGCCGCTGTTGTTTTTAATTCAAAAAAACAAGAAGAGCTACTTGATAATGTAAATGTTTTATATGTTGCCTTGACTCGTGCTGAAGAGCAATTATATGTTATTTCTCAGGAAATAAAGCCTAGAAAAGATGGAGAGTTCCCAGGTAATATGGCGTCTTTTTTTATAAAATATTTAATTAATCTGGGGGTTTATGATGAGAGTAAATTGGAATATGAATTTGGAAATTCAGTAAAATTATCTTCGGGAGATAAACATTCTTCGTTTACAAAGACGATTCCGCTAGTTTCGGAAGTTTTAAATCCAAAAAATATTAAAATTGCACAACGTGAAGCATTAATGTGGGGAACGCATCAGCAGGAAGCTATATCTTATGGAAATGTGATTCATGAAATCTTAGCGTTTGTGAAATATAAATCAGATGTTGATTTGGCAATTGTAAAAGCATTAGAAGATGGGTTAATTGTATTTGAGCAAAAAGAGATAGTTTTAAAGACGATTAAGGAAATTGTAAATCATTCAGAAATCAGTATTTGTTTTGAGGAGGGTAATAGGGTTTTAAATGAGGAAACAATAATCCAGAAAGCAGGAAAGACATTGAAGCCTGATAGGGTAGTTATTACTCCAAAAGGAGAAGCTTATCTTTTGGATTATAAAACTGGTTTGAGTAATCCAAAATACATACAACAGTTACAAGAATATCAGGATGCTATTGAAAATATGGGTTTCAAAGTGTTAAAAAAAGCATTGGTGTATATAGGAACCGATATCGTTGTAGTAAATTTGTGAAAAAATTAATCAGACGTTAAAGAAAAGAGTCAGACTAACTTGTTAAAATTTAACATATTAAATAAATAAAAATGTACGGAAAAATTAAAGAGCATTTGCAGAATGAATTGCAAACTATTGAAGAAAACGGAATTTTTAAAAAAGAACGAATAATAACTTCTGCTCAAGATGCTGAAATAACAATTTCTACAGGAGAGAAGGTTTTGAATTTTTGTGCCAATAATTATTTAGGATTGTCTTCTCATCCAGAAGTGGTTCAAGCTGCAAAAGACGCTATGGATACTCATGGTTTCGGAATGTCATCTGTACGTTTTATATGTGGTACGCAAGATATTCATAAAACATTAGAGAAAAAGATTGCTGATTTTTACGGAACAGAAGATACAATTTTGTACGCAGCAGCTTTTGATGCTAATGGTGGTGTTTTTGAGCCTTTATTAGGAGAGAACGATGCGATTATTTCAGATAGTTTAAATCATGCTTCTATTATAGATGGAGTTCGTTTGTGTAAAGCAGCTCGTTATCGTTATGAAAATAGTAATATGGAAGACTTGGAGCAACAGCTAATAAAAGCTAATGCTGCGGGAACCCGTTTTAAATTAATTGTTACAGATGGAGTGTTCTCTATGGATGGACTTGTAGCTCCATTGGATAAAATATGTGACTTAGCAGATAAATATGACGCTATGGTTATGGTTGATGAGTGTCATGCTGCTGGATTTATTGGTGCAACAGGAAAAGGTACTCTTGAGGCAAAAGGAGTAATGGGTAGGGTTGATATTATTACAGGAACACTTGGTAAAGCTTTAGGTGGAGCTATGGGAGGTTATACAACTGCTAAAAAAGAGATTGTAGAATTGTTACGCCAAAGATCAAGACCTTATTTGTTTTCAAACTCATTAGCGCCTGCAATTGTTGGAGCTTCGATTAAGGTATTTGAGCTTTTAGAAAAAGATACTGTATTAAGAGATAGATTAGAGTGGAATACTAATTATTTTAAAGAAGGTTTAAAGAAAGCTGGTTTTGATATAATAGATGGAGATTCGGCTATCGTTCCAGTTATGTTATATGATGCAAAATTATCGCAAAATATGGCAAATGAGCTTCTAAAGGAAGGGATTTATGTAATTGGGTTCTTTTTTCCGGTAGTTCCTAAAGAAAAAGCAAGGATAAGAGTACAGTTATCTGCAGCTCATACTAAAGACCATTTAGACAGAGCCTTAGCGGCTTTTGTTAAAGTAGGTAAAATGTTAAAAGTTGTATAATTCCCACTTTTTACACTTCTTATTGCTTTTTTTTAACATTTCATTTTGTAGTTAAAAATTTACGCATTACTTTTGTCTATAATTAACTAAATTGTAATTAAATAAATTAAGTATGAAACATCTTAACAAACTTTTAGTTGCTGTGATGATGGCGATGGGTTTAACTTCTCACGCACAAGACAGTAACAATCCATGGGCGATCTCTTTTGGAGTTAATGCCGTTGACACTAGAACCAGTTCTGGTGCAGGGAGCGGTTTCTTTGATCAACACTTTTCTCAGCCATTCGCAGTGAAAGACAACTGGAATATTCTTCCTTCTGTATCTTATATTAGTGTATCTAGATACGTTGGTAGTAATTTTTCTGTAGGATTGCAAGGTTCTGTGAACAAAATTGATAAATTAGTTACTTTTGATCCAAGTAATCCTGCACATGATTCAAGAGGAAATGTTGTAAGTAATCCTGGAGATTTAATGTACTACGGAATTGATGCTACTATTAGATATAGCTTCCAAGAATTAATCAAATCTAAAGTAATCGATCCTTCGTTAACTGTAGGTGGAGGTTATACTTTCTTCGGAGATAGTAGTTTTGGTACAGTTAATCCAGGTGCTGGAGTAACTTTTTGGTTTACTGAATCTATTGGTCTTGAGCTTGCTACAAAATACAAATGGGCTGTTTCTCCTAACGAAACTAAAGCTACTGACAGATCTGTTTTCCAACACACTGCTGGTATCGTTTTCAAATTCGGAGGTAAAGATACTGACGGAGACGGAATCTACGATAAAGATGATGCTTGTCCAGATGTTGCTGGTTTAAAACAATTCAACGGATGTCCTGATACTGACGGAGACGGAATCGTTGACGCAAGTGATGCTTGTCCTACTGAATTTGGTTTAGCTGCTTTAAACGGTTGTCCTGATAGAGACGGAGACGGTGTTGCTGATAAAGATGACGCTTGTCCAGACGTATTTGGTTTAGCTGCTTTAAAAGGTTGTCCAGATGCTGACGGTGATGGTATTGCTGATAAAGATGACAAATGTCCTACTGTAGCAGGTCCTAAAGAAAACGGTGGATGTCCTTGGCCAGACGCTGATAAAGATGGTGTACTTGACAAAGATGATGATTGTCCTACTGTAGCTGGTCCAGCTAGTAACAGAGGTTGTCCAGAAGTAACTACTGCTGTATTAGATGATCTTAAAGTTCAAGCTAGAGCGGTATTCTTTGACACTGGAAAAGCTACTTTCAAAAAAGGTGATGCTCAAACTCCAGTTAGATTAGATGCTATCAAAGAAATCCTTAAAGATTATCCAAATGCTAAATTCAGCATTGAAGGACACACAGATAGTACAGGTTCTGCAAAAATTAACGATAAATTATCTCAAGAAAGAGCTGATGCTGTAATGAACGCATTAATCGCAAGAGGTGTTAATCCAGCAAACTTAACTGCTAAAGGATTCGGTTCATCTCAACCAGTAGCAAGTAACAAAACTGCTAAAGGAAGAGCTGAAAACAGAAGAACTGAAATTAGACACGTAGGTTCTAAATATGAAGGTAAATTGTAATTTACTTTTCTAAATAATTTTAAAAAGCCATTCTTAATTGAATGGCTTTTTTTATTTTTATACAATGACAGAGACTTACTTTTTAGATAAGATTGCAAAGGTTATTATTGAAAACTATTCGGGTAAATTAGCCGAAACTACAATTGTGTTGCCGAATAAAAGAGCTAAAATTTTTCTTATTGAAGCTTTAAAAAAACAAATTACTAGTACGGTTATTAGTCCAAAAATAATTAGTATAGAAGACTTTATCCAAGATATAGCTTCTGTGCGCTCTATTGATTCTATTGAATTGTTGTTTGAGTTTTATGAAGTTTACCTATCTGTTACTGACAAACAGAATCAGCAGTCTTTTGAATTGTTTGCAAACTGGGCAAAAACATTATTACAAGATTTTAACGAGATTGACAGGTATCTACTAGACCCTTCTCATGTCCTTTCCTATCTTAAAGACATTGAGGATATCAAAAAATGGGGAATTGAGGTTGAAAACAAAACAAAATTATTAGAGAATTATATAGATTTCTGGAAACTGTTACCTAATTATTATGAATCGCTGTATACTCATTTGTTGAATAAGCAAATCGGATATCAAGGATTGATTTATAGAGAGGCTGTTAATAATATAAATCATTTTACTAATTCAGTTCTAGGGAAACATTTTGTTTTTGCAGGATTTAATGCTTTAAATGCTGCGGAAGAAAAAATTATTCAACATTTAATTGCTTCTGACCAAGCTAGGATATATTGGGATATTGATAGAGTATTCTTAAATGACCCTTATCACGATGCGGGATTGTTTGTGCGACGTTTTAAACAAGACTGGAAACATTATAAAGCAAATGATTTTGAGTGGATATTTGATGATTTTTCTCAATCTAAAAACATACAGGTCATTGGAACACCAAAAACAATTGGGCAAGCTAAAATAACAGGTAGTATAATTGAAGAAATAATTACAAATAATCCAGGTTCTTCACTAGATAAAGTTGCTGTAGTATTAGGAGATGAAAATTTATTGATTCCGCTTTTATATGCTTTGCCTTCTACAGTTGGTGCTTTAAATATTACGATGGGTTATTCTAGTAAAAACAATCCAACTCAAATTTTAATTGCAAAGTTGTTTAAAATGCATACTAATGCATTGTCTAGAAATGGAGCGTCTTATGTTTTTTATTACAAAGATGTTTTGGATATATTAACTCATCCATTAGTCGAGCCTTTTGCAAATGTAAAAGAGTTGGTAAAAAAGATAAATCAGAATAATTATACTTTTATTACTCATTCTAAAATCATTGAACTTAATGAAAATCCATCGGATTTATTTTTATTACTTTTTCAGAAATGGGATTCAGGTTCTGTAGTTGTTTTAAATAATATTTCTACCCTCTTACTTGTAATAAAAGAGAATTTAAGTAATGATAATGAAGAAGATAAAATAGCTAAGACATTTGTTTTTGCCATTTTTAAAGTAATCAATAAATTAATTAACTATTACTCTCAACATAGACATATCGATAAGATAGAAACGCTGTATGCTATTTATAAGCAGGTTATTGATGTTGCTGAAGTTTCGTTTGAAGGAGAACCTTTAAACGGTTTACAGATAATGGGAGTTTTAGAGAGTCGTGTTTTAGATTTTGATACCGTTATAGTCACTTCTATGAATGAAGGAAAATTTCCAGCAGGAAAATCTATGAATTCGTTTATTCCTTATGATGTAAAACGCGAATTAGGCTTACCAACCTTTAAAGAAAAAGATGCAATCTATACATTTCACTTTTATCATTTGTTGCAACGTGCCAAGAATATTTATTTACTATATAATACCGAAAGTGAAGGACTAGATGCGGGAGAAAGAAGTCGTTTTATAACACAACTAGAAGTCGAAAAAAAGCCTAAACATAATTTGACTCAGGAAATTTATAATGCAGTTTTACCTGAAACAGCTTATCAGCCAATGGTTATTCCGAAATCTGAAGCTGTAATGACACGATTGAAGGAAATAGCTACTACAGGATTCTCACCATCGGCATTAACGAGTTATATTCGAAACCCAATTCAGTTTTATTTTCAAAAGATATTGCGAATTCGTGAAGTCGAAGAGGTTGAAGAGAATATTGCTTTAAATACTTTAGGGACTATTATTCACGAAACGTTGAAAGCGCTTTACGAGCCTTTTATTGGAAAGTTTATTTCAGAAAGTGATATTGCTAATTGTTTCAAATTATTAGATGCTGAAGTATTGAAACAGTTTAAGGTAGTTTACAAAGAGGGAGAGATTAAAAAAGGACGTAACCTTTTGGCTTTTGAAGTTGCTAAGCGTAATGTTTCTAATTTCTTAAAAGTTGAGCTTGATAGTATTAAAGATGGTGATGCAATTAAGATTTTGGCAATCGAAGAAACTTTTGAAAGAATATTAACGCATCCAAGTTTGCCATTTCCGGTTTTAATAAAAGGAAATGTTGATAGGATTGAACAACGTAACGGAATACTTAGAATTATAGATTACAAAACTGGCAAGGTCGAAAAGGCAAATGTTGTTCTTAAGAATTGGGACGGACTTACAGCAGATATAAAAAACGACAAAATTATTCAGGTTTTAGCGTATGCTTTTATGTATGAGAATAATGCCAAAGGATTGCCTATTGAAGCAGGAATCATTTCTTTTAAGAATTTAAAATCAGGGTTTTTACCTTTTGGCTTTAAAGAAGAAAAGGATGTTAATATGATTATTAACAATGAAATAATGCATAGTTATTTGGAGCAAATCGTGTTGCTGCTCAATGAAATATTGAATATTACAATTCCTTTTGAAGAGAAAATATTATGAGAATAATTAAGAAGTTAGGGAATGCTTTTGAGTTTTTTAAAGGTACAATAGCAATTAATTTGGCTGTTAGTATCTTGCCTTTGCTTTTTGGAGGATTACTTCTCTTTAATTATTCGGTTGTGAGTTTTGGTTTTGCCATAAGTTTAGCGGTAAAAGAAATTAATTCTAAAAAGGAGTATTTATTTTATTTCAATAATGGACTTTCTAAAGGAGCTCTTTGGTTTTATTCTTGGTGCTTTAATTTTATTCTTTTAATATCTGGAATTTTCATTTTTAATCTAATAAATAGATTATTTTGAAAAGACATATTTTAGAAATTGATAGTGTTAAAAAGTCTTTTGGTGAGAAAATAATTCTTTCCGATGTCTATTTGCAATGTGAAACAAATGATATTATTGGGCTTCTGGGAAGAAATGGCTCGGGTAAATCTACTTTTCTTAAAATTATTTTCGGAGTTATATCGGCAGATTTTAAGTTTGTAAGAATTGATGGAGTTATGAAAACCAAGACTAGGGAATTAATGAGTGAAATAAGTTATTTGAGTCAAGATAATTTTATTCCTAATGTTTTTTCTGTTAAAAAAGCAATTCGGCTTTCGATTGCAAAAGAAAGGATTGATTCGTTTTGTAATGACGAAATGATACAGGTAATAACCGACAAAAAGATTTCGCATTTGTCTGGAGGCGAATTGCGTTATCTCGAAATAAAACTGGTATTAGAAAATTCTTCAAAGTTTGTATTGCTCGACGAACCTTATAACGGATTATCTCCTTTAATGATTGAAAAGGTAAATCAATTAATTATCATGAATTCCTGTAAAAAGGGAATCATAATATCCGACCATAATTACAGAAATGTAATTAGTATTTCGACAAGATTGGTTTTAATCAAAGATGGAAAATTAAATCATCTAAAAGATAAAAACGAACTGATCGAAAAAGGATATTTAAGTCCAGAGATGATTTAAATCCCTTTTAAAAAATCTAATAATACAGTAGTTAATTCTGTTTCATTCTCTATGGAACTCATGTGTCCATCAGGAAAAGTAACAAGAGATACATTTGTATTTTTTATTTGTAAAATACTTTCTTCATAATTTAAAACAGGGTCTTTTTCTCCTAAAATTAATAACATCGGGAAAAGATTAGTATGTAAAATAATTTCCTTGTCTTTTCTTATCTTCATTCCTTCTAAGGATGCAATTATCCCCTGAAGTGGAGTTTTTAAGGCTTCTTCTTTTACGAGTTCTATATTTGTAGCAAGTCTTTCTCTATTGTTTTCGCTAAATAAATTTCCAATGGCAAGACCTATAAAAGCAGCATAGTTTTGTTTAACGGCTTTAATAGCTCGATTTCGATTTAGCTTTCGTTCTGCACTATCAGGTTTAGATGTAGAATTTAATAAAACCAACCCTTCTACTTTTTCGGTATATAATTCGGCGAAAGCCAAAGCAACATATCCGCCCATAGAATGTCCTATAAAAATAGCTTTATTAACATTAAGATGAGATAAAACTTCATTAACTACATCGGCATTATCCTCCATGGTATGAACGTAACCTAGAGGCTCAGTTTTTCCATGACCCAATAAATCAATAGTAATAACACGGTAATTTTTAGAGAATGCATCAACATAGTGGTTCCACATAGTTTTGTTTTCCAAAAAGCCATGAAGAAGTACAATTGCGGTACCTTTTCCTGTGTCTGAATAAGAAATATTGGTATTTTTAAAAAGAATATTTTTCAATGAGATAGATTTAATGTTGCAAAAATAGCGGTTTGTTATGTAAGGAAAAGCAAAACGGCTAACATTTCTGAAAGCCGTTTATTTTATGAATTTAGTGAACTGAATTAAACGTTCATTAAGCTTTCTATTTCATCAGCTTCGATAGGAATATTACGCATTAAATTAAATGGTTCTCCAGTTTCCTGAATCACAATATTATCTTCTAATCGAATACCAAAACCTTCAGCAGGAATGTAAATTCCAGGTTCAACCGTAAAAACCATATTAGCTTTCATCGGTTCGTGTAATAATCCGTAATCATGTGTGTCCAATCCCATGTGGTGAGAAGTTCCGTGCATGAAATATTTTTTATACGCTGGCCAATCAGGGTTTTCGTTTTGTACATCGGCTTTGTCTATTAGTTTTAAATCTAATAATTCCGAAGTCATTATTTTTCCAACCTCTATATGATATTGTTTCCAAAGTGTTCCAGGAGTAAGCATTTTTGTAGCTTCATCTTTTACACGTAAAACAGCATTATAAACGGCTTTTTGACGCGCTGTAAAAGTACCTGAAACCGGGATAGTACGCGACATATCGCTAGAATAATTAGCATATTCGGCAGCAACATCCAGCAAGATTAAATCTCCAGCTTTACACTGTTGATTGTTCTCGATATAATGTAAAACATTTGCATTATTTCCAGAAGCAATAATCGGAGTATAAGCAAAACCTTTAGAACGACTACGAATAAATTCGTGAATAAGCTCTGCTTCGATTTCGTATTCAGTTACATTTGGTTTTACAAAAGACAATAATCTTCGGAAACCTTTTTCGGTAATATTACAAGCGTGCTGAATCAAATCGATTTCTTCACTTTCTTTTACCGAACGAATGCGTTGCAATATAGGGTTGCTTTTTGCAACCTGATGCGCTGGATATCTTTCCTTCCACCATTTTACAAAACGAGCTTCACGAGTTTCAGTCTCCACAGTTGCACGATAATGCTCATTAGTATTAATGTACATAGTATCTGCATAAGTCATCATTTCGTTTAGAATCTTATGAAAATCTTGTAACCAATAAACGGTTTTAATTCCCGAAACTTCAAATGCGCGTTGTTTAGTAAGTTTTTCCCCTTCCCAAACAGCAATATGGTCATTGGTTTCTTTTAAAAATAAAATCTCACGCTGATTTTCGTATGGAGCATCAGGAAAAAGCAACAAGACACTTTCTTCCTGATCTACACCACTTAAGTAAAAAATATCTCTATGTTGAGCAAAAGGTAATGTGCTATCGGCGCTAACTGGGTAAATATCATTTGAATTAAAAACCGCTACACTATTAGGCTTCATTTGAGCCATGAATTTTTCGCGATTTTTTATAAAAAGAGAGCTGTTTATTTGATGATATTTCATATTAATTTAGTTTTATACTTTGAATACTCAAAAATACTAATTTTAGAAATACTAGATTGGTTTGGTTTATTAAAATTTTCTTATTTATCTATACAATATTCACACAAACTTGTCTTTCTGAGGAACGAAGACACGAGCGATAGCGAATTGGCGAAGCAATCTCCACATGGCACTCATACAAAGCATCTCCAGATTGTTGAGCTACTCGCGAAGATTTCTCCTCCGTCGAAATTGACAAAATTGAGGATAAATAAAACTTTCTAAAGTCTTAGCAACTTAGATTCTCAGAACCTTAGAACCTAGAATCTCAATAATGGCGTGCCCCTCCGGGTCGGGCTTTCGGCTATATCTTTTATTCCGCTATCGCTTCATAAAAGGATACCGCCTCTATCCCTCACGCGAACTTGGTTTTAGATGTTTCTAAAGTTGGTCAAAGGTCCATTTTAAGCTTAGTTAAAAAACTTATTGAAATCTGTTTTAGAAAAGTTTTTTAAGATGGTTGTAATTAATAAAGAGGTAATCCCTCGTCAGTAAGTAGCTGTTTTATGTGGTCTTTATATCGTTCTTCATTATTTATTCTAGCGGGTCTTATACCTTTAACATCATTCAAACTTTCTAAAAGTTTGTAATTATTAATCAAATTTCGAAATCGATCACCAGATTTTCCGCTTGCAATCCATAATAGAATTAAAACTTTTTCAAATGTGGTTAAATGTTCCGTAAGAAAATCAATGTATTCTTGGGGATCAGTCTGTTTTTCTATATGGAGTAATATTAGTTTTATATTTTTAAAATAACCATCAAAAAAAGTTGCATAATTTTCATTTATTCTAATGGTTAATTGGGAATAATAATCGCGAAAAAACCAAATATTTTGATGATAGAAAAATTTGTCAAATACTCCTCCAATAAATTTTTCCCAATCTTCAAGATCACAATTTTCTTCAATTTTGTTAAGTGCTTTTGTTTTTAAGTCTTTTTTTGATTTTTCATTAGAATATTCAAAAAATTTTTCAACTTCATTTATAGAAGTCCAGTTTTCATAATTGAATTTGTTGAATATCTCTTGAAAATGAAATTTAGAAAAATAAAACGGAGAGTTTAATAAGATTTGTAATCCAGACTTATATTTTAAAGAATCACACTCTTTAGAAAGATGTGAATAAAAGTAATCGAGAATTCTAGTTCCTTTGTGTGTATTATTTGTATCTAATTCTGTAAGTTCATAATTATTAATTCGATTTGATAGATTGTCTAATATTTTAAAAAATATACTTTCAAATGTTTGGATTTTAAATTGTTCCTGAACTTGTTTATTTGCTTCAATCTGAGCTTTAAATGTTATGTAAACAATTACACTTCCAATAAAGCTTAATAGTGGTGATAACATGGTTGCAACGTAGTTACCTTGTTCTAATGATTCAAAATTTATAGAATAATATGGAATTGCAATAAGCACAATTGCAATTGAGATTACTAGATATACTTCTTTTTTGCTTAAAGATTTGTTTAATTTATTCATGAATTTTTTGATCAAAACTATTTAAGAAATTTTTAAAAAATTCTTGTAGAGTCTTTAGTGTTTTAAAAGATTCTACAGTTAAGTTTACATGAATAAATGTTTCGACCGTATAATAAACTAACCCATTAATGAAAATCTCATCACTTTTCGGAAAATTAATAAAAATAAAGTTAGAGATTTGATTCTCTGCTTTTTGTAATTCATCAAAGGCAGATTGATTTTTGTTTTTTAACTTGTTTGACTTTAATTCCTTTAAAAAAGTTGTATAATTTGTTATTATAGATTCTGAGAAATTTGTTAGTTCTTCTTTTGCAGTATTGTAAAGTGAGTTTTTCTCTGCTTCAGTATATTTTTTCATTAAACTTAATTTGATTTACTTTTTCTCGTTTAACAACTTTTCTAAAAAAGCAACTTTCTCTTTTTCGGCTTCAACCAATCTCTCATAAAGTTTTTTATTTTCTTCAAAAGCTTCAAGAAGTTTATCAAGCGGATTAAAAGTGCAATTTTGATTTATAGAAGAAGAACCATTATCATATGTATTTCCAATAATATTAAAAACAGCTTCTTCCGAAAAATTCTTTATTACTTCAGCAGGAACGCCCAAAGCTTCGGCAATTGCCTTTAGTTTTTCGTCATCAACGCTTTCACTTCCTTCAATAATAGAAATAGATTGTTGTGTAGTGCCAATTGCAAGAGCAAGTGCTTCTTGTTTCATATCTCTAAGCTCTCTGATTCGGCTTATATTTCGTCCGATGTGTCTAGGTTTTGGTGCTGTGCTCATAGTTCAAAGATATTTAAAATTCTTTTACATTTTTGTTTTCGGTAGAAAACAAGCCTTTGTTTGTGAGATACATTTTGTAATTTGTTTCCCATGGTGTAAAAATACAATTTTTCTGATGATTGTTGATTTTGAAAAGAATATTCCTAATTTGTATCGGTTTTTAGTATTCCTGTAAAATGACAAGATTTTGTAATATTGTTGTATTAAAAAACAACCAAAAGTTATGACAATAGAAAAAGCAAATATAATCGACCACGAAATCTTAACTGAAATAACCAAAAAGTCAAAAGCATATTGGGGATATTCGGCAGAACAGATTTTGCAATGGGATAAAAATCTAACAATTACCGAAGAGTATATTAAAGATAATTATGTGTTTAAGTTACTAAGCGAAGATTTAACCATTGGTTATTATTCCTATTTTATTGAAGAAAAACAGAATGTAATACTGGACAACTTATTTATAAGACCAGAATATATTGGAAAAGGATTCGGGAAATACTTAATGGACGATTTTTTAAACAGGATTAGAGAAAGTAAATTCGAAAAAGTAATACTCGATTCTGAGCCAAATGCAGAAGCATTTTATTCGAAGCTTGGATTTGTAAAAGTTGGAGAATTCGAAACTTCAATAAAAAATAGGTTCATGCCAATTATGGAAATGAAACTAGAAGAAAATACGAAATAGATAGTATTAATTTATTAATGCATACGCTAGAATATATTTAAAATAAGGCAGTAAAAAATGAATAAGTTAGATTTTAAATTAATAACAATCAAAGAAGTCAAATCACAATATCCATTTTTGATAGAGCGTGAAGGATTCGATTATTTTGAAGAATGGGAAGATCAGGATTTCTTTCTTGTAACAAACGGAAATGTAAATTTTGAAGGTAATTTCTATTTAGATCTTTATGAAGATAAAGAGAAAAAATGGCTTACAAATGTATTAAATCTACCGTTAAAAGATATTGATGCAAGAAGAATCGAAGGTATTTTAATAAACGGAGATTTCTCTACCAATGGAACGATTATAAATGCGGAAGGTGATTATGGTCCTTACATTTATATTAATGGTAATGTTACTTGTCAGAGTTTGTTATTAGGAGGTTCTTATACCGAAATAATAGGAAATGTAAAAGCAAAGGAAGTTGTAATGACTTCTTATAATCATGGTAATTTTAAATGCACAGGACTTATAGAAACGCCAGTATTTATAGTAGAGGATCATTATACAACATTTGCGGAGCGTAAAAATGATTTGTTTTATTATAATGATAAAACAGACGATTTTGATGCTAAAAACGAATGTGAATACGATGAAGTTTCAGGAGAAGATATTATCTCAATAGAATTGCGAAAACATCTTGATAATCCGTTAATAGAAACTTTCGAAGAATTAAAACGAGAATTAGAATTTGGAGAATTGATTTTAAAACAAAATAATCCTCCTGCAAAAACGTATGAATATTGGCGCGGTCGTGTTTTATCAAATTATAGAGATCTTAAATTGATTCCGAAAGAATTTAAAACCGAGGAACTTTGTAATCTGGCATTAAATATTAGCTATCATGCTTTGTCATTTATTGATGAGAACTTAATAACTTTTGAATTCTGCGATAAATTAGTTGGTAAAGATGGTTTTGCAATTCAAGTTATTCCGGATGAATTTATAACAAAAGAGCTTTGTTTTAAAGCTGCTGAAAAGGGAACAATGTTAAGATTAATTCCAGAAGAATATTATTCTGAAGAATTGATTCTGTTAATTTTCAAGAACGGAAAACATCAACCGGATATTAATGATGTTCCTTCTGCGTTTATCACCGAAAGTTTGCTCAAAGAATATGTAAAAATTGGAAGAGGATTATGGCTTGATAAGGCTTGCAAAGAAAATGGAATTGATAAATTATTTATTCTAAAACAAGTAGTTGATTCTGGAATAGAATATTTAGATACTGTTTTGGGAAATCATTTCAGTAAAGAAATAGTCGATTATGCTGCGTCTATTTATAATAATGAAAAGTACAAAGAAGAGTGGCGTAATTATGTTGAGAAATACAGGGTTAAATTTGAACGTATTAGTTTAAATGAATATTTATTCAAGTAAAATGAAAGACCTTATAATTGAATGTAAAGGAATAAAAACTGATCAGTACTTTATACCACCTTTTGAGTTGAGAGAAGGGGAGTTTGTTGTTGTTTGTTTGTATAGTGGGCCTTGTTTTGACGAAATAAAAAAACAATTAACAGATATTCTTACAGGAAGAGTACATCGTAAAAATGTAAAGATATATAAGCATTTGACTTTTGCAGAACCTTTTGCAGAATCATTTTTTAGAAGAATATTTTATCCAGTTACAGTAGGCAGTTATTTGAAAAAAAATGCAGATGTAAATAATCCAATAGTATCGAAAATTTTCGAAATAGATACTTTTACTAAAAAAGACAAGATGAAAAATCTTGAGACAAGTCAAAAAAAGAGGATTTCTTTAAGTGCCGTTTTTTCAAGAACAAAAAATATTGTTTTTGATATGAGAGGAGAAGGTGCTTTGCAGTTTACTAAAACATTAGAGCTTGTTAAAGATGAAATTAAAAGTGAAGGTGCTGCCATTTTAATAGACTGGGTTGCTGATTTAAGAAATGACTGTTCGAAATTTATAGCAATTGAATGGTTGTTGGATGATGAAGAATTAAGAAAAATCAGGAATGGAAGTGTAAAACTTTCTCAAATGTATTAGCAAAAGTGGGCATTTTTAATTGTGTGATAATTTGTAAGTAGAATATGGATTCGAAAATAAAAATCAGGAAAGTAGAGAAACAAGATTTAGATTTCGTGTACAAGTCGATATGCGAACTTGAAAATGAGATATTAGATTTCGAAGTTTTTACAGAGATTTTCAATGAAAATATTTCTAACCCGAAGAATTTATATTTATTAGCTGAAAATGAGAATGAAGGCGTAGGCTTTATTAGTTTTCATACACAGAATCTTTTGCATCATTGCGGATTAGTAGGCGAAATTCAGGAGTTTTTCATCCATAAAGATTACCGAGGTAAAGGAATTGGGCGACAATTAATACAGCAGATAATGGATTACGCCGATCAGAATAATCTAAAAAGTATTGAGGTAACTACTAATCGCAGAAGAGTAGAAAATGTCTTGATTTATGAAAATCTAGGTTTTGGATTAACACATAATAAGTTTACTATCTATAGGTAATGCTTCAAAATGAAGTAGTTGTAAAGTCATTACGAGGAACGAAGTAATCTCCCTTTGTATTTACCACTGGTTGGTTTTGTTAGGGCGGTTGCTTCGTTCCTCGCAATGACAAGATTGCCTATAAATATATCCTTTATCAAAAATTTAAACTTTGACAAAGGTTCTACGCATTTAATTAAATTGGAATTTTAATCAACCCATTTATAATATCTCGCCCCAATTAAATTAGGAATTTCTTTCTCGATTCTATCCAGAACCCATTCGTTTTTGGGAGTTCGGATGCTTTGTTTTTGTTCTTTTTTATGAAGTTTCTCGTAGGTTTCAAAATCAATTTCGGTACTTTTTTCTAAAGTTTCAAAAAGATTAGTTTCGGTAAGAGCAGATTTCCATTCAGGTTGAATTGTTCCTTCAAAAACTTTCGATTTAGATCCACTTCCGTAAGCTAAAAAGCCGAATTGAGTTCCTGAAATTTCATTTTTGGTGTCATAAAAATAAGCCAAAGTCGATAATAATCCCATGAAAATAGATCCTGTATAAAGGTTGCCTATTAAAGAAGAAGCTAATTCGGCAGGTTGTAATTTATCAACAACAAAAGTTTTGTATGCTTCGGATTTGCTTATTTCTTTTAGCTTATTTTGATACTCAGATGCAGATTCATCTCCCGAAATAATTTTAGTTTCGCTGTCTAAAGCATAGATTTCTGATAACATTCTGCGTCCCTGAAAAGAGTATGGTAAATGCATGATGATACTTTTCCAGGAATTGTAAACAGTTTCTGAAGTGTTTTTTAATTTCTTAAACGAAAAATAAGCATTTCGAGTACGATCCATATAACACTGATTCGAATATTGTCCGTCGAAAACTGGTTGGTCCTTATGGATTTCTATTTCGGCTTCAAGATTGTCAAGCCAAGATTCATTGGTTGTGCTTCCTGTTATAGATTCTTTCGAAATAGTACGGTATGGTTTAAAAAAGTCGAAAACGCCTTTTGTGCTTGTTGCCCAATTGTTTTCGAAAGCAATAATTCTAGGATTTGAAGTTACAAGCATTGCAAGAGCTCCAGCTCCTTGAGTATATTCTCCAGTTGAATTTAAATCGTATTTTGCAAAATCTGTAGTAACTACAATGGCTTTTTTAGTCGGATTTAATTTTACATAATCAATACAATTCTGTAAAGCATCTACGCCTCCAATACAAGCAAATGTAAAATCGACAACATCGCATTCGGCTAAAGTATCTTCTCCAAATTTCTGTTCCATCAAAGCAATCAAGAAAGAGCTAATAGGTTTAGAACTATCAATGGCACTTTCGGTTCCAACATAAATACGACCAATTTCGCTTAAATCGATTTTATTGTCTTCTATTAATTTGGTTAAGGTATTTGCTCCAAAAACTACAGTATCTTGATAAGTGTCTGGAAGCGTCATTTTGATTAAACCCAAGCCTTTTTCTAGTTTTTCGGGTTCTATATTTCTGGCGGTTGCCAATGTTTTTATAGGTAAATGTATTTTGGCTACATCAAATGTAATAGCGTCAATTCCTGTTTTCATTCGGGTTTCTTTGAGGCGATAAAGGTAAAATTAAGCTATCAAACTTCAATTGTTTTAAAAGGATAAAATTCGGTTTTGGGATACTTTTGAGGAAAACAAATTAAAATGTTAGAAAAAATAACAATTTGGTAATTATATAAAAAGCAGGATTTTGCTAAAACAACCTTTGGGGAAAATGTATTTTATTGTTTTTAAATAATTTGCAATAAAATCTTTTAAAACTCTTTAAAATCATTATAAATAACAACGAAATGGTTGTAGTTCATGTCTATTTGAGTTATTTTTGTATAATTTTTTAAAACAAACTACTTAAACACTTATGGCACAATCTGCACTATTGAATGCTTCCATCTTAAAGAAAGTGGCTATGGCTCTTTCGGGAATATTCTTAATCACGTTTTTAGCGCTGCATGTTTCTTTAAATTTTATTTCTATTATTAGTAAAGATGTTTTTAACGAAGCTTCTCACTTTATGGGATACAATCCGCTGATTCAATATGTAATGCAACCAGTTTTGGCAATCGGGGTAATTTTCCATTTCGTAATGGGATTTGTTTTGACTTTACAAAATAGCGCTGCAAGACCAATTGCGTATGCAAAATACAATGGAGCGGCTAATGCTTCTTGGAGTTCTAGAAATATGATTATTTCTGGATTGGTTATTTTAGCATTCTTAGGATTGCATTTTTATGATTTTTGGTTTCCTGAAGTTGCCTACAAATACATTGCAGGTACAGCACCAGATGCTACGAGATATTATGGAGAGTTAGTTCATAAATTTCATGACCCAATTCGTACTGGGTTATATTGTATTTCTTTTGTGTTATTAGGATTCCATCTTTGGCACGGATTCAGTTCTTCTCTTCAATCTATGGGGATGAACAATAAGTACTCAAGATCTTTAAGTAGATTCGGTTATGGATTTGCGGTAGTAGTACCTGCCCTTTTCGTTATAATCGCATTATTTCATCATTTCAATAATTAATATAAATTATAATGGCATTAGATTCAAAAATTCCACACGGCCCAATATCGGACAAATGGACAGATTATAAAGATCATATTAATTTAGTAAACCCTGCTAACAAACGTAATTTAGATATTATTATTGTTGGTACAGGTTTGGCTGGAGGTTCAGCTGCGGCTACTTTGGCTGAGCAGGGATATAACGTAAAAGCTTTTTGTTTTCAGGATTCACCAAGACGTGCGCACTCTATTGCAGCTCAAGGTGGTATCAATGCAGCAAAAAACTATAAAGGTGATGGTGATTCGGTTTACAGATTATTTTATGATACTGTAAAAGGGGGTGACTACCGTGCGCGTGAAGCAAACGTTCACCGTTTGGCTGAAGTTTCGGCTAATATTATTGACCAATGTGTGGCTCAAGGGGTGCCATTGGCAAGAGAGTACGGTGGTCTTTTAGATAACCGTTCTTTTGGAGGAACTTTGGTTTCTCGTACATTTTACGCACAAGGACAAACAGGACAACAATTATTGTTAGGAGCTTATTCTGCAATGAACCGTCAGATTGGTCGTGGAAAAGTAAAAATGTACAACCGTCACGAAATGTTAGACATTGTTATCGTGAACGGAAAAGCGAGAGGTATTATCGCTCGTAACTTAGTTACTGGAGAAATAGAAAGACATTCTGCTCACGCTGTAGTAGTTGGTTCTGGAGGATACGGAAACGTGTTTTTCTTGTCAACAAATGCTATGGGAAGTAATGCAACAGCAGCTTGGAAAATTCATAAAAAAGGAGCGTTTTTCGCAAATCCGTGTTATACACAAATTCACCCAACTTGTATTCCGGTTTCAGGAGATCACCAGTCTAAATTGACTTTGATGTCTGAATCGTTACGTAATGATGGTCGTATTTGGGTTCCTGCAAAACAAGAAGATGCTAAAGCAATCCGTGAAGGAAAGAAAAAAGCAACTGATTTATCTGAAGCTGATAGAGATTATTTCTTAGAAAGAAGATATCCTGCTTTTGGTAACTTAGTGCCTCGTGACGTAGCGTCTCGTGCTGCAAAAGAAAGATGTGATGCTGGTTTTGGAGTTAACAAAACTGGAGAAGCTGTTTACTTAGATTTTGCTGCAGCAATTAAACGTTACGGAACTGAAGAAGCTTTTGTAAAAGGTTTAGATGATAAAGATGCTGCTTTAGTGACTAAATTAGGAGCTGAAATCGTGAAGAGTAAATACGGAAACTTATTCCAAATGTATTACAAAATCGTCGATGAGGATCCTTATACAACACCAATGATGATTTACCCAGCGGTTCACTACACTATGGGTGGAACTTGGGTTGATTATAACTTAATGACTACAATTCCTGGATGTTTCTCAATTGGAGAGTCTAACTTCTCTGATCACGGAGCAAACAGACTTGGAGCTTCTGCTTTGATGCAAGGTTTAGCTGATGGATATTTCGTATTGCCTTATACTATAGGAGATTATCTTGCTCCGGATATTAAAATGGGAGAAATTTCTACAGATTTACCAGAATTCGTAGCAGCAGAAAAAGAAGTAAAAGATCAAATCGATAGATTTATCAATAATAAAGGAACTCATTCTGTAGATTATTTCCATAAGAAATTAGGAAAAATCATGTGGGATAAAGTAGGTATGGCTCGTAATGCTAAAGGTTTATCTGAGGCTATTGTTGAGATTGCCGCTTTACGTGAAGAGTTTTATAAAGATGTAAAAGTTCCTGGAAGCGCTAACGAATTTAATCAGGAATTAGAGAAAGCGACACGTGTTGCCGATTTCTTAGAGTTAGGAGAATTGTTCGCAAAAGATGCATTACACCGTAATGAATCTTGTGGAGGTCACTTCCGTGAAGAATACCAAACAGAAGAAGGAGAAGCACTTCGTGATGATGAAAACTTTGCATACGTTGCAGCTTGGGAATACAAAGGAAAACCAAGTGATGCCATATTGCACAAAGAACCTCTAGTTTACGAAAACATTAAATTAGTTCAAAGAAGCTACAAATAGTATTTAAAGAAGTCTTAATACTTGCTTTAATGCTTAAAACTTATACAAAATGAAACTTACATTAAAAATATGGCGTCAGAAAAACGCCCAAGATAAAGGAGGAATCGTTGATTACCCAATCGACGGAATCGAACCAGATATGTCTTTCCTTGAAATGCTTGATGTTCTTAACGAACAATTAATCAACAAAGGAGAAGAGCCAGTAGCATTTGATCACGATTGTCGTGAAGGAATCTGCGGTATGTGTTCATTATTCATCAATGGAGAAGCACACGGACCAGACAGAGGAGTAACTACTTGTCAGTTACACATGCGTATGTTTAAAGATGGTGATACGATTTTTATCGAGCCATTTAGAGCAAAAGCTTTCCCAGTAATTAAAGATTTAGTTGTTGATAGAAGTTCTTTTGACAGAATTCAACATGCTGGAGGTTTTATCTCGGTGAATACTTCAGGAAATACAATTGATGCAAATACAATTCCGATTAACAAACACGATGCAGATAAATCATTCGATGCAGCTGCTTGTATTGGTTGTGGAGCTTGTGTTGCAACTTGTAAAAACTCATCGGCAATGTTATTCGTTGCTGCAAAAGTATCTCAATATGCTTTATTACCTCAAGGTAAGATTGAAGCTGTTGATCGTGTATTAAACATGGTACACCAGATGGATCACGAAGGTTTTGGTAACTGTACTAACACTGGAGCTTGTGAAGTAGAATGTCCTAAAGGAATTTCTCTTGAAAATATTGCACGTATGAACCGTGAGTATTTATCTGCAAGCTTGAAAGGATAAAAATAAAATGCAATTTAGTTTTTATAAAAAACGCATTCGCCACGGCGAATGCGTTTTTTTGTTTTTACCTATTCATAATACAATTGCGAAGCACTTATTTCTTGTTTTTCCTTTCCTTCTTGTCGGATAAAGCATTGTAGAGTCGAACTTCCTGCTGCATCAAAATAACTGATGTTTATTTTGTGAAATCCTTTTTCGAGTTTTGCTGCCCCAAAAGCTTCATTAATCCAATGTCTTCCGTCGTTATCAACCATGAGCTGGTTGTCTATAAATAATTTTGCACCATCGTCTACAATAGTCGAGAACTCATATTGTGCAGTTTCAGGAATATAGATATAGCCTTCAAATTTTAAACCCATATATAGGTTCTCTTTTGATTTGTATCTTTTCATTTCAATTACTCCTTCATGAATGCCTGACTTAATAAATTTGATAGTATCTAGTTCTAGTGTTTGTTGAACGAGTTTATTTGTATAGGAATATTTTAAGCCATTTTTGGTTGGCTTAATAGCTAAAGCTGGTTGGGTTTCGGAATTTTTAACTGAAATTGTGGTAATGGAACTTCTTCTTCCGCTTGGACTTATTTGTACTACTTTGATGTTTCTAAATTCTCCTTTTGGGATATAAACCGTAACTGGTTTTGTATAATTACTGGCTGTTTCATCTGGATTATAACCATCGATGGTATAGAAAATTTGTCCATTTTTAATGGTTGGTTGTATTTCTAGAATAAATTTTGACGCTATAACAGTGGTGTCCTGAATTCCAAATGGAGTAGGGACTTTATATAATCGTTTTTCGGATTCCAATTTTTCTATATGATGTGGGAATCTTTTTAGCATTAAATTCGAATAATTTTTATTCTTTGTCTCAGTCCAGGCTATTTCTGCAAATGGAAATAATCTTGGATAAAGCATATAATTTAGTTTTGCTGGACTGGTTACATATTCCGACCAAATATTAGCCTGAACTCCATGAATGTATTTTTGTTGTTCTATGGTTAGGCTATCTACGGGAGTTGGGTTGTAGTTGTATACTTCATGAACTGTGGTTAATCGACCAACAGATAATGGTTCTTGTAAAGAATAGCCCTGATTATGGTCGAAATAAACATAATCTTCCGGAGTCATAACGACTTTATGTTTGTCTCTAGCTGCTGCAATTCCACCAGATTCTCCACGCCATGACATAACTGCTGCATTAGGAGCAAGGCCGCCTTCTAGAATTTCATCCCATCCAAAAATCTGTCTTCCGTTTGCATTTAGAAATTTTTCCATGCGTTTAATAAAATAACTTTGTAGCTCATGTTCATTTTTTAAGCCAAGGTCTTTTATTCTCTTTTGACAATTCGGACATTTTTCCCATCGTGATTTTGGGCATTCGTCTCCACCGATATGTATGTAGTTACTTGGAAAAAGGACCATTACTTCTTTTAAAACATCTTCTAAGAAAAGAAAAGTTTCTTCTTTGCCTGCGCAAAATACATCTTCGAAAACTCCCCAAGATTCAATTACTTTTAAGTCTGTAGATGGGAAACAGGCTAAGTTTGGGTAAGCAGCTACGGCAGCAGAGGCATGTCCTGGCATTTCGATTTCGGGAATAATGTTTACAAAATGCTCTTCGGCAAATTTTACAACTTCTTTGATTTCTTCCTGTGTGTAATAACCTCCGTAGGGAGTATTGTCAAAAAATCTTGGGAATCGTTCGAATTTATTCCCAACGAGTGTTTGTGCTCTTTTGGATCCGATTTCGGTAAGCTTAGGATATTTTTTTATTTCGATTCTCCAGCCTTGATCATCAGTTAAATGCCAATGAAAATTATTTAGTTTGTAATAAGACATTTGGGCAATGAAATCTTTAATAACATCTGTCGAAAAAAAGTGACGACATACATCGAGATGTAATCCTCGATACGGGTATCTAGGCTCATCGATAATTTCGATACATGGTAGTTTGATCTGAGAACTTACTGTTAAGTTATTTGGCAAAAGTTGAAGTAAACTTTGTACTGCATAAAATAGCCCTTGCTCTTGACCTGTAACAAAAATACCTTTTTGAGTAATATTTATTTTGTAAGCTTCCTTATCTCCTTTTGCGGAAGCGGATTCGGTTGTAAATTGAACCAAAATATCAGCTTTCTTTTTAGAAGAGTTTTTGTTTATAACAGATTCAAAAATTTGAGCTGTTTTGAGTTCTTTGGGGGTGTATTTATTGTTTTTAAAAACAATTTTTATTTGTCCTTTTATAGCGATACTATCACCTGTAGCTTTATAAAAATTAGGTGCAGGAATTATAGTTGTATTGTTTGAAGTTTCTTGGGCATTCCCTAATGAATAGCACAATGTTAAAATAAATAGGAGGATTTTTTTCATGTTAGGGTTTTTGGTTGGTTAAAAACAAATTTAAAGTTTATAGTGATTTAAATTAGTTGTTTTGCAAAAAAATTGCAATGTGTGTTTTTGTATTTAATGTATTGTAAATGATGTTTTTTGTGTTGTTTTTGTGTTAGTTTTTTATTTCTTCCAGCAATATTATTGCATTATTTGTTTACTTTTGTTATAATAAATGGAAACGCATGAATGATAACGAATTGGTAAATTACACCAAGGAAGAAAGAAAAGCTCATATTTTAAAAGAGATTAACTTACATACCCGAGTGAGTTTCGACACACTTTCTAATCAATTGTTTGTTTCTGAGGATACAATTCGAAGAGATATAAATGAACTTGAATCAGAGTCTTTACTGATTAAGGTGAAAGGTGGTGCTATGACAAAAGCATATCACCATTCTTCGGTAACAAAAACTTACGCTGGTGAATCTAAACAAATAATTGCAAAAAAAACTGTTGGATTGCTTCACGACGGAATGGTTTTGTTAATTGGTGGAGGAACTACAATTAGAGAGTTTATTCGATTAATTCCTAATGATTTAAATCTTACCATTTTTACCGTAACTGTTTTATCTGCAGTTGAACTTTTGGATAAACCTAATGTGAAAGTGATAATGATTGGTGGGAGTATTTCGCCTTATAGTCAAATGTGTGTGAGCGGAGATGTGTATCATCAGTTATCAAGTATTAAGGTTGATTTATTAATTTTAGGAACAAATGCATTAGATATCAAAGGAGGTTTTTCAGACTCTGATTGGGAAACTGTTCAGGTAAAAAAAGCAATGATTCAGGCTTCTCAAAAAACGGCTATACTTACAATATCCGAAAAATTGGATACGGTTTTAAAGATGAAAATTGCCAGCTTATCCGAAGTAGATTTTGTAATAACTGAGGTTGATCCTAATCATGAAAAACTTCAATCGTATAAGCAGGCTGTTCCAAATTTGACTTTTATTTAATCCCAATTTTTTATTAGGAAGTTTATCCAGTTTTGATGGAAGATATTTTTTAAATCTTCTTCTGAATATCCATGGCTTCTAAAGATGAAGACTAATTTTTGTAAATCGGCTATAGTGTTTAAATCATATGGTGTTTGTTCTGTCCCAAATGCGCCATCTAAATCTGAGCCTACACCAATGTGATTTGCATTTCCTGCCAATTGGCATATGTGGTCCATATGTTTAAAAACGGTTTCGAGATTACATTGCATTCCTAATGGAGTAGAAACGCCTCGTTCCCAATTTGGTACCAACATCCATGCATCTAATGCGCCGCCTATAACTGCTCCTCTGGAAATGAGTTCTTTGATTTGATCATCACTATATTGTCTATTATGATTTACTAAGCTTCGGCAATTATTGTGACTTGCCCAAACTGGACCGTTATAGTTTTCTAGGGCTTGCCAAAAAGCATCGTCACATAAATGTGTTGCATCCAGAATAATATTTAAACGTTCCATTTCTTTAAGCAATGCGATTCCGTTTGCGCCCATTTTTCCTGTAGAATCGGTTCCGTTAGCATAACGACCTGGGCCATAATGTGCAGGACCAATAGCTCTTAGTCCGTAATTGTGCGCTTTTTCTACGTATGAAACATCAATAAGGGAATCTGCACCTTCGAGACTTAAAATATAGCCAATAGGTTTTTTGTCATTTGGAGTACCATCATTCCATAATTCAATTTGTTTTAGTAATGATTTCTTATCGGTAATTGCAGTCATCTCGCCTTCCTCTTCCATGCATTTGTACCAGGAGACTTGTGCTTGTGTTTGCGCCCAAGCTTGTTGTGGCGAATTCCAACCAGGAATTTTACTATCGGGTTTAACAAATCGTGCTATTTGAGTTGCTACTACAATCCCGATGTTTCCTTTTCTTAAATCTGGGAATGATACAGTAGCTTTTTCTCTATCTGGTTTGTCATTCATTCCTTTTTCTAAATGACGCAATGTAGATACATCATTTCTTAAATCTCTATTCCATTCCATAGCATTCATGCTTAGGTCTAGGTGTGCATCAAATATGAACATAGTGTTGTATTTTATTTTTAAATACTTATTTTTTTATTGCGGGCAAGAACAGTCCATTGATTATAAATATCTTGCTGAGAGTTTACTACCTGAACTGTTTCGTGTAAAGCACAAGTAGGACAAATATGGTAGGGGATTGCATAAATGGTATCGCCTAGTTTGTATTGTTTATTTCCTTTGTTTTCGAGAACTAAATGTTCTTCGGAATGCGATATTGGAATTAACTTATCGTCATTTAAAATTGTCAAACGTTTGTCTATTGGGTTTTCTGAAGCTACAGATTTATATCCGATATCGATACATAGAGTATTTTCTGTGGGTTTAGAAATAATTGTTCCCACTAAAACCGCTGCGGGTTTAAAACTCTGCTCAGGTAAATTAGTCTGATAATTAATATCCCAAAATACAAATGTACCTGGGCTAGATTCTACATTTTCCTGAGTGGCATAAAACGGAAATGTATTAGAGCCACCAGCAACAATTTTTAGTTTGTAATCTAGTTTTTGCTCAAGTGTAGAAAGTTTATCTGTTATCTGGGTAAATGAATCTGATGCTTCTTTTGTTCGTTGCTCGATAGTGCCTTTTAAATGGCCATCATAAATATGTAATCCTAAGAAATTGATATTTGGTAATTGGATTATGGCACTGGCTAAATCACTCCAATTGCTTTTAAAATTTACTCCGGTTCTATCCATTCCAGCATTTATATCAAGGTAGATGTTTAGCTTTAAATTGTAGCTTTTGCCTAACTCGGACAATTCGTTTGCTGTGTCGATATTATCAACAATAGTCGAAAAATTAAGGCGAGGATATTTATGTAGTAAGGTAATCCAGCGTTTTTGTTTTAATCCTGTGGGTTGGTAGGCTAATAATATATTAGGAACATTATGAATGGCACATAATTCGGCCTCGGCAATAGTGGCACATTTTACTTTGTTTATTTGATATTTTTTAAACAAATCGAGAATTTCTCCAAGTTTATGCGTTTTTATATGTGGTCTTAATTTTTGAGTATTCCCATTTACAGATTCAATTAAGTGCTCGATATTGTATCGAATACGGTCGATATAAAGCGCTAAAAAAGGAGTGTCAATACGCGTTTCTGGATTTATTTCCCACCAATTATTTTCCATGTCTTTATTTTCTGGTTTTATCAACAATAGCAATTAAATTTTTAAAAGCTTCAAATGATTTATTATAATCTAATTGAGATAACATTTCCTTGGAGAACAAATGAGAGCCAATTCCTATACAAACAACTCCTACTTTAAACCAAGATTTTAAATTGCTTTCTTCTAATGTTACACCGCCAGTAGGCATCAGTTTTAAATTTGGAAATGGCGCTTTTATAGCTTTTACATAATCAGGACCTCCTATTTTATCAGCAGGAAAAAGCTTAACTATTTCGGCTCCTAATTTATTAGCATGAAGAACTTCGTTTAATGTAGCTGCTCCCGGAATCCAATAAAGGTTATTTTTTAAACAATAATCTCCTATTTCTAAATCTGTATGTGGGCATATGATGCAATCTGCACCAAGTTTATGGTACGTTTCGGCATCATTTAAGGTCAGGACAGATCCAACAGCCAATTTTATATCTAGGTTATTTGTGTTTCTAAAATTTACCATTTGGGCAAAAACTTCTTTTGCGTCATCAGCACGTGCAGCAAATTCAATGATTTTAATTCCTGAATCTGAAGCAGATTTTAGTATAATCTCGGCAGTTTTAATGCTGATTTGTGTGACTAAAGGAAGTACTCTTTGTGCTTTTAAAATATTATACATTTTGTAATTATGTTTTATCTATTAATTCTATTACTTGAGCCGTATTTGATAAAATGGTTTATTTCTTCGGATGTGGTTATTGCAAAGTCTCCTACTACGCTTTGTTTTATAACGCCACATGCCGTTGCCCAATCTATACATTCTTGTCCTGATAGATTGTTTTTAAGGCTGTAAAGTAATCCTGCGGTAAAGGCGTCTCCTGATCCAATCTGGTCGGTAACTAAATGTATTAGATATTGTTTTGATTCGTAAAATTTACCTTCGTGAAATAACATGCCCGAATACAAATGGGTTTGACCTTCTGATTTTCTGAAGCTCATAGCTAATGTTTTTAGGTAAGGCATTTTTTCTTTTAGCAATTCGTATGTTTTTAGAAACCGATTAGAATCGGAATCGTTTTTATCTGTTTTAATGCCAAAATATATTTCTGTCGAATCTAAGTCGGCGACAGTAATTGTGCTGTAATAAAGAAGGTCGGGCATAATTTCGGAAGGACTTTTTCCGTATTGCCATAATTTTGTACGAAAGTTAAAGTCAGAGGATATTGTTATGCCTTTATTATGAGCGGCTAATATTGCTTTCTTGCAAACTAAACCTGCCTCGTTAGAAACTCCTGGGCTGATTCCAGACCAATGAAAATGGGTTGTATTTTCTAAAACTTTATCCCAATTTATTTCATCTTCGGCAATAGTTGCAAAAGCCGAATTATTACGGTCATAGATTACCTGCGATTGCCTTATCTGATTACCTGATTCGATAAAATATAAGCCAATTCTATCTCCTCCATAAATACAATCTGTGGTATTTACATTGTACTTATGGAGTTCATTTAATGCAAGCTGAGATAGGTCGTTGTTAGGTAAACGAGTTATGTAATTGGTATTTATGCCTAATTGTGAAAGTAGTACACAAACATTTGCTTCGGCTCCTCCTATATGAACCTGCATTTCTTTGGCTTGCGTAAATCGATTGCCATTGGCTATGCCCATTCGTAATAGAAGTTCTCCAAATGTTGCAATTTTTGTTTGTGAGGTATTTGTGTTCATAGTTATTATTTTTTTTGCCACTCCCGATAGCTATCGGGATTCACAGATCAAACATTTAATATTTTTTTACCATTAAGATATTAAGGAAATTAAGTTTGACTTCTTAATGAAAATTAGTAGGTTAAGAAAAATTAAGCTTAGATTCTTAATGAAACTTAATGTCTTAATGGTTTAATTAAAAAAATCAATGTTAATCATTGAATCCCGATAGCTATCGGGAGTGACATAGCTTTTTTAATATAATTCGAAAATCGCTTCTACCTCAACAGGAATATTATCTGGTAAAGAACCCATTCCTACGGCGCTTCTTACTCCGATTCCGTTTTCTTGTCCCCATACCTCAGCAAATAATTCGCTACATCCATTAATAACATAAGGATGACGTAAAAAATCAGAGGTACAATTTACCATTCCGAGTACTTTAATTACTCTTTTTACTGCGTTTAGACTATCAAAATTGGTAACAATTGTAGATAACATTGTTAAGCCTACTTGTCTTGCGGCTAGTTTACCTTCTTCAATGTCCATATCTTCTCCAATTCTTCCTATAATTAAAGATTTATCGTCTTTAACAGGTCCATGACCAGATAAATATAAATATTTGCCATCGATTAAGAATGGTTTGTATATGCCTAAAGGTTTAGGAGCTGGAGGTAATGTTAGGCCAAGTGATTCAAATTTTTCTTGTGGTAATAAGCTCATAATATTAGTGTATAAAAATGTTTAATATAAAAATAAAAATAATTCCAAGGACGGATACTAATGACTCCATCACTGTCCAGGATTTAATGGTGTCTTTCATGCTGGTGCCAAAGTATTCTTTGAACATCCAGAATCCTGGATCGTTTACATGAGAGCACATCAGGCTACCTGCGCCTATAGAAAGAACCAATAAGTTGGGGTCTAATGATTTTAATTGTAATAAAGGTACTAAAACTCCGACAGTCATTAAGCCTGCAGCAGTGGCCGATCCAACACAAATTCGTATTAATGCAGCTATTAACCAGGCGAGTAAGTAAGGATGAATGTCTATTTGTATTAAAGATTCGACAATGGTTTGACTTACGCCACTTACCATCATTACTTCTTTTAAACTTCCGGCTCCCCCAATAATAAGTACTATTAATGCAACGTCTTTTATCGCAACTGCATATTCCTCCATAATGGTTTTCATGTTTTTACCTGTACGAAAGCCTAATGTGTAGGTGCAAATGATTAATGAAATTAACATGATAATACTAGGTTCGCCTATAGTTTTGCATATTAGTTCTACTTGTTCGTTTTTCCAGACTAATGGTAATAAGGAAGTAATCGTTAAACCAAATACTGGAAATAATGAAGAAGCTATACTTGTAAAAAAACTAGGTTTTGTAGCTTGGTTTGTAGGTTCTTCGGTTGGAACAATAATGTTTTTATCATTAGATTTAATATTCTTAAGTGTGTTAGAGAACAATAAACCTGCAATAAGAATAGTTGGTATAGAAACAATAATACCATAGGTTAAAACCAAGCCAATGTCGGCACTTAAGGTATTGCTTAAAGCCATTGGTGATGGGTGAGGAGGCAAAAAACCATGGGCAACCGAAAGTGATGCAAGCATAGGAATACCTATATATACCTTGGGTAGCTTAAACTGATTGGCTACAGAAAATATTAAGGGAACCAAAAGTATAAAGCCTACACTATAAAATAAAGGGATTCCAACAATAAATCCTGTAATCATTAAGCCTAATCGTACGTATTTTTCGCCTGTCCATTCCATAACTGTTTTTGCAATTACAGATGCGGCTCCAGAAGAAACAGTAAGTTTACCAATGCAGGTACCAAATATGATAATTAGGGCAATTGAGCCCAGCATATCGCCCAAACCTTTCTGAATGGTTTGTGTTAACGTTATTATTGGCAAACCTAATAATAGGCCTGCCAATAATGATGTTATAATAAAGGCAATAAATGGGTTGATTTTAAACCAAGTTATTTGTAGCACTAAAAAAATAATGCATGCCGAAAGAATTATAATACTCATTTAATTTATTTATATTATTGTTTATCCCACCACATTCTTGTTGTAAACGCATCGCTGCCCTGACGCTTAACTGCTTCTGCTAAGTTAGCAGAATTAACAGAATATTCGGCAGTTGGATATTTAAAACGCCTTGGTATTGTGCCGTTTGTCACGTTTCCAGGAAAATTTACAGGGGTTAATATTGGGTAGCCAGTTCTTCTCCAGTTTGCATAAACCTCTTGTTCATCTACAAATAAAGCAATCCAGAATTGAGTATGTATCTGATTCATTTTTTGATCAAATGTGCCTCCAGCTAAATATGGATTTGCAGTTAAATATGGGGTTGCATCAGTTATGGCGTAAGATGGTCCATAAATCACAGCATTTAGGAAAGAAGCTTTTACCGCTTTTTCGTATAAACTTTGGTCAGATTCTCCCACATACCATCCTCTAAGAGCGGCTTCTGCCAGATATAAATTAGTTTCGGCATTACTAATTATAATAAGAGGAGAATCAACTTTAAGAACGGTACTTTGGTTTGGTTCAGAATAAGTAGCCTGCTCAATTGGAGTTGGTGCTATTTTAGTTCCGTTTGGAAAACCTTTTTGCACGGCAGGACTTGTATTTTGTACCGTACCTTGCCAAACACCTGCGTATATACTAATTCTTGGATCGTTAGTAGTTTTTAGTATATCAATAAAAGTTTTACTAAGTTTTCCGCCTTCATTGTTTTTTTGTCCGAAAGATGATTTTGCAAAATCAAGAGTTATTGGATCTAGAGCAGATGGATTACGGTTTATATCGTTTGGCCCGTCTTTATATTCCATTATGGCATTATCGGCAGCATTAAGGATTACCCCACCTGTAATTGCCTTATTTACCCAAGTTTTAGAAAGCGCTGGGTCAACTTTAGATAATCTCATTCCTAATCGAAGCATTAATGAATATGAAAATTTCTTCCATTTATTAATATCACCATCGTATATTAAATCAGCCTCGCCAAAACTAGGTTTGGATGTGGTTAATGCTGATGCTGCTTCATCTAATTCTTTCAGTAAATCTTTATATATAAATTCCTGACTATCATATTTAGGTAAAAAAAGCAGATCAGAATTTGCTTTTGCAGCTTGAGAGTATGGAACGTCTCCATATAAATCTGTAACACGGTGAAATAGGTAAGCTCTCCAAATTCTGGCAATATTATACCTGTTGATATTTTCTGGATTATCCTTTAGTGTGTTTATTACAATAGTTACTTCGTTTATTGCATTTGGATATATTCGTGCAAAAAAGGCAGAGTAATATACTTCGTTGTCAAGGTATTTGTCTCCTGCTCCTGATGCTTCTTTGTAAGTGGAATAATGTTGCATCATTTGACCACATTCAATAATTGAGGTAAAAAAATAATTATTGTTTAATCCGTCAAGCTGAGATCTGCTAAAAATGAAATTTGGAGTAGGTTTATCTACTGCGTTTGGATTTGTATTAGTTTCCTCAAAATCTTTAGTACAAGCTGATATGCTTAATAAAAGGATGCCTGCTATATATAGGGTTGTTATCTTTTTCATGTCTTTTAATTTTTATATTTTAACACTTAAGCTTAAACCAAAACTTCTGGTTCTAGGTACACCAAATTGTTCTATACCTTGAGCATTACCAGCGCTAAAAACTGATTCAGGATCTACGTTTGGAGTTTTCTTATAAAGAATGAATAAATTTCGGGCAACAAATGAAATTGATGCTGATTGAATTACAGACAGACCTTTAATCTTATTAATAGGCAATTGGTATCCGATAATTACTTGTCTCAATTTTACAAAACTAGCATCATAAACAAATTCAGATGTTATGTTTTTTAATCCGTCATAATACGTTCTTAAGTTTTCAGGAGCAATAACCATATCTACAGTTCCTCCGTTTTTATCGACACCTTTTATTGGTAATCCATTTTCACGTCCTTCCAGAGTAAGTTTTGTAAGTCCCATACGAGTTCCATATAAATCGGTACCAGAATATAGGCTACCTCCAAATTTCGCATCTATCAAGAAGCTAAAGGTTATTGCTTTGTATCTAAATTCATTACTAAGACCTGCTCCCCAAGGATGTACACCTTGACCTAATTCTTCAAGTGGTCCTCTTTCTGTGGTAGCCGAGCCTCCGCTTACATTATAAACAGTGTTTCCATTTGCATCTTTAAGAGGTTTATATCCTTTTATGATACTATATGGTCTGCCAACATCACTTGCAATAATTGCATAATTATTTACAGAAGATGCCATTGTTATAGAGGTTAATTCTTCGGTTAAGGCTTCTACTGTGTTTTTGTTATAAGATCCATTGAAGGTAACATCCCATGAGAAATTTTCTGAACTCATAATTTTTCCATTAATTAAAAGTTCTACACCTTCGTTTCTCATTTTTCCGAGATTTAATAAAGAAGTAGTTGCTCCAGATGCATTAGAAATAGTAGTTTCTACAATGTCGTTGGTTGTTTTACGATTGTACCAAGCAAAATCAATGTTCATACGATTATTAAAAAAACCTAAATCTGTACCTATTTCAAATGTTGTTGAGGTTAAAGGGCTTAGAGTAGGGCTAGGTACTCTTGAGCTAGTTGGACCTTGGAGTTGTTGCCCATTATGTCCTCCTTGAATCATAGAGTAAGATGGATTTAATGCGTATGGGTCAGGAGTTGCTCCACCTACTTGTGCCCATGAACCTCTTAATTTTGCAAAAGAAACCCAGCTTGGCATTGTTAATATGTCTGAAACTATTACGCTAGATCCAATAGAAGGGTAGAATACGGTGTTATTATCTTTAGATAGTGTAGAGAACCAATCCTGGCGTCCTGTAAAGTTTAAAAAGAATACATTTTTATAATCTAAATCTATCGCACCGTAAACTGAGTTGGTTTTTGTTTTTCCGTAAGGGTATGTATAGCTTACAGTTTTTAAGTTTGTTAGTGAGTAAAAATCGTCTAGAACAAATCCTGTTCCATCCACTCTTACTTCGTCTCTTAGTGTCGTTCTAGAATTAACTCCTATTAATGAGCTTAAAGAAATTCCTCTGTATATGTTTTTCTTGGTGTAATTAAGTATTGCTTCAGAATTTATATTAGATAATATCATTTTTGAACCCTGAACGTAACCATCAGGGGTATTTAAAGAAGTTTTAGGGATGTATCCAAAGAATTCATAGTTTGTGTAATCTTGACCGATACGACCTTGTAAAAATAAATCTGGCGTAAAGTTTAATTTTACGTTTGCCATCCCCACAAAACGGTTTTTAGTATCATTATTTTTAATTCTATTCACTACAAATTGAGGATTTGTTGCAACGGGAACAGGGTTCCATGCTACTTCTCTTCCGTTTTCATCATATCCAGGAGCTAAGTTTCTAATGTCTACAGTATTTGCAATTAAGTAAGTTCCCCAGTTTGGGTTTGCTTCAGCATCGGATACAGTTGGTCTGTTGTTTGATTTTTCTAGGTTGTATTGTGTTACCACATCAAATTTTAACCAATCAGTTAGATTTACATTACTGGCTAAATTGATTGTTTTGCGATTAAAGTCGGCATTTGGTACAATACCTTCGCTATTCATGTTAGAGAACGAAAGACGGCCACTTGCTTTGTCGGTACCACCAGATAACGCAATTGAGTTTATATATGTAGTTCCAGGTCTGTAGAAATTTTTAATATTATCTTTTTGTGGGCTATAAGGTCTTTTTACTCCATCAAATTGCACTACATCAGTTCCGTCCATTTTTGCTCCCCAAGACCAGCGTCCGGTAGCTATGGCTTCATTTTGGGTTAAAGGCTTTTTGCCCGCATCTCCAGCTCCGTATTCATATTGCCAATCTGGTATAACTGCGGGAGTTTCTAGAGTAAATGATGTGTTATAGTCAATCCCGATGCCTTTTTGAGCAGAACCTCTTTTGGTTTGAATCAAGATTACTCCATTGGCAGCATTAGCACCATATAAAGCCGCAGCAGTTCCTCCTTTAAGAACTGTTATAGACTTGATGTCGTCAGGATTTATTAAAGCAGTTCCATCTCCTCTGTCAACATTTAATTTTGGTGAGCCAGGCGCATTTCCTGTTCCGGGTAGATTAAGTTGTGTGTTGTCTATCGGTAAATCATTTACAACATACATAGGTTGGTTATTTCCGTTTAAGGAGCCATTTCCACGTATTACAACTCTGGTCGAACCGTTTGGTCCTGTTGCTGTACTACTAACGTTTACTCCGGCAATTTTACCCACCAAAGCATTTGAGATATTGGCTTCTTTTGCTTTGTTAAACTCAGATCCCTTTAGCTCGGTTACTGCATAGGTTAGAGATTTGCTTACTTTTTTAACGCCTAATGCAGTAACAAAAACTTGTTCTAAAACATTTTCAGATGGTTTTAAACTTATAAGTAATTGATTTGTGCCATTTATTTTGGATTCGCTTGTTCCGTATCCCATATAGTTAACGACAACAAAACTTTCACTTTCAGGAACATTTAGTTTAAAGTTTCCGTTTTCATCAGTAATCGTTGCTATTCGGTTATTGCTTTTTGCGTATACGGTCGCTCCGGCTATTGGCATTCCGTCATCTTGACCTACTACTTTACCAGTTATCTCAATTTGACTCGTGCTTTGTTCTAAGAAATGCTTTTTTATTGCATTTTCATGTGCGTTTATTGTTAGGCTCATTCCTCCAATAAATACTAAAGATAATAATTTGGTTTTCATAATTTTCTGGTTTTCATTGTTTTATGGTTTGGTTGGTTATTTGTATGTGGTCAAATATATATAATTTATTCTCACGATTTGAAATATTTTTGCAATATTTTGCAAAAATATTGCAATATTTTTTTGTTTAATGTTTTTTTATTCCCAAAAGTGTGATGTTTGTTGAGTTGGATGAATTTTAAGAAATAATCTATTTGGAGTTAAAGTCGAATGAGCTGATTTATTTTAAAAAAGAGTATTTTTACAATATGAAAATTGCATTAATTCAAACAGATCTATACTGGGAAAGCCCAGAAAAAAACCGAAATTATTTCGAACAAAAGATTCATGAAATTAGCGAAGCTGTTGATTTGATTGTGCTTCCCGAAATGTTTTCTACAGGATTTACTATGAATCCTTCTAGCGTTGCCGAAACAATGCAAGGAGAAACCGTTGAGTGGATGAGTTTATTAGCTAGAGCTACAAAAAGGGCAATTACCGGAAGTTTGGTAATCGAGGAGAATGGGGAGTTTTATAATAGATTATTATTTGTTTTTCCCTCAGGAGAAACAAAATATTATGATAAGCGACATTTATTTACTCTCGCTGGAGAAGATAAAGTGTATACCAAAGGAGATCAGAAACTAATTGTAGATTATTTAGGATGGAAAATATGTCCGCTAATTTGTTATGATCTTAGATTTCCTGTTTTTTCTAGAAATACAGAATCCTATGATTTGCTATTATATGTAGCCAATTGGCCTAAAATACGCACTAATGCATGGGATACATTATTAAAAGCGCGTGCTATCGAAAACATGTGTTATTCGGTAGGGGTAAACAGAATTGGTTTAGATTATCATGGATACGAGCACATTGGGCACTCACAAGTAATAGATTTTCTTGGAGAATATTTAATTACTCCCCAAGAAATAGAAGGTGTTTTTATTACGGAATTAGATAAAGAAAAAATGTATGAAACAAGAAAAAAACTTGATTTCCTGAATGATAAAGATCAATTTATAATCCAGGGATTGTAGTTTATTTCTTTTTATCGGTTTTCTTTTTGTCTGTTTTTTTATCAGATTCTGGATTATAAGGAATGCTTAGATCAAAAACTTGATCAACATCCCAATTGGCTCTAACGTCGATTTCTTTTGAGAAATAAATAACCTCTTCGGCATATCTTTTTTCTAAAAAATAAATAAATTTTTCTTTTATTCTCACGGACATCATGAATAATAAAATTGGGATATAAAGACGTATAATTCGAAATATATTCAATGATGGCTGAAGGTGATTCTTCTTATATTCTTTTTTTTGGATTATAATTATAAGATTATTAATGTTATATGTAAAAAATATGTAAATAAAATACTAATTTTAAGTTAATTTCATTTACTTTAGATGTTGGTTAATAATTTAATGTAGATAACGCGTCAGCCGAAAAGCTAAAATAGAGTAGGTGAAATTTTAATTTATTATTTAATATTATGAAGAAAATTAATTTAGACTCAGTACATTTTTTAAGTAAAGGTGAAATGAAAATGATTGGTGCGGGAGGTTATATAGAAATTAGATGCAAAGGTGGAGGTGGTGCATCGTCAAGTGGTTCAACTATGAGTCAGGCTAAGGCGTATGCTTCTAGCTTGTGTGATGGTGACTATACTATTATTCAGGTAGGAATGCAAGCCCCTTATGAAGATCCTATTTTTATTGGTCCTATTGGTGAGAAACCAGAAAAACTTTAATAAAAAGCCTCCAGAATTATGAATCTTGGAGGCTTTTTTATTATTAAAAGTTTTATTATAGTTAAGGCTAAAAAAATGTTCTTTAAAATTAGATGGGATAAATAATTAGCAATTGAAGAACAAAAAGGAGTTTCTATGTTTTATTCAAATTTAAAATTATTTTTTCTTCTTCTTTTCTTCTTCTTTTTTCTCAAGTTCGGGATTGTATGGTATGCTTAAATCGAAAGTATGTGTGGCATCCCAATTGGCTCGAACATCATTGATCTCTTTTTGATAATAATTGACTTCTTCGGCATATCTTTTTTCTAAATAATTACCTGGATCGTATTGTTTGTTTTTATTATCATCATAAATCACGCGAACTGTAAATACATCAGGTTCCAAAAGATTGAACTCAAACGTAGTTTTATCTTCAGAGTAATCATTGGCTAAGATAATGTCACCTTTTTTATTGGTTAATTCAACAATTATAGGGAAGCGTTTTACATTCTGTAAATTAAGGGTAAGATTCCCATAATCAGCAGGAGTTTTTGTTGTTAAAGTATATTTTAAAGTATCATTTGTTTTTTCGTAAAAATCAATCAATGCTCCAGGTAAAAAAGTAAATGAGTATTTTTCAGAAGGTTCTTTTTTGAAGTCAAAGAATAGGCGTTGATCAAAATCATCATATTCAGTTTTAAAAGGAACTGCGACAGAATCTTTGTTTATTAGTTTTATTTTTGATTCATCAAAGCGAACCAAAGGGGTTCCGCTTTCTAATGTAAATCGGTCTCTAAAATGGATAATTCCACTTTGCAGCGCATTAATATGTAAAGTATCTTTCTTTTGATCTTTTATCTTAAAAGAGTAATTCTTTTTGTAGTTGTCTTTGGTGATTTCCATCGATAGAGAATCGACTTTTAGAGGTTTATACCATACCTGAAGTGAATCTTTTTTAGGAAATTGAGTAACAATTGTTGGGAGAATTTCTCCGTTGTTCTTTAAGATAATCTTAGGTCTGGAGTTCTTAAAATTTTGTTTTCCATCGTAACCTACAACTAGTCTGTTTCCTGAAACCTGAGCAGGTTTATGTGTTTTTAAAGGTAGTACTTCTTTAAATAATTCTAATTCATAAATAGTATCATTAGGTATTGTAATAGGATGTTTTATAAATCCTATTTTGTCATCCTTAGGGTTGAATTTATTGTTATTTCCTTTGTCTTTTAGAGCAACCAGAAGATATTTTCCAGCCTTTAGATTCTCTAATCTAAACGTCTTTAAACTATCTAATGTGTTGGTAATATATCGTGGATTTTCCTTGTAAACAACCGAATCTTTATAAGTGTCGTTTATTTCATAAAGCATTACAGATACAAATGAGTCTGATTGTTTATCATGTGCATCTTTTATTTTTCCGCCAAGGGCCAAGGAATCTATATAGCTTCCTGTAGAAAAAATGTACTTAAATTGGTTATACGGATTTCCCTCATTATTATCAGTAATACTTTGCCCAAAATTAAAACTATAGGTAGTATTAGGTTGTAAAGTGTCGTTTATTTTTATAGTGATGTATTTGCTCGCCGTTGTAGGATTTATGAGAGGTTCATGCTTCATTGGTGGCGAAATAATCAATTGTTTATTCGCGTTTTTAATTTTTACATACTCATCAAATGTCAATTTTATAGTATTGCCTTTAAATTCTGTGCTAAAATTTTTAGGAACACTAGATAATAAAACAGGTGCAAGGGTGTCTTTTAATCCTCCGGTTATGCTTCCGCGTTTGGCGCAACTTACCATTAATAAGGTTAATAAAAAGAAAATATATTTTAAGTTGCTTTTCAACATAATCGGTTTAGATTTTTATTGCACAAAATAACAATTATATTTGCTTTAATCGAAATTTTTTATCGAATTATTGGGAGTTGTTGCTTTGGATTAAAATAAAGGTAAGTTAGATTTACCTCAAATTATTTATAGATAAACTCGTTTGTATTTATTAATAAAATAAAATGTATCCTTACATTTGACAGTAAACTTAATTTAGAATATTTTGAAATTTCGCATTGTTTTTAGTGTTTTGTTTTTATTATTGATTTCATGTAATAAACAAGAAAAACCAGTTGCAGCTTTTTATTATTGGAAAACTATCTTTAAATTATCTACAGAAGAGAAAGAAGCTTTGCAGCAAAATAATATCAGTAAGATTTATATCCGGTATTTTGATGTCGATTTGCATCCAAAAACTCAAGAAGCATTCCCGCTTAGTCCAATACATTTTGAAAGTAAGATAGAAAACTTAGCAGTTGTTCCAGTGGTATACATCAAGAATAAAGTGATGTTGAAAAAAGGAATTGATGTAGATAGTTTAGCTAAAAAAACATTTGATTTTGTCGAGTTAATCAATAAAAAAAATGGAATTTCGTGTCAGGAAATCCAAATCGATTGCGATTGGACATTGGCAAGTAAATTAAATTATTTAAAATTTATAGAAACTTTCAAGAAGATATCTCATAAAAAGCTCTCAGCTACAATACGGTTGCATCAGGTAAAATATTTTGAAAAGACTAAAATTCCAAATGTTGATACTGGGGTTTTAATGTATTATAATATGGGAACAATTGCGCCCGATTCTCTTAACTCTATTTACGACAGAAGAGTTGCGCAGCGATACATAAAAAGTTTAAAGAAATATCCTTTACCGCTTGATTTTGCCTTGCCAATTTATTCTTGGGCGGTTCATATTCGAGACAATAAAGTAATAGGATTAAAAAGTAAAATAGATATAGAAGAATTGCAAAATGATACTAATTTTGTATTAAGTCGAAAAAAATACTTTACTGTAAAGAACTCCAATTATAAAAAAGGTACTTTTTACAAAGAAGGTGATGTTTTAAAAATAGAAGCGATTTCTAAGGATGATTTGCTAGAAATGGCTTCCGATCTGGAGGAGAATACGGCTCAATATCCTAAAGAGATTATTTTTTACGACTTAGATGAATTCAATTTAAAAAATTATGAAAAAAATGTTTTTAAACAAGTTCTTTCTTGTTTTTAGTGGTGTTTTATTGTTTGCCTATGGTATAATTTATGCTTGCGGAGGCGGAGATGATTGGGGAATGGGGTATAGTTCGAATTTTACTCCCGAAACTTTTGTCGAAAAATCATACAGACCATTGTTTTACTCTGGAGAAGTTTTTTACGGGATTGGTTTTGATACTCAACATAATTCTAGATTTAATGATGACATCAAATCAGATTGGAATGCCTATTTAAAAACTAAGGTTGATACTGCTACGGTAAGTTATTTTTTAATTGGGGATAATACTTCAAGATATTCGTATGATAAAGAAAATGCTTCAAAATATAAGGAAGAAATTGAACAGCTTCATGTTTTTTTTAAAAACAAAAAAGGAAATCAGGCTTCTTTAAAATGGGGTAAAAAAATAAATTTGAAAGATGATAAAACGAAGGCTTTTATCGAGTTTTTATATTTGGCACAAAAGATAGAAACAGTTTCAGTTGGAGAAGATTATTGGAGTTATGAACCTAGGGTTGCTAACACCTTTGATGATTTAAAAATGATTCAATCTATCGAAAACGTGTATAATACTATATCAGATCCGTTCTTAAAAAACAGGTATTGGTTTCTTACCATGAAAGCTTATTTTTATAGTAGTAATAAGCAAAAAGCAATTACGTTTTTTAATAAAACAGAAGCAGCTGTTCCTAAAAATGTATTGTATTATCGTGCGCTTGCTTATGTGGCAGGAATAAATCATCAGCAAGGTAAATATTCGATTTCTAATTATTTATATGCGCAAGTTTTTGATAAATGTCCAGAAATGAGAATTGTTACAGCTTATAGTTTTCACCCAGAAAATGAAGCAGACTGGAATAAATCTTTGACTATGGCCAAAAATAATAAAGAAAAAGCAGCGCTTTGGGCAATTCATGGGTATTATAAAGATGAAGCGCAAGCGATTGATAAAATTTATCAATTAGATCCAAAAAATGAACATTTAAATTATTTGCTTACAAGGTTAGTTAATCAGCAAGAGCAAGGGATTAATAATTCATTTGAGTTGGCTAGAGTCAATTCTGAGGGCTCTACTGATTATGGTGCGCCTGCAATAAAACAAACTGTTGCTGAAAACAAGAAAGGAAATCAAGCGAAAATTGATTTAAAAGCATTCGATTTAGTGTCTAAAATTGCTTCAGCAGGAAATACGGAAAAGCCTTATTTGTGGGATATTGCTTTAGCGTATTTGCAAACATTAAAAGGGAATTTTGCTAAGGCTGATGAGAATTTTGCCAAAGCCGAAAAGACAATGCCTAAAACAGAGTTGGCAAATAATCAGCTTAGATTACTTCGTTTTGTAAATAATATGAGCAAGATTGATAAGTTAAATTCTAAAAATGAAAAAACAATTCTTAAAGATCTAAATTGGTTGTACAAAGAGCTTCCGAAGCAACAAGTAGGTGATTTTCGTTATGAAAACGCTTCAAGCTGGAGTAAAATGTATTTAATGACTCTTTATACAGAGCAAAAAAATTATGTAATGGCAGAGTTGTTTGCTAATACGTCGGCTTATGGTTATTGGGGAACAGGGAATTCTTTTTATGATGTCGAAAAGAATTTGTTAGGAATGAAAGCATTTTTGGCTAAGCCGGATAAAACCGAAATTGAGAAAATAGGTTACAGTATTTATAATTTGAATTTAAATAACATCAATAATTTTCAAGCAATACAGGCAACATATCAAAATAAAATCCCTGAAGCAATTACTTTCATGCAACAAACGGATACATTACAAAATGCAGTTTTTTATGGAAATCCGTTTAACGGAAATATAAAAGATTGTCATGATTGTGACCATTCTGCATTCCAAAAAAAGAAATATTCTCAAATAGAATTTTTAACGACTATAAAAGCCATGCAAGATAAACTGGCTAAAAACGAAGATGTATATACAAACAGTTTATTACTAGGGAATGCATTTTATAATATCACCCATTTTGGAAACGGAAGAAGTTTTTATGAGATCGGAATTGTAGGCTATGGTTCAAGTCCGTATTCATTTAGAGATTCTATGAAAAAAATGATCACAGATTGCTCAGTGTCTAAAATGTATTATCAAAAAGCTCTGGAAGCTGCTACAACCAAAGAGCAAAAGGCAAAGTGTACTTATATGCTGGCAAAATGTGAGCGAAATGAATATTACAATAAAAAGTATATTGCGGTTAAAAATTGGTGGACTGCAGATGATGATAAGATAAATTTCTTGGCGTGGAATAATTTTAAAGTGCTGAAAAAAGATTATTCGGATACAAAATATTATCAGGATGTTATTGCCGAATGTGGTTATTTTAATACATACGTTAATCAATAAATTGAGATGATGAATAAAATAGAACATATAGGGATTGCGGTTAAAGATTTAGAAGTTTCGAATCTTTTGTTTGAAAAGCTTTTTGGAGCTCCTGCTTATAAATCAGAAGCGGTGGAAAGTGAAGGAGTGATGACTTCATTTTTCCAAAACGGACCAAATAAAATTGAACTTCTGGCAGCGACAAACCCAGAAAGTCCGATTGCTAAGTTTTTAAAAAAAAAAGGGGAAGGAATTCATCATATCGCTTTTGATGTAACAGATATTGTTGCGGAAGTAGAGCGGTTGAAAAAGGAAGGTTTTGTTGTTTTAAATGAAAATCCCAAAAAAGGTGCAGATAATAAACTAGTTGTTTTTTTACATCCCAAAAGCACAAATGAGGTTTTGATTGAGCTTTGTCAGGAAATTAAATAATTTTAGAGTATTTAATACGGAAATTAGAAGCTTAAGAATCAGATAGTTTTGATTTTACTGAAATTATTAACGAAATTAATGTAAAAATCATTGCAAAATATTTGCTACAAATGAAAAATAGTGGTAATATTGCAACCTCAAAACCGGTCCTATAGCTCAGCTGGTTAGAGCACCTGACTCATAATCAGGTGGTCCCTGGTTCGAGCCCAGGTGGGACCACTACTAAAATCAAGCCTTTACAGCAATGTAAAGGCTTTTTTTATGGATAAAAATTTTTAGGGTTCAAAAAACAACAGGGAATTTATGTAATCCTCGTATTATGTTACTGGGGCGCCATTTAAGAACTTTGGCTTCTTTATCGAATCTTAAATTTGGTAATCGGTTTAAAATAGTATTTATGGCTATTTCGCATTCTAGGCGAGCTAAGGCCGCTCCCATACAGAAATGTATTCCATGACCAAAAGCAAGATTCTTGTTGTTCTCTCGGGTTATATCAAAGCGAAGTGAATCGTTGAACACAGCTTCGTCTTGGTTTGCAGATGAGAATAATGCCAATGCTCCTTCTCCTTTTTTAATTGTAATCCCTTTGATAGTGATGTCTTCTGCGGCCAATCGCATTGTTGAAGCAAAAAGGGGGCTATTGTATCGTAGCATCTCTTCGATAGCAGAATGAATTAGTTTTGGATTGTTTTTTAAAAGCTCCAACTGGTCAGGGTGAGATAATAAAGCATGCATTCCGTTGCTAATAAGGTTAAGTGTGGTTTCATGGCCAGCGATGATAAGTAGTGGGATAGAGGCGTAAAGTTCGTCTTTTGTCATATGGTCTTCGGCTTCTTCCAGTTTTAAAAAAGCACTGATAAGGTCGTTACCAGGTTTTTTTCTGCGTAAATCTAGTATGTTTTTCATGTAGTCGATAAAAGCTTCAGAACTTTCATTGAGAGATTGTTTGTTTTTCTCAGTTATATGAGACTCAATCAAAACATCTGACCAGCGTCTAAGTTTTTCTTGGTCTTCAATCGGGATACCTAATAATTCGATAATTACTGTAAAAGGAAGTGGGTAAGCAAAATCATCAAGGAAATCTATTTTTTTGTTGTCGTAGATTTTATCTATTAGCTCATCGGTTATTTGTTGAATTCGAGGACGCATCTCGGCAACTATTTTTGGGGTAAAAGCTTTTTGTGCAAAACCTCTCAGTCGTGTATGTTGAGGTGGATCGCTGGAAAGCATGTGCCATCTTCTTAGTATATATGTGGCTGTTGTTCGTTTGGCTTTTTCTTTTGAGGATTCGTTGTTAAGTGTTTGCAAGTTGTTTAGAGATTTGACAAATCTGGGGTCGCGTAGCATGTTGGTTACGTCATCGTATTTGGAAATTAGCCATATGGGGAATTCTTCCCCCAATGTAATTTGCTGAATTGGAGCAATGTTTCTTAGTTTCTGAAACGTCAATTCAGGATTTGCAATAAATGATTCGTCGTAAAAATCAAGAGGGACGTGTGATTTCGTAGCATAAGGACAAGTGCTTTGGGTTTTGGTAAAGTCAATCTTGTTGTTGATAACGGGATTTTTCATAGTAGGTATTTTTAAAGGAGTTGTGTTTGGGTGAAACTCATTATAAAAACAAGGAAAAATCGTTCAATTTGTAATTAAAGTATTGATTTTTAGTAAATTAATTGTTTTTGTACTTCTGAAGTAAATAAGAATTTGATAATGAGGAGCGGTTTTTGGGTTTTAGCTTATGTCTTGGTAATGTTTTTTGTGTAGGATTTTTAGTTTATTAAATGCTGAATTGTGTGGATGTGATAAGAAATAAAATAGCTTATAATCAGGTGGTTGTGTGTTTTTGTTGATGATAATTGTTGTGTTTTTTAGAATTTGTTTAAGCTTTTTTTATTAAGGTATTGCAGCTTTCTATTAAATTTATACATTTGTCCAGCAATTTTGTTTTGAGTTTTTTCATTGCAAGATTTAATAAAAAAAACGGATTTCCTTTATTTATTGTGTTGAACTCAGGTAGCTAATATTTTTATATGAAAATTATTTCAAGTAAGTTTTTAATGGTTTTTTTCTTCATGTTTAATGTCGCTACAGTTTTGGCAGGTTCCCCTACGCCGGGGCCTCCACAAAAAGGGCCAATAAAACCACCTGTTGCTCCAATTGATGAAAACCTTTCGCTATTGCTTGTAGGAGCATTATCGTTCGGGATATATATTATATATAAGAATAAACAAAAAACTCCAGCATAGCTGGAGTTTTTTGTTTATTAATGCTTTTGTTTTTTTTAGTTGTTTTTGTATAATCTCGATACGTATTTCCCGATTACATCAAACTCTAGATTTATTTTAGTTCCAACTTTAAAATCTTTGAAATTAGTATTTTCAAAAGTATAAGGGATTATCGATACGCTAAATTGGTTTTTCTTAGAGTTTACAACCGTTAAGCTAACTCCGTTTACGGTAATTGACCCTTTTTCGATTGTAATATTGTTCAGATTTTCGTCATATTCGAAAGTGTAGTTCCAGCTACCGTTGGCTTCTTCTATTGCAATACAGTTTCCTGTTTGATCTACGTGGCCTTGTACAATGTGCCCATCAAGACGGTCATTTAGTTTCATGCCTCTTTCTAGATTGATAATATCACCAGTTTTCCAATCTCCAATATTTGTCTTTTGTATTGTTTCGGCGATGGCTGTAACGGTGTAGAGTGAGTCCTGTGTATTTACAACAGTTAAGCAAATACCATTATGGGATACGCTTTGGTCTATTTTAAGTTCGTTTGTGATTGTAGAATCTACAGTTATATGAAGATTGTCTCTGTCTTTTCTTATTTCGGTTACTTTGCCAAGGGTTTCTATGATTCCTGTAAACATTTCTTATTTTATTTTACTAAATTTGCACATCAAAATTAGTAATAAATAACCTGAGGTCATGATAAAAAATGCAGAAAATATAATCGTTGGAATTTCAATAGGAGATTTAAACGGTATTGGAAGCGAAGTTGTTCTTAAAACATTCGAAGATTCTCGGATGCTTGAGCTGTGTACACCAGTTATTTTTGCAAATGTGAAAATTCTCTCTTTTATCAAAAAGAATTTTACTTCATCGGTAATGTTGCATGGAATTGATAAATTAGATCAGATTTTGCCGGGAAAAATTAATGTTTTTAATCTTTGGAGAGAAGGGATTGATATTAATCTGGGGGCTAATGATGATAAAGTAGGGGAGTACGCGATAAAGTCTTTTGTTGCGGCTACTAAAGCTTTAAAAGAAGGAATTGTAGATGTTTTGGTAACTGCACCTATCAATAAGTATAATATTCAATCGGAAACGTTTAAATTTCCTGGGCATACAGATTATTTAGATCAGGAGTTAGAGGGTAATGCCTTGATGATGATGGTTCAGGATAATCTAAGAGTTGGTTTGTTAACAGATCATATTCCGTTAAGTGAAGTTGCATCGCATCTTACAGAAGAATTAATAGAGCGTAAAATTCAAACGATTAAACAATCATTGATTCAGGATTTTAGTATCAATAAACCGAAAATTGCAGTTTTAGGAGTTAATCCGCATTGTGGAGATGGTGGTGTAATTGGTAAAGAAGATGATGCGATTTTAAAGCCGACATTAAAGAAAATATTTGATAAAGGGACATTGGTTTTTGGACCTTTTCCTGCAGATGGTTTTTTTGGAAGTGGTCAATATGAAAAATATGATGCAATTGTAGCTACATATCATGATCAGGGATTGATTCCTTTTAAAACATTAGCATTTGGTAAAGGAGTTAATTATACAGCTGGTTTAAACAAGGTGAGAACCTCGCCGGATCACGGTACAGCTTATGATATTGCAGGGAAAGACGTTGCAGATTACAATTCATTTAAAGAGGCTGTTTATTTGGCAATAGACATATTTCGCTCTCGTAATCAATATGAGGAGATTAGCAAAAAACCTCTTAAAATAAAAGAAAAACAGTTATAAACAAAAAAAGGTGAATAAGATTATTAGTTTTACAATAATTTTATATCTTTGCACCCCGATTCAGACTTCTGTGGTTCAGAATATGAATTAGGAAAAATGATGTTGAAATGAGCAAGACAAAAGAATATTTAATTCCTTTCGTAGGATTAAAGTTAGGGAAACACCATTTTGAGTATCAAATAAATAATGTGTTCTTTGAGAACTTTGATTATGAAGAATTTCAAAATTCTGATATCAAGGTAAATGTAGTTTTAGAGAAGAAAAGCAACATGTTAGAGTTGGGTTTCAAACACAAGGGTACGGTAAATGTACCATGTGACTTAACAAGCGAAGATTTTGATTTACCATTAAAGGGTAATATGAAGTTGATAGTGCGTTTTGGAGAAGCTTTTAATAATGACAATGAAGAATTGCTTATTCTGCCTTATGGTGAATTCGAAATAGATATAGCACAATATATCTATGAAATGATTGCACTTTCGGTTCCTCTAAAAAGAATTCATCCAGGAATTAAAGACGGAAGTTTAAAAACTGAAGCTTTGGATAAGCTGAATGAGTTAACTATAAAAGAACAAAAAGTAGAGAGTACAAAAGAAGAAGATATTGACCCTCGTTGGGACAAATTAAAGAAACTATTAACGGATAAATAATATAGTAAAATGGCACATCCTAAGAGAAAAATCTCGAAAACAAGAAGAGATAAGAGAAGAACACATTATAAAGCTACTGTAGCTCAAATCGCTACATGTCCTATTACTGGAGAAGCACATTTATACCACAGAGCTTACTGGCATGAAGGGAAAATGTACTACAGAGGGCAAGTTGTTATAGATAAATCTGTAGCTGTTGCTTAATACATTTTTGTAAATGATATTAGAACTCTCACTATGTGAGAGTTTTTTTTGTTAGTAATAATTTTCTTTATTTAAGAAAATTAAGACATTACGTTTAGAATTTTTTTTGTAATTTTCAAGTCTTTTAAAAATTTTTCAAATACCAGTATTTGGAAGGAAATAATTGAATATAATGAATACAATCACAGCCGCAATAACCGCTGTTGGAGCTTATGTTCCAGACTTTGTACTTTCAAACAAAGTCTTAGAAACTATGGTAGATACCAACGATGAATGGATTACTACCCGCACCGGAATAAAAGAAAGAAGAATTCTTAAAGATACTGATAAAGGAACCTCATTCCTTGCCATAAAAGCAGCACAAGATTTAATAGCCAAAGCTAATATTGATCCTCTGGAGATTGATATGATAATAATGGCAACCGCTACAGCAGATATGCCAGTAGCTTCTACAGGAGTTTATGTTGCTACAGAAATAGGCGCAACAAATGCATTCGCATACGATTTACAAGCAGCTTGTTCTAGTTTCCTTTACGGAATGTCTACGGCTGCAGCATACATTCAATCAGGAAGATATAAAAAAGTATTACTAATAGGAGCAGATAAAATGTCTTCGATAGTAGATTATACAGACAGATCAACTTGTATTATTTTTGGAGATGGAGCAGGAGCAGTATTATTTGAACCAAATTACGAAGGTTTAGGCTTGCAAGACGAATACTTGCGTAGTGATGGAGTAGGCCGTGATTTCTTAAAAATACCAGCAGGAGGATCTTTAATCCCAACTACTTTAGAAACAGTTCAAAATAATAGACATAATATTATTCAAGATGGGAAAACAGTATTTAAATATGCTGTTACCAATATGGCTGATTCAAGCGAATTGATTCTTAAGAGAAATAACTTAACAAATCAGGACGTAAATTGGTTAGTTCCACATCAGGCAAATAAGCGTATTATAGATGCTACTGCGCACAGAATGAATTTAGAAGACTCAAAAGTATTAATGAACATCGAAAGATACGGAAATACAACTTCGGCTACATTACCATTGGTACTTAGCGATTTTGAGCATTTATTCAAAAAAGGAGATAACATTATTTTTGCCGCTTTTGGAGGTGGATTCACTTGGGGATCTATTTACCTAAAATGGGCTTACGATAAAAAATAAATTTAAACTAAAAACGAATATTATGGATTTAAAAGAAATTCAAAACCTAATCAAATTTGTAGCAAATTCGGGAGTTGCTGAAGTAAAGTTGGAGATGGACGATGTTAAAATCACCATTAGAACAACTTTAGAGGGTAATGTAACAGAAACCACGTATGTTCAACAATTGCCTACTCAAGCAACGTTACCACAAGCTGTAGTACCACAGGCTATTCCAGTAGTAACAAATACAGAAGCTCCAGCAGCAGCTGAAAATTCTAAATTTATCACTATAAAATCTCCAATTATTGGAACTTTTTATAGAAAACCTTCACCAGACAAACCAGCTTTTGCAGAGGTAGGTTCAACAATTGCAAAAGGAGATGTTCTTTGCGTTATTGAAGCAATGAAATTATTCAATGAAATTGAATCTGAAGTTTCTGGTAAAATTGTTAAGATTTTAGTAGACGATATGTCTCCAGTTGAGTTTGATCAACCATTGTTTTTAGTAGATCCATCATAAAAATTTAGATTTTAGATTTTGGGTTTTAGAAATTTTCTATAATCTAATGATCAAACTATCTAATTATCTAATTATCTAATTTTAAAAAGATGTTTAAAAAAATATTAATTGCGAATAGAGGGGAAATTGCACTTCGTGTAATTCGTACATGTAAGGAAATGGGGATTAAAACTGTTGCCGTTTATTCTACAGCCGATGCTGAAAGTTTGCATGTTAAATTTGCAGATGAAGCGGTTTGTATAGGTCCACCTCCGAGTAACTTATCGTATTTGAAAATGTCAAATATTATTGCTGCTGCCGAAATTACTAATGCAGATGCAATACATCCGGGATACGGATTTCTTTCTGAGAATTCAAAGTTTTCTAAAATATGTCAGGAACATGGTATCAAATTTATTGGTGCTGCTCCTGAAATGATTGACAGAATGGGGGATAAAGCTTCTGCTAAAGCTACAATGAAAGAAGCAGGAGTTCCTTGTGTACCAGGTTCAGATGGTTTATTAGAATCATTCGAACAAACACAAAAATTAGCTGAAGAATTTGGTTATCCAGTAATGCTTAAAGCTACTGCCGGTGGTGGTGGAAAAGGTATGAGAGCTGTTTGGAAAGCTGAAGAACTTCAAAAAGCTTGGGATAGTGCTCGTCAAGAATCATTAGCTGCTTTTGGTAATGACGGAATGTATCTTGAAAAATTAATCGAGGAACCACGTCATATCGAAATTCAGATTGTTGGTGATGCTTACGGTAAAGCATGTCACCTTTCTGAAAGAGATTGTTCTGTACAACGTCGTCACCAAAAATTAACTGAAGAAACTCCTTCGCCATTCATGACAGATGAATTGCGTGAAAAAATGGGTGAAGCTGCTGTAAAAGCTGCTGAATTTATTAAGTATGAAGGAGCTGGAACAGTAGAATTCTTGGTAGATAAACACAGAAATTTCTACTTCATGGAGATGAATACGCGTATTCAGGTTGAGCACCCGATTACAGAACAAGTTATTGATTATGACTTGATCCGTGAGCAAATTATGGTGGCAGCTGGAATTCCAATCTCTGGAAAAAATTACTTGCCACAATTACACGCTATAGAATGTCGTATTAATGCTGAAGATCCTTATAATGATTTTCGCCCTTCACCAGGAAAAATTACTACGCTTCATATGCCAGGAGGTCACGGTGTACGTTTAGATACTCACGTGTACTCAGGATATAGCATTCCGCCAAACTATGATTCTATGATTGCTAAATTAATTACTACTGCACAATCTCGTGAAGAAGCAATTAGCAAGATGAGAAGAGCTTTGGATGAATTTGTAATCGAAGGAGTAAAAACTACAATTCCTTTCCATAGACAATTAATGGATGATCCACGTTATATCGCAGGAGATTATACAACTGCTTTTATGGATACATTTAAAATGAAAGATCCAGAATAAAACATTACTATATTATTCTAAAAGCCTCACAGCAATGTGAGGCTTTTTTTGTTTCTGTTCTTTTCTAATGAATCTGTGTATACTTTTTACACACTTTTTATCCAGTTTACACACTTTGTAACTGGGTAGAATATAATGTATTTTATTTAAATGTCTGATAATTAATTAATTGACTTGTTTTGTGGTTCGTTGAATTTTGCGGCATAATAATTTCTTTATCTGAAGTGTAAAAACAATACAAATAATTTAAAATCTATTATTATGAAAAAGTTAATCTTATCAGCCGCAATCGTATTAGGAAGTTTATCTTCATTTGCAACAACTTTACCAACTTCAGTT
>NZ_JSYP01000008.1 GCF_000813005.1 Flavobacterium sp. KMS | reverse complement strand
AACTAATTGTGAGAGTTCAGTTCGTTTATTAGTAACAGTAACAGTAACCGATCCTGCAACGCCAACTACAAATAACGCAACTCAAAGTTTCTGTTTGACAAATGCACCAACAGTAGCAAGTCTTCAGGTAAATGAAACTGGTGTAGTTTGGTACAATGTTGCAACAGGAGGAACTCCATTAGCGCCAGGAACGTTGCTAGTTGCAGGTACGTATTATGCAGCTTTAAAAGATGCGACCACAGGTTGTGAAAGTAGTTTGAGATTAAGTGTACAGGTCAACTTTACAGGTAATGATCCGGTTACAATAACTCCAAGCAAAGCAGCTCCTTGCGTTTTTGATGAGATTATGTATACAACTGCAAGCGGAATGTCAAATTATAATTGGACAATCACAGGAGGTGGTACTATTACAGCTGGAGGTCTAGCTACCGATAATTTTGTAACAGTTTCATGGCCAGCAATAGGACCAGCAAGTGTAAGTGTTTCTTATTCTAATCAATGTAATGAGACAAATAGTAAATTACTAACCCTTGCAGTTGCAACTTGTTCAGATATAACAATGAGCAAAACGGTAGATAATCCAACTCCTAACATTAATGATAAAGTTACTTTTACTGTAACAGTAAATAATGTAGGATCAGGAGACTTTATAGATACAATAGTTAGTGAAATTTTGCCAACAGGATATGATTTTATAAGCGCACAAACTACTACTGGAACATATAGCAATATAACTGGAGCATGGAATATTCCAGTATTAAATGCTAATGAAAGCGCAGTACTTACTGTAGTAGTTCAAGTATTACCAACAGGAAATTACCTAAATGTAGCCACGGTTGTTGTTTCAAATCCAATAGATTCTGACACAACAAATAATCACGGTGAAGCTTCTGTAACTCCTGTATGTTTAGTGGTTTATAATGAATTTACTCCTAATAATGATGGTGCAAATGATGTTTTCAAAATAGATTGTATTGAAAATTATCCAAACAATAGTTTAAATGTTTATAACAGATACGGATCATTAGTTTATAAACAAGACCATTATAATAACGATTGGGACGGAATAGCAAATGTTTCGGGAGCAATTAACAAAGGAGATAAATTACCAGCGGGAACATATTATTATGTTCTGGATATTGGTGCAGATGGAGTAGTTAAAACAGGTTGGTTATCTATTATTAGATAACCCCCTGTTAACATAAATCATCAAATTAAATTAACTGACTAAATAGTTATAGTATGAAACTAAGTGTAAAATTTATAGAGTCCTATTTTTTAATATTTTGCGGGTTTGTATCGTTCTTTGCTAATGCGCAACAAGATCCTGAATATACACAGTATATGTACAACACAATGGTTATTAATCCAGCTTATGCGGGTTCTACAGGATACTTGGAGGCAGTATTATTACATCGATCACAATGGGTTGGTATAGATGGTGCGCCACAAACACAATCGCTTTCTGTACAAGCACCATTAAGAAATGAAAAAATAGGTTTGGGACTAAGTGTTGTCAATGATAAACTAGGACCATCAAATGAGCTGTATCTAGATGGTAATTTTTCATATTCCATACCATTAGGGTATGAAAAAAGATTAGCATTTGGGTTAAAAGCAGGAATGCGAATGATGAACATAGACTGGTCAAAAGGCCGATACTATGATGGCAATGATGCATTGTTAAATACTAATATAAATAATGTTATTAAACCTTCAATAGGAGCAGGGGTATATTACTACACCGACAGGTGGTATGCAGGAGCATCCGTACCTAGCTTTATAAGAAGTGATTATTATAATGATATACAAGAATCGATAGATTATGATAGATTGCATTATTATTTTATGGGAGGATATGTATTTGATTTGAGTCCAAGTTTAAAATTTAAACCTGCATTTTTAGCCAAACTGGTAAGTGGAGCACCAATGTCTGTAGATGTTTCTGCCAATTTTATGCTTCAGGAAAAAGTAGTGCTAGGAGTATCCTACCGCTTTGATGATTCGGTTAGTGCATTGGCAGGATTTCAAATTTCGCCAAGTTTTTACATCGGATACTCATATGATTATACCGTAACCAATTTGAATAAATACAACGATGGTTCCCATGAATTCATATTGCGTTATCAATTTCATAAAGATCCAAGTAAAATTAAATCTCCAAGATTCTTTTAAAAACCTGACCTATGAAAAAATTCTATATACTTAGTTTGCTATTTAGCTTTGTATCAATTTTGGCGCAAACAAACTTAAAAAAAGCCGACGCTTTATTTAAAAATTACTCCTATACAGATGCTGCAAAAGCATACGAAGAGTGTTTGCAAAAAATAGATAAACCATCGGTTCAAACTTTAAAGAATGCAGCCGACTCGTATTATTTTATTTCCGATAATCGAAATGCTTTAAAATGGTATCAAAAGCTATATGAAGTTCAAGGAGATAACCTATCCGATATTTATTATCTAAGATACATTCAATCCATGAAAGGAGTTATGGATTATGATAATGCGGATAAAGTAACCAAAGAATACTTAAATAAAAAAGGAGATCAAAAAGAGATAGACAGATATATCTATCAAAAGAAATTATTAGATAGTTTATCAAAAGCAAAATCACTTTATACTTTAAAAAATATTGCTATTAATACCGATAAATCTGATTTTGGAGCAACTTTTTATGGAGATAAAGTAGTATTTACATCGGCAAGAGATACAGGTAATTTTGATAAAAAATTATACAATTGGAACAAACAACCATTCTTGAATTTATATGTAGCCGAAAGAAGTGCGATTGATGGGAGTTTATTCAATGAAGTACTTTTTATACCTAATGTAATGTCCAAGTATCATGAGGCAACAGTAACCTTTAGCCCAGATTGGAAAACCATGTATTACACAACCAATATTCTTAAAAAGAATAAATTGGTAATAGATGAATCCAGAACCAATAACTTCCAGATTATAAAAGGAACAATAGAAGATAACAAATTAGTTAAAACCGAAAAAGTATTTTTTGATAGTGATAAATACTCAGTAGGGCATCCATATTTAAGTGATGATGGCAAAATGTTATTCTTTGCTTCGGATATGCCAGGAGGTTATGGAGAAACCGATTTGTACGTTGTAAAGATAGCCGATGATGGTACAATGAGTTCACCACAAAATTTAGGACCAACAATTAATACACTTGGTAATGATGTTTTTCCTTCATATAGAAATGGAGTACTTTATTTTTCATCAGATGGACATTATGGTTTAGGCGATTTAGATGTATATGAAAGTAAACTATCGGGAGAATTAAATTTTTCTGCTCCTAGAAATTTAGGTGCACCAATAAATAGTAATAAAGATGATTTTTCATTTGTAATAGATCCCAAAGAAAATTACGGTTATGTATCATCAAATCGTGCACAAGGAAAAGGAGATGATGATATTTATTATTTTACCAAAGGAAAACCTATCTGTAATCAACTCGTTTCTGGTCAGGCAATAAATACCAAAACCAAGAAAGGTTTAAGCGATACATTTATTATAGCATATGATGTTTATGATGCCGTTATTACCGAAACCAAAACCGATGCAGATGGAAATTATAAATTAGAAGTTCCGTGTAATAAACGAATAAAAATGACGGCCAATAAGCCAAATTTTAGCGGAGACGAAAAATTTATAGAAACTACAAAAGATAACAATGCCGAGATAAAAGACGTTAATTTCTATCTTAGTAATTATGATGATTTAGTAGTTAAAAAAGATGGAGTAGAAAAAGTAGATATCAATCCTATTTTCTTCGATTATGATAAATCAAATATCAATCCTCAAGCCGCAGCCGAATTGGATAAAGTTGTATTTGTGATGCAAAAATTCCCTAAGATTAAAATTAAAATCGAGTCACATACAGATTCCAGAGGTAAAGACGCTTATAATATGAAGCTTTCGGATGCCAGAGCAAAATCTACTCAAACTTACATTCTTTCTAAAGGTATTGAAGCTTCAAGAATTGCAAGTGCAATAGGTTATGGAGAAAGCCGATTGGTGAATAAATGTAGTAATGGTGTAAAATGTACTGAACAAGAGCATCTTGCTAACAGACGTTCAGATTTTATTGTAATAGAAAAATAATGTTCAAAAAACTTTGTGAAAACCATTCTTAAAAGAGTGGTTTTTTTGTTTTTAATTATACTTTTGAATGTCTATTTTAGACAAACTTTTTTAGGATAATAAAAGACAATCGAATTATAATAAAATATGAATATTCAGGATTCCATACAAGCTTTAAGAGATGAACTAAACGTGCATAATTACAATTATTATGTACTTGATAATGCTACAATATCAGATTATGAATTTGATTTGAAATTAAAGCAACTTCAGGAATTAGAAGATCAGCATCCAGAATTTTTTGATGAAAATTCACCAACTCAACGAGTAGGAGGAACAGTAACCAAAAATTTCCAGACAGTAGCTCATGAATATCGTATGTATTCATTAGATAATTCATATTCAAAAGAAGATTTGGTCGATTGGGAAACCAGAGTTCAAAAAGTATTAGGAAACGTTGATTTACAATATACTTGCGAATTAAAATATGATGGAGCTTCGATAAGTATTACTTACGAAAACGGAAAATTAAAACGTGCAGTTACTCGAGGTGATGGATTTCAGGGAGATGATGTAACCAATAATATCAAAACCATAAAATCGATTCCGTTACAACTAAAAGGAAATTATCCACCAGTTTTTGCAATTCGTGGCGAAATAATTTTGCCATTTGCAGGATTCGAAAAAATGAATCAGGATTTAATCGAAATAGGAGAAACACCCTATTCAAACCCAAGAAACACAGCTTCAGGAAGTTTAAAATTACAAGATAGCGCTGAGGTTGCCAAAAGACCATTAGAGTGCTTACTTTATTTTGTAACGGGTAATAATTTACCTTTCTCCTCACAGTATGAAGGACTAGAACTAGCAAGAAAATGGGGATTTAAAGTACCTGTCGAAGCTAAACTGGCTAACAATTTACAAGAAGTATTTGACTTTATAGATTATTGGGATGTGCATCGTCATGAGTTACCTTATGAAACCGATGGAGTAGTAATAAAAGTAAATAGTATTCAGCACCAGGAAGAGTTAGGTTATACATCTAAATCACCTCGTTGGGCAATTGCATATAAATTTAAATCAGAGCAGGTTTCGACCAAATTAAACTCGATTTCGTACCAAGTAGGAAGAACAGGGGCAATTACGCCAGTTGCAAATCTAGAGCCAGTACAATTGGCAGGAACAATTGTAAAACGAGCTTCTTTGCATAATGCCGACCAAATAGAAAAATTAGACATTAGAATAAATGATACCGTTTTTGTAGAAAAAGGAGGGGAAATCATTCCGAAAATCATCGCAGTCGATTTAACACAACGTCCAGCAGATGCAGAATCTACAAAATACATTACACATTGTCCAGAATGTAATACAGAGTTAGTTAGGTCAGAAGGAGAAGCAAATCATTATTGCCCTAATTTTTACGGATGTCCACCACAGATTATAGGTAGAATCCAGCATTATATTTCAAGAAAAGCAATGGATATTGAAGGACTTGGAGGAGAAACCGTAGCGTTACTTTTTAATAATGGATTAGTTCATAATTACGCCGATTTATATGAGTTAACTGTAGAGCAGATTTTGCCTTTAGATAGAATGGCTCAAAAATCGGCAGAAAACCTTGTAAAAGGAGTAGAGAATTCTAAAAAAATCCCATTCGAGAGTGTTTTGTTTGCACTCGGAATCCGATTTGTAGGAGAAACAGTAGCCAAAAAATTGGCTAAACATTACAAAAATATTGACGCATTGAGCCAAGCCACTTTAATGGATTTAGTTTTGGTAGATGAAATAGGAGAGCGTATTGCAAAAAGCGTGATAGAATTTTTTGAGAACGATGAAAATAAGAGAATCATTGAACGCTTAAAAAGTTACGGAGTGCAATTTGAGATTGTCGAAAAAATCAATCCAAATGCAACTACCAAATTTGAAGGAAAAACTTTTGTAGTTTCGGGTGTTTTCTCTAAATTTTCAAGAGATGATATCAAAAAAACTATCGAAGATAATGGAGGTAAAGTAGGAAGTTCAATTTCTGCCAAAACTGATTTTGTTGTTGCCGGTGAAAATATGGGGCCAGCTAAATTAGAAAAAGCTAATAAATTGAATATCCCTATAATTTCAGAAGATGATTTTATAACCAAATTAAATGAAAGCTAACACACCGTCATTAATTCTTTACTTCTTAGCATTAACATTAACAATTATCTTTGATTTCTTAGAGCAAGATTTTATTGGTATGTACGCAAAGGCAATAGTAGTGCCTTCAATATTTATATATTATCTTATTACAACCAATTATAAGATAAGTATAATTCAGGGATTTATTTTTGCACTTTGTTTTATTGGAGAAGTATTTAATTTAATGGAGGTAGAGGCTTCAGAGTTGGGTTCACTCTTCTCTTTTTTATTAGTCTATTTGTTATTGCTAAGATTAATAATAGAAGATTATCGAAAAATAAAATTAAGAAAAAACGACTATTTGCCAGTAGCAATAGTCGTTTTGTTTATTATATACCTTTTAGTATCTGTTCTCGGGTTACAATACGAGAAAGTAGGTCAGAACCATTTTATTTATACCATATACGGTATCGTATTGAGTGTGTTGGGCTGTGTCTCATTTATTAGTTATATAACCAAAGGTACGTATCTCACCCTTTTAGTAACGTTGATGACAACTTGCTTTATCTTCTCAGACATCTTTTTTATTTTTAACCAATCCTTTGATCATTCAGTAGTATTGGCCTTAATAAGAGATACGACCCAAATGTTGTCCTATTATTTTATGGTAAAATATTTTATCCAAAAAAGAATCGAAAATATTCGGGTTAGACAATAATAGATTTTCCTTGAGCCGATTTTGTTTTATCATTATTAAGATAAAAGTCAATTCTTCCTAAATTAATCCCGTAACATCCTACCTGATTAACTAAGACATCTTCACCAGCTTTATTTTTTACAACAGTAGGCTTATCAAGAAAAGTATGCGTGTGTCCACCAATAATCAAATCGATATCCTGAGTTAGTTCAGCTAGTTTTAAATCACAGATTTTAGCAGCATCATCACGATATTTATAACCCAAATGAGATAGACAAATTACTAAATCACATTTTTGTTCTTTTTTAAGAATTCGAACCATATCAGTAGCTGTTTCTACAGGATCATTGTAAACAGTTTCCTTATACATTAATTTATCTACCAATCCATCAAGTTGAATTCCTAAACCAAATACACCTATTTTTATACCATCTTTATTAAAAATCTTGTACGGTTTTACAAGCCCGTCCATTACAGTATTTTTAAAATCATAGTTAGAAGAGATAAACTCAAATTTAGCATGAGGCATTTGTGCATATAATCCATCTAAACCATTATCAAAATCATGATTACCAATTGTAGACGCATCATATTTCATCATACTCATTAGTTTAAACTCCAGTTCACCACCATAATAATTAAAGTAAGGAGTTCCCTGAAAAATATCTCCGGCATCCAATAAAAGAACGTTTGGATTTTCTTTACGAATTACATCAATCAAAGCAGCACGTCTAGATACACCACCCATGTTTGCATTACGAGGATCATCAGCAGGAAAAGGGTCAATATGACTGTGAACATCATTGGTATGTAATATAGTTATGTGTTTTACATTTGATGATGTAAAACTGCTCATAGATAAACCCAAACTCAATAATGCTGTACTAGCAGCGGTTTTTTCAATAAAATCTCTTCTTTTCATTTTAATTTATTTTGCGGTAAAACGCTTGAACCCAAAGTTCTTAAATATTTTTTTAATTGATTATCTTATTCTTGTGTTACTCGGACATCATTAGGAACCGGAATTGTATCAACAGATTTAAAATAATCAATAAGAATGTCTCGTAGTTTGTAATTTAAATCATATTTCTGAACACTCTTTTTAAAGAAGTTCATATTGTCACCACCATTTGCTAAGTAATCATTTGTGGCAACATAATAAATTTTGTCTTTTTCAACAGGTTTACCCTGAACTAAAACATTCGTAGCAGTATTATTCTTAGTTATAGTAAAAGTCATCCCAGAAAGAGGATGAGGTTTCTTTTCACCAATAAAATAGGTAACCATTTCCAGAATCTGTTCTCCTTTTAGAGCCATAACAACTAGACTGTTTTCAAAAGGCATAATTTCAAATGCATTTCTGGCAGTAACATTCCCTTTAGGAAGAATTGCTCGAATCCCACCATGATTAAGAAAACAAATATCAAGATCTTTTTTCTCTCTGGCTTTAAAAACTAAATTCCCTCTTTGCAGGCATACATCAGCCATTAAGTTACCAATAGTTGTTTGCCATTTACCAGTACTTTTATCCAGTGTTTGAGGACAATAAGCAAGCACACTATCTAAATCTTTATTAATGTGCTCTCTGTAAGGCTTAATAAAATTCTCAATCTCGGGAGTTTGATTTTGAGTACTTGTAATAGGAATTAGTTTACCTTCAATTTTTGAAACTTGATAAGTTTGTTTGCTACAAGAAACTCCAAAAAAAAGTGTTAAGAATATAACAAAAAGTTTTAAAAATCCGTTATACTTTTTTAGTTTTACCATCTTAAATGCGACTTAAATAATTAATTTTGTAATCTAGTAAAAGTACTATGTTTTTAAATTATACAAAGGTTTTTTTTGTAAAAAAATCGTTAAAGAAAAATCTTAATAATGTAAAAAACGGTGCATTTACTAATGATATACAAAAGGTTGGTTTACTTATAGATGAAAGTCATTTTTCAGAAAAAGAAGCTTTACTAGCCGAATTGGTATCAAAAGGAATTGAGAAAAAGAACATCAAAATTATTGTTTATAAAGACAAATTCAATAAAAAAGAGACGTATTCTTGTCCAACTTTTGGGATTGATCATCTTAATTGGAATGGAAAGATTGCCGAAGGATTTTTAAAAGACTTTGTAAACGAAAAATTCGATTTATTAATAAGTTATTATGATATCGAAAAAGTAATGCTGATGCTTGTAACACAAAATTCGAATGCCAGGTTCAAAGTTGGTTTTGCATCAATTGATAAAAGATTAAATCGATTGATGATTGATACCAACGTTCGGGAATATAAAATTTTCGTGAATGAATTATTTAAATATTTAAAAAACATTAAACCAAATACAATCTAATATGCAATCATTAATAGGAACAGGCGTTGCACTAGTAACTCCTTTTAAAGAAGATTTTTCAATTGATACAGAAGCATTACAAAGAATAGTTAATTTTTCTGTAGATGGAGGAGTTGAATATCTTGTAGTTATGGGTACAACTGCAGAAAACGCAACATTAACTCAAGACGAAAAGGAACTTGTTATCACTACAGTTATTAATGCAAATAAAGGAAGATTACCTTTAGTATTAGGAGTAGGAGGAAATAATACAATGCAAATTGTTGAAGAATTAAAAACTAGAGATTTTTCAGCTTTTGAAGCTATATTATCAGTATCACCTTATTATAACAGACCTACGCAAGAGGGAATTTATCAGCATTTTAAAGCTATTGCCGAAGCATCACCAATACCAGTAATATTATATAATGTTCCAGGAAGAACATCTAGTAATATGTTGCCATCAACAGTTATACGTTTAGCAAATGATTTTGCAAATGTAGTTGCAATAAAAGAAGCTGCAGGAGATTTGGTACAAGCAATGCAATTGCTTAAAAATAAACCAAGTGATTTTCTCGTTATATCGGGAGATGATATGATTGCTTTGCCAATAATTTTGGCAGGAGGTTCAGGTGTTATATCAGTTATTGGACAAGGTTTTCCAAAAGAATTTTCAGAAATGATTCGTTTAGGATTGAATAGAAAAGTAAATGAAGCATTTAAAACACAATACTTTTTATCAGATTGTATTGATATGATTTTTGAGCAAGGGAATCCAGCAGGAATAAAACAAGTGTTTAAATCACTTGGTATTGCTGAGAATGTTGTAAGATTACCGCTTGTTGCAGCCGATGAATCACTTGCAAATCGCATTGATGAATTTGTTAAAAAAAGCATTAAATAAAAATAAAAAACGAGGTATTTTATTATACCAAAAAATATTTTGTAGTAGCTAAATTAATAACTAAATTTGCCACCGAAACTTCGGTGTGGTTTTACTTGGATATAAACATCCTGGGAATCATAATAAAAGTAAAAAAATGAAAAAAATAATATCTGTATTGTTTGTAGTTGTTCTTTTTTGTTCTTGTAGTGATTATCAAAAAGCACTAAAAAATGATGATGTAGCAGCAAAATTTGAAATTGCAACAAAAATGTACGATGCCGGAAAGTATACTAAAGCAATTCGTTTGTTTGAGCAACTTGCAGCATCATATAGAGGAAAGCCTCAGGCAGAGAAATTATTTTATATGTTTTCTCAATCTTATTATAAAACAAAACAGTATTATTTAGCTGGATATCAATTCGAGAGTTTTGTTTCTGGATATCCAAGAAGTGAAAAAGTAGAAGAAGCAGCTTATTTAGGAGCAAAAAGTTATTCGATGTTGTCACCAGTATATAGTTTAGATCAAACAGATACTAATAAAGCTATCGATAAGTTACAGGCTTTTATAGATAATTATCCAAATTCACAATATATAGTAGAGGCAAATGCAAGTCTTAAAGCATTAACTACTAAATTGGAGAAAAAAGCATATGAAAATGCAAAAGGATATAATACTATCTCAGATTTTAAATCGGCGATAGTAGCATTTGATAATTTTGTTGGAGAGTATCCTGGAACAGAATTCAAAGAAGATGCATTGTATTATAAATTTGATTCAGCATATCAGTTAGCAATTAACAGTATTTCAGCAAAAATGGAAGACCGTTTAAAAGTGGCTAAAACTGCATATTCTAATTTAATGAAATATAAAAGTGATACTCATTACAAAGTGAAAGCTGATGAGATGAATGAGAGAGTTGAAAAAGAGTTACAAAATTTTACTAAATAAAATAAAGTCATGGATTTAAAAAAGACGAATGCTCCAGTAAATACAATTACCTACAATAAAACGGTTATTGAAGAGCCTACAGGTAATGTGTATGAGGCAATAACTATTATGGCTAAAAGAGCAAATCAAATTAATTCTGAAATTAAAAAGGAATTGACTGAAAAGTTAGAAGAATTTGCTACCTATAATGACAGTCTTGAAGAAGTTTTCGAAAACAAAGAACAAATCGAAGTTTCTAAATTTTACGAAAAATTGCCTAAACCACACGCTTTAGCAGTTCAAGAGTGGTTAGACGGTAAAACATACCACAGAAATTCAAATAAATAATACAGTACCATGTCAGTTTTAAACGGTAAGAAAATTTTACTAGGAGTTTCTGGTGGAATTGCAGCCTATAAAACAGCATCATTAGTACGACTTTTTATAAAAGCAGGTGCCGAGATTCAAGTAATCATGACACCTGCTTCTAAGGATTTTGTAACGCCACTTACGTTATCAACCTTATCAAAAAATCCTGTACATTCTTCTTTCTTTAATCAAGAAGATGAAAATGAAAAATGGAACAATCATGTCGAATTAGGACTTTGGGCTGATTTGATGATTATTGCTCCAGCTACCGCAAATACAATGTCAAAAATGGCAAACGGTACTTGTGATAATCTATTGATAGCAGCTTATTTATCGGCAAAATGTCCAATTTACTTTGCACCAGCAATGGATTTGGATATGTATAAACATCCCTCGACGTTAGCGAGTTTTTCGTTATTAAAACAGTTTGGAAACAGTATTATTCCTGCTGAAAGCGGAGAGTTGGCTAGTGGTTTGTCTGGAGAAGGTCGTATGGCAGAACCAGAAAATATAATTGCATTTTTAGAAGCTGATTTAGAAAGTAAATTACCTCTTAAAGGGAAAAAGTTTTTAATCACAGCTGGTCCAACATACGAAGCAATAGATCCAGTACGTTTTATAGGAAACCATTCCTCAGGAAAAATGGGGTTTGATATTGCATCAGAAGCAGCAAACTTAGGAGCTTCGGTTATTCTTGTTGCGGGACCTACAAATTGTAAAGTTACAAACACATCAGTAAAAGTAATTTCGGTAACATCAGCACAAGAAATGTATGATGCATGTCATGAATATTTCTCAGATGTAGATGTTGCAATTGCAGCAGCAGCAGTTGCGGATTATAGACCGAAAATAGTTGCATCGCAAAAAATAAAGAAAGCTTCAGAAGATTTTACAATTGAGCTGGAAAAAACAAAAGATATCTTATTGTCATTAGGGGAAATAAAGAAAAAACAATTTTTGATTGGATTCGCTTTAGAAACTGAAAATGAAATTGAGAATGCAAAGCTGAAAATTCAGAAAAAAAACTTAGATTTGATAGTTCTAAATTCGTTACAGGATAAAGGAGCAGGTTTTGGTGGGGGAACTAACAAAGTAACCTTTATTGATAGGGCTTTTGCCATCGAACCAATGGAATTAAAATCCAAAGAAGCAGTTGCAATTGATATTTTAAATAAGGTGATAAAGCATTTTCATGAATAAAATACTTACTTTTTTGTTGTTTTTAACTTTTGGCCTTACGCAGGCGCAACAGTTAAATTGTACGGTAACCGTAAACTCACAAATGCTTCCTAATGCCAATCAGCAAGTTTTTAAAACATTGCAGACAGCATTGAGTGAATTTGTAAACAATACAGATTGGACAGGGAGTTTGCTAAAGCAAAATGAAAAAATAAACTGTTCGATGTATATTACAATTACATCAAATAACTCAGATCAGTTTTCGGGTACAATACAAATACAATCCTCTCGATTAATTTATAATTCTACTTACTCATCTCCAGTATTCAATTTTAATGATAAGGATTTAAGTTTTAGATATACTGAATTTGAAAATTTATTATACAATCCAAATGTTTTCGAATCAAATCTTGTTTCTATAATGACTTTTTATAGCTACATGATTTTAGGAATGGATGCTGATACTTTTATGCCAGCATTAGGAAATCCTTTTTTCGAGACTGCTCAAAGTATTGCCAATGTAGCTCAACAAGGAGGATATAAAGGCTGGAGTCAGGCTGATGGAGTACAAAATCGTTATTTCTTAATTAACGATATGCTTTCTCCAACATATAATGACTTGAGACAATGTGTTTATGGGTATCATACAGGTTTAGATGTAATGAATCAGGATTTAAAGCTAGCCAAAGAAAAAATTAAAACTTCGTTATCGCTTATAGGGAAACTAAATGCAACGAAACCAAATGCTTTTTTAACGCGTGTCTTTTTTGATGCTAAATCAGATGAAATTGTATCTATATTTACAGGAGGGCCAAGTGTTCCTATAGCAGATTTAGTAGAGAATTTAAATAGAGTTTCGCCAATGAACTCTGCTAAATGGTCGCAGATTAAATTTTAAGCATTCTATTAAAATTGCTTATTTCCAAAACTTATATTACAAAAAAGAGATATGATTACTTCATTGTCAATAAAAAATTATGCACTGATTGAAAAATTATCAATTGATTTTTCAAAAGGCTTTTCTATAATTACTGGTGAAACAGGAGCGGGAAAGTCGATAATATTGGGTGCATTAGGCTTAGTTTTAGGTAAAAGAGCCGATTTGACTTCATTGAAAAATAAAGAAGAAAAATGTGTAATCGAAGCACATTTTAAAATTTCTAAATACAATCTGGAAGCTTTTTTTGAAGCTAATGATTTAGATTATGAAGAAGATACTATAATAAGACGCGAAATTTTGCCTTCGGGAAAATCACGTGCTTTTATAAATGATAGTCCTGTAAATCTTCAGGAATTGCAAGAGTTGAGTTTGTATTTAATAGATATTCATTCACAACAGCAAACCCAGGAACTTTCAGAAGAGAGCGTACAATTTCAGATTATTGATGCAATTGCTGATAATTTTGGTGTTATTACAGATTATCAAAATGTTTTAAAAAAATATAAGTCAGATAAAACAAAGCTGAATTCCCTTCTTAAAAAACAAAGCGAATCGGCTAAAGAGCAAGAATACAATACCTTTCTTTTAAATGAATTAGTTGCTGCACAATTAAAATCAGGACAACAAGAAGAGCTGGAAGAAGAATTTGAAAAACTTAACAATGTTGAGATTATCAAAGAATCATTAGATAAATCTTTGGCTATAGCCAATGAAGAACAATTTGGAGTAATCCAGAATCTTAATGAAATAAAAGCTTCTTTACATAAAATTGCTACTTTCTCGACGGAATATGGAGCTTTATTTGAAAGAATAACGAGTCTGGCAATAGAGTTTGATGACGTTTCGGGTGAATTGCAAAAAGCATCAGAGAAATTGCTGAACGATCCGGCTCAGCTTGATTTTATCAGTCAGAAATTGCAGGTTATTTATAATTTACAAAAAAAGCATCAAGTTGCTTCGGTTGATGATTTAATTGAAATTCAAACTAAACTAGAAAATTCAGTTCTGGAATTAGGTAATATCGAAGAAGAAATAGCAAAATTAACCACTTCGATTGAGCAAAAAACAATGGAGTTGGATGCTTTTGCAAATAAAATTCATGAAAACAGAATTGCTGCAATACCATTATTGTCAGATAAATTAATAACAATTTTAGAAACATTAGGAATGCCAAATGTTCGTTTTAAAATTGATATTAATTATGGGGAAACATATTTCCCGAACGGAAAAGATGAACTTCAGTTTTTATTTTCTGCAAACAAAGGAACCGATTTTGGGTTACTTAAAAAAGTTGCTTCAGGAGGGGAAATGTCACGTATAATGCTTGCAGTAAAAGCAATTTTGGCACAATACTCTAAATTGCCAACATTAATTTTTGATGAAATCGATACAGGAGTTTCAGGAGAAATTGCTGTTAGAATGGGAGAGATAATGAAAGAGATGAGTCAGCAAATGCAAATCTTTGCAATAACTCATTTACCGCAGATAGCGGCAAAGGGAGAATCTCATTTTAAAGTATTTAAGTCAACAGTAGATGATGATACACAATCAGAATTAAAGCTTCTGTCGCAAGAAGAACGAGTAATGGAAATAGCTCAAATGTTGTCAGGTTCAGTCGTTTCAGATTCGGCTTTAAATCATGCTAAAGCCTTGCTTAACTAAAAAAATGGATTATATTTGTCAATCAAAATAAACGGTCTTGCCAAGTAAAAAACGGTAGTTAAATACCATCATTTTATAAAATAAAAATAAAAAACAGTTCCAAAATTATGATTATAGAACCAAGAATGAGAGGATTCATTTGTTTGACATCACACCCAAAAGGATGCGAACAAAATGTAAAAAATCAAATAGAATATATAAAATCTAAAGGACCAATTGAAGGTGCTAAAAAAGTATTAGTAATTGGAGCATCAACAGGTTTTGGATTGGCTTCTAGAATTACAAGTGCATTTGGATCTAATGCCGCTACAATTGGAGTGTTTTTTGAAAAACCACCAGTTGAAGGAAAAACAGCTTCTCCAGGATGGTATAACTCAGCAGCTTTTGAAGCAGAAGCTCACAAAGCAGGATTATATGCAAAAAGTATCAATGGTGATGCTTTTTCTAACGAAGTAAAACAACAAACATTAGACTTGATTAAAGCTGATTTAGGTCAGATTGATTTAGTTATTTATAGCTTAGCTTCTCCAGTTCGTTTGCACCCTGTTACAGGAGTATTGCATCGTTCAGTTTTAAAACCAATCGGAAGTACGTTTACTAATAAAACTGTTGATTTTCATACAGGAAATGTAACAGAGGTTTCTATCGAGCCATGTACAGAAGAAGAGATTGCTAACACTGTTGCAGTAATGGGCGGTGAAGATTGGTCAATGTGGATGGATGCATTGAAAAAAGAAAACCTATTAGCTCCTGGAGCTACAACAGTTGCTTATTCTTATATTGGGCCATCTTTAACAGAGGCGGTTTACCGTAAAGGAACTATCGGTCGTGCTAAAGATGATTTAGAAGCTACAGCATTTGCTATTACAGATAGCTTAAAAGATTTAGACGGAAAAGCATACGTTTCAGTAAATAAAGCATTAGTTACACAAGCAAGTTCAGCAATTCCAGTTATTCCTTTATATATCTCATTATTGTACAAAATTATGAAAGCCGAAGGTCTTCATGAAGGATGTATCGAGCAAATTCAGCGTTTGTTCCAAGATAGATTATATACAGGAAAACCAATTCCTACAGACGAAAAAGGAAGAATCCGTATCGATGATTGGGAAATGCGTGAAGATGTTCAGGAAAAAGTAGCTAAGTTATGGTTGGAAGCAACTACAGAAACATTGCCGGCAATTGGAGATTTGGCTGGATACAGAAACGACTTCTTAAACTTATTCGGATTTGAATTTGAAGGAGTAGATTACAAAGCAGACACAAACGAAGTAGTTGGGATAGAAAGTATCAAATAATCCAACTGAATTTATATAATTATTTAAAACCATCAACCCAAAGTTGGTGGTTTTTTTATGGATATAACTTACCTTTGTTAAAATTTTACAGTTAAAACAAATACTACCTTAATACCGCATACCTAATTATGGTGTTTTCTTTAATTATACCAGTGTATAATCGTCCTGACGAAGTTGATGAGCTATTAGAAAGCTTATTATTATCTGAATATAAAGAGCCTTTTGAAATCGTACTTGTAGAAGATGGTTCAACATTGCCATGCGATGACATAGTTCAGAAATATCAAGGAAAATTAAATATTTCCTATTATTTTAAAGAAAATTCAGGACCTGGAGATTCCAGAAATTTTGGAATGCGTAAAGCATTAGGAGATTACTTTATCATTTTTGATTCAGATTGTATTATCCCACCTGATTATTTATCAGAAGTTGATAAAGCACTAAGAGAAGATTATGTAGATTGTTTTGGTGGTCCGGATAAAGCATTGGCTAGTTTTTCGAATATTCAGAAAGCAATTAATTTTGCCATGACATCTTTCCTTACAACAGGAGGGATAAGAGGAGGCTCAGAGAAAATAGGCAAGTTCCAGCCGCGTAGCTTTAATATGGGGTTATCTAGAAAAGGATTTGAAGCATCAAAAGGATTTGGTAACATTCACCCTGGCGAAGACCCTGATTTGTCTATACGTTTATGGAATTTAGGTTTCGAAACCAGACTTTTCTCTAGAGCTTATGTATATCATAAACGAAGAATCGATTGGGATAAATTTTCGATTCAGGTAAATAAATTTGGAAAAGCCAGACCAATACTTAATAGTTGGTATCCCCAATATAATAAACTTACTTTTTTCTTTCCAACTTGTTTTATTTTGGGACTTGTTTTGGCGGTTATTATATTGCTGTTTTTCAATATTGATATATTATTACAGTTGTATTTTGTTTATTTTGTCATAATTTTTATAGTATCGACAATTCAAAATAAGAGTTTAAAAATTGGATTTTTATCAGTTATTGCAGTTTGGAAGCAATTTTATGGTTACGGAATTGGGTTTTTAGAATCATTTATTAAGATAATAATCTTAAAGAAAAAACCACAAGAAGCATTTCCGGGATTATTTTTTAAGATTTAATATGACAAAAGTAATAGGCTTAACAGGAGGTATTGGTAGTGGTAAAACTACCATAGCAGGGTATTTTAATGAAATGGGAATTCCTGTTTATATTGCCGATGATGAGGCTAAAAAAGTCATGCAATCCGATGAAATAATTGCCGCTATTCATGAAACTTTTGGTGCTGAAATTTTTGATAATAATACATTAAATAGAGCCAAATTGGCTGATATTGTTTTTAATAATGCAGATAAATTAGCATTACTCAATGCAATTGTACATCCTGCTGTAAAAATGGATTTTGAGAATTGGTTACTAAAGCATAAAAAAGAGCCCTATATAATTTACGAAGCAGCAATTTTGTTTGAAAGCGGACGTTATAAAGAATGTGACATTATAATTACGGTTACCGCACCCCAGGAAACCAGAATTGAGAGGGTAATGAATCGCGATAAAACTACTCGCGAACATGTTTTAAAAAGGATGAATATGCAATGGAACGATGAACAGCGTTTTGCTAATAGTAATTATATTATTCATAATTTGAATCTTAAAATTGCTAAGCAAGAAGTTGTTAAAATTCTTAAAATTTTAGATATTAAACAAAATCACTCTTAAATGTTAATATTTGGTTAATGTATTATTTAGTATATTGTTAAAATATTAATTTTGTTTCGATGAATAAATTGTTTTTTAGAATTCTTGTTTTATTGATGAGCTTATCCTTAATAGGGATAATTCTTGTTCAGGTATATTGGTTTACTTCTTCGTTTAAAAATAATGACGAACAGTTTAAGTTTCATGTTAAACAAGTTATTGGAAATGTAGCCGATAAGCTACAACAGCAAGAAGCCTATAGTTTTTATGATAAATACAATCATTATAAAGATAGTACAGGTAAAGTACCACAAAAAAATGATTTGTTAGAATTTTATTACGTTCAAAAAAATCCTAGAACAAATAAAACAATTGTATATTCAAATAGTATTATATCAGAAGATTATAATATAAATGGCTCGTTCTTTGATAAGAAATTTAGTAGCGAAAGGTTTAAGAATTTTAATTCTAAGCGTACAACCGAAGTTTATAATAATAACAGTATAGATAATTCGTTGCAACAAAGCATAATACCAGATGTAAAGATTGAGAAATCAGGAAATCTGGATGTTTTAGATAACGCACAATTTGAGATATTCTTTAAAGACATTGCTTCGGCAATGCCAATTAACGAAAGAATCACCAAAGAGAAGCTACAAAAGCTTCTGAAAAAAGAATTAGAAGAGTACGGTGTAAAAACAAAATTTGAGTTTGGAATTTATAGTAGCGGTATTGCTACCAAAATTAAATCGGATGGGTTTAAATATGATAAAGAATCAACCTACTCGATACCAATTTTTGCAGATAATGAAGGGAATAACAAATATGAGTTATCGGTAACATTTCCTCACAAGAAGAAATTTTTACTATCAGAGTTAGTAAGTATAACCATATTGTCAATCATATTTACGCTTATTATTATAATTGCATATACAAGTGCATTGAATCAGTTAATACGTCAGAAACATATATCTGAAATTAAAACAGATTTTATAAACAATATGACGCATGAGTTTAAAACTCCAATTGCAACAATAAATCTGGCTTTGGATGCCATTAAAAATCCTAAAATAATCGAAGATAAAGAGAAGGTCTTTAGGTACCTTCAGATGATACGGGACGAGAATAAACGAATGCACGCTCAGGTTGAGAATGTATTACGAATCTCTAAATTAGAGAAAAGTGAATTGGATATCAACAAAGAACCGACCGAAATCCATGGGATTATCGATGATGCAATTGAGCATGTAAGTTTGATTCTTGAGGATAGACAAGGTACTATTACAAATCATTACGATGCAGCCAGAGCGACAGCATTAATTAATGAAGTACATTTTACCAACGTCTTAGTTAATATCTTAGAGAATGCTATAAAGTATTCGCCAGGTATTCCTAAAATAGAAATTTTTACAGAGAACATTAAAGATATGATTCTTATAAAAGTAAAAGATAATGGATTAGGAATGAGTAAAGTGGCTCAAAAAAGAGTTTTTGAGAAATTTTACAGAGAACACACGGGAGATTTACATAATGTTAAAGGCCACGGATTGGGCTTATCATATGTAAAAAGGATAGTAGAAGACCATAATGGTCAAGTCTATGTAGAAAGTGAAAAAGGGAAAGGTAGTACCTTTATAATAAAAATACCACTAATAAATTAAAATATGGAAAATATCAATAAAAGAATTCTTTTAGTAGAAGATGACCTTAATTTTGGTGCAGTTCTTAAAGACTATTTAATGCTAAATGACTTTGAAGTTACATTGGCAAAAAACGGAATGGAAGGCTTCGAGAAATTCAAGAAAGACGTATACGACTTATGTATTCTTGATGTCATGATGCCATATAAGGACGGATATACATTAGCAAAAGAAATCAGAGAGAAAAATAGCGAAGTGCCTATTATCTTTTTAACAGCAAAATCTATGAAAGAGGATGTGTTAAAAGGGTACAAAGCAGGAGCAGATGATTATTTGAACAAGCCATTTGATTCAGAAGTATTATTAATGAAAATCAAAGCGATTATTCAAAGAAAATCTTCTGATACTAAAGCTGAGCAAGTTCAGTTTGAGTTTAACATTGGTAAATTTCATTTAAATTCAAAACTTAGATTTTTAACTTTTGAAAATGAAGAGCCAATAAAGTTATCTCCAAAAGAAAACGAATTATTGAAAATGTTAATCCTTCATGAAAATGATTTAATGCCAAGAGAATTAGCATTAACAAAAATTTGGAGAGATGATAATTACTTTACTTCAAGAAGTATGGACGTTTATATCGCCAAACTTAGAAAGTATCTTAAACCAGACGAAGATGTTGAAATTCTTAACATCCACGGTGAAGGTTTTAGACTAGTTGTTAAAAACAAAGTAACTGCATAAAAAAAAAGCTTCGAGAAATCGGAGCTTTTTTTTTGTAACTATTTCCTGCTTTCCGTTACAAGATTTTTCATAAAAAAGGCATTTCCTATGATTAAAAACGAGCTTCCGCTGGTCGCTGTTTTTATTCAGGAAATGTTTTTTTTATTTCAAAATGCTTTTCACTACAATCAGGGTTAAGAGATGTTTATTTAAAATAGAATATGAATGTTTTGATTGATAATCCTGCAAGGTTTTTAATCTTGCAGGATATTAAAATGTTAGTTCTGAAAACCTTATTTCTTCCAGTTAAGTTGTAATGCGAAGCAAGATTTATCGCCTTTTGTAATACTAAAAGTTGAGTTGTCTTCAGTTTCACTTTCGTGTATTACAACAGCATCATTTAAGGATAATTCTTTTAGGAAATTCATTTCGAAACTTTCGATTTCCTGATTCAGAATATGTTTTGGGTCAACGTGATCCAAACACCATTCTAAGTATTTTACATTATTGGCATGGTTTACTATATCTAAATCGGATAGATAAACAGTTTTTTCAAAAACTGATTCTTTTTCTGGATTGATATTAATTTTAGAGAAACCTTCTTTTGTAGCTCTGTTATCTGGATATAACTCAAAATGGTCATAAGGAAGTGCTAATCCTTCAGGGCGACGTGCTTTTGTATTAAAAACTGCCCAGAATGTCTCGCTACCAATTATTTTTTTGCCGTTTACATACATTTCTAATGCACGAACAGAACGGGAATTCTCCAGACTGTTAATCCATGTTTTTACCGTTACTACATCTTGCCATTTAGGCAAAGCAGTAACTTCTACACGCATGCGGCTTAAAACCCAAGCTTGATCGAATTCCTGCATATCTGTAAAACTAATTCCTCCAACTTCTGAGTGGGCTGCGGCTGTTAGTTGTAAAAGATTGCACATATCGGTATATTTTAAATATCCATTTGGCGTACATTGTGTAAAATTGATTTCCCAGTCTTTGCTTAATACAGACGTGAAATTTGGTGAGATTGGCATGAGTCCTTTATCTTATTTTTTTATACTTTCTTCGATGAAGTTTATTACCTCATTTTTTGGAGTGAGATAATCAAACCATTTTGTGTTTTCATTGCGTTTGAACCAAGTTAACTGACGTTTTGCAAAGCGTCGGGTGTTTTTCTTGATTTCTTCGATTGCAAAGGGCAACGTAAATTCTTCATCAAAATAACTAAATAATTCTCGATATCCGACCGTTTGTAGTGCATTTAACGCTTTGTTAGGATAAAGGCTTTGTGCTTCTTCTAGTAAACCTTGGTTAAGCATTATGTCAACACGTTGGTTTATTCGGTCGTAAATTACAGCTCTGTCAGCTTCTAAACCAATTAAGACAGGAGTGAAATTTCGATTATTCTTTTTCTGATTTAAAAACGATGAATATGGCTTTCCTGTTCCTAAACAAACTTCGACAAAGCGCATCATTCGTTGCGGATTTTGTAATGTCTGAGGATTTTCAATAGTTAGTTTATCGTAATAAGCAGTATCTAGTCTTTTTAATTGCTCTTGTAGATACAAAATTCCGTTTTGTTCATATTCTAGTGCTACTTTTTCGCGAATTGTTGTATCGATTTCAGGAAATTCATCAAACCCTTTTAATACAGCATCTACATATAATCCGGAGCCACCTACAAGAATTACGTAATCATTGTGTTGGAATAGTTCTTCTAACTTGGTTATGGCTTCTTTTTCGTAATCGCCTACCGTATAGTTTTCGAAAATAGATATGTTCTGGATAAAATGATGTTTAGCGGCCTGTAGTTCGTCTTGATTGGGTACGGCTGTACCAATTGTCATTTCTTTGAAAAACTGACGGCTATCGCACGATATTATCTCGCACTTAAAATGTTGTGCCAAAGCAATACTTAAGGCAGTTTTACCTATAGCTGTTGGTCCGACGATGGTGATTAAGTATTTCATATTTTTTAGCCCAGATGGAAACGTAAACCCCGGACTTAGATTTGTTTATTTTTTTTGGTATAAAAGAGCGACTTTATGAAGCTCCTTTTATGCCTTAAAAAAATTACGAATGTAAGGAGGAGTTGTAGTACACAGCTGGAAATGGCTTCATAAATTAATTATCGGGTAATGTTTCGCCACATTCATAGCAATATTTTGCATTATCAAAATGAACTTGGGAATTGCATTTTAGACATTTCTTTTTTGTACTGATAGAGTTGCTTTTCAGGCTGCTTTTGGCAAATTCGGCTGTTACGATTCCAGTAGGAACGGCAATGATTCCGTAACCCATAATCATAACCAATGAGGCTAAAAATTGTCCTATTGGCGATGCAGGCGAGATATCACCATAACCAACGGTTGTTAGAGTTACAATTGCCCAGTAAATACCCATTGGGATGCTGGTAAAGCCGCTTTCTTTGCCTTCGACTACGTACATTAATGAGCCAATAATTACTGCACTAATAACTACAAAATAGATGAATACAAGGATTTTTTCTTTACTGGCTTCCATTGCTTCGCGAAGCTGTATGGATTGCTGTGAGATTTGTGGGATATGTAAAATCTTAAACAATCGGAAGAAACGTAGCACCCTCACAATTGTTAAAACATTTGTAGCAGGAAAAAATATAGATAAATACATGGGTAATATCGCCATTAAATCGATGATTCCATAAAAGCTAAAAACATATTTTATGGGTTTTTGTATCGAAATAATACGTAGAATGAACTCTATGGTAAAGAATACGGTGATTATCCATTCGCAAATAAGAAGTTGTGTATGGTATCTTTGATTGATTCCTTCTACGGTATCCATCATAACCAATAATACGCTTAGTAAAATAAGTCCTAGAAGTACCAAATCGAACAAGCGCCCTAAAACGGTATTGGTACCATAAAGGATGATTTGGGTTTTTTGCCTAAAAAGGTCGTATTTGGATTTTATTCTTGACATATCTGCGAAGATACTGAAAGTTAATATGTATTAAAAATGAATTACTTTTAATGATTTGCTTTTTCTCATGTAATTCTGAATTATGCTTTTGGCATCACGATTGTTTTGCATCGGAATTATGATGTTTTTCAGGATTTCGATGTTGGTAATCTGATAGTTTAAATCGTAAAAAGCATAGCCTTTATAAACACCATTTTCTATTAATACTGCACTGCGCTCGTTTATAGTTCGCCCACGGTCTACTAAAATCATGTTTTTGTTTTCGAAACTATAATCGGTAATAAAGTTTTGAACTCTTGCATTATATTCTTCGGGAGTGATTTCTCCGATACAGGCACCGTCGCATTCTTTTATTTTATATTGAAAACATTCTTTCTTAGTGAGATATAAACCAGTCAGTTTTTGGCACAATTTGTATTTATCGGTGATGAAAAACAAAGCGTTTTTTCCTTCTTGTAAACTTCCGTAAGAGGTGATTTCTTTTTTGCGTCCGTCGGTTTTCTGAAGTTTTAAGTTTAGATAACCGTTTTTGTCTTTTTCGGCGTATAATGAAAGCGGAAAAATAGTTTTTTTCTGCGAACGATTGTATTTGGGTTTATTGACTTTTATTTCTTCACTTTCTTTTAAAAGCGCAATAAGTTCGCTTCCTGTTTCATCATAAGTTACTGTAAATACTTCGGCTTGGATTTTTTTGCTTTTGGTATTTGTTCCTGTAAAATGCTGATTGATGCGTTTTTTTATGTTTCGGCTTTTACCAATGTATATTAAATTCCCACTTTCGTTATGAATGTAGTATACACCTGTTTTTGTAGGTGCTTGCGCTACAATATCTAATAATTTTGGCGCAATTCCTTTTTCGACTTCTAGTTTTATGAAGTCTTTTATGATTGTTTTTTCGGTATCTTTTTCCAGAAGCATTTTGAACAACTTTACTGTTGCCATTGCATCACCATTGGCACGATGTCTGTCGGCCATTGGAATTCCTAGTGCGCGAACTAGTTTTCCTAAGCTGTAAGAAGGTTGTTCTGGAATTAATTTTTTGGCTAGTTCGACTGTACAAAGCGTTTTGGCCTCGAAATCATATCCTAAACGGCGAAATTCTGTGCGTAAGATTCTGTAATCAAAAGAGGCATTGTGTGCTACGATAACGCAATCGGAAGTGATTTCGATAATTCGTTTAGCAACTTCAAAAAACTTTGGTGCTGAACGTAACATTGCATTACTAATACCTGTAAGCTTTACAACAAATGGCTGAATGGGGATTTCCGGGTTCACCAGACTAATGAATTGATCGACTACTTCATGACCATCAAATTTATAGATGGCAATTTCGGTAATTCCTTCTTCATTAAACTGTCCTCCAGTTGTTTCTATGTCTAGTATTGCGTACATTATCAATGTCAATTTCAAAAATCAATTTCAATATCAAAGTCAATAATAATTCTTAAAATTACTATTGGCGTTGTGATTGTTATTGACTGTTTTTATTTATTATCATTTTTGATGAAATTGCAATAAGTTGTTCTACTTCAATTAGAAGTTTATTTCTTTTATCGTTATCACCTTCTTTAATATAATTCAGAATTTTTAATGAGTTTCTTGATTCTTTTAACTCTTTTGCTACTAATGAAACTTTAAAAATAAAATCTTTATCAGTAATTGTACCTTGAGCTTCTCCAAAATTTAAGGAAGCGCTTCCGGATGATCTGATTAATTGATTTTTATAGTATTCGTTTTCAAATAATCTCTCCAATTGCCTTGTAAAGAAAATACATTCTCCTGCAAAACGAACTAACCTATCTTCAAAATTGAATATTTTTTCCATTAAGTATTGTTTTTTGCAATTGATATTGATTTTTGAAATTTATCTCCCTCCAAATATACTACTTCCAATTCTAACCATGGTACTTCCACATTCTATGGCAAGTTGGTAATCTCCGGACATTCCCATCGAAACAGTATTCAGTTTACAGTTTACAGGTTTTGTAGCTTGTAAAGAGTCAAAAATAGACTTTAAATGTGTGAATTCTTTTTTTATTTGGTTTTGATTTTCTGTAAAAGTTGCCATTCCCATTAAACCCAAAATTTGAATGTTTTTCATATTATGAAAATCTTCTGAGGCTAGGAGTGATGTGAGTTCTTTTTCGTCAAGACCAAATTTTGTTTCTTCTTCGGCAATATGCATTTGAAGCAGGCAATCTATAACTCGGTTGTTTTTTAACGCTTGTTTATTGATTTCCTGCAATAATTTTAAACTATCAACACCATGAATCAAGCTTACAAACGGAGCCATAAATTTTACTTTATTCGTTTGTACGTGTCCAATCATGTGCCATTGGATGTCTTTTGGCATTTCTTCCCATTTGTCTGTCATTTCCTGGATTTTGTTTTCTCCAAAAATACGCTGACCTGCTTCGTAGGCTTCCATTAAATCGGCAACAGGTTTGGTTTTAGAAACCGCAACTAATGTTACATGTTCTGGTAGAGAAGCTTTTATGGTACTTAGATTTACTTTAATAGACATTGTCTTTTTGTTTTTTATGAAATGATAAATTGCTTTGAGATTTTCTCTGCTTTTTTACTTTCACTATAATCATAGAATCCTTCGCCAGATTTCACTCCTAATTTCCCAGCTCTAACCATATTTACCAATAAAGGACATGGTGCATATTTAGGATTTTTGAAACCGTCGTACATTACATTTAAGATTGCTAAGCACACGTCAAGACCAATAAAATCGGCTAGTTGAAGAGGTCCCATCGGGTGTCCCATTCCTAGTTTCATTACTGTGTCTATTTCGTAAACGCCAGCCACTTTGTTATATAACGTTTCGATTGCTTCGTTTAGCATAGGCATTAAAATTCTATTTGCCACAAAACCTGGATAATCGTTTACTTCAACTGGAGTTTTACCTAGCTTTACAGATAATTCCATGATGATTTTGGTAACTTCATCGCTAGTATTATAACCGCGAATGATTTCTACCAATTTCATAATTGGCACCGGATTCATAAAGTGCATCCCGATAACACGCTCTGGATGAGTTACAACAGCTCCGATTTGTGTTATAGAAATAGATGAAGTATTGGTCGCTAAAATTGTATTATGCGAACAAGCTTCGTTTAATTGCTTAAAGATATTCAGTTTTAAATCGATGTTCTCTGTTGCAGCTTCTACAACTAAATCAACACCTACAACACCATCTTTAATATCGGTATAGGTAATAATATTAGTTATTGTTTTAGCTTTTTCTTCTTCAGTAATACTTCCTTTTGCAAGCATTCTGTCTAAATTAGCGGCAATAGTTGCCATTCCTTTATCCAACGATTTTTCGGAAACATCAATTAGTTTTACTACAAAACCACTTTGTGCAAACGTATGAGCGATTCCGTTACCCATTGTTCCTGCACCGATTACAGCAATTGTTTTCATATTATTTAAGTACTATATTTTATAATTTTAGCCATAAACTCACAAATTAATTCGTGAATTTATGGCTAACTTTTTTTAAGATTATTTTATTTGTTAAAACAGTCAATAATTTGGTAAGCTACTCTTAAAGCATCTGTTGCTTGTCCAAGAGTTACCACTGGAGCTGTATTTGTATTGATTGCATTTGCAAAAGATTCTAATTCATCAAGAATTGCGTTGTTTTGCTCTACATCTGGATTTGTAAAATAGATTTGTTTTTTTACACCTTCAGCATTTTGCAAAATCATATCAAAATCACCTGGAACTTCAGGAGCATCTTTCATACGAACAACTTCACACTTCTTTTCTAAAAAGTCAACTGAAATATAAGCATCTCTTTGGAAAAAACGTGTTTTACGCATGTTTTTCATCGAAATTCTGCTTGCTGTTAAGTTGGCAACACAACCGTTTTCAAATTCAATTCGGGCATTGGCAATATCTGGAGTGTCGCTAATAACTGAAACTCCACTAGCATTGATACTTTTTACTTTAGATTTTACGACGCTTAAAATGGCATCGATATCATGAATCATTAAATCTAAAACTACTGGAACATCTGTACCACGAGGATTAAATTCGGCCAAACGATGTGTTTCTATAAACATCGGATTTTCAATCATGTTTTTTGTCGCTATGAATGCTGGATTAAAGCGTTCTACATGTCCTACTTGACCTTTTACGTTATATTCTTTTGCCAAAGCGATAATTTCTTCAGCTTCTTCAACAGTATTCGAAATAGGTTTTTCGATAAAGATATGTTTTCCTGATTTTATGGCAACTTTAGCACATTTATAATGAGATAATGTTGGGGTTACAATATCAATTACATCTACAGCGTGTATTAACTTGGCAATTGTATTGAAATTTTTATAACCGAATTCTTTGGAAATTTTCTCGGCGTTTTCTTGATTTTGGTCATAAAAACCAACTAATTCATATTTATCAGATTGTTGTAATAAACGTAAATGTATTTTACCTAAGTGACCAGCACCTAAAACTCCTACTTTTAACATGAGAATGTATTTTTAACAAAAATATAATTTATTTGTTGAAAGTGAAAGTGAATGCTTTAAAGTTTTAGTAATTTAATATTTAAGAATCAATATTTGAATTACTATTTACTTTCTTATTTTTACCAAAAATTAAATAATAAACATTGAAAGACACTGCCAAACATCAAGGACTTCGGAATCAATTAGTAAGCACTTTACAACAAAAGGGAATTACCGATAAAGCTGTTTTGGAAGCGATAAAAAAAATTCCAAGACACCTTTTTTTGAACTCTAGCTTTGAAGATTATGCTTATCAGGACAAGGCTTTCCCGATTGGTGCGGGGCAAACTATTTCTCAACCTTACACTGTTGCGTTTCAATCGCAGCTTTTAGAAGTTAAAAAAGACCATAAAGTATTAGAAATTGGTACTGGGTCAGGGTATCAAACTGCAGTATTATATATGTTGGGTGCCAAGGTATTTAGTGTCGAAAGACAAAATGAACTGTTTAAAACAACATCTGTTTTATTTCCTAAATTAGGAATTCGTCCGAAACACCTTTCTTTTGGAGATGGTTATAAAGGATTACCTACTTATGCACCATTTGATAGTATAATTGTAACTGCCGGAGCGCCATTTATTCCGCAACCATTAATGGCACAATTAAAAATAGGAGGAAGGTTAGTCATTCCGCTAGGAGAAGACGTTCAGATTATGACGTTGTTAATTCGTAAAAACGAAACACAATTTGAAAAACATGAGTTTGGAGAATTTAGATTCGTTCCTTTATTAGAAGATAAAAACTAAAATATTTTTGGTATTGTTAGCCAAAAAGTAAAGAATTTTACCATTAAGAAATTAAGTTTTACAAAGCTTTAAATTTTTTAATGGTTTTTTTATGTCTCAAATTTTTCAGATTAAAATGATTTCTCGATTAAGTATCTTAGTTTTATTTTAGATTAAACTTAATTTTTCTTAATCTCTTAATGGTAAAAAAATAAATGTTTAAAATTTAACAATGTTGTTATTGTGAAACCAATTGGATGGCATGCTGTAAATTTTTCTTTTCTACTTGTGCAACATAGTTTATAAAAATAGATTCATCATTTTGATTTTGACTTTTCTCAAGAATGCTTAGGTATTCGTTTTTATGTTCTGTATCTCCTTGTATTGTTGCAAAGACATAGCCATTTTGTATTAATATCCAATTCATTAATAAATGAGCTATTTGTGTGTTTCCACTTTCAAATGGGGTAATTTTTATAATTCTTAAGTGTACCTCAGAAGCTAATAATATTGGATGTAAGCTGTTTTTATTCGTTTCAAACCAGCTAAAAAAGGAAGTCATTTCGCGAATAATGAGGGCGTCATTTTTATATTTTCCTGCATGGTCAGGTTTAATTCCTCTTGAAATCAAGTTGTGGATATTCAATAATTCTTTTTCGTTAACAGGGCTGTTTTTTTGAGTCAAATCTTTGATATAAGAAATGGTTTCATGATGGTTTACAGCTTCTAGGTGTTCCCGCATGGTTTTGCCTGCAATTGTTAACCCTTCATTAATTACCGCTTTGGTTTCTTGTAATGTTAATGAGTTATCGTTGAGACGATTGCTTTCGTATGTAAATTCAAGCTCAAGAATTTTTGAAATTCGATGTAGTTCAAATTGCTGAAACGATTGAACTTTCTTTTTTAAAATTTCAATTTCATCCAAAACGTTCTGTAGCGTTGATAATATTACCGAAGCAACTACTTTTTTGTTATTTTGAATTTCGATTTCTGCAAGATGTAGTGCTTTAAGTGCAAATTCTTCTTGGCCGATTTCGTGTATTATTTTTTCTTTTAGCCAAAGAATTAATAGGTTTTCAAAATCAATTTCAAGCAATGAGGCAAGTTTAACGATTTGTTCCCTTGTGGGTTTTCGGGTACCGCTTTCAAATTTACTTATTAAAGCTTGGTCAATTTCTAATAACTGCGCTACTTCTCGGGTTTTAAATCCTTTTTTCTCTCTGGCATTTTTAAGAATCGTTTTCATTTTAAAAAGCAGGTTTTAATTGTCAAGACAAGTTTAGTCATTATTTTTTTAATAAAAAAAGCATCAAATTAATTCGATGCTATTTTAGGATTTATTTTAGAAGAAATTATTTTTTAGGAAGCGTTCCGTCTTTTTTCATTTCGTTTACTACAGTTCTCATGATATCATCTACTGTTGCACCTATATCTGTTATATCTGATGATTGTGTGGTGCCTGTCCAGATTAATTTATTGTGTTTTAAAGAGAAAACGTTGGTTTCTACAATATAAAATGTGTTTTCGACATAATAGCCTGGAGAATAGAAATCAGTTGCGTACATGCCGTACCAACCACCAAAAGCACCTCCATATAAACCATTATAGCCACCGTAATAAATACTAGTATCAATTCCTGGGACATAATCAGTTTGTTTTTCTTTGCTTACCAAGCGCATGGTAACTACACCATCAAAATTTTCGTCGTTTAATATTTTTAGTTTCTGATCATTTGTAAGATCATTATTAATCTGATTTAAGAATTGATAAGAAGTATGGAAGATAGGGCTGCTGGCAGCAATTCTGTTCTCCGTAATTCTTCGTGTTTCTTCATCTTTGACTAAAGCTACGACTAATACTTTTTTGAAATTTTCAGAACTAATTGTTATTTTGGGATCTCTCCAACTACTAACAATTGTAGAACTAGTACCGCAACCACAAAGTAAGATGACGGTTAATACAACAAATATTCTTTTCATAAACTTGAAATTTAGAATTTATTGTAGTAAAAATAAGTATAAAAATCGAGAAATAACTCTTATTAAAAGAGGATTAAAAATTAGAAAGCTTTTTTAATTCTATCTAAATCACGTTTGGTATCTTGTTCTTTTAAAGATTCGCGTTTGTCGTAGTTTTTCTTTCCTTTACAAAGTCCGATTTGCAGTTTTGCTAATCCTTTTTCATTAGTAAATAGTTTCAAAGGGATGATTGTTAGTCCTTTTGCTTGTACACTTTTCTGAAGACTCTTCAATTCTTTTTTATTCAAAAGCAATTTTCTTTCGCTTCTTGACTTATGATTGAATTGATTTCCAAAAGCGTATTCTTCTATATAAGTGTTTATGGCAAAAAGTTCATTACCACTAAATTCACAAAAACTCTCGGTAATATTTGCTTTACCAAGACGTATTGATTTGATTTCGGTTCCCGCTAAAACAATTCCAGCAGTATAGGTATCTATTATTTCGTAATCGAAACGGGCTCTCTTATTGAGTATATTGACAGTTTTTAACATAGGATTGCAAATGTAGAATAAAAAAGAAAAACTTTAATGAAATCAAAGATAATTAAAGATTTTTTTAAACCTATGATTTTAATCATTCTTCAGGAAAAACCTTACGCTTAAGTTTGTTAAATAATTTATAACAAAAACTTAAAAACATGAAAAAAATTTTAACATTAGTTAGTATTGTGTTAGTAGGCTTAACGGTAAAAGCTCAGGAAGCAAATCAAGGTCTAAAAGGTGCATGGTTTGTAACATCGCAATTTGGTTACCAACAAACTAAAACAGACGATGTAAAAAGCACAAATTTATTAGTAATGCCAGTTGTAGGTAAATTTATTACGCCATCTGTAGCTGTTGGAGCAGGGCTTGGATATATTAATATAAAAGCAGATTCAGATAAAGGAACTGCTGCAAATTCTAATTTAATAGTTATTCAGCCTTTAGCTAGAAAATATTGGAATGTTGCTGGTTCTTTATATTTCTTCGGACAATTGGCAGCTCCAATAATCACTGGAAAAGAAAAGGAAAGTGAATTAAAAGTAAATCAATTTGGTTTGTCTTTATCTGGTGGATTTGATTTCTTCGTGACAAAATATTTCTCAGTTGAGTTTTCTTATGATTTAGCTAATTTTACATCTACGACTTTAGATCCTAAAGATGGTTCTAAAACTACTGTAACTAATTTTGGTTTAGCACATGTGGCTAATGTTGATTCTTATTATAATGGGGCATTAGGAGGAAGTAATCCAAATTTAACTTCTCCACTTTCTTTCGGATTTAAATTCATATTCTAATATTTAGGAGATTATTTAAATTTCAATTTAGTAATTTTGTAAAAAAGAAAGACCGTACTTTTCATAGTACGGTCTTTTTATTATTTATTTAAAAAATATTAAATGCAAAATCAAGATAAAAATCCTCTACACGGAATCACCCTTCAAACAATAATAGAAAAACTAGTAGAGTATTATGGATTTGATACTTTGGGAGAATTAATTCCGATTAAATGTTTTTCTTCAAATCCTAGTATAAAATCTAGTTTGACTTTTTTAAGAAAAACTGATTGGGCTAGAAAAAAGGTAGAAGATTTATATATAAAATCAATTCCTAAATTTCCCGTATAAATTAATTTAATTTATACGAAATCATTACACCACCACCGTAAGGTAACCATTCTCCACTTTTGTTGTAATCATGGGCTTTTTCATAACGACCAGGTGTACCGTCATTATAAAGGCCTTTGTAAAAACCTTGGTGCCACCCTCCGCTAACAAAAAAATCTAGCATGAATTTATCATTTAGTTTCTTTTGATATCCTAGCGTAGCTCCCAATCTGTATCCAAAACCATCTTCGTAATTGTTACTATCCCAGTAGTTCCATTTTTGAATTTGATATATATCACCTCCAATATGACCACCAAGGTATAAACCATTGAATTTCTCATTAAAATGGTAACGAACTTCCGGAGTAAAGGTGACAAATTTCATTGGGCTTTTTCCATCAAATGATTCCCAAAAAGAAGCCATTAAATCAACATTCAGGGTTAATTTCTCACCAATGCTTGTTTCTACAGCAATATCTGGAATTGCTACTAAAGCGGTAAGTGCATTTGCTTTAATATAAGTTTGACTTTGGGATTGAATTGAAAATAGTAGAACGATTAGGGCAAATAAATTTTTCATAAAATCTAGTAATTACTAGCAATAAGTTAGTTTGGGTTGCTAGTTTTGGGTGCAAATATAACGGAATGAAATATGTTGTATTGTTATAAAGTTAAAATTTAACAAGAATCAATAAAAAAAGATATTGCTATGAATTACTTTTTGTTTAATAACGAATAAATTACGCTATCTAAAAAATTGCCTTCATAATATTCGACTTCTTTAAAATGCCCTTCTTTTACGAAACCAATTTTTTGTAATACTCTTTCTGATGCAAAATTATCAGGGTCAATGGCTGCTTCGATTGAGTGTAGTTTCATTTCATTAAAACCATAATCAATTACTGTTTTTACTGCTTCAGGAATAATTCCTTTTCCGTGAAGTTCAGGTAATAGCATATAGCCAATTTCGGCACGATAATGTTCTGGTTTTATTCTATAATAGCCAATAATTCCAACTACTTTGGAATCGCCTTTTAGTGTTATTCCCCAATTGATTCCTTCGTTAGTTTCAATTGTACTATCAATTTGAGCTATATGTTCTAATGCCTGTTCAGTAGTTTTTGTGAGTGGCCTTGGAATGTATTTCATAGTTTCAGGATTAGAACGAAGTGCTATAATTTCGTTTGCATCCTCATTGGTTACTCTTCTAATAATTAAGCGTTCCGTTTCGAGTACTGGAAATGGAGAAAAATTAAATGTTAACATAATATATCAAGATAAGATTATAGGATTTCGATACTAAATTTAGAATTAAATGTTTGATTTGCATCTAAAGTTACTATTCCTTCTTTTTCGAAAAGATTTCCTGTGTTTTCAGGAGTATCAGAATAACCAAACCAAGGTTCGATACAAATAAAAGGAGCATTTTCTTTTGTCCAAATACCTAAACTAGGAAAATCTGCAAAATCTACTTTTACATATGGTTTATTGTTTTCTAAAATTGTTAGGGAGTTAGATTCTAATGATTTAAAAATTAAAGCATCATTTTCAAATAGTTGATAATTTAGCTCAATTTGATTTTCTTTCGTTTCTAATTGCTTTGTTTTATTGGATATCAAATCATTTTCGAGCAATGAATATTTTAGAGACTCTTGTTTCTCAAATTCTAAAGCGTAATTCTCAAAATTTCCTGGTAACGCAATTGCAGGATGTGCACCGATAGAGAAAGGCATTTTAGAATCATCTTTATTGATTACCTTATATTGGATGTCTAATTGGGAATCTATCAGAGTATAAATTATTTGTAATTCAAATTCAAACGGATATACTTTCAACGATTCTGCATTAGATTGAATCGAAAAAATGGCACTTTCGTCGGTTTTAGAAACTAGATTAAACTCCATGTCTCTTGCAAAACCGTGGCGTGGCAAGTGATACGATGTATCATTAATAACGTAAGTATTGTTTTTTAAGGTACCAACAATTGGGAATAAGACAGGGGAGTGTTTACCCCAAAAATCTGGGTTTCCTTCCCAAATAAATTCTTTATTATCGTTATTTTTTAATGAAAATAATTCGGCTCCGGCATGTTTAATAGAAGCAGTAAGTTTTGAATTTGAAATAATTGTAGTCAAAATTTAGTTTTTGAATGGTTTAAGAATGAGTTGTAAATATATTTATAAATTTAATTTATAGGTAAAAAAGCTGATGAAATATTTTTTGATAAAATTGTATTAACCGGTAGGATTTAATTCATAAATAGCTTTTTTTTTCATTAATTTGCTAGATAAACAGCAACAAAAATGAAAAAACACTCTTTAAAAGCCTTGTTAATGATGGCTTTATTGTTTGGAATTTCGGCCACCTGGGCACAACAAGTTCCTACTGCGACAACTAATCCTATTTCTAAATATGATTATTATGATGCATTCTCTCCATTATTTTATTCTAAAAACGGAACAACAACCCGTTCTGCAAGTGGTCAGCCTGGTCCAGAGTACTGGCAAAACAGAGCAGATTATAAGATAACTGCGAAGTTAAATGGGGTTACTAATGAAATTATTGGTACTGATGAGATTACATATACCAACAATAGCCCAGATAAAATGTCATTTGTTTGGCTTAATTTGGATCAAAATCTATTCAAAGAAGATTCACGAGGAAATGCTGTAGTGCCATTAACAGGAAGTCGTAATGGTGCTCAAGGACAGGTTTTTGATGGTGGAAATAAAATTAAATCGGTAAAAGTTACTATACTTGGTAAGAAAAAATCGGTTGAAGTTGATGCTAAATATGTTGTAACCGATACAAGAATGCAAATTTTTCTTCCAGAAGAGTTAGCCTCAAAAGGAAGCAGCGTTAAAATTAAAATTGATTTTTCTTATATAGCTCCTAATGAAGGATCAGATAGAACAGGAGTTCTTGAAACTAAAAACGGTAAAATATTTACAATAGCACAATGGTATCCGCGTATGTGCGTGTATGATGACGTAAGAGGCTGGAATACACATCCGTATTTAGGTGCTTCGGAATTTTACTTAGAATATGGTAATTTTGATGTGAAGTTGACAGTTCCTGCTAATCATTTTGTAGTTGCCTCTGGAGAATTATTAAATGCTCCAGAAGTATATACCGCAGAACAACAAAAACGATTTAAAGATGCTGCACTAAGTGATAAAACGGTTATGATTCGCTCTGCTGAAGAAGTTGCTGCAGCAAAAGCTAATGGAAATGGAGAAAAAACATGGCATTATCAAATAAAAAATGCACGTGATTTCTCTTGGGCATCTTCAGCTGCTTTTATTTTAGATGGTGCTAAGATTAATTTACCTAGCGGGAAAAAATCATTGGCTCTTTCTGCATATCCTGTTGAAAGTGATGGAAATGCTGCTTGGGGACGTTCGACAGAATATACTAAAGGAGCAATTGAAAATTACTCAAATAAATGGTTTGAATATCCTTATCCAGTTGCAACAAACGTAGCAGGGAATGAGGGAGGTATGGAATATCCAGGAATTGTATTTTGTAGTTGGGAATCAAAAGGAGAAGATTTATGGGGTGTTACAGATCATGAGTTTGGACACATCTGGTTTCCTATGATTGTAGGTTCAAACGAAAGATTATTTGGATGGATGGACGAAGGATTCAATACATTTATTAATTCATTGAGTTCTGCCGAATTTAATAAAGGTGAATATAAAGATGCACCTAAGGATTTGCATAAAATGGCTGAGGCATTTACAAATCCTAAGTTAGAAACTATTATGAGTTCTCCAGATAATATGAAAGAGGCAAATATTGGGATGTTATGTTATTTTAAACCAAGTTCAGGTTTGGTAATTTTAAGAGAACAAGTATTAGGAAAAGAGCGTTTTGACACAGCTTTCCGTACTTATATAGATCGTTGGGCTTATAAGCACCCTACACCAGATGATTTCTTTAGAACAATGGAAAACGTTGCAGGAGAAGATTTAAGCTGGTTCTGGAGAGGTTGGTATGTTAACAACTGGCGTTTTGACCAAGGTATTAACTCAATTAAATATGTGAAAAATGACCCTGCAAAAGGAGTGATTATTACTATTGAGAACTTTGAAAAAATGGTAATGCCTGTTGTAATTGATGTGAAAACTAAAAGCGGAAAAGTTTCCAGAGTGAAATTACCAGTTGAAATCTGGCAAAGAAACGTAGAATGGTCTTTCAAGTTTGACTCAACAGAAGAAATCGAAAGTGTTACTATAGATCCTGATCACGTTTTTCCTGATAGTAATGAGGTAAACAACATATGGACTGCAGGAAGTGGTAAATTAGAAAAAGATGTTGTTTTAGACCCTTATTTAGGGACTTATTCTAGTAAAAAAACACCTTTAAAAATCACTTTTACCGAAAAAAATAGTGCTTTAACTGTAGAGCTTCCTAATTATCCTAAATTTCCAGTTCAGCCTGTTGCGAATGCGGCAGATACTTTTGAATCGGTGAGAGCTGGATTAAGATTTGCATTTACTAAAACTGGATTAAACATGACAATTTTAGAAAATTCGCAAGTATTAGAATTTACGAAAGAATAATTTGAATAGATAAATATTCAATAAAAATTATAATTTTTAGGCTTTTTTAAAGAGCAATAAAGATATAAATAATCAAAATCGGCTATTTGAGTTTAACTCAGATAGCCGATTTTTTATTAAAAGTTTAATTTTTAGTTGATTTTTTAAGTGTAGAAATGAGATAAATGGATAAAAGCAACATAATATTAAAAAAATGTTACAAATTATCAATAATGTATTGTAATTAAAAAAAAGATGTAAATTTGCACCAATGAATAAAATGAGTTTACATATAATTTCTATCTCACGGACAAACTTGCCTGTTACTTCTCCCGAAGTACGGATGCTATCTCTATAGCATTCACAAGAGTTTTTCGTCGTATGTATTTATATTCATTTTTTTGTTTTGAAATTACCTAAGTTGTCCTTTGGACAAACACATCCTACAAGTACATTTTATTTAAAATTATCTCAATGTCATCTTTTTGATATTAAGGGTTTTATGTATTTTTTATTTAATTTTGCTGAAGCAACTCTTGGGTTTCAGAAGAAAAATCATGTCTTATTTTTTAACCCTAACTTCAACTATTGAAATGAAGATCTCTATTGTTGTAACACAAGAAGAACATTATAAATATGCGCAAGAAATATGCGATACTATAGAGTCGTCTGCCTTATTGAGAGGTACCGGAATTGCCAAAAGAACTCCTGAATATATCCAGAAAAAAATGGAGAACAGAGATGCATTGATTGCTTTGGTAGATGGTAAATTTGCAGGTTTTTGCTATATCGAAAGTTGGCAACATGGCAAATTTGTGGCTCATTCTGGTTTGATAGTACATCCAGATTACAGAAATTTAGGTTTAGCCAAAAAAATTAAATCTAAGGTTTTTGATTACTCATTAGAAAAATTTCCAGATGCTAAAATATTTGGAATCACAACTGGTTTGGCAGTAATGAAAATTAATTCAGATTTAGGATACAAACCAGTTCCTTTTTCAGAACTTACAAGTGATCCAAGCTTTTGGGCAGGTTGCAAAACTTGTACGAATTATGAAATATTAAAAAGTAAAGAAAATAAAATGTGCTTATGTACAGGAATGTTGTATGATCCAAAAGAAAAACAAAAGGATCCGCCAAAACATCCTTTTAATGTAAAAGTACTCAATAGATTAAAATCAATTAAACAAGCCCTTTTCTTAAAAAAATAAAATTATGAAAAAAGTTGTATTAGCTTATAGCGGAGGATTAGATACTTCGTATTGCCTTAAATATTTAAAAAATGAAAAAGGATATGAAGTCCACACTGTACTTATTAATACAGGAGGTTTCGATGAAGAAGAATTAAATGCTATTGAAGAAAGAGCTTACGAATTAGGAAGTGCACAACATGCAAATCTTACCATCGTAGATAAGTATTATGATAAAGCTATAAAATATTTGATTTTTGGAAATGTATTAAAAAACAATACCTATCCATTATCTGTAAGTGCTGAGCGTGTTTTTCAAGCTATTGAAGCAATAAAATATGCTAAGAAAGTAGGAGCAGAGGCAATTGCACACGGAAGTACAGGAGCAGGAAATGACCAAATTAGATTTGATTTAATTTTCCAGACAATTGCTCCAGAGATTGAAATAATTACTCCAATTAGAGATTTAAAATTGTCAAGACAAGAAGAAGTAGATTATTTGTCTAAAAATGGCGTTCATTATTCTTGGGAAAAAGCACAATATTCTATCAATAAAGGACTTTGGGGAACAAGTGTAGGAGGAAAAGAAACTTTAACTTCTGGTACACCATTACCTAGTGAAGCATATCCTTCGCAATTGCAAAAAGAAGGTGAAGAAAAAGTGACTTTACATTTTGAGCAAGGAGAATTAGTTGGAATAAATGGTAAAACAGATAAACCATCAAATAATATTGTAGCACTAGAGAAATTAGCAAATGCATATGCAATTGGTAGAGATATTCACGTAGGTGATACTATTATAGGTATTAAAGGAAGAGTAGGATTTGAAGCTGCTGCGCCGTTAATTATCATCAAAGCACACCATTTATTAGAGAAACATACACTTGGTAAATGGCAACAATATTGGAAAGAGCAATTAGGAAACTGGTACGGAATGTTATTTCACGAAGGTCAGTTTTTAGATCCAGTAATGCGTAACATCGAAACATTTTTACAAGACACGCAAAAAACGGTTAATGGAGTTGTAACTGTTTCGCTTAAACCATATCATTTTTCGCTTGACGGAATCGAATCAGATAATGATTTAATGAATACAGGATTTGGTCAATACGGAGAAATGAATAATGCATGGACATCAGACGATGCTAAAGGGTTTATTAAGATTTTAGGAAATGCTCAAAATATATTTTCATCTGTAAATCACTTAGACTATGATTAATGTTGGAATAATTGGTGGTTCAGGCTATACAGCTGGTGAATTGATAAGAATATTGATGTATCATCCTAATGTAAACATCGATTTTGTATACAGTACAACCAATGCTGGAAAGCCACTTCATGTAGCGCATCACGATTTATTGGGAGATATCGAAATGGATTTTACAGATGTTCTTAATCCAGACGTAAATGTGTTATTTTTATGTTTAGGTCACGGAAGATCGATTTCGTTTCTTAAAGAAAATGAATTTGCGGGTCATACTAAAATTATTGATTTAGGAAATGATTTCAGATTAAACAAAGATGCCAATTTTGATGGAAAGGAATTCATTTATGGTTTACCAGAACTGAATAAAACCGCTATCAAAAAAGCACAATTTATTGCTAATCCAGGTTGTTTCGCAACAGCAATTCAACTGGCATTATTACCATTGGCAAAGAATGAGCTTTTAAATAATGATGTACATATTAATGCAATAACAGGAAGTACAGGAGCTGGAGTAAATCCTTCAGAAACGACACACTTTAGTTGGAGATTAAGTAATATGTCACATTACAAAGCATTTGATCATCAGCATTTGGGAGAGATAAACCAAAGTATAAATCAATTGCAGGCAGATTATTCAAACGAATTGTTGTTTATTCCGAACAGAGGAGATTTTGCAAGAGGAATTTTTGCAACTTTATATACAACTGTCGAAGAAAGTTTAGATGAAATCGTAACGAAATACGAAGATTTTTATAAAAACGAACCGTTTGTAACCGTAACGACTACCAATATCAATATGAAACAGGTGGTACAAACGAACAAATGTATTATAAGCTTAACGAAAAGTGGAAACCGGATATTGATTACTTCAATAATCGATAACCTAACCAAGGGAGCTTCTGGGCAAGCAATTCAAAACATGAATTTAATGTTTGGGTTACCAGAAACGACAGGTTTACATTTGAAACCAAGCGGATTTTAAAGAAATTGAAAGATTTAAGAATTAAAAGATTAAAAAATTATTTCAAAGTTTAATCTTTTTAATTAATTCATCTCGCAGAATCTTTAAATTATTCAATTTTTAAATCTTTAAATAATTAAAAGAATGAACTTATTTAACGTATACCCACTTTATGACATAACACCTGTAAAAGCATTAGATTGTACTATTACAGATAATAACGGAGTAGAGTATTTAGATTTATATAGTGGACATGGGGTAATTTCTATTGGACACACACAACCAGATTATGTAGCAAAACTTAAAAATCAATTAGATAATTTAGGTTTTTATTCCAATGCAATTCAGAATCCTTTGCAGGTAGAATTAGCTGAAAAATTAGGGAAACTTTCTGGATTAGAAGATTATGAACTGTTTTTATGTAGTTCAGGAGCTGAGGCGAATGAAAATGCTTTGAAACTAGCTTCATTCCATAACGGAAAATCAAGAGTTGTAGCTTTTGATAATTCTTTTCACGGAAGAACTTCGGCAGCAGTTGCAGTTACAGACAATAAAAAAATTGTAGCTCCAATAAATGCACAACAAGTTGTTACTTTTTTACCTCTTAATAATATCGAATTAGTAGAAGCTGAACTAGCAAAAGGAGATGTTTCGAGTGTAATTATTGAAGGAATTCAAGGAGTAGGAGGTTTAGATGAAGGAACAACTGAGTTTTTTCAGGCTTTAGAAAAAGCTTGTAAAAAATACGGTGCAGTTTTAATTTTAGACGAAGTACAATCTGGTTATGGAAGAAGCGGAAAGTTTTTTGCGTACCAACATCACAATATAAAAGCCGATATTATTTCGGTTGCAAAAGGAATGGGGAATGGATTTCCAGTTGGAGCCATTTTGATTTCGCCGGAATTTGAAGCTAGTTTCGGATTATTAGGAACTACTTTTGGAGGAAGCCATTTGTCTTGTGCCGCAGGAATTGCGGTTCTGGATGTAATCGAAAAATTGAAATTACAGGATAATGTAAACGAAGTTTCTGCTTACTTTTTTGAGCAAATCAAGCAAGTTTCTCAAATTAAACAAGTAAAAGGAAAAGGATTAATGCTTGGTGTAGAATTCGATTTTGAAATTGGTCCGCTTCGTAAAAAATTAATTACCGAAAAGCACATTTTTACAGGAAGTGCCAACAACAAAAATCTATTGAGAATTTTGCCGCCATTAACTGTGAAGAAATCTGATATTGATACCTTTATCGTTGCATTAAAAGAAAGTTTAGAAGAGCTTCAATATTAAATGAAAGTATTAAAGAATATTTGGGGCGTTGTATTGGTAATTAGTGTTTTACTACCAATGTTGCTTTTTCTGAATCCATTTGCGTGGGGAATGAGAAGAGCCCCTGAATATATTCCTTCTGCTGGACTTGAAAAAGTTTTAGGAAGAATGCAAAATGAAATCAATGAACAAGAAGACATAGAGATTGATACTTATAATAATGAACCTAGTTTATGGTATTTGAGAGATTGCGAGAATCTAAAGCTAGATTCTTTAGATAATTTTAAAATTGAACTTTCAGAAATTAAAAGTGATTCTTTTATTAAAGAAAAAATTAATAAATACGCACCTTTGATTGAGAAAGAAATAGGTTGTAAATGTTATGATTCTTTAATATTCACCTATAAATTGAAAGAAGATAAAGTTCAGCCTAATGAAGAAAATGCTTTAGCTAAAAAATATAATTTAGTAAAGGAAAATGAGCCAAAAAAAATAGTTTATGGATTTAAAATTAAAGAACATGAACAATAATTTTTTGATTTCAGATTTGTTTCTCAAATATCAATCATTAGCATATTTGATTATCATTTTTTGGGCGATTTTAATTAGTAGCTTTCAAAGTTTGTTTGTTATTTGGAAGCATATAGAAATGATAAACCTAATTCTTTTTTTTGTATATTTTTTAATTGGATTATCTTCTGTTATAATATTGATAATGCAGATTTCAAGAATTTATTTTTCCTCGGATAATAGTATAAAAAGGAGAGTATGGATAGTAGTAAATATTTTATTTTATTATGGAGTTTTATACGCAGATTTATATCTCTCAACACAAACTAGATTTTAGAAAACAACCAAAAACAACCAACTACAAAAATTATGAACCACCATTTATCAATTGAAAAGCGAAATTTGGTTTTACTCTCGATGGCAAAGCTTGTCGAGGAGGAAAGAAACCAAATTATTCTGACGAATCAAGCTGATTTAGCCGCTTACAATGGCGAAGATCTAGCAATGGAAGAACGTTTAAAAGTAGATAACGCCAAGATTGACGAAATGATTTTATCATTGAATCAATTAGCTTCTCAGGAAGATCCAGTTGGCGTGGAAAGGTTTCATTTTGTACACGATAACGGAATTAAAGTCAGTAATAAAACAGCAGCTTTTGGTACGATATTGATTATTTACGAATCAAGACCCGATGTAACTATCGAAGCTGGTGGAATTGCCTTTAAATCAGGAAATAAAATTTTGCTAAAAGGCGGAAAAGAAGCATTAAAATCTAATTTAAAGATTGTGAGTTTATGGCATCAGGCTTTAGCAGAAAATAATGTTTCGACAGAGTGGGTGGAATATCTAAGTTTCACTCGAGAAGAAACACAAGCTTTTTTAGAAAAACCAACACAAAAAGTAGATTTAATTGTACCACGTGGAGGCGAAAAATTAATAGAGTTTGTAAAAGCGCATGCTACTTGTCCCGTAATCGTAAGCGGACGGGGAAATAATTTTGTTTACGTTCATAAAGAAGCAAATACAGATATTGCTCTAAAAGTAATTCTGAATGCAAAAACATCCAAAATCTCAGCTTGTAATGCTGTAGATAAAGTTTTGGTAGATTCACGATTACCAAATTTTGAAGGTTTTCTAGCCATTTTAATAGAAGAACTAGGCGAATCGAAAGTTGAGATTATTGTAGATAAAACATTAGAATCTTTTGCGAATACAAGTGTTTTGAAAGATGAAGATATTTGGTATGAAGAGTTTCTTGATTATAAAATTGTATTAGGAACAATCGATTCAGAACAAGATGCTATTGCAAAAATAAATAAGTATTGTGGCGGACATTCGGCTGCGATTATTACAAGAAATAATGATGTTGCTCAGGAATTTATGGAATCTATAGATGCGGCAGCAGTTTATCATAATGCATCAACTCGATTTACCGATGGAGGACAACTTGGTTTAGGCGGAGAATTAGCCATAAGCACAGATAAATTACATCAGCGAGGACCAATCGGATTGCAACATCTGGTTACCAATAAGTGGTATATTTACGGAGAAGGGCAAATTAGGTAATTTAGACTTCTTAGATTGTTAGACTATCTTAGATTCTTAGAATTTAAGTCCCGAGGCTTCGGGATAGATTAATGATTCTCGATTGTTGGAATTTGGATTTTAAAATTTGGAATTTAACTATAGATATAGCTTTGCGAACTCAGCGTTTGTAAACACAAACAGAATATAAAACCTTGCGCCCTTTGCGGTAAAACGTTTACAATATAAAAACTTAGTCCCGAGGCTTCGGGATAGTAACTCAGAACCTTAGCCACTTAAAAAAAATGACTAAAAAAAGGATTTTATTAAAAATAGGAAGCAATACACTAACCAAAGAAACCAATCATATTTCCAGAGGAAAGATTGAAGATATTGGAATGCAAATTGCTGCTTTAAATGACAAATACGAATTTGTAATTGTAAGTTCCGGAGCTATTGCAGCGGCGAAACAATTTGTGAAATTAGAGAGCAAAGGCAAAGAGATTATTGTAAAACAAGCTTTGGCATCGATCGGACAACCTCATTTAATGCGGATTTTCCATGAGAACTTCAGTGATTTGGGATTGCTGACTTCGCAATGTTTGTTATCCTATTCAGATTTCGAAAAAGAACAATCCAAAATCAATATTGTAAACACAATTAATGTTTTGGTCGAGAATAATTACATTCCGATTATCAACGAAAATGATACCGTTGCAACCGACGAAATTCAGTTTGGAGATAACGATAAATTAGCAGCATTAACGGCAGTTTTATTAAATGTAGATATCTTGATAATTGCCACAAATACAAGCGGAATTTACACGAAAGAATCTATACATAATGAAGTGCCAGAAACGATAACTTTAGTAAATGATCTGCGGCTTTTAGAAAAAGAAATAGGAGAATCTAAATCGTCACACGGAACAGGAGGAATGCAATCAAAAATTGAAGCAGCGGCAATCGCCAAAGCAGCAAATATCGAAACCTGGATTGTAAACGGACTAGAAGATAATTTTATTCTAAAAGCATTAAAGGATGAAATTCCTTTTACCAAGATTGTATAAAGATGTTGATTTGTTTAATCGTTTATTCGTTTAAATGACAAACTATCTATTTAATTCGAATTATGATTATTAAAAAGGAACACGGATGATACGGATTTTTAGAAATTATAATAAGAAAGAAAAGAAATCTGTTTTTATCAGCGTTTTCGCAATTGCGAATCAGTTTAATCAGCGTCCAAAAAACACAACAATAAATAAAGAAAACATAAACTATATTTTTAATTCAAATTATGATGATTATCAAAAGAAGAACGCGGATGATGCGGATTTGCTAAGGCAAAGACACAGATAAAAACAGATACTATTCTTAAAAAATGTTGATTTGCTTAATCGGTCATTCGGTTAAACAATTAGACAAAAAACGATTAAACAATATATTATGAACTATATTTCAATTCAAGATATCAACTCATTATCAAAATGGGTTAAGAGTGCGTTAAAAATCAAGAAAAAACCACTAAAAAACCAACACCTGGGTAAGAATAAAACCTTAGGAATGTTATTCTTTAATCCGAGTTTAAGAACACGTTTAAGTACTCAAAAAGCAGCTATAAACTTAGGGATGAACGTAATGGTAATGAACTTTACCAACGAAGGCTGGACGCTAGAGTTTGAGGATGGAGCGATTATGAACTCAGGAGCTTCAGAACATATCAAAGAAGCTGCCGAAGTAGTTTCTCAATACTGCGATATTATTGCTATTAGAGCCTTTGCAGGATTATTAGATAAAGAAAAAGACTATGCAGAAACCGTTATCTCGGGATTCTTAAAATACGCTACAGTTCCAATCGTAAATATGGAAAGTGCTGTTCGTCATCCAATGCAATCTTTGGCAGATGCTATTACAATGGAAGAGTTTAAGACTAAGCACAAGCCAAAAGTAGTACTTTCTTGGGCGCCACATCCTAAGGCTTTGCCACAAGCAGTTGCTAACTCATTTGTAGAAATGATGCAAATGAAAAAAAATGTCGACTTTGTAATTACACATCCCGAAGGATATGAACTAAGTCCAGAAATTACCAAGGATTCGAAAATAGAATACGATCAGGACAAAGCATTTGAAAATGCCGATTTTGTGTATGTAAAAAACTGGAGTAATTTTAATGATTACGGAAAAGTAACTAATTCAGATCCAAATTGGACAGTTACTGCCGAAAAAATGGCATTGACCAACAACGGAAAATTCATGCATTGTCTTCCTGTTCGTCGTAACGTAATTGTAAGCGATGAAGTTTTAGATGGCGAAAATTCAATTGTAATCGAGCAAGCCAATAACAGAACGTACGCAGCACAATTGGTATTACAGAAGATTCTTAAGAAGTTATAAATTAAGTTGCTAAGGTTCTGAGTTACTAAGATGCTAAGTCACTTAGAACCTCAGAACCTTAGCGTCTTAGAACCTCAAAAAAATGAAAGTTACATTAATAAAAATTGGCGGTAATATAATCGATAATCCATCAGAATTAGAGAAATTCTTAACTGATTTCTCTAAGATAGAAGGACATAAAATATTGATTCACGGAGGTGGAAAATCGGCTACAAAAATGGCTGAAAGTATTGGTTTAGTTCCACAGATGATAGATGGTCGTCGTATAACCGATGCAGCAATGCTGGATGTTGTCGTGATGATTTATGCAGGACAAATCAATAAGAATATTGTAGCACAATTGCAGGCAAAAAACAATAATGCGATTGGATTTTCGGGAGCCGATGGGAATTTAATCCAATCGACAAAAAGAAACCACCCAACAATCGATTATGGATTTGTAGGCGATGTAAAACAAGTAAATACAAGTTTATTGGCTACATTGCTAGAAAACAATATTGTTCCAGTTTTTTGCGCCATTACACACGATAAAAACGGACAATTGCTAAATACTAATGCCGATACAATTGCAAGCGAGTTAGCGATTGCCTTGTCTGAAGATTTTGATGTTACGCTTACCTATTGTTTTGAAAAACAAGGAGTTTTATCAGATTCAGAAGACGATGATTCGGTAATTACTGAAATAAACGCCGAATTATACGAAAAACTAAAAACCGAAAAAGTAATTCATTCCGGAATGATTCCAAAACTAGACAATTGTTTTAATAGCCTGTCTAAGGGAGTTCAGACCATAAAAATTGGACATCATAGTATGTTGCAAAATTCCAATATATTGCATACAACTATTAAATTATAAAAGAAAAAAGTTGCTAAGTTTCTAAGAAACCAAGACTTTTGTAATCTTAGAAACTCAGCCCCGAAGCTTCGGGATAGACTTCAGTACCTATCAAAAAATGAAAAATATAGAAACGCTTACTCAAGAAGCAATAGCATTATTAAAAAGTTTGATCGAAACCCCATCTTTTTCAAGTGAAGAAGATCAAACGGCACTTTTAATCGAAAATTGGTTCAATCAAAACGAGATTCCTTTTAAAAGAGAGAACAATAATGTGTGGGCTTTCAATAAACATTTCGACAAAAATAAACCAACACTATTACTGAACTCGCACCACGATACAGTAAAACCCAATCAAGCATATACCAACGATCCGTTTAAAGCAATTGTAAAAGACGGCAAATTATTCGGTTTAGGAAGCAACGACGCAGGAGGTTGTTTGGTTTCGTTATTGGCGACGTTTGTACATTTTTACAATAATGAAAACTTACCTTATAATCTGGTAATCGTAGCTTCGGCAGAAGAAGAAAGCAGCGGAAAAAACGGATTAAACAGCGTTTTACAACATTTACCAGAACTAGATTGCGCCATAGTAGGAGAGCCTACATTAATGCAATTGGCAGTAGCCGAAAAAGGATTGTTAGTTCTTGATGTAAAAGTAAAAGGAACAGCAAGCCACGCTGCACACCAAAACGACGACAACTCATTATACAACGCTATTCCTGTAATGGAGTGGTTTAGAAACTATAAATACGATAAAATATCCGATGTTTTAGGGCCGGTAAAAATGACCGTAACCCAAATAAACGCTGGAAAACAACATAATGTAGTGCCATCAGAATGTGACTTGGTTGTTGATATTCGTGTAACCGATTGTTACTCCAATACCGAAATTCTAGAAGAGGTAAAAGCTAATGTAAAAGCCGAAGTAACGCCACGGTCTATGCATCTTAATGCTTCGTCTATTCCAATTGCACACGCTTTAGTACAAGCCGGAATTGCTTTAGGTAGAACAACTTACGGTTCGCCAACACTTTCCGATCAATCCGTTTTAAGTTGCCAGTCATTAAAACTAGGACCAGGAGAAACATTACGTTCACACTCGGCAGACGAATTTATTTTTATCAACGAAATCGAAGAAGGAATCGAATTGTATATTAAAATACTAACCGATTTCTTTAAATTATAGTAGCATCTTTTCTCATCCTGAGCGGAGTCGAAGGATAAGGAGCTATTTCCCGCTATTCGTTACAATCTTTTCCTGGCTAAAGAAGCCAGAAAAAGGATTTTCACTGCTATCGGGGCTAAGGCATTTAGGAAATAAAGAAACATAGTAATAAAATTAAACTTTGTGAATCTTTGAGTTTTTCTTTGAGAAACTCTGTGAAACAAAACAACATACAGCTTATGAAACTTTGGGAAAAAGGAATTGCAACAGACAAACAAATCGAACATTTCACTGTTGGAAACGATAGAGAACTAGATTTGGTTCTGGCAAAATACGATGCATTAGGTTCAATAGCTCATGCAAAAATGCTGGGACAAATCGGACTTTTAACTGCCGATGAAACCAATTCGTTAGTAGATGCATTAAACGAAATCATTGTCGATGTCGAAAAAGGAAATTTCGTAATCGAAGATAGTTTTGAAGACGTACATTCCAAAATCGAATATTTGCTAACAGTAAAACTAGGAGATGCAGGAAAGAAAATCCATACGGCACGTTCACGTAACGACCAAGTTTTAGTCGATGTGCATTTATACCTAAAAGATGAAGTAAAAGCATTAAAAGAACAAGTAAAAAGTCTTTTTGATTTGCTAATGGAATCTGCCGAGAAACATCAAAATGTATTATTGCCAGGATATACACATTTACAAATAGCAATGCCGTCCTCATTCGGGATGTGGTTCTCTGCGTATGCCGAAAGCCTTATTGACGATATTACGATGCTAAACGCAGCAGCCAAAATTGTAGATCAAAACCCACTAGGATCTGCTGCAGGATATGGAAGCTCATTTCCTATAAACAGAACATTTACAACACAAGAACTAGGTTTCGAAACTTTAAAATATAATGCCGTAGCAGCACAAATGAGCCGTGGTAAAGCTGAGAAAACTGTAGCTTTTGCTATGAGCAGCGTTGCAGCAACGTTGTCTAAATTTGCAATGGACGTTTGCTTGTATATGAGTCAGAACTTTGATTTTATCAGTTTGCCATCACACCTTACAACAGGTTCAAGCATAATGCCACATAAAAAGAATCCAGATGTATTTGAATTGATACGTGGGAAATGCAATAAAATCCAAGCATTACCATATGAAATCACGTTGATCACAAACAATTTACCAAGCGGATATCACAGAGATTTGCAGCTTTTAAAAGAAGGATTGTTTCCAGCAATTCAAAATCTTAAAGCCTGTTTAGATATTGCGATTTTTTCTATAAAAGATATCACAGTAAAAGACCATATCTTAGACGATAAAAAATACGATTACCTATTTACAGTAGATACATTAAATGAAATGGTTGTAGCAGGAATGCCGTTTAGAGATGCTTACAAAGAAGTAGCCGAACAACTAGAAAACGGCACGTTTAAGTCGCCAAAAGAAACTAAACATACACATGAAGGAAGCATCAATAACTTATGTTTAGATGCCATAAAAGATAAGATGAAAAGTTCTTATTAATTCAGGAAAATGCGCTATGATATCATAGCGTTTTTTTTTGGTTAAAACCTTTTTTATTGAAAACAGAAAATTCATACTAAATACATATATTTGATACATAGTTATCTTAAAGTAATAGTATGACACAATTTGATGAACAGGCAACTCAAAAACTTTTTGAGAACAATTTAATTACCGAAGAACAATTTATACAGGTAAAAGCATATCGTAGTTTAGGGATTTTTTCGCTGCATAACGAATTAAAGTTATTTCTGTACCTGTCGGTTTTATTATTTACAACAGGAATCGGAATCTTAATTTATCAAAACATCGATACAATAGGGCATGTAGCTATTTTATCTTTATTATTAATCGTAACAGTAATTTGTTTTTACTTTTGCTTTAAAAAATCAAAAGGATTTCAAAAAGAAGATTCTAGTTTTGAGAACCCCGTTTTACAATATTTAGTCCTTACAGCAACAATCCTCAGTTGTATTTTTGTAGGTTATATTCAGTTTCAATATCAGCTATTCGGTACCCACTACGGTTTAGCAACATTAGTTCCTACTATTATAAGTTTCTTTTGTGCGTATTATTTTGATAACAAAAGTGCCCTAACAATTGCAGTAACAGGTCTAGCTGCCTATATAGGATTGTCAGTAAGTCCGCAAACATTGCTACATAATGATTTTTATACTACAGATACCTTAAGTTATTCGGCAATTATATTAGGAGGTTTATTAATCCTTTGGACTATTTATAGCACAAAGATTAATTTAAAAACACACTTCAATTTTATCTACCTTACCTATGCTTTGCATTTAATAAGTATTGCTTCAATCAATAATTTATTTAATGGTTATTGGTTAATTTTTGTAATTATTTTAGGAGCTTCTACCTATTATTTTTACAATGTAAGTTATCAAATTCCTGCAATTTCGTTATTTGTGTTTACAATTTTATACGGGTATATCGGTACAAATATTGTAGTTTTTAAAATCTTAAACTTTATAAATGCTTACGAATTTTATGGATTGTTGATATTTGGAACTCCTTTATATATTATAGGTTCTATTATATTGTTCATTAAATTAATTAAAAATTTCAATAAACAAAAAGCAAATGATAGTATACAATAAGGATTTATTGAAGAATATTTTTTTGGTCAATGAGGCCGAGAAATTACAAAAAGGTAATTTTATTACTAAAGAACAATTAGATACAGTTTCTAAAGAATTACCAGTTCTTAAAAGTCAGGATAATATATTAATCCGTATAGGATTTTTTCTGTTAGGAGCTTTCTTATATTCGTCTATTTGTGGGTTATTATCTATTTTTGGACTTACTTATAATGATGATTATTTAGCGGTCTTACTTTATGTATATGCAATAATAGGATTTGCAGGAACTGAATTTTTAGCAAAGCAAAAATATTATGGATATGGCTTAGATGATGCTTTTGTACTAGGAGCACAATTAACTTTGGCGGCAGCAGTTATAATGTCTTTTGTAATGAGTATATCTCGAGTTACAGACCTAGATGTGCTATCTTGTATGCTTACAGTAACCGTAGTTTCTTTACTATTATATCTGCGTTATATACATTTATCTTCAGCATTAATTTTTTGTTTAGCACTAACCACAACATTAGGATTTTTTGTCTTTAAGTATATCGAGCTGGGGAGTCTTTTCTTACCGTTTGTATTAATGATTTATGCAATCGGAATGTATTTTGTTAGTAAAAAGCTTCTTAAGGATTTAGCAGAGCCTTTTTATTACAACGGCATACTTTTGATGAAAAATTTTAGTTTAATTATATTATATTTTTCAGGGAATTATATGGTTGTAAGAGAGTTTTCGGCTTTTTTATCAGGGATGTATTATGAGTTAAGTCCAGATGTTCCTTTTTCGTTATTCTTTTGGGCTTTCACGTTTATAGTTCCAGTTCTTTATTTGTTTTTTGGATTACGCAATAAAGACAGAATCTTACTTTGGATAGGTTTTTTAGCCTTTTGTTTTTCAATTTTTACTTTTAGAACCTATCATCATGTTTTGCCAGTAGAAGTTGCCTTGACTTTTGGAGGTTTATTGCTTTTTGCCTTTACTTATTTTGTGATAAGAAAGATAAGGGACAATGAAAAAGGAATAACATTTAAACCAGATCGTATGGATAGCTCAAATTCATTACTAAATGCCGAAGCGTTGATTATAGCTTCTACTTTTAATTTAAAACCAGAAATGAAACCAGAAGAATCTCCAATGGAGTTTGGAGGAGGAGATTTTAGTGGAGGAGGCTCAGGAGGGAGTTTTTAATGCTGTGAAGAAGGAAGATTTTAGAGGAAAGATTTTGAGAAAAATAAAGTACTGATTTTTTTTGATTTAAATTCTACATCTAAAAATCTTTCTTCTCACATCTTTCATCTAATTTCTTACATAAAACATCTCACTTTGCTACACTTTACTTTTCAATACTTCAGCATCAATATCGCTATGAGAAGCATTATATATTGACTTTCCGTCTTTGATAAGTAATAATTGAGGAGATTGGTGAACAACGTTAAAACGAGAAGCTATTTCGTTCGAAACATCACGATACGCTATTAAATCAAGAAAATAAGCATTAACTTTATTGTCTAAATCGAACTCTTTTTCAAATTGTTTTAGTGCCATTCGGCTAATACTACATCTTGTACTATGTTTGAATATAAGAATTTGCTTATCTTTAGATGCCGTTTCGATTTCGTCTAATTGCTCCAAACTTGTTAAGGGAATCCAATTTATTTTGGTTTCTGATGATTTATTTTGATCAGAATCTCCGAATAGTGATGATAAAAAACTCATATTTTGTCGTTATTTATGACTTTTTGTCGTTTAAAAATGATAAAAATCAAATTTTAAGCGTCATTTTGTCTGTTTTATTGTTGTGGAATATAATTTGAGAAATAATAAACAAAGTTACTTATTAAAATAGAATCATAAATCATAAATCAAATAAAGATGAACATAAATAAATTTACAATCAAATCGCAAGAAGCAATTCAGCTCTCTCAGCAATTGGCCCAAAAAAATGGTCAACAGCAAATAGAGAATGAACATATCTTCAAGGCTATTTTTGAAGTTGATGAAAATGTGGCGCCATTTATTTTGAAAAAACTCAATGTAAATGTGCCTTTATTTCTTCAAATTCTAGATAGCACCATACAAAGCTTCCCAAAAGTTTCGGGAGGAGATGTAATGCTTTCCAGAGATGCGAATAAAGCATTGAACGAAGCGGAAATTATTGCACAAAAAATGAACGATGAATATGTTTCAATCGAACATTTAATGCTTGCAATTTTTGATTCAAAAAGTAAAGTTGCTCAAATCTTAAAAGATCAAGGAGTAACAGGTAAAGGCTTAAAAGCTGCTATTGAAGAATTACGTAAAGGAGAACGTGTAACTTCAGCATCTGCCGAAGAAACATATAATTCTTTGAACAAATATGCTAAAAACTTAAATGAATTAGCACGTACAGGAAAATTAGATCCTGTTATCGGACGAGATGAAGAAATTAGACGTGTATTACAAATTTTAACACGTCGAACTAAAAATAACCCAATGTTAATTGGTGAGCCTGGAGTTGGTAAAACTGCAATTGCCGAAGGTTTAGCACGAAGAATCGTTAATGGTGACGTGCCAGAAAACTTAAAGGATAAAATTGTGTTTTCGCTAGATATGGGAGCATTAATTGCTGGGGCAAAATATAAAGGTGAATTCGAAGAGCGATTAAAATCGGTAGTAAAAGAAGTTACTGCAGCCGAAGGTGATATCGTCTTGTTTATAGATGAGATTCATACACTTGTAGGAGCAGGTGGAGGAGAAGGCGCAATGGATGCGGCTAATATCCTAAAACCAGCATTGGCTCGTGGAGAATTAAGAGCGATTGGTGCAACAACTTTGGATGAATACCAAAAATATTTTGAAAAAGATAAAGCGCTTGAGCGTCGTTTCCAAAAAATTATTATTGAAGAGCCAGATACAGAAAGTGCGATTTCAATTTTACGTGGAATCAAAGAAAAGTATGAAACACATCATAAAGTTCAGATAAAAGACGAAGCAATTATTGCTGCTGTAGAGCTTTCTCAACGTTATATTACCAATCGTTTCCTACCAGATAAAGCGATTGACTTAATGGACGAAGCTGCGTCTAAATTGCGTATGGAAATCAATTCAAAACCTGAGGAATTAGATGTTTTGGATAGAAAAATAATGCAGTTAGAAATTGAGATTGAGGCTATAAAACGGGAGAAAGAAGAAAGCAAGCTTAAAGCTTTACGAATGGAATTGGCGAACCTGAAAGAAGAACGTAATGAAATCTACGCTAAATGGAAATCTGAAAAAGATGTAGTAGATGGTATTCAGGCTGTAAAATTAGAGCTTGAAAACTTTAAACATGAAGCAGATCGTGCAGAACGTGATGGTGATTACGGAAAAGTAGCCGAGATTCGTTATGGTAAAATTAAGGAAGCTCAAGAAAGACTGGATGTTTTATTGAAACAAATGCATGAATACCAATCTGGAAATTCTTTGATAAAAGAAGAAGTTACCAGAGAGGATATTGCCGAAGTTGTGGCAAAATGGACTGGTATTCCAGTAATGAAAATGCTTCAAACAGAAAGAGAAAAACTATTGCATCTGGAAGATGAGTTACACAGACGTGTAGTTGGTCAGGAAGAAGCAATCGAAGCAGTAAGTGATGCTGTAAGACGAAGCAGAGCTGGTTTACAAGACATGAAAAAACCTGTGGGTACATTCCTGTTCTTAGGAACTACAGGAGTTGGTAAAACAGAGCTTGCAAAAGCTTTGGCAGAGTATCTTTTTGATGATGAAAATGCCATGACCAGAATTGATATGAGTGAATATCAAGAACGTCATAGTGTGAGTAGATTAGTAGGTGCACCTCCAGGATACGTAGGATATGATGAAGGAGGACAATTAACTGAAGCTGTACGTAGAAAACCGTATTCAGTAATTTTGTTAGATGAGATTGAGAAAGCGCACCCAGATACATTTAATATTTTATTACAAGTATTAGATGAAGGACGATTGACTGATAATAAAGGACGTTTGGCTGATTTTAAAAATACGATTATCATCATGACTTCGAATATGGGAAGCCAGATTATACAAGAAAAATTTGAAAACCTAAAAGGTGGAATCGAAGCTGCTACAGAGGCTGCAAAAGTCGAAGTGCTTGCTTTATTAAAACAAACAGTACGTCCGGAATTTATAAACCGTATTGATGAGATTGTATTGTTCCCACCTTTAACAGTGGACAATATTAAACAAATTGTTGGTTTACAATTAAAAAGTGTTACAAAAATGTTGGCTTTGCAAGGAATTACAATGGATGCAACTCCAGAAGCAGTTGCTTATTTATCAGATAAAGGATTTGATCCGCAATTTGGTGCAAGACCAGTAAAACGTGTTATACAAAGAGATGTTTTAAATCAATTGTCAAAAGAAATTTTGGCAGGAAAGATTACAACCGATAGTATTATTTTATTAGATGCTTTTGATGGTAAATTGGTTTTTAGAAACCAAACGCCAGAATTGGCTAATTAATGTTTAATTTTTAGTAGTTTGAAAGCACCAGTCGAAAGACTGGTGCTTTTTTTTGTAAAAACTAAAAATCAGTAAATCATGAAACTTTTTTTTAAATTATTATAAAAAAAAATCTAATTAAGTTCTCACCTTTACGTAAGCAGAGTTAAACTAGAATTAACACGATATAAAAACTTAAAAATAAATATTATGAACAACATATTTAGAGGGTTAATAGCAGGTTATGGAGCCAAAAAGCTAGGTAGCGGATGTTTTGGTACTATTTTCGTTTTTGTAATCATCTGGTTGCTGTTAGGACAATGTAGTTAAAGAAAGTCAGATTGAAAATATTTGATTAAATCAGAAGAAAGAGATTTAAACAAAAAGTATTAGATTCGCACAAAATAACAAAATGCGTCAATTATTTTTTTGTGCCCTACACAAAGAGATTAGCGCAATTTTTAAAACAAAGATATGGCATCAGGTTTTTTCGTTCTATTAGATGATATTGCAGCAATTATGGATGATGTTGCGGTAATGAGTAAAGTTGCAGTAAAAAAAACAGCAGGTATATTAGGAGATGATTTGGCGGTTAATGCCGAAAAAGCTTCAGGATTTGTTTCTTCAAGAGAATTACCTGTATTATGGGCGATTGGTAAAGGTTCGTTTATTAATAAACTTATCATTTTGCCAATAGCATTTTTATTAAGTGCCTTTTTTCCAGTAGCAATTATTGTAATCTTGGTACTTGGTGGGGCTTTTTTAGCTTATGAAGGAGCCGAAAAAATATTTGAATTTTTCTTTCCGCATAAACACGCAAAAATAGAGGTTACAGCACAAACTTTTTCAGAAGAAGAAATTTTAGCTGCCGAAAAAGAAAAAATAAAATCAGCAATAGTAACCGATTTTATATTATCTGTCGAGATAGTAATTATAGCATTAGGAACTGTAATAGAAAAACCTATTCTAACGCAAATTATGGTTGTTTCGATAATTGCAGTAGTAGCAACAATTGGAGTGTATGGCATTGTTGCGCTTATTGTAAGAATGGACGAATTAGGTTTAAAACTTATTCAGCTTACTAAAAAAGAACGTAGTATATCAAAAACCATAGGGAATTTTTTAGTGCAAGCACTTCCAAAAGTGATTCAGAGTTTATCAGTAATTGGCACAATCGCTTTAATCCTGGTAGCAGGAGGTATATTTGTACATAATATTGATTTTTTCCATCATTTAGTTCCACAATTACCTTCTATCGTAAAAGAGTTTACTATTGGACTTGTAATTGGTTTTGTGGTTTTAGCGATTGTAACCCTAATCAAAAAAATACTTCCTAAAAAAGAAGTAGCAGAATAAATAAAAAAGCAATTATTAAGGAACATCAGTCTAACGGCTGGTGTTTTTTTATGCCAAAAATGAAAATTTTAAAATTATTAATTTGTTGATTTTTAAGCATTTGTTGTTTTGTTTGGTTTTTTTAACATTTTTATGAAGCAACCATAGTAATCTATTTGCATCTATGTTATAATTAACAACAATAATTATTTATATGAAAAATTTTAAATTAAAAACAGTTTTAGTCGTATTATTCTTGTCAACAGCATTTATTGCATGCAGCAATGATGATGATAAAGAGGAAGAAAAACCACCAACTCCTGAGTTTGTAATAAAAGGTGCTTTGGCAACAGAAGTAAAAGGTCCTACAACTGGAAAATTAAATGAGGAACTTAGTTATGATGTAACTTATATAGTAGATAATACTTGTGGAGAATTCAGTAAAATTTCTGATGTAACAATTGGTAAAGACAAAGGATTACAAGTTGAGGTTAAATATCCAACAGGAGTTTGTACTACACAAGTTCCGGATCCTAAAAAAACGATCTATAAATTTAAATCGGCTACTGCTGGAACTTTTGAAATAAAATTCAAAAAATCAGAGACAGAATTCGTGATACAGAAAGTTGTTATTGAATAGTTTATTCAATAAAAGTAAATAGCTGTTAAAAGCGTAATGTTTTATATAGCTAATTTAAAAACCGTTTTATTTTTATTTCTTTTATCAAAAACCATTGAAAAGAAATATTTATAAAACGGTTTTCTGTTTTTATGAGATTTAGTTTTTAGGAAGTGAGAATTAGATTTAGTTTATAATAATTTTATAATTAGCATAATAAAAAAATGAGGCTCAAAATTATTACCTTTGGATGATTAAAAAGAATATAGTTATGGGAGCTTTAGAGTTAAGAGATAGTATTTTAGAATATATAAATACTGCAGATGAACGTCTTCTAAAAGTTGTTAAAGCAGTTATTGAAAGTTATCAGGAAGAAGAAATTGTAGCTTTTTCAGTTGATGGGAATCCAATTACTAGGGCTGCTTATAAAGTAGAATTAGCAAAAGCAGAATTAGATATTAAGAATGGGAATGTGATTTCACAAGAGGATTTAGAAAAAGAATCTGAGAATTGGTAGATGAGTACAATAAAAAAAGTAGTTTGGACTAATACAGCCAAAAATCAATTAAAAGGAATTTACGCTTATTACAAAGAGAAATCAGTGCAAGGGGCAGATAATGTAAAAAATGATATTTTAAATAGTACAAAAAATATTCATTTTGTTGAGCAGTTCCAAAAGGATGAGGTTGAACCTGAATATCGAAGAATTATTATTAGAGATTATAAAATCTTATATTTAGAAGAAAATGAAGTTGTTTTTATTATTAGAATATTTTCAACAAAACGGAATTCTATACAATAATTATAAAAAAGAGCTTAATTAGCTCTTTTTTTATGAAGCCAAGTAAATTAAACATGCTTTGTCATTCCTCTAAAAATTACTATTTTTGCAGTCTAAAAATTTTAAGTCATGCCGAATAAGAAATATAAAATTGCTGTTATTCAATTGAACCTTAATGATGTTGCCGAAAACAACTTGAAAAAGTGTATCAGTTGGGTAAAAGACGCTGCAAATAAAGGTGCCGAAGTTATATTATTGCCAGAATTATATAGCAGTCATTATTTTTGCCAAAGTGAAGATGTTGATAATTTTGCTTTAGCAGAACCATTATATAGTACTTCATTTATTGCATTTAGTGCTTTAGCCAAAGAATTAGGTGTAGTTATAATTGTTCCTTTCTTCGAAAAAAGAATGGCAGGAATATACCACAACAGTGCTTATATTATCGATACAGACGGATCTGAAGCTGGATTATACCGTAAAATGCATATTCCAGATGATCCACATTTTTACGAAAAATTCTATTTTACACCTGGGGATTTAGGTTTTCAAGCTATTGAAACAAAAAAAGGAAAAATAGGAACATTAATTTGTTGGGATCAATGGTATCCGGAAGCTGCTCGTATTACAGCTTTAAAAGGTGCTGAAGTATTATTTTATCCAACAGCAATTGGATGGCATCCAAAAGAGAAAGAGCAATATGGTGAAAACCAATATGGAGCTTGGATGAACGTGATGAAAGGACATGCTGTTGCAAATGGTGTATTTGTTGCTGCTGCTAATAGAATTGGTTTAGAGCAATATATAGATGGTACAGACGGAATTCAGTTTTGGGGAGCTTCATTCATTGCAGGTCCACAAGGTGAAATTTTAGCGCAAGCCTCACATGATAAAGAAGAAATTCTTATTGCTGAAGTTGATTTAGATTTACAAGAAAACGTACGTCAGAACTGGCCGTTTTTCAGAGACAGAAGAATTGATGCTTTTGGAGATATTACTAAAAGAGCAATCGACTAATTGAGTTGATTTATATAAAAGCAAAAAGGACAAAATTTACATTTTGTCCTTTTTTTGTTTGTAAAAGTAAAATTAAATTTATTTTACCTGGAAAGTAACTCTTCTTACGATTTGACGAGCTTCTTTAGAATTTTTATTCACAGAAGTATCTTCACCGTTAGCAATAACATTTAATCTAGATCCATCGATTCCAGCATTTAAAGCTACTTTTTTCACAGCTTCAGCTCTTTTTCTAGATAGCTCAGTGTTATAGCTAGAGCTTCCAATTTCGTCAGCATAACCTACGATATCTGCACTTTTTGATGGATTGTTTTTTAAGTATTTAACTAAAAAGTCAACACCAGATAAAGACGCATTTGTTGGTTTTGATGAGTTAAAGTCAAAATAAACGTTTACATATCCTCCGTTAATTAACTCCTCAACAGTATTGTTTGTAGCGGTAGTATTTTTTTGCCCGTAGGTTTTATCTAAGTAACTTTCTAATTCATCTGGAACACCATTTTGATTGTTGTCAATAGATTGTCCTTTGGTATTTACGGCAACTCCGGCAATAGAATTTGGTTCTAAGTCATATAAATCGGCTACACCATCTTTATCGCTATCGATAAGACCTGTTTCGATAAGACCAACTCTTTCTTCTAATTTGTTATACTTGTCGTTGTCTTCAGAATACCAATCGGCATGTTTTTCGTTTTTACCTAAGTAGAAGGTTAGACCTACAGAAGCATTTAATAATACGCCGTCAAAGCTACCACTTGTTGTTGGGCCCATCCCGTCGAAATTGTAATTTTGTCTTCCATTAACGATTCCGGTAAGATCTCCAGTTAAAGCAATTCTATTACTAAGTCTAACTTGTCCAGTAAGACCAAGAATTCCGTGACCTGTGTAATCTTTTCCATCAAAACCTGTGTCAGAACTTAATTGAGAAACTCCAAATCCACCATGAGCTAACAGACCAAAAGTATTAGTCCAGGTTTCAAAGTTTAAAGCTCTACCAAGGTTAATAACCCCTTGCAAACTTGTTCTTAATTGTCTGCCTTCAAAGTCGGGAGTATCATCACGTTCTTTAAACTGATCATATCCAAAATCGAATTTCAAACCAAACTTTGGATTAAACATGTATCTTACCCCTAAATCTGCATGAAATGGGCTAAGTGTAGCAGTCGAATACCCTTCGGTCATTGTTCTGGTTGGTTTGTTTATACCACCATTTAATTCGATAGACCATTTATTATACGGATTTTTTTCAACTGAAGGTTGGGCAGAAGTTGTTGCCATGTTTTGGGCACCTGCTGCCACGGATAGTAATAAAAGCGATACGGAAGCTAATTTCTTTTTCATGATATCATTTGTTTAATTTGATTTTTGTGAGCTCTATTTTTTAAACTCAACATAAAATTAGAGTAATGATTTTAAAAGAGTGTTCTATTGGTATTATATAATTCCCATGTTTTAGGGCTTTGGCTAGAGTAAGATTGCTTTATTAGTATTGTATTTTTAATTATTTTAGAGAATATATATATTATAAGGAGAGGAAAAAATGAATATTGGACAATGATAAAAGTTACGAATGATTATCTTTGCTTTTTTTAATTTAGAACCTTTTTATGACAACGAATAATAGAAGATTTCCTGCTGAATGGGAAAAACAACAAGGTATTGTATTGTGTTTTCCTCATAATGGTAAAGATTGGCCAGGGAAATACGAGGCAGTTCAATGGGCTTTTGTAGAGTTTATAAAAAAAGTAGCTACTTATGAAACAGTTTTCTTGGTAGTTGCCGATGAAGTTTTAAAAGCTAAAGTGAATGATATGCTCGAAAGAGCACGTGTAGATTTAAACAATGTTACTTATATTGTTCATAAGACTAACAGAAGTTGGATGCGTGATTCTGGACCAATTGTGGTTAAAAATGGAGATAAAAGAGAAGCATTAAACTTTAATTTTAATGGTTGGGCTAAATATAAAAATTATCAATTAGATAAATTTGTTCCAGCTAAAGTTGCTGATGTTTTAGATATTCCGCTTACACAAGTAATGTATAAAGGGAAACCAGTTATTGTAGAAGGTGGTGCGATTGATAGTAACGGAAGAGGTACCTTATTAACATCAGAAGAATGTTTGATGCACCCAAGTATCCAAGTTCGAAACCCAAATTTTACAAAAGAAGATTACGAAGCTGTTTTTAAAGAATATCTTGGAATAACCAATGTTATTTGGTTAGGAGATGGAATAGAAGGGGATGATACACATGGACATATTGATGATTTGTGTCGTTTTGTAAACGAAGATACAATTGTTACGATTGTAGAAACAGATAAAAATGATGCAAACTACGAACCTTTGCAGGATAACTTAAAAAGGTTGCAAAATGCAAAGCTAGAGAACGGAAAATCTCCAATAATTGTTGCTTTGCCAATGCCTAAGCGAATAGACTTTGAAGATTTAAGATTGCCAGCAAGTTATGCTAATTTCTTAATTCTGAATAATTGTGTTTTGGTTCCTACTTTTAATGATAGTAATGATCGCATAGCACTAAATATTCTTTCGGAATGTTTTCCTGATAGAGAAGTAATCGGAATTAGTTGTGTTGATTTTATTTGGGGATTCGGAACATTACATTGTTTGAGCCAGCAAATACCTGTATAATTGGTTTTGATGAGTTAATATGAAGTTTGAGAATGTAAAAGGTTAAGTTACAGAAAGATGAAAGGAATGAAATTTAAAATGTTTTCAGTTTTAATTGTGTTTTTGGTTTTAGTAAGCTGTGTCTCAAAAAAGAATAACTTAACAAATGAAAATTTTGAATTTGTTAGTGGCAATGAAAAAGTAATTTTTGGAATTTCGACTGGAAATAAATATTTAGAATCGAATGTTTTAACGAAAACTAAATTTAAGTTTGAAAATATTAATCCAAAAAATGTAAATCTTTCAGGGAAGACAATTCGGATTCTAAAAGGAAATGATGAAAATGAATTACTGGTAGAAATGTCGCCCAAAAAAGAAGATTTAGAAAACGGAAAATTAAAGATATTTGTTTCTTATAGAAGTAATAATGAATTTAAGACATTTGAGTTTGAAATTCCAGTAAAATTATAAAATAGAGTAAAACTAAAAAGAGGCGATTTTAAATTTAAAATCGCCTCTTTTTTATTATTCTGAATCAAGATCTCTTCATTGTCTCACGAAAGGAGCAAGTAATTGGCTTGAAACTTCTCCAAAACCAATACGAACTTCATTGCTCTCGCAATATCCTCTCATAATTACAGTATCGTTATCTTCGATAAATTTACGTTCGCTACCATCATTTAACTTTAAAGGATTTTTTCCTCCCCAAGTTAGTTCCAGCATAGATCCACAACTGTCTGGAGTAGGTCCGGATATTGTTCCAGAACCCATCATGTCGCCAGAATTAACACGACAACCATTAGAGGTATGATGTGCTAATTGTTGACTCATTGACCAATACATATATTTAAAATTCGATTTGGAAACTACAGTTTCTTCTTTATCTAATGGTTTAATAGAAACTTCTAAATTGATATCAAAAGCTTTCTTTCCTTTAGTTTGTAAGTAAGGAAGCGGAGATGGGTCTTGTTTAGGTCCTTTGGTTCTAAATGGTTCTAAAGCATCCATGGTAACAATCCAAGGAGAAATAGAAGAAGCAAAGTTCTTAGCCAAGAAAGGTCCTAGAGGCACATACTCCCATTTTTGGATATCGCGTGCACTCCAGTCATTCAATAAAACCATTCCGAAAATATATTCTTCAGCTTCATAAGCAGGAATAGGTTCTCCCATTATGTTAGCATCAGTTGTAATAAATGCTGTTTCTAGTTCAAAATCAATAGATCTTGATGGACCAAAAACAGGAGAGTTCTCTCCATTAGGAAGCGTTTGTCCCATTGGTCTGTGTACAGGAATTCCAGAAGGAATAATGGTAGAACTTCTTCCGTGGTATCCTACAGGAATGTGTAACCAGTTTGGAAACAAAGCATTTTCCGGATCACGGAACAATTTACCTACATTGGTAGCATGCTCTCTGCTTGAGTAAAAATCGGTATAATCACCAATTAAAACAGGTAATTGCATTTCGACATCATCAATTTTAAAAATGACTATATCTCTATCTTTTGTAGAATCTCTTAATTGTGGATTGTTGATGTCAAATATATCGGCAATACGGTTTCTAACCAATCTCCAAGTTTTTTTTCCATCAGAAATGAAATCATTTAGAGTGTCTTGCATAAACATATCATCAGTTAAATCAATTCCTGAGAAATAGCTTAATTGTTGCAAAGCACCTAAATCTATGGCGTAGTCGCCAATTCTTGTTCCAACCGTTACTATATTTTCTTTGGTAAGAAAAACACCGAAGGGAATGTTTTGAATAGGAAAGTCACTATTCTCTGGTACATCTAACCATGATTTTCGTTTAGTATCGTTGGCAGTTATCGGCATGTGCATGTTAATTATTTGTTGAAAAATTCTATGTCAAATATATCATAATCTAACAGTTTGACAAACGTTTTTTTGTATTTTTGCATCAAATTAACGAAAAACTAAAAAATGCAACGCGACGAACAAATTTTTGATCTTATTCTTGAAGAACAAGAGAGACAAATTCACGGATTAGAACTAATCGCTTCAGAAAATTTTGTAAGTGATGAGGTAATGGAAGCAGCTGGTTCTGTTTTAACAAATAAATATGCAGAAGGTTATCCAGGCAAAAGATACTACGGAGGTTGTGAAGTAGTTGACGTTATTGAGCAAATTGCTATCGATAGAGCTAAAGAGTTATTTGGAGCTACTTACGCAAACGTACAACCACATTCAGGATCACAAGCAAATACTGCTGTTTATCATGCATGTTTAAAGCCAGGAGATAAAATTTTAGGATTTGATTTATCTCACGGGGGTCACTTAACTCACGGGTCTCCAGTAAACTTTTCGGGACGTTTATATACTCCGGTTTTTTATGGTGTAGATAAAGAGACAGGACGTTTAGATTATGATAAAATTCAAGAAATTGCTACTAAAGAGCAACCAAAATTAATCATCGCAGGAGCTTCGGCTTATTCTCGTGATATGGATTTTGAGCGTTTTAGAGTAATTGCAGATAGCGTAGGAGCAATCTTATTTGCTGACATTTCACATCCAGCAGGACTTATCGCTAAAGGATTAATGAATGACCCAATTCCTCATTGTCATATCGTTTCTACTACAACACATAAAACATTACGTGGACCACGCGGAGGGTTAATCTTGATGGGTAAAGATTTTGAAAACCCACTAGGATTAACAAATCCAAAAGGAGAAATCAGAATGATGTCTGCATTATTAGACTTAGCTGTATTCCCTGGTAATCAAGGAGGTCCTTTAATGCATATTATTGCTGCAAAAGCGGTTGCTTTTGGAGAAGCATTACAAGATGAGTTCTTTACTTATGCAATGCAATTAAAAAAGAATGCAAATGCTATGGCAGAAGCGTTCGTAAAAAGAGGATACGATATTATTTCTGGAGGAACTGACAATCACATGATGTTAATTGACCTTAGAAATAAAGGGATTTCAGGTAAAGAAGCTGAAAATGCATTGGTAAAAGCTGAAATTACTGTAAATAAAAATATGGTTCCATTTGATGATAAATCACCATTTGTAACTTCAGGAATTCGTGTAGGAACAGCAGCAATCACAACTCGTGGTCTTGTTGAAGACGACATGGAAACTATCGTTGCATTAATCGATAGAGTATTAACAAATCACACAAGTGAAGAAGTTATCGAAGAGGTTGCTAACGAAGTAAATGAAATGATGAGCGAAAGAGCAATCTTCGTTTATTAAGAATATTTTATTTAAAAAGATTAAGGTTTAAAGTTTAAGGTTTTGTTGATATCGAAAGCTATCACAAAAGTTTTAAACTTTAAACTTTTTTACTTCCAGCCCTAACTTTAAATACTTTTTTAAACATTAAACAAAAAGAAAAATGGGTGTATTAAGATTACAGTTGCCAACTGACCCAAGATGGGTAAATATAGTAGAGAAAAATATTGAAGAGATATTAACGGATCATGCTTGGTGCGAACAAAAAGCTGCAACAAACGCTATCACGATAATTACGAATAACTCAGAACATCAAGATTTAGTTAAGGATTTATTGGCTCTAGCCAAAGAAGAAATTGACCATTTTGAGCAAGTACATAATATCATCATCAAAAGAGGATTAAAACTTGGTCGTGAGCGCAAAGACGATTATGTAAATGAATTGTATTTATATATGAAGAAAAGCGGTGACGGAAGTCGTGTTTCTAGCTTGGTAGAAAGATTATTATTCTCAGCAATGATTGAGGCAAGAAGTTGCGAACGTTTTAAAGTGCTTTCGGAAAATATCAATGACGAAGAATTATCTATTTTTTATAGAGATTTGATGGAAAGTGAAGCAGGGCATTATACCACTTTTATTACTTATGCCAGAAAATACGGAGTTGGGATTGATGTAGAGAAACGTTGGAGAGAGTGGCTTGCTTACGAAGAATCAATAATTACCAATTACGGAAAAGGAGAGACGATTCACGGGTAAGATTAGTGTTCAGTGGCAGTATTCAGCCTCAGTGTTCAGTGGCGGCGCTCAGTTTCAGTAACAGAGTTTAGTGTCATCCTGAGCGGAGTCGAAGGACATTCCAATTATCCATATAGTCTAAAAATCTAAGAAGTCTAACAATCTAAGAAGTCTAACAATCTAAGAAGTCTAACAATCTAAGTCAGTCTAATAATCTAAGTCAGTCTAACAATCTAAGTCAGTCTAACAATCTAAGAAGTCTAAAAAAATGATTACACTTAAAATAGCATCAGCAACCGATGTACCTACAATAAGAGAAATTGCATTTAAAACTTGGCCTAATACTTATGGCGAAATCCTACCTCAAGAACAACTTGATTATATGCTGGACAAATTTTATGAGCCAGCTCTTTTAGAAGAAAGCATTCGTAACGGACATATTTTTACTATGGCTTACGAGGATGATTTTTGTCTTGGTTATGCAGGATATCAACATAATTACCAAGACAAGAATGCTACACGCTTAAATAAACTGTATTTGCTTCCAGAAGCACAAGGAAAAGGTATGGGGAAAATATTAATTGATGTTGTCGTGGCTGCAGCCAAAGAAAAAGAAGCAGATATCGTTACTCTGAATGTAAATAGATTTAATAAAGCAGCTTCTTTTTATAAAAAAATGGGATTCGAAATTGTAGCCGAAGCTGATATTGAGCTAGATCACGGGTATTTAATGGAAGACTTTATTATGGAAATGAAAGTAAAGTAATAACCTACTTTATTCAATTCTTAAATAAATTAGAATTTTACTTTAGTAATGCCAAAATTGGTAATGTAGCCATGTTTTAAAAAACTTTTTTGTAATATTACTATATAAATCATTATATTGAATGAGAAAAATAAAATACAAAAAAGGCCGAAAACTACAACCCTATTCTTTAGAATATACAGGTCGGCATAAAGACACTCAGTCGGAAATGCAACTTTTTGTTTACGATGATTTAGAAATCACCGAATATGAGAATTTCAATATATTAGCCTTAAATACGTGTATTGATTATACTAAAAATAATTGGCTAAACATTCATGGTTTAAATAATATAGAACTTATTAAAACTATTGGAGAATATTTTGGTGTAGATGGATTCATGCTTGCGGATATACTTAATACTACTAAAAGGACTAAGTTACAAGAACAACAAGAAATTCTCTTTTTTAATATAAAATCACTTTTGCCTTCTGAAGATTCAGATAATATTAGTGTAGAGCAAATTAGTTTTATTATCAAGGATGGGGTTTTAATCTCTTTTCAGGAAAAACGAAGTGATTTCTTTACACACATACGCGAACGTATTAGGCAACACGCAGGAATCGTTCGAACCAAAAAAGTAGATTATTTGCTTTATTTATTGTTAGATGCGGTGATGGAGAATTTTTATATCACGCTCGAAGACGAAGAAAATAAAGTAGAAGAGTTGATTAATATTACCAAAGGAGATACTAATCCTATTATTCTTGAAAAGATAGAAAAGCACCGCGATAATTTCAACTTCTTAAAACGTTCTATTATACCACTCCGAGATTCATTATATGATATAAAAAGTATAAAAGATGATGATACATTTAATGGAATCGAAAAAGTAAACTTTAGTTTCTTTTCTCGATTGCATCAAAAAAGCTTAGAACTTTTAGAGCAAATAGAGTCGGATATGAGTTCATTAGAAAGCGCTTCTAATTTTTATTTTTCGGCACAAAGCCATAAAATGAATGAAATTATGAAGACATTGACCATAATTTCGGCAATATTTATTCCGCTTACTTTTATAGTTGGAGTATATGGGATGAACTTCGAAAATATACCAGAACTTAAATATCAATACGGATATTATTCTGTTATGATTGGAATGTTTTTATTAGTGATTGCATTGATCATTTATTTTAAGAAAAGACGATGGTTTTAGGGGTAATAGCTGATAGTGAATTAACTGTCGTTCCTTAATTGGTCTGTAATTACGGATAAAATTAATAGTGGACAATATTGTCCTTGATATGACAAATGTCAGTTGTAGTAAGGGGCAATTTCTCTAATTTTACTTCTTTTTAATTGAAAGGATTTATAAGATGAATACCGATTTAATTAAAACTATTTTTAATAAATAAAATATAGGATCTAGACTATTTTTAGATGTTTTTTAAACAATAAAATTATGAGTAAAGCAGTATATATAGCAACAAGCGAGCAGAATAGTGGTAAGTCGATTATTACTTTAGGGTTAATGAGTATGTTGATGGGGAAAACTGCCAAAGTGGGCTATTTTAGACCCATTGTTGAGGATTTTATCGACGGAGAATTGGATAATCATATCGAAACTGTGATTACACATTTTAATCTAGACATTAAATTTGAAGATGCATTTGCTATCACAAAAAGTAAATTAATCAAGAAGAAGAATAAAGGCAAAATAGGAGAAGTATTAGACTTAATAATCGAAAAATACAAACGTCTCGAAGAGCGTTTTGATTTTGTATTAGTCGAAGGAACTAGCTTTACAGGAGAAGGAACAGTAATAGAACTGGATACAAATGTATTAATTGCTAAGAATTTAGGAATTCCAACTATTATCCTTGGTTCAGGAATTGGTAAAACATTAGATGAATTGGTAGATAACCTTTCTCTTGTATATAATTCTTTTAAAATAAAAGAGGTAGAAGTTCTAGCGGTTATTGCAAATAAAGTTCAAATTGAGAATGTTGAATTGGTAACTTCAGGATTGAAAAAAAGCCTTCCAGAAAGTGTTTTGGTTAATGCTATCCCGGTTATTTCGAGCTTGAATAATCCAACAGTTCAGGAAATTGTAAATGAACTAGATGCTAAGGTTTTATTTGGAGCAGCACATTTAAATAATCAAACGGGACATTTTAGTGTAGGAGCGATGCAATTGCATAATTATCTAATGCATTTAAAAGAAAATAGTTTAGTTATTACTCCTGGTGATCGTGCCGATATTATTTTAGGTGCTTTACAGGCTAATGAATCGGCCAATTATCCTACGATATCAGGAATTGTACTTACAGGAAATATTATTCCCGAAGAGAGTATTTTGAAGTTAATAGAAGGACTTTCGCCTATTGTTCCAATTATTTCGGTAGAGGGTGGAACGTATAATATTACGAACCAAATTGGTGCTGTTAAATCGAAAATTTATGCAAATAATGAGCATAAAATAGAAACTTCAATTAATACATTTGAAAAATATGTTGATTTAGATAGTTTATCTGAGAAACTAATCACTTTTGTGGCAGAAGGAATGACACCAAAAATGTTCCAGTATAACTTGGTAACCAGAGCCAAAAAGCATCGTAAACATATTATTTTGCCAGAAGGAAGCGATGAGCGTATTATTATAGCGGCGTCGAGATTATTGGCAATGGATGTGGTTGATATTTCGATAATTGGAGATAAAAAACAAATAGAAAGTAAGGTGGCTGAATTAGGAATTACTTTTGACTTTTCGAAAATTAAAATTATAAATCCAATAGAATCTCCATTTTATGAAGACTATGCGAATACTTATTATGAGCTTAGAAAAAATAAGAATGTGACCATTACTATGGCAAGAGATTTAATGGAGGATGTTTCTTATTTTGGAACCATGATGGTTTATAAAGGGCATGCTGACGGAATGGTTTCTGGTGCTGCACATACAACCCAACATACAATATTACCAGCTTTACAGTTTATTAAAACCAAACCAAACTCATCTGTAGTTTCATCGGTGTTTTTTATGTGTTTAGAAGACCGTGTTTCGGTGTTTGGAGATTGTGCTATAAATCCTAACCCAACGGCAGAACAATTGGCTGAAATCGCTATTTCATCAGCAGATTCCAGCGCGGCTTTTGGGATAGAACCAAAAATTGCAATGTTATCTTATTCTTCCGGAACTTCTGGAAAAGGAGATGAGGTTGAGAAAGTAAGAGCTGCTACGGAAATTGTTAAACAAAAACGTCCTGATTTAAAAATTGAAGGGCCAATTCAATATGATGCAGCCGTAGATAGAAGTGTTGGAAAAAGTAAAATGCCAGATTCTGAAGTTGCAGGACAAGCAAGCGTACTTATTTTCCCTGATTTAAATACAGGAAACAATACCTATAAAGCAGTACAGCGAGAAACAGGAGCACTGGCAATTGGGCCAATGTTGCAAGGATTAAATAAGCCTGTAAATGATTTAAGCCGAGGTTGTACCGTAGATGATATTATAAATACAGTTGTTATTACAGCAATTCAGGCGCAAGGATTGTAATTAATTAAAAATCTGTAAAAAAACTAAGCTTATAAAAAAAAGGAACTTAGAAACTTAGTGCCTTAGCACCTAAAAAAATAACAATGAAAATATTAATTTTAAATTCAGGAAGCTCTTCTATAAAATATCAATTAATGAAAATGCCAGCAAATGAAGTGATTTGTTCTGGTATGATTGACAGAATTGGTTTAGAAAGTTCGAATGTAACATATAAAACAAAAGATGTTTCTTTTGAAGAAATTTTGCCAATTGCAACACATAAAATAGGATTACAAAAGGTAGCCAGCTTACTTTTAAATGGAGAAACAGGTGTTATAAAAAGTACTTCAGAGATTAATGCTGTTGGACATCGTGTGGTTCATGGCGGAAGTGAATTTACCAAAACAGTTAAGATTGATGAAAAAATAAAAGCCAAAATCAAGCAACTTTTCGAATTAGCACCATTACACAATCCTGCAAATCTTGAAGGAATAAATGTTGCTGAAGAAATTTTTGATACAGCGGAACAAATTGCAGTTTTTGATACTGCTTTTCATCAAACAATACCAGTTGTAGCTCACAAATATGCTATTCCTGACAAGCTTTTGACAGAGAATAAAATACGTATGTATGGTTTTCATGGAACAAGTCATAAATATGTTTCGGAGAATGCTATTAAATACTTGAAGAAACATACTGATACAAAAGGTAAAAATATCATTACAATACATTTAGGTAACGGTTGTAGTATGACAGCGGTTAAAGATGGTAAGAGTATTGACCACACAATGGGATTTGCACCTGCTAATGGTTTAATAATGGGAACACGTGCTGGTGATATTGATCATTCGATAATTTTCTATATGAAAAATACCTTAAATTATTCATTAGAAGAGATTAATACAATACTCCAAAAACAAAGCGGAATGCTTGGTCTTACAGGTTTTAGTGACTTAAGAGATATTGAGGCTCAGGCAGAAAAAGGTAATAAAGAATGCCAATTGGCATTGGCAATGAATGCTTATCGAATAAAAAAATATATAGGTTCCTATACAGCCGTTTTAAATGGTTTAGATGCTATTGTTTTTACAGCAGGAATAGGGGAGAATTCATCTTATATGCGAAAATTAGTTTGTACTGATATGGAGTTTTTTGGAATTGAATTAGATAATGAGAAAAATGAAATTCGTTCTAAATCTAATCGCGAAATCAATACAGAAGCGTCTAGAACCAAAATTTTGGTAATCCCTACAGATGAAGAATTTGAAATTGCAAATCAAGTTCATCATTTGCTTAAAAACTAGATATAACACATTATTTTATAAAAAAAGCTTCTCATCGAGAGGCTTTTTTTATATGAAAATTTGAATAAATGTGATTATATTTGATGATAAATACCAATATTTTGAAATCAAATCTTCTTAAATCACTTTTCCTTATTTTTATAGCGTTACAAGTTCATGCTCAAGAGTTACTCCCTTTTGTAGAAAACTATAATAAATCTAATTACGAAGGTGATAATCAGATATGGAGTGTTGCGCAAGGAAATGATAATGCGATGTATTTTGCAAATAATCATTATTTGGTGCGTTATAATGGAGTAGTTTGGGAAAAATATACTTTGCCAAACAAGACTATCATTCGCTCGATAATGGTCGAAGGAGATAAGATTTATTCAGGTTCCTATAAAGAGTTTGGTTATTGGTATAGAGAAGATGGAAAAATGAAGTATGTTTCTATCTCTAAAAATAGGGGAGTATTTGATGAAAATGAAAATGAAGAAGTATGGAAGATTTTTAAATTTAATGATGTAATATACTTTCAATCATTTAATCAAGTTTTTGCTTATGATGGAAAAAGAATCAAGAAAACTAAACTACCGTTTTTAATATCCTATTGCTTTATTATCAATAATCAGTTGCTTGTAGCTTCTGTAGAACATGGTGTTTATGTTTTAAAAGGGGATAAATTAAGCCCAGTAAAAGGATGGAATACCTTAAGAAATAATGTTATTCATGCGATCGAAAAGTATAAGAATAAGACATACATTTTTACACATAAAAACGGAATTTTTGTAGAAGATAAAGGAACTTTAATTGCCTGGAATAATCCATTAAATGGAATCCTAAAAAGTGCCAATATAAATGTTGCCCGATTTTTAAAAAATAACAAGCTTATAATTGGTACCGCCGGAGACGGGATTTATATGTTTGACTTTAATGATAATTCTTTTAAAAACATCAATAGAAAAAATGTATTGATGAACAATTCTATCTTAAGTATAGGGCTGGATAAAGAAAATGATTTATGGTTGGGACTCGATAACGGAATAGCGCATATTGAAGTTACTTCGCCAGTATCTATTTTTTATGATAATTCGGGAGTTTTAGGATCAGTATATTCAGTTGTAAACATCGAGAAGGGATATTTAATGGCATCTAACCATGGTGTTTTTAAATATGTAGATAAAAAGCTCTCATTGATTCCTAATAGTCAAGGTCAGGCTTGGAATATAAGTAAAATAGGTTCTAAATACTTTACTGGTCATAACGAAGGAACATTCTTGTATGAAAATGGACAGTTTTCTAAATTAAATACAACAAATGGAGGTTGGAATTTGACTAAGAGTAGTATTGGTAATTCTTATTTTCAAGCAACATACAGCGGAGTTGTTGTGTATAAAGACATTAATAACTTAGATGAAAAAGTTATCTTAAACGGATTAAAGAAACCTATAAAATATGTAGCTCAAAACAAAAAAAATGAAGTTTGGGCAGCTGATAATTATAGAGGTTTATATAGAATTTTATATAACGACGATTACGAGACAAAAAAGGTAGAAAACGTTACGCAACACAGTAAAATTAAAAATGATTTTGGTGTAAAAATATTTGAGTTTAGAAAGGAAATACTCTTTTTAATAAATAAAACGTGGTACACTTATAATTCGATAGCGAATCAATTAGAGAGAAACGAACTTTTTAATTCGAATTTTAGTAATATTTCTGATGTAGCTGCTATTGACGAAAGTCATTTTATATTGCTACAAGACGGGTTTTTGTATCACATTTATGCAAATGGTAATAAATTTATCTGGAACAGTATTCAAGAGAAATATTATAAGGGTAAAATAATTAATGACAATCTGAATATTTTTAAAAATAACAATAACTATTTATTAAATCTGGATGATGGTTTTATTTCTTTTCAATTAAAAGACATCAATAAAGAAAAACTAAATTTAGAGGTTGAGGCGTTCAATAACGAAAACTTGATAGAGAATAATTCGAGTATAAATTATAATACCGAATTAAAAATAAATGTAATCTCAGGAATATTTGGGGCATCAAAACCAAATTTGTCTTATAAAATTAATGGAGAAAATAAATTTATTCCCATAAAAGACGGTTTAATTGTTTTGAACAATTTAAATAGCGGTTCTCACGATGTCGAAATATTTAATCATGATGGTTTAAGTTATAGTAAGATTGCAAATTTTGAATTTGTAGTTGCAAAACCATGGTATCTTTCTGCTTGGATGCTTTTGTTGTATTTGTCTATTATAGGTGTTGTTTTGTATATCTATTATAAATGGAATAACATACGCTACTTACAAAAACTTGAATTAAGAGAAGAAGAGCTAAGACATCAAAAGAAAATTCTGGAAATGGAATTGAAAGCCGAGAATGATTTAAATAGTCAAGAGTACCAAAAACATATTCTTGAACTAGAGTTACAAACTAAATCATCAGAGGTAGCAGGTAAATCACTTTCTATTGCCAAGCAAAGCGAAATGATTGAAAAGATACAAGGCATTCTAGATTCTGAAGCAGATTTTAATAAACTCAAAAGTGAAATAAAGAAAGCGATTAAAATAAATGCTGTTAATAAACATGAGTGGGAAACTTTTGAAAATAATCTGAATCAGATACACAACGAGTTTATCACAACTCTTTCTCAAAAATATCCTAACCTGACTTCAAAGGATATTAAGCTTTGCATTTACCTAAAAATGAATCTTTCCTCAAAAGAGATTGCACCTCTAATGAACATCTCATTTAGAGGAGTAGAACTACATCGTTATCGATTAAGGAAGAAATTGAACCTTGTACAGGACGAAAACCTTTCTAATTTTCTATTAAATATATAAAAACACCCTATTTTTTTAGGGATAATATATTATTTAACTTTAAATTTTATCATATAACAATACATCATTACTACATCAACATGATGTATGATGGTGTTTTTGTGTTTTTGTAATTTATTAAAAACCATTGACTTAATGTGTTTTTTTGCTGTTTTGATGTAGTCATGTAGTATTTCTATTTAACGCACTATAACGTTGTAATTATCTAAGTTTGACAAACTAACTTTAACAATTTATTAATATATGAGAAATCTTATTTTTAGCTTATTAGCGCTCATTCTACTTCCAGCATATATGTCTGGTCAAGTAATTAAAGGTAAGGTTTTGGATTCACAGGGTATGGCAATTCCAGGAACAATGGTCGTTGCCACAGAATCTAGAACTTCAACAGACACAGATTTTGATGGTAATTTTGAAATTAAAGCCAAAGTAGGCGAGACATTAAAAATTAGCATGGTTGGTTTTGAAGCTTCGACTATTAAAGCAACTTCAACTCCTATGAGTATTGTTTTAAAAGAATCAGAAGATACAGCTTTAAAAGAAGTTGTTGTTATAGGATACGGAACAAGAAAGAAAATAGATAATACTTCGGCAGTTAACTCAATTAAGTCAGAGGAAATCACAAGAATGAAAGTAATGAATGCTTCTCAGGCAATACAAGGTAAAGCTGCAGGGGTTCAGGTATCATCTTCTGATGCTCCAGGAAGTACTCCTTCGATAGTAATTAGAGGAGCTGGTACTGCATTAGGAGGAAGAAACCCATTATATGTGGTAGATGGTATGCCTACAGAGAATATCAATAACATTAATGCTAATGATATTACTTCGTATGAAATCTTAAAAGACGCTTCTGCACTTGCAATCTACGGGACAAGAGGTGCTAATGGTGTAATAATGATTACTACTAAAGCTGGAAAAGGTAAACTTACCGTTGAATTGGAGAGTTTTACCGGTTTTAGAACTCCTTTGAAAAAAGTGAAAATGGCTAATAATGATGAATTTGTTAGCTATAATAACTTAGCTTCTAGTGATAAATACCCACAAGGAAGATTTTCTAAAGATCAGCCATATAATACAAATTGGATGGATGAAATAACAAGAACGGGAACTTATTCTCAAAATAATCTTGCTATTTCTGGATCTACAGAAACGGTTAAATACTTTTTTAGTGTAGGTAATTATGAAGAAAAAGGAATTTTGAATGGATCAAATTATGGTCGTACAACTATTAGAAATAATAACGAGTATAAAATCTCAGACAAGCTTAAATTGTCTCAAAATTTAAGTGTGACTACTATAAAAAACAGACCAATGCCTTTAGGTGCATTTTCTGCTGCTTACAGACAATCTCCATTAGTTCCTGTACGTTTTCCTAGCGGAAAATACGGAGTGCCATTTATAAATGAAGCAACAGGAATTATTGCTGAAAATGGTAATAAATCGTTTAATAATGTTGGAAATCCAGTAGCTCAGTTAGATTATACTAATGAGCAACAACAAAGTGTTATTTTGCAAGGTGGGTTAAAATTAGATTACGAGATTAGTAAATCATTAAAGTTTACCTCACAGTTTAATGCAGAGTATTACACTTACAAGCAATATAATTATGTAGATAATGTTGCTCTTTGGTTAGCAGCAGATCCTAATCGTATACAAGGAGATTATCCTAAGGAGTTAAATATAAATACATTAACAAGAGGAAGAGATGAATATTTCAATTGGAATTTATCTAACTACCTAACATATAATAAAGTTTTTGGTGATATTCATGATATTGAAGTTACAGTAGGTATGGAATCTAATGTAAATGGTACCAGACAGAAATTAACAATTGATAGAAAGAACGTATATCCAGACTCTAATTACTGGTCTTTAGAAAATGTAAATGTTGCTGGTTCAGTAACAGGTTACAAAGATGAAGCTCTTAATCAAAGAAGATTAGCATCTTATTTTGGTCGTTTTCAATATAAATTAATGGATAGATATTTACTTACAGGTACTGTAAGACGTGATGGTTCATCACAATTTTCTGATGATCAACGTTGGGGAACATTTCCATCTGTTGGTTTAGGATGGATTATGACAAAAGAAAGTTTCTTAGCTGATATTAAAGGATTAGACTTATTAAAATTAAGAGGTTCTTGGGGTAGATTAGGAAATCAAAATGTACCACTTAATACTCAGATATTAACTTCAGGATTAGATTACCCTGGTTTTGGTTCAGGTACAACTATCAATTCTCAAATAGATCCTAGTTTAGGTTGGGAGATTGTAGAGGAACTTTCAGGAGGTTTTGATTTTGAATTGTTGAATAATAGATTAAAAGGATCTTTTGATGCGTATAGCAAAAACACAACAAATACAATTTTGAATGTTAAGCCATATTCAGCTTCAGGAATTACTCTACCTACACCTGCACATGTTGGTGAAGTATCTAATAAAGGATATGAAGTTGCATTACGTTGGGATGATAGAATAAACGACAATTTTAGTTATTGGGTAGGAGGTAATTACTCTTATAATAAAAATGAACTTACTAGTCTTAAAAATGTTCAATTATCTCCTGTAATTGGTGGTAGTTTATCAAATGGACAAAATGTTAAATTGCTTGACAATACTGCTATAGGTCAGCCTTTAGGTAGTTTTTATATGTTTCAATATGCAGGTGTAGATCCAGATAATGGCGAAATGTTGTATTACAAAGCAAATGGTACTAAAGTTGTTCAGGAAGGTTTAGATGAACTTAATGATAAAAAGTATGTAGGTTCACTTTTACCAACTTCTACTTATGGGATTACTTTAGGAGCGAACTACAAAAACTTTGATTTTTCTGTTGACGGTTACGGAACAGGAGGAGCAAAAGTATACAACGGTAAAAAAGCACAACGTTTTGGAGGAGAAAATATAGAAGCTTCTTTAGTTGGTAATTACGGAACAGCTTCAACTCCTGCACCTTTTAATAAAACTCCTTTTGCTTCAACTTTTTATTTAGAATCTGCAGATTTTTTCAGAATCAATAATATTACTGTAGGATATAAACTTCCTCTTAGAGAAGATCAGTTTATTAGTTTTTGCCGAATATATGTAAACGCAATTAATCCATTCATTACACAAAAATTCTCAGGGTTTTCACCTGATGTCACAGGTGATGGTAAATTAGTTGAAGGTACTCAGGGAGTTGAGCTAGATGCTTACCCATCATTGAGATCATTTGTTATTGGTGCTAATTTAAAATTTTAATATTATGAAAAGATTATATATATCAATGTTTGTTCTTTCTGGATTATTCTTTTCTGGATGTTCAAATGAATTTTTAGATGTAGATCCAACACAAGCTGTTCCGGCCGATCCAGCGTTAGTGAATAGTGATGCGGGAGCTTCAGGTTTTGTAACGGCGATTTACAATCAGTTTTTAAATTGGGACATGTCTTCTTTTGGTTGGAACGCAGTTACAAGTATTATTTCTGACGATGCCGATAAAGGTGCTGACTCTGGGGATGATGGTGTTGATAAAGGTATTATTGATGCTTTAACTTATAATGCTTCGACTCCATCTTTTCAATCTACTTGGGATGCTAATTATGCAGGTATAAACAGATGCAATCAGGCATTGGCAATGTTTCCTAAGTTAGATAAGGTAACACCTAGTTTGAAAGTGAGATTAGAGGGGGAAGCCAAGTTTATGAGAGCTTTTATGTACTTTACTTTAGTAAAAGGATATGGAGGAGTTCCTATTGTAGATCATTTGGCTAGTGTTCCAATTACGGAAGATGATAGAAAAATGCAATTGACCCGCAAGACTACAGCAGAAGTTTATGCTTTTATTGAAAGTGATTTAAATGATGCTATAGCAAATTTACCTGAAAAATCAGCTTATTCAGGTGCTGATAGAATGCGTGTTTCTAAAGGTGCTGCATTTGCTTTATTAGCAAAAGTAAATTTATACCAAAAAAATTGGCAAAAAGTAATTGACAATTGTGATAAAGTAACTGGATATGTTCTAGTTTCAGATTATGCTTCTATGTATAAATTAGATGGAGAATTTGGTCCTGAATCTATTTTTGAAATTAACGGAGTAGGTTCAACTTCTTCCCCAGGATTTGGGATTGGAAATTATACAGCTTCTCAAGCACCACGTGGAGCTGGAGGCTGGGGTTGGGGGTTCAACATACCTTCTGAAGGTTTAGCAAATGCTTATGAAGCGGGAGATGTTAGAAGAAGTGCTACCATTATTTTTAAAGGATCTACTTTATACGATGGTAGAGAAGTACCTTCGACAGTAGATAACCCAAGGTATAATTATAAAGCATATTCATCTGCTTTTTATAATCAAGAATTTACAGATACAAATCTTAGATATTTAAGATATGCTGAAGTATTGTTAATGAAAGCGGAAGCTTTAAATGAATTAGGACAAACATCAGCAGCTATTCCTTTCTTAAATCAAGTTCGTAAAAGAGCAAAATTAGGAGATACACCTTTTTCTTCTCAAGATGATGTTAGAAAAGCAATCTGGAAAGAAAGAAGAGTAGAACTAGCTTTTGAACATGACAGATGGTTTGACATTATTAGAACTGGTCAAGCAGAAGCTGCGATGAAAGCAGACGTAAGCCCTGCTTTCCCTAACGGGAAAAATTTTATTGTGGGTAGACATGAATTGTTTCCACTTCCAACAACTTTCATAAGAGAATCTGTAGGATACTCAAATCAAAACCCTGGTTACTAAAATACCAAATAATCACTTCCTCCATATTCTGGAGGAAGTGGTATTTATTAATTGCATAAATTTTTATAATGATTAGAATTTCAGTTTTATTGATGGCTTTTGTTTTTTTAGGTTGTGGATCAAAAATGGACAAATCTAAAGAGAGTACTGTAGCTCCCACAGTTGTAAAACTATCGGATGAAGAGCTTATGGATGTAGTGCAAAAACAAACTTTTAAGTATTTCTGGGACTATGCTGAACCAAACTCGGGATTGGCGAGAGAGCGCTATCATCCTGATGGGGTTTATCCCGAAAATGATGCTAATGTTGTTACGACCGGAGGTTCTGGTTTTGGGTTAATGGCAATTGTGTCTGGAATGTCAAGAGGTTACATTACAAAAAAAGAAGGTACAGAGAGACTTAATAAAATAGCTGATTTCTTGGCTCAAGCCGACCGTTTTCACGGAGCTTGGTCACATTGGATTGATGGAAATACAGGAAAAGTAAAACCATTTGGAACTAAAGATAATGGAGGAGATTTAGTAGAAACTTCATTTTTAGTTAGCGGAATGATTACGGTTCGTGAATACCTAAAAAATGGTTCTGATGCAGAAAAAGCGGTTGCAAAAAAATACGATGCACTTTGGAAAGGGGTAGACTGGAAATGGTACACCAATAACAAGAATTTCTTGTATTGGCATTGGTCGCCTACTTACGATTGGCAAATGAATTTTCCTTTAGAAGGATATAACGAATGTTTAATTACTTACATATTGGCGGCAGCTTCGCCAACACACCCAATTACGCCGAAAGAATACCACGAAGGTTGGGCAAGAAATGGGGGAATAGTTACGGATAAAACCAAATATAATATTCCCCTAATTCTAAAACATAATGGAGCTGAAGAGTTTGGAGGTCCTTTATTTTGGGCACATTATTCATATGTTGGACTTGATCCAAACCAATTAACTGATAAATATGCAAACTATTGGGATCTTAATGTAAATCACGTAAAGATCGATTATGAGTATTGTGTAGAAAATCCTAAGAAATTTAAAGGATACGGTTCTGATTATTGGGGATTAACAGCATCTTATTCTAGAAATCCTGACGGAACTACAGGTTACAATGCGCATATGCCAAGTAACGATGTAGGAGTTATTGCGCCAACAGCTGCAATTAGCTCAATTGTTTACACACCAAAAGAATCTATTGCAGTGATGCGTAATTTATACGAAAATCATAAAAAAGATACTTGGGGAGTAGCAGGATTTTACGATGCTAGTAGTTTACAATACGGTTGGACTGCTCAACGCTATTTGGCGATAGACCAAGGCCCAGAAGTGGTTATGCTAGAGAACTATCGTTCGGGTTTATTATGGAAATTATTTATGAATGCTCCAGAAGTTAAACAAGGATTGATAGGATTAGGTTTTCACTCAGGTAAATACGGATTCTAGAAAACAGTTTTAATATGAAGTATAAATTAGCAGTAGTAGCTCTATTATTTTCGTTCATTTCTTTTGCTCAAACAACTGTAAATGGGAAGATCAAAACCGAAATCATTCAAAAACATGAACTAGGGTACGCATTGCATATTCCAGCGGATATAAAAGAGAAGAAACCATTGCTAATTTTTCTTCATGGTTCAGGCGAAAAAGGAACCGATATTGAGAAAGTAAAAATTCACGGTCCATTTAAGTATTTAAAAGATCACAAACTCGATGCTTATGTTCTTGCTCCACAATGTCCAGAAGGCGAAGAATGGGATGCAGAAGTTTTATACCGATTGATCTTAAAAATCCAGAAAGAAAACAATATAGATTCAGATAGAATTTATGTTACAGGATTAAGTTTAGGAGGTTGGGGAACATGGAATTTAGCTTTTGCACATCCGGATATGTTTGCAGCAATAGTTCCTATTTCGGGGTTTGTAGATTTAATTCAATTAGAGCAAACCTGTAAAATAGCAAAGATTCCAACACGTATTTTCCATGGATTAATGGATGATGTCGTGAATATAGATTATGCGATTGCAATTTATAAAGAATTAAAAAAATGTAATAGCAATGTAGAGTTGACCATTTTTGATGATGCAGGTCATGATAGTTGGTCAAGAGTATATGACAACCAGGAAATTTATGATTGGATGTTTAAACAAGTAAGAAATAAATAAAACCCATAGAATGAAAAACAAATTAGTAATACTCTTTTTAGGATGTGCTTTTTTGAGTTATGCTCAAAAAAAAGAAGCCAAAAAAACTGTAAAAATTAAGCCAAGATCAGAGTTCGTTTCAGAGTTGATGTCAAAAATGACAGTAGATGAAAAAATCGGACAGTTAAATTTACCAACTTCTGGAGATATAACAACTGGTCAGGCTAATAGTTCTAATGTTGCTAAAAATATTGAAGAAGGAAAAGTAGGTGGACTATTCAATATTAAATCAGTTCAAAAGATAAAAGAAGTACAAAAGATTGCAGTCGAAAAAAGCCGATTGAAAATTCCTTTGCTTTTTGGTATGGACGTTATTCATGGTTATGAAACTACATTCCCAATTCCGCTAGGATTATCTTGTATTTGGGATATGAAAGCAATAGAAAGAAGTGCTCAAATTGCAGCACAAGAAGCTAGTGCAGATGGTATTAACTGGACATTCTCACCAATGGTAGATATCTCTCGTGATCCACGTTGGGGTAGAGTTTCTGAAGGTTCAGGAGAAGATCCGTATTTAGGTAGTGAAATTGCAAAAGCAATGGTTAATGGATACCAACAACACGATCTTTCAAAAAAGAATACTATTTTATCATGTGTAAAACATTTTGCTTTATATGGTGCGCCAGAAGCAGGACGTGATTACAACACGGTAGATATGAGTAAAATAAGAATGTATAATGAATATTTCCCACCATACAAAGCTGCTATTGATGCAGGAGTAGGTTCGGTTATGGCATCTTTCAATGAAATTGACGGAATTCCAGCAACTGGAAATAAATGGTTAATGACCGATGTTTTAAGAAAAGAATGGGGTTTTAAAGGATTTGTAGTTACAGATTATACTGGAATTCCAGAAATGATCGATCACGGAATGGGTGATTTACAAACTGTATCAGCATTAGCATTAAATGCAGGTGTAGAGATGGATATGGTAGGAGAAGGATTCCTTACTACATTAAAAAAATCATTGGCAGAGAATAAAGTAAGCATAGAACAATTAGATAATGCTGTGCGTCTTATTCTTGAAGCAAAATACGATTTAGGATTGTTTGAAGATCCTTATAAATACTGTGATCCAAAAAGAGCTAAAACAGAAATTTTTACTGCAAGCCATAGAGCCGAAGCTAGAAAAATATCTTCACAATCATTGGTTTTATTAAAAAATGAAAATCAATTATTGCCTTTAAAAAAATCAGGAACAATTGCAGTAATTGGACCATTGGCTGATGCCAAAGAAAATATGCCAGGTACTTGGAGTGTTGCTACAAATATGAAAACTGCTATATCATTATTAGCAGGAATTAAAGATGTTGCAGGAAAATCAACAAACGTACTTTATGCAAAAGGAAGTAATCTTGATTATGATGCTGAATTTGAAGAGAAAGCAACAATGTTTGGAAAAACATTACACCGTGATAACAGAACTAAGGAAGAATTACTTGCAGAAGCTTTAAAAGTTGCTTCACAATCAGATGTAATTGTAGCTGCAATTGGAGAATCTGCAGAGATGAGCGGAGAAAGTAGTAGTAGAACTAACTTAGAAATTCCACAAGCACAAAAAGATTTATTACAAGCATTATTAAAAACAGGAAAACCTGTTGTTGTAGTTTTATTTGATGGTCGTCCGTTAGTAATAAAAGAAGAAAGCGAAACAGTTCCAGCTATCCTTAATGTTTGGTTTGCAGGAAGTGAAGCAGGACATGCAATTGCAGATGTTTTGTTTGGAGATGAGAATCCTTCAGGAAAATTAACATCTACATTCCCAAGAAGCGTAGGACAAGTGCCTATTTATTACAACCAAAAAAATACAGGAAGACCACTTGTAAACAAAGAAGGAAAATTTGAGAAATTCAGATCAAACTTTATTGATGAAAGAAATGAGCCTTTATACGCTTTTGGTTACGGATTAAGTTATACAACTTTTGACTATTCAAACTTGAAAATTTCATCTGATAAAATGAACTTCACAGGAAAACTAAATGTTACTGTTGATGTTACAAATACAGGAAATTATGACGGTAAAGAAGTAGTTCAATTATACATAAGAGATTTAGTAGGATCTGTTACAAGACCAGTAAGAGAACTTAAAGGTTTCCAAAAGATAGACCTTAAAAAAGGAGAAAAAAGAACTGTGAATTTTGAAATTACTGTTGAAGACTTGAAATTTTACAATTCAGACTTAAAATTTATTGCAGAGCCAGGACAATTCGACATATTTGTTGGAACTGACTCAAATGCAGAGAAGAAAGTTAGTTTTGAGTTAATCAAGTAATTGGTTGGTTTGATTGATTCGTGTTTGGCCCTTCGTTATTGGTTTCGAAGGGCCTTTTTTTTAACTTAAAATGGCGTAGTTTTTAAGTAAACTCGCTACCTATTAACTATTTTAAACCTTAAAAAATTATACAATGAATGCTAGTAAAATATTAAGCGCATTTTTTATGCTAACAATATTTGTTTTCACTTCTTGTAATGTTACAAAAAACGGAATTGTTGCACATCGAGGAGCTTGGAAAAAAAATAATTTACCAGAAAACTCTATAGCTGCACTTAGGCATGCTATCGATTTAAAAGCGGTAGGGTCAGAATTTGATGTAGTCATGACAGTCGATGATTCTCTTGTTATAAATCACGACCCACATTATAACAAACTAATTGTTGAAGAAACAAAATATGCCGACTTAATAAAGTTTAAACTCTCTAATGGAGAAAAGCTACCAACCTTACGAGAGTATATTCTGGAAGGACAAAAAAATAATAAACACACAACTTTAGTTTGCGAAATAAAACCGTCGGGAGTAAGCAAGGAAAGAGGGAAGAAAATTGCCTTAAAAGTGGTGGAAACAGTAAAGAAGCTTAAAGCTGAAAAAGTAACTACATATATCAGTTTTGATTACGAAATCCTGAAACAAATTAGAGAAGTAGATTCAAAAACTACATTACAATATCTAGAAGGAAATAAATCTCCTAAAGAAGTAAAACTAGATAATATTACAGGTGTAGATTATCATTATTCAGTTTTTAAAAAACATCCGGATTGGATAAAAGAAGCAAAAGATAATAAGATAAGCTTAAATGTTTGGACTGTTAATGAAGTTGATGATATGGATTGGATTATTGAAAATAAATTTGACTACATCACAACCAACGAACCAGAATTATTAGCCGAAAGAATAAAGACTAAAAAATAGATTTTTTGAGAGAATAAGATTCAGCCAGATTATGTGTAAAATATAAAAGATATGATGAAAATTAACTATAAACTATATTCATTAGCAGCACTTTTGTTGCTTTTGGTAGGATGTAAAATTCATACATCAGAACCTAAAACAAACCTTCTTGGAAAAACGGAATGGTTTGATCCAAATAAACCAGCATCAACATATTGTAATCCAGTAAATATTGGATACAATTACACGACCGAAAACCATAACGGAATCCCCGAATCACGCCGTTCGAGCGCAGATCCTGTGATTATTACCTATAAAAATGAATACTATTTATTTGGCACCAATCAGGCAGGATTCTTTTGGAGTAAAGATATGTCCAATTGGGAATTTGTTTACGGTAGTTTTCAGAGACGTCCCGCCGATGATGATCAGTGTGCGCCAGCAGCTTGGGTTGTAAACGACACTATGTTTTATGTAGGTTCAACCTGGAAAAAAGACCATCCTATTTGGAAAACAGCTAACCCAAAATCCGGACGTTGGACAAGACATGTTGATACAGCTATGTTACCAACTTGGGATCCGGCAATTTTTCAGGACGATGATAAAAAAGTATATATGTACTATGGTTCAAGTGGAAAATTACCACTTGTGGGTACCGAAGTAGATTATAAAACATGGTTGCCAGTAGGAAATCAGGCAGAGTATGCCAAACTATATGCAGCAACCGAAGTAGAGGATATTCAGCATCCATATGGCGAAATAAAAGAAGTAGTAGGTTTAGATCCTGCAAATCATGGTTGGGAACGTTTTGGACCTAATAATGATATGGAACCTGCGCCGTGGGGGAATTTTATCGAGGGAGCTTGGATGACCAAACACAACGGAAAATATTATATGCAATACGGAGCGCCAGCTACCGAGTTTAAAGGTTATGCCAATGGAGTACATGTGGGAGATAATCCGTTAGGGCCATTTGTTTATCAAAAACACAATCCGATGTCATATAAACCAGGAGGTTTTGTAATAGGAGCAGGACACGGAAATACTTTTGCAGATAATTATGGGAATTATTGGAATACAGGAACATGTAAAATCTCCATAAAAGACCGTTTTGAGCGTCGTATCGATATGTTTCCGGCAGGATTTGACAAAGATGATGTAATGTACTCTATTACATCTTATGGTGATTTTCCGATAGTCTTACCGACAAAACAACGTGATCAGACAAAAGGAGCTTCTGCAGGTTGGATGTTATTATCATATAAAAAGCCAGTAACGGTTTCTTCTTCAGAAGAATGTATGGAAGTTCAAACACATAGAGTTGATAACGGAGGGAAAAAAGTATTTGAGAAATTTTGTTACGGAGCTAGTAATTTAACCGATGAAGATATTCAGACCTATTGGTCGGCAAAAACAAGTAATCCAGGCGAATGGTTACAGCTAGATTTAGGTAGAAAGATGCAAATAAATGCACTGCAAATAAATTATGCCGATCATAAAGCAACGCAATACAATAAGGCAATGGATATTTATTATCAGTATAAAATTTTTATGTCTGATGATGCTGTAAATTGGACTTTGGTTGTAGATAAGTCTAGAAATGACAAAGATGTACCACATGATTATGTCGAACTAACAAAACCAATCAAGGCACGTTACATAAAAATGGTGAATATTCATCATGCTTCAGGATTATTTGCAGTATCAGATTTTAGAGTTTTTGGAAACGGATTGTTAGAAAAACCAAAGTCAGTTTCTGAATTTAAAGTAGACAGAAGTGCTACAGATTCTCGTAATGCTATGATTTCTTGGAAAAAGCAATCAGATGCAATAGGATATAATATTTATTACGGAATTGCTCCTGATAAATTATACAACAGTATAATGGTTTATGATGAAGGTTCATACGACTTTAGAGGCTTAGATAAAGGAACAAAGTATTATTTTACTATTGAAGCTTTTAATGAAAATGGTATTGCAGAAAAAAATCAGATTATAGAAGTAAAATAATTTAGATTTAATCTTCAGAAAAGGTTCTGGAAAATTTCACGGAGTTGTAAAGAATTTTGTTCCTTTGTGAAACTGATTTGAATAAAGTTAAAATCAGAATAATTAACCATACAAAATGCTATATAACCAATGAAAAAAACATCTTTATTAACTGTTTTTCTTTTAACAGGATTGGTGTCGTTTGCACAAACACCAGATGAAAAGAACATTAAATCAATTTACAAAGCTGCGCTAACCCAAGCGAAATGTTACACTTGGTTAGAATATTTATCTAACGATATTGGAGGGAGACTATCTGGTACAACAAATGCTGCAGAAGCAGTACAATACACTAAAAATCAATTAGAAAGTATTGGACTAGACAGAGTATATCTTCAAGAAGTAATGGTGCCACATTGGGTTCGTGGAGAAAAAGAAACAGCTTACATTTTAGACAATAAAACAAAAACTGTAGTACCAATTACAGCTTTGGGAGGTTCTATAGCTACACCAAAAACTGGAATTACCGCAGAGGTAATCGAAGTAAAGGGAATTAAAGAGCTAAACGAACTAGGAGATAAAGTAAAAGGAAAAATTGTATTCTTTAACAGACCAATGGATCCTGAAAATATAGAAACATTTAAATCATACGGAGGTTGTGTAGATCAAAGATATGCAGGAGCAAAAGAAGCTGCTAAATTTGGAGCAGTAGGAACAATTGTTCGTTCGATGAATTTAAGATTAGATGATTTTCCTCATACAGGAGCACAAAGTTATGGCGATTTACCAAAATCAGAATACATACCAACGGCTGCAATTAGTACAAATGGAGCAGAATTATTGAGTAAGTCTTTAAAGAAAAATCCAACTTTAAAATTTTACTTTAAACAATCTTGCGAGCAATTACCAGATGTATTGTCACATAACGTAATTGGAGAAATAAAAGGAACAGAACATCCAGAAAACATTATGATTGTTGGTGGACATCTTGATTCTTGGGATTTAGCCGATGGTTCTCATGACGATGGAGCAGGAGTAGTGCAAAGTATGGAAGTAGTTCGTATCCTTAAAAACTTAGGATATAAACCTAAAAACACAATTCGTGTAGTATTGTTTATGAACGAGGAAAACGGAGGTAAAGGTGGAGCTATGTACGAAGAGATGGCACAAAAAAATAAAGAGAATCATATTTTTGCTTTAGAGAGTGATTCAGGAGGATTTAGTCCAAGAGGATTCTCTTTTGAGACAGACGATGAAAACTTTAAGAAAATCGAAAGCTACAAAGGTTTATTTGAGCCTTATTTAATACATAGTTTTGTAAAAGGACATAGTGGTTCAGATATCGGACATTTAACATCGGCTAAACCACTTGTAAAAGCTGGATTAAAACCAGATTCACAACGTTACTTTGATTATCACCATGCAGCCAATGATAAATTTGATGCAATAAACAAAAGAGAATTAGAACTTGGAGCTGCGACAATGGCATCATTAGTGTATCTAATTGATCAAAACGGAATCTTGACTAAATAGTCTCACTATTTATAAATAAAAGCAAAGCCACTTAATTATATAAGTGGCTTTTGTTTTTTATATAGATTATATTATTTACCCCAATCTATTTTTCTTGAAAAGTACATTACAGCTGCAAGAATTAAAAATAAACCTACACTTCCCACCAATAATGCGTAATTCTCTAATTGGATAATAACATAAATAAAAGTGTATAATCCGGTGAGTGAAAATCCGATGAATATGGGGAATTTTTTATTCTTTAAAATCGAAAATGAATAAGCAGTAATAAGCGATATAACGGCTATTCCAGATAATATATACGCTTTGGTAAAATTACTATGTTCAGTTATCGAAATTAATAAAGTATAAAACATAATTAGAGCCAAACCAATCATTGAGTATTGGAAAATATGGATACTGATCTTGCTCATATTCTGGATCAAAAAGAAAATCAAGAATGTAAGTCCGATAACAAGAAAACCATATTTAGATGCACGCTCATTTTGTTGGTATTGATCTACAGGAATCACAAAGTCAACCCCAAAACTATACATACTTAAATCAGGCAGAATATCAAAAGCTTGTTGAGAGAATGCTCTGTTAATATGTAAAATTTTCCAATTTGCTGTAAAGCCAGTTTCACTTATCTTTTTGGTTTTATCATCAGGCAGGAAATTACCAGTAAAACTAGGAGAAGCCCAATTAGATTTCATTCCAACATTGGTAGTTTTCCCAATCGGGACAATCTTAATTTGTTTACTACCATTGTAAGTAATACCAAAGCTATAATCGGTTTTAGGAGACGATAGTATTTTTGTTAAATCGATGTAACCTGTTTCAAGAGCCTCAGTAGTATCCGATTTAGACGAATTATATACAGGTTCAAAAACATAGTTAGTAGTTCCAATTTTAATTTTAACTTCCTCTTTTATACTTTTTAAATTTGTAGTTTTAATTAATATAGTTGCTTTGTCCCATTGAATGGTTTCTGGAGCAATATTTTTGCTACTAAAATCGGGTTGAATATAATTACCGTTAAATTGCATATTAGTTGTAAATACAGCCGATTCATAATTATTTCTATTCAGTATTTTCGTGTCAATATTCGAATTGATATTTAGTTCTTGAGGGAAAAAATAGGCATATCTTGTAGATGCCACTTTTTGCTTTACCGTTTCTTTCGTTTTTTCGTTTATAGTTACTGTTTCCTGATAAGAAGTATAGGGAATCTTTAATATAGGTCCATAGATATAGACACTTTCTCCCCATTTATCATTGATTTCACTAATAACATCGTTTTGTCTGTAAGAGCGTTCCGAGATTAAATTTTTTACATATTCCAGAGGAATTAATAAAAATAGAGTAAGTAAGCCTACCATAATCATTTTGGCAGTATTAGACTGAAAAATAGAGGTCGGTTTTGGAGTTTCGTTTGTTTCCATTGTAAAGTTGTTTTAAGGTTTTATAATAAATTAAGTTTGATAATGATTGTATAGTACAAAAGCGCAATAGGGATGTTTGATAATAGAATTAAAATCTTACGACCTATGTATTCCCTTTGACTTGGTATAGAAATGAAACTCTCTACTAAATGAAATAACATTATGGCATTAAGAAATAAAGCGGCAACGGTAAAAAGAAAGCCAACAATCAAGATATAAGAGTTGTCTTCTACAAGTACAAACAGTGCAAAAAAGAGCGAACAAATTATAAGACTACCAATGGTGAGTTCAGTTGATGCTCTACATTCAAATTTTTCATGGTTAATTAAATCATCTTTCATCGTTTTAAATTTTAAAAGTTTTTTTAATGGATTGAATAGGAGTGAGTAACATTTTGGAGAAATCCAAATAATAAAAAGGCATTGCTTTTTTTCCTCTTTTATATTGCTCTAAGAAATAACCAAGTTGAGTAGGATAGAAGATAGTCCCTGATAGAATTACCATAAACAAATACAAACTCTTTTTGCTATTACCCAAAAGATAATATTGCATTCCGATTTCGTCTATAACAGTAATTCCGGTATTGGTCAATACATGAATGATGTCATGATCTTCTAATTTGGCTTGAATATCAAAATTGTTTCTACGAAGAAAATCTCCCAAACCATATCCTAAACTTCCTTCGGGGAAGGCAAGTAATTCATCCTTGTTAATTTCCCAAGGCGCATTTTTCTTCATGTATTTCTGATATGGTTTTCGAGACCACTCGTACATTTTTTCTATTAATAAATCCTTCATATTTTTTCGGTTAGTTTTTTTAAAAGTACTTTGTATTTCAAAGTTAATAGGTAAAAAAAGGCTCACTTCTTCTGTATCAATTTTTCAAGAGCATCAATGTGTGCAACAAATGCAAGTTTTCCGTCTTTGGTTGCCCTATAACTAGTGTTGGGCTTTTTGCCAATAAATTGTTTTTGTATCTCAATATAGTTTTCTAGTTCTAATGCTTTAGCATGGCTCGCAAGATTACCATCCGTAACGCCCAAAAGCTCTTTCAGAGTACTAAAATCAGCCGATTCATTGACCATCAATACAGACATGATTCCAAGTCTAATTCGATGATCAAAGGCTTTATTTATATTTTGAATGATGCTTTTCAATTTTTAATAGGTATCAATTACGGTTTTTAATAATTTCGAATCCACAATGTTCGAAGGTGCAACAACATCTTCCTCAAGCGGGATATTATTACCATATCGTTCTTTTAATATTGCTTTAACTCTAGGATCTTCTAGGTTAAAGTCTTTTAATTTCTGTAACGGACATAACTCAATACCTGCTCCATTTTTATAAATCTTCCAAATTAATTCAGAACAATAAATTTTAGCATCCGACCAACTAAAATGAGCATCATAATCTCTATTAAGGAAATTACGACTATATATCTCCATTTTTTCAATAGTAGTAGGAGTTAACGCAGTTGTATCTTTTAACCTCTTTACAAGATAACTTTGATTTTTTCCATGCTCAATCCATTCGTCCAGAGGAGTTAGTTTTACGGGTTGTACAGCTTCAAAAACAAAACGTTTACCGTCTAAAATATAAACGATTCCGCAATGTGAGAATTTAGATTTTGTAGCAATTCTTACCGCTTCACACTGACTAGATTCTGAAGTTTGAAAAATTAAATCACCTGCCTGGATTTTGTCTAACAAATTAATCTTTAACTTTGGATTTTCAGCTGTTGGTTTCGAAAAAGGATTGTTCGGAAAAAACTGCTTTGTAATGTATAAAGCAAAGCAAAAGCTAATTATCAAGGTAACCCCTGCGAAAATATATTTAAAATTTTTCATGTTTTACTTTTTAGAGTTATGACAAATAAAGATTATTTCCTATCGTATTTAAAGTACATAACGCTTCCGTATATAATATGGCAAACTCCAAAGCCTAATGCCCAGAATTCCAAAGCGTAACCAGAGAATTCAGTTGAAATTAATCCAAGGATAATTATGGTAATTCCTAAATAACGCACATCTCTCAAAGTATATTTACTTGCATTTACACAAGCTAATCCGTAAAATAGGAGAGTGACTGGACCGATTAAACCATAATAACCATTTCGAAGCAAAAGTAAGCCGAAAATACCACCAGTAACAAGCGGAATCAAAAAATTGATTAATACTCTTTTAGAAGTAGAATTCCATATTTTTTCTCCCTGCTTTTTGGCTTTGCTAACAGTTAATATCGCAGCAGTTATAACAGAAAATAATAGTACCAAAAAAGCAGTTAGTACAATTAACTTAAAAGTTTTACTTTCCAGAGTTACATAATAACTCGAATGGCTTTCAATAAGACCATTGGCGATGTGAGCGCCAATAAGAGCATATATTCCTGCCATAATTCCTGATAAGCCACTTAATGAAATAAACTGCGAAGATTTATTCATCATGTTTTTTATTTCAGTAATATCCTGTAAATATTTATCTTCCATATAAAGTACTTTGAATTACAAAGTAAATAATAAAAAAAATAGTCACCAAATAAAATGATGACTATTTTTTATGAATTTGTAAATTATATTCTGAAGATACCTCCGAAAGCAATAATTCTTTGGAAAAAGAAAAAGTCTTGAGAAGCACTATCATCGCTACTTTGTGTAGTTCTAATGTCTTGCATATTAATATAGCCACCTTTTAACTCCCCTTGAATATAAAAGTGTTTAAAGAAAGTAATATTTAAACCAGCTTTAGCCGATAATCCATAACCTGAAACATGAAAATCATCATGACGCTCTTTTCCTAGAAGTGTTGTATTTGTTTTAGGAAATAAAAGACCGACACCTAAACCTTCGGTTAAGTTAATTTGAACTTTATCTGTATTAGGAAGATTGAACAAAGACGAAATATCATCATGTCTTGAAACCTCTGTATTAACATAGTTCAAACCATCTGTATGTTCGTACATTAAAAAAGGAGGAGGATTTTGAATAGTACCTTTATCAACACCACCTTCCTGAGCACCATATAAAGACATATCTACAGGTGTATTATTGTAAATGCCGTTGTAAAAAGATCCAGCTTGATCTGTAGGTAAATCAATATATCCATTAACATTAGCTGTTTGATTTTGACTCATTACATATTTCATGTGGTCTACACCAATGGTTACACTATAATGGTCGCTAAAAAAATAACCCAAGCGTAAATTAGTTTGAGGAATGGTCATTCTTGCAGGATTAACATAATCCATGTGCCACCCTTTTGGTTTGTCATGAGCAGACATATTCTCAACTGTAAAGTTGTAATCTTTCCCTCTAAAGTTAACATCTGATTTGCTGTAACTTTCTCTGTTACCACCCCAGGAAACAAAGAACTTACCTTTATTATGTGCAGTGTATTTTTCTTGTAACGGCATTTCTTCTTGTGCAAATGTGTTTATTGAAAAACACAACAAGAAAAATAATATAAAATTAGTTTTCAAAGTATTAAGTATAAAAAATTAAAATTGATTAATAGTTTTTCTGATGGCAACTAGTTTGGTCATTAAATCTTCAAAATAGTCTAAATGTAACATGTTTGCACCATCACTTTTGGCGTTAGCCGGATCAAAATGAGTTTCGATAAAAATTCCATCAACACCTACAGCAATACCCGCTTTTGCAACAGTTTCGATCATATCAGGTCTTCCGCCAGTTACACCTACAGTTTGGTTAGGTTGCTGAAGCGAATGTGTTACATCAAGAACCGTAGTAGCATATTGTTGCATTGTTGGGATCCCTCTATAATCTACAATCATGTCTTGGTAACCAAACATAGTACCACGATCAGTAACCATTACGTTTTGGTTGTTACAATCTAATACCTTCTGTACGGCATGTTTCATGCTTTCAGGGCTCATAAATTGTCCTTTTTTCAAGTTTACTACTTTTCCAGTATTGGCTGCAGCCACAACAAGATCAGTTTGACGTACTAAGAATGCAGGAATTTGTAAAACATCTACATATTGAGCGGCCATATCTGCATCCTCATTAGTATGAATGTCAGTTACAGTAGGAACATGAAATGTTTCAGAAACTTTTCTTAAGATTTTTAATGCTTTTTCGTCACCGATTCCAGAGAAACTATCGATTCTAGAACGGTTGGCTTTTTTAAATGACCCCTTAAAAACATAAGGAATCTGAAGTTTGTCGGTAATACCGATTAATTTTTCAGCAATACGCATTGCCATTTCTTCACCTTCTATGGCGCAAGGCCCTGCAAGTAAAAAGAAGTTACCGCTATCTGTATGCTTAATTTGTGGAATATGTTGTATGTTCATAGTTTGTAATTTTTGAAAGTGCAAAGGTAGTTAGGATTTGCGATTTACAGATTAAGAATTAAGTTTTTTTTAAGAAGCCTCTTTGCACTATTGATGTACTATTTTTTGTTTAAAATGCTTTTTCATGGATTTTCAGGAGCTTCCATTGGGCGCTCTTTAAATTCATGAAAACCAGCTTTCTTAAAAAATGATTTCCACTTTTATCGGGGCAATATTAAGGCATTGAAATAAACTAATCAATGACATTTATCATATATAGCCTATCTGGTTCTTTATGTTTTTCTTTGGTGTATTTGTACGTCTAAAAGTTTTTGGTATTACTTGTTGCCAACAAGTAGTTTCTTCCTAAGTTTTATATAGAAAATCCCAAACAGAATTTGTGTAAGTAAAAAAAGAATATTTATAAGTGTTTAAATGCCAATTAGTATTTGAATTCTAGATATAAAAAAATCAAAATAAAGATAATGGAAACCGAGTAGGTGTTATATTTTAACTTTAGTAAGCAAAACCTCTGGAATGGTTAGCAAAAGATGAAGTGCGAATTTTTTTGAAGTTTATTTCATCAGTAATTCTCGAAAGCTTCCAATAATAAAACGTTACCACAGATAAAACAATAAATTTAATCAATACTGAACCAACTCTCGCAAAATCGATAGCAATTAAACCCGAAAGCAACGAAGACAAAAATCAGAATTTGGATAGAAAATATAATGCGGAAATACCAATTACTGATAAAGCTATGAAAACTATGAAAGCAGTTTTTGTTTTAAATATAGTATCTTATTTAGCTTTTCTTTCTTTCTTTTAAAATTTTAATAAAAAACTGAAGAAGTATTAGAATACATAGGACTATAATAAAAAAGATAATAGACATTAAAACTCCAAAAAAGGGCATTCCACATCTTGTTGAATTCGGATGCTCATCAAAATATTTTGAAAGATTATAATTGGCGATGTAAATAGCAGCAATAGAAAATATTATTTGCGAGATAAAGCTTATTAGGCTTATTTTTCCAAATTTAAGTTTAGTAGAATTTTTGAAGAATATAGTTTTCGAACCAACTATTAATTGAAATAGTATTGGTAAAATAACCAAAATTAAACATGCTATCCCGAACATTACTATTAGTTTAAATTATGTTTGTTTGCTTTCAGATTGTTCTATAAAATCTTTCCTCTTTTAGTCTTGCTTCTACAAACAAGTCTTTCTTCTATTTCTTTAAAGTCAATCCAAGTGGAACCATTAAAACTCCTTTTTCGTAGATATTAAGATATAAATTGATTGGTTTTTTTTGTCCTTCCCATTTTAATTCATAAACATCTAGAAAACCAGCTCCCATATCGCTTCTTTTGCTAGGGAAAGGGCAGCAACTTTCAAGTTTAGTATAAGTTATCTTTTCTCCATTTGGTCCAGCCAGAGCGTTTAAAAAGCGTTGTTGGTTAATTACTTCATCTTTAGATGTTCTGTAAAATATATTTACAGGGTAATCTTTATCATAACCATATTTCTTGTCTTTGCTATATTCAGTGATTATAAAAGTATTGTCTTTGCTTAAAGTTAAGTTTGGCGCATTATCATCTACATTTTTTAAAGTAGATTTTGTACTCACACAAGATGTGGCTGTAATAAGTAAAATGATAAAAAGAGCTATTTTTTTCATGTTTTGACAGTTTTATGATGCAAATGTAAAAGGTTTTGATAAAATTAAGCCACAGATTAAAAGTGATTAAAAGAAAATCTGCTAAATCTGCGTGCAAAAAAAGCTTAAATCTGTTTAATCTGCGTAATCAGTACTTTATTTTGTTTTTACTGAATTCAGTTTTAAAATACCAATTACAATCAGATATTGTGCCATAAGATAAGTAAGCATTATAAAAAAGGAATTTTTATAAATAGGTTCATAAAATTTATCCATTGCAAGGATGCTATCCGAAAGCACAAAAATAATAGCACCAACAAGAATGTATGTGTTTGCAGGTTTTTTCCAAATTAAATATCCGCTAAAAGCGTACAAAAGCATGGTAGAAATAGTTAATGCATAAACAATAACAGGAAGTTGCAAGTCGCCAAGTTTTGGTAATAAAACGGTAAGCATTGTTGCTAAATAAACTAAAATAAATCCAAAGCCAATAAAGAAAACACCTTTGTTTTTAGGAACATCTGGCTTGTTTTGTTTGTTAAACAGAATAATATAAATAACGTGAGATATCAGGAAAGCGACCAAACCTAATATAAAATAGATTTCGGCCTTATCGGCAAATAATAAAATTACATCACCAATCCATGAGAATAATAAAGCTCCAAGAAGTATTTTTTTTGAAGGAAAGTCTTCAGAAAGATAAACAGCAAGCCATAAAATAGGGATGAGTAATCCCTTTAAGTACCAAGCAATATTTTCAAGATTATAAAGAAGAATTAAAAGATAAAAAAAACTAAAACCAATATAGAATTTTAAAAGAAAGGGGCTTTTCATAATTTGTTTTTTAAGAGTTTACCAGAACTGGTTTTATGTTTTTAAAATCGACTTTTACAAAATAAATCGTGACTAGTAAAGAGATAATATGATACCCGATAACAACGATATTACCAAAGGGGAAAACAGAATTAAGCCCAAACCAATCTCCAAAATAAAGAATAATTGCAAGAACAGTTAGTAAACGTAGGCTTTCCCATAGAATAGCAAAACGGTTTTTATCCATTAGTTCAGTATAACTATAAATAGTTATAAAAATAAAAAAGCCATAATAAAAGATATTTGGGAAACCAATCTTGGCAATATTACTAAACAAGTAACTTACAAACAGCAATGTTATCATAACTTGGGTAATCGACCAAAAAATGAGTTTGTTAGAGTTATCGGTTCCGTACTTGGCGTAGTTATATACATCGGTGATTTTGTTGACAGGATATTTTTCTTCAAAATTTTCAGGACGCCAACCTGTTGGTTTAAACCAAATTGTGAATTTATCTTTCCAGTTTTCGGCTCGCCAGGCATCACTAATCATCAATGCCAAATGCTGAAAATTTATTCGGATCGGATTCCATGTATTTGCGGGTCTTGTAATACCAAAAACAGGCGGAACTGTATCTAGTTCTTCTTGAAAAGTGCCAAAAAGTTTATCCCAGAATATAAAAATCTGCGAATGGTTTTTGTCCAGATATTCAGGGTTTATAGCATGGTGAACCCTGTGATGAGAAGGTGTTACCAATATATGCTCCAAAACTCCCATTTTCTTGATATATTTAGTGTGATACCAAAACTGTAAAAACAAATGAAGGGGCAATGTTATAGCGATAACACTAGCAGGAATTCCAAGTAATGCAGCGGGAATAAGCAAGAATGTAAATAGATTTACAAAACTAGCAATAGGTTGTCTTAATGCACAAGCCAGATTAAATTCTTCACTACTATGATGAATGGCATGTTTGTTCCAGAGAAAATTAATTTGATGTGATAAACGATGACTCCAGTAGCCATAAAAATCTATTACAAAAAATCCGATAAGATAGGTGAGGACAGTAGTTTCGATATGATAAATGGCGATTTTAGAAACCAGCCATTCATAAGAAATAAAGGTAATTGTAAGCCCGAGAACGTCCTTAACCGAATTTGTAATTCCTGAACTTATGCTAGAGACACTATCGATTAGAGGAACGTGGTCTTGTTTTATATATAAACCATAAGATTTCTCGATTATAATTAATAATAAAAAAATCGGCATTGCAATAATTAGTATTTTCCCGTACTCTTCCATAAAAAAAATAGTGTAATTTATTCAAATATAGAATAAATTACACTATTTTTTAAATTATTGGTAATTAAATTAAATAATCTCAGCGCTCAGTCCAGCTTCTAAAAGTTGGGTGCATTGTGGTTTTAATTTATCCATCGATCCCGTTTTTACAGTACATTTTCCGTTATAATGTACAATAAGGGAACATTGTTCTGCTTGTTCAGGTGTATGATTACATACGCGAATTAAAGTTTCGATTACATGATCAAAAGTATTTACATCATCGTTATACACAATAATTTCGTTGTTAAACGATATTGCTTCTTTTTCCCGAACTTTTTCTCTTACTTTTTCTTTAGTACTCATTTTTTCAGCTTTTTGTACTGTTGTAATTCCTTAAATTACAAATTTACATATTTTAAAGAAACCCAATTATTTCTTTGAAATTTTTTAACATATTCTAATCCTCTTTCAGTGCATGATGCATCGATGTAAGGGATGTCTTCTTCATAAAAACCACTTAATAATAAAGTCCCTTTTGGATTCAGACAGTCAACATAACTTTGCATATCATTCAGTAATATGTTACGGTTGATATTAGCAATAATCAAATCATATTTTTTACCTGCTAATAAAGCTGCATCACCTTCGTAAACGGTGATATGCTTGCAATTATTGCGTTCAGCGTTTTCTATAGAGTTTAAATAACACCAGTTATCGATATCAATAGCATCGATTGGTTGCGCGCCTTTCATTTCGGCAAGAATAGCAAGAATAGCAGTTCCACAACCCATATCAAGCGTTTTCATTCCGTTAACATCCATTTCTAATAAATGCTGAATCATCATGTGAGTTGTTTCGTGATGACCAGTTCCAAAGCTCATTTTTGGTTCAATTACAATATCAAACTCGGCATCAGTTTTTGGATGAAAAGGAGCACGTACATGGCAATTTCCATCAACATCGATAGGTTCGAAGTTTTTTTCCCATTCTTCGTTCCAGTTTACTTGCTCGATTTCTTCGAATGTATATTCAATTTTAAATTCATCCGATTGTAAAATATGAATATCTTCCAGGATAGCTTCGTCCCATAAATCCTTTTGAACAAATGCAGAAATCCCAGTTTCGGTTTCAGTAAAACTCTCAAATGCTTTCTCGCCTAATTCGGCAATTAGTATTTCTGATCCTAACTCTTTAGGCTCAATTGTAAAGTGATACCCGATATAAATGTTTGACATGTTTATTTTTTTTGCAAAGGTAGCAATCGAAACTTAAAATTGTTTAAAAAAAATAAAGAACCTTATTCTTTTATGCATTACTTTAGCTTTAAAATTGTAAGTATTATTAAAAAATGAAAAGCTTAATTATTATACTGTTGTTTGTGGTAATAAATAGCTCTGGATGCGATGAAAAGAAAGAAGTCGTTCGTTCTTTTTGTTATTGGAAAACAAGTGCTTATTTTGATAAAGAAGAAGATTCTATTTGTAAGAATTTAAATGTAAAACACATGTATGTTCGGTTTTTTGATGTGGATTGGAATCCATATACCAATGAACCTCTTCCTGTTGCAACGATAAGCCGAATAGATCTGAATGAAAGTAATCCAGAAATTACGCCAAGTGTTTTTATTACTAATGAAGTTGTTTTGAAGGCAAATAAAGTACAATTAGATAGTTTAGCCAGAAGAATCCAGAAAAGGATAACAGAAATTGGACTCAATTATAATAAAGAAAAGGCATATAAGAGAGCCAGTACTATTGTATATTCAGATTATGGGAAGCAAAATGGGCAGATTAAAAAAGCATTAGATTTAGATTCCATAAAAGCAATTGAATTAGCTAAGTTAAAACCCAATTTTGAAGAGATTTTAATTGATTGTGATTGGACAGAAAAATCCAAGGACAATTATTTTTATTTATTGCAACAAGTTAAAAAAGAATTTAAAAGTTCCCAATTATCTGCAACCATAAGATTATGGCAATATAAATATTGTGAAAAAGCAGGAACTCCCCCTGTAGATCGTGGGTTATTAATGTGTTACAATTTATCAAGTCCTAATGATTATAAAACGAAGAACTCAATTGGTACAAGTGATGAATTGGAAAAATACATAACACATAGTGATTATGATCTGGATTTAGATATTGCATTACCTTTATATAGCTGGTCGGTTGTTTTTAGAGGAAATGAATTTAAAGGTATCGTTTCTGATTATGAAGAGTTTGTTAAAGATTCTACACGGTTTAAAAAAGTAGCAGAGAATAAATATCAACTTCAAGATGATGTTTTGATAGGGCAGACGTATTTGCGAAATGGGGATGAGATAAGAATTGAAAAAATTTCAGATGAGGAGATAAATAAAATGATTTCGATTATAAAAAACAGAATACCATTTGATAATCATACAAAGGTTACTTTCTTTTCTTTTGATAAAAAATACATCCACGATTATGGCATCAAAAACATATCCGGGTATTATGCGCGTTTTCAGTAGTTTAGTTTTACTGTTTATTTTTCAGGCTTCGTTTGCTTGCGGATGGTATGAATCGGCAGAAACGAGTCGTTTAGCCTTGTTTAAATCAGAAAGAGATGGGTTCTTAAAACTGCATTATTTTTGTTACTCAGCCAATAGTTATCATGAGGTTAGCCAGGTTTCTAATAAAGATCAGGGATTAAATTGTATTGAGTGGCAGAAAAAAATAGGAGCAAACGTTTCTACATCAGATATTTATGCAATTTTATACGAAACAGATTCAGATAAATTCCAAGCAGCTTATCAAACCAATACATTAAAGCAAGTTTTTGCAAAGAATACTTTTATCGCAACTTTGTTGCGTTTTAAAAACAAACCCTTCTTAGACTATTTAGTATTAGCTAAAAAATTAGAATATAATAATGTTCCAAGTTCTAAATGGGAATCTTGGAGCGGAATAAACAGTTATCCGGAAAACGTAAACACTGTTGCAATAGGTGATTATAATAAAAAGATTTTGTCTGCCAAAGATCCTTTTTTAAAACAACGTTATGCATTTCTTATTCTTAGAGATCGTTTTTATAGCTCAGACAAAGCCGAAGTAATCCGTTTATACGATACTTATTTTGCTAACAATAATAATACAATTTTAGCATCTTGGGCATTGTATTATAAAGCTTTATGTATTGATGATTTTCCTCTTCAAAATTATTTACTGAGTAAAGTTTTTGCTTCTTGTGATGATAAATCATTTGCAGTAATGCAGCATTACAATTTTAAGCAAACTGCGGCTACACTAAGATTGGCAAAGAATGAAGATGAACGAAACATGATTTTGATTATCGAAAGTTTGCGTAATCCTGCTCCAGACTTAAATACTATAAAACAAATCTATAAATTCGACCCTAATAGTATTTATTTTAGTTTTTTAGTTCAAAGAGAGATAAACAAACTTGAAGATTGGATTTTTACTCCCAAATATTCCGTTAATAAAATTCCGGCAGTAAGTTTTGATAAAATGAGTTGGTATGATAATTATGAAAAAGCCAAAGCAGATAATTTTAATAAAGACATTTTTTATCTAAGAGAGTTAAAACAGTTTTTAATTGATGTTCATGACGAAGTTTCAGGAGAGCAGAAAGATTTTATTGCGTCGGCAATTGCTCAATTATGTTTTATAGATGATGAAATAGACTTGGGAAAAAAATATGTCAACATGATTTCTGTTAATGCTAATGTTTCAATCCAATTACAAAAAAATATTCAGTTGGCTCTTGTGGCATTAAAACAAGATAATTTACAAGATAAAAACACCCAAAATAATCTCTTTAAATATTTTAATGTAATAGAGGATTTGGTTGAAGAGGATGTTAGTTTACTTAAAAACTTATATAGTTTGTATCGGATTGCAAGTGATGAGTTTTCTAAACAAGGAGATAAAGCGATAGCAGGTTTATTATTTTTAAAATCTAATCTTAAAAAAGAAGCATCTGATTCTTGGTATTATTATGCACCATCTTTTTATGAATATACTGGCTACTTTGAGCGATATGCAACTCTAGAGGATATGGATAACCTGATTGAATTGTATCAAAAAGAGGATAAAACACCGTTTGAGAAATACATTTGTGCAGGAACAACGGCACCAGATGTAAATTTTTATAGAGATGTAAAAGGAACGATTGCTTTCAGGAAAAATAATTTAGCAATAGCCTATCAGGTTTTTGCTAGTATGCCCGCTAATTTCTGGCAGAAAAACTACGAGTATAAAAATAATCTTAATGAAGATCCATTTGTTCCGAAGGTGTTGCAAAAAGCTAAGGAAAGAAAGTTTAGTTATCGTTTTAATAAAGCTGAATTTGTAGCTAGATTAATTGAGTTAAAAAAAGAGAATACTGCCACAAGCAATTTACTATTAGCGCATGCTTATTTTAATGTTTCTTATTGGGGTAATTCTTGGATGATGCTTGCTTATGACTGGTCTTCTAGAATTGGAGAAACGGATTCTGATTATATATATGGAGGAAATAATTATGATGCTGAGATGATGTATCAAAATTCAAATTATTATCGATGTACGCTGGCTAAAATGTATTATGAAAAGGCATTGAAATTGTCTAAAAATAAAGAAGAAAAGGCAGTGGCTAGTTTAATGATTTTCGAATGTAATTATTATGATTATTATCGAAATTCTGATATTTCATCCGCTAATCTTACAGCTTTTAAATCAGGAAAAGAAATTACAGATTTTTATTCTGTGTATAGTACAACAAAAACATTCAAGCAATATAATTGCCCACTTTTAAAAGCATTTATAAATTAGGATTTGGATATAAATTTAACCGCAAAGCACGCTAAGATTTACGCAAAGTTCGCAAAGAATACAAGGCTTAGCGAACTTTGCGGTTTTTCGACATTATGTAGAGAAACCTTAGCGCCCTTTGCGGTTAAACATTAAAATATAAAACAAAAAAAGAGCGATAATTAATTTTATCGCTCTTTTTATTTATAAACTTTTAATAGATTTAGTGGTTGTCTAAATTTCTTAATTGGTGTAATTTTTCTTTCCAAACATCAAGACTTTCTTTGTGAAGCGCAATGTTTTTGCGAACTTCCAGAACTATTGAGTTTTCTTTCTTGGCATTTTTAGTATTAGTAAAGAACTGAATGTTGTTTTCTAATTGGAAAATTTCATTTTGAACTTCTTCAATTTTACGCATTAAGAAAATTTTCTCATTGTCTAATTTTCTAGTATCATTACTTTCTGATAAATTATCGATTCTATTAGCAAATCGAATCATTTCTGTTTCTTTTTTGCTTAAGCTTAATTTTTCAAAAAGCGCATCTAGTATCTTATTGAATTTACCTTCGATATGACGTCTAGGAAATGGTACTTTTCCGAAGTTTTTCCATGTCTCGATATGTAATTTTATAGCATCAAGATCTGTTTTGTGATCTCCAGTAAGTTGGAATTCACGAATAGTTTCTAAGTAAGCTTTTTTATTATCAAATGCAGCTACTTCATCACCATTTTCTTCGTTTTTGTGCTCTTTTAATTTATCAAAATAACTATTACAAGCATCTTTAAATTCTTTCCAGATTTTATCAGAGTATTTTCTAGGAACATGACCAATTTGTTTCCACTCTTCCTGAATCTTTTTCATTACAGGAGTAGTCGATTCGTAATCGGTGCTTTCTTGTAATTCTTTGGCTTTGGCAACAAGAGCCATTTTTTTATTTAAGTTGTCGTTTTGATCCTTCTTAATGTCTTTATAAAATGAATTTTTAAAAGTATTAAAGTTTCTAACGGCAGTTTTAAATGCAGTCCAAGTAGCTTCGTTTACATCCGAAGGAACTTTTCCTGCTGCGAAGAATGCAGAGCGTAAAGCTTCTACTTTTTCTATTTGTAACAACCAAAGCGCGTGTGTATTTACCTTTTCGGTAGCAAGAACTTCGATTTGTGCAATAATATTTTTCTTAACTTCTAGATTTTCAAGTTCTGAACCTCTAATGTTCTCAAACAAAACTTCGCGTTTATCATGGATTTTTTTAGTTAATTCACTAAACTTATTCCATATCTCATCACGGTGTTCTTTAGAAACTGGACCGATATCTTCTTTCCAGATTCTATGTAAATCTTGTAATTCTCTAAACGCTTTGCTTACATCAGCTTCATTAACTAATTCTTCTACGCGAGCTACAATTTTTTGTTTTTGTTCAAGATTGTGTTTAAAATCTAAATCTCTGGCTTCACGATCTAAATGCAAATAATCATAAAAATTCTCTACATGAAAATGGTAGTTATTCCATACGTGATTGTACTTGTCTTTTGGGATAGAACCAGCATTTTTCCATCTTTCTCTTAATTCATTAAAATGTTTAAGAGTATCTTTTATGTTTTCTTGCGGATTAATAAGCTCTTTTAATTCCTCAACAATAGCCAGTCTATTTTCTAAATTTGATTTTAGATTGGTTTGTAGATTTTTAAAATGTGCATTTCGATGATTTCTGAATATATTGTAATATTCATCGAACTTCGTTTTTAATGGAGAATGATATTGAAATTCTTCATTTGGATCTTGATTCTCAGCATTAAATTCTTCTCTTTTTTCTTCGATAAGATGATTATACTGTAGTAAAAACGATTTCTTTATTTCTTCAATATGCTCTTTTACAGACATAACTTTGTCTGAAGAAACTAATTTTTTTAGTTCAGCAACAAGTTCGTCAAGCGAAAAAGTATTATAATCTTGCATCGGAAGGTCGTGACGCTCTTTTAGAGTTTCGTCTTCACTTTCTTCAGCATTAGAATTGGTTATTGCATCTAGTGCTGTCTGATTTTGAGTTTCAGCAACAGCTTCTGTATTCGATAATTCTTCCTCAGAAAGAGTTATTGTATTTTCAGATTCAGGCACAATGTTCTCTGCTTCATTTTCAATAATTTCAACCGAAGTTGTCTCACTGTTTTCAGCAGAATTTGCAGATCCATTTTCTAATTTTCCATCTGCATCTTGCAGGTTATCATTCTTTTCTTCTAACATCTTGTCAATGTATAAGGTTTTTACTTTAAATCTAGAGCGAAAGATAGTAAAGGTGTTCGGAACTACAAAATAAATCCCTTATTTATAGTGTGTTTATGTTTAAAATTCTTACTAATGGGTTGTTTTTGAGGAGATAAAAGAGATTGAGATTAGTGTAGAATATTTAAAATATTTTGAATTTTTTTGTCTAAAGTTGGTTTTAGAGCTATTTTATGTTCGAAAAACGTTTTGCAATTGTCTGATAAGTTTTGCCTCCATTTTTTAATTTTCTTTCTTGCGTTTCAAGATTTACCGTGAATAATCCAAATTTTTTGTCATATCCTAAACTCCATTCAAAATTATCGATTAGTGACCAGTAGTAATATCCTCTTACATCATAACCATCTTTTATAGCTTCGGATATGGCATATAATTCTCTTTCTATAAATAAACTTCTCCTGTTATCTTTGGCATCGGCAATACCTGTTTCGGTAATAATAATTGGCTTCTTGATTTGTGACATTCGTTTTATGGCTCTGTAAATTCCTTCGGGATAAACAGTATAATCCATGTCGGTCATTTCTTCGCCTGCTACTGGCGAAAACATTTTTTCGTGTTCTATAAATTTGAAAGTTGTAGCATAATGAGAATAGTAATTAAGCCCCATAAAGTCGATTGTATTGGGAGCATCTCTATCAATGTAATTTACATTGGCTTCAAACGGAACGCCAAAATGATATTTCCCAGTTTCAAAAAAGTTCAATGATGAATTGTTAAAATTATCATTGGCAACCAAAGCTCCAATCCAATCGAGTAAATTCCATCTGTTTTTAGGCTCAAAAAAGAAAATGTCTTTTACAATACCTATTTGAGATTCCTTGCCATTTGGTAAAGCTTTCAGTATTTTGTAAGCTTGAGTATGCGCAATTAGGATGTTTTTTAAAACTTGCCCAGCAATTTTAGAGTTCTTTTTGCCTGGAGGAAATATATCTGACATAAAAGCCAAATTGGTGTACACATTAATTTCATTAAATGTTGTCCAAAAAGTAACCCGATTACTATATCTATTAAAAACAGTTTTTACAAATAATAAAAAATAACTGTTATTTTCTTCTTTTTCAAATCCTCCTTTATTCATAAACCAAAGCGGTTCTTCAAAATGGTGTAATGTGATGTTTGGGATGATTTTCTTGGCTAATAAGCTATCAATTACATCTGAATAATGCTGAATTGCTTTTTCGTCAAATTTGTCTTCTTCGGGGTTTATTTTGCTCCATGATAAGGAGAAACGATAGGAGTTAACGCCTAGTTCCTGCATGAGTTCGATATCTTTGGGATATAAGTTCCAATGATCTGTGGCAAGTCCAGCTTTGTCACCATTATCTATGCGGGGTTTACCATCTTTATTTTTTTGATTTTCCCACCAAGACCAATTACTATTCGTATGTCCACCTTCGACCTGATGAGCGGCTGTTGCCGTTCCCCAATGAAAATCTTTAGGGAAGTTTAAATCATTTGTATTTTTCTTAGTCCAATCCCAACTTATAACGGGGTATTTTATAGAAAGATAAATAGTTATAAGAAGATATAGTATTGCTATTACAACGAGTACTTTTAAAAATATATTCATACTTTATTTATCTGTTTAACAGAAACAAAGCTAGAGTATTAAGGTTAAGTGATTATTTTATGGTGTTATGTTAGTATTAAAAAACGGCAATTAATGGTTGTGTTGTTATGTTTCGCTATAGTCTAGAAAAAAGGAACGCGGATGACACGGATTTACAAAAGTAAAAACGCGGATAAAAACGGATTCTACTTGTTATTCTTAAAATCCGTTTTTATCCGCGTCTTCGCCTAAGCGAATCCGTGTCATCCGCGTTCAAAATCAGCGTTCAATTAAGCGAGAGGCTTCGGAATAGTCGTAAAACAAAAAAGACCACAATCTTGCAATTGTAGTCTTTAATATTATTTCTGTAAGTATTTTATTTATTCCATATTTTCCAGGCTTTTTCGGCTTGAAAAATAAGCATATCGTATCCGTTTTTTATTACGGCTCCGTTTTCTTTTGCTTTTTTAAGAAATGTAGTTTCTTCAGGATTATAGATTAAATCGTAAGCGATGTGTTTTTTTGTAAAAAACTCGTACGGAATTGCTGGATAAGCTTCAATATTTGGGCTTGTACCAACGGGTGTACTATTGATTATAATTTGGTAATTATCAAAAGTTGTAGCGTTGATTAAATTATAATCTATGATGTTTTCTTTGGCTTCGCGAGAAACAAAGGTGTATAAAATCCCTAATTCGTCTAATGCAAAAGCAACTCCTTTAGAAGCGCCACCTGTACCTAAAATCAATGCTTTTTTGTGATGTGGTTGCAATAAAGGTTTTAATGATTTTTTAAAACCATAATAATCGGTGTTGTATCCTTTTAATTTTCCTGTTTTGGTAAATTTCACTGTATTTACAGCACCGATTAATGTGGCTTTTTTTGATAGTTTATCTAAAAAAGGTAGTATTTGTTCTTTGTAAGGAATCGTTACATTCAATCCTTTTAAATCGGGATTGTTTTTTATTAATGCTGTAAAAAAGTTAATTTCCGGAATATCAAAATTCTCATAACTACATCCTTTAAAATGTTCGTCGTTGAATTTTTCGGTAAAATAACCTTTTGAAAAAGAGTAACTAATATTTTTTCCTAATAAGCCAAAACGCCTTTTTAAAATATGAATCATTATTGTTTTTTATGTTTTGTAATATAATTTTGCACCGTTTTTTTAGTCCAAACCACTGGAAATAGGTCTTCGATTAAAATATAATTGTCAAAATTTAATCGTAATCCATTACTTAAGTGAAATTTGGCTTTAGTATTGTCTTGTATCATAAAATACAATCCTGCTAAACGGTATTCGATTTCATTTTCTTCTGGGAAATATTCAGTTGCTTGCAATAATGTTTGAATTGCGCTTTCGAATTCGCCCAAAAACTGAAGGATATCTGTCCAGAACAACCAGGTGTCTAGTGCATGATCACCAAATTCGACTGCTTTTCGGTAACCAAATTCTGCTTCTTCAAAAAAGTTCATTTGTTTGTTTATCATCGCATAGCGTTTCCAATACAAACGGTTTTGATTGTCGATTGCTAATGCTTTATTAACAAAGAACAATGCTTTCTGGAAGTTTTTTTGGCGTACATAAAAGTCGGTTATGGCAATCCATCCTTTGTCTAAAAGTGGATCTTCATGTACAGTTTTATTGTAATATTTTAGCGCTAAAGCTTTATTGCCTAGTTTCTCGTAACATTTTCCTATTCTTAATAATGCATACGATGTTGCATCATCTAGTTCGATGGTACGGTTGTAGCTTTCTATTGCTTCGGCATATTGTTTTAAACGTTCGTAAGCTTTGGCTCTTTCCATGAATGCACCAAGAAACTCATCGTCGATTAAGGTTGCATAATCAAACGCACGGATGGCGCTTTCATATTCTTTTACGCCATAATGCAAGCGTCCTAGCTGATGCCAAGCGATTTCGCTATAAGGATTTTTGTTTATGTATTGATTTAAATAGGTAATTGCTTCTTGATTTTGATCTAAAAACTCAAAACAATATACTACGTTGTATAAGGCCGATTGGTCTTCTAAATCTTCTTCCAGACATTTGATAAAGCTATCTTTTGCCATTTCAAGATTATCCATAAAAAGATATTCCATACCGATTAAATTGTACACGTCGGCAAAATCATCTGTGTATTCTAAAGCAATTTTAAGTAATTCGACTGCTTTTTCGTGTTGATCTCTTTTAGAATAGATGTTTGCTTTCTGGATGTAAATTTCTTCGTTGTTAGGTTCGATTGCGTACAACTCGTTCAAAAGCTTTTCGGCTATTTCGAGTTTGTCGTCATACACCAGCATCTCTACTTGTACTAATTTTAAGCCTGTAGATTTAGGATGTTGATCTAGTGCTAGTTTTAAGGCCTTTTTTGCTAAATTAGCCTTGCCTATGTCCAGATAATGAAGGATAATCTCTTCAAATTCTTCTGAATCAAAAAAGAGTACTTTGTTAGTTTTTAACATAGACTCAAATTTGGATAGGGATAGGTTATAATCTTCTTCTTCGTTGCTTAATTGCATACTTTATTTTTTTGATATTAGCCTATTATAAATTTAGGCAACATGTTTTTGTTATGTGGGGAAGGAGGGAATTGTTGTGAACAATTTAATTAACAATATTTGCAGTGCCTGCAATCAGTTTTTAGGTGAGTTTTTTATAAAACTGAAAGTATTTTAATTTTTAACTGCTTTGTAGTCAACAATATGTTTTAGCCCAGATAAAAGCGGTATCCTTTTGTTTTTTTCTTTAAAAAACAAAAGATATAAGCGGATAGCTGGAAATAGCTCCTAATTATTCTTTTTGCTTCATTATTTCATCCATTACATTTAGGATGATGGCGCAACCTTCTCTTATTTCTTCTTCAGAAATTGTTAACGGAGGTGTAATACGTATGGCACATCCTTCAAACAGCAACCAGAATAAAATAAGCCCTTTGTCCTGACAGGTTAAAATAACTTCGTTTGTTATTTCGGCACTTTCTGTCATGGCGGCAAGCATTAATCCTCTTCCTCTAACTTCCTTAATCAAAGGATGTACCAAAAGTGTTCTGATGAGTTTTTCTTTTTCTAATGTTTCGGGCATTAGGTTTGTCTCAGTAATTTCTTTCAAAGTTGCCAAACAGGCTGACGCAATGACAGGGTGGCCTCCAAAAGTGGTTATGTGTCCGAGTTTTGGATTTTCGGTAAGTAGATCCATTTTTTCTGCAGATGCTGTAAATGCGCCTACTGGCATTCCGCCTCCCATACCTTTTCCCATAACTACAATATCGGGAACGACATCGTAATTCTGAAAGCCAAATAGTTTTCCTGTTCGACCAAATCCTGGCTGAATCTCGTCGACTATCATCATGGCTCCAACTTCGTCGCAGCGTTTGCGTACTTTTTGAAGAAAGTTATCATGTGGCTCTATAAATCCTGCTCCTCCTTGTATTGTTTCGAGTATTATTCCGGCCGTTTTTGTGGTAATCTTTTGTAAATCTTCTTCGTTGTTAAACGTAATGAAATCTACATCGGGAATTAAGGGTCTAAAAGCTTGTTTGCGCTCTTCGAATCCCATAACACTCATTGATCCCATTGTATTACCATGGTAAGCGTTATGACACGATATTAACTGGCTACGTCCTGTTGTTCTTCGGGCTAGTTTTAGTGCGCCTTCAATTGCTTCGGTTCCTGAGTTTACTAAATAGGTTTTATTTAGTGATTCGGGAAGGAGGGAAGCCATTAGTTTGCAATACTCTACGGCTGGACTTTGCGAATATTCTCCGTAGACCATTACATGCGAATATTTGTCTAACTGATCTTTTATTGCTTGATTTACTCTTGGATGCTGGTGACCTAATGTACAGGCTGAAACACCTGCTACGAAGTCTAAATATTTTTTATTATTGGTGTCGTATATGTAGGATCCTATGGCGTGCGAAACTTCCATTCCTAACGGATATGGTGATGTTTGTGCTTGGTATTTTATAAAATCTGGGTTCATTTCTTTTTAAGGTACTAAGGTTCTAAGTTACTGAGGCGCTAAGGCTCAAAGGGACAGAGGTTTTCTAGTTTAATGTTTTAAACTGTTATTATTGTTATTAAAAACGGTGATTGAAAACTGTCACTGCGACTGTATACTAAAAATTGAGAGTATATACTATTTCTTGGTCTTAGTTGTCTTAGCAGGTTTTGCTGCTGGTTTCTTTTTGTCGTAATCGAGTGTTTCTTTCCTTACTTTCATAGGGACATTTTCTTTGGCATTTTCGTCTTTTCCTTCTTGGACTAATTTGTCGTTTTCGTCGTTTTCTTCTTTTGTGAAAATATCATCTTTAGACTTTATCTTTTCGTCTCCTCGCCAAACCATGCCTCGAAGTTTTCGAGCATTTTCGGGTAATTCGGCTTCGGGGAATATATCTCCATCTACTTGATTGAAGAATGTAATGGTTTCGATAGCATTGTTTTCTAAAATAAGATTGATTTTGCTACTTACATTTTTATTGATTCCGATAAGTTCATTGGCATCATTCCGCATATAGTAAATTACTTCGGTATTTTTTATGACATCAACATCGTGTAGTTTTCCGTCCCTAAATTTTCCGAATAAATTTAATCCCTTGACTTGATTATAGCCAGTTCCTAAGGTGTCCTTGGAGATTATAAAGGTGTTATTGAGGACTTTGAGCGAGTCGAGTTTCTTGGTATTATTATCGCCAATAAGATGCATAATATCGCCTGTAATCTGGCTTTCGCCGTTCCAGAGTATTGGGTTTCCTATTAGTTTTGTTAAGGCTGTTCTGCTATTAGAATGTATCGAATCGCATTTTCCACTCATATCGGTTTTAAAAAAACGAACATTGTTAAAAGCACGAATGATTCGATCTCCTTCTTTTCCTGTAATCATTAGCCTTTTTCCGTGTATGTAAACGGAATCGTTATCGACAAAGTTTATTGCAACAGCTCTCTTAGTAACAAACATGGAATCTTTTTGTTTGTATATTTCGGCATAATGTCCTTTTACTATTCCGCGATTTATTGAGTCTGTAATTTTTACATTTCTAGTTGCCGATGCAAAATCTTTATTTCGGTCATAGTATAAACTATCGCCTTCTATTAGGCGGGTATCATAGCGAATGTATGATTTCCGGAGAAAATGTGCCAGATTTTTTTTAGTATCATAAAAACCTTTTTCGGTATAGATATAATCGGTTTTACTGGTAATTGTAGATGGTCCAAAGAGATAGGAATGTCCAGAATTACTGTAATAATCTAAGTGGTTTGATTTTATAACACATTTAGGATTGGTAACCGTAACTGCGGTTAGGAATACAAACTTTTTTTGTTCGGCATAATATCTTCCTGATTTACTTTCTAAAGTATTGTCTTTGTTGATAATAGTTCCTTTAGAATTATAGAATACTTCCTGAATGTTTCTGTCAAAGTTTATCGTGTCTGTTTGTAATGTTGCATCTGGCGAGCTCATAACTGCATTTCCTGTTGCAAATGCTTTTTTTGAGTTTCCGCTATATTCTGCGTATTTACTATTTAAGAATAAGGTGTCTCCTTGTACTATCTGTACATTTCCAAAGGCTTTTAGGTAATTTTCTCCTTGAAATAAATAGGCTTTATTACAGGTTAAAACCACACCATCGTGATTTACTTTTACGTTTCCGGTAAGTAAAATGGCACCTGGCATTTCGATTTCATTTCTGTCGACAAAGTCAGAATGCTCGATGTTAATAATTTTTGGAGCTTGTGCCATTCCTAAATTAACACTTAAAATTAGCAAGCAGCTATATATGAAAAAGAGTGATTTCTTCAATTGATTAAATTTTTGTCAAATTTATGAAAAAGGAAACAACCTTAACAGATATTAGGATTTATTTATAACTGATATTATTTGATAGGGCTAAACTTTTTTTACCACGAACTATACGAATTTTTGCGAATTGATTTGTTTTAATTCTATTAAAAGTCCTAAACACATTTTCTTAGAATAACTGACGAGAAAAGAAACGCGGATAAAACTGATTCGCTCAAGCGAAAACACGGATAAACACGGATTTTTTAATCTGTGGCAGAAAAAGTTTAACCGCAAAGGGCGAAAAGGTTTACGTAAGGTTCGCAAAGATTTGAATCTATTTAATCATTTAATCTGTGGCGAAAAGGAACGCGGATAAAACAGATTAGCTTAAGCGAAAATGCGGATAAAAACAGATTTTTTAATCTGTGGTATAAAAAGTTTAACTATTAAGGTATTAAGTTTTATTAAGGATTAAACTTAACTTTTCTTAATTTCTTAATGGTAAAAAAAGCTTTTAATCTGTTTAATCATTTTAATCTGTGGCAAAAATTAATAGCAAAATAATTGTTTATGCAATCCCGAAGCGTCGGGAGTAAAGTTTCAATCCTTTGAACCTTTGTAGCTATGAACCTTTGCACCTTTAATAAAAAGTTTAAGTTATCAACAAATGGATGCACTAACACGTTGTAGTGTTAGTAGCAAAACCGTTTTTTTAGTTAAATTTTATTCTGCCATTTTATGTCTTAAAAAATAGATTAAATTTAAAAACTGGTTAATACATTTTGGTATTAAAATTAATAAAAGCACACTATATAAACATGATAAAAGCACGTATTCTTATAGCAGGTATTACCGCAATGGTATTAGTTACTGCATGTAAAACAAAAGATATAAAATTAAATACGGACAAGAGGGAGGTAGTTTCAGGAAATAAAGTTGTTGTATATCAGGTTTTCACCCGTTTGTTCGGAAATACTAATACCACAAATAAACCTTGGGGAACTATTGAAGAGAATGGAGTAGGGAAGTTCAACGATTTTAGCGATAAAGCACTTCACGAAATTAAAGATTTAGGTGTTACTTATATTTGGTATACTGGTGTTCCTCATCACGCTTTGGTTCGCGATTATACTGCATTTGGAATTTCTAATGATGATCCCGAAGTGATAAAAGGTAGAGCAGGATCGCCGTATGCCGTAAAGGATTATTATAATGTAAATCCAGATTTGGCAGTTAATCCGGCCAATCGCTTACAAGAATTTGAAGCTTTGATTGCACGTACGCATAAAGCAGGCTTAAAGGTAATTATAGATATTGTTCCGAATCATATTGCGAGAAAGTATGAAGGTAAAAACGATCCTGTAGGCGAAAAAGATTTTGGTGCCAATGATGATGTAACGGTTGAATACAAGCGTAATAACAATTTTTATTATATACCGAATACCCCATTTCAAATTCCAGATAATGATCTTCCGTTAAACGGTGAGAAAAATGTGCTTGTAGATGGGAAATTTGATGAAAATCCAGCAAAATGGACAGGAAATGGTTCGCGTAAAGCCAAACCTGATCAAAATGACTGGTATGAAACAGTTAAAGTAAACTACGGAATTCGCCCTGATGGTTCTAAAGATTTTCCTGAACTTCCTGCTGATTTTGATAAAAAATCATACCAAGAGCATTATAATTTTTGGAATGATAAAGATGTTCCTGATTCTTGGAAGAAATTTAAATCAATTGCTTTGTATTGGACAGATAAAGGTGTTGATGGTTTCCGTTTTGATATGGCCGAAATGGTTCCTTATGAATTTTGGAGTTATATGAACTCAGCGATTAAGGTTAAGAACCCAAATGCTTTCTTATTAGCAGAGGTGTATAACCCTAAAGAATATCGTAATTATATTCACTTGGGTAAAATGGATTATTTATATGATAAAGTAGAAACGTATGATAAACTAAAAGATATTGTAAAGGGGAAATCTTCGCCTGACGAGCTTTCAGGTATTCAGCTTAATATGGCAGATATTGAGCATAATATGTTGCATTTTCTAGATAATCATGACGAACAACGTTTGGCAAGTTCTGAGTTTGCAGGAACTCCGGAAAAAGGAAAACCTTTGATGGTAGTTTCTACAACAATAAGTACTTCGCCAACGATGGTTTATTTTGGACAGGAAGTAGGAGAAGCTGGAAATGAAAATGCTGGATTTGGAAAACCTACGAGAACTTCGATTTTTGATTATATTGGTGTACCAAATCATCAGCGATGGATGAACAATGGCAAATTTGATGGAGGACAACTTACGCAATCTGAAAAGGATTTGAGAGATTTTTATAAGCGATTATTAAATTTATCGATAAAGAGTTCTGCATTAATGGGTAGTTTTCAAGAAATTCAAACTGTAAATAGAAAGAATACTTCAGGATATGATGCAGGTATTTATTCTTATGTGCGTTGGTCAAATAATCAAAAACTAATTATTGTAGTTAATTTTTCTGCGGATAAAACAAGTGAATTTGAATTGAAAGTTCCTGTGGATGTTATTGCTAAATGGAATTTGAAAGATGGAGAATATACGCTTACGGATCAATTGTATTTAAAAGGTAAAACTAGTTTGGTTGTGAAAAATGGTGAAGGAAAAGCTAAAGTTAAATTAGCGCCATCGGAGTCGTTTATTTATGAAGTGAAGTAGATTAATATTTTTGTTAAAACCAAAAAAAAGCTGATACATTTTGTATCAGCTTTTTTTTAGACTTTTCTAACCTTGGTTAAAGCAGTTTTATAATTTTCGTTTATCTTTTCCCAATTAATGATATTGAAAAAAGCATCGACATAACTATTTTTTCTGTTTTGGTAATCCAGATAATAAGCATGTTCCCATAAGTCCAGAGCTAGAATTGGAGTTCCAGAGATTAATGCATTTTTCATTAAAGGATTATCTTGATTTTGGGTTGTTGTAATTTGTAATTTCCCAGCTTTATCTACAACTAACCAAACCCATCCTGATCCGAATTGTTTTGTTGCTTCAGCTTTAAATAAATTTTTAAAATTATTATATGAGCCAAATTCTTTATTCATTGCACCAGCCAGTGTATCTGTAGCTTGTTCAGCTTCTGGTTTTGGAGTCATACATTTCCAATAAAGGGAATGGTTATAATATCCACCAGCATTATTACGAAGATTTGCATCATTTAAATCTAACTTGCCTAGAATTTGCTCAATCGTCATATTTACATAATCTGTATTGGCAATTGCTTTATTTAGGTTATTAGTATAAGTTAAATAATGTTTGGAGTAATGTGTCTCCAGAGTTAATGATCTAATATTTGGAGCTAATGCGTTATATGCATACGGAAGTTTTTCTAGTAGAAAAGCTCCTGGATTTGCTTTAACTTCATCTGGACTCCCAATTATTATTTTTTCATCCTTTGATGGTAGAGGAACTTCAACGACTTCAGTTAGTTTATTGTTATCATTACAAGAGAGAATCGTAAGTGAAATCAAGATAAAAAACGAAAATTGAATACTATATTTTTTCATAAAATATCTATTTTGTTATTAGTGAATTAATGATTTCTATATAATTTTCTTTGGCTTCGTCTACACTTAAATGACTAATTTGAATCCACGCATTTGTTTTAAAAGCATTTCTCAAGTCAAAATTTTCAGATTGGCTATATTTTGCAGTACCAAAAGTTGCTTGTTTATAAAAAGCATACAGCCTCAATTGCACATCTTGTGGCAGTGAGGCTTGTGTCATTTTGGAAGCAATTTCAACAGCCTCTAAAAATCGTGTATCTAAATCTTTTTCAGTCATTACCCTTTTGTAGCAATAATGGTTTTACCCCCAATTGCTTTTTGGTCTAATACAACATTAATAGGTGTGCCCAAAGGTAAGAAAATATCTACTCTCGAACCAAATTTAATAAAACCTGCATCTGTTCCTTGTACAACTTGCATTCCTTCTTGTGCATAATTCACAATTCGGCGTGCTAATGCACCTGCAATTTGTCTGTATAAAACTTCTCCGAAAGTTTTATTTTCGATTACAACAGTTGTTCTTTCGTTTTCTTCACTTGCTTTTGGATGCCATGCAACCAAAAATTTACCTGGGTGGTATTTGCTAAATTTTATAATTCCGTCTAATGCATAACGAGTTACGTGTACATTAATAGGCGACATAAAAATTGAAATTTGTAGGCGTTTGTCTTTAAAATATTCACCTTCGTAAACTTCTTCAATAACAACAACTTTACCATCAACAGGAGCAAGAATCTGATTGATATCTTTGATAACTGTTCTTTTTGGATTTCTAAAAAATTGCAATATTATGATTAACAATAATAAAGCACTAATCTGAATCAACATTTTAAGCCAATTGATATCAATAAAATGATCAGTTAATAAAAGTACAACACTAACGAATATAGTGCCTAATAAAATGGATTGGGTTCCTTCTTTATGAAACATAATTTAAAATTTGGTAAAATAAAAATACAATTGGTGCTACAAATATAACACTATCTAATCGATCTAGAACGCCTCCGTGTCCAGGCATTATTGTTCCGCTATCTTTGACTCCGGCTATTCTTTTAAATTTTGATTCAATTAAATCGCCGATAGTACCAAAAACACCAACGATTAAAGCGATGATTGTCCATATTAAAATAGACATATCACTAAAGTTAGCGTTAGGTTTGATATATAATTTTGAAATTAAATAACCTGCAAAACAGGCAAAAACAACTCCGCCAAGAAACCCTTCGATGGTTTTTTTTGGTGAAATACGTTCAAATAATTTATTTTTCCCAATAGATTTTCCTACCAAGTAGGCAAAGGTGTCGTTTGTCCAGATAAGAATAAATAATCCAATAATGATTTTTGGATTATAATCTTTTATTCCAAACGAAATTTTGGTAATAAAAATAAAAGGCAATGTAATGTATCCTAATAAGTAAAGATATTTAGATGCTCGACTTATTGTTTGAGTATCATCAAATAAAAATACAATGCATTTTACTGATATCAATAAAGTGATTACTAATAATACAGTGTTTAATTGATCAACATTAATGGTGAATTTAATATCTTCTTTTAAAAATTTATTGATGTAATTTTCAGTTTCGCTTTTATAAAAACTTAGGAGTGATATGGTTGAGTAAAATACAGAAACAAATAAAATTGAAAATATTTTATTAATGTGAGCCAGATTACAAAATTCGTAAGTTGCAATAATTAGAAAAACACCGAAAAGTAAAATAAAACTTTCCGTTGAATATAGGATAGACGTTAGTAGTAATACTATATAAACGGCACCAGATAGAGCTCTCTTGAGGGTTTCATTCATCTTACAGGTCTTCTAAGAGCAATAAATACAAGTTCTTCGCTACACTTCCGTATTGCGTAAAGTCTTCTTCTTTTGCTTTTTCGAAATATTTTATAGTGGTAATATTGGTAGGGTAATCTCTTTCGTACTTACGTTTTATGGCACTAAGACCATCACTTTTAGCAGTAAGAATTTGACTTGTAGTTGCAAGAATAACAATATTTATAGGCAACTCGTTAGGTTTGTTCTGTTTAATTTGTTTTGATGAAAACAATATAGAACCTTCTTCTGCAATTAGATTTTCACAACTAGCTAATAAGAATTTAGGATTAGTTGGTCTTTGGTAAATTAATTTATTCTCTTCTAGCAAATGAAATAAGGCGGGCTCATAACATGCGGCTTCACTTTCAAACCAATCATTTTCTTCTAGGATATTTTCAAACTGTTCAGTTACTTCCTGAATATTTTCGCAGTATAAAAATTTACCTCCATTTTTTTTAAAATTGAAAATGAATTGTTCATCTATAGAAAGAGGATTCTCAGAAAGTGAATTGCTATATTCACTTTGATTCTCTTCATCAGATGCGTCATGGCTTGAACCAAATAATTTTTTAAAAAAGCTCATTATTGTTGAAATGCTTTACGTGTTAATTGAAAACGTTCAAAGATAAAAAAATCTTAATTCAAAAGTGGCTTTTGAATTAAGATTTTAAAAATAATTAAATTATTTGAATAGTATTACGAAACAACTTCTTCTAGGTTTTTATCAAAAGTACGTTTTCCGAAAATTGCTTCTAGGTCATCTTTAAAAATAACCTCTTTTTCAATTAAGATTTCAGCAAGTTGATTTAACTTATCTTTGTTGTCTTCTAATATTTTTATTGCTCTTTGGTATTGACCTTCAATTAATTCTGAAATTTCTCGGTCGATAACTTTTGCAGTTTCATCAGAATACGGTTTTGAAAAGTTGTATTCGCTTTGTCCTGTTGAATCGTAATATGTAACATTTCCGATTTTGTCATTCAGTCCGTAAATCGTTACCATAGCACGAGCTTGACGTGTAACTTTTTCTAAATCGCTTAATGCACCAGTCGAAATTCTGTCAAAAGTTACTTTTTCAGCAGCTCTTCCACCCATAGTTGCACACATTTCGTCTAACATTTGGTCTGTTCTTACGATTTGTCTCTCTTCTGGTAAGTACCATGCAGCTCCTAAACTTTGTCCACGAGGTACAATAGTTACCTTAATAAGTGGTGCAGCATGTTCCAGCATCCAGCTTACAGTTGCGTGTCCAGCTTCGTGAATTGCAATTGCTTTTTTCTCGTCTGGAGTAATAATTTTGTTTTTCTTTTCTAGACCACCTACAATTCTGTCTACAGCATCAAGGAAATCTTGTCTATCTACAGCAGTTTTGTTGTTTCTTGCAGCAATTAATGCAGCTTCGTTACATACGTTAGCAATATCTGCTCCAGAGAATCCTGGAGTTTGTTTTGCAAGGAAATCTAAATCAAGACCTTCTACTTTTTTCAAAGGAGCTAAGTGTACTTGAAAAATTTCTGCTCTTTCACGAATGTCTGGTAAGTCTACAAAAATCTGTCTGTCAAAACGACCAGCACGCATTAAAGCTTTGTCAAGAACATCGGCTCTATTTGTTGCAGCTAATACAATTACGTTAGAGTTTGTTCCAAAACCGTCCATTTCTGTAAGTAATTGGTTCAGTGTATTTTCTCTTTCGTCATTACCGCCAGACATATTGCTTTTTCCACGAGCTCTACCTACAGCATCAATTTCATCAATAAAAATGATTGCAGGAGATTTTTCTTTTGCTTGTTTAAACAAATCACGTACACGTGAAGCTCCAACACCTACAAACATTTCAACAAAATCAGAACCTGATAATGAGAAGAATGGTACTTGTGCTTCGCCAGCTACAGCTTTTGCTAATAATGTTTTACCAGTTCCAGGAGGTCCTACAAGTAAGGCACCTTTTGGTATCTTACCTCCTAAGTTGGTGTATTTTTCTGGGTTTTTCAAGAATTCTACAATTTCTTGTATTTCTTCTTTAGCACCTTCTAAACCAGCTACATCTTTAAATGTAGTTTTGATATCAGTTTTCTCGTCAAAAAGTTTAGCTTTTGATTTTCCAATGTTGAAAATTTGTCCGCCACCGCCACCAGCGCCGCCTGACATTTTTCTCATAATGAAAATCCAAACTCCAATAATAATAATAATAGGAAGTAAACTAATTAATATGTCACTCCAGTTATTTTTTTGAAGGAAATTAAAATCTTTCAGTTTGCCTTCGCTAACTGCTTTTTCTAATTTAGTTTGAAAAATTTGATCGTTACCAATTTCTAAAGTATAGTGAGGACCTTTGTTAGGTCTGTCAAAAATGTCTTTAGATACTTTTTTTTGCGCTGGATCCTTAAGTGCAGCAGCATTAAGATACACTTCAGCTTCAGCTTTATTGTATACAATTACTTTATCAATTTGTCCTTTTTCTAAAAAATCATTGAATTTAGAAGAGGTTAATTGGGCAGGCTCTTGTAAACTTGATCCTCCGGTTGCAAAACTGATAAATAAAAATATTAAAAGTATTGCGGTATAAATTAACCAAGGACTTATTTTAAATTTACTCGGGGTTGGATTATTATCTTTAGCCATTTGAAGAATGTTTCTTTAGTATTTGTTTTCGATTGTAGTTATTTTGGCATCTCCCCAAAGACTCTCGATATTATAATATTCTCGAATGTGTTTTTGAAATACGTGAACAACAATGTGCACATAATCCATAAGAACCCACTCTGCGTTATCGGTTCCTTCTATATGCCATGGTTTGTCTTTTAATTCTTTTGATACAGTTTTTTGTATTGAGCCTACGATGGCGTTAACTTGGGTATTCGAATTTCCGTTGCAAACGATAAAATAATCGCAAACTGCTGCGTCTATTTCCCTTAGGTCTAGGATACTAATATCATTTCCTTTTACTTCTTCGATTCCTTTGATTATGTTCGCTAACAGAACATCATTATTAACAGTCTTTTTCGCCATGAATTATTTTATATGAGTTTGTAAAGTTACCAATTTTTGTGATTATTTTTGAACCTTAACAAAATATTAAATTAAGTTATATAAATTATTTAGATGAAACTAATCAAACTCGATGCCATAGATTCAACAAATGAGTTCTTAAAATTATTAAGTAGCCAACAGGAGTCGGAGAATTTTACCGTTGTTACTGCCGAAAACCAAACAAAAGGGAAAGGACAAATGGGGGAGGTTTGGCGTTCTGACATAGGTAAGAATTTAATAATGAGTGTGTTGGTTAAGGATTTCTTGCTTGATAGCGAGCAGTTTTTTAATTTAAATATTATCTTTTCATTATCAGTAATAAAAGCTTTAGAAGAATTAAATATTCCTGATTTAAGTATAAAATGGCCAAACGACATTATGTCATATAATAAAAAGATTGGTGGTATTTTGATAGAAAATACGCTCAAAAGTGATGGCACTATCGTGTCAGTAGTTGGCTTAGGCTTAAATGTAAATCAGACAAATTTCGAAAATCTGCCAAAAGCATCTTCACTAGCAGTGATTTGTAACGCCCAATTTAACAAAGAAAATCTAGTTGTTTCGATTGTAGAGATAATGAAAGAGAATATTCTCCTTTGGAACAAACAATCTAGCTTCTTTTGGGGAGAATATTTTAATAAGTTATTTAGAAAAGGAGTTCCAATGCCCTTTAAAAATGTAAATAATAAAAATTTCATGGGGATTATTCAGGGAGTTTCTCCAATAGGAAAATTGCAAGTTTTACTAGAAGATGATTCAGTTTCGGAATTTGAGATTAAAGAGATTAAGATGCTTTATTAAAAGAGGTACTAAGGTTCTGAGAGGCAAAGGCTCAAAGGTTTTATTTTTATTGTTTTTCATAGCTCTTAGTAACTCTGTGAAAAAATAAAATCACTTTGATTTTTTTAATCATAGACTTAAATAAAGTTCAAAAGTTTTTAAACTTGAACTTTTATTGTTTTTACGGTTTTAGATTTTAATTTTCTATTCCAGTATATTATATAGAGCGTTCCTATGATTGATGGTGTTATCCATGTAATTATATTTCCGATACCCAATCCAGCAACGATAAAAGCTGTTATTGAAGCGATCAGAGCACCAATCATCTTTCCGATATGTTTGGATAACCAACCTTTATTTTTCTCCGAAAGATTTCTAAAATAAATAAAATCTTTCACAGTCATATAAAACCCAAATCCACCAAAGAAAGTAAATAAGATTCCGTTTTCAATGCTGTTTAATTGACAATATATTCCAAGTGAAATCATTATTACAGAGAAAAATAGCATAGTTCCCGAAGTTATCTTATCAGTTAAATCAGCTTTTGCCTTGTTTTTAAAAGTCAAAGCTCTATTTCCTGAAATAACAAGGTATATTGTAAATAAACCAATTAAGAATAAAAAAATATTGTGGTGTTTTGGAAAACAACAAACTATAAGTGAAAGAATCGAACTAGTTAGCATTCCGATAGAGAATAGTTTTCCCATTTTTCGATGTAAAGGCTTTCCTTTTTTTACAATTACGCTTCCAATTCCGGTAATTAATCCAATTCCTCCGAAAAAAGCGTGGATATAAATTAAAATCTTGATAGTTAGTTCCATTTTGATGTTATTTAGTTTGATGATTCAAACTTCTAACAATATTTATGTATTACATAAAATACATTACCGAACTGTTTCTTTTTAATGATGAATTGGTTTTTTTAAGGTACTAAGGTTTTAAGCGACAAAGGTTCAGAGGCTTTTAGCGACGTATTCAAACAAAAAGTCCGATTTAGCAAAGCTAAATCGGACTTTTGAATTTTATAATTATGAATTAACAATTATCCATTGTTAATTATAGTTTAGTCATATTATTGGCTAGAGTTTCAATAAATTTACCAATAGGTCCTTTTATCATCATTGCCATCATTGGGTTGAATTCTCCTTCAAAATCAAGCTTTACAGCACTAGAAGTGTCTGAAACAGTTTCGATGTTAGAAACCAATGTAAATGGTAATTTATCGCTTGCAGCACCCAAAACAATTTTGCTTGGAGCTGTTTTTTCTTTCATTTTTAATTTTATTTCCGGCATACCTTTTAATCCAAAAATAAAAGCATCTTCGCCAATTACTTCAAATTTAGCAATGTTATCTGGCATTAATTTTTCAAAATTTTTCACATCACTCAATAAATCAAATAATTCTTGAGCCGATTTCTGAACGGTAACTTTTGGACTTTCTAAGTTCATGTTTTATATTTTATTTAAATAATATCGTAAATTTTTGCAGCAAAGTACATAAGTTCTTTATGTTATTAAACTTTATAAAGTCCAGGTTTCAAAGCTGTGTCGGAACTAAATTTCTAAAATCTAGAATTTAAAATTATTCTTCTTGTCTCCAAACCGAAGGATTTACGCTCCATTCCTGCAAGGTAACCAAATCTTCTTCAGGAATATATTTTTTAGCGACAGCAAGATTTAATAAATTCGAATAGTTACTTAGTGTGTATAAGTCGATTTTTGCATCCTGAAAGTTTTTCTCAGCAACATCAAAGCCATAAGTAAATATAGCAGCCATACCCTTAATATTGGCTCCAGCATTACGTAAAGCCTCAACAGCAAGCAAACTACTATTTCCTGTGCTTATTAAATCTTCGACAACAACAACATTTTGTCCCTTTTGTAAAAAACCTTCAACTTGATTTTGTCTTCCGTGTTTTTTAGGTTCTGGTCTAACATATACAAATGGCAATCCTAAGCTTTCGGCAACAAGAATACCAATACCTATGGCTCCTGTTGCAACTCCAGCGATTACATCTGGCTTACCAAATTGTTTTTCAATGTTCTTAGCAAACTCATCTCTAACATAATTTCTGATGCTTGGAAATGAGAGAATTAGCCTGTTATCACAATAAATAGGTGATTTCCATCCCGAAGCCCATGTAAAAGGATTTCCTGGATTCAATTTAATTGCATTTATTTGCAAAAGCAATTCGGCTGTTTTTTCGGCAGTATCTTTATTAAAAATCATAGTACAAATGTATAAAGTTTTTGTGAACGACAAACCACTTTTTTTGACAAATGAAATCTCCAAAGAGACTAATTTTCAATTGTTCTTGTTAGAAAGTATTGACATAGAGCAAATTATAGTCAAAATGTTCCAAAATAAAATTCAAGCGGCGTATTTATATCATCCTGACGAAAAGGAAATTATGAAAACGTTAAAGTCAAAAATTCCTGTAAATAAAGCGGGAGGAGGACTAGTTTATAATAAAAAAGGAGAGGTGTTATTCATCTTCAGAAATGGAAAATGGGACTTACCAAAAGGCGGAATAGAAAAAGGGGAGGAGATCGAAGACACCGCCATGCGTGAGGTAGAAGAGGAAACAGGAGTTGGTAAATTACGAATTATCAATAAATTACAAAAGACATATCACGTTTTTAAACGCAACGGAAAATACAAATTAAAAATAACGCATTGGTTCGAAATGCAATCCGATTTTAAAGGAACGCCACAAGGACAATTAGAAGAAGGAATCGAAAAAGTAGCCTGGTTAAGTCCCGTACAAATAAAAGAAGCACTTAAAAACTCCTACGAAAACATCAAATTACTATTCGAAGAAGAAAGTAAAATCGCTTAGAATAAACATTTGGGCGTGCCACCATATAAAAAAAGACCCAATGAGCATTACGTTCATTGGGTCTTTTTTTATATGCTGTCGGGCTATACGCGCTACTTTGGTAGCTAGCTTCTATCCCTCACGCGGGATTCTGTTTGTGGTTAAATGGTTGTCTTGTCCTGAAATAGGTTTACACAAAAGTGTAAAATTATGGAAAGGCATAAAAAAAAAGTCTAGTAAGTTATTAATAAGTTTTTCAGTTTTTTTAATCAGCTTATTATTAGTTCTACATTCTTATATTCTTATAAATTGTGTCTCCATTATTATCTCTTATATATATAAGTTTGTAAGTACTATCTGCTTCAAAAATATATTCTGCTAGAATTTTTGCTCCAAATTTATTATTTCCCCTAAATGAGAAATTTCCTTTAAATTTATATTTATCTAGAGATGAATAAAAATGGATTTTTCTTTTAAGAAAACTGATTTGTTCTTGAGAAATTTTATTATTTTCTTTTTGTAAGTTGCGAATGTCTTTTAAAATCGTTTGTATTTCTAGTTTACTTGTAAGGTATTCCACAGAATCTAAATGCATAGAATTGAATTCATAGCTACTAGGATCATTTAGATTTGGTTTAATGATGCTTTCTATTTCATTTTGTAGATTTTCAATTTTGCTTTTTTGACATGAGATTGAAACAATTAAAATTAATAGTAAAAGAATTATTTTATTCATTATAGTTAGGTTTTAAGTTTGTTTTTCAAAAATAAAAATTTAGAACATAGTAATATTACGGAAAATCATAATTGGCTGAATGCAGAAAAGGATTCGTCTTTAGTCTAAGATTACAATCAAGGGCGTAAGCAACTTTGGTTTTACACAAAGTAACCGCAATCATTTTATTTCGACGAAGGAGAAATCCCCGCTCCAATATGCTGTTCCAAATTTATTTTTTTGATTCTCTTTGTAGATTATTAGAGCGGGTAAGAAGTCGGGAGACTTCTCCACACACATGTGAACACTTCGTTGAGACAGAAGGTTAGATTTTATAATTTTTTTAATGATTTAATTATGGTTTGGTATTCTCTAAATGCCTTTCCAAATTCTTCAGTAAATTCATAATTACTAAATTCATATTCTTCATTTAGACCAGTATTTGTCTTTAAACTAATTTCACCATAACGAACAACTGGAATTTGATAATTGCCTTTAAATCTTTTGTCTGGAGAACCATTTTTGTTAACCTTTGCCCAAGTTCTATCTATTATTTTTGAATCTTTAGGAATAGATCCTGTTTCTGTAAACCTTACAAAACTCTGATTTAAAATTATTTCATCGATTCCAATTAAAGCAAAATTTGTATTATTTGAATACATAACAATAAAACTTGGATAAAAATATAAGTCTGCACCATTTGCATTCTGGAAATAAAGAGCATTAAATTCTGATTTGATATCAGGAAGAGACTTTAAAGCAAATCGAACATCTCTTTTTTGCACTAAAGTACTTGCTGACGATCTAGCTGCAACTCTATCTTGATAATGTGCACTTGTTACATCCCAAATTTTTTGCGAAGAGGATAACTTTTTAAATGTTTCTACAAGTGTTTCGTATTTTTCTTTTATTTCTAATTCAAAATCAACATCAAGTTTGACAAAGCAATTTTCTATTTGTTTTTTAGTTTGGGCTATTGCTTCTTTCTGTGCTTCAATATCAATTTTGATATTTTCAGGAATAGTTTTCTTTACTAATCCATAAATTAAAAAATAACTCAAACCTAATTTTAATTTCGATGAACTTAAGGTAGTTTGTATTTTTAAAACATCTTTTTTTAAGTCTTTTCTTTGTTCATTAGCCAAAATAATCGCTTCTTTTATTCCTTGCATATTCTGACTTGTGATTTCTTGAATATCGGAACTGAAAATATTATCAGAGATTTCTATAATTGGTTGCTCATTATAAATCTCGGATTCTGAATTATTATTTGAATTAAAGATTTTTTGTCGATTGTGGATACCTAAAATAGGTACACTTGTATTTAAATAACTTCCAGATTTTCCAAAAGTCATATTTGCTCCTTTGACACCTATAGAAGTAGTTATACCACTCTTGCTAAAATTCAAATGAACACCTGGGATAATTTTAATTCGTTTGCGAAAACTCCAAGCCATATTTTTATTTTTAAATTATTGTTTATCAAAAATATGAGCATAAGTAAATAGAATATTACGGAAATCCATAATCTACTTAAAATTTATTAAACACGAGTTTTGCCTGCTTTACGAACTGTGTCCGATATCCAATAGGCATTCGCAATCTGTGCTATTGGGCTGAATTTGTTTTCGCGTCAGTTATTTTGATTTTTCAAATGTTTAATATAATTATCAAGTAAGCTTTGAATTTGTATTGATGCTACAGGATTGGCAGAATGAACATTAAATTTTAAATTTAGTAAATCAAGCCCAGATTCATAAACTAACCATTTTGCAGCAGCATAACCATCTTCGGCAACATTATCGTTTTCATCTAATCCTAAATCATTATCAAAACTAATTAATTCTGGAAGTCCGTTTTCGATTATTACTTTTTTAAAATCGTGAAAATTTCTAACTATTACAAAATCAGCATCAGTTAAGTTTTTGTAAACCATTTTTACATCTCTAATATCGTCAAGAAAAAGTTTGTACGGCATTTATTTAGTTTTTGTGAATTAATGTGCTATTTACCTTTGTCAAAGTTGAAAAACTTTGACAAAGGATTAGCGAAACAGCCTTGCGACCTTAACATTTTACAAGAGAATCAATATAAAAAACCTTTGCTCCCGAAGCCTCGGGATTGCGGTTAAATTCACAAAACACGATATATCGGATATTGCATATGCGCCTTTTCATAATAAGCAGAATGTTTGTAAACCCAATCCAGTTGCGCTTCGGGATCTTTGGCAAGTTTCGGATCGTTGAGTTTTGCTTGTTCCAAATCTGCTTTTAATTTTGGGTTGTCTCTTAGAAGTTTAGACGCAGTATCTTCAAAAACATACTCTGAGTAACCTTCTTTTTGTTGTAACATAGTATCGAAGAAATTCCAGTTAAAAAATGAATCAACGCCTTCGGGTTCTAATGTTTCTAATAGGTATTTAATTGCCTTTTGTTGGGTCGAGAATACATAATCGCCTTTATAAAAAGGTACTTTTGTTAACTGAGAAGTTACTTTAGTATTTCGGTGCAAATAATGTCCTTCGTAAGCCGAATTTGTCGTTTTAAAATCAGCAATTTTATAACTTTCAACTTCTATAATTGTATCTTTTTTTAGTTGCGTATAAGTTACGCCATTACTTTTGAGTAAATCGATAACATTCCAAAATCCTTTAGGAATAATATACGCCGTAGGAACAATAATATCCTTAACCGATTTGAATTCTTTTATATAAGGAATGTCTTTTTTGTATGGTTTAGTTCTGTCATAAAATAATCTATTACCAGTTGTAACTTCGCTCTTTTTATGAGTTGCTTCATATCCTAAAAATGAAAAGGTTGTCATTTTTGTGCTATCAATTTCCCACTTAATGGTATAAGGTTTTTTAGGTGCATATTGCGCTTCGTTTTTTAAACGCATTTCCTTTATTTTTTTATAATTAGCATCTGTAAAATCAATTGTAGATGTCATGTATTCGTAAGTAGCTTTTACACGATCGGCATAGTTTTTAAGCATATGTGTTTCGACCACAAAACCGATTGTATTAAAAAGAGAAGTATAGCCAGTTGTGTAACGTGGACTATCCGAAAATTGTATAAAACCATTATCAGGAGTTTCTTCAAATGCATTGACATAAGGTGTTGTTTCCAGATTTTTTTTCTGTAAATCTTTTACCAATGCTGGCATCATTTCCTGATTTAGATAATCTCCTAAAACAGTTCCTAGTTTATTATGTTGTGTCATAATATAAGTCAGCTTATATTGATAATCAGACCCGTTGCTTACATGGTTATCGATAAACACATCTGGGTTTGTTTTATGGAAAATCTCCACAAAGCTTTTCGTGTTGCGAGTATCCGATTTAATTAAATCACGGTTTAAGTCATAGTTTCTTGCATTTCCGCGAAAGCCATATTCTTCTGGTCCATCCTGATTGGCTCTTGTTGTGGAGTTTCTGTTTAAAGCACCGCCAATATTATAAACAGGAATTGTTACTATTACGGTGTTTTTTGGTGCTTTTATCTTTCCTAAAGCCAAATCTCTAAACAGTTGCATAGTTGCGTCAATTCCGTCAGGTTCGCCAGCATGGATTCCATTATTAAGAAGTATTACAGCTTTATTCTTTTTGATTGCCTCAAAATCAAATTGTTTGTCAGAATTAAAAGTAATCATGTGTAGAGGATATCCACTATCTGTGAGTCCCATTTCTTCCATTTTGATAGTCGGAAAATCATGTGCAAGAAGCGTGTAGTATTTTATGGTTTCCTGATAATTAGCCGATTGGTTTCCGTTTCCTTTTTCGAAATAAGTCTCGTATTTATTGTTTTTCTGAGCAAATGCTGTGAAGCTTAACAATAAAAAGCATAAAGTAAAAATTCTCATGGTTTGGTTTTTTAATAGAAATCAAATATAATTATTTTCTTTTAAGGTACTATCCCGAAGCTTCGGGACTAAGTTGCAAAGGTTGCTTGATTGTCTAATATTATGCAACGATTAACTATAAAGAATACAAAGTTTTGTTTTGACTATAGTAAAGATTAACCGCAAAAGAGGCACGGTTTTACGCAAAGAGTGCAAGGTAGATAAAAGTGCCAAGAAGCTTTGCGAACTTTATGGTAAAATAACTTGGCGTTAAAATAAAGCCATCATTTTGAAACTTATAATCATATAACTTTTCTCATAAATTATATAACTTTTTTTATTTTATAATTATGACTTTCGTTATGTTTTAATTATAAAACCCCAAAACTATGAGAAATATTAACCAAATTGCTATTGTTTCGAGTATGCTAATAAGTTTATTGAGCTGCTCTAGTGATAAAGATGTCGATGTAAATCCAGGTACAATAACAAATCCTGTAGAAGGAAATGCTGCCAATACAACTTACAAACCAGCATTTGAAGGACAGACCCGAATTAGTGGTGTGCAAACCAATACACCTTATGAGGGAGTTGTTATTGCTACAACATTAACAAGCCCATGGGGAATTACAAGTCTTCCTGATGGTAGATTATTAATCACCGAAAAAACAGGAACGATGCGTATCGCTACGACTACAGGAGTTGTAAGTAGTACAATTACAGGTATTCCTGCCGTTAATTCTGCCGGACAGGGTGGTTTATTAGGACTATGTATTGACCCTGAATTTGCAACTAATCGTATGATTTACTGGGTTTTTGCAGAAGCTACAACTGGTGGAAACAATACAGCAGTAGCCAAAGGGAAATTATCAGTTGATGAAAAAACAATCGAAGGCGCAACCGTTATTTACAGAGCCAAACCAGCCAATGCAAGTACACTTCATTATGGCGGACGTATTCTTTTCGATAAAACAGGTTTTCTTGTTGTAACTACCGGAGAAAGATCTGTGCTTGAAACCAGATCATTAGCACAATCAGTTGCAACAGGTTTGGGTAAAGTAGTTAGAATAACAAAAGAAGGGCAACCCGCAACTGGAAATCCCACTTTTACGCAAACTGGAGCTTTGCCAGAATTATATAGTATTGGTCATAGAAATCCACAGGGTCTAGCACTTAATCCTGTTACTAATGAAATTTGGGTTGCTGAGCACGGGCCACGTGGAGGAGATGAAATCAATCGTATAAAGGCAGGTGCAAATTATGGATGGCCAACCATTACATACGGAATAGAATACAGCGGTGAAAAAATTGGAGCGGGAATTCAGCAACAAGATGGTTTGGAGCAGCCGGTTTACTATTGGGATCCAGTGGTTTCACCAAGCGGAATGACTTTCTATACAGGAAATCGTGTTCCAGAATGGCAAAATAATCTTTTCATAGGGGCTTTAAGCGGAATGCATATCGTACGTCTTGCTATAAAAGACAATAAAGTTGTTGGAGAGGAAAGACTTTTGGTTTCAGAAAACCAACGTTTTAGAGATGTAACTCAAGGAAAAGACGGAGCATTATACGCTATTACTGATGGAGGAAGACTTTATAAGATTGACAAAAAATAACAATCAATTTCTTTGTATATCCTATTTTTCGAAGTCTAATATCCTGTGAGGATTAACCGCAAAGAGAGTAAAGATTTTCACAAAGTTCGCAAAGCTATATTCACATAGCTTTGCGAACTTTACGTTTGTCAACACATTCAATATAAAAAACTTTGCGCTCTCTTTGCGGTTAAATAAACACACACACACAGTATTAACTTGAAACCTGAAACAAATTACCCATTACAAATATTTTGCTAATTCTATAATTCCTTCTTCTATTTGTTGTTCAGTAAGGGAGGCATAGCCAAGTCTGAATCCTGATATTGGTTTGTTAAAACTAAACTTCTCGGGAGTCATAATTTTTATCCCTTTTAAAAGAAGTTTATCTGCAATTTCAGAGATGTTTACAGGTGAATTTGGTATAATCCAAAATGCTAAACCGCCTTCGGGTTTTACGAATGTTGTTTTGTCTTTTAGGTATTTATTACAAATGGTTTCAAAGTAATCTCTTTTGGCTTTGTAAATGATTGTAGTTCTTTTGATATGTCTTTTTATTACGCCTTCATTTATAAGTTGTAAAACTGCTTCTTCCATAATATTATCGCCTTGCACATCGATTATTTTCCTGTGTTTGGCTACTTTTTCTATGGTTTCTGTATTGGTTACTAGGTAGCCAATTCTTAATGCTGGCGCGACTATTTTACTTAATGTGCCTATGTAAATCGTATTTTTGGCATTGCTATAACTCGAAATTGGCAGGATTGGTCTTTGTCCGAAATGGAATTCATTGTCATAATCATCTTCAATAATGGTAAAACCGTAAGTATTGGATAATTCTACGAGCTTTAATCTTCTTTTTAAACTCAGTGTTACTGTCGTTGGGAATTGATGGTGCGGTGTAACGTAAATAGCTTTAATATTCTCGTATTTCTTTACGTATTCCTCAACCTCATCAACTACTAATCCGTCTTTGTCAACAGATATTGGGAGTAATTGAGCTCCTGCATTTTCAAATGTATCCCAAGCGGGTTTATATCCAGGATTTTCAATCATTATGTAATCTCCCTTGGTAAATAAACAATGAGAGGCAAGATACATTGCCATTTGGCTTCCTCGGGTAATGCATATTTCATCTGGAGTAATATTCATTCCTCTTTTAAAATTTAGCATTTGAACAATGGCTTTTCTAAATTCTAAATTTCCAAGTCCGTTGCTATAACCCATTATTTGCCAGCGCGATTTTCGATTAAAAATCTGTCTGTATGCTCTTGCGAGTTCATTCATTGGAGCAATTCGGCTGTCGGGAATACCATCATCAAAAACTAAAAGAGGTTTTACTTCTTTAGTTGTAGATTCAGTTTTCCTTTTATGATTTGTAGATTCAGAAATAATAGGTAAAACATCGGCAACAAAAGTTCCTTTTCGTTCCATTGTAATAAGCCAACCTTCGGCTATGAGTACATCTAGCGCTTCAATAACTGTATTTCTGTTCACTTTAAGTAGTCCCGCAAGTTGCCTGCTTCCTGGTAAAGCGTTTCCGCTATTAAGGATTCCTGTTTTAATGGCATCGATAATAGCATCGGCAATTTGTAGATAAATTGCTTTATCGGAATTGTTATTTATCTGAATCTCTAATTGCCAAGGTCTTAACATCTGGACTAGGTATTTGTGTTTAAACTGTGTTATATGGGTAGTCCAAAGTTACGGTAATTTTGTAACGCAATAATGCAAAAACAAATAAATTATATGATTATGGAAACTAAGAAACAATTTTCATCAAAAGACTTTCACGAAACATTTGCACGACCAACTTTTGTGATGCCAGAAAAATTAATACACAGAGATGTTGAACAAGCCGGAGTTCACAATCAATTTTCTACTGAAAGAAAGCATCCTGTTTTCTTTATTGATCTTCCGAGTAAAAACGTGAGTATGACTATTGGAGGATTATTACCTGACCAAATGACAAACAGACACAGGCATACTTATGAAACAGTATTGTACGTAATTGAAGGGCACGGATATACTGAAGTTGAAGATGTAAAAGTAGAGTGGAAGGCAGGCGACGCTGTTTATATACCGAGTTGGGCTTGGCACAGACACAAGAATTTAAGTAATGTAGTTTCGGCTAAATATATAGCTTGTGAAAATGCACCTCAGCTACAAAATTTAGGTGTTGCATTACGTGAAGAAGAAGGAAGAGATCTTTAATTTAAAAAAAAGTAAATGAAAAACACATTGTTTAAAGGTATAATTGCCTATCCGATTACTCCGTTTGACAAAGACGAAAAAGTAGATATTGTATTGTATAAAAAGCTATTAGAAAGATTGATTGTTTCTGGCTCTCATGGCGTTGCTCCGTTAGGAAGTACGGGAGTTATGCCGTATTTGACTGATGAAGAAAAAGAAGCAATTACCGAAGCTACAATAGAACAAGTTAATGGTAGAGTTCCAGTTTTGGTAGGTGTATCAAATTTAACAACCGAAAAAACAATTTACCACGCGAAGTTTGCTGAAAAAGCGGGTGCAGATGCAGTCATGATTATTCCGATGAGTTATTGGAAACTTACTGATGATGAAATTGTACAACATTATGATGCTGTTGCGAAGCAAATTTCGATACCAATAATGGCGTATAACAATCCTGCAACGGGTGGAGTAGATATGTCGCCAGCATTGTTAAAAAGGCTTTTGGAGATCCCTAATGTTACTATGATTAAGGAAAGTAGTGGAGATGTACAAAGAATGCATTATTTGAAAAGAGAACTTGGTGATGATGTTGCATTTTTTAATGGATCAAATCCGTTGGCATTGGCAGCATTTTCTGCAGGAGCAACGGGATGGTGCACAGCTGCGCCAAACTTAATTCCCGAACTGAATGTTGATTTATATAATGCTATTCAGAAAAATGATTTGCAGGAAGCTCAAAAAGTGTTTTACAAGCAATTAAATCTTTTAAAATTTATTGTAAACAAAGGTTTGCCAAGAACTATTAAAGCTGGTTTGAAAATTAAGGGAATAGACGGAGGTTTTTTAAGAAGTCCGTTGAAACCATTAACAGAAGATGAAATAGCTGAATTGGAGTTGATTTTTAAAGAATTAGAACAGTAGGGTATTGAGTCTTTTAAGTATTTAACCGCAAGGAGCGCAAAGATTTTCGCAAAGTTCGTAAGGTTTATAAAACATGTAGCTTTGCGAACTTTGCGATTTTAATAAATCCGGCTTATTAAAAACTTTGCGTGCTTTGCGGTTAAATTTCATGTATTTCTGTTCTCATTTCAAGCCTGAAACTTTAAACAAACAGTATTTTGACTACTTTTGCAAAATGAATAAGAAACACCATTCGAATAATATACTTTTGAATTTAGGTATCGAAAGCCTAAACGAAATGCAAGAAGTTGCTCAGGACGCAATCCTGAATGATAATAATGTTTTACTACTTTCTCCAACTGGATCAGGAAAAACTCTAGCTTTTTTACTGCCAGTTTTAGAATTATTACAACCCGAAATCCTTTCTGTACAATGTTTAATCCTTGTTCCTTCGAGAGAATTAGGATTGCAAATAGAGCAGGTTTGGAAAAAAATGGGAACCGATTACAAAGTTAATATTTGTTACGGAGGCCATTCTATCGATACAGAAATTAAGAATCTAAGTAATCCGCCAGCAGTTTTAATAGGAACTCCGGGAAGAATTGCTGACCATATCGACAGAGGTACTTTCCGTTTAGATAAAGTTCAGACTTTAATCCTTGATGAATTTGATAAATCATTGCAATTGGGTTTCCATGAGCAAATGTCTTTTATCATTGGTAAACTACCAAAATTGAATAAACGTGTGTTGGTTTCGGCTACATCGGATATTGAGATTCCAAAATATACCAGAGTAATTAATCCAACGATTTTGGATTTTATACCTGAGGAGGAAGATAAATCGAATCTTTCGATGAAAATGGTGGTTTCTCCATCTAAGGATAAAATAGGAAGTTTATTTAATCTTATTTGTTCTTTAAAATCGCAATCGGCTATTATTTTCTGTAACCATCGTGATGCTGCTGAACGTATTAGTGATACGCTAAATGAAAAAGGGATCTACGCTACTTATTATCATGGAGGAATGGATCAGGATGAGCGTGAACGTGCTTTGATTCAGTTTAGAAACGGAAGTGTGAGTTATTTAATCACAACGGATCTTGCTGCTCGTGGTCTTGATATTCCTGAGATGAATCATGTTATTCATTATCATTTGCCATCTAAAGAAGATGAGTTTACGCACCGTAACGGACGTACTGCTCGTATGCTTGCATCGGGAACGGCTTATATCCTAGTTCATGAAAGTGAAAAGAAACTGGATTATATTAATTATGATATGGATGTTTTAAAGGTCGATAATGCTACGACTTTGCCTAAACCTCCAGAATTTCAGACTATATATATAAGTGGTGGAAAGAAAAACAAACTTAATAAAATTGATATAGTAGGGTTCTTTTCTCAAAAAGGAAAACTAGAAAAAGGTGACTTGGGATTAATTGAGGTGAAAGATTTTATTTCGTTTGCTGCAGTAAAATTCAATAAAGTAAAAGATTTGCTTCAAAACATCAAAGAAGAGAAGATGAAAGGCAAAAAATTTAAAATAGAAGTAGCTAGAAAAGTAATTAAGAAGGAAGAGGAGTAATTTATTTATACACAATTAGTTACTGTGTTATTGTTTGTGGTGACAAGTAATTATAAACAATAAATTATATTTAATGTCAATAAATTAACTGTCTAAGAAAGGAGTTAATTTTTTTTATTATTATGTTTGCCCCATAAAATAAATAAACCCCAAAGAATATTATGAAAAAAATTATTACTATTGCTGTTTTGTTTTTAAGTTTTGCATCTTTTGCTCAAATTAAAGTTATTGAAACTGTGCCAGTTGAGAAATTAGGTAAAGTGAATAATAATTATATCCAAAAAATTGGAGACGAATACACTGTATTTTATAACTGTATTCAAAGTGATGATGAAAACAATACTTTAAGAAAATTCACTTTCAAGAATATTGATAACGATTACCTAAATCTTTACAATATTATCGTAAACGGATTTACAGCAACTCCTTTGTATGATATCAAACTAGAATTACCTAACAATTATGTTTGGTTGCATTATACGGCAAGTGTTGATAAACCGACTGTTCAATTTATGGTTTCGAACAAAGAAGGTAATGCAAACAATGTTTCTGAGGCTTTAACAAAAGATCAAGTGAGTAAATTGTTTCAAAAATAATTAGATTATCTACTATAAAAAAGGAGGCTATTCATGATTTGAATAGCCTCCTTTTTTAGTTTTCAGTTTCAGTCTCAGTTTTCATTTCAGTATTGAATACTGTGACTGAAAACTGAGACTAAAAAAAACTATATTTTCTTCACGTATTGTGTGATAATTACAATTTGCTGACCATCTACTTTTCCTTCTATGTATTCGGCGTTTTCATGGTCTAAACGAATGTTACGCACAGCAGTTCCTTGTTTGGCAACCATACTAGATCCTTTTACTTTTAAGTCTTTAATTAAAACTACAGAATCTCCGTGTTCTAAAATTACGCCATTACTATCACGGTGAATAATTTTGTTTTCGTCTTCTTCACCTTCTCCAGTTGCTTGTGCCCATGCTAGAGTATCTTCGTCTAGATACATCATGTCTAGCAATTCTTGTGGCCATCCTGCAGCACGCATTCTGCTCAACATTCTCCAGGCAACAACTTGTACAGCAACATTCTCGTTCCACATACTGTCGTTTAAACATCTCCAATGATTTAAATCTACGTTATCTGGATTTTCTATCTGATCTACACATGTGCTACAAGCCATTACGCTTTCATCAATTCCGCCTTTTTGAGTTGGTAAAACTTGATATACTTTTAGGTTTTCGGTTGCGCCACAAAGTTCACATTTAGATCCGCTACGTTTGTTTAATTCTCTTTCTATGCTCATTTTTTAATAGTTTATTTGAAAATGCGAATTTACTTATAATTTAGGAGGGGGACAAATTTATATTTTTGATGGTTTTTTGCCACAGATTAAAAAGATTAAAAAGGATTTTTTCGTTTTGTTTTTGCGAGGAACGAAGCAATCTTATTTAGTATGTTCGTTCCAGTGATTTATCATTTTAGTGTGTTTGCTTCGTTCCTCGCAATGACTTACGCAAAATATTTACTTTTTCACCCTAACCGCGTCTGGAACCAGCATTTCGTATTCTCCGCCATTTCGTAATACATCACGAACGATGCTTGAACTTATATATGATGTTCTTGCTGCTGTTAATAAAAATACAGTTTCGATTTTGGATAAACGTCTGTTGGTATGTGCGATTGCTTTTTCGAATTCAAAATCGGCTGGGTTGCGCAATCCTCTTAATATAAAATGTGCCTTTAATTTATGGCATAAATCTATCGTAAGACCTTCATAGGTTATTACGGTTACTTTGGGCTCGTCTTTGAAAGTTTCTTCGATAAATCGCTTTCTTTCTTCGAGCGAAAACATGTATTTTTTTTCGGCATTTACACCTATTGCAATTACGATTTCATCAAATAGTGAAATTCCTCGTTTGATGATATCTTCGTGTCCAAGTGTAATTGGATCAAAGGATCCTGGGAATATGGCTTTTCTCATTTTTTTTAAGGTTCAAAAGGTTCAGAGAGGCAAAGGTTCAACGGTTTTTTGAGTTTTAAAAATTAAGGTGCTAAAATCTTAGATTCTTAGCACCTTAGTTTCTTAGCATCTTTATGAAAGAGCCAACTCAATTGAATTTGTAAACAAATCTTCTAGTGAAATTCCTGCTGCTTTTGCTTGTTGTGGAATCAAACTTTCGGTTGTTAAGCCAGGGATTGTGTTCATTTCGAGCATATATGGTTCGTTGTCTACAATGATGAATTCGCTTCTTGAGAATCCTTTCATTTTTAAGACTTCGTAAGCACGTTTTGCAACTTCGCTTACTTTTTGAGTCATTTCGTCGGTTATTCTCGCTGGTGTGATTTCTTGTGATTTTCCTTCATATTTTGCTTCGTAATCGAAGAAATCATTATCGGAAACAATTTCAGTAATTGGTAATACGATAACTTTTCCTTGGTAATTGATTACACCAACAGAAACTTCGGTTCCGTCAAGGAAGCTTTCGATGATGATTTCGTTATCTTCTTTATAAGCAATTTCTATTGCAATAGGAAGTTCGGCTGCAGTTTTTACTTTTGAGATTCCGAAGCTAGAACCTGCTTTATTCGGTTTTACGAAACATGGCAAACCTACTTTTTTTACAATCTCGTCGGTATTGATAATATCTCCTTTATTTAGGTAGTAAGAGATAGCAGTTTTTATTCCGTATGGTTTTAGAACTGAAAGTAAATCACGTTTGTTGAAGGTAAGTGCGGCTTGGTAATAATCGCATGAAGTTTGCGGTATGTGCAATAACTCAAAATAGGCTTGCATTAATCCGTCTTCGCCCGGAGTTCCGTGAATGGCATTGAACACGCAATCAAAAGTGATTTTTGTTCCATCTACGGTTACTGAAAAATCATTTTTATCTATCGGGAATTCGGCATCTTTTTCATCTACATAAACCCATTTTTCTTTAAAAATATGAATTCGGAAACCATTATATTTGGTTTTATCAAGGTATTGGTATACTACATTTCCGCTGATTAGTGATATTTGATATTCGCTAGAATATCCTCCCATGATGATGGCAATGTTTTTCATCGATCTATATGTTTTTATGTTTAATCGTTTATTTGTTTAATCGTCAATGTTATTATGAAAACGTTTTGTGTTTCTAGCCCCGATAGTAGCGGTATCCTTTTTTCATGCTTTTTTTGCATGGAAAAAGATATAGCGTATAGCGGGAAATAGCTCCTAAATCTTAGGCTTGGCTCTGGGTGAGGAAATGTATGATTTACTGATCTAATAACACTATTACACTCCGCTCAGGGCGACTATAAAGCTGCTTTCTTGTATTAAACAAAATTATCATTTTTTTTGGAACGAAATCTTTATCTTTGCCACAAATAAAAATAAATTTATGAGTTTACGTAAGTATCTAACTAGCCGAGTATTTTTTACGCAAATACTAATTGCTGTTGCAATTATTGCAGTTTTAGGTTATTTGTTTATGCATTGGTTAACATTTACAACTGATCACGGACATGAAATCGAAGTACCAGATTTAAGAAAATTGACCGAAGAACAAGTGGAGGCAAAACTGGACGGACTGGATCTGGATTACGTACTTTTGGATAGTGTGGATTATAGAAGTGGATTCCCGAAATTTAGCGTTGTTGAGCAAGATCCTTTGCCAGGAACGAAGGTAAAAGTGGGTAGAAAGATTTATATTAAGATAAATGCATCTGGTTTTTCATCAGTTCGTATTCCGGATTTGATAGAGAAAACATATCGTGAGGCTATACCAACATTGAAGGCTTTAGGGCTTGAAGAAGGTACAATTACGTATATTCCTAATCTTGGAAAAGATATGGTTTTGGAGATGCGTTTAAAAGGAAGAAACTTAAAAGTGGGAGATCGCGTACTGAAATCATCAAAAATTGATTTGGTTTTGGGCGATGGAAAAGCAAGTTATTTAGACGAAAGTCAACCAGCAGATTCTCTAGCAGTGCCAGGAGACGAAAAAACAGCAAATGAACAATAATAATACCGATAGTTTAGATTTAGAAGAAGAGTTATATGAGCATTTTAGATTTGAAGTTCCTAAGGGTCAAGCGCCTTTAAGAATCGACAAATACTTAATGGGTTTAATACAAAATGCTACAAGAAATAAGATTCAGAATGCTGCAACAGAGGGTAATATCTTTGTAAATGACGTTATTGTAAAGTCGAATTACAAAGTAAAAGCGTTTGATGTTGTTACGGTGATGTTATCACACCCTCCGTATGAAAATCATATTATTCCAGAAGATATTCCGTTAAACATTGTTTACGAAGATGACGCTTTATTGTTGATCAATAAGGAGCCAGGAATGGTTGTGCATCCGGGACATGGTAATTATACAGGAACACTTGTTCATGCTTTGGCACATCATTTTGATAATTTGCCAATGAATAGTAGCGAGCGTCCGGGATTGGTTCATAGAATCGATAAGGATACTTCAGGACTTTTGGTTATTGCCAAAACAGAAGCTGCTATGACGCATCTTGCCAAACAATTTGAAGCTAAAACTTCTGAAAGAGAATATATTGCTCTTGTTTGGGGAAATGTTGTTGAGGAGCAAGGAACTATCGAAGGGAATCTAGCAAGACACTTGAAAGACAGAATGCAAATGGCTGTTTTTGCTGATCCAGAAATAGGAAAACCTGCTGTAACGCATTATAAAGTTTTAGAACGGTTTGGTTATGTTACTTTGATTTCTTGCCAGCTTGAAACAGGTAGAACACACCAGATTCGTGCGCACATGAAACATATTGGTCATCCGCTTTTTAATGATGAGCGTTATGGTGGTCACTTGATTTTAAAGGGAACTACGTTTACAAAATACAAACAGTTTATAGATAATTGTTTTAAAGCTTTGCCAAGACAAGCTTTGCATGCTAAAACATTAGGTTTCGTTCATCCTACAACAGGTGAAATGATGCGTTTTGATACTGAACTTCCACAGGATTTTCTTGATTGTATCGATAAATGGCGCAATTACTCGAAATCGCATAATACTGACGAAGAAGAAAGTTAAAAATATAAAGCCCCAATTTGGGGCTTTTTTATGCTTTATCTGGAATAAAATTTTGAACCATTAAGAGATTAAGATTAATTAAGGTTTTACTTTTTATTTGCTGTTAGATTGTCTATAAAGGAACGCGGATGATGCGGATTTACAAAAAGTAAAGACGCGGATAAAAACGGATTTTTTAAAACAATCATAAATTCCGAAGCTTCGGAATGAGAGAAAATCCGTGTTTATCCGTGTTTTCGCCTTAGCGAATCCGTATTATCCGCGTTCCTTTCGCAAAGAGTTAGATCAAATTAAAAAGAAAAAAAAATCTGGGGCTGATTTTTTTTTCTTAATTTGCCTTAATCTCTTAATGGTGAAAAACTTTATTGTAAGCCAGAATCTAGCTTTTCTTCTTTCACGACTTTGGGTTCTTCTTTTTTGGAAGTTATCATTACACCAAACATCATCAAGAAGGCACAGATTAAGATTACTTGAATAATAAGGGATTCGTTTACTAAACCGATTTGATTTTCGACAGTTATACCAATGAATAATAATATGGTTATTAGTCCGCGTGGTGCTACGAAAAGTAAGGGTAATAAGGGAACTTTAGATAGATGTAATTGAATCGTTCTAATTATAAAAATAAGTATTACAATTCCAATTGCCCAAAAGATAGTGTCTGGGTTAAGTATTTCGGCTCTTCTGAGTGAATAGCCAAATAACAGAAAAAATAATGCTCTTACTATAAAAGCACCTTCGGCGGTGAGTTCTTTAAATTTCTGGACCTCTTTAGCTAGTGATTCTGAGCGAAGGCGTTCACTCCATTTATAGTTTTTTAACTGATTAAAATTATTAATTGAGAGACCAAATATCAAGATGAAAAGTAGTGCTGGTAAATGGTGTTTTTTTGAAATTTCATAAATTAAAATCATTAATAAAATAATAGGCACAAACTTAATATGATGTTCAATTCTATTAAGGATTAATGATAATAGCATGGTTGCTAAAAAGGAGATTACTATCATAATTAAAATCTGCAGAAAAAAGTAGCTAAAAGTTGAGAATCCAAAAGTGGTATTATAATATATGAAATTGAAAAATACTACGCCAAAGATATCCGATAAGCTACTCTCGTAAGTTACAAATTCTCGTTGGCTCAGGTTTAGATTTTGAACACTTGGAATTGCAATGGCACTACTAATTACACAAAATGGTATTGCATTTATTAAGCAGGCTTGAAGCGGGTATCCTCCATAATAATGGAATAAATAAGCCAGTACAAAGGCAAATGCTATAAAGGAAAGAAATGCACCTATTGCTGATTTTTTTATTAATGGCAACTTGGATTTGTCAAGTTCGAGTTCTAGTGCTCCCTCGAGTACAATTAATATAAGTCCTATGGTTCCTAAAATAGGAAGAAGATGGGTGAATTTAGGAAGCTCGATATCAAGGAATTTAGTTATTTGCCTTACTGTCCAGCCCAAAAGGAGTAATAATATTACGGATGGAATTCTTGTTTTCGATGAGGTTAAATCGAATAAGTAGGCGATAAGCAATAAGACACAAAATGTAATTATTATTGTCATTTTTGATTCTTTTTTAATTACTCTTAGCTATTGTTATTATACGGAACGAAAGGGAATATTGATGTAATTTACCAAATATCGCTAATAAATCATAGATTTTGTTAAAGAAATAATGACTTTTATCTCATTTGTAAAGTTGGATTTGTAACGATATACGCTGTAAAATAGTTACTTTTGTTGCGCTTATAAAAAAGTTATTTTGCTATTGTTGAAATATTAATAGTAGGAAAAAACTGTTTTTTATTAGTTCTCATCTTTTCAGATTTATATTTAAATAATGAAGCAATATTTTAACTTATTTGATTTCACACAAAAAGTAGATTATAAAACCGAAATTCTAGCAGGTTTTACGGTGGCTATGACTATGATTCCCGAATCGCTTTCGTTTGCCATTCTTGCCGGTTTTCCGCCTTTGGTTGGTTTATATGCTGCATTTATCATGGGATTAATTACGGCTGTTTTTGGTGGTCGCCCAGGTATGGTATCGGGTGGAGCAGGAGCAACAGTGATTGTATTGATTGCTTTAATGAAATCGCACGGTTTAGAATATGTTTTTGCTGCTGTGGCTTTGGCTGGTGTTTTGCAAATTCTGGTAGGTTTGTTTAAATGGGGTAAATTTATTCGATTAGTTCCTCAACCTGTAATGTTTGGTTTTGTAAATGGTTTGGCAATTGTAATTTTTATGTCGCAATTAAAGCAATTTAAAACGGTTGTTAATGGCGAGTTAGTTTGGTTATCGGGAAATCCTATGTTTATTATGTTAGGTTTGGTTGCTTTAACAATAGCAATAGTAATTTTGTTTCCTAAAATTACTAAAGCAATTCCGGCTTCGTTAGTAGCGATTATTGTTGTTTTTGGTTTGGTTCTTGGTTTAGGTATTCAGACAAAAACTGTTGCCGATATCGCCTCAATAAGTGGTGGTTTTCCTCCTTTTCATTTGCCTAATATTAATTGGAATCTCGAAACGCTGCAATTAATTTTTCCGTATTCTTTAATTATGGCTTCTGTAGGGTTAACGGAGGGGTTACTAACATTAAACTTGGTCGATGAACTTACAGGAACTAAAGGAAACGGAAATCGGGAATGTATTGCTCAGGGAAGTGCCAATATTGTAAATGGATTTTTCTTTGGGATGGGTGGTTGCCCAATGATTGCTCAAACGCTGGTAAATATCTCGGCTGGTTCCAGAGCTCGTTTATCGGGTATTATTGCATCACTAACTATTCTTGTTATTATCTTGTTTGGAGCACCTGTAATCGAAAAATTACCTATGGCAGCTTTGGTTGGCGTTATGTTTATGGTTGCAATAGGAACGTTTGAGTGGGCTAGTTTCAGGATTATTAATAAAATGCCTAAACACGATATTTTTGTTGGAATTATCGTTGCGGTGATTACTGTTTTTATGCATAATCTGGCTTTGGCAGTTTTAATAGGCGTTATTATTTCGGCTTTGGTTTTTGCTTGGGAAAGTGCCAAACGTATTCGTGCCAGAAAATATATTGATGATAATGGAGTAAAGCATTATGAGATATTTGGACCGCTCTTTTTTGGTTCTACAATGGGGTTTATGGAGAAATTTGATGTTCAGGATGATCCGAAAGAAATAATAATCGATTTTAAAGAAAGTAAAATAGTAGATATGAGCGCCATTGATGCTGTAAATAAAATTACAGAACGGTATGCAAAAATCAATAAAACGGTTCGGTTATATCATTTAAGTGACGATTGCCGATTGCTACTTAAAAATGCTAATATTATTGTAGATATTCTCGAAGATCCTACTTATAAAGTTACTGCTGATTAAGAATATTAAAAAGAGCCTGAAAATATTTTCAGGCTCTTTTTAATTATAGGGATTTTGATTTGATATTTCCAATTGACCCAGTTTCTGATGGAATTAATTCGAATATAGATGTAGGTGTTAGACCTGGTTCTATGCGATGAGAAACGTATAAGATTGTCATACTAGTTTCTTTGACCAAAAGATTAACTAGTTCAATTACTAAAGCTACATTTTCATCATCCAAACCTTCTACAGGTTCGTCTAAAATTACTAATGGAGGATGTTTTAATACGGCTCTAACGATTAATGCAACTCTTTGCTGTCCGATAGAAAGTTGTGTAAATGTTTTATTCTTTAAATGGCTCATTTTAATCACATCAAGCCATTGCGATACAATTTGTCTTTGTAAAGATGTTGGTTCCGTATATAATCCAATTGAATCAAAAAAACCAGATAGAATCATGTGTTCTAAGCTGTGTTTTTTCTGAAATAAATCAGTCATGGAAGTCGAAAAATAACCAATTCTCTTCTTGATATCCCAAACACTTTCTCCGCTTCCTTTCTTCTTTCCAAAAAGGAATAAATCTTGTCCGTAACCTTTTGGGTTATCACCAGAAATTAAGGATAGGATTGTACTTTTTCCAGAACCGTTAGGTCCAATAAGTTGCCAAAATTCATTCTTTTTAATTGTCCACGTAATAGCATCAACGATTTTTCTTTCGTCGTAACTTACAGAAACGGCATTCATGTGTATCAATACTTCTTCATCGTAATCTGTAGGTTCTGCAGGTTTAGGAATAGAGACTTTTACTGAATTTGAACTATTTTCGGTAGTTTTTATTTCGTTTAAAACAAAAGAATTATCTGTAATCTGAGCTTTATTCTGTATAAAAGGAAACAAATCGGCAGCACGATTTACCAATTGAATAATTCGAACTGATTTCGCCAATTGTTCCAGAGAATTCGCCAATGTAATACGTGAGGCATGATCTAAATGGTCTAGCGGATTATCAAAAATAATATAATCTGGATTTTGCTTTACGCAATAGTTTAAAAACTCTTTTTTACGTTCGCCCGAGGAGAATGTTCGTAGTTTTCTATTTGATTCTGCAGCAGCTTCAATCAGATCATATTGGTATTCTTTTTCTATAAATTTATCAATTGCAATGTCCGAAAATAGAATTCCGTTTAGGGAATTAAAAGCCGCTAATTCTCCTTCGGCATTTCCGTCAAGTACCGTTTCAATAAAAGCTTTTTTATTAACTGTATTAGATAAAAGGATATCCCAATGTTCTATAGTGTTCATTTGCGCAATTTAAGAATTCTATTTTGTTTCGGCAGTAATCATTGGGCGATTATTTCTTGACCATTCGCTCCAGGAACCAACATAAAGTTTAGGAATTGGTAACCCCGCATAATCTATTGCAAGTAGCGTATGACATGCTGTTACGCCCGAACCGCAATGTACAATTACGTTTTCAGGTTTTGTATTGCCTATTATATCTTGATATTTAGCTTTTAAAACTTCTGGAGATAAATAAGTACCATCTTCGTTTAAATTGCTCGTAAAAGGAACATTTGTTGCTCCGGGAATATGTCCTGCAATTAAATCGATAGGTTCTGTTAAGCCATCAAAACGGTCTTTATCCCGAACATCAATGATTATGGTATCTTGGTTCTTGCTTGCTTTGTCAATTTCGGTAATATCTGCCTGAGATAATTCCCAGTTAGAGATTGGATATAATGCTGCTTCGGCAAAAGTTTCAATTCCAGAACTTACAGGAAAACCTGCTTTTACAGCTGCTTGTAAGCCACCATTTATAACCTGTACTTTTTTGTGTCCAATTGCTCTAAGCATCCACCAGAAACGTGCTGCAGCATTCGAACTATTTTTATCATCATATATAATTATATGACTTGATGGCGATATTCCGAGTTTTGATAACACTTCGGAAAATTTTGATAATGAAGGTAATGGATGTCTGCCGCCATTTGCCGCATCAGTAGGAACAGTTGCCAAATCGAGATTTAAATCAACATAACGAGCATTTTGTAAATGAGATGCTTTATAGTTTTCTTTGGCATTGATTCCTGTTCTGGCATCAACAATTACAATATCTGATTTTTGTAAAGCTATTAAATCTTCTGTATTTATGATGGGTGATACTTGTTCTGACATTTTTTTATGAATTAAAAATTAAAAAAAATTAAAGATTTCCTGTATTGCTTTTTAGCCACAATAACGTGTTTATAACCAGCTGACTTTGTGGTTCGTTTTCGAATGTGTACGAAAGCGTTTTATTGGTGTTATTCTCATAATCTATATCATTATGTCCCATATTAAAATAGACCATTTTATACTTCTTATTTGTCCAAACTACGGGATAATAACCACTATGCCATATCTCGCTTGGTTTTGGTCCAGTACCTAAAGGAAAACTAGTATCATCTATTGCTAAGAGTATATTGATATCAGGATTATCCCTAAGGTCATTTTGCCATTTGTACCATTCGTTTGACGATGATTTAAATGTTTGAGGAACATCTTTGGTTATAATAAATTTGCTTTCAAGTCGTAGTATTGCCGATGTTGGTTTCCATGTATTGCTTCCGTATTCGCCAGATCCTAAAAATTGATTGTGGTACCAATCCCAGTTTTGTGGGTATTGAGAATCGTTTAAGGCAAATGCAGCAAAGTGAAACCCAATCCATGCACCACCATTTTCCATATACTTTTTAAACGCTTCTCTTTGCTTGGTTTCTTCGGGACGAGTATCCAAGAATATAACGACCTGATATTTTGCTAAGAACTTAGCATTTAGATTATCCCAATTATTGGTTGAATCATATTCAAAATTATATTTCTCTGCCATCTTAGGAAACCATTTGTTGGCTTCATGCACAAAACTGATATGAGCTTGGTCATTTTTGGCAGTATAAAATGCAATTACCTTAAATTTTGAATTGCTTTTACTGTTTTGAGAAAATCCTGAAAAAGCAGTTATAAAAAGTAATAACAACATACTTTTTTGGGCAATCGAATAGATTTTTTGACCAGAAAATAGCATTGAATAAATTTTGAATTGATGATTTTATTTAATTAATCAGGAATCTTTTCTATTAATATTTCATTTCCAGATTTATCGTAGTACGTACAAGTCATTTCGATAATATCTACTCTCCATTTAGCAATTCCACATTCTCCTGCTTGTTTGCAAAATGTTATATAATCTGTTTGTCCGTCTTGGTGTTGTAATAAGAATTCTAAAAAACGTTCTTTATTAACATTTGATGTTACTTTAATTTCATCGTATTTATCATCAGTGGCAACTCTATAATTGTTTACACCATAATATTCTACAGTACCATCATTTACATTGGTGTCATATCCTTTTACTCCTAAGATTATTAAATCTTGAATATAATTAGGAAAATCAGCTCCAGTTTTCACTTTTGAGTGTGCTTCTTTAATTTGCTCTATTGTAAACATATTAATTTGTATTGATGTTAGAATTATTTATTGTTTCAAAAATACGATTAATGGCAATACGTTTTCTTTTTATGAAAACAAAAAATTGCATAGCAGATGTGCAGAGATAATTGTTTTATAATTTATGGTTAAGATGTTACTTTAAGAATATCCTCGTTTTGAGAATATGTAAGTATGTGTTTGATTGTTAATATTTTGTAAGATATAATTGTAAAAATATTGCATTTTGACGAATAATGATGCACTTCATAGGACTTCTTTTATTAACAAGAAAAATATATGTAAATTAGATATATAATGTTGTAAGCTAAAACTGGAATTATGAAAATAACTATACTTTTACTCTTATTTGTTATGCCCACATTTGCTCAAGAAGTCAATACATTTGATTTTGCAGTTATAAACTCGACTTTAATATCGCCAAATATCGATCTTGATAAAGGGCGAAGCGTTGTTGCGGGGAATAACAACGAATATTCAACTTATTTTCAATATGCTTTTGGAATGCGTTCGGATGATATCATTCTTGGAGCTGGAATTGATAAATCAGAAATTGACCGAACTTACATAGGTTATGTTGGTAAAATATTTGAGAATTTCAGAGCAACAATTGGTGTTGGTTATGTAGAATCGCGCAGTGGTTATGATGGAACATTTACTGGGCTTAATATTTCCTGGCATCCAAAAAATAATACTTTTATTGGTGGAAGTTTAGAAAATTTGCATTCTACAAGTGTTGACTATGAAACAGATGAAAGTTTTGATTATTATCAAAAAATGGCTCCAAAAGTATTTGCAAGCTACGAAATTGTTCCTAGAATAATAGCCTTCGGGCAATTGAGCAGTCGGGTTAATGATATTGCATTAAAATATCAGATTGACCGTTTTTCTCTTGGAGGATTTTACTCGGGTCATGGAGTTGAGGGTATTTTTGGAACCTTAAATATTGGGAGATTTGCTCTTTCATGCAGTACAACTTTTGATAAAGTAAATTTCGGACTGAAGTTTCAGTAATAACTAGAGTTCTTTTTTTAGCGTAACAACTTGTTGTGGGAATGGAATTTCTATTTTATCGGCATCAAAACGATTTTTTATACTGTGTAATAAATCGCAATACATAACAAAACCATCGGTCGCATCTTTGGCCCAAGCCCAAACTTTTAAGTTTACGCTCGAATCGTTAAGCGCCACAACTCTTGCTACAACTAGTGGAGCATTATTTTTTTTGTTTGCAGCAGTTCGTGTATCTATAAAAAGAGGATGTTTAGCAACTTCATCTTTCATTATCGCTAAGGCTTTATCAATATCTGAGTCGTAACCTATTCCTATTTCGATTATTTTGCAGCATTTAGAATCATTCATATTTGTGTTTAGAATAATCTGATTGCTTATAACGGAGTTTGGAATAATAATACGGTTGTTTTCCATGTCTTTTAAAACCACTTGTCTTAAATTGATATCTTCGACTACACCGCTAAAATTATTGATTGTTATTTTATCATTTATCTTGAAAGGTTTAAAAATCACTAAGAATATCCCGCTCATAATATTACTTAAAGCTTGTTGCGAAGCAAGTCCTGCAATAACCGAAAGTACTCCTGCACCAGCAAGTAATGAATGTCCTATGAGTTTAAATTCTGGAATTTGTATTAATGCAAATGCAATCCCTAGAATATAAACTATAGTGATTACTAAATGTTTCAAGAATTTATATCCTGTACTATCAAAATCGTTAACGCCTAATCGGCGGCGAATAAAACGAATAAAAAGCTTATCGATAATAGTAGCCAATAGGATTGTTATAATCAGTATTATTACTATAGCAACAATTAATCTAAAGTCTTTTAAAAGGTTTATCATTGGTTGATTTTTTTACCACTAAGGTATTAAGTGTCATTAAGTAGTGAAAGCTTAATTTTCTTGATATCTGAATGGCTAAAGTTTTATTGTATGTTTCTAATGGAAACACAAATTTAATTAAATTCAGAGAAATTGGAAGCTTTTAATTCGCTCCAATCTTCTTTAATAATGCTATAATAAACATCGTCTTTGCTTTTTCCGTCAGCATCGATATAATTATTTCGAAAAACACCTTCTTTTTTATGTTTGATAGCGTGTTTGGACGCGGATTATACGGATTTGCTAAAGCGAAGACGCGGATAAAAACGGATTTATTATTTTGATGCGTGTTAAAAGATGAATAAAATGGATTTTATTGTTTTGCTTTTCTGGTATTTTCGAAAATTTTTCTTTTAAATTCAGGTTTTTTTCCAAAGTTTAAAAGTAATCCTACCTCGCAGTTTGTGCCTCTTAAATAATTTAGAACTTGATTTTCAAAATCTTTTACTAAACAATCAGCAGCTTTTAGTTCTAATATAATTAAATCTTCTACAATTAAGTCAGCATAATATTCTCCAACTTCTATTCCTTTGTAATAAACACTAATTTTCTTCTGAGCTTCAACTTTAAATCCTTTGTTTTTTAATTCTAAATACAAAGAATTTTGATAAACTTTCTCCAAAAAGCCATGTCCCAATTCATTATAAACTTCATAAAAAGTTTTAATTATGGAATCTGTTAACTGTTGATGCAGTAATTTCATGTTTTAATAAATTCGCTATTATTTGAATGAAATATAGTACGAATTTATTAATTGTAAGATTTAAAAATGAAATTTTTAAAAAGAGATTATGTAAGTTTTATATAACAATCATATTCATATAAAATCTGTTTTTATCCGCGTTTTTGCTTCAGCAAATCCGCATCATCCGCGTTACTTTTTTAGACAATCTTTATTCTTGATCTTCGAAGTTGTCGTAGTACGTGAAATCCTTGGTTATTAGTCCGTTTTCGATGGTAAAGATGGTACAAATTGGTAATTCGAAAGTCGAATCATCTTCAGCTGTTCCGCTAGAAACAAATTCTATGATTACGTGTTTTTCTCCTGATGGATATACTTGAATCACTTTATCTTTTAAGTCTGGAAAAATCTGGTTTAACTCGCTGTATTTTTTTTCTATCTCTGCACGAGTTTGTTTTACAATTCCAGGCCCTAAAGACGGGTCTTTAAACTCGGCGGTTGGAATATACATTTCGGACATTTTTTTCCAATCGTGATTGTTGAAATGGGTAAAATACTGTTTGACTAATTCGGTGTTTTTAGAATCCATATTTTGTGGGTTTTGGTTGTTACATGATATTAATGATACAATTGTTATTAGAACTATGATTACTTTTTTCATAATTATGTTTTTTTAAATTGTTATTATTTTACAAAGAACCTTATAATAATTCCACACAAAATATGGACTTACCTATGCGTATTGATGAGGTATTATTAGGGAGTTTAAAGCCCTACAAAGTCTTCACTTTTCGGGAAGATACTCAATGCTTCTATTGCGATTGATGGAGTAGGAGAAGCTAGTTTTCTTAGTTTGGTGTCCATCCATGCACCATCGACAGTAATGGTTGCACAAAGTTTTCCTTCTTCATTGATAAATTCATGTATAATTGACCAGCGTGATCCATCAGGTTTCATCTTTGATGTTTTGGTATGGATGAATATTTTATCCGAAAGTTTTATTTCTTTTCTAAAAATACATTCTTCTCTAAAAAGCACAGGACCAAAGCTTTGTTGTTGCATTACTTTTAAAGTCAAGCCTAGTTGTTCTAAAATTTCGATACGGTGTTGTGCTCCAAAATCATAATAAGCACTATGGCGTAAGTGAAAATTAGGGTCTAGATCAGACCAACGGAAAGACAATTCTTTGCTAAATGAAACCATTTTAATTCTATATTTATAGTTATTTACGATGTATTGCTAATAATCAATCGATTATTTGAGGAAATACAATTTTTTTGAGAATCGAAAATACGAATAAAAATTGAATAGCTATTGCTATGGTAGTTAAAGTATAATTAAAGGAAAATGATTTTGTGATATTATTTTAAGAGCTGTTTATTGCTAATACTAAACAGTTTTTTGTCACAAATTGTACGAATTTCTACGAATTAATTTTATTAATGTAGTATTCTGTTTTTAGTAAAATTCGGTAGTAAATGGTTTGAAATCCTGTAATTTTGGCAAAGGGCGTATTAGGATTTTCTTTTGGCTTTTGGTAGGTTTTTCATTGCTATCATCGTAACGCTCGTTTGTGCTTACTCGTATTCCGGTTGATAAATTAAAATCGACCATTCCCATTGTTCCTTGTCCATCTGAATATACTTCTGAAAAACCGATTAATTCGAAATTAGTATTCTGATAGCGAAATTTATGTTCGAAATTGCCTCTTGTTAGCTCGTTTTTAATAGTTAAGATTCCTTTTTCGATAGTGATATCATAAAAAGAATTCCCATTGTAATATCCATTTTTGCCTTCTGGATATTGTGGGTCAATGGCTTTTATTGTTGAAACTATTAACTTAAAAGTACCGTTGGGTTGAGCAAAGAATATGCTTAGTTTATAAGGAGCTTTTGGGTTTATGGTATCTTGAGTAACTACAACCAAATCGGGTAAATTATCTTTGTTTAAATCTCCTTTTACTTTTTTTATTTGAACAACATAGTTATCTTTTTGACTCCTTTTTTGAGCTATCAATGATGATGAAATGAAAATAAAAAGAAGTAATACTATTTTGTTCATAGTGTTTTTGTAGAATGGTTTTATTGTAATAACCTGTTGGTTGAGATTAGTTTAAACAAATAGAAACATAAATATTTATCTATGTTTCTATTTGTAAATGTCATTTTTGCGAGTTATACTCAACGGTTTATAGTAAAAATGTTCTCGAATTATTTATGGTTCGTCACACTCTGAAGTTACTTTTATAAACAGTTTGGCAAATTCTTTTGCCATAGTACCATCATCATTTATCTTGAATGTTGCGGCATTAGCGCAATTCCACCAGCCATAGGTCATTAATTCTATTTTAGCATTTAGAACTCTGTCTTTAGAATTGTATTTCTCCAGATGTCTTTTCATAAAATCTTCTGGACTACCATTATTCTTTTTTTGCTTTTCAGCCAAATTATTCCAGGTTTTCAGCATTAAAATGGAATCATTAGAAGTTAATGCTTTTGTATATTCTGTACAATTTTTAGAGAATCGATTGTTAAGTAAGACTGAAGGATTGGAATAGGCCTCGATAGCTATTCTTGTTAGTTCGTATGTGTCCTTTAATTCATGTAACTTCTCCGCTTTTATTTTTTCCCAATACGGTGATGAAATCATTTTTTTGTTATAAAAAGCTTTTTTCTCATTGTATTCTGCGGTTAAATCAGAAAGGCTTAGTTTATCGATTTCGGCTTGAGAACTCGGGCTTGAATTGGTACTTAAACTGCCGCCTGAATTAGAAAACCATAAATCGTAGGTGTTCTTTAATTCTTCTTCGGTGTATTTTTCTGAGTCATATGTTCCTGTATTGGCACATAGTTCGGTATCCCATTTAAAAACGGCAGTTTTGCCGCTAGTGGTACTGTTTTCTGTAGTAGAGGTTGTGGTTTCTTGTTCTGTTTCTTCTGTTTGTTTTTTTTGCTTATCGGAGCAAGATAATAAGAGTATTGAACTTAAGAATAATAATAGGGTTTGTTTCATTGGGTAATAATTAAATATAAAACTTGGCTTTTAATAATTCGAATTTAATACTATTTTTAATATCCTTTATCATTATAGATATTGAATTTTTCAAACGAAACTTCTCCAAAGTCTTTTACTGTTTTTAGTTTCTCATAATCAACAACTAAGGCTTCGGCATTTTTATCATTACCGTCATTAAGTTTGTAGTTTATATAATGGTCTTTGTACAGAAACCAATTGTTTTTGACTTTATTATATTTAAATGTAGTAACATTTTCCCAATGATGTCCTCCTGAAACGCCATGTTCTATAGAGAAATAACCATTTTTTATTGTTATTCCTGTAAATGGATCTCCAAAAAGTCCGCCGCAATCTATGCAATACACGGCATTATCATTTTGATACGCTAGTTTGTAAGTACCGTCTTTTTGACCTAACAAGATAAGTAATGGTCTTTTATCGGGTTTGTTTTCGGCATAGTTAGATGTAGATGCTTCGCTGGTTTTGCGTAAGACTAAGATAGCATCGGTATATGGGTCAAAATTAAGATTTCCTGATTCTATGCTTATAACACTATATTCTTTTGGCACAAAAGCTTTTAAATCTTGATCTAAACTATCAATGGAGTCATTAAAAGTTTGATGCTTTTCTATCGAATCGGATTTAATTTCTTCTTTTTGAATAGAGTCAGTGTTATTCTCTAACTTATCGATTGTTTTTTCTTTTGTGGCGTGATTGCAAGAGAAAAGTAATATTGATGCTAGTAGGAGGTATGCGGTATTTTTCATTGTTTTATCAATGTTTTTTATAAAATGACTATTGTTTTATTTTTTCTTGATTTCTTGGGCTATTTTAAGAATGTCCCACCATTTTTTCTCAGAGCTTGGTTTTGGATTGTCTAAAATAGTTTCTCCGTTAAAGTCTAAAATGTATTCATTTGATTCGAAGTCGAATAAATGAATTTGATTATTTTCTATACTAAATTCTGTTTTCCCTTCTTGATTTACCCAGATATTTCTCCCTCCAAAACTCCATATTATCTCTCCGCTCTTGGTTATTCTTTTGATGTCGAGTTCTCCGTGGATAATAAAATCATCTTCGACTTTATGAATTGAAAAATTGGTTATAAAATCTATTTCTTTGCGCCATATTAAATCTAATGTTGGAATTTCAAGACAATATACTTTGTTGCAAACGCAAATCCAGATTTTGTCTTCTTCGATTACAAATGATTTTTCGGTTATTGCTGTTGCTCCACCGCTTTCGCAAATTATGGCACTTGCAATTTCATTATCGGATTCTTTAATAATAATTCCGCATTTACTTGTTGGGTAAAACCGATCTTCATTATTTTTTCCAGGAAAGAAAACTGTATCGTAAACTTTTAAATTATCAGCCGAGTTTATCGTGTAATTGCTGTCGTTTATGACTTCGATTTGATAATTTTTATAGTTAAGTTTTACCATTTATTATTTTATTGCTAAGGTAGTTGTTTACAAATTTAAATGCTTTATCTAAATTAATTAAAATATATAAGCTGTCACAAAATTCTTAGACCTGATAATAGCGACATCCTTTTTCTGGCTTTTTTAGACAGGAAAAGATATAGCGTCCCGAAGTTTCGGGAGCAGGATTAGCTCCTGAAAATAATTATTCCTTTTTTGGATTAAGTTTTTTAACTATCCACGGTAATGTAAGTCCTTGCCCGATGAGAGTTAGTAATACTACTGCAACGGATATGAATATTATTGCGCTTCGTTGGGGAAATGGACTTCCGTCTTCGAGTGTTTTGGGTAATCCCATGGCAATGGCTAGCGAAACAATACCGCGCATTCCAGACCAACTTATTATGAAACTATTCTTGGAATCCAGAAGTGTGTGCTCGCTAACTTTTCTTTTTTTCGTGTCATTTTTTTGAAATGCTTTCTGAAGTTTTATTTTCTGAAGAAATACCCTTGTCATTCGTATCAATAATGCTACAATTGTTATTATTACTGCATAACCAATATAAGGTAGTATAAGACTGTTGTCGATATTTTTTAGGATGTACGGAAAATTGAGTCCGATTAGGATAAAGATTAATCCGTTTAGGAGGAAGATAATAATATCCCATAATCCTTTGGATTGGTTCTTTAAACTTTCGGGGAAAATCTTGTTGCTAAAACGTGCTATTGCTAGTCCTAATATTACTACGGCGATAACTCCTGAAACATGCAGGTGTTCGGCAACCAAATAGGTTACAAAAGGCATAAGGAGCATGAAGCTTATTGTGACTATTGGGTTTTTATGTACTCTCTGGAGTACAAACGCTAAAATTTTTCCCATTGTAAAACCTACCAGAAATCCACCTCCTAATAATAGTATAAATTGTAATGTTGCTTCCCATATTACAAATGAATATCCTAATGCTGCTGCAACTGCAAAGCGATATGCTACTAATGCTGAAGCATCGTTAATAAGGCTTTCGCCTTCTAGGATTGTTATGGTTTTGTGTGATAGTCCTAATCCTTTGGTAATGCTCATGGCAGCAACAGCATCGGTTGCAGAGAGTATGGAGCCTAATACAAATGCTAGTGGCCATGTCATTCCTGGTATCATATAACGCGCTACTACGGCTATCCAAAACGTGGTAAGAAATACTAAAGGTATTGCTAGTGTGCCTATTGTACTAAGATTGGTCTTAAAATCTTTTGGGGAAATATTAAATGAGGCGTCGTATAATAATGGTGGCAGGAAGAGTAGGAAGATTATCTCGGGATTAATTTCTATCTCAGGAATTCCGGGAATAAATCCTATGGCTATACCTACGATTACCAGTAAGATAGGGTAGGGCAATTTTATTTGTTCTGCAAGTACCGAAAGCCCTATTACTATTGCGAGTATAAATATGATGATGCTGTAATTTTCCATTTACGTAATTTTGAAAAATGCTAATGTAATATTGCTGTATTTGTTTTTTGATTATTTTAACTTGTTGGAAAACATTCTATTAGTAAAGTGTTTCCATTCTTCCATTTTATCCATCCTGATTTTATTTCACTTCTTACGTCATCACATTCAGATGTGAAAATCTGAATCCAATCGCCTTTCATCGATTTAACCTGAAAACACTCTTCTCCTAAATATTTAATTGTTCCGGAATTTGTATTTGGCAATTTATAAATTTTGTCAGCTTTCGATTTTCTTGAAATTCTAAACATATCCTGAAGGTACTTTTCCCAATCTCTAAATTCGGTATTTTTACTTTTCTTAATCCAGAGTGATTTTCCAGACTCATTGTCTACAATTATCTTAAACCAGTCTTTTTCTTGTTTCTCGCAGCGGAAAATAAAGAAGTTATAATCTAACCATAGTATTTCTGGTTTTAACCATTTTTGTTGATTTTTGAGATCTTGAATGTTCCAGCTGTTGATCGTTTCATCATTAAAAAAACGAATTGTTTTTATAGGTTGTTTATCATTAATTGAAGAATAAAAGGGCAAAACTGTTTTGTCATTAAATTTAATAGCAATTAAACCAATTCCTAAATTGGTTTGTGCAAATGCCGAAATAGACAAAGTCAAAAAGAGTAAAGTTAGTTTTAGTTTCATTTTTTTGTGGGTTAATATTCCGAATCTACTTGTTGGTAATCGTATTTTTAAAATCGAGTATAATCTTTTGTTTTTGTTAACTCTGACCATCTTGCAGATAAAAACTTAGCATAATTTGTAGGGCTTATTCCATAAGTTCCCAACGAATGTCCATCATTTATTTCGACTAATTTCATAGTGTCATTTTCATCTATACCAAAATCTAAAGCGTATGAAGCTGGAGCACTTTTAAAATCTTTAACAGCATTTTCAATTATAGACAAGTCGAGTTTAGAATCCCAAGCACCTTTATACTGTCTAATATCTAAAATTTGACCGTATCTTATAAAACATCTCCATTCAGTTTTAAAATTTACTATTTCAGAACACCAAATTTGCGTTGGATTGTCGTTGTCAACAATTCCAATAAAGTCTTTATAATCCTTAACGACTTTTCCTGCAAACTTTTTGGTGTCTTTTTTTGGTTTTATAAAAACATTCCAATTTTTTTCGTCTGCAAATATTTCTTCAATTGTAGAAACCCAAACCTTCCTGCCTAAATATTTTTCTAATTCTTGAGGATAATCTATTTCATTTGTAGGGCGCTCTATTCCGAATTTTTCCAATCGTTTTCTCACGTTTCCAATACCGCCAACAACTAAACTTTCGGGGTTGTTGTCTGTGATGTCATCTATTAAAAAGTATTTTTTTGTTTCCCAACCTAAAGATTGAAAGCCTTCATTGGCAACATAAGCGTTTACATTGTAGTAGTTTCCGGATTTGTCTGTTTGAATGTATGCTTTCATTGAATGTTCTTATCTGTTACTATTTTGGAAAGTATTTTTAATCTAGAACAGCAGTTGTTCATCAATTCTATTTGTTTTGTTGCTGTTCCTGTGAATATAAGTAATTTAAAAATGGTGCTAATGTAGCTATTTCCTTAAAATTATTTAAATCCTGTAGGGTATTATGCTATTAGATTATGCTAATTTTTTTTTGATAATAAAGTTAAGATTAAGTTTCGTATCGGTTATGTTTTTTTATCGTGACCTTAAAATTCATTGTCTTTTGGATATTTATGTTTAAATTTATGTTTTTAATAACTTTTTGAAATATAGTATTTTATATAAGATTTGTAATTTTATATTTTTAGGGAAGTATTAAAGTAGGGTAGCGTAATGGTTGTTCTAGCCCTGATGGAAACGGCATCCTTTTTCTGGCTCCTTTAGACAGAAAAAGATATAGTGTACAGCAGGAATAGCTCCTGATAATGACATTGTATATTGGGTTGTGACGTAAATGTCAGTAGGAAAAAATGTCATGTTGTCATATAATATTTGGTGTGCCAGTATGGAAAACTGACAATTTATATGGTTTTTTTGTATTGGCACAAAGATTGACTTAAGCACCATGAGTTGTTAAAATAAGTATACATCAAAATTAAATATATAAAAAAATGGGTAAAATAATCGGAATTGATTTAGGGACTACGAACTCTTGTGTTTCTGTAATGGAAGGTAACGAAGCAGTTGTTATTCCTAACGCAGAAGGAAAAAGAACAACGCCATCTATCATCGCTTTTGTTGAAGGTGGAGAAATTAAAGTGGGTGATCCTGCAAAAAGACAAGCGGTAACGAATCCTACAAAAACGATTGCTTCTATTAAACGTTTTATGGGACACACTTTTGCTGAGACTACAAACGAAGCAAAAAGAGTATCTTACAAAGTAGTAAAAGGTGACAACAATACTCCACGTGTGGATATTGATGGTCGTTTATATACTGCTCAAGAATTGTCTGCAATGACTCTTCAAAAAATGAAAAAAACTGCTGAAGACTATTTAGGTCAAACTGTAACTGAAGCGGTTATTACTGTTCCTGCTTACTTTAATGATGCACAACGTCAAGCTACGAAAGAAGCTGGTGAAATTGCAGGTCTTAAAGTTATGCGTATCATCAATGAGCCTACAGCAGCAGCTTTGGCTTACGGATTAGATAAAAAAGGAACTGATCAAAAAATTGCTGTTTACGATTTAGGTGGAGGTACATTTGATATCTCTGTTCTTGAATTAGGAGACGGAGTTTTTGAAGTATTATCTACAAACGGTGATACTCACTTAGGTGGAGATGATTTTGACCACGAAATTATTGACTGGTTAGCTGACGAATTTAAAGCTGAAGAAGGTATTGACTTACGTCTTGACCCAATGTCATTACAGCGTTTGAAAGAAGCTGCTGAGAAAGCAAAAATTGAATTGTCTTCTTCTTCTGAAACTGAAATCAACTTGCCATACGTAACTGCTACGGCTTCTGGACCAAAACACTTAGTGAAAAAATTGTCTAGAGCTCAGTTCGAAAAATTAACTGATTCATTAGTTAAACGTTCTATGGAGCCAGTTGCTAAAGCATTAAAAGATGCAGGTTTAACTACTGCTGATATCGACGAAGTTATTCTTGTAGGAGGTTCTACTCGTATGCCAAGAATCGCTGACGAAGTTGAAAAATTCTTTGGTAAAAAAGCATCTAAAGGTGTTAACCCTGATGAGGTTGTTGCAATTGGAGCAGCTATTCAAGGTGGAGTTTTATCTGGAGATGTAAAAGATGTATTGTTACTTGACGTTACACCTTTATCTTTAGGTATCGAAACTATGGGTGGTGTATTGACTAAATTAATTGAGTCTAATACTACTATTCCAACTAAAAAATCTCAAGTTTTCTCTACTGCTGCTGATTCTCAACCATCTGTTGAAATTCATGTATTGCAAGGAGAAAGAGCGATGGCTGCTGATAACAAAACTATCGGTCGTTTTCACTTAGATGGTATTCCACCAGCACCAAGAGGAGTTCCTCAAATCGAGGTTACTTTTGATATCGATGCTAATGGTATCATCAAAGTTTCTGCAACTGATAAAGGAACAGGAAAATCTCATGATATCCGTATCGAAGCTTCTTCTGGATTAACAGCTGAAGAAATCGAAAAAATGAAAAAAGATGCTGAAGCTAACGCTGACGCTGATAAAATAGCAAAAGAAAGAGCTGAGAAATTAAACGAAGCTGACAGCATGATTTTCCAAACTGAAACTCAATTAAAAGAGTTAGGAAGCAAATTAGCTGACGATCATAAAGTTGCTGTTGAGTACGCTTTAACTGAATTGAGAATGGCTCACCAATCTCAAGACATTCCAGCTATTCAAACTGCTCTTGACAACATTAATGCAGCTTGGAAAACAGCTACAGAAGCAATGTACGCTCAAGGTGAACAAGGTCAACAAGCTGCTCCACAACAAGAGCAAGCTCAAGGAGACAATGTTGAAGACGTTGAATTCGAAGAAGTCAAATAATTACTGATTAACATCAGTTAATAATAAGTGTTAAACCGCTGTAAACGTAAAGTTTACAGCGGTTTTTCTTTTTTATGCATTTTTGTTTCTGCTCTTTTTTAATCGTTTTTTATCATATATTTGTACCATATTTGTACCGGCACTTAAAAGGAGACGAAGTGGCACTTATGTCTACTTATGGTACCTTAATGAGGAGACAAAGATGATGAAAAGAATAAATAAACAATGTCTTAACTGCGGGGAGGAATTTCTGCCTAAAACTGTGGCTTCTGTTTACTGCTCACATTTATGCAGTAAAAAAGCATACAAACAGAAGATACGGTTCTGTCGCATCTGGGAATAACTTTTATCTTTAGAATTTTAAACCGATCAAAAGATGAATACTAAAGGTCATTGTTATCCAAAATATATAATTCTTCAGGCAGTATATTTCAAGCTAAGATTTACACTTAGTTACCGTGATGTTGAGGAAATAATGAAAATTAGAGGAGTGCTTGTGGATCATGCTACGATTCAGCGCTGGGTTTATAAGTTTACACCTTTGCTTGAGTCAGCGATGAAGAAGAGAAAAGGTAGCGTGGGAGGGAGCTGGAGATTAGATGAGACCTATATCAAAGTAAATGGTATTTGGTGTTATTTATATAGAGCAGTAGATAAATTAGGCAATACAGTAGACTTTCTTTTGACCAGAAAAAGACAGAGAATGAGTGCGCAGTCATTTCTAATTAAAGCAATTAGTGATAACTACAGGCCAAGAGTAATAAACATTGATAAAAGTGGTTCTAATACTGCCCCTATCAAAGTCTATAACAAGCGTTTATGCTCAAAGATTAAAATCCGGCAGTGTAAATATCTCAACAATATTGTAGAACAGGACCATCGATTTATAAAATGGCGAATACAAAACGGGTTAGGTTTTAAAAGTTTTGAATCGGCTAGGCGAACATTGAGTGGAATTGAAGTTGTGCATATGCTTAGAAAGAATCAGATGGTCAAACCAGGGAAATCTATGTTTAAATCATTCTGTAAACTGGCATGCTAAATTTTAAATCACTTAAATTCTTATATTTGATTCTGATAGATGCGACAGAACCTAATATAAACTATTTATATTAAATGTGAAATTGCTTATCTTTGCTCAAATGAGTAAAAATCTTTATATAATAGCAGGGTGTAATGGAGCAGGTAAAACAACCGCTTCATTTACAATACTTCCAGAAATATTAAATTGTAAGGAGTTTGTAAATGCAGATGAGATTGCGAAAGGTCTATCACCCTTTCAGCCAGAAAAAGTTGCTTTTGAAGCTGGCAGAATAATGTTACATAGGATAAATGAGCTATTATCTAACAATGAAGTATTTGCTTTTGAGACAACATTAGCCACAAAAAGTTATAAATCAAAAGTAATTCTGGCGCAGGAAAAAGGATATAAGGTTATACTTTTGTTTTTTTGGCTTCAAGATGTTAATCTGGCTATTGAACGAGTAAGAACCAGAGTCCAGGAAGGTGGTCATAATATTGAAAATGATGTTATCAGACGCCGATATGCCAA